>NZ_BJYM01000009.1 GCF_007991515.1 Oceanobacillus sojae
CGGTGCAGGAATATCAAAATGCTCTCCATACATTTCTTCTTTTTCAATTTCAAAGTACTCGCCAATTCCTTTGGCAATTGGATGGGATGGGTCTACATTCCAAACACGTTCTGTATCGTCTGATTCACGCCATTTCAAATCACAGCCTGTTCCCATAAGAGATTTAAAGATTTTCGAGAAATGCCCTGAGTGAAGAACAATTAATCCCATACCGTCTAACACACGCTTTTTCACTCTTTCTACAATGTCATCCTGTACTTCATCATGTGCCATATGCCCCCACCAGATCAGCACATCTGTTTTCTCTAATAAATCCTCCGATAAACCATGCTCCGGCTCATCTAATGTCGCCGTAGTAACATCATGACCCGCTTCTGTTAAAAAACCGGCAATTGCTCCGTGAATCCCTTTCGGATAAATAGAAGCAACTGTTTCATTTGTTTTTTCGTGACGATTTTCATTCCATACTACTATATTCATATCAGACACTCCTTATTTTTCTTTTATTCCATCGTTACATTGATGACAGAACTATTATCTTTAGTTAATTTTCTATGAGACTCTCTCGGCTCAATTTTTGCAGGAATAATTACACTGCGTTTGAAAGTATCAGGATTATTAATCAGCTCAACTACCCCTCTTGAAGCTTCATAACCAAGCTGAAAAGCTTCTGTGTCTATGGACGTAAGCACAGGTATTGACATTTCTGTTATCAATGTCTTGTTAAAAACAACCAAGCTTATCTCATCAGGTACATGCACTCCTCTTTTATGTAATGCTTTTAATACACCTACTCCTTGAAGCGGGGTAGAAATGACAAGCGCTGTTGGTTTCGCTTCCATTATTAAAAATTCTTCTACTACTGCCCCTTCCTCTTCTGGAGTATGTACAAATTTCACATAGCTTGCATCTCTTCGGATACCATGTTCTTCAAGAGCTTTATAGTAACCTTCTACGCGATCCTGAATTACTTGAAAGGTGGGATTATCTCCTATAAAACCAATTCGGCTGTGATTTCTATGGATTAAAAATTCCGTAGCATCTTTTGCTGCCTGCATATTGTCGTTGTCCACAAACATGATTTCATTCATTCTTTCCATTGGTTTTCCGACAACAGAAAAAGGAATTGCTTTTTCCAATAAAAAAGGAACCACTTTATCATTTTTCTTAGCGTATAAAACAATAATTCCGTCTACTTGTTTTCCTTGTACCATTCGGCCAACATCTTTATAAATTTCTTCTTCTGTGCTTCCTGTAGTAATCATAATACTGTATCCGTGCTGTTGACAGTGAGCACTTATCCCTTGTAAAACCTCAGAGACAAATAGATTTCCTAATTTCCATGCATCGCTTTCCGAATACTTTAATACAACGCCTAATGTTTTCGTAGATTGCTGAACAAGACCTCTGGCATTCAGATTGGTATGATATCCGAGTTCGTTCATTACCTGTCGAACCTTCTTTTTTGTTTTTTCACTGATATGCCTGCTGTCAGAAATTACTCGGGAAACGGTAGAAGGGGCAACATTCGCTGCTTTAGCTACATCCTTGATAGTTATTGCCATGTGAATACTTTCCCTTCCTAAAATTTGTATTAAAAAGAATCTTAATTAAAAACCTTTTAATTACATTCAAAATAAAGCAAACGTTTGCATGAAATTTTGGTTTAATACTATCATTCATTTTATTGATATGCAAGAGTATTATATTCATTCTATTTAAAACATCACTTCCCTTTCAATCACATCAACGGAAACGTTTGCATAAAAATAATAAAATCTATAAACCTTTTTTTGAAAAATTGCTGATAACGAGTTACCAGCAATTTTTTCATTTCATTACTTTAACCGAATTCCGGTATGCGATAGAATGAGGAATAATAATCCGCTTTTTATGCAGCACCTGATTCGTGCATATTTGAATAATTGCTTTTGCTGATTCTACACCAAGACGAAAGATTTGGATATCCACTGTTGTAAGTGCAGGATGTATAATTTCTGAGAAATAAATATTATTAAAGCTGACTAAAGATATATGTTCAGGAACCTTCAGCCCATATTCCTCCAACATGCTGATAACTCCTACACTGATTAAGTCATCGCTTACAACAATAGCATCCGGCTTTACTTTAAGTTCTAAAATTTGTTCAACAGCTTCCCTTCCACCAGACTTTAGAAACTCTGTATGGATGATATACTCCTCTGTTACAGGAATGTCAGCTTCTTTTAATGCTGTTTCATAGCCTTTTTGCCGGTCGATGGTTACAACCAGATCTGCGGCTCCTCCGATAAACGAAATCCGTTTATGTCCATTTTCTATCAAATGCTCAGTAATATCTTTCCCCGCTTTTATATTATCATTGTCTACATGAACTATTTCGTCTTTATATTCTGAAGGTTTTCCCACCATAACAAAAGGGAAATTCTTTTCCTTTAAAAAATCCACTATGGAATCATTCAGTCGTGAATAAAGTAAAATTACCCCATCAACATATTTACCCAGGACCATTCTTTCGATTTCTTTAAACTTTTCTTCCTCTGTTTGCCCAGACGAAAGAAGCATTGAAAACTGCTCTTGATGAAAATATGATCCTATCCCTCTTAAAACTTCTGTAAAAAATGGATTCTGCAAAGACTTATCTGCTGAAGACGGCATAATCACGCCAATCGTTTTCGTTGACTGTACGACTAAATTCCTGGCAGTCAGATTAGGGTGATATCCTAATTCTTCCATTGCTGCTCTAACTTTTTGTTTCGTCTCTTCACTTATCCTCGAGTTATTAGCAATTACCCGGGATACTGTAGAAGGAGAAAAACCGGTCACCTTTGCTATATCTTTGATTGTAACTATTTTCATCACCCTCTAAGTCAGCTTATTCATGATAGTTTAATAAAGCAGAGAAACAGAGCTGACCAGCAAAACCCCATAAAACCTCTATAGGCTATTACGTCGGGAGTTCACAAAGCAACGCAGTCCCCAGGTATGCTTACCATGCAGAAAATAAATAATAACGGAAAAATTCTCTGTCTCTTATATCTTTTTATAGGACTTTATAACAAGTTTTATAAAACTATTTCATTTAGCATACAACATTTTAACCTTTTGTACCACCCGACGCTAAACCAGAAATTAAGTACCTTTGCAAGAATAAATAAATTGTTGCGATTGGAACAGCAATTAATACAGAGCCTGCTGCAAATCTAGTGAAATTATTCGCAAACTGATCGTTAATAAAGTTGTATAGCCCCAAAGCCAAAGTATAATTTTCTTCACTTGAAATTACAATGGACGGAAGTAAAAAATCAAATAATGGTGCCATAAAATTAAATAGAGCAACTACTGCCAGAATAGGTTTTGCCAGCGGAAGAAGAACACTCCAAAAAATCCTGATAGGACCGGCTCCATCAATCTTAGCAGCTTCATCCAGCTCTTTCGGAATTGTGTCAAAATACCCTTTTACCAGCCAAGCATTAAAAGGAATTTGACCACCTAAATAAATCAATATTAAACCGGTTAATGAATCTAATAGCCCAATCATATTTAAGAAGATGTATAGGGCAACCATCGCCATCATTACAGGAAACATTTGCAGTAATAAAAAGATATACAATCCATTCTTACGTCCTACAAATTTAAACCTCGAAAAAGCGTAAGCTACAAATGCTGTCAAGACTACACTCCCGATGGCATTTGCAAAAGCAACAATCAATGAATTTTTATACCATAATAAATAATCGCTTTGCGGACTGAACAGCCATTTATAATGTTCAAGCGAAAAATTATCCGGAATAATGCTTGAAGAGTATAAGCTTGTACCCTGATTGAGTGACATACCTATTGTCCAAAGCAGTGGATAAAAAATAATGACAGAAACGATTGCCAGTATAAGATAAATCGCCGTTACTTCTAATTTTGATTTCGTTTTCGAGCTCATTAAATTTCACCTTCTTCTTTAAAGGATCTTGTTTTTCGGAATTGGTAAAATGCAAAACCAGATACAATTAATCCCATGATGATGGAAATAACAGCTGCCATCGAATAGTTGTTTGTATCGAACGTCAATTTATATACCCAGGATATCAAAATATCTGTACCACCGGCATTCTGTCCGCGAACTGCGGGACCGCCTTCATTAAATAAATAAATGACATTAAAATTATTAAAGTTTGAAGCGTACTGCATAATTAATAAAGGGGCTGTTGCAAACATAACATGGGGAAATGTAATACTTTTGAACTTTTGAATCCGTGATGCCCCATCCATGTCAGCTGCTTCATACCAATCTTTTGAGATACTTTGCAATATTCCAGTGAACAAAGCAAAAATAAAAGGAAATCCAAGCCATGTTTGTATCATAATAATTGCTATACGGCTGTAGAGCGGATCACTTAGCCAGGATATTCCCTCCCCTCCGAATAAAGGAATGATAATATCTCTGTTAATCGCTCCAAAATCATCATTAAACATTGCGGCAAATACCAGAATAGTTACAAACGCTGGAACTGCCCAAGGTAAGATTAAAATTGTTCTGATTAATTTTTTAAATCGTACTCTTTCATCATTTACAAGGACTGCCAGAAAGAAACCCAGAGCAATCTGTAATGTTGTTGCTACTACTGTCCAGACAATTGTCCAAACAAATACACTAAGAAAGGTTTCCTGCCAAATTGGTACTGTAAATAAACTCTTAAAATTATCCAATCCTACCCAGTCTACTAAATTACGGGGAGGAGAATGATATAAATCATAATTTGTAAATGCTAATAGTAAAGAAAACAGCAATGGAAAAATAACAACAAAGATCATTAAGAATAGGCCTGGGAACGTAATTATATAAGGAAATGAATAATCATATACCTCTTTAATTACCTGTTTAAAGCTTAAAGGTACCCATCCTTTTTTTATTTTTTTTGCCTGTTTTCTTGCATCAAGTACATTAAATACATACAGTGTAATTGCTATGACCGAAACAATTAAAGACAGTACACCCAGTACAAGTAATCTTATAGAGTGATCTGTTCCTGGAATGGTTCCTAATGTACGCAATCCCCAAAGTCCAAAATTTAACGCATCTAAAAATGCCAGAAGGAATGCTCCTTCAATAAAAATAAATATACTTCCTTTTAAATATCTACGGTTATATAACTGACCTAACCCGGCAAATAAAATGGACAAAATTGTAGCAGTATTCGGGTTATGTTTATGATAATTCTTTTTCGGCTGCTTTTTTGGAGTAGTCAATCTTACCCCTCCTTTAACTTAACTGTGTATGAAATAAACAAGATTATTTTTAATAGCCTGCTCCCTTAAGAATCAGTAAATTAAAAAGAGGAGATAGACTCCTCATTTTAATTAATTTCCTCCGCCGCCGGCTTGTATGTTTGTATTGATCTGATCTACAGCTTCTTCTAATACTTCTCTGGCATCTTCACCTTCAGTTAAGAACTGTAATGCATTTTGCATCGGTTCCCAGACTTGGGCCATTTCTGGAGCACTAGGCATTGGAACACCAAATTGAATTTGCTCAGCAAAGTCAGCATACATTGGATCTTCAATATTATTTAAAGCCTCTTCATTTGGAGGGAGCTCTCCGGCAATATCATAATAAGTCTGTTGATTCTCTTCGTTTGTAATAAACATCGCTAAATCTTGAGCCCAATCTTTATTTTCTGAGTAATAGGATACCATCCAGGATTTAACACCTACGAAAGTAGAACTTGGTTCCCCATTAATTTGTGGGAAAGGCGCAAATGCTAAATCATCTCCCAAAGCACTTTCATAAACTGGAATACTCCAAGGTCCATTAATAACTGCTCCTATTTTTCCTTCTGTGAACAAGCCATCGATTACATCTGCAGTTGTAGCAGCCGGGATTTTACCAGAACCAAAAAACTCTTGATAGAATTCTCCGCCTTCAATTGCACCATCATTCGCTAAGCCAACGTCTGTAACATCATAATCACCAACTTCTCCCCCAAAGATATATCCACCATAATTAACTAAGAATGGGTAAGAAAAATAGAAATCATTTGGCCGCATTAAAAATCCATATTCATCATTAGAAGCATCTGTATGATCTTCCAGTAATCCTAAAACATCTTCCATTGTTTCCGGTGCTTCACCAATAATACTTTTGTTATAAAAAAGACCATATGTTTCAATAACTGCAGGTAAACCATATATATTTGTTTCATCATCATAAGTGTAAGTAACAGCATCTACTGCTGCATCTACGTATCTATTTAATTGGTCATCCGTAACATCAAGAGGCTCCGCTAATCCTTGCGCAACAATATTTCCAATCTGGTCGTGGGGCTGATAGAATAAATCCGGACCATTCCCTTCAGGTCCAGCTAATGATAATTGCTGTAATTGATCAACCATTGGTCGTCCTTCCACTTTGACTGAAATACCTTCTTGTTCTTCGTATTTCTCCACAATTTCATTAATTGCATCCATCTGTTCATCCTGATCATTCATCCAAATCACTAATTCTTCCGGCTTTTCAGATTCACCGCCAGCACTTTCCTCTCCTGGTTCTTCTCTATCAGGTGCACATGCTCCTAAAACCAGAATAAATAGTAAAGAAATTAACGCCAAGAAACGAACTTTCCCTTTCATTTCCCCAACTCCTCTTATATTTTTTAGTTGCGCAAACGTTTGCACAACAGCTACAAAAATCATTCTAATCTATTTAATCTATTTTTGCAAGGGGTTTCATAATTTTATTTTTCCTCTTGACTTATTAACTCTATTCTGCAAATAATAGATTTAATTACTATGTTTCACATACAATTTGAGGGCAATGCTTTGTCATGACAACAACCCCTGTTTTCTTAATTTGAAAACAGGGGTTGTTTATTTTTAAGGAGGAATTCCATGTTAAAAGAAGCTATCTATCACAGACCTAAAGGAAACTTTGCTTATGCTTACAAAGAAGAAACACTTCATATCCGGTTAAAGACGAAGAAAAACGATGCCAACAAAGTAAATTTGATTTACGGCGACCCCTATGATTGGAAAAAGAAAAAATGGACTTACAAGAAGAAAACGATGACTGTTGCTGCTTCCGATGATTTATTTGATTACTGGTTTATTGAACTAGATGTACCTACAAGGCGCTTACGGTACGGCTTTGAAATAAATGATGGGAAAGATACATTGATTTATACAGAAAAAGGATTTTATTCTCAAATAGAAACGGACGATATATCCTATTATTTCTGTTTTCCATTTATTAATCCCATTGATATTTTTGAAGTACCTGCATGGGTTAAAGAGACTGTCTGGTATCAAATTTTCCCGGACCGATTTGCAAATGGAAATAAAAAAAATGATCCTGAAAAAGTATTGCCCTGGGCCAGTGAAGCGCCAGCCTTAGACAACTTTTTTGGCGGGGATTTTGAAGGGATTATTAAGAACCTAGATTACTTAACAAATTTAGGTATCAATGGGATTTATCTGACACCTATCTTTAAAGCGTATTCCAATCACAAATACGACACCATTGACTATATAGAAATTGATCCGCAATTCGGAGACAAAGAAACGTTTAAAAAACTTGTCGATGCATGTCATCAAAGAGGTATCCGTGTAATGCTGGATGCCGTGTTTAATCATAGCGGTCTGTATTTTGGGCCATTTCAAGATGTCCTGAAAAATCAAGAAAAGTCCAAATACACAGACTGGTTTCATCTGCATGAATTTCCAGTAAAGGATGTCTATCCACCTAACTATGATACATTCGGATATGTTGAATCAATGCCAAAACTAAATACCGAAAACCCGGAAGTGCGCTCTTATTTCTTAGATGTAGCCTCTTATTGGATTGAAGAATTTGATATTGACGGCTGGCGCCTGGATGTGGCAAATGAAGTAGATCATTCTTTTTGGAAAGCATTTCGTAAAAGAGTTAAATCGATTAAACCAGACTTATATATTCTTGGAGAAATATGGCATGATGCACTCCCATGGCTGGAAGGAGACCAGTTTGATGCAGTTATGAACTATCCGCTCACTTTAGCCGGACTCGATTATATTGCAAAAGAAAAAATTAATACTATTCAATTTGCTAACCGATTATCCAAATCTTATACATCTTATACAGAAAACAGTAATGAAGCAGCTTTTAACCTGCTTGGCAGTCATGACACACCACGAGTCCTGACTGAATGCGATGAGGATATTAACAAGGTTCGTCTATTATATACCCTGTTATTTTCTTTCCCTGGTACACCTTGTGTTTATTACGGGGATGAAATCGGCATGACTGGAGGAGAAGATCCAGAATGCAGAAAATGTATGGTCTGGGATGAAGAAGGCCAAAATACCAGTCTGAAAAACTTTGTTAAACAGTTTATTCAATTGCGCCTTTCTGAAGAAGCATTTACACAAGGAAAGCTCTCCATTATCGAGCCGGATAATGAAGATGATTGTTTTCACTTTGTAAGAACTGTCAAAAATACTTCAGTTCACTTCTTTATAAATACGTCAGATCAGTCAGTGAAGACATCATTGGACTGCAGTTCTACTGAGTATGCTTTTGATTTATGGAATCAAAAAGAACTGAATATCAAAGAAGATAAATTGGACTTTGAGTTACCTGCCAATGATTTTGTAATTATAAAGCAGAGAAATTATAGTAAGTAACCTAAGCCAGTGAAGGTACAGCTATGTCATTCTCCTTCACTGGTTTTTTAATTTATTTCCAACAATATAGAAGCAAACAATATTTTTAATATGTTATTATAAAAGTAAACAATCCGCTAGAAGGTGTATTCTTATGAAAGTAAAAATGAATGTTCAAACTGCTTATCACGGTGATTTATTACGTGCCGGAAAGGAATATGAAATTGATGAGGAGACTGCAAAACGCTGGATCGCCAGCAGACTTGCTGAGAGAGTACAAGAGAACTCAGAAGATGAATAAATAAAGTAACCAAAAAAACAGCCCGTCTGTCTTCAAAATGCAGGTGGGCTGTTTCTTTGGAGTTCCATCAATTAAAAGTATTTATCTGTTTGCAAAAAATTCTTCTGCTTCTTCTAAATACTTTTCTTGATCGGGAGTTAAATCGTACTCCTCTTCAATTGCAGACACTGGACAAACTGCCTTGCACGCGCCGCAATCGATGCAAATATCAGGATCAATATAAAATTGCTTGATGCCTTCTTCTATACAATCAACAGGACAAACACTAACGCATTCTCCCGCTTTTTCACCTCTGCATGGATCAAGAATAACAAAAGCCATGGAAAGAAAACCCTCCTTACATGATTAACATGATTCATCCTAAATGATAAGGGTTTTATGGGATGAAGTAAACTGTTTCACCTCTGTTTATGTGTATTTTCTGTGAAAAAAGCGAGACTTTATTAAGCAGATTTGCATTTTTTCTGCTGAAATTAGGTGACAGTAATCGAGCTGTCCAGCAATCCGTTTTATCCTATTTAATTTCAATAATACCGTTCTCTCCAGCATCTACCCCTGTTTTCAGCAATCCAACTCGCTGACCATCTTCCAGATTTGTAAAGATAATTGGGCTAATAGTTGATTTAGCATATTCACTAATGCAATCTAAATCAGCTTTTAATAACGTTTGACCTACTTTCACTTCCTGTCCCTCTTCTACAAAAATTTCAAATCCTTCACCTTTAAGATTTACTGTATTAATACCAATATGAATCAAGATTTCTTTACCTGTTTCTGATTCCAGACCAATCGCATGCTTCGTAGGAAAAACATTCGTGACTTTCCCATTTACCGGAGAAACTACTAAACCATCCGACGGCTCAACTGCAAAGCCATCTCCCATCATTCTGCCGGCAAATAATTGATCAGGAACTTCTATAATCGAAATTAATCTTCCGTTTAGCGGGGAAGCAATATCTTCAACGAAGCTTGGATACTGTCCATGTTCCTTTGTTTCTTCCGCAGTGTAAAGCCCCGGATTTTCTGGCACAAGTCCAGGTGCCCTGCCGGATATAATATCCTGTATCTGCCCTTTAATAATTTCTGAGCGTGGTCCGAAAATAGCCTGAATATTATTTCCAACCTTCTGAATGCCTGTCGCGCCCAGCTGCTTCAGCTTATTTTTATCGACCTCTTTAATTGAATTCACAGACACACGTAACCGCGTAATACAAGCATCCAGATGAGTAATATTTTTCTGTCCGCCCATTGCTTCTAATACATGATAGGCTAAATCAGCGGATTTTCTTTTTCCACCATTATTCTCTTCTTCAACTGTTTCTTCACGTCCCGGAGTCATCAGGTTAAACTTCTTAATAAAGAAACGGAATAAAAAGTAATAAAGCACTGCAAAGAAAAGTCCAAGTATAATTGTAATCCACCAGGGCTCCTGATTCGGCAATACTCCGAACAGTACGAAGTCAATTGCCCCTCCTGAGAAGGTATAACCGACATTGACACTGAACCATGTCATCAATACATAGGATAGCCCATCTAGAACTGCGTGAATAAAAAATAATAATGGTGATATGAATAAGAATAAGAACTCAATCGGTTCTGTAATACCTGTTAAGAAGGAAGTCAATGCCCCTGAAACAAGCAGTCCGGCAACAAGCTTCTTTCTTTCTGGACGTGCAGTGTGATACATTGCAAGCGCTGCAGCAGGTAACCCAAACATCATAATCGGAAATTCTCCTGCCATAAAGTTACCTGCAGTAATCTTTACACCATCTCTTAACTGCGCAAAGAAAATGGTCATATCTCCACGAATAATTTCGCCGGCAAGGTTCGTATATGTACCAAATTCATACCAGAAGGGAGAATGAAAAATATGATGCAGTCCAAATGGAATTAATAGACGTTTAATAAATCCAAACATAAACACTGCAATATAAGTTCCTTCTTCAATCAGCCAATAGGAAGCACTGTTCATAACGTTTTGTATCGTCGGCCATATAAACATTAATAAAATTCCGGCAAGGAAAGAAACAGCTGCCGTCACAATTGGAACAAAGCGTTTTCCCGCGAAAAATCCTAAGAAGGATGGCATCTCCATATTATGAAACCTGTTAAAACAATAGGCGGCTATTAAACCGGCGATAATCCCGCCAAATACCCCAGTCTGTAAAGTCCCTATCCCAAGTACACTTGCAAAACCAGGATCTTCCCTAATCATTTCTGGAGTTACCTGCATAAACGAACCCATTACCTGATTCATAACCAGGTAGCCTACCAGTGCAGCAAGCCCGGCAGCTCCGTCACTTGCCAGTCCTATCGCAACACCAATTGCAAAAATAAGCGGTAAATTATCAAAAATAACTCCGCCGGCATCTTCCATTACTGTTGCAGTTAATTGAATCCAGTCCGCTTTAAGAAACGGAAGATATCCAAGCATGGTATCCTGTTGAGCAGCATTTCCAAATCCAAGCATAAGACCTGCTGCCGGCAAAAGAGCTACCGGAAGCATAAGTGCCTTACCAACCTTTTGAAGAACTCCAAACGTTCTTTTGAACATATAAACACCTCTTTAATCTGACCCCGGCGATAAAAAAGGCATAAGCAGAAACACAAGGATAGTGCATGCAGATACTGAATACTGTACCTCTCACTATCTAAGTATCCTTACTCATGCCTGATCAAACCACTCACACGTTTAAGAACTAAATAATTATTTCGTCTTTGCTTTTAATTGAATACTTTCATATAGACGCTGCAAATGAATTGTCAAATAGACGGATTCAGCATCAAAGATTGGTTTCTTTAAAGCCTGCTGCATAATTTTAATCAGCTTCCATGACAAATTATAGAACACCGGATATTCCTCTTTCAATAAGGCTGCCATTTTTTTCGGCTCCTCTACCTTATCTTCAATTAAAACACGTTCTATTGTATATCGGAGATGCCTGACAAAACGAGCATAATCCATACCATCTCTATCTAAAGTTATACAGAGCTGATCCTCAATCACCTGAATTAAATTAGATACAAGCTGTGAATACCGGTTAATTTCATTTAATGTTGTACCCTCCATTGCACTATGAATATGCAATGCAATAAATCCAATTTCTCCCACTGGCAGATGGACCGGTAAAAATTGATTCATATATTCTACAATTTCGGATGCAATTTCATATTCAAATGGATAAAGCACCTTTGTCTCTGACAGAAATGGATTACGAATTTCTAACCCTTTCTGCAAACGGGCAATTGCAAAAACAATATGGTCTGTCAATGCAACAAGTGCATGTTCATCCGTAAATGTATTGACACGTTTTTTGATTATTTCTATAGAATCCACAATACTCTGCAATGTTTTTTCATCGATATTGTGAATAATCTTTTTATAATTTTCCTGTTCTGCTTTATTTCGGAGAACAAATAGCTTCTCTACGGTTTTGGATTCAATAAGATCATGCTTCTTTTTAGCAAATCCGATGCCCTTCCCGATAAGGATGACTTCATTTTGATCCGTATCTTCGGCAATAAGAACATTGTTATTGAGTGATTTGATTACAGAAAAGGCATCCATATCAATCATCCCCTCTACGTATTAACTCTCTCTTCTACCTATTATATATCACTTCAACTAAACTGCAAATTATGGATTTTTTTAGGGAATAAGGTCTTTTAGTATTGAAATGATGTACTTCCTATCTCAGCAAATACCTACTTAAAAAATCATTTTTTATATCCTTGTTCTTCGTTTCATTAGATGAAAAAGTCCCCATTTTTATTGTGGGGACTTTACCATTTCTATTCACTCAGGAACGATCTTTTAACTTCGCCAATGCATCTGCAAGAGCATTGTTTTTAAAATCATCCTGCTTTTTCATATACTTATTGACATCTTTTTTAGATACCTTCTGGTTCTTTTCTTTTTCTTTTCTGGCCTGGAAGGTAGATAACTTTTCACGATGCCCGCAGGAGCACATAAACATTTGACCCTCGCCTTCGCCGCGGAGTTCTAAACGTTTATGGCACTTAGGACAGCGCGCATTAGTATATTTTGCGATATTCTTTTTACCGCCACAGCTGCGATCCTGGCAGACCAGCCTTTTACCATGCTTGTTTTTAACTTCCAGCATCAGCTTACCGCATTTCGGGCATTTTGTCCCTGTCATATTATCATGTTTGAACTTTTCTTCACTTGCTTTTATTTCTTGAACAGCCTGCTTTGTATACGTCTTGATTTCTTTTAAGAAGGCTTCTTTCTTTAGCTTGCCATCAGCAATTTGCCCTAATTTTTGCTCCCACTCTGCTGTTAAGATTGGAGAACGGAGCTTTTCAGGTGCTAATTCTAACAGCTGCCTTCCTGTCGAGGTCAGATAGATATATTTGCCCTTCAGCTCCATGTATTGATTATTGAACAGCTTTTCAATAATATCTGCACGAGTAGCAACCGTTCCAATGCCGCCTGTCTGCTTCATTGTTTTTACAAGCTCTTGCTTTTTCGTTTCCATATATTTCGTCGGGTTTTCCATTGCTTGCAGCAGACTTCCCTCTGTAAAGCGTTCCGGCGGTGTTGTCTGACCTTCCTTAATCGTATAGGTAAGAGCCATTTCCTCCCCTTTCGTAACTTGAGGAACACTGGAACGAATTTCTTCTTCATCGTCTGCCTGGTGCTGGTAAATTTCCTTCCAGCCTGAAGCAACAATTCTATTTCCCTTTGCCTCAAAGGTTTCCCCTGCTGCTTCTACGGTAATGCTCGTTTGCTCATATTCATACGGTTTGGAAAGAGCACCTAAAAAGCGCTGCACAATTAACTGGTAGATTTTCCGTTCCTGATTAGACAATGCACTGTAATCTACCGGTTCTTCTGTAGGGATAATCGCATGGTGATCAGTTACTTTGCTGTTATCCACAATAGCTTTACTGATCCGTAAATCTTCTCTCAAGATTTTCCCCGCTGCTTTCGCATATTCATCTACACCACTGGCTTTTACACGTTCTTTTAATGTAGATACCATATCCGCAGATAAATGCCTTGAATCAGTTCTTGGGTACGTAACAAGCTTATGCTGTTCATATAATTTCTGCAAAACAGATAATGTTTGTTTCGCCGAAAATTGATAAATCCGGTTGGCGTCCCTCTGTAAATCCGTTAAATCATATAGTGTCGGCGCATGTTTTTTCTTATGCTTTTTATCCACATGCGAAATAACTGATTTTTCTTTGGATACTTTTGCTTTTAATTTATCCACTGCTTCCTTTGAGAAAATACGGGATTGGTTCTTTTTATCCTTCCAGGTTACCACAAATCCGCCTTTTGTTTTTCCCTGCAGCTGATAGTACGTCTTTGGCTTAAATTGATTAATTTCCTGTTCGCGCATGGCAATCATTTCAAGCGTAGGTGTCTGTACACGACCGCTGGATAAAGAAGCATTATGCTTTGTTGTTAATGCTCTTGTCGCATTTAAACCGACATACCAGTCTGCTTCCGAACGCGCTACAGCTGATTGATACAGATTCCAATATTGATTTCCAGGCTTTAAGTTTCGAAAGCCATCTTTAATTGCTTTATCTGTAACAGAGCTGATCCATAGACGCTGAACCGGCTTCTTGACATGAGCTTTTTCCAAAATCCATCTGGCAACAAGCTCTCCTTCTCTTCCAGCATCGGTAGCAATAACAATATTGCTTACATCTTGACGTGACAACTGCTGTTTTACGGTTTGGAATTGCTTACCTGTCTTCTTCATCACAACCAATTTCAAATGATCGGGAAGCATCGGTAAATCTTCCATACTCCATGTTTTATATTTTGCATCATAGACTTCTGGATCTGCTAAGGTAACTAAATGTCCTAACGCCCAGGTCACAATGTACTTTGTCCCTTCCTGATAACCATTACCTTTTTTATTACAGCCAAGGACTCTTGCTATATCTTTACCTACAGACGGCTTTTCTGCTAATACTACTGTCTTACTCATTTATATCCCTCTTTTTATCGGTTTCTATTCTGTTACTACTTTAACATATTTCCTTGTAACACGTTCAATCAAGGCACACATTGCCCCTGAAAACATAGAATATCCTACACAAAAATTATTAGAACGATACAGCTTCATGCTACCCTCAGAAGCTTTTACTTGTACTTATTAGAAAAAGGATGTTTTATATGATATATACAGGTATGCTTTTACTCGTTATTGCAGTAAGTCTGGATGGATTTAGTGTAGGAATAACCTATGGTATGCGAAAAATTAAAGTTCCTTTACTCTCCTTAACTGTTATTATGTTCTGCTCAGGAATGATTGTCTATCTATCGATGGAGGTCGGAGATTTCTTACGCTCTTTTATCTCTCCTCAAGGAGCAAGTATGCTTGGAGGCGGCATTCTTATTTTTTTAGGCTTCTTCTCCCTTATTTCCATGTTTCGCTCAAGAGAAACAAACACAGCAGAAAATAAAGAGCAGCCCTCATCCAATGTTAAATTGGAAAATGTGAGAACAGTGCTCAGCCGCCCAAAGGAAGCTGATTTAGATAAATCTGGTATTATCTCTCTGAATGAATCCATTCTGTTAGGATTTGCTTTAGCACTTGATGCATTTGGAGCCGGTATTGGAGCTGCTATGCTTGGATACTCTCCTTTTACCACAGCTTTATTAACAGCCTGCATGAGTGGAGTCTTTTTGTATAGCGGGATTATGTTCGGAAGTTATTTATGGAGAATACCTGCCTTACAGCGTCTATCCTTTTTACCGTCAGTTTTTCTTATTACCTTGGGATGCTGGAATGTATTTAGCGGCTAGTCTTAAGCTTTCTGAAAACATTGAGTATATTTTTCTAAAGGAAGCTGATTCATTTCAAATTCGTTACTGCACATTAAATCACCTTGGAACCAGACAAAATCACCGTATCAAATAAACTCGATACGGTGATTTATTTATTATAACTTAAAGAGGACCTTCAAAAAGTCCAATAAAGATGACACAGCGAATTTCTGCGTTGACGAGCATTTTCCAATGGGACTGCGATTACTCGCCCCACCAAAAGCGTTACTCACGTATTATAAAGCATACGCTCCGTTCGGAAAATGCTAATCGCCTTGAACTTCTTGGTCCTATTTATCAGCCTTTTTGATCACGTACTTAAAGATTACTCTTCTTCCTGCGCAAAGAATGCTATAACATCTTTTTTATTTTTTAACTTAATTAATTTCTCCACATTTTCTAATTCAGAGCAGCTGGTAGCTATAGAAGACAATAGCTCAAGGTGCTCATTTCCTTTGCCGGCAATACCAATAACTAATCTCACTTCATTTCCATCCCAATCTATTGGGTTATCATAAAATACAATTGCTAAGCCGGATTGGTAGACTTCTTCTTTCGCATTGTCTGTACCATGAGGAATGGCTAAGAGATTTCCCATATATGTTGATACACTTTTCTCTCTTTCGAACATTTTCTCCACATAATCATCGGAAACATACCCCTGCTCCACAAGGATTCTTCCTGCTTCAGCGATTGCTTGCTCTTTATCCTTTGCTTCCCCGGACAGCTTAATATTGTCTTCTGTCAGTATTTCATTCATTTTATGCTCGCTATCAAAGCTTCCGGCATTCTTAATTTTTTCTACAACTTCATCATAGGATGGACTGTTTAGGAAGTTATCAATAGAAATATGATAAGCATCAGGCTGCTTGGCTTTTGCCCGGTCTGTCAGCTCTTTATGTGTGAAAATAATATCTGCTTCGGTTGGTAAATTACTAATAGCAATATTTTTAACAGTAATCTCCTCATACCCTGCAGCCTTTAGTTTCTTTTTAACCAATGATGCCCCCATAGCACTTGATCCAAGACCTGCATCACAAGCAAATATAATATGCTTTACATTGCCAAAATCCATTGCTGAAGCATTATTTTCAGTTTGGCCGGAATTACTCAATCCGGAAACAACACTGCTCTTTTTCCCTTTAATTGCTTCCATTTTTTTACTTGCTTCTGCAAGATCATCACTGTCGCCTTTTTTATCAAACTTAAGAATAATCGATGCCACGGCAAACGATACTGCTGTTGCAAATAAAACACTTAGAATAACACCAATATAACTATCAGAAGCTGTCATTAACAGAATAGAGATAATACTTCCCGGAGAAGCCACGCTCACTAAGCCGGCATCAAAAACGGTTAACGTAAATATACCAGTCATCCCGCCTAAAATAGCAGCAATAATTAATAGCGGTTTCATTAATACATACGGGAAATAGATTTCATGAATTCCACCGATAAAATGAATGATACCGGCCCCATAGGCAGAGGCTTTCGTTGCTCCTTTGCCGAAAAGCATGAATGCCAGCAAGATTCCTAAACCAGGGCCAGGGTTTGCTTCGAGTAAGTAAAGAATAGATTTCCCGGTTTCCTCTATCTGACTGCTTGCAATCGGGTTTAAAATTCCCTGGTTAATCGCATTGTTGAGAAACATTACTTTCCCCGGTTCAATAAAGATACTGACGAGCGGGAGAAGCCCATGACTTACCAAAAAGTCCACTCCTGCTCCCAACACTTTAGTAAACGCACTCACAAGTGGTCCAATAGCGATTGATCCAAATAATGCCAGTATTGCACCAATTATTCCTGCTGAAAAATTATTAACCAGCAGTTCAAATCCGGACTTAATTTTACCTTCAAAGACCTGGTCGAATTTTTTAATAGCTAATCCGCCCAGCGGCCCCATAATCATTGCTCCGATAAACATCGGTATATCCGCTGCAACAATGACCCCCATTGTTGCAACAGCTCCTACAACCCCTCCGCGAAAGTCATGAAGCAGACGTCCGCCGGTAAAACCAATCAGTAATGGCAGCAGATAGTTCAGCATCGGACTAATAAAATTAGTGAAAAGCTCCAATTGCGTCGGTACAGCGATTGCTGTTAAAATCCCCCATGCGATAAAAGCTCCAAGGTTAGGGATAATCATACTGCTTAAATTACTGCCATACGTTTGAATCCTTGAACGAATACTCTTCTTTTGCCCACTCATTCGTTACAGCCCCCTTTGTTATGACCAGCTCTTTATTAATTCACTTTTACCGGCTGACCGGTTTCAAGTGATTGTTCGATACTTCTGACAACTTTGACTGCTCTCAGCGCTTCTTCCACTGAAATAGGAAATTCTTTATCATTTAAAACATTATTCACAAAAGTACTCAGTTCTTCTTTCATGATTCCAGTCTGTGTTCCATATAGATCCACTCCATACATAGTATCCGGGAATGTAATCTTATGGTCTTTTTCAAATACCCGGATAGATTGGTCAAGAATATCAATATTGATTACACCGTCTGTCCCGGTAATATCAAGCTTAGCATCCAGTTCTACATGGTTATCTGGCAACACCCAGCTTGTCTCATAGCTTCCGATTGTTCCAGATTCAAATTTTAGTGTGGTGATAATAGCATCTGCCGTATCAAATTCTTTTAAGCGCTTTCTTACTTCAACTGCAGAAACTTCCACAATCTTATCTCCTGTAATCCACTCAATAGCATCTAAATCATGAACACCTAAAAACATCACTACTGACGTTCTTCCTTTTAATCTTCTTCCATTCTGATAAGAATTGTTACGTCTGGAATGAAGATGAACCGGTTCACCGATTTTCCCCGCTGCAACTGCCTGTTTTGCATGATAATATCTTGGGTCCCAGCGTAATGTGTGGCCAACCATCATTTTTACGCCAGTTTCTTTCACTTTATCAATAATCCCTTGTGCATCTTCTACATTGTCAGCCAATGGTTTTTCAATCAGAATATGCTTATGATAATCACAAGCCTTGCAGGCAACCTCAAAGTGCTGATCATCTGATGTACAGATACTGACTGCATGCACATTCTCGTCCTTCAACAACTCTTCTAAATTATGAACAGCAGTGGTCTGAAATTGTTCAGCCATATTTTCTGCGTGCTCCTGATTAATATCGTGAACTGCTACCAAATTTACATGAGGCAGCTCCGAATAAATTCTTGCGTGTGATTGCCCCATTACTCCCATACCAATTACAGCTACATTTAATTTATTCAATATACCCATCTCCTTTATATTTGATAGATTCAATTAATTTGCTAGATAAGTTGTAATAAAGATTTTACTTTCTAGCATTCGCTCCGGAAAAACACTACGCTAATTGAATGGTTAACCATGAAATAAGTAATTTGTCATGTTAGACACAAAAGATAAATTTAAGAATTCAACTTATACAATTCAAAAAGTAATCAAATTAGAAGCAGATCAAAGTAACTTTTTACGAACGGACTTGCAAGTGTGTGATGACATCTTTGTTGTCTATAAAGGTTTTCGCTCAGACGAGTAATCGCAGCTCCAGTCCCATCGTGAAAAAACGCTACTGCCGAGATTCGCCGTTTACCATTTGAGGTCTTTTTGAACATCCTTTTACAGTACCAGGCTTGCTGCACCTATTATCATGGCATTCCCGCCAAGTGATGATAATTCAATCTTTACATCTTTATTAATTTTATTTACATTGCTTTGAACCTGCTCACGGATATCTGTCAGAAACGGTGACAATGAGCCGGATACCCCGCCTCCCAGAATGATTTTTTCCGGATTAAACATATTTGTCAGCGTTGTCAATCCAATTGCTACATTTTCTACATACTGATTGATGATAAAAGCTGCATTCTCGTTATTAGCTAAAGCTTCTTTAAAAATTTCCTGTCCTTTCTTCACCTCCTTAAAAGTTTCAGCATATAGTTCCTCTAACGCTGTACCGGAAGCATATGCCTCAAAACAGCCCTGGTTTCCACATGGACATTTCCTCCCGTTTGGGTATAACACCATGTGACCAACTTCTCCTGCGGCTCCAGAATGACCGCGCTGAAGTTTTCCATCTGCTATAATCGCTCCTCCAATCCCTGTTCCCACCGCTACACAAAGAAAATTATTTACACCCTTCCCTGTTCCAAAGAATTGCTCTCCCAATCCCATTGCCTGCACATCATTAACAACTGCAACGCGCTGCCCTGTCGCTTTTTCCAGCCAAGTTTGAATCGGCAGACCCTGCCAATCGCTGAACGTATCCGTTGCCGAAAGCACCGTGCCGGAAAGTCCAATCTGTCCTGCAGATCCAACACCTATACCTGTTGTATTTTCGTCATAGAAGAAAGGTAATTTCTCTGTAATTGTTTGGAGAATTTTCTCTCCATTTTCATTTTTTAAGGTGGTAAATTCCTCCTTTTTTAAAATCAAACCATCCTCTTGGACCAATCCAATTGCTATCTTTGTGCCACCAATGTCTACTCCTATTGCATTTCTCATTTTCTTTTCAGTCTTTCCGCAAATTTTCTGGTAATTAATTGTGGTCTTGTAATCGCTCCTCCAACGACAACAAATGCTACACCAATATCAATTGCCTTTTTCGCTTTTTCCGGGGAATCAACATTTCCTTCTGCTATTACAGGTACTTTTAACGTATTTACTAGGCTTTCCATTAAATCAAAATCCGGTCTGGGTCTTCCTTTTGTATCCTCTGTATATCCGGATAACGTTGTCCCCACCATATCGCATCCCAGGGCTTCTGCCTGCACTCCCTCTTGAAGAGTTGCTACATCTGCCATTACCGGCTTATTTAGATCCTTTTTTATATACTCAATTAATTCTGGTAATTTTTCTGATCTTGTACCATTTGTTGCATCAACAGCTATGATATCGGCCCCAGCATCTGCAATTAGTTTTGCATCTGCTTTTGTTGTTGTAATAAAAGCCTGAAAGCCTGGATATTCCTTTTTTAAAATACCGATAATCGGTAAATCAACCTTCTTCTTAATTGCCTTAATATCATCTGGTCCATTCGCCCGAATACCTGCAGCCCCGCCTTCTTTTGCTGCCAGAGCCATCGAAGCCATATGAGATGAGCCATGAAGCGGCTCACCCTCTAAAGCTTGACAGGATACAACTAATCCACCTTCTAATTCTTTTAACATTTTTCCACCTGACCTTCTCTTCATTTGTACACAATGCGCATTTAAAATGCATTACAAAAAATCTAAACTCTCCTTTAATGAAGTTTTTTTATCTGTTCAGTGTTTT
Organism: Oceanobacillus sojae; assembly: GCF_007991515.1. Taxonomy (GTDB): domain Bacteria; phylum Bacillota; class Bacilli; order Bacillales; family Amphibacillaceae; genus Oceanobacillus; species Oceanobacillus sojae. The sequence continues at coordinate 21,012 of NZ_BJYM01000009.1, forward strand.
TAAGATTTCATGTAAAGGCATATCTGTCATTGAATTTAATTTTAAATGATAATTCTCAAAAGGTAATGCAGCGGTAACTGGATTCGGAATAATAACTGTCGGGAGGTTTACTTCCTGTGCAGCAATTAATCCATTTAGAGAATCTTCAAAAACTACTGCTTCCTGAGCTTCTAAATCTAATTTTTCAAGTGTTTTTAAAAAGATATCCGGTGCCGGTTTCACCCTTTCTACCATGTCCTGGGTGACCAGAAAATCGAAATAAGAAAGCAAATTTAAATTCGTTAAATGTGTTGTTGCCCATTCAGTTGTTGAGCTTGTTGCCAGAGCAATCGTTAAACCTTCATCTTTCGCGTCTTTCAGATAATCTGTCACGCCTTCTCTAGCTTTTGCATCGTGGACAAATTGACTGTGCAGTTTTCTGGCCTCATTACGAACAGAATTAACATTCAGACGATTGTCCAATTCATTCTGCAGATATGAAAAAAGAACGGTATCATCTGACCCTACACATTTCACAAATTCTCCCAGAGGTAAATCAAATTGGAATTGACTCCGGAGAACCTCCTTATAAGCATCGAACCAAGCAGTTTCTGTATCTAGAATCAGTCCGTCAAAATCAAATATAGCTGCCTTAATCATTGTCTTCCTCCTTTAAATATGTGTTCAAAAACATTGATGGCTTTTGGAACATCCCTTTCATTTCATTTTAAAATTTTTCGCTTCAGCGTTTGCTCCATTAATACCCAGCCTTCTTCACAAGCAGGTTCCGTAAGATATGGTTCAAACCCGTAATTTAAGTACATATTAATAGCTTGAAAACTTGTTGTCTGGGTAGTGAGATATGCTTGGGTATGATATTCAGCTAAGGTATTCATTGCCGCTGTCATTAAAGGCTTGGCAAGCTTTTTACCTTGATACGCCGGAGTGACGCCTACCCAATGAATTCTGCCTGCTATTTCTCCATCCCCTTTTAAATCACCATACCAGGCAGTAGTTGTTGCTATTTCTTCTCCATCTTCTGTCTCAATAAACAGACAGCGCTTCGTCATTTCTTCTCTAAACGAACCAAATTCCTTCTCGTAATGCTCTAATGCTGCTGCTTCGTTTTTAAACTCTTCTACACTTGTTTCAATTCGTGCCCAATGATGTTCATCCCCTTTTTCAAAAAGTCGGATTCGATATCCATTGGGCAGAGAGAATTGAGGAATATCTGACAAATTATTTCTTACCATGGTCAGCGGGATATATTTCATTTTTTACTGCTCCTTTCTCCGTCCAGTCTTTATTAATAATATTAATAAGCTTTATCAGCTACTGCTTTTGCAGTCGCCTCTTTAAATTGAAGTGCTTTCTCTTTTAATTGGCTGGCAACTCCATTACATAGCATATCAATCACAAATAATTGCGCAATCTTTGCAGACATGGATCCACCCTGAAGCGCTGTTTCTCTTCCGCCAGTCAGCAGAACTACATCTGATATCTTGGTAATTGGTGACCGCGTAAAATGAGTAATAGATAAAATCTTTGCTCCATTTTCCTTGGCAATTTTTAAGGCATCAACAGTATCCTTTGTGCTACCGCTTACAGAAATGCCTACTGCCATATCTTCCTTTGTCAAAGTTGTTGCAGACATTGCTTGCATATGCGAGTCAACAAATGCTTCTGTAGAGCGTCCAATACGGATAAATTTATCTCTGGCATCTGCTGCTGTATTCCCTGATACACCAACTCCATAAAAGATAATTCGTTTACTTGAAATAATATAATCGATAGCTTTTTCTAATTCACTTGTTTCTATAATAGTTGCTGTTTCTTTTAAAGCCTGAATATTATTAGAGAGTGCTTTTTGAACAATAAAATGCACTTCATCCGTTTCATTAAATTCATCTTTATTTGTTTCATCAAATACATCATGAGTGGATTTTGCTACTTCTTTTGTAACAGCCATTTTAAAGGACTGATATCCTTTGAAACCCATTTTCCTGCAGAAACGCAGTACTGTTGTTTCCCCTACTCCTATACGTTCTGCTAATTCTGTTACAGTCATATATATAGTTGATTCCATATTTGCCTGCACAAAATCTGATACTTTTTTTTCGGATTTTGTAAATGTATTCTGATAGCTCGATATTTTGGCTATAAATTGAACTTCATCATGAAACTCTTTCTGTTTGTTCAATTTCATCTTCTCTCCCTTCTTCGATATCCTCAAAAACGATACAATACTGATGAAGTATATCTTTCCTGCTATTCTCTTGCATATATAGTATATCGAAATTCACACAAAGAGAAAAATGAATTTATGTTGATTGATAGGTTATAAAATTATTATAACAATAAAAATGAATATTTCCACCATTTTTTAAAAATAAAATGGAGTTTTCCTCTTTTTTATTTTTAACAACTCATTTTTTATTTAAATAAAGGGCTTCAACAAATAAAAATAGCGTCTGACCAGTTTTTAACCGAACCAGTCAGATGCTATTCCCTTTTCCTTATATAACTAAATCATTCTTGCTTTTTTTTGATGCTACGTCACAATATTCAATAAAACCGTAATTGTAACTATACTGACTACCGTCGAAATAAACGTAATTGTGGATACCAGCTCCGGTTCTGTATCAAATTCAATGGCATACATTGTTGTTGTTGCTGCTGTTGGCATAGCAGAAATGATAATTAAAACAGTTCCAATCAAAGGGTCCATCGGAACGAGCCATACAAAAATGCTTGTCAATATTGGTGCAACAATCATTTTTAAGGTAACAGAAGAAAGAACGATCTGCCAGTCTATTTTCAATGCTGTTAATGATCCTAGCTGCATACCAAGCATAACCATCATCACAGGGATAGCAGCATTGCCGACCATTTCTAATGTGGAATGTATATAGTCTGGTATGGTAATGGATTGCAATGAAAAGAAAAATGCCAGAGCTGCTGCATAGGTTGTCGGCATTTTCAATATATTTTCCAATGCTCTCCGCATTCCGCTCGTACTTCTTGACGCATAGTAGACACCAAAGAAATTATTCTGCAATGCCTGAATCACCATGATAAAAATCGCATATGGTACAGCAGCAGTCCCGACACTATACAAAACGACAGGCAGGCCATAGTTTCCAGAGTTCATAAAGCCTGTTGAAAGGATAGCAGCACTCTCTTTATTTCCGTCCCAGCCAAAAATTTTTGCCAGTATTTTATTAATAAATACCATCACATAAAATAATAGAAACATAAAAATTAAAATAACTAAAAATCCTGAATCAAATTCTGCATCATACAATGTCACAAAAACAAGTGCAGGTGAAAGAATATACAAACAAACAGCTGACACCGAACGTACGTCTAACACACGAATACGCTGCAAAATAAATCCAGCAGCAAATACAGCCATAATCGGTAAAATAACTTCAATAAATAATAACATATGTACCTCTCCATGCTTTTTCAATTAATTCAAGTGTATCATATCCGGTCAACTGGATTTTATCATTCGTTGTCTAAAATTCATTTTTAATACGAAAAGTTGACAAACCGGCAAAAAAAGTTCATACTAAGAAAGTTAATAAGTAACAGCTGTGATTTGGCATTCTGCAATGCTTTTTGAAAATGCTTATTCACACTGGCGCGGCTAAGGGGCCGCAAGGATGCAGCAGAAGGTTTGGGGCTGCATTGCTTAAGTTAGAAAAGATTATTTTAGAATTTTACCGCGGACAATTCCGTAAGCGTTATACGGATCAGATGGTCAGCATATCTGGCTGATCAATTTAAAATAAGCTAATAACTCAAATTAGAAGAGAATTTATATATTCTCAATTAAATATTATGTTTAAAGAGGGACATTAGCCGGAACTTTTTAAACTCATATTAAATTTAATTTTGATATCACGTGTTACTTTAATCATAAAGGGGTACTCTTTTAAGAGAGTATCCCTTTTCCAAATTACAAATGTTTTGAAAGGAGTATTTATATGCCGACAGGTTTACCTATTGGTTCAATCATCGCAATGACTGTGTTACGAAAAATAGATACTGGATATGTTTTATCTGCCTATGGAGAAGAAGTTCTCCTGCATCATAATGAAACAGAGTCAGCTTTAGAAGTGGAACAGTCTGTGGATGTTTTTCTTTATTTAAATAAAAAAGGACAAGTAAATGCCACTACATATTTACCATCCGTTACGCTTGGACTTTATGATTGGGCGGAAGTTGTGGGTGTTGTCCCCCGTTTAGGTGTTTTCGTCAACATTGGCACTTCAAAGGACATTCTTGTCTCCAAAGATTCCCTACCTTTATTCCAGGAGAGCTGGCCACGCTCTGGAGATCGTCTATATATTACCTTGCAGTTAGATAAAAAAGGACGTTTATTAGGAGTTCCCGCTTCTGAAAATATTATTGCCACCAATGTTTTCGCAGCACCGGAACAGCTGAATCAGCAAACAGTGATTGGCACAATTTATTATACAAATAAAGAAGGAGCAGCCTTAATTACGAGTGAAGGCTATCGCGGTTTTATCCATCGTACAGAAAGAAAAGAAGAGCCTCGTGTCGGGCAGGTGGTTGAAGGAAGAGTGATTGCTGTAAAAGAAGATGGTTCCATTAATGTGACACTGCGCCCATTAAAGCAGGATAGCTTATCCGATGATGCAGATGTCATTTTAAAGCATCTGGAAGCCAACAACGGCATCATCCCTTTTCATGATAAAAGTGATCCCGAAGAAATCCGGGCAACCTTTCAAATCAGTAAATCAGCCTTTAAACGTGCCTTGGGGACTTTATTAAAGCGAGGACAAATTAAACAGGAAAATGAACAAATTGTTAAAATAGATTAGTTATATAAGAGGACGTTCACACTATAATAAAAAAGCAATGTCTGCATTTCTCCACAGACATTGCTTTTTTATTACGCTTCTACATTTTTGTAAGAGTCCATAACTGCTGAAATAATGAATCCGATTGCACCTGCAAACATACAAGCGATTCCGATTCCACCAAATCCAGCTCCTGCAAAATCAACTTTCGGTGCGATTGATGCTATAAGAATTAATAAAATTCCCACCAATGCCAAGAATACATTTGGATAGTAGCCAGCATGGGATTCTTTAGAGGTCATTTTAACTAGAAAAATACTAATAAGTGCTGTAATCGCTGTTAAAATAGCTCCGAATGTGATGACTGTTTCTACCATTTCTTCACCCCGCTATTATTTAATTACACTACCTTCAGTTTACAATTGAACTATAGGAAAGTCAATATACACTAAAGCCATACGTTATTAAAGCAGTGAATTTTTTTATTTTCCTTATGCATAGAAAAGAAGTACCCGTGTTTACAGAGTACTTCCTTTCAATAAAATACCTTTATACTTTACATTAACTGCTTACAATTTTTTATTCTCTTTTAACAGCAGTGCTTTCATTTGATCTACTTCAATCTGCTGGTATACGGATTTTTCCATCGTTGGCCGATATCCGCTTACTTGATATTTCAAATATCCTTTTCCACTAAATAATTCATCCATATGGCTTTCTAATTTTAAAAAGTTGGACTGATTCATTTCTCCTTTAATAACGGATTCATCTTTTAATTCTTTAATGTCTTGAATTTCTGCATCTTCCCGTCCTATTTCACTAACCGCTTTCCCCAAAAAAATTGTTGGAACAAACAATTCAAATGAAATATTGGGTTCCATTATGGTGGTCCCTGCCTCCAATAAAGCTTTATAGAGAACATAAGGGGCTAACTTCCGGAAATCAGATGGTGTGCTTACAGGACTGTAGAATAAAGCATCTTCCAATGTAATATCTATATCGATTAAAGCCCTGCCGTATAATCCCATCTCTATTCCTTGATTAATACCTTGTTCAATTGCCCGCTGAAAAGATTGTTTTAGATAACCTGTAGTTACTAAACTTTTATACCGTATACCTAAGCCTTCATTTCCCTCCACTTTCAGCATGATTTCCGCCCAATATGAATTAATGGGCTCCTCTATTTCAATTCGTGCCCGCCCCATTTTTTTCACCTTTTCCTTATATAATACTTGTGGTAAGGATAAAGACAATGTTTCAAAAGGATACATTTGTCTTAAGGTATCTTCAATGAATTCTTGTTGAACCGTGCCATAGGTCATCATACTGATTTCATTTGTCTTTGATTCAATTTGCAAATTTAATAACGGATCTTCTAAACAAAGGTTACTTAAAAGGTTTAATAAAATAAAACGTTCGTGCTCCCCAATATGAAAAGTTGTTTTTAAAGTCGGTAACTGAACTGGAATCGTTTTTTCTTCCAAAGTATTTATAAAATCTCCAATTTCAAGGTCCTCTACATCTGGCAGCATAAAAATGTCTCCGCTATTTACCTTTGCTGCCTCTACAAATTGATTGTCCTTTAAACACAATAAGTTATTAATTTTTAACTTCATCTCTTCGTTTATTTTTACATATTCTCCCCGGGACAGCTCTCCAGAAAGTAAATTCAAGTAGGTCTGTTTCCGCCCTCTAACAAATTCTACTTTATAAACGACAGCAGACTGTACATCACTTGCTTTATTCATGACAGCAGACGCCTCAGTGAGAAAGTCGAGTAACCCTCTTACGCCCAAATTTTTAATGGCAGATCCTTTAAATACAGGGTACATGTTACGCTCAAGAAATTGATGCCTCAACGCTTCAGCTATCCTATCCGTTTTTATTTTATGATCAGCAAGATATTGCGCCAACAAAGATTCACTTTTCTCAATTATTCTTTCTTTCGTTTCTATTTCTTCTATTTTGTCCATTTCTACTAGCCGATCAGAAAGCTTTTCAGACATCTCTTTTATTAACTCTTTAGAATTCGCTGTTAATAAATCTACTTTATTCACAAAAATAACTGCTGGAATACCGGCTTCAGATAAAACATCAAATATTCGTCTTGTTTGAGGCTGTAAAACATCATTACTCGATACCAAAAGAATAGCAATATCAACAACGGATAAAGAACGAATGACTTCTCCAAAAAATTCAATATGCCCGGGCATATCTAATATATTGATTTTTGTACCTTGCCAGTCTACGGAAATAGAATTGGTTTTAATGGTAATCCCGCGCTCTTTTTCTATATCTAATGTGTCGGTCAGCATATTCTCCTTTTTAATGCTTCCTTTTTGATAATCTGGATGTGCCAGACTATATATTGATTCAGTTAAAGATGTCTTCCCGGCGTCAACACGGGCGACAATTCCAACATTAATAATTTTTTTCATAAAAAAAAAGACTTCTATGGTTTTGCCAAAAAAACACTCTTGTCATACCATAGAAGTCTTTGATCAGTCCTTCTTCACAGAGTTCAAGAGTATTTCTATAAAAGCACAACAAATAAACATTAAAATCCATGTTTTTTTAGTTTACTTATAAAGAAATACCTCGCCGCATACTGATCACTCGCTTTTCATTGATAAAGCAACTTTACCGAATTTTTCTTCATCTGTCAATCCTTGCTCAAGAAATGGAGAAATTAATAGATAAGATTCAATAAGACTTTATTATCTGTTACAGATTTTTTTCTTGCTGATTATAGAATTTAGTATTTTCCTTCAGGCTGTCACTTTTCATCTAAAAAAAGCATACATTTTTTCCAAATAGAGGTATAATTAAAAAGATATGTTCTATTTCTTCAATATAAATATAAGGAGGAGTACAAATGCAAACGTTCGCAAATTATACTTATGAACGACCGAATATTCCGAAAGTAAAAGAGGATTTTTATCAAAAGCTGGAGCAGTTTCAAAATGCCGCTTCCCTCGATGCAGCAATTAATGCTATTGATGAACTTAATGCTATTAGAAATCATCTTTCAACAATGTATAATCTTGTATTTATTCGTGCTTCCATTGATACACGTGATGAATTTTATCACAACGAAAGAGATTTTTTTGATGAACATTTACCGGAAATCCAGGAGCTAGCTACAGCTTTTTATAAAGAGCTCCTGAAATCTCCTTTTGAAGGACAGCTCCGGGACAAATATGGTTCACAATTATTCGATCTCGCAGAATGTCAAATCAAATCTTTCTCAAAAGAAATCATTCCTTTGCTGCAGGCAGAAAATAAGCTGACATCTGCTTACTCAAAATTGATTGCATCTGCAGATATTAACTTCAGAGGGGAATCTTATACATTGGCACAGCTTGGACCTTTTTCAGAGGACCCAGACCGTGAAACTCGTAAAGAAGCACTGGAGGCTCGTCAAAGCTTTTTCGCTGAGAATAAAGAAAAGCTGGATTCAATCTATGATGATTTAGTAAAAACACGCCAGCAAATAGCTGAGAAGCTGGGCTATAAAAACTTTGTCGAGGTTGGCTACCTTCGTATGCAGCGTATTGATTATAATGCTGAAATGGTCAAGCGCTTCCGCAGGCAGGTAGAAGAAGTTATTGTACCAATTGCAACAAAGCTTTATGAAAAACAGGCAAAACGAATTGGTGTAGATTCTCTGAAATTCTATGATGAATCCTTTGCTTTTTCCTCTGGCAATGCTACTCCGAAGGGCACACCGGAATGGATTATCGAAAACGGCAAGCAAATGTATGATGAATTATCGGAAGAAACCAGCGAATTCTTCCAGTATATGCTGGACCGTGAGCTGCTTGATTTAGAGGCAAAGAAAGGCAAAGAAAGTGGCGGTTATTGCACCTATATAGAAGACTATCAGTCTCCATTTATTTTCTCTAATTTTAATGGAACGTCCGGAGATATTGATGTGTTGACACATGAAGCGGGACATGCTTTTCAAGTTTATTCCAGCCGCCATTTTTCTGTACCGGAGTATTACTTCCCGACAAGTGAATCTGCTGAAATTCACTCCATGAGTATGGAATTCTTCGCATATCCATGGATGGAAAATTTCTTTAAAGAGGAAGTAGAAAAGTATAAATATGCGCATATATCTGATGCTATTCAGTTTCTTCCATACGGTGTTGCTGTAGATGAGTTTCAGCATCTCGTATACGAAAATCCTGACTGGACGCCAGAAGAACGTAACCAGGCTTGGCGTAATTTAGAAAAGAAATATCTGCCGCATCGGGATTATGATGGCATTGAAAGCTTAGAATCAGGAGCGTTCTGGCAAAAGCAAGGGCATATCTATGAGGATCCATTTTATTATATTGACTATACACTCGCTCAAGTTTGTGCATTTCAATTCTTAAAGAAATCACAGGAAAATCGCGGAAAAGCTTGGCAGGACTATATCGACCTATGTAAATTAGGCGGTTCCCAGCCGTTTTTAGAGCTTGTTCAATCGGCTGATCTGAAATCTCCGTTTGAAGAAGGAACGGTTGAAGATGCTGTTTCATTCATTGAAGATTGGCTTGATAACATTGATGATCAGGCATTGTAATGGTAAATATATGGTGAGATGCTGATGAAAATCGGCATCTCACTTTTTTATTAGTACTAACCGCTGACTACTAGGCATTCCTTTAACATTATGATAAAATAATCATAGTTTTAAGATGAAAAGGAGATTATAATGACCTATCGAGCACTTTTTTTAGATATTGATGGAACTATTTTGCAGCCCGACCATACCTACGCACCATCCACCCTGGAAGCGATTCAACAAGTAAAAGAAGCAGGTTTGGAAGTTTTTTTATGTACAGGCAGACCATTCGTTGATATTCAAAATTTAACTGCTGATTTTGGAATCACATCCTCTATTACCTATAACGGCGCCTACGCCCTTTACCAGGGAGATGTTATTTTTAACGCACCAATGAATAAGGAAGATGTTGAAAAAATGGTATCCGTTGCCGGTCAGAGTGAAAGCGAGCTTGTCCTCTACACGACAGAAAATAATTACTTTACTTCATTAACAAGTCCACATGTTGAGAGTTTTAATAGAGTATTCCAGCTGTATCAAAATAAACTATTCACTGCAGAGGTTGCTGATAAAATTATTTCTGCCTCCGCAATTAATGTTTCTGCTGATCAGATAAAAGATTTTGAAGTCACAGACGATTTTCATCTCACTAAAGTAAATGTAGAGCATGCCAGTGAATCTTATGATGTACTGCGTGCCTCTGTCAATAAAGGAGTAGCTATTGCGCAAATGCTGAATCACCTGGATATCTCTCCCTCTGAAGTAATTGCTTTCGGAGACGGGATGAATGACAGAGAAATGCTCAAGTTTGTCGGCACTGGTATTGCAATGGGAAATGCAGATCCAAGACTAGTTGAATATGCAGATTTTCAAACAACACCTGTTACAGAATCAGGTATTTTTAATGGCTTGAAAAAGCTGGGTCTGGTGAAATAATAGACACTTAAAAAAGATGGAAAAGCTTTGTCAGCTTTTCCATCTTTTTTATACATATGCTCAGTTCATTTTTTCATATTCTAATATAACAGCCTGCGTAATAGGATAATCCTGCTCTAAGCCGCTCACCTCAGTAAAAGCTGCCTTTACCCCTTTTTCCTGAATCATTTTCTGAAGCTGGACAGCTTCTTCATCTGCTGGATTATGAAATAGCAAAGCTGCCGCCATTGCTTTAGACAGATATTTTGGAGCAGCAGAGGTAAACTCCAAATACATGCTTGCCGGCCTTACAAAGCGGTCTTTGGGACCGAGCTTACGGAGCGGCCCTCTGGCAACCCGGTTTACCTCATCAGAAATATGCGGATTTTGGAATCTGCCGATGATTTTTTGGATATAAGCTTCATGTGCCTTCACATCAAACCCATATGCCTTTATTAAAGCCTGGCCTGATTCCTCTAATGCTCCGTTTAACATATCAAGAATTGTTTTATCCTGTAAAGCTTCAAAAATGGTTTTATACCCATGATAGCTCCCTAAATAGGCTGTTGCCGCATGGCCGGTATTTACAGTGAACAGTTTTCTCTCAATATATGGCCCGAGTTCATCCACATAGGTAATTCCTTTAATTTCAGGCAATTCACCTTGAATAAATGCTTTTTCTACAACCCATTCAAAATAGGGTTCTACCGTAACATCCAGTAGATTCTCATTCGTTTGATTCGGTACAATTCTATCTACAGCAGCATCCGGGAAGCTAAATAAATCATCGAAGCCTTCCCTGTCCACTTCATCAATCTCCTGATAGACATATTCCTTTAATAACGTACTCCCGCCAATCATATTTTCACAGGCAATAATCGCCAGTGGCTTCCGCTGGATATCTATTCTTTCAGCAAGCCCTTCTGCAATAGCCTTGGCGATAATTGGCAGGATATTCGGACCGACTGCTGTTGTGACAATGTCAGCTTCTATAATTGCATTTGTTACAGCTTTAGGATCTTTCATACTATTTATACCTGATATATGCTGAACAGTGCTGGATTCACTTATGTCGTCAGCAAAATGAACCTGATAGGATTTATCCTGGTTAATTGCTGTGATTACCTCATCATTGACGTCTACAAAGGTAACCTCATATCCTGACTGGTCCAGTAAAAGTCCAATAAAACCTCTGCCGATATTTCCGGCTCCAAAATGAACAGCCTTCATTATTCATTCACCTCATTAAGGAGTGTAATGATTTCCTCCTTGGAAGATGCCTGTATCAATTTCTCTACATTCTCTTCCTCCGAACAAATAATAGCAATTTGCGAAAGAATTTCTAAATGCTCATCTCCTTTTCCAGCAATACCGATCAAAAGCTTCACAATATTTCCATCGCCAAAGTCAACACCGTCTGGAACAGTTACAACAGAAAGCCCTGTTTCTATAACTTCTTTTTTCGCATCTTCTGTACCGTGCGGAATTGCTAGAGAATTCCCCATAAAGGTCGTTGCAATTTCTTCACGCTCCAGCATTTTATCAATATAATTTTCTTTCACATAGCCATTATTTAATAAAATACCGCCGACATAACGAACTGCTTCCTCCTTAGACGAGACTTGTACACCTAATTCAATATTCTCTGTGCTTAAAATTTCTTTTGCCATGGATATGCACTCCTTTGTAAAACTTGGATGTAGTATCTTTTTCTATTGATGCCTTAATCAGCATTCTACGGACCATTTTCCACATGATAAAATTTTTCCTGAATAAATAGTTGAAACTGATTTGTTAAAAATTGACTGATTTCTTTTTCTTCTGCTTCCTGAAGCAGCTGTACATAATGATCATCCTGGACGATTAATCCGCTGAGATAGCTTAAGATATCTAATGCTTCTTTATGTGTGGACGTTGGGGCAAGCATCATTAAAATGCGTGACACTTCCATTTTTACACCGTCCATTCCTAATAACTCTGTTTTATTTGGTAATTGAAAAATAAAGAAGCCCGGGCCGTTGACAGTATCTGATCTTGTATGAAATAACGCAAGCTGTGAACCTGGAATCCCCAGTCCGCCCTGCTCTTCCCGCCTAATAAGCTTTTCATGCAGTATATGCTTATCTTCAATGATACCGTAATGCTGTAATTGATTACAAATTAATTCTAAAAAGGCTGTGTTATTATCCTTCAGATGAAATAATTTAAATTGATTTAAGACCCGTAAAATCACATCAGAATAACGATGCATTTCCTGAAGGTTAACTAGAAAATCCCCCTCCATAATCTTATTCGTTTTAACAGATGGCTTCGGCCTTCCTGTCAAAGCAGCTTTTCTTAGAGCTGTTTTGACTTTTGCTGCCTCGTTATCTGTCAGCATCGGTGAAATATGCACATAGCTCTGACCAAGATCCTCTAAAAGAACGGTTGAAACAATTACATCGTATTCTAAAAGCTCTGCCTGATTCAAATCAAAAATAGATTGATGCTTCGCTATCTCTATTTCTGGAAATTTACGCTCCAATTTGGAGGCAAGCATTTTTGAAGTACCAATTCCTGTTGAACAAATAACAAGTACACGAACATCCTTATGATGCTCTGTCTGAAGCAGAGTAGCTGCAAAATGCAATACAATATAAGCAATTTCTTCGTCAGGAATTTTTAAATCCGGAAACACGGAGATGACACACTCCTCAATTACTTCAAACAGCTCCAGATAATCCCGCTTAATTTCTGCCAGCATCGGATTATGAATATTCATTTGCTGCTTGATACGGTAAATAGCCGGTTTTAAATGTGTTGTTAAATCATTTAAAAAGCGGTTATTCCCCGATAAATCAATATGCAGCTGTTCTCCCACTTTGCGAATAAGCTCTTTTGCGCGATGTGCCAGATCTAAACTTGTCTCTTCCAGCAGATAGGATTGATTTTCTCTGAGCTTTGCTCCCATTAGATGCATCGTAATATAGCCAATCTCATCCTCTGGAATTTCTATTGAAAATGCTGCACTTAGCCTTTCAATCAGCTTAGCTGCAATCTGATACTCTTGTTTTCCCTGAATCTCCTGTTTATACACTTCATCAAAATGGATGGTATCGCCTTTTTGCAGCCTTTCAATAGCAAGCGCTAAATGAACAACAAGTCCGACATAAGCACTATCAGCCAAATGATAAGGAAGCGCCCTGCCAATTCCCTGAACCTGTTCCTCAATTATTTCTAATTTCTTCGGATCAACAAGCCCTAGTAAACGGTCAGAAATTGTTTCTCCCTTTGCTGTTTCTTCTTTATTTTTTGTTTTTATTTTCTCTATAAATTCAAATAAATCAATATGACGGGAGATTAAATTACTTAAGATCGCCCGCTTTTTCACTTCACTCCCCTGAATCTCTACGCCATATCCTTTTTTACGGACAAGGTTCAAATCAAAAGCTCTAATACGCTCTTCTATATCATCTAAATCTTGTGAAATGGTAGCAATAGTTACATTTAATTCACTGGACAGGGTAAATAATTTAATCGGTTCACGAACCTGGATTAACGTATTTAATAAAATAGACTGTCTTTCCTCTTTGGATAATTCCACCCCATCCATTTGTGCAACCTTATCTTTTAATTGCTGTTTCTTTTGCACATCCCCATAAATTGTTACACCTGAACCTGATTTCTTATGAAATGTCAGCTGATACACTGCTAATACATCTTCCAGTCTCTTTAATTCACGGTGAATGGTTCTGGTACTGACGTTCAGTTTATCAGCTACTTGTTTTACTGTTTTTTCTTCTTCAGATGCTAATAAAAAGGTGAGGATATTCCGTTCACGACTGGTAAGGTACATCCCCATTCACCTCCCTTCTGCCAATAGCCCTCTCTTATAGGATGTCAAAAAGAGAAGGCTATTATCATATTATAACTGCTCTGGATGTATTAGTCTTTTAATCGTTCAACCAGTTCATCATAACGCGGGCTGTTTAAGAAATTATCTACCGAAATATGCTCTGCATCCGGACGTTTTGCCTTTGCGCGGTCTGTAAGTGTTTTTTGAGTAATAATAATATCCGCGTCTTCTGGAATTTCATTAATTGCTTTATTTGTTACATCAATGTCGATACCGCTCTTCTTAAATTTATTCTTTAACAGAGAAGCTCCCATTGCACTGGAGCCCATTCCAGCATCACATGCGAATATGATTTTATTCACTTCTGCTGCTTCCTTAACAGGAGTTTCTCCATTATCAGCTTCTTTATCCCCTGTCAATGAACTGCTGACACTACTCTTCTTCCCTTTCATAGCTTCCATTTTTTCAGTAGAAGCTGTAAGGTCCTCTTCTCCGCCTTTTGAAGTCTTCAGGATAAAGGATGCAATCGCAAAGGAAACTGCTGCTGCGATAATAACACTTAAAATAACTCCTACATAACTATTAGCTGGAGTCATTGCTAAGACAGCGAAAATACTTCCTGGTGAAGCAGCTGCTCTCAGCCCTGCATCAAATAATTGTAGGGTAAAGATTCCAGACATTCCACCGAAAATTGCTGCAATAATTAATGTAGGCTTCATTAAGATATAAGGGAAATAAATTTCATGAATACCACCTAGAAATTGAATAATTATTGCTCCTGGTGCGGATGCTTTTGAAACACCTTTTCCAAAGATTGCGAAGGCAAGTAAGATTCCCAGACCTGGCCCTGGATTCGCTTCGACTAGAAATAATATAGACTTTCCTGCTTCTACTGCTTGATCTGCACCAAGTGGTGTCAGAATTCCATGGTTAATTGCATTATTTAAAAATAATGCCTTAGCAGGTTCAAGAATAATGCTGGCCAGTGGTAATAACCCTGCACTGATAATTGCTTCTACACCTCGTGCTAAAGCATTTGAAAAGCTGGATACTAATGGCCCAATTCCTACTACAGCAATCATTGCAAGAATAGCTGCAAGAATTCCGGCTGAGAAGTTATTATAAAGCATCTCAAAGCCTTGACGAATCTTCGCCTGGAATAAATCATCAATTTTTTTCATCAGGTAACCCGCTAATGGCCCCATTATCATTGCTCCAAGGAACATCGGCTGCTCTGCTCCGACAATGACCCCCATTGTTGCTGTGGCACCGACAACTCCTCCACGGATACCATAGATCATACGACCACCTGTAAAACCAATCAATAATGGCAATAAATATTTAATCATTGGATCAACTAATGATGCCATATTTTCATTAGGAATCCAGCCATCCGGAATAAATAATGCAGTAATAATTCCCCAGGCAATAAATGCACCAATATTTGGCATAATCATTCCACTGAGGTTGCTGCCAAACTTTTGTACCTTTGCACGTATACCGCTATTTTGTGTTGACATGTTGTTAACCCCTTTCATTTTTTTAGATTGTTTTCTTATCTTTATTTTATTCTCTGTTATATAGGGAAAACAACCTAATCAAAATGTAACTTTGTCACGTGCTTGTTGCCAAAATACTATTAGCTTTTTAGAATCTTTTCCGGATGCGGAATAATCAGCCCTAACGCTTTCATAAATTTATTTTTTTCATACCTTACTATCATGAAATTAAAGTGAAAAATGTTATTTATCAATGTAAAAAGACATCTGTCAGATAAAGAAGCATCTTCTTCTCCAACAGAATGTCTTTATTTAATTATCTGTATTATTTTTTCATTCATTTCACAGAAAAAAGCCCCCGTACAGCATTGCTCCAGCAATTACAAAGGCCGGATGCACCTGCTTGACCTCTATCAGGTAAAAACTGAGCAGAACAATTATTGCAGTCTGCAATAAGCCAATACTCACATACGCTTCCGTCCAAAAATTCCAGGCAATCACTCCCAGCAGTACAGCAATGACAGGCTGTACAAACACAGTCAGTCTATGCACACGTTTGGACTTTTTATATTTAAGTAAAATTCCTCCTAGTACAATCATTAAAATTAAAGAAGGAGCAACCGTAGCAAAAATTCCGATAAAGGAACCCAGCACACCGCCCAGTTCATAACCGACATATCCTGCCATTTTCGTCGCAATTGGTCCCGGTAAGGAATTAGCAAATGCCAGTACTTCCCCAAACTCCTGCACAGACATCCATCCATAATTACGTACAACTTCATTCTCTACTAAGGATATAGACGCTGGTCCGCCACCATATCCAAGAATACCAGGAAGAAAGAAGGCAACAAAAATATCCCAAAAAATCATGAGCGTTCACCCTCCTCCTCTTTCTTCTTTACTGGAAGAGCAAATGCAATAATTAAGAGAATGCCAATCACGATTCCCGGATGAATATGCAGGATATTTAAAACAATAAAAATAACAGCAAGCATAATTGAAGCCGTCAACCAGCCCAGTCCCTTCCCGGCTTTATATAAAAATTGCCAGGTAAGGACTGCCATCATCATACCGACCACAGCCACAACAGCAGCTGTCATACCTTTGACCCAATCAAATTCACGAACCTCCGATAAGGTTCTTAATAAAATTATAATCAATAAAACGGTTGGAATAACAGAAGCAATTAACGCATTCAGCATACCAATCCAGCCTGATACGCGATAACCGATATAGCCTGCCAGTTTTGTAGCTATTGGCCCCGGCAAAGTATTGCTGATCGACAGCATATCAATAAATTCGTCCTCATCCATCCATTTATATTTTTCTACAGCTTCCTTCCGCATTAATGGAATGGAGGCAGGTCCGCCACCGAAGCCCAGCATTCCCACCCGGAAGAATGCAATAAAAATATCCCATTGCTTTTTCATGAATATAACCCTTCTCTACATCTTTTTTCATCTACCATACAGCAATATGACCATCTGCCCGTGACTCTGTCCCTCCGGCAAGCACGCCTGTTTTCGGATCACGCCAGATAATTTGTCCGCGTCCAAAGCTGTTCGGCTCCAGCTGTATTTGGATATCATGCCCTTTTTGCCGCAATTCTTGAGCAATTGTATATGAAAACCGGTTCTCAACCTCTATCTTTTTCTCCTTCATCCATTGCCATCTTGGTGCATCTAAAGCGGCTTGCGGATGAAGTCCAAAATCGATGGTATTCATAATAACCTGCATATGACCCTGCGGCTGCATAAATCCTCCCATCACACCAAATGGACCAACCCCTTCATTATTCTTTGTAACGAAGCCGGGAATAATCGTATGATACGTTTTTTTACCTCCTGCCAGTACATTGACATGATTCTCATCCATCGAGAAATCAAAGCCTCGATTTTGCATGGCAATGCCTGTACCGGGAACAACAATGCCTGAACCGAAGCCCATATAATTACTTTGGATAAAGGAGACCATATTTCCTTCCTCATCCGCTGTGGCTAAATAGACTGTTCCACTGCCTGAAGGCTCGCCCGCTTCAGGAAGAATCGCTTCTTCACCAATAAGCGCTCTTCTCTGAGCTGTATATTGCCCGCTCAACAGCTGCTTTGTTGTATAACGCATCTTCGCTTCCTCAGTGATATGCTGCTTCCCATCTTCAAAGGCCAGCTTGATCGCTTCCATTTGCTTATGATATGTATCTACTGATTCTTTTGTTGTAAATTCAAATCCTTGTAAAATATTCAATGCCTCCAGCGCAATAATCCCCTGCCCATTTGGAGGAATCTCCCATATATCATAGCCACGGTAATTTACTTTTATCGGCTCCACCCATTCTGTTTCGCATTTTTCTAAATCTGACTTCGTTAAAAATCCCCCCGCTTCTTTAGAAGCTTGTGCTATTTTTTCAGCCAGCTCTCCTTCATAAAATGACCTTGCACCGGTTTCTGCAATTTCTTCCAGCGTTGCCGCATGGTCGGCTGATTTCCAGATCTCTCCTACTTTTGGAGGTCTGCCATTTGGCGCAAAGGTTTCAAACCAGGCTGTAAAATCATGTCCTTCTTCCTTTTTATACATCTGATATGCCCTTTTCCAAAAGCGGGCCAGTATCGGTGAAACCGGAAATCCTTCACGGGCATAACGAATAGCCGGCTGCAGTGTTTCTTTTAATGATAACTTGCCGAAACGTTCGGATAATTCAGCCCATGCTTTTGGTATACCAGGAACCGTAACAGGAATCCATCCGAATTTTGGAATTGCATCATGTCCTTTTTCTTTTACTGCTTCTATAGAAATACTCTCCGGGGATCTTCCGCTGCCATTTAATCCATGTAATTTCCCTTTTGTCCATACAAGTGCAAAGGCATCTCCGCCAATTCCGTTTGAAGTGGGCTCTACAACTGTTAAAGAAGCAGCTGTCGCAATAGCAGCGTCAATGGCATTTCCTCCCTTTTTCAGAATTTCCAAACCTGCTTCTGCCGCCAAAGGCTGTGTTGTAGCCACCATTCCTTTTCTTGCGTATACAGATTCTCTTGCAATTGCATAAGGATTAAATTTATTATGTATATGCTCCATCTGCTCATCCTTTCAGAGGTATTTTATTTTTTGCGGAAAAACAGTATATTCCGTCAAATAAACATGGAATATGTTTTACTCTAGTATCCTTATAGTCTATCATATTTGTTCTTGAATCTGTATGTGTTCTTGCCAGACTGTACATTTCTTCTATTAATTATATAAAAAAAGACCCTCCCTACCTTTTTAATAGGAAAAGTCTTTTGGAATACTCTAATTACCTGCGAGGAAAAGTCCAAGCTGTGCTAATAAAGCACTGCACACATAAGTACCTGCAAAAACAAATACAGCTACAATCGCGACTTTCCAGGATGTTTTCCGCAAATCAACAAGGCGATTCGCTACAGAAATTCCGGCAACGGTCAAAATCGGTGTTGTAATTGCCAGAAAATCGACAGCCTGAATTGCTTCGACAAAAAAGTCTGAGACCAGACACAGACTTAAAGAAGTGATGGATACCCAGCCTAAAATCGGGAAATCACGAATGACCTTAATAGGAACCAATTTCATTAAATCGGCAATAATAACACCGATAAATGAAAATAACCAAAGGATGCCTAAACCAACGAAGGTCATTGATGTAATTGGTGTAGAGTCTGGATTCTTGATCAGCTTAATTTCTTGTGCGAATAAAATTAATGCTACACTTAATAACAGTACTAAAGCATAACGGACATAACGGCGCATTGTCGGGCTCATTTTTTGTCACCTCTAACTAAAAACTTATACATAAACTGCTGTAATGGTGCTGCGAGAAATACCATGGTAAATGTCCCGATAAAACTCGTTAATAGCTGACTGGCTGAAGCATAGGCTAAAATCGTACTCTCCATTTCTGGAACTCTCGCAACCAATGTTGCAGATGCAGCACTCATCATACTTCCAGACCCTACCCCGGATGCCATCGCCAGTGCTTCGACCCGAAACCCGAAATCTAGTAAAATAGGTGCAAAAATACTAAAGAACATCGTTCCAAACAACGTACCGATAACATAGAGCGAGATAACTCCCCGCCCTTCAGGAGATTCCAGTGTATATTTTTCTGAAATATAAGCGAGCTCTCCTTCTCTTCCTATTCCTAATGTTGCCCCGATTGCTTCACGGCGCAGACCGATTAATATTGCTATCGGCAGTCCGATAAGAACAGTACCAAGGTTACCAATTTCCTGAATGATAAATACCCAGCCAACCTGCAGAATTTCCCGAATCTGCGGTGCCACATCTGATCCATATCTGGCCATTAATGGCAGCATAATAAAAATTAAGTATTTACTGGCGAAATCAACATTCTTCTTACTATAAATCTTTTTGAGAATACCTTTCCTTAAGAACGGCAAAGCAAGAATCATAGCAATCGCAATTGCAAATACTAACGGCAGCATGGAAATATTCATGGATCCTATCGAAAAGGTCTGAATCCCAATCAATTCAGCTGCTGCAATTACCGCCAATACAAAAACTAAAAAATAAACAAAGTTTTTAACCATATATATTCCTCAATTCCTAAATGTAATTAGTTGGTTTAATCAACAATCTGGTTAATGACAGAAAGATATTCCGAATAAGAACGCTTGTACAATTTTTCCTTATCTACATTTTTATCTATATTTTCTAATACTTCCGCAACAAATTCCGGAAAGATACGATAGATAAATTCAGGATCTACATCAATAAAATCATCACCATGAATTGTTCCAGTAAAGCCGCTGTAGCCAATTTGAATACATGGAATCATATAGGACAAATCACCAATATCTCCAGCTGCGCTAATAAAACTATCATCATCGATTTCGTCAATTTCTGAAAAGTCTTTAAAAACAGCTTGTACGAAGCTTGATAGATATCTGTCCTGGATAAAAGGCAGGTATCCCATTTGCGTATGTGCTGCTACTTCTCCTTGTAAAGCAATGGCACTTCCTCTAGCTGCATCATCCAGCTTTGCTGCTGCTTCTTTTAAATAATCGACTGTTTTGGTCCGGAGATCTGTTCCAACCGTAATTTCATTTGGAATAACATTGGTAGACATATCCGATCCCATCACAATGGGATTAATACGCACATGCTCCTTCTCATCCAGCTGCTGTCTCATTAAACCAACTGCTGTATTAAAAACCGTTGACATGCTGTATGCATTCTTGCTGGAAAATGGATCAAACCCGGCATGTGTCGCTTTACCTTTAAAGGTATACTTCTTATAAAGGAAACCGGCTAAATCACAATTCACATTCACTGTTCTATTATCAAATTCACCGCCAATGGCATGGACACAAACAGCTAAATCAATATCATCAAACACACCAAGCTTCATCGCTTCTGGCTTCCCGCCGTAGTGGGTGATCGTTCCCTGTTCAATTAAGCCATCACGATAAGCTAGATCTAAATATTCTTCCGCCGGGACAAAGACAAAGGTTATTCTATTCTTCCAATTTTGGCTGGCATTCGTTTTCACATAATAACGGTAAACAGCAAGTGCAATTGCCACCTGCGTATAATGTCCGCAATTATGTGCCGCCCCTGTTTCTTTATCTGCGTACATATGCGATGGAGCATACACTGCATCCAGCTCGGCAATAAACGCAATATGTGTATCCCCATCTTCTGGACCTAATGTGGTCTTGAAGCCTGTAGTACTAAAATGCTCCATCTCAACATCTGGATTAACTTCCTTCAAAAAGCGGATAACATTTTCTTTTGTCCGCTGCTCTTTATAGCCCAGCTCTGGATGATGATAAATATCCTCCGCAAAGTCTTTTATCTGCTGATACTGCTCCTTAAAAAACATAATGGATTCTGAACGCTCCTTTTTCAACCTATTAAAGTGTTAAAGCATGATAATATCTTACCATTCGACAAATTTCACGTCAATACAGCTTTTTCTAAGTTTTTAGATATTTGCTAAATTAAATATAATAGCTGCTGCTATAACGCATTTCACAAGTTGAATTATCGCAGCCTAGGAAAATACCACATCAGGACTTAAAGCAAAAAAGTATGATATCAAGATATAAATTCCCCTTGACATCATACGCTTCCTTTATTACTCTATTTCATCTGTTTTGAAACAGTTACTCTACTCACTAACCTCTATATCATATTTCCTCAGCCAATAATCAATCTGGCAGAGATGGGCGATTAATTGCGGACCTCGCATCAACTGACCATACCATGGATCTTTAAACTCTTTCCCGGCGCTCTCCACAATTTTTTCTACTTTATCTTTCTTCAAAAATTCAAAAATTCTTGCTTCTGAATCTGTTAAGATTTTCCGCATCCATTGAGATACCTGCTCTGTATATTCCGGCTGGAAGGTTCTTGGATAAGGGCTCTTCTTCCGGTAAAGCACCTCCTGCGGCAAAATCCCTTCCATCGCCTTCCGCAAAATACCCTTCTCCCTGCCATTCGCCATCTTCATTTCCCATGGAATATTCCAAACATACTCAACAAGATGATGATCAGCATACGGAACACGTACCTCCAGCCCTGCTCCCATGCTCATTCGATCTTTTCTATCCAACAGCTGGGACATAAACCATTGTATATTTAAATAAAACAATTCTCTCCGCTTCGCATCAACATTGCTTTCTCCATCCAGACGAGGTGTTTCCGCTATCGTTGCCTGATATCTTTCCCGCACATAATCCTCAATCTTTAATTTACTTTGCCAATCATCATGCAGTAAATCAATTCTTCCATCTAAAGAGCGTATCCATGGAAAGCTGTCACCAGCCGCTTCCGGATCATGGAACCAGGGATAGCCGCCGAATATTTCATCTGCACATTCTCCTGACAATGCCACTGTTGTATGTTTTTTTATATTCCTGCAAAGCCAGAGTAAAGAAGAATCAATATCTGCCTGACCTGGCTGATCTCTTACCTCTACCGCTTCCCTCAATAAAGAAGCAAGCTCTACTCCTGTAATAATTTCTTCATGATGGTCCGTTGAGAAGGCCTCCACCATTTTCTCAATCCATTCTTGGTCACTGGAGGGTTGAAATTTACTCACTTGAAAATACGGCTTATTTCCTTGATAATCCAGCGAGAAGGTAGGTAAAGCGCCTAGATCGTTGTCTCTGTAATGGTTTGCGGCTATTGCTGTAATAGCACTGGAATCTAAACCACCTGATAGAAAGGTAGATACAGGAACATCTGATACCAGCTGTCTCTCTATCGAATCAATAAACAGTGTCCGTACTTTTTCTGCTGTCTCCTCCAGAGAATCTTTATGCTCTTTACTTACTAGATTCCAGTACCGCCAGACCCTTAACCCTGCTTTTGTCACTGTCATCGCATGCCCGGCTCTTAATTCATCGACATCTTTAAACAGCCCATGCCCTGGCGTTCTTGACGGTCCCAAGCCAAAAACCTCAGAAAGACCGGTACGATCGATATTTGTTGTAACCTGTGGATGGGCGAGGAGTGCTTTTATTTCCGAGCCATATACAAATGTTTTTCCTTTCTCACTATAAAAAAGCGGCTTCACCCCTAACCGGTCCCTTGCAATAAACAGCTTCTCTGACGCATCATCCCAAATAGCAAATGCAAAAATACCATTTAAATGATCAACACAGTCTTCCTTCCACTCCATATAACTTGTTAGAAGCACCTCTGTATCTGAGGATGTAGTAAATGTATAACCTCGCTGCATTAAGCTTTTACGCAATTCCTCTGTATTATAAAGCTCTCCATTATAACAGATAACGTATTTCTTATGTTCCGTTTCTTTCAGCATTGGCTGCTTCCCGCCTTCTAAATCTATAACAGAAAGACGTTTATGCCCAAATCCAACATGGCCTTCCAGCCAATAACCCGTTGCATCTGGACCGCGCAAAGATAATGTATTTGTCATCTTTTCTATTATTTCCCGCTCGTCACTTGCCCGTTTATCCCAGCTGATAAATCCAGTAATTCCACACAAATCTCATCATCCTCTCTGGCAACCTATCCAGCTCCTCATTAGCCTATGCTCTTTTGGGCGTGTTTGTGAGGATTTTTTGAGAAAACCGCTGCACTTATACTATTACAAAGTTGATCCTTTCTAACTACAAAGTAAAAAGACCATCTAAATAGATGATCTTTTATTTATAACCTATTTTTCTTTTATAGTGATACCTTCTGAACCGCCAATAATAATAGTGTCAGCCATATCAATAAATAACCCTGTTTCCACCACTCCGACAATTGATTGTAATTTCCGGTCTAAATCTGCAGGATCCTTTATCTTTTCAAATGAACAATCCACGATATAATTTCCATTGTCTGTGATAAGTGGCTCTCCATCCTTCAATCGAAGTACTGGAGTGCAGCCCAGCTTCTCTATTTCATAGGCTGTACGTTCCCAAGCAAACTGCAGAATTTCTACCGGCAATGCAAATGCCCCTAAATGCTCTACCATTTTTGAATCATCCACAATAATAACTAGCTTTTTTGCAGCCTGAGCAATAATTTTTTCCCTGAATAAAGCTGCTCCGCCGCCCTTGATTAACTGAAAATCCGGATCTACCTCATCTGATCCGTCAATCGTTATATCCAACTCCTTTGTTGTTGCAAAATCTGTCAAAGGGACACCAAATTCTTTCGCCCATTCCCCTGTCAGAATAGAGGATGGAATTCCTTTTATATCTAAGCCTTCCTGTTTTACTCTTTCACCTAAAGCACGTACGAACCAATATACTGTTGAACCGAACCCTATACCTACTTTCATACCGTCCTCTACTAATAATGCGGCTTTTTCACCTACTGCTTTTTTTAGTTGATCTTGTGTGTTCACGATGAATTCCTCCTGAATGAAGTTTTCTTTTATGTATCCGTATCCATTATAGCGTATATGAAGGTTTTTAGAAATGGACGATTATTGGATATTTATTAGTTCTTTAACTTTTACACAATGAAACACATATATAAAGTGAAGTATCCATCTACAGGTAATTTTACGTTCCTCTCATGATTAATACTTAACTGACAAAAAAGAATGCCCCTAAGGACATTCTTCTTACTGAATATTATTCAGGAAGTACTGGATCTTCCTGTGTAACACCAACTTCTTGCCATTCACTCCAGTCTAGAGCTGCAGAATAGCCTGTTACACGCTCGTTTACCGGCGTAAGAGCAGCACGATAAACTGTTGGGAATACAGGAATATCTTGAACCATTAATTCTTGCCATTCCTTATAAACCTCTTGACGGTGTTCAACTTCAAAGGATTCTTCTGAGTTACCCTCAGCGATTAAACGATCATTTTCTTCGCTTGAGTAACGAGAATAGTTAAACGGTGCTTCTTTACCATATAGACCGGATGGATCTACATCAGAGCCAGTGCTCCATGCAGCTTGATAAATATCAATATCTGGATCATCCGCTTCTACACGATCATAGAAAGCATTAAATTCATGCAGACGGCCATCTAATAACTCTACTTTTAATCCTACTGCTTCCCAAGCCTGGATATAGTAGTTTGCAATTGGTTCAGCAGTGTCTCCGCCTTCCATAGATGCAAAGTTAATTACTAATTCTTCTCCATCTGGATTTTCACGGATGCCATCACCATCAACATCTTCATAACCAGCTTCGTCTAAAATTCTGTTTGCTTCATCTGGATCATACGTAGGAGCTTCTACTTCATCATTATAGAAATCTGGATATGCCGGACCAATCAATGTTGTTGCATTCCAGCGTAATCCATTATAGAATCTTTCCCCTACTGCATTATTATCTACTGCATGCCACATTGCTCTTCTCAGCTCTACATCAGCCATTTTTGCATCAGGATCTGTTACAACTTCACTGCTGTCTGCATCCCAATGACCCAATTTAAAACCAATATACGTGTATGCATTATCAATAACTCCTAAGAACTCAACATTTGTTAAAGATTCCTCTACATCAGGATATTGATCTGTCGGGAATCCGCCGCCAGCTATATCAATTTCACCAGATTCTAAAGCCTGAACAACTGTTTCTGGGCTGACTACAGTTAATGTAACTCCGTCAAGTTTGGGAGCACCCTTCCAGTAATCTTCATTCGCTGTATAAGTTACAGACTCCCCAGGAACAACAGATTCAACTTTAAATGGCCCCATGCCGATTGGATTTTGACGAACTTCAGCTGACTCTTCCATTTCAGCAATCGGAATATCTTCAAAAATATGCTTCGGTGTAGCATAAGCCCAAATACCGCCAGCTAATAAAGATGGCCAAGCCTCTTTATAGCTAATTTCTAACGTTTTATCATCAATAACTTCAATACCCGAAATTGTATCTGCATCTCCAGAATGGTACTCGTCCATTCCTTCTATGTTACGAAAACTTGCATCATAACGGATACCAGTATAATCTGGATGACCAATAATTTCATAAGAGTATAACCAGTCTTCTGCTGTTACAGGTTCACCATCATGCCAGTTTACATTGTCACCAATAGTAAATGTAAATGTTCTATTATCTTCACTTGTTTCAAATGTTGCTGCACCATCTTGAGTATAAGTGAAGTTTTCATCTGCACTCAATAATGATTCATCAAAAAATTGGATAACATGTGCATCTGGATTACCTTGATAAAAATTCCAGTTTAAAATCCCTTCAAATACTGAGGAGTTAACTAAACCATAATTTAATGTACCTCCATCAATCGCCTCTCCAGCATCGGTCTTAGCAGCTGGAAAATCATCAATGGAATAAATACCATCTTCTGATCCGCCTTCACCTTCGTCTGTCCCTTCTTCAGTACCATCATCTGACCCGCCATCACCCTCAGCGTTATCATCTGATCCACTACTACAAGCAGCCAATACTAAAATAAGCATTAACATCATTGCCAGTAATAACTTCGATAAGCTTGCTTTCTTCATACCTTGAACCTCCCCTTATATTTGTTTATTATGCCGGTTACAAGTTCCCAGCTATCTATACTCCACACCAACTATTCAGAATAATTGATGAAAGTAACAAAGATTACTAGCCCCTTCTTTGACGGGCGTCTGCTGCACGCTTTAATGCTTCTCCAACATTTCGGACAGCCAGCATCAATATTAAAATCAGTACTGCCGGCGGAACCCAAATCCACCATCTATGCTCTAAGGTTTGCGGGTTTGTTGCATAAGAAATCAATGTTCCTAAGCTTGGTGTACTTTCCGGCAATCCAAAGCCTAAAAAAGACAGTCCGGATTCTAAACCAATATTTGCTGCCAAATTCAACGTCATTGTTACAATAATTAACGATACAATATTTGGCATAACCTGTTTGAAAATAATATTAAAGTTGGATGTTCCCAATGTTTTCGAGGCCTGCGCGTAATCCAGTTCCCTTTCCTGTAACGCCTTGGACCGGATTAGCCGGGCAATCCCCATCCACATAAAAGCAGACATAATTAGTGAAAATGTTATTGTATTGTAATCCGGAACAATTACCACAAAACTAATAATAATAAATAAAAATGGTAAAATATTCATAAAGTCAAGAATACGCATCATCACGTTATCAACATGACCGCCATAATAGCCGGATATCAAACCATAGGCGATTCCAAAAACACCGCTAAGCAGCGTAACTAAAATACCAATAGTTAATGAATTCCTGGTTCCAATAATCAATTGACCAAAGACATCTCTTCCACCATAATCTGTCCCTAGAATAAAGTCTTCGCCAGGTGGCTCATTTATTGCGAATAAATCAACCGTGACAATCTGGTCCTGGTCTAGAAATATGGATAGACCGTATACAAAAGCTGCGACTAAAACCAAAAATATTAAGGAAACAAGTGCCAATTTATCCCGATATAATTCTTTTAATAATACTTTTATAGCTGAAGGGGTTTTGGCCTGCTCCAATTCCTTCACGTCAGTTGCTTCCATCTATAATCACCTCAAAATTATTAAGATTCTACTTAATACGAATTCGTGGATCGACAATACTTAATATAATATCTGATAATAAAGCTCCCATGATTTGTGCTGTACCAAACAACAGTACAAGTGAATTTGCAACACTAAAATCTCGCTGTGTAATAGATTCTAAGAATAGAAGTCCCATACCCGGGTAGCTAAATATCTTTTCCACAAATACCGTTCCAGTGATTAACGTTGTAATTTCCCAGCCAAAAAATGCAGCAATTGGTAATAAAGAATTTCTAAATATATGTTTATTATATACTCTCTGTTCACCTGCCCCTTTAGCACGGGCTGTTATAATAAAATCTTTTTGCTTCGTATCAATAATTTCACTCCGTAGATATTGAACAGTTGAGACGACTTGAATTAAAGCTATCGATATTCCTGGTAAGAGCGCATGATAAACTTTACTTAGCCAATATGCGATAGTTCCCGGTTCAGTACCCGGCGCCACACTTCCGCTGGTTGGAAACCAGCCTAAATTATAACCAAAAATCCAAAGCATAAATAAGGAAAAAATAAACAGCGGTGTAGCAAATCCAATATAGGTATAACCAGTAATAGCCTGATCAAGCAGCGTATCATTAAAACGTCCGCTAATTAGTCCTAATGGAAGTGCAATTAAATATGTAAAGATTAATGTAACAACCGATAGAAGAACCGTATTTACCATTCGCTGGCCGATTAATTCTGTAACAGGCATTTTAAAACGGAATGACTGACCAAAATCGCCTTGCAGAATACCTCCGACCCAGTCTACATACTGTATATACCAAGGGTTATTTAAGCCCAATCTTTCCCGTTGCTGCTCGACTGCCGCCGGATCAATACTTGGATCAATCAGTCCCGATAAAGCATCTCCGGGCATCATCTGAGCTAATATAAACACAATAATACTCAAAATAATGATTTGCGGGATAGTAATCAATAATCTTCTGACTATAAATTTCCACATAAATTCATCAACCTTTCTGCGGCAGAGCAACACGATGTGTGTCTGAAATAGATTTCAATTGGAAAGCCAATCCGTCCTGATCGAAAAAATCATTATAGGATTGCGTGTATTCTTCCAATACCTTTTGCCGATTATGAAATTGCTTTTCACGATTTTTTGGATCAATATCCGGAATTGCAGCAATTAAACGTTTCGTATAAATATGCTGTGGATTTTCAAAAATATCTGCTGTACTTCCCTGCTCCACATATCTTCCTTTATACATAATCGATATATTGTCGCACATATGCTTCACAATCCCCAAATCATGACTGATAAATAAATAGGTCAGGTTGAGTTCACTTTGAATTTCCTTTAAAAAGTTCAATACTTGAGCCTGTACAGATACATCTAAAGCAGATACAGGCTCATCCGCTATAATCAGCTTCGGTTTTAAGGCAATTGCTCTGGCAACTCCAATACGCTGCCTCTGCCCACCGGAAAATTCATGTGGATATTTAAAAATACTGTCAGGACTCACATTAACGATGTCTAAGAGCTCCTGTACACGCTTTCTCTCTTCTTGCTTCGATAATTTTTCAAAGTTCCGCAGCGGCTCTGCAACAATATCCAGTACCCGCTTTCTCGGATTTAAAGAAGAATAGGGATCTTGAAAAATCATTTGTACATCTTTCCTGAATGCTTTATTTTTTGTTTTTTTATCTGTAATATCTTTTCCATCAAATAAAATCTTCCCGGAGGTTATATCCTCCAAGCCAATGATCGCCCGTCCTGTCGTTGACTTTCCGGAGCCGGACTCACCGACTAGACCATATGTTTTCCCCTGTTCCATCTCAAAGGATACACCGTCAACAGCTTTGATATGATCCACTGTCCGATTAAAAATTCCACCTTTTATCGGGAAGTATACTTGTAAATCTTGCACCTCAAGAAACGCCATTTGCCTGCTCCTCCTTATTATCCGGGAAGTAAAAATGCTCATAACATGTGCATCTGACAAAATGTCCGGATTCTACTTCATGTAATTCTGGATGCTCCTCATGATGTGAAGCATCAATCCAAGGAATCCGTTCTGCAAAACGGCATCCTGTTCTTGGTAAATTCTTCAAGGTAGGTACAACACCCTGGATTACATGAAGCCTGTCCTGTCCTTCAGCCGGTACCGAATTTAATAAGGATCTTGTATATGGATGCAACGGGTTTGCAAACAGTTTGTCTACAGGTGCAATTTCTACAATTTGCCCTGCATACATAACAGCTACACGGTCAGCCATTTCCGCCACAACACCTAAATCATGGGTAATCAAAATAATCCCTGCATGTATTTTTTCTTTCAGTTCACGGACTAAGTCAAGAATTTGTGCCTGAATGGTTACATCCAAAGCAGTAGTTGGTTCGTCAGCAATTAATAGTTCCGGATCATTCGCAATCGCGATCGCAATAATAATACGCTGCCTCATACCACCTGATAATTCATGTGGAAACTGCTCATAAACGCGTTCCGGTCTTGGAATTCCCACTAAATTAAGCAGCTCAATAGTACGTTTTTTCCTGCCCTGCTGGCCAAGTTTTTTATTATGCAAAAATAAATTTTCTTCAATTTGTCTGCCTATTGGCATAAGTGGATTTAAAGCAGTCAGTGGATCCTGAAAAATCATCGCCATTTCGTCTCCACGTATTTTATTTAATTTTGACGTCGACATTTTGACAATATTTTGATTATTTAACAAGATTTCTCCTTCAATTTTTGCTCTTGTATGCAGCCGCATAATCGAGAATGCCAGAGCGCTCTTTCCCGAACCAGACTCTCCAACAATTCCCAATACTTCATTTTTATTCAAGGTAAGCGTTACATCATCTACCGCTGCGTAATATTCATCCCCAATACGAAAAGATGTTGAAAGGTTTTTTATCTTTAAAAGTTCATTACTCAACCTACATCCCCCTTAACCAAAATGTTTTTTCATTCTCTATGCTGTATGTTTCAGGCAATTCAAATTTTCAGCAAACCTCCCCTTTCTGATTTCCGAATAATCAGATGACGAAAATTTGAGTAATTTCTGAATAAAAAAATGCATGCATGATCATTCATTTTTAATTATCAATAATTAAAATTTTTTTGAACAAACATAACATGGTCTCGGCTTGGCTCAGCTCATCTACTAAATTATATTTTTCCCTGCTCTCAGCAGTAATCTATGATATAAATTTAGTTTCTCTAGTAAGCGATTTTTTCTATCTTGCGGACGATATGTAATATGTAAAGAATATAATTGTTGTAATTTTTCTGAAAATTGTCCGTAAATAAATAAGAAATTTTATCGCTTTAACAGGCTAAATTCTATTCTATTTTTATTAATCTTTGTTACCTCTAAAATGTTGCAATTTCATTTCAAAAATTTGAATTCGAAAACTTATCGTAAACAAATCTTAATATACTTTGAAATTATAGTTTATAACCTTGCTAAAATCAATAGGTTTTGACAAAAAATAAGATTGGCAGCTGTATACATAATTTCCTTTATGTCACCAAAAACCTTTAAAATCAAGGGATTATTCCAATAATTTACTTAAAAAATTAATTTAAATTTTTTCAATTTTCTTCTCATAATTTTGTGTCGTTTTATCAAAAAAATCATCTATATATCGTCATGAGTACCAAATATTAACTGTTTGAAGGAAGGAAAAAATGCTTTTAAAAAAGGATAAAAATGGATAACAGTATGCGTTATGTATGAATTAAAATAAAAAAACAAAGTAAAATGGTTTTAGTATTCAGCCCTTATATTCCGAATCTAAGAAAGTATTTTTATAGATTTTCACAAAAAGAATAATTCATTATGAGAGTGTTACGACAATTTTGCATAAAAAAATAAGTATTTATTGAGTCCTGCCCACAAATGAAAAAAACTTCTAACATAATAAATAAAACTTCATTCAATGAGGATATCCTCATTGAATGAAGTTATTTATAAAGCAACATACGATTTTACTTTTTTCGGTTTATACTTTTCGGATAACTCTTGAATTCGCTGCATGTTCCCGATATCGAGGTTCCCACCACTCACGATGACTCCGCAATGTCTAGAACGAAGCTGATGATGATGTGCGAATAAGGCTGCCAGAGCAGCTGCTCCAGCTCCCTCCATCAATGTTTTATTCCGTTCAAGCATATATATAATCGCTGCAGCAATTTGCTCATCAGTTACAGTTACAATATCATCTACATATTCTTGGATAATTGGCAATGTATGCTTTCCAGGTTCTTTTACAGCAATCCCTTCTGCAATAGTATCCACTTGCGTCAGCTTTTTCACCTGCTTGGTATGATAGCTGTCATAAATAGCGGCAGCTCCTTCAGCCTGCACACCAATCACCCGGATATTCCGGTTGATATGTTTGGCTGCTACTGCAATCCCGCTAATTAAACCGCCGCCGCCGATCGGCACTAAAATGGTGTCTATGCGATCTTCCTGACGCAGCAATTCCATTGCAATAGTGCCTTGTCCAGCCATAATATCATAATCATCAAATGGATGAATATAGGTTGCACCTGTTTTCAGCTGATGCTCTAATGATGCCTGATAGGCCTCCTGAAAGCTTTCTCCTGTCAAAATGACGTCAGCACCATAATTTCTTGTTGCATTTACTTTAGCCAGCGGTGTTCCTTCTGACATGAATATTGTTGCCTTCACACCTAATTTTGACGCTGCATGCGCAACTCCTTGTGCATGGTTTCCGGCAGATGCTGTAATAACACCATTTGTAAGCTCTTCATCTGTCATTTGCATCAGTTTATAACTTGCGCCCCGAAACTTAAATGCTCCGGTTTTTTGCTGATTTTCCATCTTACAATACACATGCTTCCCTACCAAATCATCTGTTGTGTGCGATGTTAACAGCGATGTTTGATGAACAATTGGCTTTAATTTCTTCCATGCTTGATATACTTTTTCACCAGTTAAGCGATCCCCAAGTGAATCCACACTCCTTTAATACTCTGATTGTTTCTAATCTTCTTTCTATCTCTCTATTTTCTCATATTTTTCTGTACTTAGCATTTTTTAAGCACGTTTTTCTTCAAATGCTTGAATCGCATCTTCCTCTAGAAGAGTCAACGCAATATCATCCCAGCCGTTAAGAAGTTTCTCCTTATGATAAGGCGGAATATCAAATGAAACTACGGTGCCATCTGTATCTGTAATTTCCTGTTTTTCTAAATCAACATCTAATGTTAATCCCTGCTCCGCTTTTTTCATCCACTGCTGGACCTGCTCTTCATTCATTTTTATTACTAATATGCCGTTTTTCAACGAATTATTATAAAAAATATCTGCAAAGTCAGGAGCAATAATGACTTTAAACCCGTAATCCTCTAAGGCCCAAGGAGCATGTTCACGGGATGAGCCACATCCAAAATTATCACCAGCTAACAATATTGTAGCATTTTCATATTTGGGCTGGTTTAAGACAAATTCATCACGTAAATTTCCATCATCGTCAAAACGCCAATGGAAAAATAAAAACTCTCCAAATCCTGTACGTTCAATACGCTTTAAAAATTGCTTGGGAATAATCTGATCGGTATCCACGTTTCCACGATTCAACGGAACAGCAATTCCTTTATGTTCTTTAAATGGTTCCATGCTTATTCCTCCTAACTCGGTACTCCGACAAATTGTCTCACGTCAACGAAATGTCCTTCAATCGCTGCTGCTGCTGCCATCTCTGGACTTACCAAGTGTGTACGCGCCCCGTTCCCTTGTCTTCCTTCAAAATTCCGGTTTGACGTTGATGCACATCTGCCGCCTGCTGGAACAATATCATCATTCATTCCAAGACACATACTGCAGCCTGAATTTCTCCATTCAAACCCTGCATCTATAAATATTTTGTCCAGGCCAATCTCTTCTGCCTGCTGTTTAACCAAGAATGATCCCGGCACAACAATCGCTTTAATGCCTTCTTTGACTTTCTTGCCTTCTACAATCTTAGATGCTTTTTTCAGATCACTTAGACGGGAATTTGTACAGGAGCCGATAAATACATGGTCCACCTCAATCGATGTGATTGGCTGGTTTTCATTTAAATCCATATATTTTAGTGCTCGCTCAACTTCCTCAGGATACTCAGCATCTTTAATAACAGGTGTAGCAGCGCTTACTGGCACACACATTCCCGGGTTCGTACCCCAGCTTACCTGAGGTTCAATTTCATCTGCATGTATTGTAACAGTGTGATCATATTCTGCATCCTCATCTGTTGCCAAAGCAAGCCATTCTTCTGCTAACGCATCAAATGCCTCTCCTTTTGGAACCATTTCACGACCGCGCAGGAATTCTACAGTTGTTTCATCTGGACTGATTAAACCGGCACGTGCTCCAGCTTCAATAGACATATTACAAATTGTCATTCTTTCTTCCATGGTTAATTTGCGGATAGCTTCTCCTGTATATTCCATCACATATCCCGTTCCAAAACGGACACCGAATTTTGCAATAATAGCCAGGATTAAATCTTTTGCAGTAACACCAGTACCTAAATCTCCAATAACTTTTACATTTAAAGTTTTCGGTTTGTCCTGCCAGATTGTTTGTGTTGCCAGCACATGCTCTACTTCACTTGTTCCAATCCCAAATGCAAATGCTCCGAATGCTCCATGTGTGGATGTGTGGCTGTCTCCACAGACAATCGTTTTTCCCGGCTGGGTTAAACCTAACTGCGGTCCGATAACATGGACAATACCCTGATCCGGGTGATACATGTCTGCCAGCTTTACTCCAAAGTCTGCACAATTCTTTTTTAATGCTTCCATTTGTTTGATAGAGATTTCATCCTTCATATTCTCTCTATTAATAGTAGGAACATTATGATCCATTGTAGCGAAAGTAAGATCAGGACGTCTAACCTTCCGTCCATTTAATCTTAAACCTTCAAACGCCTGCGGAGACGTTACCTCATGAACAAGATGCTGGTCAATATATAAAAGAGCCGGCTTTCCTTCCTCTTCTTTTACAACATGCTTATTCCAAATTTTTTCAAAAGCTGTCAAAGCCTTTCCCATTTTTTTTACACCTCCGAAACGATATATATTGTTTTTAATACCGGAATCTCTTTATAATGAGTGTTCAAAAAGTCCTTTTTACCGTCTTTTTTTTGAACATCCTCTTATACATAAGAGCTACAAATAGAATCAGAAATACATTTCGTAGTTAAATTCTCGATTATCGCTTCTGTTATTTCTTCTGTACTCATTTGTTTTCCATCTTTTATATTTAAGTCTGATGTGTGATAGCCCTGCTCCAGGCAATCCATTACTGCTGTTTCAATTGCTTTTGCTTCTTCCTTCATTCCTAGAGAATATTCGAGCATTAATGCAGTTGACAGAATCATTCCGATTGGATTTGCAATTCCTTTTCCAGCGATGTCAGGAGCGGAACCATGAACCGGTTCATACATGCCCAGGCCATCTGTGCGGACACTTGCTGATGGGAGCATTCCCAGTGACCCTGTCAGAACAGAAGCTTCATCACTTAAAATATCACCGAATAAGTTCTCTGTTACAATAACATCAAAGCCGCTCGGATTTGTAATAAGCTTCATTGCTGCTGCATCTACCAGCAAGTGTTCTACTTTTACGTCTGGATAGTCAGCTGCTTTCTCATTGACAATTTCTCTCCACATCCGGCTCGACTCTAATACATTTGCCTTATCGACCGAGGTTAAATGTTTATTACGGATTTGTGCAGATTCGAAGCCTTTTTCAACAATTCTTTCAATCTCTTGTCTTGAATAGGCTAACGTATCTACGACATCCTCTCCGTTGTTTCTGCGTTCCCTCGGTTCGCCGAAATACAAACCGCCAGTCAGTTCACGAACAATCATCATATCTGAATCTTTGACAATCTCTTCTTTTAAAGGAGAAGCATGCAAAAGGGATGGGAATGATTTAACAGGGCGCAGATTAGCAAATAATCCTAAGCCTTTACGAATTCCGAGCAGCCCTTTCTCCGGTCTGAATTCAGGGGGCTGATTATCCCATTTCGGACCTCCGACTGAGCCCAAGAGAACTGCATCCGCTTCTTCACATGCTTTTAGTGTATCATCAGGTAATGGCACACCATAACGGTCAAGAGCATCTCCGCCAATAGCACACTCCTGGAGAACAAAATCATGATGATATTCACTTTCAATTGCTGCGAGCACCTTTTTAGCTGACTCCATAATTTCTTTACCGATTCCATCTCCAGGTAACAGGACGATTTTCTTTTCCATTATTATTTCTCCTTCTTTTCACTCGTGAACGAGCTGTTTAATAGTTGCTTTTTTCTGAACATAATAGCGATTTATCGCTTGAATAAGTGCATTGGCTGAAGCCTGCAGGACATCCTGTGCTGTGCCGCGGCCATTGTTAATTTGTTCATTTATTTTGATTTGCACATGTGCCTCTGCCAAGGCATCTTTTCCGCCGCCGACAGAATTCAGCTGGTAATCTGTCAAAGTGATTTCTTCATCTATTAAAGAATTAATTGTCTTATACAGCGCTTCGACACTTCCGCTTCCGTACTCTGTTGCTTCTACATTCACCCCGTTTGGAGCTTTTAAAACAACTGTTGCAGATGGTGTATCCTGTGTATCATAGGATACGCCGAATTGAATTAATTCGTATTTATCAATGTTGGAGGAATCTGTTTTGATTTCCATTACAATAGCATAAATATCATCGTCTGTTACTTCTTTTTTATGATCTGTCAGCTGTTTAAATTGTTCAAAAGCCTCTTTTAACTCTGCTTCTGTTAATTCAATTCCAAAGGTATTCACTTTATCTTTAAAAGCATGTCTTCCGGAATGCTTGCCGAGGAATAATGTATTTGGAGTTACTCCGACCAGCGCCGGTGTGATAATTTCATACGTCTCTGCATGCTTCAGGACGCCATCCTGGTGAATGCCTGATTCATGAGAGAAAGCATTTCTTCCAACAATCGCTTTGTTTGCCTGCACATACATTCCTGTCAATTTAGACACAAGATCACTCGTTCGTTTCGTTTCATCGAATTTCAAACTTGATGCATATGGGAAATAATCAGAGCGTACATGTAATGCTAAAGCAACTTCCTCTAACGCTACATTTCCTGCCCGCTCTCCGATTCCATTAATAGCACCTTCTACCTGAGTTACGCCATTTTGAATAGCAGAAAGTGTATTAGCTGCTGCTAATCCCAGGTCATTATGGCAGTGACAGGATAATTCTACTTTATCAATATTCGGTACATTTTCTTTTATATAACGGAACATGCTGCCATAATCCTCCGGCGTTGCATAACCAACGGTATCCGGCAGGTTAATGACAGTTGCTCCTGCATCAATGACCTTTTCAATAATCTCTGCTAAGAAGGCTATGTCGGAACGAGTCGCATCCTCCGCAGACCATTCGACATGATTAAATTTTTCCTTTGCGTAGCGAACCATGCTCACAGCCGTTTCGACAACTTCCTCAGGAGACTTCTTCAGCTTATATTTCATATGAATGGGAGATGTAGCAATAAATACGTGGATAGCCGGTTTAGCGGCATCCTTTACTGCTTCATAAACTGCATCAATGTCCGATTTAACAGTGCGGGCTAAACCAAGAACAGTTGATTTTTTTATATTTTGGGCAATCGCCTGAACAGCTTCAAAATCTCCTTTGGAGGAGGCTGGAAATCCAGCCTCAATCCGATCCATTCCATATCTTTCAAGCTGTTTGGCAATCTGTAATTTTTCTTCTTTATTCAAATTAACTCCAGGTGACTGTTCGCCATCTCTAAGAGTTGTATCAAAAAACTTAATTATTGGCATGTGCTTTTTCATCCTTTTTTGCATCATCACTAATTGGATTTTTAATGAATGGCATTAAAGCACGTAACTCCCTTCCAACAACTTCAATTTGATGTTGATTTTCACGGCGGTTAATTGCATTAAATTGCGGACGGCCAGTCTGATTTTCAGAAATCCATTCTTTCGCAAATTTACCAGTTTGGATATCAGAAAGAATGTCTTTCATGCGCTCTTTCGTTCCTTCATCAACAACACGCGGACCAGATACGAAGTCTCCCCATTGTGCAGTATCAGAGATAGAATAACGCATATTTTCCAATCCACCTTCATAAAGCAGGTCAACAATCAGCTTTAATTCGTGTAAACATTCAAAGTATGCAACCTCTGGCTGATAGCCAGCTTCTGTTAATGTTTCAAAGCCTGCTTTTACAAGTGCTGTTGCTCCACCACATAATACAGCCTGCTCTCCAAACAGATCTGTTTCTGTTTCTTCCTGGAAGGTTGTTTCTAATACACCGGCTCTGGCTGCGCCAATACCATAAGAGTATGCAAGTGCTATATCTTTTGCATTTCCAGTATAATCTTGTTCAATTCCGTATAATCCCGGTACACCGGCACCTTCTTCAAATGTACGTCGTACAAGATGTCCAGGTCCTTTTGGTGCTGCTAAGAAAACATCTACGTTAGAAGGAGGCACGATTTGTGTAAAGTGAATATTAAATCCGTGAGCGAATGCAAGTGCATTTCCTTCTTGTAAATTATCCTTGATGCTTTCTTGATATACTTGTGGCTGCATTTCATCTGGAAGCAATACCATCACTAAATCTGCCTGAGCTGTTGCTTCTGCTACAGAATATACGTTAAAGCCGTCTGCTTCTGCTTTTTGCTGTGATTTCCCCGGGCGTAAACCAACAACTACCTCAAAACCGGAATCTCTTAAGTTCATTGCATGTGCATGACCTTGTGAACCATATCCAATGATTGCGATTTTTTTATCTCTTAGTACCTCTTTATTAATATCCTTGTTGTATAATACCTTTGCCATAATGTAATCTCCCTCTCATCTTTATCTATTTTTTTAATTTCACAGGATATGATGACTTCTGTATTGTCCTTTGGACGTTCTTAACAGAAGCTCCTGTCTTT
The DNA here is from genome assembly GCF_007991515.1 of Oceanobacillus sojae. Lineage (GTDB taxonomy): Bacteria > Bacillota > Bacilli > Bacillales > Amphibacillaceae > Oceanobacillus > Oceanobacillus sojae. Next base: position 59,500 of record NZ_BJYM01000009.1, read on the forward strand.
CTATTATCCGTGAGCTGAAATACTATTTAGCTCACTAAAACCTTGTTCAGGCTGATAACCTCTTGGAAATGCTGTTAATCCAGTTTTCGTTAAGTCCTTAATTCCATATGGTCTGAGCAATGAAATTAACGCATCGACCTTTTCCGGCTTCCCGGTAACTTGTATTGTCAGACTATCCTTGCTGATATCAATAACATCTGCACGGAATGCAGAGATTAATGTCATAATTTCTGCTCTTGTCTGATTGGTAGCAACAACTTTTACTAAAGCAAGCTCCCTGGTCACAATTGCTTTATCTGTGACATCTAAAACCTTAATCACATCGATTTGCTTGTTCAGCTGTTTTGTTAATTGCTCCAGCTTCTGCTTATCGGAAACTTCAACGACAAATGTCATTTTGGAAATACCTTTCACATCCGAAGCTCCGACAGAAATACTTTCAATATTAAACTGGCGCCGGTTCAGCATGCCAGTTATTCTATTTAACACCCCGCCACGATCTTGTACTGTGGCAATGATTATGCGTTTCATTTTGTCACCCCAATCATTTCGTGCATTCCTTTACCCGGTGCAATCATCGGGTATACACATGTATCTCTGTCAATACGGCAGTCAATAACAACAGGACCATCATGTGAAAAAGCCTCTTCCAAAACTTTCGGAACATCTTTTTCATCTGATACACGCATTCCTTTAATTCCATAACTTTCCGCCAGTTTCACGAAATCAGGGTTTTCTGAAAATAAGGAGTGTGAGTAGCGTTTCTCATAAAATGTTTCCTGCCACTGTCTTACCATTCCAAGCGCATCATTATTTAAAATAACAACTTTTACTGGCAGATTTTGAGATTTCAAGATAGCCAGCTCCTGCAATGTCATTTGAAAACCGCCATCTCCTACTACAGATATAACTAGATGATCCGGTTTGGCAATTTGTGCGCCAATTGCAGCAGGAAAGCCAAATCCCATGGTGCCGAGTCCCCCAGAGGTTACCCAATTGTCAGGGTTTTTAAAAGGATAAAATTGAGCTGCCCACATTTGATGCTGTCCAACATCTGTTGTTACAACTGCTTCTCCTTTAGACTTCTCATGAATCTGCTCTATAAGCCATTGCGGACTGATTGGACTGTCGCCCCGGTCATACCAAAGTGGATATTTCTTTTGATTGCTCTTTAATTTATCCAGCCATTTCGTATAATCTCCACGTTTCACTTCCTGCTGCAGCAGCACATTCAATGCCTGCTTTGCATCTGCCACAATCGGAATAGCTGTCTTTACATTTTTTCCTATTTCAGCAGGATCAATATCGATATGAGCCACTTTTGCATTTGGAGCGAAGTGCTGCAGATTTCCAGTTAAACGATCATCGAATCGTGCTCCGATATTGATAAGCAAATCACTTTCATAGATTGCTGTATTCGCTGTGTATGTTCCATGCATTCCGCCCATGCCAAGCGATAAATTATCGCCGCCGGGATAACTCCCCAGACCCAGCAGTGTGGTAACAACCGGAATCTCCCAATTATTAACAAATTGTTTTAACTCTTCTGTTGCACCAGATAACAGAATTCCTGCTCCGGCAAGCAATACTGGTCTTTCCGCTTTGCTCAGCACATCTGTTATCTTTGAGATTTGCATCGGATTCGGATAAACAGTCGGCTGATAGCCGGGTAAATAAAAATCATCCTCATAATCATTAATAGTAACTGTTTCAGAGATACTTTTAGGAATATCAATCACAACCGGTCCCGGTCTGCCTGTAGTTGCAATGTGAAATGCCTCATTCACAATTCTCGGTAAATCTGCAATATTATTAACCTGATAATTGTACTTGGTAACTGGTGTAGTAATTCCTATCATATCCGCTTCCTGAAAAGCATCTGTTCCAATAACCTGCTCTGCAACCTGCCCCGTGAATACAACAAGTGGAATGGAATCCATCATGGCATCTGTTATGCCTGTAATTAAGTTAGTTGCTCCCGGACCAGAAGTTGCTATAACAACGCCCGGTTTTCCTGATACTCTTGCATATCCTTCCGCTGCATGTATGGAGCCTTGCTCATGTCGCGAAAGTACATGCTTGAAGGATGTATCGTTTCGATGCAGTGCGTCATAAATTGGTAAAACAGCACCCCCCGGGTACCCAAATACAACTTCAACGCCTGCTTTTTCTAATGCCTGAACTAACAAATCAGATCCTGTGACCAAATTGCTCTTCACTTCTACTTCTTGATTTGCATTAACTTTCACAACAATGCCCCTCCTTTTTTCTTAAAAAACTGAACCTTTTGATTAAACTAACTATTTCCTGCAATGCGAGTTTGGAAGTTTTTATTTAAAATAATAAAAAAAGACCCTTTTCCCCCCCATGTACATGTGTTTCTATCATGTATGGGGCGAAAAGGATCTGCTTTTCACGGTACCACCCAGTTTCGCAAAGTTCTTTCAAACTTTGCCTCAATAGCTGCCAGAGCTATGTTTGATAACAGGTACATTGATTACCATGCACCTGGTCACATATAATTGGAATGTTCCTTTCCATGTGACACTCAGGGACGATGTCGGAATAAGTAGCAATTCTGGGCTTCCAGCAACCCCAGATCTCTGTAAAAGCTATTCGTCTTTTCCTTTTTTCCCGTCAACGTATTAATTATATTTGTGAAGTAACAACTTCTCATTATCTTAAAAGTTGTTTTGTTAAGAAATATCTTATATTGCGAACAATCATATCTTGTTTCCGTATGATAGTCAATAGTATTTTGTAATTTTTTTAATAATTCTATTTAGTCTGATTTTATGTATGCGTTTTCATTGTTGTTATGCGTTACACTCGCATTTTTCTTTAAAATTATATTACAGTTTGTTTTTTGTTTGAAAATTATAGAGATACTTTTTTATTACTTATATCTGGTAATCCTAAAATGAAATCTCCCAAATTTTTAATCATATACTTAATCAATGAATACTATCATTGTTACGTCAAATCTCCCTCAGGAAAGATTTTTCCAATTACATAAAAGTGCCATTGCACAATCAGTTACTTGATTGTGCAATGGCACTTATCATTCATTCTGTTCATAGAACCTATTTTTAATCCCGGTTCAAATAATCCGTAATCGCACCCAGAGAAGAACATCTTACATTATGTGCGTATTTGCCTAAGATACCTTTTTTATATAATTCTGGTGCTTTCCATGCTTGCCGGCGCTTGTCCAATTCTTCATCAGAAAGGTCCACAAAGATCTCTTTTGTAGATGAATCAATGGTGACACTGTCCCCTTCTTCGAGAAGTGCAATTGGGCCGCCAGATTGAGCTTCTGGTGAAATATGTCCAACTACTAAACCATGTGTACCGCCAGAAAAACGTCCATCTGTTAATAAAGCAACAGACTCTCCCATTCCTTTACCTACGAGAATACTGGAAATAGACAGCATTTCCGGCATTCCCGGCGCACCTTTTGGTCCTACATAGCGGATAACAAGCACATCGCCGTCTTTAATTTTATTACTCATTACAGCCTTTGTTGCCTCTGCTTCTGTATCAAATACACGTGCAGGGCCGGTATGTCTGGTTACTTTAACACCAGATACCTTTGCAACTGCACCAGTTGGGGAAAGATTCCCTTTTAGAACGATCAATGGTCCATCTTCTCTTTTCGGTTCGTCTAATGGCATAATTACCTTTTGACCTTCTTTTAATGATGGAGCATCTTCTAAATTCTCTTTGATTGTTTTTCCTGTTACTGTCATACAATCTCCGTGAAGATAGCCATTTTCATAAAGGAGCTTCATCACTGCCTGGACCCCGCCGACATTGTGAAGGTCCTGAAATACAAATTGGCCGCTCGGCTTCAAGTCAGCTAGATGAGGTACTTTTGCCTGGATACGGTTAAAGTCGTCAATAGTCAAGTCTACTTCTGCTGCATGAGCCACTGCTAATAAGTGAAGAATAGCATTCGTAGAACCGCCAAGTGCCATAACAACGGTAATCGCATTTTCGAAGGCTTCTTTCGTCATAATATCTTTTGGATAAATCTCTTTTTCCAGCAATGTTCTAATGGCTTTTCCAGCTGCTTCCACATCCTTCAGTTTTTCCTGAGATTCTGCCGGATTGGAAGAACTTCCCGGCAAACTCAGTCCCATTGCTTCTGCCGCGGAAGCCATTGTATTCGCGGTATACATTCCGCCGCACGCCCCTGCACCTGGACAGGCATGGCATTCTATGCGATTCAATTGCTTATCATCAATTTTTCCTGCATTATGCTGTCCGACACCTTCAAATACAGAAACTATATCAAGATCCTTCCCATCAAGATTACCTGGTGCAATGGTCCCCCCGTATACAAAAATAGCCGGAACATCAGAATTGGCAATAGCCATCATACACCCGGGAATATTCTTATCACACGCTCCAATCGCAACAAGGGCATCCAGATTCTCTGCGCCGACAACTGTTTCAATTGAATCAGAGATAAGATCTCTGCTTGGCAAAGAATAGCGCATCCCCTGTGTTCCCATGGAAATCCCGTCTGATACCGTAATCGTATTGAAAATCAATGGTACCGCATCGGCTTGACGTACACCTTTTTTAGCAATTAATGCTAAATCATTCAAATGTATATTACATGGCGTTACCTCGGCCCATGTGCTGGCAACTCCGACCATCGGCTTTTTAAAGTCTTCATCAGTAACACCGACAGCACGCAGCATTGCCCTATTCGGAGCACGCATAGTGCCATCAAAAGCTTTACTTTTTGTTCTTAAATCTTTCCCCATTTTTACACCTTCCTTTTCGCCCTATTATAGGTATAATATTCCCATAGTTCAATTTATTTAGTGTTTTTTCTTTTTTTACAGATATTAAGGGAAGCGTTTTCTCTATTATAGTGAAGCAATTCTGTTCTTATAATATTCTCTATTATCATACAAACCTTTGATCTGTTGTTCTTATACAATACGAAACTTTATATTGACAATACATTGGATGTTGCTATATTGGTAAGAAATACTTTTTCATATGAATCTGCATTTTCAAATACTTTTATGTTAAAATATCCGTATGTTATTAAAAAATAACCAAACAACATCCGTTTTTAACTTACTGAAAGTATCTTATCTTTATAAAAAATAATTTATTGTTTGTTAATAAACAAATCAATTGATTTATTCTAAGAACATTACTTATTTTTATAAAAGATTGGGTTCATGAAGAGTTGCTATCATATCTAATAATGCCCGATTGGTATTATTTTGATATCCATTTATTAAATTTATTTCAAAGGAGCTTACCATTCATGCTAAAAGATCAGCACATCCTAAGAATACCCGGACCAAGTCCTATTCCCCCAAGTGTCGGGCGCGCAATGAACCAGACAATGATAGGTCACCGCGGGAAAGAAACGAAAGAATTATTAGAACGTATTCTTCCAAAGCTAAAATCAGTGTTTGGAACAAAGCAGGATGTTATTCCTGTTGCCGGGAGCGGTACAGCAGGATTAGAAATGGCTGTCAGCAATGCAGCACATCCAGGAGATGATGTTCTTGTTATCGTCAGTGGGGCATTTGGCGATCGTTTTGCAAAGATATGTCAAGCTTTTCAATTAAAATTACATCGGATTGATGTAGAGTGGGGAGAAGCAATTAACCCCCAAACTGTTCAAGAGTATTTACAAGAGCATCCGGAAATCAAGGTCGTCTTTGCTACATATTGTGAGACTTCTACGGGTGTATTAAATCCAATCGAAAACCTGGCTAAAACCGTACATGAATCTTCTGATGCACTTCTCGTTGTTGATGGTGTATCCTGTCTTGGCGGTGTGGAAGCCAGCATGGACGAGTGGGGTGTTGATATCTATGTAACTGGATCACAAAAAGCGTTTATGCTGCCGGCTGGTCTGATGTTTATTGCAGCAAGTGAGCGGGCATGGAAGGTAATTGAGGAAAATCCGCAGCCGCGTTTTTATTTAGACATGCGTGTCTACCGAAAAAACTTAGAAAAAGTTTCCACACCTTATACTCCGGCTCTTTCTCTTTTATTCGGTCTGGAACAGGTCCTGACTCTGATGGAAGAAGAAGGATTGGAAAATGTATATCAGCGCCATATCTTAATGCGTGACATGACAAGAGCTGCTTTTAAAGCTTTAGATATTCCTTTATTAACAACGGATGAAGATGCTTCCCCAACCGTAACAGCTGTCCATCCGGCTGATTTTGATGCAGAAGCACTGCGTTCCGTAGTAAAAGCACAATTCAACCTGACTCTAGCCGGCGGTCAGCAGCATATGAAGGGTTCTATTTTCCGAATTGGCCATATGGGATATTGTTCTCCTGCTGATGTGTTACAAACTATCAGCCTGCTCGAGATCGGTCTTATGAAAATAGGAAAAGATATTCAGCTTGGTAAGGGTGTTCAGGCAGCTCAAGAAATTTATTTGCAACAGGAGGAAAAGTAAGCCATGACATATCGTGTTCTAATTAGTGACCCGTTAAGTGAAGAAGGTATTAAACCGTTAAGAGAGACGGAAAATATTGAGATCGTTAAAAATCCAGGCTGGGATGAAACAGAGCTTTTGGAGAATATCGATCAATTTGATGCTTTATTAGTCCGCAGTCAGACACAGGTAACTCGTCCTTTACTTGAAAAAGCAGCACGCTTAAAAATTGTCGGACGTGCAGGAGTCGGAGTAGATAATATTGACTTGGATGCCGCAACAGAAAATGGAATTATTGTAGTAAATGCACCAAATGGAAATACCAATTCTGCTGCGGAGCATACTGTTGCAATGATTATGTCCCTATCCAGAAATATTCCGCAGGCTTTCCATGCTTTAAAGCAAAAGCAATGGGACCGTAAACGCTTTGTCGGTGTAGAATTAAAACAGAAAACATTAGGTGTTGTCGGTTTGGGAAGAATTGGCGCTGAGGTAGCAAAGCGTGCAAAAGGTCAGCGGATGAATGTTATTGCCTACGACCCATTCCTGACAGATGAAAAAGCAGAGCAGATGGGAATCAAGCGCGGCACACTGGAAGAGGTACTTCAGGCAGGCGATTTCATAACAGTTCATACACCATTATTAAAAGAAACAAGACATCTGATTAATGCAGAAGCTTTTGAATTGATGAAGGATGGTGTACAGATTGTCAACTGTGCCCGCGGCGGAATTATTGATGAAGATGCTTTATATGATGCCATTGTTTCTGGAAAAGTGGCTGGAGCAGCACTGGATGTATTTGAGCAGGAGCCTTTTACAGAGCATAAACTGCTTACTTTGCCAGAGGTTGTTGCTACACCGCATTTAGGTGCAAGTACAGTAGAAGCCCAGGAAATTGTCGCTGTTGATGTCAGTCATGATGTTATCCGCTTCTTAGAAGGAAAAGCCGTACGTCATCCAGTCAACCTTCCTTCTATTCCAAGTGAAGCGATGCACCAAATCGAGCCTTATTTCTATTTAGCAGAAAAGCTCGGTACGTTTATTATTGATTTAGCGAATGAAGTTATCAGTGAGATTCGCATTAGCTATTCTGGAGACTTAAGTGAAATAGAATCAGGCCCTGTCACACGTAATGCAGTGAAAGGAATTTTAAAACGTTACCTGGGCAGCCGTGTAAATGATGTCAACGCATTATATCTGGCTGATCGTAAAGGAATTACTGTCAGCGAAAGTAAAAGATCTGCACGAAAGGGATTTACAAACCTGATTACCATAGAAGTAATTGGGGCTTCTGGAAGCAGAAAAGTTTCCGGTACGCTTTTAAACGGTCTGGGACCGCGTCTTGTCCGTGTAGATGACTACCAGGTTGATGCTACACCGGAAGGCCACATGGTTGTCATTCAGCATATTGACCAGCCTGGTGTTATCGGACGCATGGGAAGTGCCTTTGCAGAGCATAATATTAATATTGCTACCATGCAGGTGGATCGTTCCGATGTAGGCGGCAACGCAATTATGCTGCTGACTATTGACCGTCATTTAGAAGACAAAGCGCTTGCTGAAATTGCACTATTGGATGAAATTAAATCTGTCACTGCAATTGATTTATAAGAAAAAAAACTCTTTTCATTACGCAAAGACGTCTTTAACCGGTACATATCTGGTTAAAGACGTCTTTTTGATTTCCTATGCAATATTTAATTCTCCTGCTGCACCCCTAACTATAAGTTTGCAGGATATTCTTCAGTTCTTTAAGTGATTTTATTTCAAAATCTGGCTCAACGGCACTATTATTTTCTGCATCAAATCGATTAAGCCAGACGGATTCAATACCTGTCCGGTTCGCCCCAATAATATCTGTATTCAGATTATCTCCTACCATTATTGCATCTTCTGCTTTAATATCTAATGCTTTTAAAACAACGTTAAATATCTCTGGATCCGGCTTTCCAGTACCAATATCACCTGAAATAAATATTTTTTCAAAATACGGTATTAATTCAGGTGAAATCTCTAATTTAAGGTTCTGGAGACTTGGAGAGCCATTTGTAACTAGTGCAAGGCGGTAATCCTTCTCAAGCTCTGTAAGAACTGTAAGTGCATCCTCAAATAAACAAGGGCTCTCTATCCGATAAGTCCGGAAAGCTTTAGCCAGTTTTTTAGCAAGTTTAGGATTATTTACCCCGGTGTCTTCTAAACCCGCCCGCCAGGCTTTTTCTTGATATACCGGAGCGATGTCCCTGAGCTGTTGAAATTCCTCTCCAGGATCATCAAAGGTTGCCCACAGTCCTTCAAATGGGTTAATTCCAATTTTTTGCGTATATGTATAAGTCGGATAAGAAGCATACAGTTCTCTGGCTCGATCGCGAACATTTTTTTCTAATTCCTCTGGCGAGATCCCTGCTTCCTTTTCCGCAAGCTGACACGTCAAATTGAAAGCATCCTTGACACTTTTTTTATCCCACAGCAGTGTATCATCTAAATCAAATAATACCATTTTTTTCATTATTTATATCCCCGCTTTATTATTTAATTAGTACGCGTAATCATAATTTAATAAATTAATTTAAAATTTAGTCTTGCTAAAATCTTTCATATGTCTTATGATATATAGAAATTTAATCAATGGCAAGGAGACTTTTGATATGGAAGAACAAACTATTCGCGTACAACGATGTGAAACAAAAAAAGAAAAGCCACAGGATGATCAATTAGTTTTTGGTAAAATTTTCACGGACCATATGTTTGTGATGGATTATTCAGAACCGTTAGGGTGGCATAATGCGAGCATTGTACCATATCAACCACTACAAATTGAACCTTCTGCAATGGTATTCCACTATGCACAATCTGTTTTTGAAGGTTTAAAAGCCTATCGTACGGATAACGGAAGCATTGAGTTATTTCGTCCAGAGAAAAACATGGAACGTTTAAACAGATCGAATGATCGTTTATGTATCCCTCCGATTGACGAAGAATTTGCTTTAAAAGCAATTAAACAACTGGTTTCAATTGATCGTGATTGGGTCCCTCATACAGAAGGTACATCGCTATATATTCGTCCTTTTATTATTTCTACAGAAACTTACATCGGCGTATCTGCAGCTGCACATTATAAATTTATTGTTATTCTTTCTCCAGTAGGTGCTTATTATAAAGAAGGCCTTGACCCGGTTAAGATTGCTGTAGAAAATGAATATGTCCGTACTGTAAAAGGCGGTATGGGTGAAGCAAAAACCGGCGGTAACTATGCAGCCAGCTTAAAAGCACAGGAAATAGTTGCAAAAACCGGTTATACGCAAGTTCTCTGGTTAGACGGTGTTGAAAAAAAATATATTGAAGAAGTTGGAAGCATGAATGTTTTCTTCAAAATTAATGGAGAAATTGTTACACCCAAACTAAATGGAAGCATTCTTTCAGGTATTACCCGCTCCAGTGTAATTGAATTATTAAATTACTGGGATATCCCGGTAGTTGAAAAACGTATTTCTATTGAAGAACTTTACGAGGCTTATAAAAATGGAGAATTAGAAGAAGCATTCGGTTCCGGAACTGCTGCAGTTATCTCTCCAATCGGTGAATTAAAATGGGAAGATAAACAAATGGTTGTCAATGAAGGGAAAACGGGAGAAATTTCGAAAAAACTTTATGACACGATTACAGGTATCCAATATGGTCATATAGAAGATCCATTTAACTGGATGCAAAACATTGAAACGGGAAGCACTGTGAAACATTAATAAATAAACCAGGCCAGGTATTACTCCCGGTCTGGTTTTTTAGTTTATATAAATTTAAGAATTGATATCGTATTAAATCAAATATACCGTGTATGCTATATCGATTTTTTTACCATTTACTTATAGTAATTTATTACCGGCAGACTGCCACAATTGATACCATTCTTCTCTTGTCAATGTAATATCAGCTGCTTTTACCATTTCTGTCAGACGTTTTGGTGTCATTGTTCCGATAATGGTCTGTACATTAGCCGGATGACGTAAAATCCATGCTATGGCAATCGTTTCACGTGCCACGCCATATTTTTCCCCAAGCTTATCCAGTTCCTTATTTAATTCTGGATATGCATCACGGTCCATGATAAAACCACCGAAAAATCCATACCGAAGCGGCGACCAGGCCTGAATAGTCATGTTATTTATCTGACTGTAATCGATAACCCCACCGTCAAAATCCATTGCCTGATCAAATGATGTATTCGCATACAATCCTTGATTAATCATACCAGAATTTGTGATACTTAATTGCAATTGATTGGCTACCAATTCCTGATCAACATACCTTTTCAGCAGTTCAATCTGACGCGGCCGGGAATTACTCACACCGAAATGTCGGACTTTACCGCTTTTTTCCAGATCTGAAAACGCCTCTGCTACTTCTTCCGGTTCCATAAGGGCGTCAGGGCGGTGAATAAGAAACACATCTAAGTAGTCTGTTTTCAAGCGCTTTAAGCTATTTTCAACAGATGAAATTAAATATTCTTTGGAAGAGTCATAAAATCCACTGCGTATCCCTGCTTTTGACTGAATAATCAATTTTTCACGGATAGACGGATTCATTTCAACCGCTTCTGCAAATACTGATTCAGATTTTCCTTTTCCATAAATATCAGCATGATCAAAAAAGTCGATTCCATGCTCTAATGCATTATGAATCACTTTATTCGCTTCCTCTTTCGTGCTCTGGTGCATGACCATACAGCCTAAAGAAATGACTGGAACAGATAATTCGCTATTTCCTAATTGTATACGTTTCATAATATCTACCTCCTTCTTACATTTTATCACAAGGTTCGACAATACCGATAATATTCCGGATTTGTTTTTATTAGATATCTTGTTCGTAATACCTCTTCACTGCCTTTGATTTGATCCATCCGCGTGAATCAAGAACACATGCTAGAAGTTAAAGAGAAATAAATTAGTTCAATTTATATAATTCACTTAAGAAAAACCATGAAAATCATTTGGTCTTTAAAATACTGGCGTTCTTGCCAAAGAGCTCTCCGCTCCGGGAAGTAGCTTCCATCTATATGAAATATGTTTCTTTTACTTTCTTACAAAAAATTTATGCTATTTCTAGTGGAAGAAATACACGGAGACTCCTGCGGGAAGCGCAAATGTCTTCGGTGGGACGAGTAATCGCAGTCCCAGTGGGAAGACCCCACAGAAAAAAAGTACTCTTCTTTTTTCTGCCGCAGGCATAAGTGCGACTTTAGCTCTGTCTGCGCCTGTCTGCTTGCCAATCGCTAAGTCTTTTTAGAGGAGGCTGAGCTCGGGACCCACGAAAAGCGTAGCGTATTTCTGGAGCGGCTACCTTCAACAATTTTATTTGCTTTCTTATTCTTTTAAAAATATAAGAAAATCCTGTAGAGAAAAACTGGTTCTCTCTACAGGATTTTCTATTATCACAATAAATCGGGGTAAATTTTTAAAGCTGTAAGTTGATTATTTTTTTTGATTCGCAATGCTGCCCTCAGCCATTTGAATCATTCGTTTAACCATCTCACCACCGACTGCACCGTTTTCACGGGCAGTGGTATCAGCTCCTAAATTCACATGCATTTCATCAGCGATTTCTTCTTTCATCTGATTTACTGCACGCTCTGCTTGCGGTACTAACAACGCATTTCTTCGTTTGTCAGCCACCTCAGACCCTCCCCTTTTATTCGAAAGCAAGTGTAATACTTGCTTGCTTTTATCTTGTGTAGAACGCAATAAACTATACCAAAAAATTTTACCTTCTTAACCGTTTTCAGTACACAATGATCAACATTTACAATCAGGAAACGAATTATGTAGTATTTAAGACAAATGAAAAGTTTTTGCATAAGTGGATTAAATAGTACATAAGTATATCAAGTGATTCAAAAAACTACAAGAGGATCTTCAAAAAGTCCAATAAAAATGACACGGCGAATTTCCGCGTTAACGAATTCTTTTCGGGCTCACGTATTATAAAGCATACGCTCCGTTCGAAAAAAATTCGTCGCCTTGAACTTCTTGGTCCTATTTATTGAACTTTTTGAACTCGAACTAAAGGAATTTTTAAGGAGGAACACTTGATGTTAAAAGCAGATTACAGCGTCAACATTGACCTGCCCCAATCAGAGGTATGGAGTTATTTAGAAGATTGGTCTCATTGGGCAAAGCAGGTCCCTGGTTATCAAACACATAAGAAAGTATCCACAGCTGACTCGATTTGGGAGCTGCATGGGAAAGTCGGCACAATCACTAAGGATTTCAAACTGTATGTCAGAATCGTGGAAATGACGTCTCCATCTACCGTTCAATTCCGGGTTCGTGATTCTGAAAACCGGTGTTTAGGAAGCGGCTGTTTTAAGCTTTCCGGGCTCACTTCCCGTTCCTCCGAACTGACCTGTTTATTGGAACTTGAATTAAAAGGGCTTACTGGGAAAATAAGCGCACCACTTATCGGCTCTCTTCTTCCAGCATTGCTTGAAAAATTTGTTCAGCGCATTATAAAGCCTTTAAAAGAGGCAGATTCTGTTGCTTTATCACTTTAAATGCATGCAGTTTACTCTTTCTCCCAACAGTGATACATTAATATAGGTTTCATTATCATTGTCGGGAAAGGAAATATGCACATGGATCAAGCAAAAAAACCTACTGTATTTAAAGAATATGCCTATATTATTATTGGAGCAACCATTGTCGGATTAGCATATAATATCTTCTTCCTGCCGGCGCGATTAGCTGCCGGCGGCCTATCAGGAATCAGTACCATTCTTTATGAGCTGTACGCTATTAACCCTGCACTCAGTCAATTCGTAATTAATATTCCTGTTTTTATTATTGGATGGATTGCCTTGGGAAAGGATTTCAGCATTAAAACGCTTGTAGGGACTTTTTGGGTTCCTCTCGCTATTTTTTTGTCAGCTGATATTCCCATTACGGTTACCAATCCATTCTTAAGTGCACTATATGGCGGACTTATTCTAGGGGCTGGTCTGGGTATTGTCTACAAAGGAAATGGATCAACCGGAGGTACAGCAGCTATTGCTCAAATTGTGAAGAAATTCACTGGTATTTCCAGCGGCTATTCACAATTTATTGTAGATGGACTCGTTGTTATCACTTCTATTTTTGTATTCAGCTTTGAGCTTACATTATTTGCGTTAATGGCAATTTATATCAGCGGTAAAGCAATAGACATTGTCCAATTACGTACCTCTGCAACAAAGCTGGTGATGATTATTACTGATGAGGAAGAAAAGGTACAGCAGCTTATCCAGAATGGCATTGACCGGGGGCTTACAAAAATACGGTCTGTCGGCGGTTACACAAAACTGGATAAAACGATGATCTTGTGTGTGGCGGAACAGACAGAAGCAGTTAAACTGAAAAAATTACTGCAGGAAGAAACTCCGGAAGCATTCACTATTTTTATCAGTGCTTCCGAAATTCTCGGGAGAGGCTTCTCACTTGATAAATATTATGGGCAAAAATTTTAACTTACAAATTTAATAAAGCTGGAATATCGGGAAAACATCCTGATATCCCAGCTTTTTTTAGTCTCCATACAGCAGCTAAGGAAGCATATTTATAAAGTTTTGATAAGCAAATCCTCTAACCTGCTCCTCTGAATAATGCTTTTGTAATTCATTCAGTAAATAATCGTAGCCTGATGAATTAGTGATATTATCAATATAACAGCTTATCCCATCAAAATCAGAGCCGAAGCCGATATTTTTTTCTCCGCCAAGAGCACAAACGTGGTCAATATGTTCACAAAGGTCAGCAACTGTTGCCGTTCTTGCATCTTTTTTCAGAAAGACTGGATAGAGCGCAAAATGAATAGGCGCGTTTTTAGCAATCAAAGCTTTCAGCTGATCATCGTATAAATTTCTGGGATGATCACAAATTGCCCGGACATTGGAATGCGAAGCAATTGGATAATTGGCAAGTTCCATCACATCCCAAAAAGCTTTAACGGAAAGATGAGATACATCTGTTAAAACTTTATTCTTATTATTTAACTGGACAACTTCCTTTCCGAGTGTTGTAAGTCCTGCCCCTCTCGGCTCCCCGGCACCATCTGCACATAGATTGGCAGGATTCCAGGTCAGTCCAAAGGATTTCACACCCATTTGATAAAGTTTTTGGAGCTTTTCGATATCATTGCCGATAGCTTCTGCTCCCTCTAAAGTTAACACCGCACCGATTTCACCTGGACCAAGTGTGTGAATATCCTTCCAGTCATGGATAAACTTTACGTTCTCATTCTTTCCAACAATTTCTTCATGAAAAAGGTTTGCTTGTTCTTCTGCATACTTCCATTGATCTATTGTAGTAACTGTTTCCGGATTCACAAAAATTGCAAAAAACTGGACACTGACATTTCCTTCTTCCAGTCGTTTCAGGTTTGTTTCTATCTCCGGTGCGTCTCGAAAATCAAGTTTTCTTTGCTCCAGGCGGGCTGTCTGAAGCTTTAATAGCGCATCACAATGTGTATCAATTACCTTCATTTCCTATTACCTCACTTTAGATGAATTAATTACTGTACTCTTGCTGTCTAAGCTCTATGCGACGAATTTTACCTGAGGTTGTTTTTGGTAATTCAGAAACAAACTCGATTTTCCGGGGATATTTATAAGGCGCGATCTCGTGCTTCACATAACTTTGCAGGGTCTCCACTACTTCATCGTTCCCGATAATATTATCCTGTAAAACAACAAATGCCTTCACTACATTTCCTCTTATCGGATCTGGGCTTGCAACAACAGCACATTCTTTTACATCAGGATGTTTTACCAAAGTGTCCTCTACTTCAAAGGGGCCGATTGTATAGCCGGAGCTGATAATAATATCGTCACTTCGGCCTTCGAACCAGAAATAACCTTCTTCATCCATGCTTGCCTGATCCCCGGTCACATAATAATTTCCGCGCTGTGACCTTGTTGTTCTTTCTTCATCTTTATAATAGCCTTTAAACAAGGAAGGTGTATCAAGTGGAATAGCAATATCGCCTACCACACCAGGCTTTGTCAACTGACCATCTTCGTCAATAACAACCACATCATGCCCTGGAGTCGGTTTGCCCATTGCTCCCGGGCGTACCTCTGTTCCTTTTAAGAATCCGAGCAATAATGTATTTTCCGTCTGGCCATATCCATCTCTGACTGTCACGTCAAAATGCTGTCTGAATTTATCAATGACTTCACGATTTAAGGGCTCGCCAGCAGAAACGGCGCTATGCAATGCATCTAAGTGATAATCATCTAAATTGGAAAGCTTAGCCATTAAGCGATACTCCGTTGGTGTACAGCACAGCACATTAATCTGATGCTTTTCCAAAAGCTCTAAATATTTAGCTGCATCAAATCTGCCATCATAAACAAATGCAGTTGCTCCGGTTCCCATAATGGATAAAAACGGGCTCCATACCCATTTCTGCCAGCCTGGGGCAGCTGTTGCCCAAACTGTATCTCCGTCTTGAATGCTGAGCCAGTAGCGCGGTGCACTGGACATATGTGCAAATCCCCAGCCATGGGAATGAATAACTGCCTTAGGGTTACCTGTCGTTCCAGATGTATAAGATAAAAACGCAACATCGTCTCTTGAAGTTTTTACCGTTTCTAATTGATCGGAAACCTGGTTCTTCTCCTTATCAATGGATACCCATCCTTCTATCTCTTCGCCAATGCTGAATTTAATTAACTGTTCATATTCAGCAACCTTTTTAAATTCCTCCACACAAGCTTCTGTCGCAACAACAGCATTGATTTCTCCATGTGAGATACGGAATTGCAAATCCTTCGTCCGCAGCATTTCAGAGCTTGGAATAATAATGATTCCTGATTTTAAAGCTGCAATATATAATTCATAAGCCTCTATACAGCGCGGCAGCATAATCATTATTTTGTCTCCGCGTTTTAATCCATGTTTTAACAGGATATTTCCAGTCTTATTTGCATTCTTGATTAAGTTAGTATAGGTAATTTCTTTCGTATCCCCGTTTTGCTCTTCTAAAATTATCGCTTTTCTTCCTTCATCTGCTGCATATTTTTCAAACTCAGAAGTAATGTTATACCATTCTGGTGCAATTAGATCTGATTTCTTCATCGTATCCCTCCTCAGATTAGTACCTCATACTATATTCTAGTAATTATAGCAATAAATTAGAATAACTTCAAAAGGATTGAAATTTTCTGATAGTAAAAAATTATCCTATTCCTGCTCTTCTGCCTTTAAATAGCTAAAATTTTTTGTTCCATTAAATAATAGTGTATGATTATAATCAAAAGGGAATAGTAACACATGAAGGAGTGTTGATAATGTCAGCATTTAATGAGAAAGATTTTGACAAAGCTTATGATAAAGAAACAACTAAAATTAATAAACAATTAGATAAAGACATTATTTTTGCGATGATTGGTGATATCAACACTGGAAAATCCTCAACGATTAATCAGCTGATTGGTGACAATGTCGCTAAAGTCGGTGCACGTCCCGGGGAAACGATTGGTATTGATAAATATGTATACCGTGACAAGATTATTTTTGCGGATACACCCGGTCTTGATGATATTAATCAAACAAATTCTGATGAAACATTCCGTTTTTACCGCAGAGCGGATGTTATTTTATTTTTCTTAAACGCTGCTGGAACTGTTTTTTCAGAAGGTGAAAGAAGATCATTTGAAACAATTAAAAAAGAGAATAAGCACATCATTTTTGTTTTAAATAAAATTGATGCAGCAGATGATATTCCAGCGCTTGTTCAATATGTGAAGCAACATACATCGAATCGTTATCCTGTTATTCCGATTTCTTCCCGGACGGGAGAAAATATCGATAAATTAAGAAATGAGATTCTAGAAATTCTTAAAAAAAAAGAAAAGGAAATTCAATTCGCAAGGCTTATTAAAGAAAAATCTCAGACGGCGAACAAATGGATTTTAGCAGCCTCCGGATCGGCTACAGCTGTTGGGGCAGCTCCTCTTCCCGGATCTGATTTTATCCCATTAACAGGTATTCAGGTTGGGTTAATGATTAAACTGGCGACCTTATATGAAAAACCTTTATCCAAGAAGAAAGCTAAAGAACTGACGATCGCAACCATCACCGGGAATATCGGCAAAACGATTTTTCGCCAGGTATCCAAATTTATTCCAGGAGCAGGCTCCGTTATCGGCGGCAGTGTTGCGGGCGGTATGACACTTGCCATGGGGTATGCTGTAAAATATGCTTATGAAAATAATATTGACTTGAATGCAGAAACATTGAAGTCTCTGTACAGCTATTTTTATAAAAGAGGGAAAGAAGAACAGAAGGAAGATAAGTAATATTGAAAAAGTACATGCGGTTTAAACTGCATGTACTTTTTCCTTTACCCCTTAAATTCTTCTTTTAAAATGGAATAAATTTTTAAGTCCTCTTGCTTCCCTTTTCTTTGCATTGACTTTCTTAAAGTTCCTTCATAGGTCATTCCAGATTTCTCCATCAATTTGTAGGAAGCAATATTATCTGGACGGCATCTGGCATAAATTCGTTCCAGCTTTAATTCTTCAAATCCAAAACGAAATATTTCCCGGACAGCTTCTGTTCCAATACCCTTCCTCCAGTACTCTCTGGAAAGAACATATGCAAGCTCTGCAAAATAATGCTTCTGATTCCAGTTTAAATCAATTGTTCCAATAACACGGTTTTTCTTTTTCCAAACGATTGCCCATGCTCCCCCTGTACCTTTTTTATACTGAGCAAATAAAAACTCCATAAACGCTTCTGTATCTGCTATTGTTTCATGTGTTTCCCAAGTCAAAAACGTGGTCAGATCCGGATCGGAAGCATAGTCGTAAACATCCTGCAGATCTTCTCTCTTCATTTGCCTTAAAAGCAGTCTTTCCGTTTCCAGAACTGGAAATGGAATAAATGGACTTTCCTGCATTGCTTCTCCTCCTCTTTTATGTAAAAATTAAGACAATTATACACAAAAATATTAGTTTTTCCAAGTACTTTCCATTTTTAAGTTTAGATACACATTAAAATACTATTACGAAAGAGGTCTTTCCTATGTCCTACACAAAAATCAATGAAGCCATTTGGAATAAATGGAGTAAAGAAGGCTACCGCTGGACACAGCCAATTTCCACAGAAGTATTTCAAAAAGCCAAAGAAGGTGTTTGGAATGTATTATTAACTCCGAGTATTCCTGTTCCCAAAACATGGTTCGGCAGTTTAAAAGGTAAGAAGATATTAGGCTTGGCTTCCGGTGGAGGCCAGCAGGGGCCGATTTTTAAAGCATTAGGAGCTGAGGTTACAATCATGGACTTATCTGACGCACAATTAGAAGCGGAGCGAACCGTTTCCGAACGGGAAGGTTACGATATTAAACTTGTGAAAGCTGATATGACAGAACGCTTTCCTTTTCCAGATGATTCTTTTGACCTTATTTTTCATCCTGTCTCCAATACGTATGTAGAAAACATTGAGCCAGTCTGGCAGGAATGCTATCGTGTTATGAAAACAGGCGGACAACTGTTGTCAGGCTTTACGAATCCTGAAATTTATTTATTTAATGATGCTGATAAGCTGGAGGATATTCGGGTTGTTCATCCGCTCCCCTATAACCCGTTAAAGGATTTCACAGAAAAAGAACGGGCAGAATTAATCGAAAATGATGGGGTTCAGTTCAGCCACACAATGGAAAGTCAAATTCGGGGCCAATTAAAAGCCGGTTTTTTGCTGAAGGATTTTTATGAAGATTTCGCGTCTACTGAGGATGATTATATTCTTTCTAAGTACTTTCCACAATTTTATGCGAGCCTGGCAATAAAATTATAAACAATCAGCTGACCAGACACCAGGTCAGCTGATTCAATAATTATTTAAATCCGCTGCTTATACATTTCTTTTCCATCGTAAGTGTAAAGTGTTTCTTTCCCTTCAACAACTGTTTCTAAATGGACAGATCTTCCCCATAACTGATGGATATATGGTAAAACATGCTCCAAATATTTAATATCCAGCTCAATATCCTCATAGCCGTGACGTAAATACAGCTCCCCATTCCGGAGATAGTCACCATTTTCTACTGTGATATATGGAAAGCCCCCATTTACACGCTGGGAGACAAGCTGATCGCGAATTTGTACATAATCCTTTTCTGTAATCCGATAATCTCTCCCTTTCTTCTCAAAAAGGTACATATCCTCTTTAGCAACTAATTCCTTCGTCAAATAGTTACGGATAAAAGAAATATCGGAATCCATTTCCCTTACTTCAAAAATTTTATCTCTTCCTTTATTCGGTTCACAGCCATTTCTTATCATTTCTTCGGTTGGGTTGTTATAGCGTTCTTCAATATCTTCAAAGATTTTTATCCCTAAGTAATAAGGATTGATTGATGTCCGGGATGGCTGAACAACACCAGCATTCAATTTAGCATATTCAAGCGTCTCTGCTGTTGTTAAATCTAATTCACGCATAATTCGCTGATGCCAATAGGAGGCCCACCCTTCATTCATTACTTTCGTTTCTAATTGCGGCCAGAAGTAAAGCATTTCCTCCCGCATCATCGTCAATACATCACGCTGCCAATCCTCCAGTTCTCTGCTGTATTCTTCAATAAATAATAATAAATCTTTTTCAGGAGAAGGGGGGATTTTCTTTTGCTTTTTTATTTTTCTCTTCTGCGAATGTTTTTCACTTGAATCTAAGCTCCACAGATCATCGTACTCTCCTCTTTTTTTATAGCTGTCTTCATCTGTGGTGTCGTCTTCTGTTTTGGGTGGCAGTTTAAATCGGACAATCGATGGATCAATATGCTCCTGAATCGATAAAATGGCGTCCAAAAAGCTCTCTACCTCTTCCTTCCCGTGCACCATTTCATAATGGGCAATACGCTCAGCAGTTGCTGTCATACTTTCCACCATATCTTTGCGGGTATTGGAAAAACGGATATTATTTTTAAAGAAATCACAATGTGCCAGTACATGGGCAATAATTAATTTATTTTGAATCAGGCTGTTTGTATTTAATAAAAAGGCATAGCATGGATCAGAATTAATCACCAGCTCATAAATTTGACTTAAACCTAAATCATATTGCAGCTTCATTTTATGGAATTGCTTTCCGAAGCTCCAATGGGTAAAACGCGTCGGCATACCGTAAGCTCCAAATGTATAAATAATATCTGCTGGACAAATCTCATAGCGCATCGGATAAAAATCCAGACCAAACCCTTTAGCTACCTCAGTAATTTCTTCGATAGCATTCGTTAACTCCTTTGTTCCGTTCAAGTGGATTCCCCCTTTAATCAGCTACTACTAGTCTATGTTTCCCGGATGAAATCTTGCCCTTCCTATATTTCTTTCGCAAAATAAAATAAGGAAACTCGCTTTAGCTAAACTTCTTCTGCAATAGTATTTATCAGCAATAAAACAGCCCAAAGAAATAATTATGCAAATCTTTGAGCTGTTATTTTTTTATACATGTTCTGCGGTCTTTTTAAAAAAGCTCTTCATGGCATGATATACATCTGCCTTTTCTTTTAATACATAATGCTTAAACTTAGGGTCTTCGATAGTTTTATAGGCATTCATCAAGGTTGAATAACGATTATAGCCGTTTACTTCCCCATAACCAAACATATTTGATTTCTCCATCAGCTGGTGGACTAACTCAATGCATGTCTTGTTATCCGAGCTGATATTCTCTCCGTCTGAAAAATGAAATGGATAAATATTATAGCGGGACGGATTATATTTTTCCTCAATTACTTCCAAAGCTTTATAATAAGCAGATGAACAAATAGTTCCCCCACTTTCTCCTTTTGAAAAAAATGCCTCCTCCGTAACTATTTTAGCCTCGGTATGATGGGCAATAAATTCAAATTCCACACTTTCATATTTGGTTTTTAAAAAACGGTTCATCCAAAAGAAGAAGCTGCGAGCAATATACTTTTCAAAAGCCCCCATTGAAGCACTCGTGTCCATCATTGCCAGGACTACTGCTTTGGAATCGTGACGGATAACTTCATTCCAAGTCTTGAAACGCAAATCATCATTATAAATCGGTGTAATTTGTGCCTTTCCATCCCGGGCATTCCTTTTTAATGCTGTTAATATCGTCCGCTTCTTATCGACATTCCCCATTAATCCTTTTTTTCGTACATCATTAAATTCGACCTTTTCCGTAATAATCTCTGATTTTTCTTTTTCCTGCAGATTAGGGAGCTCTAATTCTTGAAATAATGCATCTTCTATCTCCGCAATGGATACTTCTGATTCATAATAATCCTGACCCGGCTTATCTCCAGCCTTCTTTCCATTTCCAGCTCCGGCCTGCTGGCCATCACCGCTTCCGGGTGCACGGGCAACAACATCTCCAACTTCTGAATCTCCGTTTCCCTGTCCGACATGCTTTGATTTTTCATAGTTATACCTGATTTTATATTCATCCAGTGAACGAATTGGTATTTTTACCATATCTTTTCCATTGGACATAATGATGTTTTCTTCACTGACTAGATCAGGCAGATTCTTCTTAATTGCATCTTTAATTTTTTCATTATGACGCTGTTGATCCTGATAACCTTTTCGGTGGAGAGACCAGTTTTCTTGGGAGACGACGAAATTATGCTCTTGCTCATTGGACACTCGAATCCTCTCCTTATATTTTAATTGTTTCCAATCATCAGTTTATGGTACAAACAGTTTTAGAAACATGCTTTATCTATTCTATGCAAGAGAGGATAAGTTATTGCAGACGGATTAAAAGAATTTGAGGTTTTTAGAAAACCTATTTTCTTTATCAGAAAAAATAAAAAGTGGCATCCATCTTCATCTGGATACCACCTATTATTTTTTCTAAGATAGAAGACCACAGCTATAGCTTTACCGGTTTAATAGACTTCCCACATAACGCAGCAGTTCATTCGCAGACACCGAATTATACCCATGCTCATCAATAAGGCGGGCAATTACCTCGTTAATTTTCTTCAGCTGTGATTCATTTGGTGTTTTCGAGGATGTTGTAATTTTCACAACATCTTTTAAATCAGCAAATAATTTTTTCTGAATCGCTTCACGAAGACGTTCGTGTGATTGATAATCGAACCGCTTGCCTTTGCGTGCATAGGCAGATAAGCGGATTAGAATTTCTTCACGGAAACCTTTTTTCGCATTTTCAGAAATACCAATCTGTTCCTCAATCGAACGCATTAATTTTTCATCCGGATTCATTTCCTCTCCGGTAAGCGGATCACGTAATTTATTCTGGTTACAATAGGCCTCTACATTATCAAGATAGTTATCCATTAAAGTCTTCGCAGATTCTTCATAGGAATAAACAAAGGCTTTTTGAACTTCTTTCTTCGCAATTTCATCATATTCCTTTCGGGCAATCGAAATATAATTTAAATATTTATCCAAGTCATCCTTTGAAATAGATGGATGCTGATTTAATCCTTCTTTTAACGAACGTAATACATCCAGAGCGTTAATCGACGGAACTTCTTTACGGATAATCGTTGAGGAGATACGGTTAATGACATATCTTGGATCAATTCCTGACATTCCTTCATCTGCGTATTCATTTAATAGATCCTCTACATCAATTTGATTATAGCCCTCCACACTTTCTCCATCATAGAGCCGCATCTTTTTCACCACATCTACAGTCTGTTTTTTCGATTCCTTTAATCGGGTCAGAATGGAGAATATTGCTGCTGCCCGCAAGGCATGTGGAGCCACATGTACATCAGCAATATCACTTTCCTGAATCATTTTTTGATAGATCCGTTCCTCTTCACTGACCTTCAAATTATATGGAATTGGCATAACAATCATTCTGGAATGAAGCGCTTCGTTCTTTTTATTGGAAATAAATGATTTATATTCCGATTCGTTTGTATGAGCAATAATTAGCTCATCAGCGGAAATTAACGCAAATCTTCCTGCTTTAAAATTCCCTTCCTGAGTAAGAGAAAGCAGATGCCATAAGAATTTTTCATCACTTTTTAAAATCTCCTGGAACTCCATCATTCCACGGTTCGCTTTATTTAATTCCCCGTCAAATCGATAAGCCCGCGGATCAGATTCTGATCCAAATTCCGCAATCGTTGAAAAATCAATGCTTCCTGTTAAATCAGCAATATCCTGTGATTTTGGATCTGATGGGCTGAAGGTTCCAATACCCACCCTTTTATCCTCGGAGAAAAAGATCCGCTGCACCTTGACATCTTCAATCCTGCCGCCGTATTCCTTCTCTAAACGCATCGTATTCAGCGGCGATAAGCTGCCTTCGATCCGGATACCATACTCTTCATAAAAATCCTCCCGCAGATGTTGCGGTATTAAATGAAGAGGATCTTCATGCATTGGACAATTTTTTATCGCATACACTGCACCTTCATCTGTACGCGAATATTGCTCCAGGCCACGTTTCAGCAAGCTGACAATCGTGGATTTCCCTCCACTGACGGGGCCCATTAATAATAAAATTCGTTTTCTGACATCTAATCTTCGTGCTGCCGGGTGAAAATATTCTTCTACTAAGCTTTCAATTGCAGATTCTAATCCAAAAATAGCTGATCCAAAAAACTGATACATTTTGTGGTTATCCTTCTCTTTGACTCCCGCATTCTTTATCATATTATAGACACGGGAATGAGCAGTTTGTGCAATTGTGGGGTTTTCTTTTACCAAATCTAAGTATTCCGCAAATGTACCTTCCCATCCCAGTTGCTTTTCTGTTTCTCTATCATTTTTTACTTTGTTTAAAATATCCATCGCAGGCTCCCTCCATCTTGCAACGATTTCTATATCCTATGCAGAGGAAGTTTAAAACATGCTCTATGGAAATATTTTAGAAAAACAATCTGTCTCATTTTCAAACAAAAAAATATGGCAGGAAGTCCGCTTTTAATCAAGTACTTTTTCATTATATGTATCCAAGTCATACCTTTCTCCCTGAATAATCGTATACTGGGTTTTTCCTCGTTCAACAATCCAAACCATCACTTCAGCCTCATCTGTTTGCGCTGTAATAACAAATAAATTCTGTTCATCTGATAACCCGATTGATTCTATGTAATTATCTTGCAGCTCCCGGTCACGAATAAGTGTAATATTCATCATATTTACTCCATACATCGCTCGGACATCCTCTGCTGCTTCATTCGTTAATTCCTCTATTGGATGTGCTTCTAAATATTCCTCTGAAAAGTAAGAAGCAACATTTTCTTCCTCACCCATAAGGGCAGCTGTATACATATCATTTACTATCCGGGCACTGTTTGGACTTAAGCAGCCTGCCAGAAAAACCGGAATACACATTACAATTAGCAGTACTAGGCGTTTCATATCATTAACTCCTCATTTCTTCATCTATCCTGATTGTAAGCGATTTGCATATGTTTGTGAAGAATAATTGAATTAGGTGGATAAAGGTCTTCAGTTGAATCTCGACAGAAGTTCCATCATAATAGGAAACGAATGATGAAGGTGAAATGAGGGATTAGATGGTATCAGATAAAAGCATTATTTTTTTCGATATTGATGGAACACTGTTGACGGAAGAGGAAAGAACACTGCCAGAATCAACGAAAAAGGCGATTTTCAAGTTGAAGGAGCTGGGTCATGAGGTTGCTATTGCAACAGGCCGGGCAAAATTTTTATTTGAAGATTTACGAAAAGAATTAGATATTGACACTTACATATGCTACAACGGGCAATATGTTGTGTTTCGCGGAGAAGTTATCTATGCAAATACTTTAAATCCAAAAGCTTTGGATGAATTAACAGCATTTGCTTTAAATAAAAATCACCCTGTTGTTTATATGAATGATAAAAAAATGACAACAAATGTACCTAATGACCATCCATATATCGTGGAAAGCATTTCAACATTAAAAGTAGATGCTTATCCATCCCAGGAACAGGATTTTGTAAAGCATAATAAAATTTATCAGGGGCTCCTCTTCAACACAGAAGGAGAAGAGAAGCTTTATCAAGATACATTTACTGATTTTGATTTTATCCGCTGGCACCCTAAATCTGTAGATGTTCTTCCAAAAGGCGTTTCTAAAGCCCTTGGTATCAAGAAACTACTTAAATATCTTGATTTCTCTGCTGAAAGACAATACGCTTTCGGAGACGCTTTAAATGATTTAGACATGCTTAAAATGATTCCTAATGGGGTCGCTATGGGAAATGGTTTACCTGAAGTGAAGGAAGCAGCTGCTTATGTCACAAAGGATGTAAGTGACGATGGCATTTTATATGGCTTACAAATGGTCGGACTGTTGCCGAAAGATTGAGAGCTTGGTTAACCCGACCCTCGGTATCTAAAAGATTAACATCTTGCTAAGAAGTGGAATAAAGAGCTTTTCCCATGGGGCAGCTCTTTATTTTTTTAGCAATTTTTTTAAATCAGGTTATTGTTCAAGTATTCCAAAAAAGATAAGATCTATATACTCATCATCTTTTTTAACATGTTCTTTCAAGGTTCCTTCTTTTTTCATACCTATTTTCTTCATGATTCTTCCGGAAGCCGGGTTTGTATGAAAGTAACGCGCAAAAACTTTATGATACCCTTTCTCTGCAAAAGCAAATTCAAGGACAGCCTCTGCTGCTTCTGTTGCATAGCCATTCCCCCAATATTCCTCACCGATCCAATAAGCTAATTCACCATTACTAAATTTTGACTGATTAGAGAGCGCTATAGCGCCGTACAGCTTTCCAGTCAATTTATCAGTAATGGCAAATTCAAAGCTTCTTTCTTCTTCAAAATTTTCAAAATGATCTTTTATCCAAATTAATGCATCCTCTTTATAATATGGATATGGAAGATACAAGGCATTTTTGTAAATATTATAGTTATTACGTAGCCGGGTAACTTCTGGAGCATCTGATTCTTTAAACAGGCGCAGAAACAGCCTGTCTATACCTATTATTCTTGCCTCCTCACTATAAGCCATTATCTTTTCCCTTCTAATTCTTTATAAATTAAGGCTTTTTGTTTTTTTGAGATTGTTCTTTCATCCATTTTGCTCTGGAAAGCATTCCCCACACTCCCGCTATTGCCAATATGATAAAAATAATAAAATTAATCCAGCCCATATGCTCTCTCCTCTTTGATATCTGTCTACTTCTAATATTATTATATACACTTCAAAAAGCAATCTAATCATTTTAAATATAATGCAATATTTATCCTTCTCTGCCTTCAGTCATATATCCATTTTCAGGCGAATATACTCCTATTATTGTGAAGAAATTCGTCTAAAAGGAGGATATACATGACAGACAGCAATAACCGGAAACCGGAGGAAAATAAAAAAATCAGACAACTGGAAAAATTTTATAGAGAAAATGAAGGAAAACCGATGACAACGGATGAATCGGTTAAAATTTCGGATGATGAGAATACACTCAGTGCCGGAGATCGCGGACCGCAGCTTTTGGAGGATTTTATTTACCGTGAAAAGCTCTCGCATTTTGATAGAGAACGTATTCCAGAGAGAAATGTCCATGCGCGCGGCTATGGAGCGCACGGAATATTTGAATGCTATGAATCACAAGCAGATTTAACAGATGCACATTTCTTACAGGAAGCTGGCAGAAAAACACCTACATTTGTCCGTTTTTCACAGGTTGCCGGATCAAGGGGAGCTAACGAGACATTACGTGATGTGCGTGGTTTTGCAACGAAATTTTATACGGAGGAAGGGAATTTTGATTTAGTCGGCAATAACATCCCTATCTTTTTTATTCAGGACGGCATTAAATTCCCTGATTTAATTCATGCATTAAAACCGGAACCAAATAATGAAATTCCTCAAGGGCAGACAGCGCACGATACTTTCTGGGATTTTATCGGCAGTAACGAAGAATCGGCAGCGATGATGATGTGGATTATGTCCGACCGTACAATCCCGCGCAGCTTTCGGATGATACAAGGCTTCGGTGTGCATACATTTCGTCTTGTGAATAAAGAAGGTGTGTCACATTTTTGTAAGTTTCATTGGCGGCCAACCTTAGGTGTACACTCTCTTATTTGGGACGAAGCCCAAAAAATCGGCGGTGCTGATCCAGATTTCCATCGGCGGGATTTATGGGAGAATATTAACAAAGGGAATTTCCCTGAATACGAGCTGGGCATTCAAGTTATCCGTGAGGACCAGGAGTTTGATTTTGACTTTGATATTTTAGACGCTACCAAGCTGTGGCCGGAGGAGCTTATCCCCCTTAAAAAAATTGGGAAAATGACCTTAAATAAAAATGTCGAGAATGTATTTGCAGAGACAGAACAGGTTGCCCTTCATCCAGGAAATATTGTGCGCGGAATTGATTTTACTAATGATCCGCTTCTGCAGGGCAGATTGTTCTCCTATGCAGATACACAATTTTATCGTGTTGGCACAAATTTCAAGCAAATCCCGATTAATTGTCCTATCCACACAGCACATAATAATCACCGTGATGGTGCAGCACGTTATGTTATTGATAAAGGTCAAGTTGCTTATCATCAAAATTACCTGGCTGACAACACCCCTTATACTGTTCCCGGCGATAAAGGGGGATTTGTCACCTATCCATCTCTTGTTGAAGGGAAAAAGGTGCGTAAAACAGCTCCCAGCTTTGAAGATCACTTTTCACAAGCAAAGCTTTTCTGGAACAGTATGAGTGATGTGGAAAAAAGCCATATCCTGCAGGCATTCAGCTTTGAGCTTGGGAAAGTGAAAACACCGGCAGTTCGTGAACGTGTGATTCGAATGCTTGCCCATATTAGCAGGCCATTGGCTGTTTCTGTTGCTGAGCAGGTTGGCGTACCAGCTCCGCCGGAGGATATTCAGGAATCCGATGTCACTGCTTCCTCACCGGCTCTAAGTATGAGAAATACGATTTTTACTGCAGATACCTTAAAGGTCGGGGTTATTATTGATGAGCAATATGACAGTAATGCCTTGGAAGCTGCTATGGCTTCATGGAAAAAAGCTGGATTGCAGCCTGTCTTTGTAAGCAGTAAACTTGGAACATTACAAGGAACAGGCGGAGATACGATTTCCGTTGATGACACATTTTTAACAGGATCCCCTCTGCTGTATGACGGTTTATTCGTTATCGGCGGTCCTTATGCTACAAGAGATTTTCATTTTATGGCGAATCAATTTATTGTGGATCAGTTTAATCATTATAAACCAATTGGAGGTATCGGCGAAGGAGCTGAATGGATAGAAGAAATCCACCTTCAAGATCGTCCCGGTGTTTTAGCAAGTAAGTCTCCAAATGAAGGCTTCTATAAAGCCTTTGTTAATGCAATGGCCAAACAGCGTTTTTGGAATCGGTAGGAAATGAAAAAACAAGAAAATCAATTGGTCTTTAAAACACTGATGTTCTTGCCAAAGAAAATGTCTACTACGGGAATCGCCCCGATCTATGAAGAAATGCTCAGCACTGGAAAGTTACCTGCGCTGAGCATTTTTATTTATTAATAGTCGTCTGGATTAGATCCGGAACGGCTATTTTCATTTAGAGCATCAATCTGCTTCATTTCTTCTTCTGTTAATGTAAAATCAAATATAGCTGCATTCTGAATAATTCGTTCAGGTGTAATTGATTTAGGGATAGTAATCACATTATGCTGAACATCCCAACGCAGAATAACCTGTGCTGCATTCTTCCCGTACTTTTCTGCAATAGAGACAAGTGTTGGATGATCTAACAGCTGGCCACGCTTTAACGGAGACCATGCTTCCAGGTGGATTCCCTGTTGTTCACAAAATGCACGTAATCCTTCCTGTGTTAAATGTGGATGGAATTCAACCTGGTTAACTGCGGGTATAACCTCGGCTTCCGGAAGCAGCCGCTCTAAATGCTGAATATGAAAATTGCTGACTCCTATTGCACGGACACGTCCATCATGATAGAGCTTCTCTAACGCTTTCCAGGTATCCACAAATGTTTCTTTCACTGGCCAATGAATCAGATATAAGTCCAGATAATCCGTATCTAATTTTTTAAGGCTTCGTTCAAATGCTTGCAAGGTAGATTCATAGCCTTGTTCATCATTCCATACTTTTGATGTCAGGAAAATATCTTTTCTTGGTACACCAGACTCCTTTATTCCTTGTCCGACGCTGACCTCATTCTGGTAAAACGAAGCTGTATCAATACTGCGATAGCCGTGCTCCAATGCAATTTTCACTGCATCTACTGCAATTTGCCCTTCCTCAACCTTGTACACACCAAGTCCAAATTTAGGCATATCGACACCATTATTCAATGTAACTGTATCCTGCAAATGTCCACTCATATTTCATAACCTTCCCTTCCCGACTTTTCTTTCATCATATAATAACTGATACCAGAAAGGAAAGTGAAAGGAATCTGTAAATCAGAGTTTTCATGATTTATACAGCTGATGTTTCCTATCTATGACTGCCAATATGATAAATATAAACACCTTCCACTAATTCCCGCTCACATTCACCCGCCAAACGTAAATATTCCAGATGAGCGGCCGTTTCACCAACTGCAAACCGGGTATCATGAACTGCCAGCTGTTTTGGAAAAAGCGTTTTCATTGTTTCATAGATAGTTAATCCGCTTTTCAGCATTTCCTGCAGGCTGTTTAAGCGTTTTTCATGATGTGCTTTAATTTCAGATATCCGCTTCGATGCATCCTGGAATGAGCTGCCATGTGATGGAATAACCCATTCTACATCCAACTTCTTTATCTTTTCCAGGGATTTCAGATAATTCTCTAAAGGATTAGGATCACCGTGAAACCAGTAGGAGATATTCGGAGTAATTTTCGGCAGAATATGATCTGTTGACAAAAGCACACTGTTCTCCCGATTATAAAAGGTGACTAACCCATCTGAATGACCTGGTGTATGTATAATTTCATAGGCATATTTTCCAAATTGAATTGTTTCTCCTTCATTCAATAGGTTTTGAATCTTTGGATATGGTGTTACCAGCGGTGCAAATGAGGCTGTATTTTCTGCCAGTGCCCTGCTTATATCCTCTGGAATACCTGACCGCTGGTAGTTTTCCTGCAGATTTTTCAAAAAAGGCTTTTCCCAGGCCTGAAGAGCAATCTGTAAATCAATTTCTGGCATCCAGACCTCCGCACCCGTTTTTTCCTGCAGCTTTCCCGCATAGCCAAAATGATCCGGATGGTAGTGTGAAATAATAATATCAGTAATCTGTTTTCCTGCTAATTCTTTATCCCATACTTTCTCAGTTTCTTTATTATGCAGCCCGGTATCTAGCATTTTATAACCGTTCTCCTCCTCGGCTAGAAAACAGTTTACATGATTCAGCCGAAAAGGTAATGCCAATCTGATCTGTTTGATTCCTAATTCATCTATCATGGAGATCACTTCCTTCTTAGAAATCAGGCTCTCTTTTCATTATTTTCCTTTAAATGCCGGATTTCTTTTTTCAAAAAATGCCTGAATGCCCTCTTTATTATCCTCTGATTGCAGCAGCAGGGTCTGAATCGCTGTTTCCTGCAAATCATTTGTACCGGTGCTCCATTCATCTGCATGGTTCACCATATGCTTTACAAATTTATTGGCAAGCGGCGGTCCGTTGACAATAAAACCAGCATAATCTGCAGCTGCTTCCAGCACATCTCCTTCTGTGACCTTGTTTACAATGCCACGATGGTACGCTTCTTCTGCTGATACAGGTCTTCCAGAAGAAATCCATTCCTTTGCTATCGCACTTGGCAGATTATCTGTTAATTTCTTTAATAAGCCCAGATCAGGTATTATTCCGACATTGGTAAAGCTGCATACAAAGGCTGCATCCTTTTTGGCTACTACAAAATCTGCTGCAACAGCAATGCTGAACCCTGCTCCTGCTGCAAAACCATGAACTGCACTGATTACGTATTTATCAAGCTCCCGGATGGTCTGAATAATTTCCAATGCCTGTTTCATATATTCCATTATTTTTACACTGTTATCCAGTGTGTGCAGTACTTCTAAATCACCGCCAGCTGAAAATATCTTTCCCTCGCCGCTGATAATAACTGTCTTAATAGCAGAATCATTCTCTGCATCCTTCAATGCTTCTACAAAACCATTTGCCATTTCAATCGAAAGGGCATTCCGTTTTTCTGGACGGTTCATGGAAATAAAAGCAATTGATTCTTTCTTTTCATATTTCACTGCATCTGCCATCATCTATCACTCCCTCATCTATTGTCATCATATAGTTTTTTCAAGTAAGTTGATGGATGTTTTTCGCTTGTTTATATGCCTGTTTTAATTCAGTAACAGCTTCCTGTACAGTCTGTGTTTTACTGGTCCCGCCGACACCTTGGCCGGCTCCCCAGATATCCTTCCAGACTCTAGCAGATGAATCAGAAAGCTTCTTAAAATCAAGCCCGGCTTTTTCCGGTAATTTTTCTGGGTCGAGACCGGCTTTAACAATGCTTGGTATCAGATAATTAGCAGGAATACCGCTAAAAGCAGGCGTATACATAATATCAGCAGCAGCAGATTGAATAATGGATTCCTGATAAGCAGCACTTGCTCCGCTCTCTGCAGTTGCAATAAAATGCGTACCAACATAAGCAAAATCAGCTCCTAACAGTTCTGCTGCCAATATCTGTTCTCCCTTTGTAATTGTCCCTGCCAAAGCAACCGGCCCATCAAAAAAGCTCCGTACCTCATCCATAAATGCAAATGGATTTAATATTCCTGCATGCCCTCCTGCTCCTGCTGCTACTAAAATTAACCCATCGCTGCCTTTTTCCAATGCTTTCTTGGCAAACTTTATATCAGTAACATCGGATAAAACAAGCCCGCCATAGTTATGAACAATCTTTACAACAGGCGAAGGATCCCCTAAGGAAGTAATAACAATTGGAGGCTGATGCTTTTCGATTAATTCCAAATCCTCATAGAATCGTTTATTGGAGGAATGACTGATAAAATTTACTCCCCAGGGAGCAATTTTCGCAGTTGGATCTGCTTCTGTCTTTTCTAGTAATCTCTCATTAATTTCAGTCATCCAGCTATCTAAAACCTCTTTTGTACGTGCATTAAGAGCCGGGAATGTTCCAATAATCCCAGCTTCACAAGCCCCGACAACCATATTAGGGTTAGAAATTAAAAACATTGGAGCCATAATAACCGGCAGCTCCATTCTTTTTTTTATATCCGTCAGCTGCATTTGAACATCTCCTTTTATATTAAAAAACGAACAATATATCTTCCTATTAGTAAAAACACTGCTGTGTCCTTATCATACTTACTTTTCATAGTGAAGAATGAATGGACGCTCCTTGCCTGAGTAAATATTTATTTCATTAAGATGGATCCGATAAGGAAAGCATTTCTTTCACCTGATTACGCAGTGCACGTTTTAAGAATTTCCCGACAGAGGTTTTTGGAATCTCTTCCATGAATAAAACCCGATCCGGGATCCAAAATTTCGCAAATTGCGGCTCTAAAAATTGTTTCACATCTTCTTCTGTCAGTGTTTCTTTTTCTTTTAATACCACACATGCCACAGGGCGCTCCTGCCACTTTGGATCAGGAACAGCAATAACAGAGGCTTCATAAACTGCTTCATGCGCCATTAAAGCATTTTCTATATCTACAGAGGAAATCCATTCACCGCCGCTTTTAATCATATCCTTTGTACGGTCAACTATTTTAACAGAGCCTTCTTCATCAATATTAATTACATCTCCTGTGTGAAGCCAGCCATCCCGGAAAGCGTCCTCACTGCGATCATTTTTATAATATGAATCTGCAATCCAGGGTCCTTTAACAAGCAGCTCGCCTATTGTTTCACCGTCATATTGAATTTCTCCATTTTCATTAATGCCTTTAATTTCAATCCCTGGTACAACCATGCCCTGGCGAGAGCGTAATTCCAGACGTTCTTCTTCATCAAGCTCCTGCTGATAGCTTTTTAAACGGGCTAATGTCACAATTGGCGAAGTTTCTGTCATTCCATATGCATGAACGAAAGGAATCTTATATTTTGATTCAAACGCACGAATCATTCCTTTTGGAGCAGCTGAGCCGCCGCAAAGTATACAGCGCAGACTGCTTGTATCATAATTTCCATTCTCCAGCGCCTGCAGAAGTCCCAGCCAGATAGTCGGTACTCCTGCTGCCATTGTAATTTTATGCTCCTCTATTAATTCAGCTAAGATTTGTGGTGTCGGCATTGGCCCCGGCAAAACTTGCGTTGTTCCAAACCATAACGCAGCAAACGGCATCCCCCAGGCATTCACATGAAACATAGGCACTACAGGCATTGCAATATCTCCCTCTGACAACCCTACAGTATCCTTTAACCCCAGGGCTAAGCTATGTAAATAAATTCCCCGGTGTGAATAAGCAACCCCTTTTGGTCTGCCTGTAGTTCCAGATGTATAACATAAGCCGGCCATGTCATTTTCATCAATATCTTCACAAAGCTCTGTACCCGGATCTGCACCTTCAAGTAATACTTCATAGGATGCAACATTTGTTAAACTTGTTTCAGGTAATACATCTTTATCCGTCATGACAATAATTTTTTCTACATCAGTGATTTGGTCTTTAACACGTTCAATTAACGGGAATAAGTCCTCGTCAACCAGCAATATTTTATCCTCTGCATGATTGATAATATAGGCAAGATCATCTGGTGAAACACGGATATTAATCGTATGCAGTACTGCTCCCATTGTTGGAATTGCAAAATAAGCCTCCAGGTGACGATGATGGTTCCAGGCTATTGTTCCGACTCTATCTCCTTTTTTCACACCTAATTCCTTTAAGACTCCCGCTAACCGTCGTATTCGTTCAGTTATTTTTCTGTATGGAATGGTTTGAACTCCACCCAGGGTACGTGAAATAACTGTTTTATCAGGAAAATACTTCTCTGCATGTCTGACCATTGTTGTTAAATTTAACTGTGTTTGCATCATTTTAAAATTCCTCCCTACTCCCTTGTTAATCGTTCAATAATAGTACCATTAGCCATTCCCAGTCCTTCACACATCGTCTGCAGGCCAAAGCGGGCTTCGAGCCGCTCCATCGTATGCAGCATCGTCACCATCAGTCTGGCTCCGCTTGCGCCTAAAGGATGCCCCAAAGCAATAGCTCCTCCATCAATATTTACTTTTTCTTCATCTGCCTCTAATTCTTTCATCCACATCAGCGGAATTGACGCAAATGCCTCATTAACTTCAAAAACATCAATGTCCTCTAAGGATAAATCAGCCTTTTTTAAGATTTGCCTGGTAGCTTCAATTGGCCCTGTCAGCATCTCTGTTGGATCAGAGCCAATCACATTTCGTGCCAAAATACGAAAATGCGGCACAAAGCCAAGCTCTCTTGCTTTATCATCGGACATAATCAAAAGTGCTGCTGCCCCATCACTCATTTGGCTGGCGTTTCCTGCCGTAATTCCACTGTTCTCTGTAAATAAATCAGGTAATGCCTCCAGCTTCTCCATGGAGGTATTCTTTCTTGGTCCTTCATCTTGATAAAATTGAGCTGTTGTTCCATCAGCTCTTTTAACGGAAATCGGCATTATTTGTTGGTGAAAATAGCCTTTTTCTTGTGCTTCTATTGCGCGATTATGACTTTTGAATGAATATTCATTCATTTTATGGCGTGAAATACCCCACTTTTCCGCAATTTTAGCCGCTGCTATCCCTTGATGGACCATATCATATTGATTTTGTAAAACACTATTCCATTTCACACCCTCGTGATTGCTTCCCATCGGTACACGAGACATACTCTCTACACCAGCTGCAACAACGATATCCATATCACCGCTAATGATTGCTTGTGCGGCAAAATGAATTGCCTGCTGACCGGAGCCGCATTGCCGATCAATCGTCGTTCCGGCTACACTGGCAGGATACCCTGCAATAAGCGCTGCCTGCCTTGCAATATCAACCGCCTGTTCTCCTGTTTGTGTTACGCAACCCATAATAACATCATCAATTAATGTTGCATCCAGATTGGCCCTCCGTATTAATTCCTTCAAAGGCGCTGCAGCTAATTCTTCGGCTCTTATCTCACTTAAGAAACCATTCCGCTTTCCGATAGGCGTCCGTACTGCTTCAACAATGACAGCATTCCGCATCAATTGTCCTCCTTTTTCATTTTGAAAGGATATAATCCGTTGTAATTAAAAATAAATTGGTTCCCGCAAAGTCTGCAGAATTTTTATTTCGTATGTGATTCATCTGTAAGAACCTTAAATACCGGCACTTTCAGTAAACGCTTTCATAGATAATTTTATGTTGTTAAAAAATGAATGTCAAGTGCAAAATAACAGTACAACCAGAAAGCACCTGACTTTATACAACGAAGCTTTATTCAATGAGAGTTTATGGACAATTTTCCGTGATAGGTTACCCGATATTATTCTAATTGCAAGATGTATAGGATACAGAGGACTCTTCATGTACAATGATATTCTGATATTCTGATATTTTTTCCTTTTTTATATCTGCTATAGTTTTCAAAGGATTTTCAGCTAAGTAATGACCAGATCCGCACACTCTGTATTACTAAAGAATGTGCGGATTCGCAGTTTTTTATAAAAATCAACTTGCCACATACGTCATTACTTGAATATACGTCATCACAATCATATATAGAACAACCGCAAAAATGCCATTGAACTGAAAGCCGTTTTTAAAGCCGCTCAGGCCATTGGATCCGCTTAAAACAATAATCGGCATAATTACTGGTGATAACAAAATCGATATCGAGCTCCCTAATGTTACTGCCAGCACAATCAGCTCAGGAGGATAGGGCAGATGGATGGACTGGAGAATACCGGCAACCAATACCATTACTGTCAATGGTCCAAGACCGGCAAAGCCTAAAATAATTACCATAAAAGGAAGCAGATACAATAAATTGATAAATGGCGCAACTGCTTCCAATGCGTAGAGGCTGTCCACGACCCAGCCTGCAAATCCTGTTTTGGTCAGCCCGGCAATCAGCATGCCAGCACCGATCATTACACAAAGCTGATAGGATTTTCCTGCCATCTCTTCCTTTACATAAAGTGTTGCAATATGTGTTAATTTATATAGTCGTTTTTTCACGACATAATAGCTAAGTATCCATACTAAGATAGTTAAAGGTATCAGAACAAGAAGCTCCATATTAATCAATGCACTCAGAATAAAAATGGAACCAAAAAGGGAAACAAATAATATCACAAATTCACGGATAACCCGCTTCGTTTCCTGTTTGTTCTTTGTATGCTGCATAATCCCATCAATCTCGTGCCGGAGACCTCTTGTAAAATTAACGTTGTATTTTTTATTCTCTAACGGAAAGAACAGAATAGCCAGTATGCTCCCTGCTGCAGACACTCCTAGTCCCTGCACAATCGATTTCCATAATGAAGCATCCATGGCTTCTACCACATAGGCAAAGCTTGGGATACTGACTACCCACAGGACAGATAAAGCAAAACCGCGTAATATTGCTGTCCCCTTATATCTCTCCCATGCCTCTCCTTTTTCATCCTTTAAAATCATAGATACAAATTGATACAGCATTGGAATTGCACCAAATAGAAGAAAATAGGCAATAATTTGTGTAAAAGAAATCATACCAAAGTAAAATTTCTTACTTGTATTCACGAAACCATGTGCATAGCTGATAGCAGATTCTAAAAAAGCTTCCTCCCGCAGGACCCAGCTGACCATTGGTATGACAACTAATAACCCAACCATATTGCGCATTTGCAATAATCCTTCCCGCATTCCTGCTGTAAAAGAAGCATCCACCGAGAGGAAGATAATCACACCAGTTAGAAACAGCCCCAACGGCATCTTTAAATGCAATGGTCCATAGTAAACTGCCCCAAATAAAATAATTCCAAATCCAAAGAATACCAGCAGCGTTAAAAGAATATCAATGTGAAAAAAATAGGTGATGAAATGAATGATTGTGAAACCAATGATGCAGGTAGCTAACGCCCGGCTGATAAATTGTTTACTCATTATTGACAGTCTCCTATATTATTTTGTTATCTTTACTTTACCATGGAACCCTACTGTATCAAAGCCTTCCATTAAACCAGCTGGTGCCGGGTAAAGTCAACAAGAAATCCTCCTTCTTTTAAACGTGCTGCTGCAAGGCTGTCTGCAGCATTTTTAAAAAGCGCTGCTGCTGCAGATAATCCGCCTGCGCTCTTTCTAAGGATACAGATAAAAATTGAATCTCTGAACCGATTTTCTTTTGTACAAGAAGCGGAATATCTGTTGTAATAACAGTAGCGATTCGCGCGTAACCTCCAGTTGTCTGCCGATCAGATAATAACACAATCGGCTGCCCATTCGCCGGAACCTGTATCGTCCCAGGAAGCACAGCATCTGAAATAATATCTGCTCTGTCTGCATGAGACAATGCTTTTCCTTCCAAACGGCTGCCCATTCGATTCGATTGTTCTGTAATACGGTAGCTTTCCTGGTAAAATTGTTGATATGTTTTGTCGGAAAAAGCAAATATATCTGGTCCTGCAATCACTCTAATTGGACGATGCTGTTCATAATTTGGC
The DNA here is from genome assembly GCF_007991515.1 of Oceanobacillus sojae. GTDB lineage: Bacteria > Bacillota > Bacilli > Bacillales > Amphibacillaceae > Oceanobacillus > Oceanobacillus sojae. Next base: position 97,482 of record NZ_BJYM01000009.1, read on the forward strand.
ACGTCTGTTTCTTTTAAATATCTTCCTGCCCGGATAGATTTCAGGTTCACATCCTCTGATAATAAGATATCTCCTTTTTGCAGGACCCTTCCCTCTAAACCGCCAATATTTGCCTGTGCGTAAGTTGACTTACTTCCCATTACTTCCTCAGCAAAAAAACCGCCACTTACTGCAAGATAAGCATACATTCCGTTAACTGGTCTGCCAAACGATAATATCTGTCCTGCGTAAACACGGAAAGATTTCCATGGATATAGAGGCTTCCCATCAATTGTTGCCGACAAATCTGCACCACCGATTGCAACAACAGTATCCTGTAAAACTTTCAGCTGGGGACCCATCAGCATAATTTCAAGTGTCGCTTCTTCCTCTTGATTACCTGCAAGCAGATTAGCAACACGATGTGCAAAGGAATCCATTGCGCCAGATGTTGGAATACCATATTTTTGATAGCCAACCCTGCCTAAATCTTGAATACTCGTAGATAAACCAGGTTTGATTACTTCAAAGATTTTTTTCAACTTGGATCACCTGCCGCACTTATCTGTATATGCTGACCAGATAATGCCTCTGCCAGCCTTCTCACAAAAACAGCTGCCTGTGCCCCATCGCCATGAACACAAATTGTATCGGCCTGAATAGCCACATCTGTTCCGTCCACTGCTTTAACTTTATTTTCCTTCACCATCCGGATAACACGGCTTAGACTTAAATCTACATCATGGATCAATGCATTTGGTGCTGATCTGGGTGTCAGGGTGCCATCTGGCTGATAATTTCTGTCTGCGAACACTTCTTCTGCTACTTGCAGCCCTCTCTTTCTCCCTTCCCTGACAAGCTCTGAATTGGCTAATCCAAATAGAATCATATGCTTATCAACACGATAGATTGCATCTGCAATTGCAGCGGCTAAAACTTTATCTGCTGCAGCCATCGAATAGAGAGCACCGTGAGGTTTAACATGACTGATTCCAGTTCCATAGATTTCCGCAAATCCTCTCATAGCACCAATCTGATAAACCATTAAATTGAAAACCTCTTCCGGCGTCACCTGCATCTTTCGCCGGCCGAATCCTTGTAAATCCAATAACCCGGGATGAGCACCAATTGCCACGTTATTTTTCACTGCTTTTTCTACTGTTTCCCGCATCACATTATGATCTCCAGCATGATAACCACAAGCAATATTGGCAGAGGTAATCCATTCCATCACCTCATTATCCTGCCCGATTCGGTATGCCCCAAAGCTTTCTCCTAAATCACAATTCAAATCTACAGACAAATTCATGATGGATCACCTTCCTTCTCTTCACTTATTTTTGGTTGATAGTCTCCATTTTGTACTGCATCTTCTATTTTATAATAGGTTTCTGAATCAATAGCTTCAAACTGGAGCGTATCGCCGGATCGAATAAGAATTTTATTATCTTTCTGCGCATCATAAAGATGTACCGGTGTTTTCCCGATAATTCTCCAGCCTCCTGGCGAATCCAACGGATAGATCCCTGTCTGCTGATCTGCGATACCTACTGACCCGCGTTCCACTCTTTTTCTTGGGTTCTCAAGCCTTGGTGTAACAAGCTTCTCTGATAAACCGCCCAGGTAAGGAAAACCGGGCATGAATCCCATCATATAAACATAATAAAGCGGCTCTGTATGCAGGCCGATTATTTCTTGAACGGAAAGATTATGATATTCAGCAACATCGTCCATGTCTATAGCAAATTCTTTTTCATAGCAGACAGGAATCGTAACCTTTCTTGAAACTGGAGGAGCTGATTCGCTCATTAATTTTTGTAATTGATTCAGCTTTTTTTCGAGCTTCAAATATGTGATTTTACCCGGATTATAATAAATCGTCATACTGGTATACGCAGGAATCCACTCTGTGATTCCCTCAATTGGATAATTTTCTAACAGACTGGTAAAGCGATGAACATTTACATTTACCTGTCTGTCAATTGTATTGCCAAATTGGATACGTACTCCCCGGTCTCCGTACAATTGAATGGAATACATAATTCATCACCTATCCTTTTTTATTCTGAACTTTCTGCATTTCTATTGTACACCTATTTTTTGCAGAAACGAATAATTTGAGTTGAAGAAATACCATTTTTAATAGTTAAAAACCCTGTTAAGACATTTAAAAATCTTAACAGGGTGTCTCTTTAATTTTATTTTTTATTCTCAAGAACAAAGCGGTCCCTTCCAACCTGATAACCCAAAAATACAATACAGGCAGCTACTGTCATTAATACTAATAGAGAAACTGTCCATGTTGCTGTTAAATCATAAATAGAACCAATTGCAAATGGACCGATTGCTGCTAAAAGATAACCGACAGACTGTGCCATTCCAGAAAGCTCTGTTGCCTGTTCTCCATCTCTGGAGCGCAGACCGATAAATGTCAATGCAAGAGCAAAACCGCCGCCCAGTGCAATTCCAATAAACAGAAGACTGAACATGAGGACAGTCCAGGAGTTTCCAAGTAATAAACCGCCATAACCTAGTATTGCGCAAATTCCGATGGAGCTTGCAACAATGGATTGCTTCTTCATTCTTCCTGCCAAAATAGGTAAGAAAAAACTCGCCGGAAGCCCGACAATTTGCGTCAACGACAACAGCCAGCCTGCAGTTTCCATACTCATTCCATAATCATGTAAAATCTCCGGCAGCCAGGAAATAGTCACATAAAACATTGTTGACTGCAATCCCATATAGATAGCAACAATCCATGCTAATGGAGATTTCCACATACGGTTACCGGACAGTACTCCTCCAGAAGCCACTTGCATTTTTTCTTCCCGTTCTGTGTATTTATTAAGAATAATAACCCAAAGAACAATAGCGAGGATAGCAGGAGTTGTCCAAACAAGCAAAGATAACTGCCAGCCTAAACCAAAACCTTCTGCTAAAGGATGGCTCAGCCCGGAAGCGGAAGCTGCAAAAATATTCATAGCTGTTGTGTAAACACTAGTAAGCAGCGCAACCTTTAAAGGAAAACGATCCTTAATAACACTCGGAAGGAGAACATTACAAATTGCAATTCCTGCCCCGACAATAAATGTTCCAATCAATAATAAAATAAATACAGAAACCGAACGAACAAGAATACCAATGATAATTAAGACCAGTCCAATGACCAATGCTTTTTCCTTTGTAAATGTACGAGCAAGATTGGGAACCAGCGGAGAAATAACCGCAAAAGCTATCAAAGGTAAACTTGTCAACAATCCTGCTGTACCATTTGAAATCGCAATGTCATCACGTATAAAACTAATGATTGGCCCAACTGAAGTAATTGCCGGACGTAAATTAAAAGCGACAGCAATGATTCCAATAAGAAGAATAATAAATTGCAGCTGATTTGAATCTTTTTTCCTTTTTTCCATTCCTTCCATGATAAGCCTTCTTTCTAATTGATAACATACCTGATACTGTTATGAACTCTATTACATTGGATAAAAACTAGAATGTCTTATTAGTTTTACAGGAACATAGTAACAATAGCACCATTTAATAAATTTGCCAATGTTGCTCCTATTAATGCCTTCATCATAAGCCGTTGAATTTCATGCTTACGCTCCGGTACTATATTGGACAGCATTCCTACAATACTTCCTGCCGCACCAAAGTTCGCAAAGCCGCTTAGTGCAAATGTTAATACTGCAATAGATCTATCTGAAAATGACTCCAGCATTGCAGAAAACTGAGAAAATGCTACAAATTCATTAAGTAAAAATTTTTGCGCTAAGAGATTACCAGCTTGTACAGCTTCATTCCATGGAATTCCAATAACAAAGGCAATTGGAGCAAATATATAGCCAAGGACAAATTCCAATGAAAGATTTTCAAAGCCTATTAATGATCCTCCCCATCCTAAAATACCATTAACTAAAGCTAATAAACCAATAAAGGCCATTAGCATTAAACCTACATTGATTGCAAACTGCAGCCCTTCACGGGAACTAGTGAAAATAACATCAATTACATTCGTTTTTGCATTATCTGCTTTCTGAGATTCCTGAGCGATTTTCCATTCATTTGGATTTAGAGTTTCCGTTTCAGGGATTATAAACTTAGCAATCATAATTCCTGCCGGAGCTGACATAATTGCAGCAGACAATAAAAACTCTAATGGAATTCCCATTGCAGCTAAACTGATCATTACTGCCCCAGACACAGATGCCAGCCCACTGACCATTAATGAAAATATTTGAGATCTCGTCATATTTGATATGTATGGTTTAATAACAAGAGGAGCCTGTGTATTTCCCACAAAAATATTTGCAGCTGCTACAGCAGATTCAGAATAGGATGTTTTCATGATTTTCGAAATAAATCCTCCGATAAAACGGACAAGGTATTGCATAATTCCAAAGTGATATAAAAGAGCAATCAGCACTGTTAAGAAAATAATCATTCCAAGTACATTTACTGCAAAAATGGCAATTTCTCCATCTCCTGCAAGCGGACCAAAAACGAATTTAAGACCTTCCTGACCATAATTAATCATACCGTTAATTGCATTAGAAATAGTAACAAGAGCTCTTTTTCCAAAATCCCACTGTAATACGAGATAACCAAAGATAATTTGAAGTATAAATCCTATTGAAACAGTATAGATATTAATTTTTTTCTTCTTTTCAGATAATAAAAATGAGATAAGAATAATAACACTACATCCTGCCAATCCCCATAAAATATTCACAGATACACCTCTTTGCTGTTTGTCTACTTAAAATAATTGAACTCGTTATAAATAATAGAGATTAACTCTCATTTCAGATATCTGAAATGAGAGTTAATCTACCACTGTCAATTCTATTTATTTTAATATAAAATAAATTCATCCTGTATTCATTTACTTACATTTGATGAATAACTTCTTCAATAAGCTGAATAAACTTGCTGCGTGATTGTGCAGCAACTTCAATCACTTCATCATGGCTTAATGGCTGATCTAAAATGCCGCATGCCATATTTGTTAAACAAGAGATACCAAGCACTTTTAAACCGCCATGTACAGCAACAAGAGCTTCAGGAACTGTAGACATGCCGACCGCATCTCCGCCAAGCACCCGGATCATACGAATTTCCGCAGGTGTTTCGTAAACTGGACCGCTCCACCAGCTGTACACACCTTCCTGCAGGGTAATGTTATTTTCTTTAGCAATACCCTTTGCCAAATCACGAAGCTCCCGATTATATACTTCAGAAGCATCCGGAAAACGAGTTCCTAAATCATCATTATTTGGTCCTATTAATGGATTTGTTCCAGTCAGATTAATATGATCTGTAATCAGCATTAAATCTCCAGGATTGAAATCTGTATTTATAGCTCCACAAGCATTAGTAATAATCAGTTTATCCGCTCCAAGCGCTTGGATAACACGCACAGGGAAGGTTACTTCATCCAGTGAATAGCCTTCATAATAATGGTAACGGCCTTTCATGGCTACAATACGTTTTCCTTTTAGAGTACCAATGACAAGCTGGTTTGCATGCCCAATAGCAGCCGATTTTGAAAAATGTGGAATTTCTTCATATGGAATGACAACAGCATCTTCTAATTCGTCCGCCAAATCTCCTAATCCAGACCCGAGAATCATACCGATTTCTGGAACCAGATCTGCTTTACTTTGAATAAATTCTCTTGCTTCTTTAATGTGGTTTGACTGATGCATATTAATTTCCTCCTTTAAATGAATATATTATCAAACAGCCCCGCAGTAATTTTTTTATTTCTGCAATGATTGCTGACTGAAAATAAGTGGCAATATCCCGGCAGTGGTGCGCAGTGATTCAGCATGCTTACTGGCTAAAGCTGCTACCAATGCTCCTTGGATCATTGTGTTAATTATAGTGCCCAGTTTTTTTGCTATACTTTCTTTATACCCGTTTTCTTGAAGTTTTTTCATAAATTCTAGTGACCATGTTTCAAAAGCCCCTTCACAGGATTTCCGCAAATTATCATTTGTCGAAGAAGTTTCCAAAATCAGTGCTGCAATAGGTACCCCGACAAAATAACGGTTTTTTTCAAAACGGTCCGCACTATCTAAAATAAATGACTGAATTGCTATCAGTGCATCTTCATGCTTGGAAAGCTCTTCCTGAATAAAGGACCTGACTGCTTCTCTTGTCCACTTGACCGCTTCCAAAGCTATTTGTTCTTTTCCATCTGGAAAATGGTAATAGATAGAACCGCGTGGAGCTCCGCTTTGCTCTATAATCTCTTTTAGTCCCGTCCCCACATAACCTTTTTCTTGGATTAATTTGGCTGTTGTTCGAATAATTTCATCTTTTGTATTCTTTCTCATTGGACTGAAATATCCACCTTTTTAGAGATCGTTCATCTACTGTAAGCTATAAAAATTATAGCTTACAGTAGAATTAAACCAATCGGTCTACATAATAACAATAGTAAGTGATTGAAGATAAGGTGTCAATCGAAAATCAAATGCATCAAGTTATAATTTTAGAGGGTTTTTACAATTTAGTATAGGGGCAACAATAGAAGATATTTGTGCACTAAAAAACCAGGCTATACGCCTGGCCTTCTCCTCATTTATTCTTTAAACTCCAGCATTTTATTTTTTAATTCCTCTTCCATGCTGATCAGCTCTTTTTCAGCTTCATTACGTTTCTTGCGTCCGTCTGATTGAATCTGTATGGTTTCTTCGATGGTAGACATTAATTTTTCCTGTGTCTGCTTCAATGTATCAATATCCACAAGACCACGTTCATTTTCTTTCGCCGTTTCAATTGTATTTTCTTTCAGCATATCTGCATTTTTTAATAATAAATCATTCGTTGTTTGTGATACCTGTTTTTGCGCTTCCATCGCATGGCGCTGTCTCAGCAGAGTCAAAGCAATAGCTACCTGGTTTTTCCATAGTGGAATAGCCGTTAAAACAGACGATTGGATTTTTTCCACAAGTGCCTGATTCGTATTTTGAATAAGACGGATTTGCGGGGCACTTTGCATTGTGATTTGACGGCTTAGCTTAAGGTCATGCGTCCGTTTTTCAAGCCGGTCCACAAATTGAAGCATATCATTTACTTCCTGTACATCCATCTGGCTCCCGCTTGTTTCCGCTTTTTGACGAAGCTGCGGGATAATATCATTATTAATTTCTTCTACCTTTAATTCTCCGGCAGCAATATAAATGTTTAAAGCATCGTAATAATCCCGGTTCATTGAAAATAGTTTATCGAGCATAACATTATCAGACAAAAGTAAGTCTTTATTTCGGTCCAGACGCACACTGATACGGTCAATCTGAGAACTAGTTTTTTGATAACGTGACAGCACCTCATTAACTGATTTCGACAGTTTTCCAAATAAACGTGATAAAAACCCGTTTTTTTCTTCCTGTAATTCAGAAGGATCGATATCCTCCAGCTTTTTCATCAGCTCCGTTAAAATGGAGCCAATTTGACTGACATCCTGTTTTTGGACATGCTCTAACATTTCATGGGAGAATTGATGTAATTTTGCTTGTGCTTCCACACCGTATTTTACTAAAGACTGCTGATTTGTCGTATCAATTTGCAGCGCTAATTGTTCTGCTTTTTTACGATGTTCAGCTGGAAGCTTGTCGACAAGCCTTGGCGCTTTTGCACTTTCTAAATTTTGATCTGAAGTACCCGTAGAAATTTCAGTTCTTTCCCCAAACGGATCATTTAATAAATCATTTATAGAATCATTAGAATGGTCTTTTTCAGTCATGTAGATATCCTCCTTATTTTTTAGATCGGCGCAGCGTCTGCTTTGCTACATCCAGCTCAAAATCCAATGTTTCTAAATCATCTCTGAGCATCACCTGTAAATCTTTTTTTATCGTCCGGTTGAAGGCAGTAAGTGTCTGCCTGGTCTCCTTTAACGATTTTTGCATCTCGATAGATGGGGAAGGCTGGCTGGAAAGGTAAGCATAACGCTCTGATAATTCCACAAGCGAGTCTAAATGGTTATAGAAAAAACTCTCTGCCTGATAGAATCGCATCGGTTCTTTTCTTGCGTTGTTATATATTTTTTGTGCAGTTCTTACGATAGCTAAGTTTTCCCGCGCATGCTGGAAAGACCGTACCTTGAATAAGGCTTTTTGCATGCGTGTTATCTTGCCTCTGGCTTCTTTTAAATTCGTATCAATAAATTTATATTCTTTTTTGGTTAATCCCTGACTTCTGACAAATCGATAATCCATGATTTGTTTTGCAGCTGCATAAGTCAATACGCCGCCGATTGCAGCAAAAAGACTAGTTAACAGTACAGTCTGTCCATATATAAAAAAGCTTACAAGCCATATAGCTGTCAGGCTGACAGCACCAACAAAGCTCTGCATTAAAAATTGCAATATTGCCCGCATACACTCACTCCTAAGTGATTAATCATTCTTGCCTAAGTATATTCGTCTATACTCTTTCTCTTATTATACTATTACGAATGACTGTTTTAAAAGTTTCAATTTCTTTTTATTTAAACCTGGCTTTATTTTATTTCTGAAAATAATTTTAGAGATTTTTATTTTTCTTATCCTTCATCTGCATTGGGACTTATTTTTTAATAGCTCCATTCATATTTGTTTATTAAATAAATTAGCTTGCGTTATCTAAACTCTAAATAATTATGATAATATAGGAATGAATGTTCTTATGTTAAGGAATGGTACAATTATATTAATTCTCTGTGATCACAAAATAGCTGCTTTATATTCAAGGAGGGTGTTTTTTATGGAACGAATCGGTATTGATGCAGGCGGATCTTTAATAAAAATTGCATATGAAGAAGAAGGCAGGCTTCGATTAAAGACCTATTCTGCCAAGCAGATTGATGAAGTGGTTCAATGGCTGGAAATGATTGCACCGGAAGCAGCTCTGCACGTGACAGGCGGCAGAGCCGAAGCACTGAAAGCTTCCAATAAATCAATTTCTATATTAAAGGAATTTAAGTGTGTCATAGAGGGAACAAAATATTTACTATTGAAAGAAAATAAGCTTCCAAAAACAGATTATCTTTTGGTGAATATTGGTACAGGCACCTCTTTTTTTCACAAAACAGACCGCTTATCAGGAACAGGAATCGGCGGTGGATTGTTTACTGGCATTGGCGCAATTATTGCAGGTACATCTGATTATCAATCTCTGGTTGAGCTTGCCTCTAAAGGAGATCGAAGCAAAAGTGATTTGATGGTTTCGGATATTTACCAATTTAACAATTCTCCTATTGAAGCTTCTTTGACTGCTGCTAATTTCGGAAAGGACCAGCTGGATAAATCGGTTTCTGTTGAAGATCAGATGGCGGCATTGACCCAGTTGATCGGAGAAACGCTTGTATTGCTTTCCAGCTTAACGGCAAATTCATTAGAAACAAAAGAAATCGTAATGATTGGTGGATCATTAACTGGAAATCCGCTCTTAAAACAGGTAATTGCTTCTTTTGAAAGTATGTTTGATTATAACTTGACTTTTTTAGAAAAAGGAAAACATGCTGGCGCGATTGGTGCACTATATCACGATGAATAAAAAGATTTACATGTACGAGGAGAATGACATTTGAAAAAAATTATTTATTTTAGTTTTATTATTATGTTTGTATTGGCAGGCTGTCAGGCAGAGTCAGATTCAGCAGCACAATCCAATACAGTGGATGGTGCTTTCGGGGCGCACTTTATTGACGTTGGACAAGGTGACTCCACTTTATTCACTTTGGAGGAAGAAGACGAAGAAATCGTTATCCTCTTTGACACAGGAGACTGGCAGGGAAATGAAGTAGTACCTTATTTAGAGGAGCAGGGCATTACAGACATTGACCTGGTCATTATCAGTCATCCGGATGCAGACCATATTGGCCAGCTTTCCAAGGTTATTGATCATTTTGCTGTAGATGAAGTTTGGATGTCCGGCAATGAAAGTACATCTAATACATACCAGACAGCTATGGAAAAAATCCTATCCAAGGATATCGGTTATCATGAACCGCGGACCGGGGAAGAGTATGAATTAGGCCCACTCGAAATAGAAGTATTGTACCCTGAGGACATTTCTGGAAAAGTAAATGAAGAATCGATCAGTATTCGTTTAGCCTATGATCAAGTTTCATTTATTCTGACTGGAGATGCAGGAGTGAATGAAGAAAAAGAGATGATGGAATCTTCTAATCTCGGCAGCACCTTTTTACATTTAGGTCATCATGGCTCTAAAACATCTACAGATCCGGAATTTTTAAATGCTGTTCAGCCGCATATTGCTATTTATAGTGCTGGTGAAGACAATTCTTATGGTCATCCAAGCCCGGAGGTTATTGAATTATTAGATGAGGAAAATATCGACTGGTATGGCACTGACAAAGACGGGACCATTGTGGTGACTACAGATGGAAAAGCCTATTCTATTGAAACAGATATGGGCACAAATATTACTGTTTCAGAACCGGATGCAGCGGAAGATAAGCAAACTTCTGCTGACGAGGAAAACGAAGTTGCTTCAGAAGACATCTTAAATGATGAAAAGAATGATTCCAGCTGTATTGATTTAAATAATGCTCCCAAAGAGGAATTAACTGAAATTATTCATATCGGTGACGAACGAGCAGATCAAATAATAGATAAACGTCCATTTGCTGCTTTTGATGAGCTTGAGAAAATTGATGGGTTAGGTTCAAGCCGGATTGCGGATATAGACTCCGAGGATCTGATATGTGACTTTTAAAGGAGATGGAAAAAGATGAAAGGAATCATTGATCGTTTTGAAGGAGAAACAGCGGTTATTTTAGTCGAAGCGGAGAACCGGGAAATTCTTGTTTCAAGCAGTGAACTTCCTGAAGAGTGTATGGTGAAATCAGTTGTGCGGATTGAGGAGTCAGAGGAACATACCCACCCAAGAATCACCCTCGATACAAAGGCAGACCAGGAGAATAAACAGCAATCGAGTGATCTACGAAAGGCTTTATTGAAACGAAAAAAAAGCAGTAAGTTGAAAAGACGAAAGTAGCATTAAAAAAACCTGAAAAAATGCAGCTGAAATCTCCATTTTTTCAGGTTTTCTTTTTAATCTTTTAAGGTTTAAAACCATTGGAATTCCTTTTAATTAAATCATTAACACCGACTTCTCTCCCACCATCGAAAGAAATAATTCCAAGAACCGGTTATCATCAGTCAGTTCCGGATGAAAAGCCGCTACAAGTAAATTATCTTCTCTTGCAGCCACAATTTTATTATCATACGCAGCTAAAACCTCTACATTTTCTCCAACCGATTCAATATATGGTGCACGGATAAATACTGCCGGATAAGCTTCCTTTATCCCTTTTACATCTAAGTTTGCTTCGAAGCTGTCCTTTTGTCTGCCAAATCCATTTCTTTTCACCTTGATATCCATCAGCTTCAAGCTTACTGGTTCTTCTGTTTCCACCTGACTTTTACCAAGAAGCACAAGACCTGCACAGGTTCCAAAGATCGGCTTTTTTAATTGAGCGAATTGCTGAACAGCTTCAATAAGTTTATTTTTCTTCATCAAACGCCAGATAGCTGTACTTTCTCCACCTGGAATAATTAATCCATCTACATTCTCCAGCATTTCTTTATTTTTAATAAGAATCGGCTCATGTCCTAAATCACGCAGTTGACCGGCATGTTCCTCTGTTGCTCCCTGCATGCTTAGAATCCCGATCCTGTACTTGTTTCTACTCATGCTGTTCACCTCTTTCTCCTTCAACATCACTTAAAAACTGCGATCCTGCATTCTGTCTTCAGGACGTAGTGTTTTCATATCAATCCCTTTCATCGCTTCTCCTAAGTCCTTAGAAAGCTCGCCAATTTTTTGATAGTCCTGATAATACGTTGTCGCTTCTACAATAGAACGGGCAAATTTCTCAGGATTTTTTGATTTAAAAATGCCTGATCCGACAAAGACGCCGTCTGCTCCAAGTTCCATCATAAGCGCAGCATCAGCCGGAGTTGCTACACCGCCTGCTGCAAAGTTTACTACTGGCAGTCTGCCTGCTTCTTTAATCTGCAGTAAAATTTCGAATGGAGCGCCAAGGTTTTTAGCTTCTGTCATGAGTTCATCCTCGTTCATATGTACAATTCTTCTTACCTGCGATTGTACTTCACGTAAATGACGTACTGCTTCCACAATATTTCCTGTTCCCGGCTCGCCTTTTGTGCGCAGCATCGATGCACCCTCGCCAATCCGGCGGGCTGCTTCTCCTAAATCACGGCATCCGCATACAAATGGAACAGTGAATGGCTTTTTATCCAGATGGAATAAATCATCCGCCGGCGTAAGCACTTCACTTTCATCAATATAATCCACACCAAGCGACTCCAGCACACGTGCTTCCACAATATGACCAATACGAACCTTCGCCATAACTGGAATAGATACAGCTTCCATTACTTCCTCTACAATGCTTACATCTGCCATTCTCGCAACGCCCCCGGCAGCACGGATATCAGATGGAACCTTTTCCAATGCCATTACTGCAACAGCACCCGCTTCTTCTGCGATTTTTGCCTGTTCCTTGTTGACAACATCCATAATCACGCCGCCTTTTTGCATTTGCGCCATTCCTCTTTTTACACGTTCTGTACCTGTAACTCGATCTGTCATGTTATTTCCCCCTAGATTCTTTACTGATTTTTTATTATTATAAAAATAATATGACATGAATGAAAGTGCCAATTTTATATATTTTAATGAGGTCAGTTTTAAAGGAGGGGGAAAATGGATCTATTATCTGTCCATTTAGATGAAACAATAAGTACACCTTTATATGAACAGCTTTATGAGTTTATAAAACAGGAAATTGTGGAGGAGCGGCTTCCCTATGGGCAAAAGCTGCCTTCTAAGCGTAAACTCGCCAACCATTTAGAAGTCAGTCAAAACACTGTAGAAACAGCTTTTGAACAGCTTGTGGCAGAAGGATATATTACATCACGCCCGAGAAAAGGGTTTTATGTCCTGGCACATGGAGATTTAGAATTTGTGGAGCATCCAATAAAAAAAGAAGATCCTAAACTTGAGAAGGAACCAGCAATTTTATTTGATTTTTCTCCAAATAAAATTGATACCGAAGCATTTCCTTTTTCCCAGTGGAGACGTCTGAACAGACATGTTATTGATGAAGTGAATCATGATTTACTTTTACTTGGCAATCCTCAAGGAGACAAGGAGCTGCGTGAAGCTATCGCACACTATGTGTATCACGCACGCGGGATTGACTGCGATCCAGATACAATTGTTGTAGGAGCAGGGATTGAGGTTTTAATGCAGCAGCTTCTTTCTTTACTGCCAGGCTCAACTATATTTGGAATTGAAGATCCCGGCTATCAATTGATGGTGAAATTAATTACACATTTTGGTTTTTTAGGACGAGCCTTAGATATGGGTGAAGAAGGGGTTTCTATTGAAGCAGTCCGTCTTTTAGAGCCTGATTATATCTATGTAACTCCTTCCAATCATTTCCCATATGGAACAGTTACTTCTATCAACCGGCGTAATCAGCTATTACAATGGGTAAATGAAGCAGAGAACAGATTTATTATCGAGGATGACTATGATAGTGAATTTCGATATGTAGGGAAAACAATTCCTCCCATGAAAAAAATGGATTTTAATGACCGGGTTATTTATTTAGGCTCCTTTTCCAAATCATTAATTCCATCTTTGCGGATCAGTTATATGATTTTGCCAAAAACATTATTAGAGCAGTATCGAAGCAGACTTTCCTTTCATCATTCTACGGTTTCACGAATTGACCAGCACGTACTGGCACACTTTATTCAGGAAGGATATTTTGAAAAACATTTGAATCGGATGCGAAAAATCTACAGGAAGAAATTTGAGTTCGTACAGCAGCTTTTCGAGGCTTATAAGCCTTCTATCCAGCTTTTGGGCGAACAATCCGGTCTCCATGTCGTCTGTGAAGTACGAAATGGATTAACGGAAGAAGAGATAATGAAAAGAGCCGTCCAACAAAGAATCAAGCTTTATCCAATCTCCTATTATGCATCTAAAAATGTTGTTGTCTCACACCCGCAATTTGTGATCGGTTTTGCAGGAATGAAGGAACGGGAAATAGAGAAAGCAGTACAACACCTTATTACTATCTTTCAGCCATAAAGGAAACTCTCAGTAAGACCAAATAAAAAAACTTTGGTATGACCGCCTTCTAATGAGACTGATACCTAGTTTATTTTTCCATCATAAAATCTATAATAATTTTAAGCATTTGCATAGTGTAGAAGAAACTTCTTCATCTATAAGTTTTCTTTATGGATAAGAAGTTTTTTCATTGCTACAAAACACTCTTACTTCTATGAATTTTTACAATTATTCCCCTCTTTAAAAATTAATGGAACTATTATAAATCTGTGCTATAATGTATTGTCTTTATCTAATACTATCAGTGTACAGTATTACATTCCTTGACATTTTCATCAGCTTAGAAATTCCTTACAAAGCAAGGTACCCTATGCAGTGTTAATTTTACCTTGCTTCATTTCTAATATTCCCGCAGATTTACACAGCAAAAGAAGCAGTCTTCAACCAGAAAGGAAGATAATAATGGATTTTATTTATACAATTTTAAATCATTTTAATGATTTTATCTGGACTTATATCCTGATTGTCGTATTAATTGGAGTAGGACTTTACTTCACTTTCAGGACTGGATTTGTCCAATTTCGTTTATTGCCGGAAATGTTTCGTACTGTATTCGACAAACGTTCTTATGATGCATCTGGTACGAAGGGAACTAGTTCTTTTCAGGCATTTGCAATCAGTGCCGCTTCCCGGGTAGGTACAGGAAATATGGCAGGAGTGGCAACGGCGATAGCTTTAGGCGGTCCTGGTGCTTTATTTTGGATGTGGCTTATCGCCATTATCGGTGCAGCATCCGGGTTTGTAGAAAGCACATTAGCACAGCTTTACAAAGAAAAAGATAATAATCAATATCGCGGCGGTCCTGCTTATTATATGGAAAAAGGTATGAATAAACGCTGGCTGGGAATTATTTTTGCGATTATGATTACCTTCACCTATGGATTTGTATTCAGCTCGGTACAGTCAAATACAATAAGTATCGCATTCGATTCACAATTTAACGTCCGCCCGATCTGGATTGCCATTATCCTGACAATCCTGACAGCAGCAGTTATCTTTGGCGGTTTAAAAAGTATTGCCAACGTCTCACAAATTATTGTTCCATTTATGGCAATTATTTACGTCGGGCTTGCATTGATTATCGTTATATTAAATATCACTGCAATTCCTGATATGTTTGTATTAATTTTTGAAAATGCATTTGGTATCCGTGAGGTTGCCGGCGGAGGCTTCGGAGCTGCTATTATGCTGGGTATCCGTCGTGGACTTTTCTCCAATGAAGCTGGAATGGGAGCAGCACCAAATGCTGCAGCAACTGCTGATGTGAGTCATCCCGTCAAACAAGGATTAGTACAAGCATTAGGTGTTTTCTTTGATACACTGCTTGTATGTACTGCCACTGGTTTAGTTATTCTGTCTGCAGGCGGTTTTGCCGGCAGTGATGCAGATGGAATTGCTTTAACACAAACAGCCTTCACACAAATGTTAGGAGGCTGGGCTGGTATATTTATTGCTATCTCTGTTTTCTTATTTGCTTTTACATCTATCCTTGGAAATTACTACTATGGGGAAAACAATCTGGCTTATATTAAAAATTCCAAGGTATTGATTTTTCTATATCGAATTGCTGCAATACTGATGGTAATCTTCGGTACATTCGCATCCTTTGATCTTGTCTGGCTATTGGCGGATATTTTTATGGCATTGCTTGCCTTACTAAACCTATTTGCCATCACAGCCTTGTTTAAAAAAGCCAATATTTTATTAAAGGATTACATGAAACAGCGGAAAGAAGGAAAAGATCCTGTATTTTATAAAGACATTTTAGATGACCAGTCCGGCATTGAATGCTGGGAACGCGAAACAGAAAAGAATTAATTATTTTTAAAACAAAGAGGTGGAATCAATTGGATTCCACCTCTTTGTTTTTTATTCAAATACAATTGTTTTATTTCCATATACGATAATACGATCTTCTAAATGCCACTTAACAGCCTGTGCCAGCACCCGGCGTTCAATGGACTGTCCAATCTTCTTCAAATCATCGACATTATGCTCATGGCTGACAGGCTCTGTTCCCTGCTCAATAATTGGCCCCTCATCTAAATCATTTGTTACATAATGGGATGTTGCACCAATCATTTTCACTCCTCTTTCAAAAGCACGTTCATACGGCTTTGCCCCGATAAAAGCGGGCAGGAAAGAATGATGGATATTAATAATTCTGTTTTTAAATACCTCAACAAATGTCGGCGAAAGGATTTGCATGTATCTTGCAAGAATGATTAGATCAATGTCATAGTCCTCTAAAATTTCTTTTTGCTTCGCCTCTATCTCTTGTTTTGTTTCTTTTGTAACCGGCAAATGATAAAAGTCAATTCCTAATGCTTCAACCATTTCCCGAGAATTTTCATGATTGCTGATAACCACTGGAATATTTGCCATTAAGTCCCCGCTTTGCCATTCCCATAGAAGCTCTAATAAGCAATGCGGCTCTTTGGAAACAAAGATAGCAATATTTTTCAACTCATGAACAAGGCTTAAACGCCATTCCATTTGAAAGCGTTCTGCTACCTCCTGGAATTCCTTCTTCAGCTTTTCAACATTTGTTCCCGGCTGATATTCAAAATCAAGGCGCATAAAAAATTCTCCGCCTTTTGGATTTACTGTAAACTGGTTAGATGAAACAATATTTGCCTGCTCATTCCATAAAAAAGTAGAAATTGCAGAGACAATGCCCGGCTGATCAGGACATTTAATGATTAATCTTGCTCTATTTTCATAACGGTCTTTATAAAAATCTGCCCGTTTATCTGTGTACATATTCACTGTCTGACTTCCTCGCTTCTATATTATTCGTAGAGTATAGATTAGCGGATAAGTGGCTGTCAGGTCAAGTTTTTTTATACAAATATTCAGTATGATCTTTTTCTAACTGCTTCCTTATCAAATATATAAGAAGCTGGAGAACATCGATTCAGATATTCTCCAGCCCCTACGCTTTATATTTTATTCATCCTCTTCATCGTCTGCGTCATCACTGCTTGAACCTGAAGCTTCATATACTTCTCCTGATCCATCATATAATTGGAACTCTGTTGCTGTAGTGTAGCTGGAATCATATAATCTTTCAGCTATCCACTTATCGTCCTGATATCTGATTTCAAGCAGGAGCGGCAGAGCGCCTTCTTCCTGGTCAGCTCCTTCTTCCAATGCACCTGTCACATATAATTCCACCGGCACCTCAAAATAAGGTCCATCATCACTGTACGTATACATTTCTTCTAAATCTGCAAAGCTGATACCAACCTCATCTAAGCTCCCTTCAAAGTAAAGCTCATCTGAAAAATATTCAAAATCAAATTCCATATCCTCTTTTACATAGTCTGATACGTATTCCATGTTAGAAGTATCATGATTCGCAATAGCTGCAATATATTCCTCAGCAAACTGGACAACGGAATCTGCCATATCCTCTTTAATTGTATCATTAAAGAAATCAATATTTACATCAACGAACCGGTCATCAATAGCAACAGGGTCCATTTCCATTGCTCCCCACGGCGTTTCAACATTTGTGTCTAATGTTAATGAGCCGTCTGTCAATATAGGACCGATATCAACAGAGTATTCTGTAAGATCAATTTCTACCGGCTGGCCGTCTATTGTAAAGGTGATTTCATCATACGGTAAATTTGTCTCCAGATTCGGATAGATAGTGACCTCTGATACATCAAATTCCAAAGAAGATGAATTATAATAATCAGCTAAAACCACTGTCTGCTCCTTTTCTAAATCTCCAAAATCTGTGCTTATCTTACTTATTGCCTCGTAAGCTCCTGGTGCAATTGGGCCGTATTCTATGGAATAGCTTGTTTGTTCACTGATATCAAACTCTTTCCCATTAAAGGTTGTTTGAACATCTTCTAAGTCAGAGTTGATAGATACATATTGCGGCTCCAGTTCAATAATATACTGCGTAAAGACAAGCATTCCTTTTTCATCTGCTTCTTCTACAGAAAAAAGAGTGCCATCAGATATTACCCGTTCCGGACGGTTCTCATTGATATTCACATTTCTGTGATTTTCTCCTGCCAGCTGTGCCAATGCTTTTGCCTCTTCTTCAGAAATTTCATTTCCATTCATACGTACAAGACTATGTAATTCATCTGCATCCTCTTCTACTAAAGCTTCTACAAATCTTTCAACAACTTTTTCTTCCGCGTAATACGAATTACCCCAAATATAAAATCCAATTCCAGCAATTGCTAAGACACCTGCAAGACTAAAAATCAGTTTTTGCTTTTTTGATAGCGGCTTCTTTTCTTTTGGCGTTTCCTGTCCGTACTGTGTTGAATCTTCTGATTTATCCTGCGAGGTTGATACCTGCGATTCTGCTTGATTATTTGTTGCTGCCTGTTCTTTTTGAGACTCACTTTCTGAAAGGATTTTATTTACTTTTGCTCCACAATTCTTACAAAACATAGCCCCTTCCGAAATGGGGTTCCCACATTCTTTACAAAAATCGCTCAATTTTTTCTCTCCCTTATTTTTATATTTCTCCTTATCCAGCTTATGTATTTCTGATATAGATAAAATAAGATAATTTATAATGATTTCAGATTAGATATACGGTTCTTTTTTTGCACACGGCTTTTACCCTGCCTGCATAGAATAGTTTTATCACGAAAATCAAAAGTTAGATAAAGGAGGTTTGTTGATGGATTCTAATAAGCATGATTCTCATTCTGATAAAAGAAAAGTATTCCCTGAGAACTGGAATATTGATTTTGCCCCCTTTCAACAATTTATGGATCGAATGGATAATTTATTTTCACGTTCTTTTAAATCCTTCCAGGGTCAGATACTTAATGATTTTCCCGCAGAAATAATCGAAGAAGAAAACAACATTTATGTAAAAGCAGAGGTTCCCGGATACCGCCGTCAGGATATTCGAATTGAAATGATAGGTAACCGTATTAAAATAAAATTAGAGAAGAAAGAAAGCCTATCATTAAGCGCAGATACGAAGAACATTGATAAAACATCCATCCAGCAAAAAGAACGAATTATCACACTCCCTTTTAATATACCAAAAAATAGCACAACAGCAACCCTTGAAAATGGAATTTTAATCATAAATATTCCGAAACAATCCATATCATCCCATTTTATAGATATTGAAGAATAACGCACATTCAGAATTATATGCAAAAAGTCCTCCATAAATGATGAAAAAATCGCCGTATAGTAAGTCTATACGGCGATTAAGTTTATATTTTATTATGGACAATCTCTCCTCAGGAGAAGATTGAGAATTCCTGCGGAAGGTTGTCCCGATTGAAGATAGCAGACATTTGCTGATTAGATACGGAAAAACTATTTCCTTTATTTCTTGATTAACTCAGGACGGGCTTACAACCCTGCCTGGGCACGTGCGTCTTCTAAAACCTCAGCAACTGCGATAGTATGATTTATTAATTCATCATACGATTTTTTATTATTCTTTTTGATGATTTTATTAAAATAAATAAACTCATAAGCAAGTCGTGCGCGGTCCTGTTTTACAGAAATATCCTTTGTTTTTCCATCAATTGTGATTTTTACATTATTCACGCCATTTGCACCGGGCTTAATATACATATACCCGTCCTCTCCCTGAATGGAAACAAAATTTTCCCCTGTAGTGTCCTTTGAGCCAACACAGCTTGCTTGAAATCCAGAATAAGAGAGTAAAGCAATCCCTGAGGTATCTATCCCATTTTCAAATAAATTTGCTTTATATGTCACCTCTGTCGGCTTACCAAACAAACGCAATACAAAATGGAGATTATAGATATTAATATCAGATAATGCACCGCCAGCAAATGCAGGATCAAACATATTTGTTACCTCGCCAGCTTTTAATTGATCGTAACGGCTGGAATATTGGCTATAATTACATTGAATTAGCCGAATTTGTCCTAACCGTTCAATATGATTGGACAGCTCTAAAAAGTTAGGTAAGAACAGCGTCGGGATTGCCTCAAAAATAAACACATTATTCTGTTCCGCTGCTTCTTTTAATTTTTTTGCATCCGCTGCATTCGGTGTAAATGGCTTTTCACAAATCACATGCTTATGGTTCTCCACAGCTTGGAGCGCCTGCTCTGTATGCAGCTTATTGGGGGAAGCGATATATACGGTATCCATCTCCTCATCAGCAAAAAAATCTTCAAGGGATGTATACGTTTTAGGAATTTGATACTCTCCAGCTAATTCATCAGCTGTTTCTTGTTTTCTGGAATATGCAGCAACACAAGTTACTTCTTCAATCGGTTCAATTGCCCGTAACATTTCCTGAACAATTTTACCCGACCCAATTGTGCCCAGTTTCATACTAATCAACCTTTCTTGTTTATCATTTTAAACAATTGATAGCTTTACTAAAAGCATACTTTTATACAATTTATGCAAAAAATGCTTACCCTTATCATAACATAGAATGCAAGTCATCTTCAGAAAAATCGTAAAAATTACCGCCTGCTGCAATCCCTAACCCTTTTTGAAGACATTTTACCGTTCTACTTTCTCTATTTCGCCAAGCCTTTCCTGCACATCCTCGTAATACGGCAAACCCTCATTATCTCCGGTAATACTTACAACCATAGAGCCAATTGTATTTGCGAAATGGAGGGAGCGTTCTAAATCCCAATCATGCAAATAACCATATAAAAAACCGGCATTAAATCCATCACCTGCACCGACTGTATCCACAACCTTTGTTGCCTTCACAGGATCTGCATATATGAGCTGTCCCTGATGGTATCCGGCAGATCCATGTTCTCCGCGTTTTACAATAATAGTTGGAATTCCAATTTCTTTTGTTTTTTCAATGATTGCTTTAGGATTACTTTCTCCAATAATAATATCCATTTCTTCATCTCCGGCAAGCAAAATATCCACATGTGGAAGGATATCTAATAAAACTTTTCTTGCTTCTTCTTTTGTCCACATTTTTAAACGGATATTTGGATCAAAAGATACTTTCACTCCATGTTTTTTGGCAAGCCGGATTGATTCCATCATGACATTTAAATTATCTCCCCCGATGGCAGGGAAAATTCCTGTGATATGGAGCACACGTGCATTTTTAATATAAGATTCATTTAATTCCTCCGGCTTCATCGTCAGCGTTGGTGATTTGTCCCGATAATAAAATGTCTGTACATTACCATCCTCCATAATTTCTTTAAAATACACAGAAGTAGGGTAACCTTTTACAAGCTTAAGCTCAGACGTATCAACCTGCTCTCCTCTGGCAAATGTGCGGATAGATTTTCCAAATTCATCATTACCCAGTCTGCTGATAAAACCCGTTTTTAATCCTAACCGGGAACAGCCAATCGCCAGGTTTAATTCTGCACCGCCAATATTTTTCTGGAAACCGTTAACAAATTTCATCGGCCCTTTTATATCTGGATTAAAGACAACCATTGCTTCTCCCATACTAATTACATCAATCATTTCTCTTCCTCCCAGCAGAAATTCTATAAGTATCTGTTTGTTGATAAAAATTTATTATTTTGTTAATGCAATAAATTCCTTTGCCCGTTCAGTTAAAGCATGATAATCATCTTCCGTTTTTAGTTTAGATGCATCTACTAAATTACTGCCGAGACCAACTGCTGCACTCCCGTTTCGGAGATAGTCTTTTAGATTATCCTTAGTAATCCCTCCTGTAACCATTGCCGTTACATGCGGAAGCGGCCCAAGAATATTCTTGATATATCGAGGTCCGGCTGCTTCAGCAGGAAATACCTTCACCATGCGGGCACCATGCTCATATGCTGTCAAAATTTCTGTTGGTGTAAAAACGCCCGGAATATGCTCCACTCCATACCTTTGACATAACTGTAACGTATCTTTATTTAACGTTGGTGCAACAACAAAAGAGGCACCTGCTAAAATTACAGCTCTTGCTGTTTCCGGATCTAATACTGTTCCAGCTCCAACCTTAACCGACTCGTCGGCGTTAGCAGCTGCTTCTGCGATAATATCATTGACATTTGGTGTTTCTGCAGTAATTTCTACATGGTGAATACCTCCTTGTGCCAAAGCATCCAGTATAGGCACAATATTATCCTTGTTAGATTTCCTGATAACAGCAACCACTTTTTCCCGTTTAATTCCTTCTATAATATTCATCAAAAACTCCTCCTTTTTAAGCTTGTCCATCTTTCTGTTTTCTACTGATAATTTTCTTAGCAGGACTCTCTCCGATTCAATGCTGGTTCAAACCGGATTATTTTGGAACGATGCTGTTTGTTCGGCTCTAGAATTAAAGTAAATAAAATCTCCGCTGCTCTTCTCCCCATTTCAAACGCCGGTTGTGAAATAGTTGTTAAAGGAGGGGTATAAAACGCAGCAAATGATACCTCATCCACACTAATTACAGCAACATCTGAAGGTATCTGCAGCTTTTCCTTTTTCAAAAAGGATAGTACCTCATGCAAGGTCAGGTCATTCATTGCAAAAATAGCATCCGGTCTTTCTTTTTGCTGAAACAGTTCCTGCAGCTTTTCCTTAATTTCTCTGATTTCTCCATTAATCGTTGAGAGCTTCAGCATATGGTTATCTTCTTCCTGTACTTTTTTGATAAATTCCTGCGCTCTCTCAACTCTCGGAGTAACCTGATGTGTAAAAGGAGGACCAACCATTGTTATATGCTTGTAGCCTTTGTGCATTAACTCATCTGCTGCAAGGGCTGCGGCTTTTTTATTATCTAATAGAATTGTATCGACCTTCAGCCCCTCGACAATCCGATCCATAAATACAATTGGGTATCCTTCCTCTGTCAGCTGTTGATACAGTGCTACATTGCCACCGGTTGGAAAAGCAATTATCCCGTCCACCTGCTTTGCTTTCAACATTTCAATATACTTCTTCTCTTTCTCCGGCTGATCATCTGCATTGCACACAATAAGGTGAAAATCCTTTTCATGGCATAAATCTTCAATCGCCCGAATAACCTGAGTTGAATATACATGAAGTATATTGGCTACAATGACACCAATGGTTGTTGAAGACTTTTGCTTTAGGCTTCTGGCTACCATATTGGGCTGATAGTTCAATTCCTTTACAGCCTGCTCCAGCTTCGTTCGGGTTTCTTTGCTCATATATTCAAATCTTCCGTTTAAATACTGCGAAACAGTACTTTTAGATACCCCGGCTTGCTTGGCAACATCTGTCATTGTTATTCTTTTCATCTGCTTCACCTATTAAAAATTATTTTAAAACGAACCTTACTAAATCGGTTTAGTAAACCGATTTAGTATAAGTATAAACAAATTGAAAACGTTTTACAAGTATTAATTGAATTACCTCATTATATCCTGGATAAAATCAAATCTATGTATTTTCTAAGGATACATAGATTTGATTCCCTTTACCATTAAAAATTTCCTTTTCTCCAGACCTAATCACCTTACAGTGCTAAAGCTTAGCATTCCTTTTAAATCTAAATAGATTGATTTCCTCCCCAATATGGAGCTGGATATCCATATGGCTCAGAGCTATAACGCGGGAAATTATCAATAGCCATCCCTGTGATTACTCCACCTAGAAACGGTATTCCGTATTGAAAGACCGGGTTTCCATAATACGGACCTCCAAATCCCGGACCAATAAGACCAGGGCCAAAAAAACCTGGTCCATAAAATCCTGGACCAAAAAATCCCGGACCCCATCCTGGTCCTCCAAAAAAGAGTCGGGAATCCATATTACTCTGATGATTCATCTGATTAGCGGGAAGCATATGTGTCTTATCCATTTCATGCTCACTCCTCTTTCTTTTTATCCAATCCTCTTTTAGTGTATGTGTTCACCCAGAAAATGAGTGGGCTTGGCTTTGCTATGCGAAAAATAGAGTTGTTCCATATTTATGCAAAATAAAAACTGCCAAATGGCAGTCTTAAAATTATCATTACTTATAAGTTGTTTCTTTCTCATAATAAATACCAACAGATTTTTTAGCTGTCCCGGTCTTGCCGTTTGGATGAGCTGGGCTTACGACAGTATAAGAAACCATTTGATATATTAATTTTGAGTTAAGCTGGACACTTTCTACCTTTTTATTGTTGACTTTTTCAGGGACTGTATAAGATCCAGAGAATGATACAGTATAAGAACCTGTAACGTTAAAGCCAACTATCATAGAAATAATTGATGCATTTAAGCCAGAGTTTCCAGAGTAAATGGCCGGATAACTATTACTATCATTAAGATGGATAGTTATTCCCGAATCACTGACAACGCTATTAACTGCTGGGCCAAATTTGTTACTTCGTTTTAAAAATTTTATTTTTGAATTACCGTACTTATACCATTCTCCCGGTAATCGAACAGCTTGTAGAGGTAACATATTCTCTTCTTTAGGTATAACTTGAACTCCTGAAACGGACTCGTCATTAAGAAATTCTGTTACTTTTGCTTCTAATTCTTCTTTACTCTCAAAATCTTCATAGTACAATTCAATCGGGTTTGTAAATTCGCCAATCAATACATCCTCATCATCAAGTTCGATTTCCTCGTCTTCGGCTAATTCATCACCAAGTATGAGCTCATCCCTATCATACAAATCTTCATCTTGTGATTCAGCATTTGCCAAAGTAAAGGGAGCTATTGCTAAACACAAACAAAGAAAGATTTAAATAAATTCCGATTCATCAGCATCTTTCCTTCTTTCACGAATTTTTAATCAATAACTTTTTGTAAGCCATTACTTAATTATATATCGAAGCAGGAAGTTGTAACGAAAATTTCAGAATATATGAGAATATTATTTCATTTCACAAATTGTTCAAGCAGGTTTTAAGCTCTAGTTATTTAATAAAATATTCATTATCAAATAAAGATAAGCTTGTCCTTTTTTTAAAGCTTTAGATTAGAAAAGGCTGCGAAGTTTTTTCACATAAAAAAGTCCAAACTGTGATATGACATGCCCCCCATACTGGACTTTCACACTTGGATAGTCGTCATAACTGATATATCCATAAAAAGTAAGCAGAAATTCTCTGCTTACCTTTTCAGTAGATACTATAAACAGATCTATTATCAATAAGGATAATAACTATACGGCGGATACGGATAATAAGGAGGATACGGGTAAAATGGCGGTGGTCCCCCTGCACCATCAAGCAATAGTCCTGTTGCCAGCCCTCCCAGAAACGGGACCCCAAATCCCAAAACAGGATTGCCAAAAAAAGGTCCTGGACCATGATGATAAAATGGACGCCTGGTATCATAATTATATATGTGATTGTTAAATCCGGCATCGTTATAAAATTCATTTGGATACATTGCCTGCTGATTTCCTGAATGTAAATTTATTTCATTCATTCTATTACTACACTCCTCTCCCGATTGCTTCCTACCATGTTATGCATCCACCCAGAAAATGATAATCAAATTATTCCCCTTTTTCTGATAATACCACTGACTTTTAGACTTCTTCCGCTAAAAAATATGGTAAACTGAAAAAAAGAAGCGATGAAAAAACAGGAGGCGGAAAAATGAAGACACAGAATTATGCCATTATTGATATCGGCTCAAACACAATGCGTTTAGTTATTTACGAAAAAACAAAGAGCAACCGTCTGAAAGAAATAGAGAACGTCAAAGCCTCCTCCAGGCTGAGAACTTTTTTAGAAGAAGATAATACATTAAACCAAGCAGGAATTGACCGTTTAATAGATACACTGAAAAGTTTTCAGGAAGTGCTGGCAACCTATACACTGCAAGACACAATTTGTGCGGCTACTGCTGCTATCCGGCAAGCCGTGAATAAAAAGGAAATTGAAACACAAATCGTGCAAAAAACAGGATTGAATATCCGAATTTTAAGCGAAGAAGAAGAAGCCTACTATGGTTATTTAGCTGTTGTCCATTCCACCTCACTGAAAGAAGGAATTACAGTAGATATTGGAGGCGGCAGTACCGAGGTTACCTATTTTGAGAATCGTGAATTAAAGGACTCACACAGTTTTCCTTTTGGTGCGCTTACTTTAAAAGATTTCTTTAAAAAATCCATTCCGACTACAGAAGAACTCACAACACTGCGCCAATATTTAAGGGAACAATTTGCAACACTTCCATGGCTTAAGGATAGAGAAGTGAAATTAGTTGCTATCGGTGGAAGTGCTAGAAACCTGGCACAAATTCATCAAAATCTGGAGTCTTACCCATTAGCAGGGCTGCATGAGTATCAGATGTTTCAAAAGGATATTATAGAAGTAAGCAGTTACTTAACCTCGTTAAAACCATCTAAATTAGCAAAAGTAGAAGGTCTCTCTAAAGATAGGGCGGATATTATCATTCCGGCAATTGAAGTCTTTCACTGTCTCTATCAGACGATCCAGGCAGAAAGCTTGATTTTAAGCCGGAAAGGATTACGGGATGGCGTTTTATATGAACATTTAGCAAAAGAGTCTGATTCCTCTCTCTATCCGAACGTTCTGGAAGAAAGTATACAAGAGCTTGTAAATGATTATGATCTGGATCGAAAACATATCCGGCATGTCCAGAATTTAACTGAGCAGGTGTTTGATTTTTGTAAAGAGAATGGGCTTATTCAATTAGACAAGCAGGACCGCAAACTGCTTAAAATGGCGAGTTTTTTATTTAATCTTGGCGAATATATTGATTCCGAATCAAGTCCTCAGCATACTTTCTATCTCCTTGCCAACCGTACCATTGATGGTTTGGAGCATCGGGAACGTGTGAAGCTTGCACTTGTTGCATCTTTTAAAAACAAAACTGTTTTTAATCAATTCATCCAGCCATATAAGTCATGGTTTTTAAAAGACGAGCGGAGGAAGCTGTTGGAGCTGGGTTCTTTATTAAAATTCACCTACTGTCTGGATGCTACCAGAAGGCAAATCGTAGACCGGATTGATTTTAAATTAAAGAAAAAGAACATTCTTATCCGAGTATATACAAAAGCAAATGCAATGCCGGAAGAATATCAGGCAGAAAAGCAGAAAAAACATCTTGAAAAAGCCATTGGTAAAGATGTTGAATTAGAATTTATCGCAGATAGCCAAATGTAAAATCTCTGCTGAGTGATGTTTCATTTTATTACTTTTACGAAATGGTTTATTTATCTATTTTTGTAAGGAGGTATGTACCCAATACACCTCCAGTAACCCAGGATTGTTCACACAAATTTTACACCACTTTAACATACTTTATATAGAGAAAGCTTATGATATATATAGGACTATAAAAGGGATGGTGTTCTATGGGTCAACATACAAAAACAGCCAGCTCACCTGCCTCTTACAATAACAGGGAGCTGAGCTGGCTCTCATTTAATAAACGCGTATTAGAAGAAGCAGCTGATTCAGGTAATCCATTACTCGAAAGGCTGCGGTTTTTATCTATCTTTTCATCAAATCTGGACGAATTCTTTATGGTTCGTGTAGCCGGGTTAAAGGATCAGGTAAAGGCAGGATTTAACCGTCCTGATGACAAATCGAATTTGACCCCCAAGCAGCAGCTCTCTGCTATCGCATCCTTTAATCATAATCTGGTAGAACAGCAATACAGGCTGTATAAACAGTTACAGGAGCAATTAGAAGAAGAACAGATTCAACTTTTTCAAATGGGTGATTTGTCAGCAGAAGAAATATATTCTCTTGAGCAATATTTTGATGAGCAGGTTTATCCAATTCTTACACCGATGGCAATCGATGCCTACCGCGCTTTTCCTATGCTGTTAAATAAATCTTTAAACCTTGCCATTCAATTAAAGGATGAATATGAACAAGAACAGCTTCATAAAAAAACAGCTATTGTTCAGGTACCTGCTTTACTGGATCGCTTTATCCGGATTAATAACGAGCATCACCATTATGTTTTATTAGAAGATGTCATTCGTTATTTTATTCATAAGCTCTTTAAAGGATATCGTGTTATTTCAACAAGTACTTTCCGCATTACACGAAATGCAGATATGAATATCCATGAAGACAGTGCACATGACTTATTGAAAGAAATTGAAAAAGAGCTGAAAAAGCGAAAATTCGGAGCTGCTGTCCGCCTTGAAATGAATAGTATGGAACAGGATCCGAATATTACCCCGTTTCTGCTTCATGAGCTGGAAATTCATGAAAAGGATCTGTACATTGTTGATGGACCACTTGATTTAACGTGCCTAAATGATTTCTATAATCAAGTAAAGCATGACCATGAGCAGCTTATTTATGAAACCTTCATCCCGCAGCCTGCACAAGATATTCATGAGGACGAGACTGTATTCGAAGCAGTCAGAAAAAGAGATCTCTTTCTCCACCATCCTTACGAATCATTTGAGCCGATTGTTGATCTTATGCGGGAAGCTGCTGATGATCCAGATGTACTGGCAATTAAGCAGACGCTCTACCGTGTCAGTGGAGATTCTCCGATTATTGCCAGTTTAAAGCGAGCGGCTGAAAACGGAAAACAAGTAACTGTTCTGGTGGAATTAAAAGCGCGGTTTGATGAAGCAAATAATGTAGAATGGGCCAAGCAGTTGGAAATAGCCGGCTGTCATGTTATTTATGGAATGATTTCTTTGAAAACGCATAGTAAAATCACGTTAATTGTACGTAAACAGGATAATCGGATTGAACGTGTTGTCCATCTTGGGACTGGAAATTATAATGATCAAACCGCCAAATTCTATACCGATATGTCTTATTTAACTACAAAAAGAAAATTTGGGGTTGATGCGACAAATTTCTTTAATTATTTGAGCGGATATACGGAGAAGCCTGCTTTTCATCATCTTTCCATGGCGCCTTTTGATATCCGTAATGATTTATTAGAGTATATTGACCGGGAGATTAAGTTTCACAAGCAGTTTAATAATGGCCGGATTATTGCTAAAATGAATTCTCTAACAGATAAATCCTTAATCAAAAAGCTTTACGAAGCTTCACAGGCTGGCGTTCAAGTTGATTTGATTGTCCGGGGGATATGCTGTCTGCGTCCCGGTATTCCAGATATAAGCGAAAACATTCGTGTAATCAGTATTGTCGGCCGCTTTTTGGAGCATAGCCGGATTTATTACTTCCACCATAATGGTGAAGTGAATATATTCTTATCCTCTGCAGATTTAATGACACGAAATATGGTTAAACGTGTGGAGCTCATGTTCCCAATCTTCGAAAGACGTATTAAGGAACGTATTTCTTCTATTCTGGATTTGATGCTGCATGATTCCGTAAAAGCAAGGAAGCAGGCAAATGATGGGACGTATTCCTATGTTATCTCTAATGATAATAGTACGTTAAACAGCCAATTAAAGTTATTTGAACAGGCAATGGATGTTTTTGTGTAGAAATGCAAAAATGCAACGGCGTAATAGAAAATCAAAGGCAGTTTAAAACTAACCTTTGATTTTCTATTTTTATTCCAGCCAAACATATTCCTAATGTCCCTGATTAAATTTTTCCATCCGATTCATTAACGCTTCTTCATTAAACTTCATCTCAAGGTAATAAAGTTTATGCTGCAATACAAAAATCATTTGATAAAGTAATTAAATGTCGGTGTCTTTTTCCCTTTGTCCGCTACTCCTCGAATGATTTTGTCTATTATCGCATTAATAAGAGATAAACTGACGGGTCCTTTCTGTAACAGAGAGTCTCCAGAATGTGCGGTATGAACAGGAAGTGTTATATCTGCAAATGGTACCGTCGGAGCAGCTAAAGAATCTGTAATGACAATCACTTTAATTCCTTTTCGCTGCGCATCTTTTGCTAATTGGATCGTGTCTACAGCATAGCGGTAGAAAGAAAAAACAATTAATGATGATTTTTTAGGTAAAAAATCCAGTACCCCTGCGTCACTTTCCGGTCGAAATAGACTGACGTTTCCTATAATGTAATTTAAGTTAAAGTATAGCCAATGTGCATAGCTATAGGAATGATAATATCCTGCGATGACAATCTGTTCACTTTGTAAAATTGTATCGGCTACTTTTTCTAATTGTCCCGCATCCAGCTGTTTATGCAGCCAACGGAGGTTCTCTATGTCTGCCTCCACAGAATCATGGAAAGTACTTTCAGCCGTTTCTTCTGCTGCTTGTGATAGATTTAAGAGCTCATTTCTTACTTCCTTCTGTAATTCAGCATAGCCTTTGTAGCCGAGAGCGTTACAGAACCGGAGCACCATCGTTTCACTGACATTAATCATTTCTCCAACCTTTTTTGCCGGATGTGTCGCAAAGGCAATTGGTTCATTTAATAAATAATCAGCAACCTTTTGCAGCCCCTTTGTTAAATTGGGCCAATATGCTTTTATACGCTCTTGATATATAGTTTCCATTCCATCCCTCTTTTGAAGTCTAAACAATTATTTTATATTGCTATAAAGTATAGACTTCATTATAATAGAATGCAATGTATGAATATACACGATAATGAAATAAGAATCAGTTATTATATTATTTAAGAGGTAATTTACTAGCAGTTACCAAAAAGGAGTTCTTCTCATGAAAATAATAGAAATTACAATGCACCGCATGAATATGCGAATGAAAAATCCATTTACAACAAGCTTTGGAACAGAACAGGATCGTGAATTTATTATTTTGGAAGCAAAGGATGAAGATGGAACTATTGGCTGGGGCGAGTGTGTCACATCCGAGTCCCCTCTTTATATTGAAGAATTTACAAAAGCTGCCTGGGTTATGCTGGAGGAATACTTAATTCCCCTTACACTGGGGCGTGAATTTAGCCATCCGGATGAGCTTACTGATTTATTCGAACCCTTCAAGCGCAATAATTTGGCAAAAGCAGCTATCGATGCCGCAGCCTGGGATATTTATGCCAAACAGCAAGGTATTTCCCTGGCACAGGCAATCGGCGGTTGCAGAACTGATATCGAGGTTGGAGTCAGCCTTGGGATTGAGGATGATATAGAAAAGCTTCTTAACAATATCAAAGAGAAAACAGAGGAAGGCTATAAGCGGATAAAAGTAAAAATTAAGCCCGGTAAAGATGTCGAGGTTGTTGAACAAATCCGCAAGCAATTTCCTGATATTCCGCTGATGGTTGATGCTAACTCAGCTTACACACTCGACGATATGGAAACACTGAAAAAACTGGATCCATTTAACCTTATGATGATTGAACAGCCTTTAACAGCCGGCGATTTAATTGACCATGCCGAGCTGCAAAAGCATATTAAAACACCAATTTGCCTGGATGAAAGCATTCATTCCTATGATGATGCAAGACAGGCGATTCAACTCGGCAGCGGAAAGATTATTAATATGAAGGTCGGCCGCGTCGGTGGAATTACAACAATGAAACGAATTCATGAACTATGTAAAGAAGCGAATGTACCAATGTGGTGTGGAGGTATGCTTGAATCCGGTGTAGGACGTGCACATAATATCGCAGTTACCTCGCTTTCTACATTCACACTGCCTGGAGATACTGCCGCTTCTTCCCGTTATTGGGAGGAGGATATTATCGATCCTGAGGTATATGTCAAAGATGGAATCGTACAGGTCCCTGCTTCCCCTGGAATCGGATATGAAGTTAACCGTGAAAAATTAGCAAAATACACTGTGGAGAAAAAAACCTTTAAGCAATAAAAACCAATAAAAGATGAGCTGTAAAAGATGTTTATCCCTTTTGAAAAGGAAAAATTATCTCACAGCTCTTCTTTTTTTGTCTTCGTTTAAATGTTATTTTAAAAATAGTACATATTAAATACATAAGAGTTTTATGCAAAGGAATAAAAACTAACTGACTCCTGTAAATCGGCAATAGAAATAGTCAATATCCCATTATCTGCATATGATTAAAAAATAAGTAAAATATTGAAGCAACTAACTTGAAATCATAATTGAATCAATGTATAGTTTAATCCGTATTATTTTCATTGGATTTATTGGAAACATTTAATAAGGAGGATAACACCAAATGGATACTTGGTTTATAGTTTTAAATATTATTGTTTTACTTGCATTAATTGGTTTATTAATCTATATGCAGAAAAAACATGTCTCGTTTGCAAAGCGTGTATTTACAGGGATGGGGCTTGGAATTGTTTTAGGAGCTCTTTTTCAGGTTATTTATGGCGAAGGCTCAGATATTCTCACAGGAACTCTTGATTGGTACGGCATTGTAGGGAGCGGTTATATTCGTTTCTTAATGCTGATTGTTGTTCCATTAGTTATGGTTTCGATTATTCGTGCCATTATTAATCTAAAGGAAACAAAACAGCTCGGGAAAATGGCCGGCTGGGTAATTGGTGTACTTATTTCTACAACACTTGTTGCAGCAACACTTGGGGTTATAACCTCTCTTGTCTTCGATTTGAATGCAGAACAAATCGAAGCAGGTCATGAAGAAACAGAACGTGGTGCTACAATGGAGGAAAATTTTGAATCCATGGAAGAAGAAACGACACCACAGCGAATTATTAACTTTATTCCAAATAATATTTTCTTAGATATGACTGGGGAACGTTCGACATCTGTTATTGCAGTAGTTATTTTCTCTGTCCTTGTCGGAATAGCAACCCTTGGAGTAAGCAGAAAGCAGCCGGAGCAGGCTGAACGTTTTACAAAAATGGTTAATGCCGTATTTGCAATTGTAATGCGGCTTGTAACACTCATTTTACGTTTAACTCCGTTTGGAGTATTAGCATTGATGACGAACATGGTTGCAACGACAAACTTTGCAGGTATTGTACAGCTTGGTAAATTTGTAATTGCATCCTACGCAGCAATGATTGTGATGGTTCTTATCCACATGCTTATTATTAGCGGATTCAGATTAAACCCTGTTACTTTTATGAAAAAAGTATTTCCGGTATTGGGATTCGCTTTTACGTCCCGTTCCAGTGCAGGTGCCATTCCTTTGAACGTCACTGCACAAAAAGAAGCTTTAGGTGTAGATGATGGGGCTGCCAATATGTCAGCATCCTTTGGAGCAACAATGGGGCAAAATGCATGTGCAGGTATTTATCCTGCGATGCTTGCTGTTATGATTGCACCAACTGTTGGCATTGATCCAACCTCTCTTGACTTTATTGTACAGCTTGTATTAATTACAGCTATCAGCTCATTTGGTGTCGCCGGTGTCGGTGGCGGAGCAACATTTGCAGCGATTATCGTTCTGTCCTCTATGGGACTTCCAATCGCTCTGGCCGGTTTGCTTATTACTGTTGAGCCGCTCATTGATATGGGCCGTACAGCTGTCAATGTTAATGGCAGCATGGTCTCAGGTACTGTAACTTCCAAAGTGCTCGGAAACCTGGATGAAACGAAATTTAATGATAAAAATGCGGTTGTTGAAAATACCGGCATTTAAATTTTTCAATATAAATAGCAGCTATCTCCAGGAATTATAGAGATAGCTGCTATTTTTTTATTATGTGATTATGCTAGTCTGCCTGCATTCCTCCGTCCACATTATATAGTGCTCCATGTACAAACGAAGCTTCATCAGATGCCAGAAAACGTACGATTTGCGCAACCTCCTCAGGTGTACCGAACCTTCCAACTGGAATCCCCTGCTTAATGGCTTCTCCTGATTTCTCCGGCTCTCCAGGTGTTAAATTATTTTGAATATCAGCAAGCATCTGTGTATCAATTGCTGCAGGTGCTACCGCGTTTACACGAATTCCTGCCGGAGCAGCTTCCAATGCCGCGGTCTTTGTTATGCCTGCAACAGCATGTTTGGAAGCTATATAGCCCACCATTCCTGCAGAACCGATATATGCAGCGTTTGATGCTGTATTAATAATACGTCCATGCCCCTGTTCTTTCATTTGCGCAAGAACATGTTTCAGTCCCAAAAATACACCTGTTACATTAATAGACATAATCTGTTCAAAAGCGTCCTTCTCTAAATCTGTAATTTCTGCAACAGGTCCATTTATTCCTGCATTATTAAAGAAAACATCAATTCTTCCAAAATGACTAACCGTTTCCTGGACATAATTTTTCACATCGGATTCATTCGTTACATCCGCTTGAATAATAGCAACATTTTCCGGATTTGATGTGAGGGATTGCATTGCCTTCTCTAAGGATGATTCGTTAATATCAACTAGAACAACTTTGGCACCTTGATCCAAAAACAATTTTGCAGTTGCTTGACCAATTCCTCCTGCCCCGCCAGTTATCAGCACAACCTTATCCTGCATTAACATCTCTCCTCATTTTTTTATACATTTCATCTTCTATTTTATGATAGCGCTTCCATAAACACAAATAATCCGTTCAGCTAATTACATGTACGAAGTAATCAGCTAAATAAATGCACCATTGTTATCCCGATCCATACCGCTACAATACTTAATATGACAGATGTTATAACATATCGAAAAGCAATTTGCCACTGCTTATCCATCAGCAAATCAATAACTTCCTTCCCAAATGTAGAAAATGTTGTATACCCGCCGCAAAAGCCTACTCCTAAAAGAAGCCAAAGCTGTGAGGATAAATCAAGACCATATAAAATACCCAACAAAAATGAACCTGTCATATTAATTAGCCAGGTTGCAACAGGGAAGATGATTCTTTTTTCAGCCTTTAACGGCTTTATATATTCACTAATTATGTACCGTAATAATGCGCCAATTGCACCGCCGAGACCTACTAAAATCACAGGGACAACGCTCCTTTATATTTTTTATATTTCTTCCTTAAATTTTCGGGTCTTCCTTAACTGGGAATAAACAGCTCTTGCTGCCCAGACACCTGCCCCTGCAAAAGCAATTCCCACAGCCAGACTTATTCCAATATAAAGAAGAGCCATTGGCAGATTAAGAAGCAGCACATCTAATGCAAAGGTAGAAAACGTCGTAAAAGCTCCCAAAAAACCAGTGCCAAATGTCAATGCCCATACTTGACGGTCCTGTCTGGAAAGTGAAACAAGTGTAAGCAGAAATCCTAAAAAGAAGCAGCCTATAATATTTACCGCAGCAGTAGCTAAGGGAAATGGCTGCTCACCAAACCACAGACCGATTTCATAGCGGGCCATCGCTCCAAAAAAAGCGCCAACCATTACAAATAGACAATTCACCTAATCACCTGACCTTTATCCGTACATCATTTAATACAATTAAGAGTATATACAATTTAATCCTAACTGACGGAGAAAGCAAGTATTTTTGAAGGTACCGCCTTCACTTTTCGCGAAAAGTTTATTTCCCGTCATATCATTGAAACTTTTCGAGCCTTTCCCTCGTAATTAAAGTGCAAAGAAAAAATGGAGGGACGCACCCTATGGAATATTTATACGGAATTCAAATTTTCTTAATTCTTATGTTTTTCTTTTTCAGTTACCTCATTTTAATACGCAAAAACTATTATTTAATCAGCGGATTCAAGTCGAGTACGGCTGCAGAGCAGCAAAAGATGATCCAGGCAGGCTATCCACGTGCTGCCGGTAAGATGATGCTGCATGTAGCTATTGTTTTAACAATCGGTTTCCTGCTGCAGCTCTTGCACGTTCCTTATGCAATTGAGGGTTCTTATGTAGTTATGCTTATTGTTTTATTTATTGAAACCTTTTTGATGATGAAAAAGGTGAAAAGAAAATCTCAAAAGATAAACAAAACAGTTTTAATGTTATCTCTTATTTTAGTCATTATCGTTTTTGCTATCCCATTTATGCCGAACACACTGGAAATAAATAGGGACTCCTTTGAAATATCAGGCTTGTATGGTGAAGAATGGACGTTTTCAGATATTGAAGATATTTCCCTGTATGATGAGCTTCCTGAAGTTATGATTCGTACAAATGGCATTTCTTTATTTGGAAAACATCTTGGGAAGTATCATTTGGAGGGCTTAGGAGCCGGTAAATTATTTCTCCGTTCAAATGAAGCTCCTTTTATTGTCGTCCGCACGAAAGACAGCTTTGTCATTATGAATACAAATCAGTCTGATAAGACATTGGAGTCCTATCATCAGCTGGAGCAAGCCATTCAGCAGAATACCGATAATTAACAAAAGCTGCCTGAAGTTTAGCGGGCAGCTTTTGTTAATTAATTTATTTCAAAAAATCTGGATTTTCAAAAGCCGGATCAGGATATTTATAAAAACCTTCACCGGATTCAATACCAAATTTCCCTTTATCCAGATACTCTTCTTTTAAGAAACTCGCAACCTTTTCAGCTTTTTTATCACCAGCTTCCGCATGCGCCGCGGACAGATTATAAGGTGTGCGAATACCAATAACATCTAACGTAGCAAATGGACCCTTAGGCGCTCCGGTAGCTACCATCCATGTTTTATCGATGGTCTCTGCATCTGCAATTTCATTTACTAATAAATCCTGTGCTGCATCTAAGAATGGAACAAGCAAGGAATTTAAGATATAGCCTGGCTGTTCTTTGTATATAGGGAGTGCAACCATGCCGATTTGTTTCGCAAATGAGACAACATCCTCAAACACTTTCATGTCTGTCCCTTCATGCTTCATAATTTCTGCTGTATTGTTTTTCCAAATCTCATTTGCAAAGTGCAGCATTAAAAATTGACTTGGACGCCCTGTTGCTTCAGCAAATTGGCTGGGAAGCATAGTAGATGAGTTAGATGCAAAAATTGTTTTTTCTGGAGCAACTTCTGCTAATTTTTTATAGAAATCTAATTTAATTTCTTCTTTTTCAGGCACTGCTTCAATAATTAAATCAGCGTCTTTAACAGCTTCTTTTAAATCGATAGAAAAACTGATCCTTTCAAATGCTCCCTTCACTTCCGCATCTGAAGCATTTAAATCCTCTTTATAGCGCTGCTGCCATTTTTCCATGCGTGTTTTGGCTGCCTCGACAGCTTCGGCATTAATATCATATACCGTTACATTAAATCCTTTGTAAGAAACCTGATAGGCAATTTGGCTTCCTAATACGCCGCTGCCCGCTACTGTAACATTTTTAAATTCCATGAAAAATCCTTCTTTCTATTTTTTACAATTTTAGTATACTCCTAATGATGATAAACATAAACAAATTTGCTCAGAGGCAACTATTTTAAATTGAAGTTTATATTTTCAAATAAATAGAGCAGTCTGGAGCTGCGTTATTCATTAGCATCCCCAAACTGCTCTATTCAATTCCATTCTTTAAACCGGGCAATCATTTGCTTGAGCTTCTTCTCCAGCTTCCCTTCTCCTTCACGCTGTTTTTTCCATTCATTGTAGCTGGCAATACTGATAAACAATATTCCGGCAATCAGAAGATAAGCCCACCACGGGAGATTACCCCAATAAGGCCTTGTCTGATAAATAACATTAAACAGCAGCGTTCCAATTCCAACAAAGAAATACGACTTCAATTGATAACGCATCCCTGCGAGTAAGGAAATAATGGACAAAATACCAATAATTAAAGCATCTAAAATTGTTGCGCTTTGAATGGCATCAGCAATCAAATAAACAGTAACAACAATCAGCAGCGCTGTCTGTATATGCCGCATCAGCGATTGATAATCTTGCCACGTTTTCCGGGATAAAATAATAGCTAAAGCAAGCATCGGCAGTGCCTGAAGCTCTGCATAAATCACTTCTGGAATGATATCGGTATAATGATCAAGCACCAGATAATATGGAGGTAAACAAGCAATTCCGCCAACTGTAATAAATATTTTCTGCAGCATTTGACTTCCCAAACGATCCACCTGCAAGAAAAACCAGGAAGCAAACAATACATAAGGAATAACAGTCAGCCAAATATTTTCCAGCCCATTTACCGCGCTTAATGCAAAAACAAGATATGCAAGTGCCATCAAGGAATACCAGTCTACAGTCTGCACCCTTCCCTTGTTAGAGATGTACAGGCTTGTAAATAAATATCTTCCTGTCGCTGCTAAAATTCCAAAACCGAAACAGAAAACCAGCCATAAATCAATTTCTCCCTTAAATACTCCTTGCAGCTGCCATAGATAAACAGAGAAGAATAGAGGCAAAACAAGGAATAAGGTCCATTTTCGCCTATGCAGGAAATATAAATTCAGGATAACCAGCCCTGCAAAGCAGATGAGCTGCCAAAGCTCCTGTGCAGCTGCTAAAAATACTCCCATCGCTAAAACCAGATGCAGATACGGAATTAAAAACCAGTCTATCCGCCGCTTCCATACTACTGGTACTGCGGTCCAGACAGCAATTAAAACTATTCCGGCAACCAGCCAGGTATAAACAAACGAAAGAGCTGCCATCCAATCATAATAAGAAATGAAGGAAACCACTGTTCCTATGAGCATCATTGATCCAGCATATAAAGCAGTTTTTATTTCCCATTCTTTTCCCTTTGTCAGTGCGGTATAAATATAGACCGCCAACGGAACCAGCCAGACTGCCGGATAAAGAATAGGCCGTGCTGCACCATCCCCTGCGATGATCAGTACAAGGAAGAGGAGTACTGCATGCGCAAAATAAAAGAAATAAGGTTTTAAGCTGGCATCTAATTTACCTAAATAGCGTTCTACAGCTAAAAATAAAATTGGCAAACCAAGCATAAACCATACAAATCCCTCTAAAGTATTAATAGAAAATGGACTTAACAATGATACATAGAAGCCTAAGCTTGCAGCCGCAACCAAACTCCAGAATATATGCTTCTTCGTAAAATGGACAAGCCAATATATCACACCGATTCCTATCAATAAAATCATCGGCCTTACAATCATTTCATCGCCAGTAAAATCAGGGTAGAGCAGCAGCATCGCTAATAAATAGCTGCCTTGACCAGTATAAAATGTTGTCCGTGTTAATTCCTTCTGCTTTCTCTGCTTCCAAATAAGGCTGATGCCAAGCAGAATAATCCCCGCAGCTGCCAGCTGAAAAGGTAGATCCAGCTGAGTGCGGTAAACATATGATTTTTCTGCAAACTCAAAGTAAAGAATATACATTGCCAACAGCCAGTTTACCGGAACAGCCCAGGCAGCAATACGTTTCTCGGCAGGCTTTTCAGATGCAGAGGTCACATAAAAAGCAACAGCTCCTATTATCGTAAACATGCCTGCAACTTCAATAAAATCAAGTAATAAAAGCTTAAGCAATACAAGGATAGCAATCACCGGCATCGACCAGAAATACATACTTCTCTGTATGGCCTGCATATAAGGAATTCGATTTTTGAAGCCGATGAAAAGAAATAAACCTGTCATATAGAAAAACATAAAGTTAAGAATATTTTCCGGGAAAAGCGGCTGAATAACTAATGACCAAAATTGTATACCAATAGCAATAAAGAATACTGGAGCAAGCCAGCGAAAAACGCCCCGCTTCGTTACTTCTGCAAGATACACATAGGTCCCAGCAATCACTATATACGCAAGAAGCATAAACCAGGAATCTCCGTCAGCCCGGATAATTAAGCCCTGAAATGTGACATACAGAAATGCAAAACCCGAAATAATTCCGCTGATATAATAAAAAGCCTTACTTGCAAAGCTATCCTTCCGCATTATATAGGCAAATCCCAAATAAGCAGCGCCTATCAATGCATAGATAATCGAATCTGCTGTATTTAAAATCGAATTCTCTGTCAGCTGATAAATTCCATAAGCAAATAATGCTGCAAATACAAATTGATACCCTTTCGTCTGATAAACGAAAACCATTGCCATATAGATAAAAGCTGTCAGGAGAACATTAAAGCTGTAAAATACGGCCTGATTATAAACAAACAGCATTAATAAAGTGGAGACGATAAGACTCAGCTGGGCATAGGCTGGCAGCTCACCTAAAAAGACACGTAAAATCTGTTTTTTCTCTTTCCGAAAACGGTGATAAGCAAATAACAAAACAGCATTATAAAGCATCATCAGGAAAAAGAACATATCCACCGGTATTTGGATAGCAGCTAGTAAAAAGCCTATGAAGAAGGATAAGAATAAATAAGAAATCCATACGAATAATTTAGCTTCTGTCTTATAAGCATTCCAAATATATAAAGGGAGCGGAACAAGTGTACAAAGAATCCCGAGCCAATAACGTCCTTCTCCAGTTAAAGTTAAATAATCTCCAAATAATCCAAAATATCCAATTCCAATAATTGCAATCGGTAATAATAAACTTCCTAACGTCAAAAATGCAAAAGCAGTCTTTTCAATTTTAAGAAAACGGGATGATAAACCGCTTAATGCTAAAAAGAAAACAGAGACGCCAAGCAACGTGATAACCTTTAATAAGGCTCCCATTTGATCCCAGGTACTGGTTGCTACGACAAGACCACTGATTAAAAGAAATAAAACTCCGAGAATAAGCAGCCATGTAATATTTCTTTCCCGAATCTGTTCCGCAGTTTTCGGTTCACGCACTGGTTTATCTTTTTTCTGTACTGATTTTTCCTGCTGCTCTGGAGCTGACAGCCATTCTTTCTTATTCTTATTCCCTTCTAAAAAGCTTGTCAGAATTCTTTTGCCATACGCATTATCCGGTTTCGGAACGGTTTTTGCTGTCCCTTCAGGCTGATTTTGCTCTTCAGCATGGGGCACCTCTTCAGACAGAATTTCTTTTTCTCTCTGCATTTGAAGTTCATTAAGCTGCAATGCATCCATACTCTTATCAATTTGCTTCGCATACTCCTGATGAGCTGTCAGTATACGTTTATAATCCTCCATACTGATTAAATCTCTTTTTAGTAATTCTATTAATTCTTCCTGCAGAATTTGAGCCCGCGTTTTAGAATTTGAAATAATGCTCACCCTCCTTTACTAAGTTGAAGGATACTTTTATTTATTTGCTGCTATAGAGGATGTTCAATAACTCTCCAAATGACAAGCAGCCTCTCCAAAGACTATTGAACCAATCTGTTCTTCACCGGCCTACTCCCACTTCAAAATGAAGGCCTTCAACCAGTTACACTGCGATAAATAAAGGATAATAAAAGCCTCCACTTCTCATTTATTGAAGCGAAGGCAGCTCATTTCTTCTTCCTGTCTGTTCCACACAACTGAAACATTTTAAGCTTTTACATCAATGGAATGTCCTAAGTTTGGATGCTGCGGCTGATCCAGCATTTTAATAAGCTCTGCATTTTGTGCTTCCGCATGATCCATAACTTTTCCCATTAAGCTGAAGGACACCTGTGTCTGCAGGTTAGCCTGACTCATTATCATTGACATTTTTCCGACATCCACTTATACATTCACCTCACTTCGGAAGATTTTATGACTATCTTTATTTTAACATAAGTTATAAACCCAATCGCATAAATAATGAATATTTTCAGATAAAAACAGGGATATACAAGAAAATAATTGCTATTTTAATTTTTCAGCATCCTCTTAAAGGAAATTATTACATTTTGAAAGTTTATAGTAATTCTTGGTGCTACTAAAAGATTCATGATAAACTTTTCATGTTGGAATATTGAACTATTTCTAAAGGATCAGATAAAAAGAACCAGACACTTAACTATCTTTATACAAAATAAAACACGTTATAATTTTAACTGCAAATCAGCTTCTTTAAGTATATTCAAAAATAAAGTGCTCAAATGTACGCAGTCAGCACTGATAAACTATCAGAAATAACCAGTTACCTATCAAAGAAAAGACATTTTTTTAGATAGTCTAATAAATTTAGTATTGCCGAGGTTAGTATGGTAATGAAATAAAGGAGAGGAAACCGTTTGGCAGGTGGAAATATTATGTTCTATCTTTTTGATGATTTTTTTATTAATCTTTGTATAATAATCACCTTAACTGTTATTTACATACCACTTCGAACGAAATTGAAAATAGATACCCTCTCTAATTGGAAACAAGGGTTTATTGACGGCGCTGTTTCCGGGTTATCCGGCGTCTTATTAATTGTGTTTTCTATTAAGGTGGCAGAAAATGCATTGATAGACTTACGGTTTATACCTATTATGCTGCTTATCCTGTTTACAGGATTGTTTCCTGCTGTCATCGCAGGTATTGTCATTATTATTGGGAGATTTATGATAAGCGGAATGACAACTCTTTCCGCAACAACTATATGTCTGGTAATTTTATTAATTATTGGATTCCAGTTGATTCATAAGCTGTACCAGCCTAATAAAGCAACCTACAGTAAGGCACTGATTATGATTCTATATTCCAATCTGATATTTTTCTGCATTATGATGTTTTATTTAAATGATTATCTTCAATTACTGCGTTTTGTGCCTGTTTACTGTATTGTATCGATTATTTGCGGATTGATTGCTGTTGCTTTCTCAAAGCACTTGGACAGAACAGCAATGCTTTTGTCGAAATATGAAGAGGAAGCATCTAAAGATTTCTTGACAGGTCTACAAAATATGCGGGCATTTGAAACAACCTGGAATCAATTTATCAATAAATCCATCACGGAAAATGAAAAACTGACGCTGCTAACACTGGATATCGATTATTTCAAGCAAATAAATGATACATATGGACACCCGGTAGGAAATCAGATTTTAACAGAATTCAGTAATATTTTATTAAAAAATATCCGTTCATTTGATACAGCCTTCCGCAATGGAGGAGATGAATTTTCAATTATCCTGCCTGACTGCAGTCTTGAAAACGCATTAGAGGTAGCGAAAAGAATTCAAAAAGAAGTAGAAGCACATCCATTTCAAATTTCTAAGAAGAAAAATATTTGTGTGACAGTCTCGATTGGTGTAGCAAATTATCCAGACACTTGCACCAATCATCATCAAATCATCCAATCGGCAGATGAGGCTTTATACAAAGCAAAACAATCAGGGAAAAATAGAGTATACCCTTCTCAAACGTCAGTCCGGGAAGAAGTTTAAGGGATTTCCGGACTGACGTTTCATTAATAATAATGTAACAAACAGGCTCTCGAGCTGACAGCGCAAGTGGTTATACTACGTTATTTACTCAGCACCTTCGTCTTTAAAACTTTAGTCATTGCTTTTACATCAAGCGGCTTACTATAATAATAACCTTGAATTTCATCGATATCATGATTGCATAAAACATCGAGTTCTTCTTTCGTTTCTACTCCTTCAGCAACTACTTTCATACCGAGGCACTTTCCCAGCCTCACAATAGTCGTTGCGATTTCTTTTTTTATGGGAAAATCAGAAACCCCGCTGATGAGAGAGCGGTCAATTTTTAAAATATCTAAATCAAGCTTTTGTAAGTAAGCCAAAGAAGAGTATCCCGTCCCGAAATCATCCAGTGCAACCTTGATACCTCTCTTTCTCATTATTTTTAAAATTTGCTGGACATACTTTTCATTATCAATAAAGAGATTTTCCGTAATCTCAATTTGTATCCAACTTGGCTCAATTTGATATGTATCAAGATAAGACCAGAATTTTTCAACAAAGTCAGCTTGTAAAAACTGGCTGGGCGATATATTAACTGATACCGGAATCGGATCATATCCTTTTGATTTCCATAGCTGCAGCTGTTTACAAGCATTTTCTATTACCCAATCACCAATTTCATTAATCATTCCTACCTCTTCGGCCAAGGGAATAAACTCAGCAGGAGATATTTCCTCAAATTCCGGATGCTTCCAGCGAATGAGAGCTTCACAGCTTGTAACAATTTCCTCATTTGGAGACACTTTAGGCTGATATACAATATAAAACTGATTTTTTTCCAGACCCATTCTTAAGTCATTTTTCACCTGGAATGCTCTTTGATTCGAAAACTTCATCTCTCTATCAAAGAATCTGTAATCATTTTTAAACAAGCCTTTTACACGATACATTGCCAGGTCTGCATGCTTCATGATAGCAGAGGCGTCCGGGCCAGCCTCTGGATAGGTTGCTACGCCAATACTGGCAGTCATATTTAACTGATATCCTTCTATAGAAAAAGGTTCTTTGAAACTTTCAATAATAGATTCTGCAAAATACTGCATGTCCACTGGAGCTGTAATTGAATGGATAACAATTGCAAATTCATCCCCACTGAGTCTCGCAGCCATACCCTTTTCACCAATAAGATTCTCAAAACGGCGGGCAACAGCTACAAGCAACTGATCGCCTATTATATGCCCCAGCGTATCATTTACGTATTTAAAGCCATCCAGATCAACAAACATGATTCCAAACCTGCCATTATTTTTTTTATTATATTCAATTTTTTTTATTAAATCGTCATCAAATTTCCGGCGGTTCACAAGCCCTGTTAAATGGTCGTAGAAGGCCATCAAACGAATCTTTTCCTGATTTTCTTTTTTATCCGTTATATCAAAACGCATTGCTATATATTGGATCGGCTTCCCCTTTCCATCGTTCACGGGAACTATGGTTGTATCCACCCAATAAAAAGTACCGTCTTTCGCGCGGTTCCTGATTTCACCCTTCCAGACTCCGCCAAAACCAATTGTCCGCCACATATTTTTAAAAAAATCTCTGGAATGATAGCCTGAATTAATCAGCTGGTGTGTATTTCCAATTAACTCACCTCTGGAATAACCGGATATTTCGCAGAAACGATCATTTGCATGTGTGATTTTACCCTGC
Source organism: Oceanobacillus sojae (assembly GCF_007991515.1). GTDB lineage: Bacteria > Bacillota > Bacilli > Bacillales > Amphibacillaceae > Oceanobacillus > Oceanobacillus sojae. The sequence goes on from NZ_BJYM01000009.1 coordinate 142,047, forward strand.
CTGTCCGTAATTGCTAAAATCACAGATTGATCCATAGCATACTTAATATCTGATAATTCCTTTAATGCTGTCATTAACTGCTGATTTGCTTCTCTTTCATCTGTAATCACACCAAAAATTTCCGCACCATCCTCCGACATAAAACGATAGCCAAAAATGTTAAAAAGTAATATTCTCCCATTTTCCGCATCAAAGGATGCATTAAAATGAATTTGATTTTTTTCACCATTAACAAGTTTTGAGAAATTTTCAGCTACGTGAGGACCGATATTAGAAGAGAGCACATTTTCATAGTCTTCTCCAGAAAGGACATCTTTTGACTTATTTATTACATTACAAGATGTCTGCTCTGAAAAAAATATTTTTCTATTCTTAATTTTAAATACAACCTGAGCCAAACTCAATTCCTCCCCACAACCGACCCTGCAGAAATTTATATAGTATAAATATATCATGTAAACATAGTTAGCAACACACTTATTTCGACTTAATAAAACATTTTCTTCTAAATACATTTATTTTATTTTCTTCAATTTTTAATATTTTTCTATGATATTTAAAAGAGGAAATGAAAGAAAGAATAAAAATGTCGGCTGTAAATTCTGGTGTTCTGTGCCGGGCAATACTATTTTTCATTAAAAAATTATTCACTATGAAATAATGATTCTATCATGCTCACAACAAAAAAAGCCGGATAAAGTATCGGAAATATATACTTTATCCGGCTTTTATTATAAGATACTGCTTTTACTAACTGAATAAATTAATTGTCGTTATAATAATTGGTACTGCGAAAACATCAATTAGGAATGCACCAACCAGAGGAACAACTAAAAATGCTTTTCTGGATGGACCAAATTTAGATACGACTGCATCCATATTGGCGATTGCATTAGGTGTCGCTCCCAATCCATGCCCTGTAAACCCGCCAATCATAACAGCTGCATCGTAATTTTTCCCAAGCATTTTGAACAGGATAAATATGCTGAACAAAGCAATAAAGATAACTTGGACCAGTATGATAAGTAAAAGTGGTAAAGCCAAGTCAACTATTTCCCATAATTGAATGCTCATCAATGCCATGGATAAGAAAATCCCTAGTGTTATGTCCCCTATTATACCTATACTTTTCATTTGAATAACATTACCGGAAATCCGGTCAATGATATTTCTCACAATAACAGCAACAAACATCGCTCCTACATATCCAGGAAGGACAAATCCTGTCACTTCAGTAAACGAATCTCCCAGGAATGTTCCTAAAGCCATACAAAATACAATAATGAAGACTTGCATCATAAATGATTTTGAATTTATTTTCGTATCCTGCTGATTTACATTGCCCATAGAGGAATCAGAGATTTCCTCTGTTTCTGTCGGTTTTAATTGATATTTATTCATTAGATATTTTACAATTGGCCCCCCTATTAAACCTCCGGCAACTAAACCAACTGTGGCCGCAGCTAAACCAATCGAGAGAGCACCATCTACTCCTAATTCTTCGATAGTAGTACCAAATGCTGTCGCAGCTCCATGTCCGCCCTCCATGGATACGGCTCCAACCATCACACCGATTAGTGGATCGAGATGTAACAGCTTTGCCATCGATACACCAATGACATTTTGAGCAAGTGCTAAAAATCCACATGCCAGCCAATAAATAATTAGCAGCTTCCCCCCTATTTTTAGCAGCTTAAAGCTGGCTCCTAAACCGACTGTAGTAAAAAAGGTAAGCATAAATAAATTTTGCAGCGACGTATCCAGATTAATAATTAAAATATCGAACCCGCGTAAAAATGTAATTACTAGTGCAAATAACAAACCTCCGACAACTGGTGCCGGTATGCAAAACTTATTCAGGAATAGTATTTTATTATTCAGAAATGTTCCTAGCATGTAAACAGCCAAAGCAAAGAAAATCGTTGTAACCTGATCAAATTCTATCATGATGCCTTTCCTCCCTGTCTTCCCCTGTATGGATTTTATATTTACTTAGAAAATGTGTGGATAACCTCCGTAATCAGTGCTGCACCAAGTCGCGCTGTACGGTCATTTTCATCAACAGCGGGATTAACTTCAGATATATCGAAGCTGATGGTGTTATCTTTTGAAGCAATATAATTCAATAGCTTCCGAACATCTGATACTGCCAGACCAAACGGAGCAGGTGCACTGACACCCGGAGCTTCACTTGCTGAAATGGAATCTGTGCATAGTGTAAAAATGAGTGCATCATGGTCTGCGCTAAATTGGTCGATTGCCTGAAAAATACGCTGGATATCTCCTTTAACCTCATTTTCCAGAAAATATGAGCAACCAAGCTCATCAGCTGTTTGAAATAATGCTTTTGTATTAGAGAAAGGCTGAATTCCAATACATAAATAATTTGCATTTTTATCCGATTCAAGAATTTGCCTAAACATGGTTCCAGAGGATGGCTGCATATCTCTCCGCATATCAAAATGTGCATCAATATTAATGATTCCAAGACGTGCCTCCTTTTTCAAATAGGATCTTGCTCCTAAATAATGACCGAAAAAGGTTTCATGACCGCCGCCAATAATAATCGGAGCGGCTTTTTTAGAAAGCAGCTTTTCCACATGTACACCGAGCTCCATCTGTGCTTTCTCCATATGCCTGCCTTCACAGATGATGTTACCAGTATCTATAAGAGAATAACTTCCTAAAACGGAGCTGGGCATATTGGATAAAAAAGTGCGAATTTTATTAGGAGCTTCCTTTGCACCAAGTCTGCCTTTATTTCGCCGGACACCTTCTTCACATTCAAAGCCGACAAGTGCAATCATCTTCTCTGCATCATCTAACGTTTGTATCGTTTCTAAGTTTACTGTTTGGTGGAAACGGAAACTATTCCTGTCAGAGCTGCTGTCCTCTCTTCCTTTCCAGTACTCATTAGCAGGTGCTTGATACATATTTTTCCCTCCGTTGCATTAATTAATTTCTCTTCATTATAAATTTTGTATAGTATAATCACTAATATATATAATTTATTGTTTTATAGTTTAAGACTATAATTAAAGGAGAATTGTCTGTGGACTTGACTCAATTACAATACTATATCAAGGTAGTTGAAGAAAAAAGCTTTACAAGAGCTGCGGAACATCTGCATATTTCGCAGCCATCTTTAAGTATATCCATAAAGAAATTAGAGAACCATTTAGGCCTTTCACTTATTAACCGAAAAAAACCGCATATACAGCTCACCAAAGAAGGTGAAATTCTTTATTATCAAGCTAAAAAAGTAATTAATCAGATGAATAGTATGGAGGAGGAAATGAAACGGCTACGGTTAGAAGGTCCGTTAGAGCTTTCAATCAGTATGATCGAAACAGCTAAAAATTGGTTTAGTGAGGTTATCAAAAAAATCAAAACAAATTCGAATGATATTCACATTCAAATTTCTGAATTACTTAGCTTATCCGAACTTCAAAATGCTTTATTAAATTATGAAATCCACTATGCAATAACGAATTATTATATTGATACCAAAGAGCTGCAATCGATATTTTTATATGAAGAAAACCTTGTAGCTTTAATTCCAGACGACCATCCCCTCCAAACAAAAACATTCATTACTATGGAAGATTTAAAACACCCGCCTTTTATATTATGTAAGGAAGGATATCAGACCAGAAATGATATATTAAAAGCTTTTCAATATGCAAGCATCAGCCCTAATATTCAGTTTGAAATTGAAAGGTTTGAAACAGCCTATCACCTGGTAGAAAGCGGGCTTGGAATTACCATTGTTCCGGAAAACTATGTAAATAAATCACATCATTCAACAGTGCATATCAAAAAAATGAAAGATCAGGAGTTAAAGAGAAATGTTTATCTTGTCAAAGATCGAACCAGGTACCTTTCACCAATCATTCATAAGTCTATTGAAACCATCTGTACATTTCACAAATCATAATTTCATTTTGCTATAGGAAGGTATGTGACAGCAATATGAACAAATAATTGCCTCTTCCCTTCCTGTGCGTCAGATAAAATGGAAATTCATCCTTCTCTTCGTTAAAATATATACTATAAAATGCAGTCAACAGCTGGAGGTAAATTCCATTGAATAATTATGAAATGCAGCAGGAAGCCGAACAATTTTTAAAAACATACTATACGGAGACCGGAGCTCCTGCAGAAAAGTTAGAAGAAAGAATGAAAGAAGTAATTTCAGATATAAAAGCATTCGGTACATATACTCAAACCTACGATGAAATTGTTTATGGAGTAAAGCTGGCCTGGCGGAATTCGAACCGCTGTATCGGCAGACTGTTCTGGGAACGTATCGACGTAGCGGATGCCAGGCAGGCAGCCACAGAAGAAGAAGTATTCGAATTTCTGTTCAGTCATTTGAAAAATGCCTTTAATCAGGGAAGAATTAAGCCATATATCACGATATTCCCTGCTGTTTCAGCAAAAGAAGAGACCGTAAAAGTCTGGAACCATCAACTGCTGCGTTATGCGGGCTACGACTCTGGAGAAGGTATTATTGGCGATTCAGATTCGCTGGAATTCACAAGGATTTGCGAGAAACTGGGCTGGCAGGGAAAAGGAACTGATTTCGATATTTTGCCCCTGGTTATTCAAATCGGCGACCAGCCACCTGTCTGGAGAAGCATCCCTGAAGCATTGATTCCGGAAATCCCAATGGAGCATCCAGAATATAAGGCGGTGGCAGACTTACATTTAAAATGGTATGCTATTCCGATTATTGCAGATATGCGCCTTGAAATCGGCGGACTGCATTATGTATCTGCTCCCTTTAACGGCTGGTATATGGGGACGGAAATCGGCGCAAGAAATTTCGCAGATGAGCACCGTTATAATTTGCTCCCCAAAATGGCAGAAATTATGGGCTTAGAGACAAAGCATGCCAGTAATTTGTGGCAGGACCGTGCATTGATTGAACTGAATGAAATGGTGCTCCATTCCTTTAAAAAACAAGGTGTATCCATCGTAGATCACCATACAGCCGCAGCACAATTCCGCATTTTTGAGAAACAGGAAGCAAAAGCAGAACGTGAAGTAACCGGAAAATGGACCTGGCTAATCCCGCCTGTTTCCCCAGCAACTACACATGTCTGGCATCAGCCCTATAGCAATGAGTTGAAGAAGCCGAATTTCTTTTATCAGGATAAGGCTTATCAAGAAATGAAGGGCTGTCCGTTTCATAGATAGAGCTAAGAGTGTTCTTTTTTAGGAGAACACTTTTAGTTATTTTTTTAAAACTTATACCCTCTACTGAAAATATCAATTTTGCAAAAGCTGTAATATCATCTGCGGCTGTTGATTAGCCTGTGCCAGCATAGCCATCGCAACCTGTGCCAGAAGACTATGCTTGGTGTATAACATCATTTCCTTTGCAATATCCGCATCTCGAATCCGTGACTCTGCCTGTGTTAAATTCATAACAGTATTGGAAAGGTTGTTAATCGTATGCTCCAGGCGATTTTGGATTGCTCCCAAATTAGAACGCTGGGACGATGCCCGCTTAATCGCTTCATCTAATATACCAATGGCCTCGTCCGCTCCTTCTTGTGTAGAAATATCAATTTCATCTACACCAAGAGCCGCTGCCCTTACATCACCAATAGAAATCTCAATATACTGTCCGGAATTTGCCCCAACCTGAATACGCTTATTTGTATAAGAGCCGTCTAATAAGGATTGCGTATTAAACTCTGTATCCCTGCCAATTCGAGTCAATTCCTCACGAAGTTGATTGATTTCATCCTGCAGTATCTCCCGGTCAAGGTCTGAATATGTTCCATTCGCAGCCTTTACACTCAGCTCCCGCATCCGCTGCAATATCGCATGTGTTTCATTTACTGCACCTTCCGCAGTTTGCAGGAGCGAGATCCCATCCTGCGTATTACGTATCGCCATATTCAAACCGCGAATTTGCGCACGCATCTTTTCTGAGATTGCTAAACCGGCCGGATCATCTGCTGCACTGTTAATACGCTGACCACTCGCAATACGGAGCATGGATTTCTGAGCCATTGCAAAATGATTATTCATATTATTATAGATTGCGAAAGCCATTACATTATTATTGATACGCATCGATTATTACCCTCCAATCATACTATTTTTAATATACTTGTTTATAGGTATATCGGCTGGTTGGGCGGGAATGTGAAGAGATTGGGAGAGCTTTTATTATTTGATGGCAGCTTTGAGGAGGAGTGCTTTACGAATTTTAAAAACCTAAGAGACAACTATCCCTGATAAAATGAGGAATGTTGTCTCCTTGTTATCCTGTTTTAAGAAATATAAGATCCTTTTTCAATAAAATTGCTGGTGTTAATCAATGGATTTAAGGCTTGATTTACCTTCTCTATGTCTTCAGAAAAAATCCTGTCTTCCGTAATGCTTGGAACCGCCTTACGCATCTTATTCCATTTTTCTTTTAATTTCGGTGCTGCATTTTCTACACCCCGATATTCTATTGCCTGCAGAGCACATATACATTCGATCGCTAATACGCGTCTCGCATTTTGTATGATCATCCCCGCATGACGTGATGCGATTGTTCCCATACTTACATGGTCCTCCTGATTTGCAGAAGAAGGAATTGAATCCACACTTGCGGGATGTGCTAATGTTTTATTTTCTGAAACAAGTGATGCTGCTGCGTATTGCATAATCATAGCACCGGATTGTAAACCGGGCTCCGGGCTTAAAAATGGCGGTAAATCATTTAACTGTGGATTCACCAGCCGCTCGATACGACGTTCTGATATATTAGCTAATTCTGCTACAGCAATTTTCATAAAATCCATCGCAAATGCAATGGGCTGTCCATGAAAGTTTCCGCCTGAAATAACCAGCTTCCCCTCTTCAAAAATAAGCGGATTATCCGTAGCAGCATTCATCTCTATCTCCAGTTTTTCTTTCACATAATCCAGCGCCTGCCATGACGCGCCATGCACCTGCGGAATACAGCGTAATGAATAAGCATCCTGTACGCGCTTTTCGCCTTGCTTTGTAACAAGACTGCTCCCCTCTAACCATTCACGCATTCTTTCTGCAACTGCCATCTGCTGCTGGTAGCCCCTTGCTTCATGTACAGCCGGATGAAGGGTATCAATGATTCCTTCCAGACCTTCTATCGTCATACCCGCAATCCACTCACTATCCAGGGCGATCTGTTCTGCTTCTATATAGTTTACAATTCCCATTGCAACCATGGCCTGTGTACCATTGATAAGCGCAAGACCTTCCTTCGCCTGCAAGACGATTGGCTGGATACCTTTATCAGTCAAAATTGGTGCTGCATTTACTGGTTTCCCCGCACCATCATAGACCTTGCCTTCTCCGATTAAAACAAGTGCCAGATGGGCCAGCGGAGCTAAATCACCGGACGCCCCCAGGGATCCCTGCTGCGGAATGACCGGATGTACATTTTTATTAATAAGCTCAGCCAGCAGTTCAACTAGAACAGCACGAACTCCTGAAAATCCTTTCAATAAAGCATTTAAGCGCAGCACAATCATTGCGCGTGAAACAATTTCAGGAAACGGCTCTCCAATACCGCAAGCATGTGAACGTATTAAATTTAACTGCAGCTTTTCTACGTGTTCCTGATCAATAATGACATCACTGAATTTGCCGAAACCCGTATTAATTCCATATACCGTTTCTTTATCTGCTACAATATTTTCTACCGCATATCTGCTTTCGCGGACTTTTTGCATGCTTTTTTCTGAAATCGATACTTTTTCTTTATCGATCAGAATTCTTTTCAACTGATTAATTGTTAAAGAATGGCCTGTTAACTCTATCATTACTGCTTCCTCCTTTTTCAAGCCTGCTTTATCAAATTACGCTGTAAACATAAAAAGGAGGTGATAACGGCATACTTAAGTAAGCCATCATCACCTCCTAACAACTCGTTACTATAGGTCATGATTACGTATTTAATTGATAAAATGATTAAATATGATTAATACCAAGACCGAGCGCTTCATGCTCCAGTCCTTTTATTGGTGCACCGATTGTTCCGTAAAAAGCGACAGCTATCCACTCGCCTTCTTTTTCTTCTTCATATGGTCTGCCGCGTACAACAGCAAAGCGAAGGCCTACTGTCCGCATTGTCTCTCCAATCGCCAGCTGTCCTCTTGTTACGCCTTCAAGCGCCTCGACAATCGTATGGTATAAAGCATGCGTTTCTCTGTAGATTCCCTCTTCAATCAGCCCGCTTCGTTTAACTGCCGTTTCTACAGATGATATAACCTTCTGCATGTTCATCGAGCCCACTTTTCCAAGGCATGTATCCACTTCGTTAAACATGGCATCAAAGGAGCTATATTCACTCTCGTCTAACATGGCAAGCAGCGTTGCAATCTTTCCAATTCTAATTTTCTGAGACATGTAAACGCTCCCTTTTACTCTCAAAAATAACACTATTTACTATTGGCTATCTATAATTATAATCTGAGTAATAAAAATAGTCCATTACTTATAGGAATAATATCTGTTCATTTCGATGTTTACCTGCTCTTTTTAACCTTGCTAAAGTAATAAATATGCAATTGGCGTTACAATAATGATTGTTAATATAGTACGCTCAATCCAAATTACAATCAGCTTAGGAACACTGACCGGTATCTCTGTAGACAAGATACATGGAATTAAAGCCGAAAAGAAAAGAATAGCTGATACAGATAAGGTAGCAATTACAAATTTCGTTATTAATGGCGCATCCGTAACGAGCAATGCCGGTAAAAACATTTCAGCAATCTCTGTAGCTGCTGCCTTAGCAGCTAACAACGGCTCTGGAACCTGCATAATCCATGTGAATGGATAAAAGATATAACCCAATATATCAAATACAGAAGTATACTCCGCTAAAATCAGCCCCAGCAGACCAATCGACATAATAGATGGAAGAATTGCCATTGTCATGATTAAGCCATCCTTGAAATTCATCCAAATATTTTTTGAAATTGCCGGTGCCTGATCAGCAACCTCCATAGCTTGTGACCATGCAACTTTTATTCGATTCTTTTTAATAATTTCTTCCGGATGTCCTTCTCCGTCATAATATTCCTCACTGAGTTTATTTAAAGGCCACATTCTTACTGTGATTGCAGTTACCAGGAAAGTAACAAATAATGTGACCCAAAAATACATATTCCAGATCCCCATCAAACCAAGTGTATTTGCTATGACAATCATGAATGTTACAGAAACGGTTGAAAATCCTGTTGCAATAATCGTTGCTTCTTTTATTGTATATTTTCCTTCTTTAAAAACCCGATTTGTAATTAATAAACCTACAGAATAACTTCCAATAAAAGATGCTACTGCATCAACTGCAGATCTGCCTGGTACCTTCCAAATTGGACGCATAACAGATTGGAGCAGAACTCCAAAAAACTCTAATAATCCATAGCCTACAAGTAAAGCCAGAAAGACAGCTCCAATAGGTACAAGAACTCCGACCGGAATAACCAATTTTTCAAAGAGATATGGTCCGATATTTGGATCAAGCAGCCAGCCTGGTCCAAATTGAAAAACTAACATAACCGTTACAGCTGCACCAGAAATCTTAAACAAAGACAAAACAATATTAACTATATCTTTATTCCAAGTACGATTTATAAATGGATATATTGCTCCAAAGATAATCATAATCAAAGCATAATAAGGAACAGCATCGGAAAAAACGGTTTGAACATAGGTTACAATATGATCAAGCGGAATCGATGATACTCCGTTTATTGTAATCGGGATAAAGAAAGTAAAAATTCCAATCAAACTAAACAAGAGAAACTTCAGCAAATTATTGATATTAAGGGATTGTGCGTGTTTAGGCTCTTTAACAGTTACGTCTTTTTGAACTTGATTCACTCTATTCACCCTTTTTATTTAAGTTTCGATACTACTGCTAAATATGACAATCCCCTTATTCTCTATTTGATAGTTCCCTTTAAAAACAGCAGTATTGTCAAGTCATTATTTTACATCGTGATCTAAGGGCAGATTATACTTATTGAAGCCGTCCTCCCACTACAACCTGCTTTCCGGATTTTATAACAGTATCTACATGATTCATCCCATACTGGTACGATAAAGTTAAATAATTAGGAACATCAAAAATGGTAATATCTGCTTTCTTACCACTTTCCAGGCTACCCGCCTCATCTGCACAGCCAATGGCATGTGCTGCATTAATCGTTGTTGCAGTTAATACTTCCTCAGGTGTCATTTCCATCTTCAGACAGCCTAAATTCATAATAAACGGAAGAGAAATCGTTGGCGAAGATCCCGGGTTCTGATCCGTGGATAAAGCTACCGCAACCCCAGCATCGATAATCTTTCTAGCAGGAGCAAATTCCGCCATTAGGAAGAAGGCTGTTCCAGGTAATAAAACACCGACAACTCCCTGCTCTGCCATCGCTTTTATTCCTTCGTCGGATGCTTTCAAAAGATGATCTGCTGAAATTGCCTCGACCTCTGCTGCTAATTTCGCACCGGCATATGGTTCAATCTCATCAGCATGAATTTTAGGAATAAGTCCGTGTTTTTTTCCAGCCTCTAGTATTCGCTTTGACTGCTCGGGCGTAAATACTCCTCGCTCGCAAAATACATCGTTAAATACAGCTAATTTCCGTTCTGCTACTTCAGGAATCATTTCTTCAATGACCCGGGTAACAAACTTTTCCGGATTCTTTTTCTCATTCATCGGTACAGCATGAGCTCCCATAAAAGTAGAAATAATATCAACTGAATGATCCTTTTGCAGCTGCTTTGCCACTTCCAGCTGTTTCAATTCATGCTCCAGTGTTAATCCATACCCGCTTTTTGCTTCAAGCGTTGTCACACCATGCAATAAAAATTTATCTAAACGCTTTTTCGACTCTTCATATAACTTTTCATGGCTTGCCTTTTGTGTAGCACGGGTGGTTGCATGAATCCCCCCGCCTGCCTCCATTATTTCCATATATGTTTTTCCTTTTAAACGCATCGCATACTCATTTTCCCGTGTACCGGCATGAACAAGATGTGTATGTGGGTCAATCAGACCCGGTGTTACAATTTTACCGGTTGCATCGATTTGTACTGCATCTTCTATTTGTGTTCTGTATTTTTCACGGAGTTCTTCATCCGGACCCACTTCAACAATCCTTCCATCTTCAATCCAGATACTCCCATGCTTCATTATTGAAATCTTGGACATTTTCTCTTTTTTAGCAGGTGTATCAGAGTGCCCCGCCATTGTAATTACTTGATTCGCATTTGAAATAAACATCTTTTGTGCCAATGTTACTTCCCCTCCCGCATGCATGTTTTTAACAGTTTATAAAATGTAGCTGTATTCGTACATCTCTGAAAAAATATTTGTTTCCAAAAGACAGCACTTTACATTATTCATTTTTTAACATGGGAATGTTCACGTTCTTTTTACGCGCTGTTTCCTGTGCCAGCTCATATCCTGCATCCACATGACGGGCAATTCCCATCCCGGGGTCCGTAGTCAATACACGCTCCAGGCGTTTTTCAGCACCCTTCGTCCCGTCCGCAACAATGACCATCCCAGCATGTAGAGAATATCCCATTCCTACACCGCCGCCGTGATGAACACTGACCCAGCTTGCCCCGCCAACACTATTGATCAGAGCATTTAAAATTGGCCAGTCAGCAACAGCATCGCTGCCGTCTTTCATTGATTCTGTTTCTCTGTTTGGTGATGCGACAGAACCGGAATCAAGATGATCACGGCCAATGACGATTGGAGCACTTAACTCCCCACTGGCAACCATATCATTGATGATTTTTCCAAATCTCGCACGTTCCCCGTAACCAAGCCAGCAAATACGGGAAGGCAGGCCCTGAAAGCTCACCTTTTCTCGAGCCATCCGAATCCAATTACATAAATGCTTATTATCACTAAATTCACGTAAAACCACTTCATCTGTTTTATAAATATCCTCTGGATCTCCGGATAACGCCACCCAGCGGAACGGTCCTTTACCTTCGCAAAATTGCGGACGGATATAGGCAGGAACAAACCCAGGGAAATCGAAAGCATTTTCTATACCCTCGTCTTTTGCCACCTGGCGAATGTTATTTCCATAATCAAAGGTAACAGCTCCCTGCTTCTGCATTTCCAGCATTGCTTCTACATGCTTAGCAATACTTGCTTTAGAAAGAGTTGTATATTCTTTCTCGTCCTTTTTCCGCAAATCAGCAGCTTCCTCCAAGCTGAATCCTTCTGGAATATAACCATTTAACGGATCATGCGCAGATGTCTGATCCGTTAACACATCGGGAATAAATCCTTTCGCAATCATTTCTGGTAAAACCTCTGCTGCATTTCCTAATAGACCGATAGATAAAGCTTTCCTTTGGCTACGGGCCTCATCAGCCAGACGAATCACTTCGTCTACGTTATCTGTATACATATCTAAATATTTCGTTTCGATCCGACGATTAATTCGATGCTGATCTACTTCAACTGCAATGCAGACACCGCCATTCAAGGTTACAGCCAGTGGCTGAGCCCCTCCCATGCCGCCAAGTCCCGCAGTTAATGTAATGGTTCCAGCCAGGCTGCCTTTAAAATGCTGCTTTGCACATTCCGCAAAGGTCTCATAGGTTCCCTGCAAAATTCCCTGACTGCCAATATAAATCCAGCTTCCAGCAGTCATTTGCCCGTACATCATTAATCCTTTCCGGTCCAATTCATTAAAATGTTCCCAATTCGCCCAGGCAGGTACAAGGTTTGAATTGGCTATCAACACTTTGGGAGCGTCTTTATGAGATGGGAAAACGGCTACTGGTTTTCCAGACTGAATTAATAACGTCTCATCCACTTCTAATTCTGTTAAAGACTTAACAATGGCATCATAGCAATCCCAGTTTCTCGCTGCTTTTCCAATCCCGCCATACACCACTAAATCATCCGGATTTTCCGCTACATCTGGATGGAGGTTATTATTTAACATGCGTAATGCTGCTTCCTGAATCCAACCTTTTGTATTTAATTCCGTGCCTCTATATTGTTTTACTTCTCTTGACCTTGTCTCTGACATGACTTATTCACTCTCCCATCAATTCTGTATTCTGATAATTCTTATTTTACCAATCAGGGAGAGTGCAATATAGATAACTCCTATTCGAAATAATATAAAAATCATAGGTAAAGATAAACTTATATATAAAACGCTTTCATTTTATGATAATAATATTAGATTATTATAAAAATATAATATTTCTACTTCATTTATTGCAATCTCCATTCACGCGGAGTCAGACCGGTATGTGATTTAAACACACGGCTAAAATAATTTGGATTGCGGAAACCGACAGCAGCAGCAATATTTTGAATGGAATCATCCGTTGCACCAAGCATCTCCTTCGCCTTTTGCATTCGAATATAGATCAGCATTTCCCGGAAAGATTGCTGATATCTTTTCGACAGAATATGGCTCAAATAAGATGGGCTGCGGTGAACATGCGCAGCTACTTCCGTCAATGAAAGAGTTGCGTCATTATAATGATTCTCCATATAACCGATGGCCGTTTCGATAACATCTGCCCTCGCATATATATCCTGTTCCTTGACCGTTTGAAACAGATAATTAATAAACAGAATCAGCTCCTGGACAATACGATATAAAACCGGACTATATAATATACTCTCAAACACATTTTTATAATACGCTTCACTAGCCTTTGATTTCAGCCCTTTCCGGAACATAAACCGGCGTATCTGCGCGAGTATACTTGTTAATCGTGTCCGAAGCAGACCTGGCTCCGGATATGGAGACTTCATATTAAAAAATTCCTCATACAGCCAGCTTTTCAGCTTATCTCCCTGTCTCTCATCCAGCATAAAAACCCAATTTCTCTGCTCCTCCACAGTTAAAAAAGGATCAATATCTATCCATTCCTGAACATCTTCTGCCTGCAACACCTGCTTATAGCCTATAAAAAAGGTCGTTTCCATCATCCGCAATAGTTTCATATAAATCGGATGAAGAGAGTCCCCACTCCCTCTATGTACAACAATTGCAATAGGATTTCCTTCCGAATGCTCCCATTCTCTTAAGAATCGCTGCGCCTGCTTTACAGGTGCCGGAAAATCATGCTGGAACACGAGCACAATATTATCATGAGCAGAAAATACGGATGGCTTATAATCAAAATCAAATTGATCGATAAAATCTCTGAGATCATTTAATGTTTTTCGCTGCTCAGCTCCCAGTAAATATACAGGGTAAGGGAAGGAAACATGGTCGTCTATAAATAAAGCTTCATACCGCACAGTGTGCCCCAGTTCTGTAATCGTGTTTTTCTTACTTACAGCTGATAGATTTCCGATAGCCTGCTGTAAGGCATGCTTCATAAGTGATGGAGAGAGCGGCTTCACCCACAAATCAACTGCTTTAATAGACATTGCCTGCATTGCCCGCTCAAAAGTAGCCTCGGCAGTGATGGCGATAACCTGTCCAGAATATCTGTGAATAAATGATTTAACCATCTCCCAGCTGTCTTCCTGTATCATATCTAATTCTATACATAATATATCAGGCAGTTCATTTTCGAGAGTGGTCAGAACGTCTGTTAGTTGATTGGCTAATCTGGTCTTGTTTATTGGGAATGAATATTTTGAAAGCAGCCAATGGATGCCTTGAAGTTCTTCTTTGTCGCGATCCGCAATTAGTAGTTTGTAGATGGGAAGGACCTCCTTTGGTGATTTAATAATCATATAAATAAACCTATTTTTTTATAAACACATAGGCATTGATTAGTTCTTATAGAAGTACCTGATAATGTTTACTTTTCTCTAATATAGCTATTAATAATCTTTATAACTTTTAAAATCCTCTTTTTATACTTTAATTCGCTTCCTCTTACTTTTTTTCCTCTTCCAACCAGCATAACCCTATCTACTTGATCTCAATATTTACTTAACTGTTTACATATTTCTTCATCATTGGCTTCCAGTTTACTTTTAGGAGCAACAATTTCATTTATGGATGAATGATTATGGTATGAAAGTTTTCGAGCATATAAACTAGCTAAATTTAAAATGACTACTTTTGAAAATCCTCTAACATAAAAGTATATACACACTTTATTAACTGTGCAAAAACAGATATTCCATTAAATTTATGATATCTCTATAAAACTAAGTAATATAACTAATTTTTTCCTTCTAACACTAAGGTACAAATAACTATCCTCCCTTCTTCGTATTAATTTATAGTTATAATTCTATCTCGTATAATATAAACTTGAAGCTATAACTCCTTTAGTATTTCTCCTAACATACCGATAATAAACATGAAGGTTATCTCTTCATTTCATTTTATAACAGCATCTATTATTCCAAACATATTTTTTTAAGTCAGGAGTGCATCATTTTGCCTACAATAAATCAAAAGCAAATCAATCAATCATTAAACATCGTAAACACAATTATAGAAGCAGCTGAACATTTTCAAGGGTTAGTGAGAAAAAAAGAAAAAAATCAGGCTATTTTTATATTGGGGAGTATTGTCGATGGTATTCAGGCATTAAATCAAAATGGCTACATAAACAGTACACACCAAAATTTATCTGGTAAATTAGAGAAAAATTTATTATTAATTGCTAAAAATATCGAGAACGATAAATCAACGAAAATCCTTGAAATTACACAGTTTTCACTTATTCCTAACCTAAAAAAACTGCAGCTGCTATTTGAAGAAAATAACCATATAAATAAAGAAAAAGAGCAAATTAAAATCGGAGTTTACGGCATTCAAAATCCCCTCCTTTACTATCCACAGCCCCGAATTGAGGCAATGGTAAAAGAGAGTGAAAAACAAAATGCAATCTTATATTTTTTCGGAGATAATGATGTGAACTTCTCTGAGAAAATGATTGATGCAGTATCTTATCAGAATGGAGAAAAAAAGCAAGTAACCATTCCTTTTCCAGATGTAATTAATAATACTTCAGCAAAAAAGACACATATTGGGCGAAAATTGTTAAGGACAGTTCCATTTACAAATTATTTTCATGTTGGCAATAAAATATCCTTACCACAACGTCTCGTGCAAACAAGAAATAAATATGTGAAATTACTTGTGCCATTTCAATTATGTCATAATAAAGAAAAAATTCTGAACTTCATAGAGAGTAATAATAAAGTAGTTTTCAAACACTTGGAAGCAAATCGTGGTGAAAATATTTATTTTGTAACGAAAAAGAAACACCGGTATATTTTATTAGATCAAAAAAAAGAGAATATTCTTGTGGCAGAAGAATTTGAAAAATGGCTTGATGACATTATATTAAATCAAAAAGGCAGCTACATTATTCAAAAGTATATTCATACTCGTACAAAAAATAATGAACCTTATCATATACGTTCGCATGTACAAAAAAACGCATCAGGAAAATGGCAAGTCACCTATATTTATCCGCGTATCGGTAATAAAAAATCAAACCTAAGTAACATCAGCACAGAAGGAAGAATAGAAGACTTCCATGAATTTTTAATGAATGAGTATGGGGATAAGCAGGGGAAAAAATATGCAGAAGATATTCTGAAATTATCTATTGATGTAGCATGGAATTTAGATAAATTATATGGTATGGCGATTGATGAGCTCGGCCTGGACTTTGCAATTGATGATAAAGGGAAGATATGGATGCATGAAGCAAACAATGGGCCACAGACTGCTTTCCATGAAGACCAAAGAGCTGTGAATACCATTGGTTATGCAAAATACATTTATAAAAATGGTATTGTCCATTCACTTTCTGCTAATAGTATTCAAAAAAACCAATTTAACTCACATACTTCTAATTTAAGTACCCGTCATCATATGGGTAAAAAATTATTAGGTCTTATCGTTCCAAATATTGCGCAGATTACACCTTTACAAAGAGCACTTATAAGCTCTGCCGAAATGGAAAATATAGATATTTGTCTTATCCGGCCAAACGATATCGATTTTGAGAATTTACTTATCCGCGGGCATTTTTATGACAGAGAGAATCAAGAGTGGAAACCTTCTATCAGCTCTTATCCAGATATTATTTTAGATGAATTAAAAGCAAAAGATAATGAACATCTTAAATTTGTTTATGAAGAGCTTGAGAATATTCCATTTATCAATCACTGGTCTAATCAAATTGTAAATATACCTGAGCTGTACCAACAGCTAGAAAAAAATGAAAAATTAGCTCCCCTATTACCAAATTATGCAAGGATTAAAAAACTTCGAGATGTATTTCATTGGGTAAATAAATATCACAGTATTAAATTGATTTTGGAAGCAGAAGATGAAATTATGTATATTAACCAGCTGCAAAATAATAAATTTGAAGTAATATCACAGCAGAAAACACAAGTGTTCAGTGAGTTTCAATTGACTCAGCACTTCGAAAAAATCTTAGTAAAAAAACGTGTTATTGTAGAAGCAGATACTTATGAGTTTCCCAGAAAGCAATTTAATCTGCATTTAATTAGAGATATCAATATAAATAAGTGGAATATTGCAAACGTAACATTTCAAACTGCGAATAATGGAAATGAATTACTCCATACTAACCAAATAAGCTTTCTAAACTCTGACGAAAAACAGATAGATATTGATGAATTTAATTCGATAGAAGCAAATTTAATGGAATACAGTGAATTAATCGCAGCTGCTATCCAAGACTATTATTCGATGCTTCCACTAAATGAATTGGAAATTACATTTCAGCTTAGCAAGGATAATGAGATCGCTATTTCAAAAGTAAATCCTTGTGGTCCAGCATATACACTTCACCCTGAACGATATGCTAAACTAGTGATTAAGCTTGGAGTGCAATTGATTTCTTCAAATGAAGTATTATAAACCTAAAACAGGAATGAGTATTAGAAACTCACTCCTGTTTTTAAAAAATAAATTTATGGTTAAAAAAAGCCCCCATCCGGGAGCTTTTTATATACTTATTATTGTAATAATTGAAGTACACCTTGTGGAACCTGGTTAGCTTGCGCAAGCATAGATTGAGCTGCTTGAGAAAGAATGTTATTCTTTGTGAATTCCATCATTTCTTTCGCCATATCAACGTCTCTAATACGAGATTCTGCTGCTGTTAAGTTTTCAGCAGATGTACCTAAATTATTGATAGTGTGTTCTAAACGGTTTTGGTTTGCACCAAGGCTTGAACGAGCTTTTGAAACTTTAGCAATTGCAGCATCTACTAAAGCTAAGTCAGCATCAGCGCTTTCTCCACTAACTTCAAGACCATTTACACCTAAATCTTCGGCACTGAATCCTTCTCCTTCTGCACCTGAATTAATTACAACTTCTAAGGCTTGCTCTTGGTTTGCACCAATTTGCAATGTTCCTTCATAGCTGCCATCTAGAAGTTTTTTACCGTTGAACTCTGTACGTTCTGAAATTCCTGTTAATTCCTTATTAAGCTCATCAATTTCATCTTTGATTGCTGTTAGGTCATCAGATTCTAAAGTTCCTTCGTTACCAGCTTTTACAACAAGCTCTCTTTGACGCTGTAAAATAGCATGTGTTTCATTTAGAGCACCCTCAGCAGTTTGAATTAAAGAAATACCATCTTGTGAGTTTACAGATGCTTGTTCTAAACCACGAATTTGTCCACGCATTTTTTCTGAAATAGATAGACCAGCAGCGTCGTCCCCTGCGCGGTTAATCTGAAGTCCAGAAGAAAGCTTTTCCAATGAACTCTGTACTCCGTTTTGGTTTACTCCCAGCTGACGATGTGCGTTAATTGCGGAAATGTTGTGATTGATAATCATAATTTCTTACCTCCATGTAATTTAAAATTTTTGAGCCACATCCATGTGATCTCATCTATATTAACCATTTAGGTCAATATCAAAATAAATATTTATCGTTAAGGCCCTAACGAATCATCCATTGATGATCTATTTCTTATATCGGCAACTGGGACAAATTGTTTAAGCTTTTTTATAATTTTTTTTAATTCTTTTTTCAAATTTATTTTTCCTCACTTTTTGCTGCGAAAAAAGCCTCTATAATTCTATAAAAACATGCCATCCTCCTAATGAACACTTATCATAAAATCCAGTTCACCCAAACTTAATTTAAATATTTAACTTACTATTAAATACTCCCTTCCCATAAATTACAATAGTTGATTTATTTTATTTTTCTCCCCTTTCCTGTTAAAATCATGCTAAGAGCCTTATCATATCTTTTTATGCCATATCCAACTTCTGTTTGATAATTGGAGAGGGCGTGAGAGTATGTCAGAAATTAATAAATTGAACAAGCAGATTGAAGCGAAAAGAAAAGAAATGTATGCAGCTTATGAAAAAGATCCAAATGACCCAAATTTATTGAAAATATCACAGTCGCTGGATAACTTGCTAAATCAATTAGATCGGATTTCAAATAAAACTCCCATTCAACGGAAGATCTGATAGCTTGATTACAAATCTGCATGGTAGTCGTTTAATTGCTGCATATCTTATAAAAATAAGACGATTGCCAAGCTGTATAAGTAAAGATGCAAATAAATGATATGTATAGAAAGAGTAAGGCTGTACCCATATTTTGAAGCAAAAAATCAAATTGGTATGTTTTGAAGTGGAAATGAATATAAATTCATTTGAAGTTTAAATAAAAAAGCTGAAGTACTTATATAGAAAAAAGAAGAATCTTCCTAATAACGGAGATTCTTCTTTTTTACTATTACGTTTTATTCCTCTTAATATTTATATTCCGCAATTTTTGATGTTAAATCCTCTGCCATGCTGGACAGGGATTTTGCAGATGCTGAGATTTCCTCCATGGATGCAAGCTGTTCTTCTGTAGATGCTGCGACCTCTTCTGAGGATAAGGCATTATCTCTGGCTATAGAAGCCAGGTCATTTGCAGTTGCTGTTACCTGTTGAACTGCTGCAGACATCTGCTCGGATATTGCCATTACTTCTTCCATCTGCGGTTTAATATCGCTGCTTGAACGCAGAATTTCTCCGAATTTATCAATGGCATCATAAGATACATCTAATCCATCATTTACATTGGCTGTCACTTCAGACATCTTTTCCACCGCTTTTTGAACGTCGTCCTGGATGCCATGAACAATTGAGCTGATTTCGCCGGCTGAGTTTTTGGATTCCTCCGCTAATTTACGAACCTCATCAGCTACAACAGCAAATCCTTTTCCATGCTCGCCGGCACGAGCTGCTTCAATCGCTGCATTTAATGCCAGAAGATTTGTCTGTTCAGAAATATCAGTAATAGCTTTTAAGATTGTACTTACTTGCTTCGAGCGTTCCAGTAAGGAGGCGATATTCAGGTTTGTATTATCTACAGAGGATTGGATAGAAGTCATTTGATTTAAAGTATCACTGACTGCTTTCCCTCCGACTTCTGCCTGTGTGCTCATTTGCGTCACCAATTCAGCAACATTTGTGGAGCTATCAACAATTCGACCGACCCCTGTCGATATCTCTTCTAATGAATTAGCGCTTTCTTCTGTTCCACTTAACTGTTTTTCTGAGCTGGCGGATACCTCTTGAATAGCTAAGGATACCTGTTCTGATGAGCTTGTCATTTGGTCAGCATTCGCATTTAATTCCTCTGCCGATGCGGCAACCTGCTGCGCATTAAATTCGACATCACGAACAAGATTTTTCAAGCCCTCCTGCATTTCATTAAAGGCCTGACCCAGCTCGTCAATTTCATCCTTTGTATTAATCTCAATTGAATGTGTTAAGTCACCTGTACTGATTACTTTAGCATTTTCTTTTAATTTACGAATTGGGCGGGTGATGGAACGGATTAAGAACAGGATGACTAAAGTTCCCACCATTAGTGTGCCAGCGATAACCGTTACCATTATCGTTAAAGTCGATGCTGCTTCATCCTGAATTTCGCTGTAATCAATCGTTCCCGCCAGCTTCCATCCGGATAAATCATTTGTGTCATAAACCATTATTTTTTCTGCATTATCATAGCTGTACTCAAAAGTGCCTGTCTCATTATCAAACATTGTTCCCAGTGTACTGCCATCCGCTTCTTCTCCCGTTTCAAAGGTTGGATGGTAAACATACTTCTGCTGTTGATCAAGAATAATCGCATAGCCATTTTGTCCGATAGAAACTTCTGATGCCATCTGCTGGATAAAATCAATGTACAGGCTGATTCCCATTACTCCAGAACCGTCATCCAATGTTTTCGTGATACTTACTACTGTTCCTGTTCCGCTTGCGCTTTCAAATGGTTCTGAAATTTGCACCTCTCCCGGATTATCCACAGCATTGATAAACCAGCCGCGTTCGGTTGCATCAAATCCTTCCGGCAATTCAGAAACAGGCTGTCTATAGAATAGATCACCGTCATTAGAAGCCATATATACCTCGGAAACGCCTTCGTTCATTTCTTTATATTGTCCCAACACCTGTTCTAATGCCTCTTCATCATCATCAATTTGCCCACTATTAAATTGTGCTGCAAATGTATTCAAATCATTTATTTTTAATTCCAATGCATTGTCTACTGTCTGGTTCAGCAGTGCAGTAATATCTTCTACCTGCTCTGTTTTTTGATCCTCTAAAGTGCTGATAGAGCTGAAATATGTAATTGCTCCAATGATTATCCCCGGAGTCAATAGCATTAAAAAGAAGGATAATACTAATTTAAATCGAATTCCTTTTGGTTTCATTATTTTCTTCACAACTGAATCTCCCTTGCTGCTATATTTGATTTTCACGATTAAAATGGTAAGAGAAGAATTATTAACATCGACATATTCGCCTTCTCTTTAATGGTTTATTTAAAGCAGGCCAAAATACCCACAAAGCAAGTATACAGTAGCCGTTAATGATTCACTCCTTTTTCTGCTAAAATACAGTACTCGTCCTTAAAAATTCATACTTTATATTTATCGGATAATTTTTCATAATATAAACACATTCGTTTTGTTTTAAAACTTTCATTCTACTCCAAACTATCAACCCATGACTAAATACTTACAAAAAAAAAAAAACTGCAGCTGATAACAAAGCTCCCTGCTTAGAATTTCGTTCAACTGCCGTTCTTTTTATCCATGTTTAATATTTATACATTTTAACCTTTTCCGTTAATTCCTCTGCCATAGACGATAATGATTTCGCCGATGCCGAGATTTCCTGCATGGATGCTAATTGCTCTTCCGTTGAAGCTGCTACTTCCTCAGAAGTTGCTGCATTCGTTCTGGCAATAGCGGCTAAATTATTTGCTGTTGCAGTAACCTGTTCAACAACGGCAGACATCTGCTCAGAAATTGCTGTAACCTCTTCCATCTGCGGTTTGATACTGTCACTTGTCCGTATGATTTCCCCAAATTTGTCAATTGCATCATAGGATACATCCAGGCCATCATTCACTGATGATGCCACCCGCTCCATTTTCTCAACAGCATTTTGGACATCACTTTGAATTCCTTGAACAATTGCGCTGATTTCACTTGCAGATGCCTTAGATTGCTCTGCCAGCTTCCTCACCTCATCAGCAACAACAGCAAAGCCTTTTCCATGCTCTCCGGCACGAGCTGCTTCAATTGCTGCATTTAAGGCAAGTAAGTTAGTCTGCTCCGAGATATCGGTAATTGCTTTGAGAATGGTATTTACTTCTTTAGAACGCTCTAATAAAGATGTTATATCTTTATTCGTATCTTCTACAGATGACTGGATGGATGTCATTTGATTTAGTGTATTACTTACGGCCTGTCCACCTACATCTGCCTGCCCGCTCATCTGGGTTACATATTCAGAAACCTTTGTCGAGCTTTCTACAATTCTTCCGACTCCGGTTGATACTTCCTCCAAGGAATTCACACTGTCTTCCGTACCATTTAACTGATCTTCTGCACTGGAGGATACCTCTTGAACCGCAAGCGATACTTGTTCCGATGAATTTGTCATTTGATCCGCATTGGCGTTTAACTCCTCTGCGGATGCTGCAACCTGCTGCGCATTTACTTCTACATCACGGATCAATTCTCTTAAACTGCTTTGCATCTCGTTAAACGCATTGCCTAGCTGACCAATCTCATCATTTTTGACAACTTTAATCTCTTCCGTCAAATCTCCGGTGCTGATTACCTTTGCTCTCCTTTTTAATCCATTGATTGGACGAAGAATAGACTGAATAGTGACCGCATTTATGACACAGCCGATTAGAAAAGCAGCAGTCATTACAATGATAAGTGTTTTTATAATGGAAGCTGCATTGTCCTGTACTTCACTGTAATCAATACTTCCAGCCAGCGTCCAGCCTGTGAAGTCATCGGTATCATAAACCAGAATTTTCGATTCATTATTCTCTGTATATTCAAAAGCTCCTGCATTCTCTGCGGATACTTGATTATAAAAGCTTTCTTCCATCTGTGCGCCTATTTCATTTTCAGGATGGAAAATAACATTTCCGCCTCTGTCTAACAAAACAGGGTAACCGCTTTCACCAATTTCAACAGAGGATGCCATTTCCTGAACAAAATCCATCGACAAATCAATGCCGACGACTCCTGAACCATCTGCCAACGCTTTAGAAAGTGTCACAACCATATCTCCGTCTAAAGCTTCTGTTGGGTAAGGGTCAGAAATAATTAATTCTCCCGGAGCTTCCATTGCTTCTATGTACCATGGACGATCACGAGCATCGAAATCATCAGGCAGTTCTGTTTCCGGCTGAATAACTAATGTGCCTTCTTCAGAACCAAAATAAACTTTATCTACTTCATCGTGAAAATGTAAGTATTGACCAACAACAATGGTTAGTTCATCGTCTTCCTCTTCTATCTGGTCCCCTCTTGTATTTTCAGCAAATACGTCAATATCTCTACTTTTCAAGGCAAGTGTATCCTCGATATTTTGTCCCATTAAAGTGATGATTTCATTTACCTGTTGTTCCTGCTGTGCTTGCATGGAATTGACGGAGCTGTTGTAAGTCAAAAAACCAATAAGAACGATCGGTATGATTAAGATAGATGAAAAAGATATAACCAGCTTTCTCTTCACTCCATTTATTTCTTTGTTTTTCTTTTTCAAGCGGTTCATCCTCCTTTTATTGGAAAAAATCCTCCGCTTTTAATATCGGTTTCATTTGTCTAAAATGAATCCTTTTTCCTTATTTCCCTACTTATATTCTATAACAAAAACTGACGGATAAACCAAAAGACCTATCCATTCCCTCCTTCTATTAAATGAAACCAATAATAAAAAACCAGACCTCTATACAAGTATGTTTCACTACTTGGAATAAAAGGTCCGGCTTTTTCTAGATTCTATTAATATTTGTATTGATTAATCTTCTCAGTTAACCCTTCCGCCATTGATGACAGAGATTTTGCTGCTGCAGATATTTCTTCCATAGAAGCAAGCTGCTCTTCTGTAGAAGCTGCGACTTCCTGAGAGGATGCTGCATTATTTCTGGCAATGGATGCTAAATCATTTGCTGTACTTGCCACTTCCTGCACTGCTGCTGACATTTGTTCAGAAATGGCCATAACTTCTTCCATTTGCGGCTTAATATCTGTACTTGATTGAATAATTCCTTTAAATTTGTCCATCGCATCATCGGATACTTCTAAGCCTTTGTCTACATTTGCTGTTACCTGCGACATTTTTTCAACAGCGTCCTTTACGTCTGTTTGAATTCCCTGCACAATCGCACTAATTTCACCGGCGGATGTTTTCGATTGTTCAGCCAGCTTACGTACCTCGTCCGCTACAACAGCAAATCCTTTTCCATGCTCTCCGGCGCGGGCTGCTTCAATTGCTGCATTTAGGGCAAGTAAATTAGTCTGTTCCGAAATATCTGTAATTACCTTCAGAATCGTGCTTACTTCATTGGAGCGCGTCATCAATGACATAATATTAACATTTGTATTATCCACGGAGGATTGAATAGACGTCATTTGATTCAATGTATCCGTAACAGCTTTTCCACCAATTTCTGCCTGTTCACTCATCTGATTTACGAGTTCAGCTACCTGTGATGAGCTCTCGACAATTCTGCCGACACCTGTCGATACCTCTTCTAATGAGTTAGCACTGTCTTCTGTACCATTCAATTGTGTTTCAGAGCTTGAAGATACCTCTTGAATAGCCAGTGATACTTGTTCAGACGAGCTCGTCATCTGATCAGCATTGGCATTTAATTCTTCGGCTGATGCTGCAACCTGCTGTGCATTAAATTCAACATCGCGAATTAATTCTTTTAAGCTGTTTTGCATCTCATTAAAAGCAGTGCCTAGCTCTCCAATCTCATCTTTTGTTTTCACTTCAATAGATTGTGTTAAGTCGCCCGTACTGATAATATGTGCTTTCTCTTTCAACTCCTTGATTGGTTTAACAATGGAACGTACGATAAATACCGTAACTGCCAGTCCAATAATAACAGCACTGATTAATACAATTAATAAGGTGTTAAAAACCGTAGCGGCCTCTGTTTGAATTTCACTATAATCGATTGTTCCAGCTATTTTCCAACCAGTTAAATCATTGGTTCCATAAACCATGATTTTATCTGTATCTTCATAGTTATATTCAAATTCACCACTACCTGAATCGTATAGGCTATTATAAAAGGCTTCGCTTGCTTCTTCACCGATTTCCATAACCGGATGATAAATAAAGTGCTGCGTTTTATCTAATAAAATCGCATAGCCGTTTTTACCGATTTGGACTCCAGATGCTACCTGCTGAATAAAATCAATCGATAAATCCAACCCGACAACTCCTGAGCCGTCCTCTAACGCTTTGGATACTGTGACAACCATATCACTATCTGCCCCTGCTGATACATAAGGCTCAGAGATAATAATTTCTCCAGGGTTTGCCATTGCTTCTATGTACCACGAACGTTCACGCGGATCATAATCTCCCTCTATCACATCCGTTGATGCTTCCATAAACGCCCCATCCTCAGAACCGGCATAAGCGGATACTACTTCATCATGGAAATAAAAATATTGCTCCAAGGCTGTAGCTAATCCTTCTGACTCATTATCTATCAGCTCTCCCTGAACCTGCTCCGCTAATACTTCTACATCCCTGCTCTTTAAAGCAAATGTATTATCAATCGTCTGATTCATAATCGTGATAATTTCTTTCACTTGATTTTCCTGCTGTGTCTGTAATGTATTGACAGAGCTATTGTACGTCATAAAACCAATTACAATGCCCGGAATCAATAACATACATATAAATGATATAATCAGCTTAAAACGAATCCCTTTTTTCTTCATTGCTGTCCCTCCACCCTATCGTTTTTCTTGAAAAAAGTGCTTCTATATTTATCTATCGGCTGCATATTAAGAAATTGAATACATTTTAAGTTATTTAGTCCTGCAAATTTTTTTAACATAAACTAATTATCCTAAAAAATGTATGAAAATATTCTTGCTAACGTAAATAAATATAGGTAAATATGTTTTTCCTACACAAAAAAGTACAGCAGTGAAAATTATCACTACTGCACTTTTTATATTTTCATCCTGATTCAATATTTATATTTTGAAACTTTCTCTGATAAATCTTCAGCCATTGCTGATAGTGATTTCGCAGATGCAGAGATTTCTTCCATAGACGCAAGCTGTTCTTCAGAGGACGCCGCCACTTCCTGTGAAGATGCCGCATTATTGCGGGCAATAGATGCTAAGTCGCTCACTGTTTCCGTTAATTGTCCTACAGCTGCAGACATTTGCTCTGAGATGGATGTAACCTCCTCCATTTGCGGTTTAATACTCTCACTGGAGCGCATGATTTCCCCAAATTTATCAATCGCATCATAGGAAACATCCAGTCCGCTATTTACATTAGAGGTTACTTGTGACATTTTATCGACCGCATTCTCTACATCCGTTTGAATTCCGACGATAATATCTCTGATTTGTGTAGCTGAAAGCTTGGACTGTTCAGCTAGCTTCCGGACTTCATCTGCTACTACCGCAAACCCTTTTCCATGCTCTCCAGCACGTGCTGCTTCAATCGCTGCATTTAATGCTAAAAGATTTGTCTGTTCAGATATATCTGTAATTGCATTTAAAATTGTGTTAACCTGTTTCGAACGTTCTAATAAAGATGAAATATTTTCATTAGTATTCTCAACAGACGACTGAATAGAGGTCATCTGATTCAATGTATCACTCACAGCCTGTCCGCCGACCTCTGCCTGCGTGTTCATTTTTTGAACCAATTCTGTCACTTGTGTAGAGCTTTCCACTACTCTGCCGACACCTGTTGATACCTCTTCCAGTGAATGAACACCGTCCTCTGTTCCGCTTAACTGATGCTCGGCGCTGGAGGATACTTCCTGGATTGCCAGAGATACCTGTTCGGATGAGCTTGTCATCTGGTCTGCATTTGCATTTAATTCTTCAGCAGATGCGGCAACCTGCTGTGCATTCAATTCAACATCCCTGACTAATTCCCGCAAGGTTTCTCCCATTTTATTAAAAGCTGTACCCAACTGACCAATTTCATCATTTGTTTTAACTTCAACCGATTGTGTTAAGTCTCCCGTACTGATAATTTCTGCTTTTTCTTTTAAATCCTTAATTGGACGGATAATGGAACGGATAAGTAGTAAAATAACAACTGTTCCGATAATTAAGGTAATACCCTGCGTAATAGTAACCGGAGTAGAAATTGACATAGCAGTAGTCCCTACTTCACTTTCATCAATTGTTCCTCCCAGCTTCCAGCCTGTCAAACTGTTTGTATCATATACCATAATTTTAGACATATTATTGTATTCATAGTTAAATGTACCGGAATCATTATCATACATTTTCTGGTAGAAAGATTCTTCCGCTTCTTCCCCGGCTTCTGATTCTGGATGATAAATAAAGTTTTGATTTGTATCCAGCAGGATAGCGTAACCATTTTTACCTATACTCATTTCTGATACAAGCTGCTGAATAAAGTCCATAGATACATCAATGCCAATTGCTCCTGATCCATCTTCCAGTGCTTTAGAAATACTGACAGCTATCTGTCCGTCGCCGCTCACTGTCAGATAAGGATCAGATATAATCACTTCTTCCGGATTTGCCATTGCTTCCTGATACCAGTCACGCTCTCTTGGATCATAGCCATCCTCCATCTCTAAATCCGGCTGCATATGGTAATCTCCCTCTGCAGTCCCAAGATAAAACTCAGGAGCCTCAGGATGTAACCCGATATAATCAGACATTATTCTCTCTAATTCGTCTGTATCCTCTATTACATCTGCCGTAATGACGCTCGATAAGACTTTCATATCATTCTGCTTCAGTTCAAATGTATTATTAATTGTCTGATTCATCACTGCGGTTAACTCCTGTACCTGATCCCGCTTTTGCTGTTCTATCGTATTCATTGAACTAAAATATGACATTACTCCAATGGTTATTCCCGGTACTAATAAAATTAAGATAAAAGATAAGACTAATTTAAATCGTATTCCTTTGGCTTTGAATATTTTTTTCATTTTTCCATCTCTCCTAATTGTCTATATTTATTTATCGGAAGAAATGAGAGAAAATGTATCTAAAAATGAGAAATTTTATAAAAACTTTTTATTATTTCCATTAAAAAGGTAATAAAAGTAATTAAAAGGTAATTATGCAATATAATAGATTCTATTAATAAACATAAAAAGGTCTTTTTTATTAAAAAAATAATTCATATAACCATTTAAACAAACTAAAGTTGTGCATATTTCAGATTACATTTCCTGAAATAATTACGGGATTTAATAGTTGAATCAATACTTATTGCCTATAAAAATAAACCCAAATCAAAAAGGTCTTTATTCTCGAATATAAAATAAATTATTTCTCCAATAATGCTATATACATTAAGACATCAAAAAAATGAATAATTTTAAGTTTAAAATACTTATATTTGGAAATAGATAAAATATAGAAAGGAATGATTTTTATGTTTAGTTTTATTTGGAGTCTAATTGTTGGTGGAATCATCGGCTGGATAGCCGGATTAATAGTAAGTAAGGATTTACCAGGTGGAATTATCGGAAATATTCTGGCAGGTTTCATCGGTGCCTGGCTTGGTTCTGCTATCTTTGGAGAGTTAGGACCTGAAATAGGAGGATTCTATATTATCCCTGCTCTGATTGGTGCTATTATCCTTATTGTCGTTGTCAGTTTCGTTATGCGCTTATTCCGCCGTTAAGTTCAGACGATACGGGAGAACGGATGAACAAAATCGAAGCAGCTGCATAGGTTAGGTATATAGCTCATACAGAAAAGAGGAATGTATATGCAACCTGACCCAAATCATGCTTATTCACATGCAGATGAATATCAAGTGATGGATTATCAGCATCCAGAGCAGTTTGATATGCCTGCTTCACAATATAGCCCATACCCTGCTCAAGCCCTTCATCAACATGGACCAGAGCAGCGTGCGTTCTTTTTTCCATTTATCGGCGGGTTAGCTGGCGGCTTATTAGGAAGTGCCTTTGGTTCTGGTCCCGGACCAGGATTCTATGGTCCCCCAGGGCCGCCCGGACCTCCTGGACCACCGGGACCAATGGGATATTACGGTCCGCCGGGTCCACCAGGCCCTCCTGGACCGGCCGGGCCTCCTGGATACTATAATGGATACCCGTATCCGCCATATTATTAGGTATCTGGAAAATAGAAAAAGGGAGAATAACACGGCATAGGCCTGTTAAACTCCCTTTTTCTTATGCTTCTTCTAATGTGTGTTCAAAAAGTCCGGTAAACAGGACCCGTCGGCTAAGACCGCGTCGTCCTGGGGTTGCGATTACTCACCCCATCGAAAAAAGTTGCTGCAACGCTGACACTAGCATATCCTGTGCGTCGAAAGTTCAAGGCGACTAGCTGCTATTTCCAAACGTATTTCTCACGTGTTGCGGTGGCTTCTACGTTGTCCACACGACGTGGGCGTTCTTAGTAGAAGATCCTCTTATCGCCGTGTCATCTTTATTGAGCTTTTTGAACATCCTCTACTACAAAATCATCATGTAATGCTTTAATCTCTTCTACCGTCAAACCAATCGTTTTTAAGAAGCCGGCAGCATTCTCATATTTTTCATACATATAGTCCAAGAACGCTTCCATATAAGAAGGCTCACATTCCAACATTGTTTTAAATTGATTGCGCGACATCAGCAGCGGGCGATTATTAAGCTCTTCATCCGTTATTTTCTTGTACTCTCCTGTTAAAGCATAATCCTTCACAATAATATCTCTAGGTACACCTGCTAAATCTAATAAAATAGCAGCCAGGACACCCGTACGATCCTTTCCGACACGACAATGAAAAAGAACAGGATTTCCTTGCTTTTTTAGAAATATGTCCATGATTTCTTTAAATTTCGGTTTACTGGTCTCCAACATTAAGATATACATATCTATAAGACTTTTCGGAATTTTTGTTGTAAATGTAGCTGGATCCAGCAATGGAATATTATAAAAATCATAAAGTGCTTTATCTTCTTTTCTATACTTTCCTTCCATGCTGAGACGCAAATCTATAATGGTATGGACGCCTTTTTCCTTTTGCAAAAAAGCATGTCCCTCCGGGGATACATTATGTAAGGAATCAGCACGGTAATATTTCCCCCATTTTGTCTGTTTGCCATCCTTTGTCGGATAGCCTCCTAAATCACGAATATTTTGTGTTCCTTCTAATTCAATATGTCTTTGCGGATTAAATAATAATGCCTCTGCAGTCATACTTTTATTTCCCCCTTTATGTACAAGCCTTATCCTTCAATAATTTTGACATATACCTTCCGTGTTCTTGGTCCATCAAACTCACAAAAATAAATACTCTGCCATGTTCCAAGGACTAGCTGTCCATTTGAAATAATTAACGTTTCGCTGGCCCCCACAACGGAGGATTTCATATGACCATCTGAGTTTCCCTCCATATGAACATAAGCCGCTTTATTCGGAAAGGTTTCGTTCATACCAAGTGATAAATCACGTCGGACATCTGGGTCAGCATTTTCATTAATCGTAATCGCACCAGTTGTGTGTGGACAATACACAATCATGATCCCTTCCTGCACACCGCTATTTGCTAAAATTTCTTCCAGCTGGCTATCTAAAAAAACGAATTCCTGCTTCTTATTTGTTTTTATTTGAAATAATTCTGTATTTGTAGGCAAACTTTCCCACCTCTTCCCTTCGAAATCATGTCAAAAGTATACTTCCATCTTAACGAAAGTTCTGCTAATCAACAAATAATTAAGCAGTTTTGAAACATAATCTTATCTCAATCGTAAGTATGTATATAACCTTAAAATAATCAATCAATACTTAGCACAATCATAAAGAGGAGTGAAGAGCTTGCGAAAAAAATACATATTTCTTATTGGTCTTAGCCTTGCCATCCTCTCTGCCTGTTCAAGCCAAGAGAGTACCGCTGAAGAAAATACCGAAAAATTGATTCAGCAATTACAGGGGGAGGAGTACCAGCAGATTGAACAAGAATACTTTTCAGAAGCATTGCAGGAAAAATATCCAGCTGCAGAATTACAGCTCTCCTGGGAAGCAAATCGAGGAACTGTATTGGATGAAATAAAGAACATGGAAGCTGCTGCTAAGGAGGAAAAAACAACTGTTTCTGGTGAAGTTATTTTTGATGACGCAACAGTGACGGTTAAAACGAAATGGAATGAAGAAGAAAAGCTGGAAAGCTTACAAATTGAGCGCCTGTATGAAGAGTTAACACTGCCTGGTTCAGCTGTAGAGGAAGAAATTACAATCGAAGCTGAGGAAGGCTACCCCTTAAGTGGAAAGCTGACCCTTCCGGATGATGGAGAAGGACCTTTTCCTGCTGTCGTGCTCGTACAAGGCTCAGGACCGAGTGATATGGATGAGGCTATCTACAGTTACAAGCCTTTTCAAGATATTGCCTACGGATTAGCAGAGAATGGAATTGCTGTTCTCCGCTATGATAAGCGTACATTTACGCACGGTGCGAAAATGATGGAAGATTTAGGTCCTGCCCTGACAGTTAAAGAAGAAACCATTGATGATGCAGTAGAAGCAGCACGTCTGCTACAAGCGGATGATCGAATTCAGGCAGATCAAGTATATATTGGCGGACACTCACTTGGTGGAATGCTTGCACCACGGATTGATGAAGAAGCAGATACAGCCGGAATGATTCTTTTAGCCGGTTCTCCTCGTTCTCTATGGGAAATTATGTACGATCAGCAATTAGATTTGATTCCTGAAAATCTGAGTGATAAAGCAAAAGAGCGGGTAAAGGAGCAGGCTGAAGCATTTAAAGAGCTTACAGAAAGCTTTCAGGATATGTCTGCAGAAGAAGCAATGGAATATGATCTTTCTGGAATGAGCGGATATTATTTTCAAGAAATGGATCAGTATGATGTTGGCCAGATAGCCCTTGATTCCAACAAACCGATACTTGTCCTTCAGGGAGAAGCAGATTTCCAGGTAACGATGGAAAAGGATTTCGCCGCATGGCAAAGCATTTTTGAGAATGACCCGCAGGTAACGTTAAAATCATATCCAAACCTTAATCATATCTTTATTTTGTCTCAGGGAGAAAATAAAGGAAGTGTTCAAGAATACCAAATTCCCGGTCATGTTGATGAAAAAGTAATTACAGATATAAGCGACTGGATTATTGAGCATAAAAATTAAAAAAAGGAGCATAAAAATGAAATTAAAACAATTAATTATTCTATTAACATCTTTTTTATTAATTATCGTACTTGCAGCATGTGGAAATTCAGATTCACCCTCTGAAACAGATAATGACAATAGCCCGGAAGATACACAGACAAATCAAGAAGAGACGGAAGAGGAAGAAACAACAGGCAATGAGGATACTGCTTCCATAACATCTAAGGAGGCCTCTGAAACTGCTGAAGCATTTTTAACACTGGTGGCTGATGAAGATTTTGAAGGGGCAGCAGCACTTTTTGATGATACTATGGCGTCTGAAGTAACTGCAGCTGATTTAGAAGAGATTTGGGATCAGCTTACTACAGATTTCGGGAAGTTTGCAGGATACGACTATGTGGATGAGCAGCAAGTTGATGGATATTACTCCATTCTTTATGAGGGAGCATTTAATAATCAGCCTGTTGTTTTAAATGTATCTGTTAATGGAAATAATGAAGTTGGCGGATTTTTTATTCAGTAAGCATGTGTAAAGCCGCTTCTTATTCCATAACGCCCCTCGTTCTAGTTTACAAGTTGAGAATCGGACTATAAAATAATACTATAGGTGTATGTGTTCAAAAAGTCCTTTATAAGAAATTATTGTTTTTACTGGCAGGAGGAAAGCTTTTGTTAAACCAAGCATTAATTAAGAAAATTATTATCGGTATTTTACTTGTAGCACTTGGTGTGTTCTTGTACTTTTACTTTTCAGTATTTATACCTGTCTTACTCGCATTACTGACAGCAGTTATTTTTGAACCGCTGGTAAAGCTGTTGAAGAAAGCTTTAAAAACAGAAAAACGAATTTGGCCGGTAACCATTGTCTTTACAACATTTGTAGTGGCAGCGTGCGCATTGCTTTATGTTATGCTTACAAGCACAATCAGCCGTATTGTAGAATGGAGCTATAATGTTCCGAAGTATGGAAGTGAAATTCAATCTATTATTAATGAAATTATTTATAAATTTAATGATTTGATTGCTGATTTACCTCAGCGCGATGCAATTATCAGTGAACTGGAACGACAATCGGAGCGGTTATTAAACACCGGATATGACTTAGTGGAGAGCATGATCGGCATGCTCGGATCATGGGTGCAATCTATTCCCAACCTGCTCTTTATATCTCTTGTTTATCTTATCACTTTCTTCTTATTCAGCCTTGATTTACCAAAGCTGTTTCAAGCATTCTTTGCTCTTTTCCCAGAGAAAACAGCTATCAAATTAAATAACTTCTTCGGTCGTTTAAAAGTAGTGTTCTGGGGATACTGGAAAGCACAGTTCTTACTTAGTATTATGATTTTTGTCATTACTTATTTGAGCTTATTATTTATTTCGCCGCGATTTGCACTGTTAATGACCTTTATTATCTGGATTGTAGATATTATTCCTCTTTACGTCGGTCCTGCATTAATCCTTGTTCCCTGGGGAGGATTAATGATGATGATCGGAGATGTTCCAACTGGCCTGCAGCTGATGATATTAGCATTATTCCTGCTGGTTATCAGACGGATTACGGAACCAAAGGTACTTGGCGATCAAATGGGACTCGCAGCGTTGCCGACAGTCTTATCCATGTATTTTGGTTTTGTCTTTTTCGGGGTACTCGGGCTGATTTTTGGACCATTCGTTGTCAGTGCATTCCAGGCAGCCCATGAGGTTGGATTGTTCCAATTTGTAAAGAAGAAAACAATTGAGAATGCAGAAGAATAGCGATAATATTGCACAAAAATCCGAATCTGAATTCACACTTTCTTAATCTAAAAATGTGAATCAGATTCGGATTTTTTATAAAAGTATAATTGCGGCTTTAAATATGTCTTTCATTACTCGATTATTTCATTCAGTGCATAACCGACGCCATTTTCTTCATTGCTTCTTGTTACATGATCTGCATATTCCTTTACTTCCGGCTCTGCATTCTGCATTGCCACAGCAGTTCCTGCATATTGGAACATGGAAACATCATTATAGTTATCTCCAACGGCCACAACATCTTCCTGGGGAATGTGATAGTATTCCGCCAGCCCTTTCAAGGCATTTCCTTTACTCGCATCTGGATGAGCAACCTCTAATTTTTGATAGCCTGAGGTTGTTACAGAGATATCCTCTCTATCCTTCCAGGCTTCCGCAAGCTTCTCTAATTCTTGACGACGGAATGACAGGATAAACACTTTGTAAGGCTCCAATTCTGCAACTCCCGCTTCTAAGTAATCATCTACTTCGACCATACCATATTGCATATTTTGTATTTGAATAATATGTTCTGCATTTTCTTTTTCCTCTGGTGTATCAAAAAGCGTTTCCTTTTCCTCTTCCAGAATCGGCTGTTTATCTTTTTGGATATATACACCTTTATTTGTGTAAATTTCAAAATATAATTCCGCCTCAGATACTTTTTCCATTATTTCTATTAACTTGTCTGAAGTAAGTATCTGGCTGCGGATAATTTCATCATTTACACTTGTTAATGAACCATTCGCACAGATTAGTGGAAGCTCCAAATTAGCTGCTGCTGCAATCTCCTTCATATCATGCAGTGATCTTCCAGAGCAAAAAACAACGCTATCTCCATTCGCTTGTCTTTTGCGAATGGCTTCCTGATTTACTTCGCTAATTTTTCCATCTTCCCCCAGTAACGTACCATCCAAATCAATTGCTATTAACTTCATTCGCTTCACATCCTTCCACCTGATATCTTACCATATTTTAATACAGGTTTATTCTCTGAAATATTTCTATTCATTTCTTTCTTATAAAAATAGCGGGACAGGATTCAACTGCCCCGCTATCTATTAGATCCTACATTCCCAATAAAGTGGTTACAATCCAGTTAGAACCATAGAATATCATAAATTGAACACCGATTCCTACACCGAGGAAGCGATTCAATAAACCTCCGACCATAGCCATTGCAAAAGTAACAGTAACACTCACCAGGCCGCCTTCATAAAACGCAAGCAGCGTAACTACACCAATAAACATCGCTATAATTGCTTCCTGGTTAATATGTTTTAGGACAAGAACTGTTGCTTTTCTTGCAAAGTTCATTGAGAATGGGTAAGCAATAATTGCGGCAACAATAATTCCGATCAATCCGTAAAGAAGAAAATCCAGCGGCTCCATTAACGTATGTAGATTATGAACCGGCTCTGTTGTAAATACAGGCGGTGCATTAAATAATGCCTGCGCCGGACCAATTGCTACAGGACTGAGCGGAATTCCGAATGCAACCAGCGGAATAATCGTTTCCGCAATATAAGTAGACTCTGTTACACCATTCATCGTAGAAAGACTAGTCGTTGATTTTTTGTATTGCCCCTTCACACGGGATCCTATCAATTCCCCCATCAATGCCGTCATCCCGACAGGACTGAGAGCAAAGGTCAGGGAAGACAGGAAGGATGTTCCACCGACTGATCCTGCTTGTTTTTTCGTTAAAACTTTAAATGG
Source organism: Oceanobacillus sojae (assembly GCF_007991515.1). GTDB lineage: Bacteria > Bacillota > Bacilli > Bacillales > Amphibacillaceae > Oceanobacillus > Oceanobacillus sojae. The sequence continues at coordinate 178,194 of NZ_BJYM01000009.1, forward strand.
ATTGGGAAAATAGCCGGACCAGGATTTCTTTTCTGGAGCTAATTTATATTCATTTGGCTGTTGACGCTGAATCATTAACCGTCCACTTGCAGAAGACGCTAATAGAATATCTGTAAACATTGGTCCAATAGCAATTCCCAGGAAGAAGCTTATGGATAATCCTGTTCCTAAAATCGTTGTGCTGACCAGATTTAACCCTTGAATCACAAGAGCAAGTGGAATAATTAAAATAATACTTGCCCAGCGCCCCTTGGAAAAATAACCGATTAAAACAGCGGCTAAAGTAAAAATAATCCCTGCATTTTCTTGAAAAAATTCGCCAAACTGACTCAAGAAAACAGCAAATGCCAATGACACAGGAAGTGCAATAAATGCACCAATAATTCCTCCAGAAATCATTTTTCGCAAAGCAATATGCGGCAGACCAATTCTTCGCATAAAGTTGGCATGATCCAGCATTGGCGTCGCTGTTGTATCTCCAGGCACACCCATTAACGCAGTTGGTATCGCATGCGTGAGATGCTTTGAAAGTACCGCCGACATAAAAAATGCAAAAACGGCCTCTGGCGGTGCCCCTAACAATACAACAATTAATGTTGCCGGAACAAGCACGGCTGTTTCATCCGAACCGGAAATTAAACCGATTGCGGTGAATATAATCCCCGCTACAATTGCCAGCAGAATTGATATGAGTAATACATCCATTTTTGTTCATTCTCCTCTTTCACCATTTCTTCTCTTCTGTGTGATGCTGCTCCTTATCATCAGGAATAAACATGTCATAAAATCCTTGTTCCTTCATTTCTTGCGCTGTTACTGGATCATTTAATATAGATTCACGCTCTTCTTCCATATCCAGTTGCAGCTTCTCATATATTTCCGATAGTTCATTGCTCGTAGATGCTGTTTCATTTAAGGTTCTTTTTGGTTTAAATAAAAACGTGTTTATCAGCAGGCCTATTACGCTTCCGGCTATTCCTAGCAGCAATGAATAGGACTGAATCATTTCCTCTGGAGCAATTCGTGGAAAAATAAGCTCTCTGCCTATAAAAAAACCAATAAAACTGAACATCACGCTGATGATAATTGTAAAAATTAAATGCTTCCCATAAACTGTATCACCAATAATTTCAACATATGTCCGGGAACTCTTTGGTTCTTGTTCTGCCATATTTCAGGTCCCCCTTCTCTAAATTCATTTATCTGCAGAATGAAATAATCTGATTATACTACATACAAGCTAATTATACTAGAACCTATTAGCAGATACTAATTATAGATTTAACTCCTCTTTACCTCGTCTAAATATTTTTCCAGTGCCAGAAAAAAATATAATTTAATCTCTCTAACATTTATTCAAAATACATAGCAAATCTTATAGTTTATTCAGTAGCTTGAATTATAAATTTCTTTTTCTAGTAAAATAAATATTTATTTTACTTTCCTGTTACTACTATTATTTCAAAATTTTATGTAGGATAAAACAAGATGCATTATCACAATGTTGTACAAAGATGATTCTCTACTTTGTGATGTAAACGCATTCATTAATTATTCAGCAATTGTTATGATTCTAATCAAAGGAGGCAGGCGTTGTGTTAGGAGAAAGAGAAGAGATTATTTTTAACGCACTAATCAATGATACAAGTATTTCAAGTTCAGAGCTTGCAGATAAATATAATCTTTCTCGCCGACAGTTAGGCTATACCTTTAAAAAAATAAATGCTTGGTTAAAAGACAATCATTTGCCAGAAATAGAACGAACCAGGAAAGGTCAATTTATTATCGATCACTCTATTTTAACTGCAACTGTGAAGCAAAGTTCTGCTGGAGATTCCAAGTTCCGGGACGGAATTATGTCTGAACAGGATCGGGTAAAATTTCTGATTATGGCCATCTTGGGCGGAAAAGATACTATTTCATTAAGCGATTTAACCAGACAGCTGGATGTCAGCAAAAACACCATTTTAAATGATATGAAGCATGCTCAGAGGCTGTTAGATTCTTATCAATTGGAAATACAGCATACCAGAAAAGAGGGTTATCAGATTATAGGAAATGAATTTCAAGCACGCAAGATGATGATAGGACTTGCAAATGAATTAATCCTGCATGATGACAACAAAAGAAAACTCCAGGAAATACTGATGCTCGAGGATGAACTGCTTGACCAGTTTGAGCGCCGGCTGGAACGGGTGGAACAAAAGCTTACCATCCAATTCACAGATGAAATTATGATGTCGCTCCCGGCAATATTTGTATTAATTCTGCGGAGAATCCAAAAAGGGTATCCAATTCAACCTTTCTTTATCCGCTACGACGAGCTTTCTAATACAAAGGAATATCAGGCGACGGAAGAAATTTTATACGATAAAAGTCTTCCAACTCCTGAGCGTATCTTTATTACATTGAATCTGTTAACTGGCAGTGTCCACCGGAATTCTTGGGTGACAGAGGACTACATTCCTGACTTAATTCCGGCGATTGATAAAATGGTCCGGCTTTTTGAAAAAAATGCCTGTATTAACTTTCATGATCGTAAGCAGTTAATTGATAAGCTCTTGCAGCATTTAACACCGGCGTACTACCGGATTAAATATCAGCTGACAGATTCCATCCTTTTCGAAGATAACGAGAATGAAGAATTTGAACAAATCCGTCACCTGGTTCATTTAGCAATTAGTCCACTCGAAGAAGTGATGGAAAGCAGGATTCCTGAAAATGAAGTTACTTACATTGTCATGTTGATCAGCGGCTGGATGCATAAACAGGGAGAAAGCATAGCCCAGAAAATAAAAGCACTGGTTGTCTGCCCGCGCGGAATCTCTGTTTCCCGGCTAATGTTCCAGCAGCTGTGTGAGCTGTTCCCTGAATTTGTATTTTTGGATTGGCTGTCTGTCAGAGAGTTTTTACATTACGAGCTGGATTACGATATCGTTTTCTCGCCAATTACGTTAGAGACAGATAAAAAGCTGTTTATCTGCAAACCGGTTCTGCGCGCAGAAGATAAACAGCGCATTCGAAAACAAGTCATGCTGGAAATATATGATTATATTCCAAATGAAATCAATGTGGACGATTTAATAGAAAAGATTCAGCAGCATTCCAATATCTCTGATGAAAAAAGTTTGCGAAAGGAGCTCTATGCTTACATCCATCGCAATAAGAATGCAGCCATTACAAAACAGGCCTCTGCAAATGAAGAGAAAGACTTACATGATTTTCTGACTATAGATCATATTACGCTAAGGGAATCTGTCTCCTCTTTTGATGAGGCCATTCGATTATGTGGTGCACCGTTACTTAAACTTGGATACATTACACCAAATTACATCGATGCAACCATTCAGCATTCGAAAGAGGATTCTTATATTGCTATCGGCGAGCATGTTGCTATTCCTCACGCCACACCAGAGGAAGGTGTTCAAAAAGTTGGTATGAGCCTGTTAAAAATTCGTAACGGTATCGCTTACGGGGAAGAAAATCATCAGATTCATTTGATGATTATGATTGCTGCAGTTGATAAAAAGCAGCATATTCATGCACTAATGCAATTAATGAAGGTTGCTTCCTCGTCTAGCCTGTTACCGAAACTGATTCAGGCAAGTTCGAAGGAATATATATACAAATTGATTCGAGATTATATTATTAATTGATTTATAGAAGGATGTTCAAAAAGCCCAATAAACAGGACTTTTGAATACGCACTAATAGTTAAGGCAGGAGTGGTATTTCATGAGTGAATTTCGTTTTAATGAGGAAGTTATTTTAATGAATTTAGAGGCTGCTGACTACACTGAGGTACTTCAGCAGATGGGAGAAAATCTAGTAAAACATCATTATGTCAAAGACAGCTTTATTCCGGCAATTATCGAAAGAGAGCAAGAATTTGCAACTGGATTACCGACAGCAGGCGTATCTGTGGCTATTCCACATACAGATGCTGTCCATGTAAATCAGAAAACTATCAGCATAGCAACATTAAAGAATCCGGTAGACTTTGTCATTATGGGAGAAGAAAGCGAGACCACTCCTGTTCAAATCGTATTTATGCTGGCAATGGATGAGCCTCATTCACAGCTTAAGCTTCTGCAGGATTTAATGAAAATTTTTCAAGAAGGTACTTTTCTCGATCAATTACTTCAGACAGATAGTGTGCTGGAGATGAAGAAACAAGTAACTGAGAAACTTAATTTGAGTGACTTTAAAGGAGGTGAGAAGCTATGAAACAAGTACTTGTAGCTTGCGGAGCAGGAATTGCTACATCCACTGTAGTGAACAATGCGATTGAAGAATTAGCGAAAGAAAATGGGATAAAGGTAGATTTAAAACAAATCAGAATTGCAGAAGTAAGTACCTACGAGGATACAGCAGATCTACTAGTTACTACTGCAATGACAAAGAAGGAATATTCTTTCCCGGTTATTAATGCACGCACATTCCTGACAGGGATTGGTGTAGAAGATACAAAGAAACAGATTTTAGAAGAATTACTAAAATAATATTTTGCTGCTCTATTCCTTTTAAAGTTCCTCTTAAATAGAGCAGCATCCTATTCCATAGGAGGGAATTTCTTATGCAAGGATTTGTTGATTTTATACAAGCATTTCTAGGTTTAGGGGCTACTGTCATTTTACCTGTTGTCATCTTTTTACTTGGAATTTTATTTGGCCAAAAGCCTGGGAAAGCTTTTCGCTCCGGTTTGACAATTGGTGTTGCATTTGTAGGTATTTTCCTTGTTATAGACTTATTGACTTTAAATTTAGGCCCTGCAGCGCAAGGAATGGTGGATAGACTCGGTGTCAGTTTAAATACAATTGATATTGGCTGGCCGGCAACCTCATCCATTGCATGGGCATCAACAATTGCTGCCTTTATTATTCCGTTAGGTTTAGTTGTAAACGTTATCATGCTGGTAACTAAAACCACGAAAACAATGAACGTAGATATTTGGAACTTTTGGCATTACACCTTTATGGGAGCGATTGTTTATACCGTATCCGGAAGTATCGTACAAGGGTTAATTGCAGCAACATTATTCCAGATTATTTGTTTGAAAATAGCAGACTGGACCCAACCAATGGTTCGTGATTTTTATGAGATGCCTGGTGTTTCAGTAGCAACAGGAAGTACGATTTCTTATGCACCATTTATTTTTGTTGTCAAAGGACTTCAAAAAATCCCTGGTATCAACAAACTCCATGCTGATCCAGATTCCATTCAAAAGCGCTTTGGTGTGTTTGGAGATTCCATGGTTATCGGTTTAATTCTGGGAGCTGCAATTGGTGCTCTGGCCGGCTATGGTGTTGGTGACATTATTAACATTGGTATTTCTATGGCTGCCGTTATGGTATTGATGCCAAGAATGGTAAAAATCCTAATGGAAGGATTAATGCCAGTATCTGAATCTGCCCGCACATGGCTGAATAAGCACTTCGGTGATCGTGAAATTAATATTGGTCTGGATGCAGCTGTTCTTTTAGGACATCCATCTGTTATTGCTACAGCGTTAATTTTAACTCCAGTGACTGTACTGATCGCTGTTATTTTACCAGGAAATGCTGTACTTCCTTTTGGGGACCTGGCAACTATTCCATTTGTTATTGCCTTTGTTGTTGGAGCTTCTAAAGGGAACATTATTCATTCTGTTATCGTCGGTTCGATTATGATTGCAGTTTCACTCTATGTGGCAACAGATATCGCTCCATTATTTACGGATATGGCGATGCGTGCAGATATTAATCTTCCTGAGGGTTCAGCGCAGGTATCCAGTATTGACCAGGGCGGTAATATTGTGAACTGGGTAATTTGGAGATTCTTTGACCTTTTTAATTAATGAAAAATTCTATTTGAATCAAGAGTTACTTTTGATATGTAAGTAGCAGAAAATAATGATGTTATGAAAAATTACTTATGATTCTCTTTTCTTTAATGCATGAGCATAGCTCATCATTATTTCTGCTAACCCTTTCTTTCGCACTGAAACAAAAAGGAAATTATTGAAGAGGAGAATAAACGATGAAAGCTCTCGTTAAGACCGAACTGGGACATGGTAATTTACACCTCCAAGATGTAGAAGATCCCATTGTTTCCAGCCATCAAGTAAAAATCAGAGTTGCATACGCCGGAATCTGCGGCTCCGACATCCATACCTATGAAGGACATTATAAAGTCGCAGCTCCAGTTACATTAGGACATGAATTTTCAGGTGAAATCGTAGAAATTGGAGAAGGTGTATCAAATTTTAAAATCGGTGATCGCGTTACATCAGAAACCACCTTTTTTATCTGTGGGCAATGCCACTATTGTCAATCAGGTGACTATAATTTATGTAACCATCGTAAAGGGCTTGGCAGCCAGGTAAATGGCGGTTTTGCCAAATATCTAATCGCGCGTGAAGAAAGTCTTCACCATTTGCCGCAGGAGGTAGATGATCGTTCAGCAGCAATGACAGAGCCCTTGGCGTGTACGTATCACGCCATTCAAAAAACAGTAATCCGTGAGGGAGATCTGGTTATTGTCCTCGGCCCGGGCCCAATCGGCTTATTTGCTGCCCAAGTGGCAAAAAGCTATGGAGCAACTGTTTTAGTTGCCGGCCTGACAAATGATCAGATCCGTCTCGATAAAGCTACGGAGGTTGGCATGGATTATGTTATCAACCTTCAAAAAGAAAACTTAAAGGACAAAGTAAATGAACTGACAAATGGTTACGGTGCAGATGTTCTCTTAGAATGCTCTGGTTCAATTCATGCAGCCAATCAAGGATTAGATTTATTAAGAAAAAAAGGCCACTTCGCGCAAATCGGCATCTTCCCGGAAGCTCAGGTTGCCTTCGATATGGAAAAAGTCATTCAGAAGGAAATACAGGTGGTTGGAAGCAGAAGTCAAAAGCCAGCTGATTGGGAGCCTTCCATCCAATTAATGAAGGAAGGCAAAGTGAACGCAAGAAGCCTGGTAACGCATGAATACTCTATCGACCAATGGGATAAAGCTTACCAGGCAATCAAAAGCGGAGAAGCTATTAAAGTCTTACTGACCCCTCTGGATGATTAAAGTGTGTGAAATTGATATCGAAATGAGGTTTTAACATGGTTGATATGTTTTTAGATTTTATGCTTGGCCCTATGCGCGGAATAAGTCAATTTTATTTTGAATACCAGCTTATCTTTAACTCGATTATCGTCGGTATCGCCGGCTATTTCTTAGTGAAAAAGAGAAAAAAATCGAACCAGTCGCAATAGAAAGGAGTTCTGATGTGAAGGCTCTAAATTTATATGATATAGAGGATTTACGTTATGAAGAAAATACACCTCTTCTTCAACTAACTAGTAATGAGGAGGTTCTAATCCAAGTTAAATCCGCCGGAATATGCGGTTCGGACTTGTCCCGATATAAGAAGCTTGGGCCCTATGTTTCAGGAACAACCTTTGGTCATGAATTTTCAGGAATTGTAGCTGCTGTCGGGAGTGCAGTAACACATTTTAAAGAGGGTGATCGAGTAGCCGCCTGCCCGACTTTTTCCTGTGGTCACTGTATCTTCTGCAGACAGGGAGCCCCGACTCGCTGCACCGAACTGACAGTTATTGGTGCAAAGCATCCCGGTTCTTATGCTGAATACGTTATCCTGCCCGCATCTCATCTGTTACAGCTGCCAGATGAAATTGACTTTGACACTGCTGCCATGCTGGAACCCGCTTCCGTCGTCGCACATGGTTTTTACCGTACATCCATTCAGCCGGGTGCAGCAGTAGCTATCATGGGTGTCGGCAGTATCGGACTTCTCTCGATTCAGTGGGCGAAAATTTTTGGAGCAGCGACTGTTTTCGCCATTGATATTGATGATAACAAGCTTAAAATTGCTAAGCAGCTGGGTGCTGATATTCTTATTAACCCACTGAAAGAAGATACAGAAACAGTTATTAAAAAGCATACTTCTTTAGGAGTTGATCTGGCAGTTGAATCAGCAGGCTCTCCCATTACAAGTGAGCAGGTGCTGGCACTTCCTAAAAAAGGCGGCGAGGTTTTATACTTGGGAATTCCCTATGGAGATATTACCCTTCAGCGCTATTATTTTGAAAAAATTGTCCGGAATGAACTGCGCATCCTTGGATCCTGGAATGCATTATCTACACCTTTTCCGGGAAAAGAATGGGAGACTGGCCTCCATTTTATGAAAACGGGCCAGCTTGATGTGAAGCCGATGATTTCACATCATCTTCCGTTAGAAAAAGGCCCTGAGATTTTTCATCAGCTTACGCATAAAGAAATAGATGCTGTGAAAGTTCTCTTCCATCCTTAGGTTATGAAAGTGAAAAAAAGAAGCCGGGAACCACTCCGACTTCTTTTTTATAGCGGTTTAAATATTCTCTTCACCAATTTTCCTTAATAAAAATACGCCCTATCGGCAATCCCAAAATACGATTATACAGCTTCTGATAAAAGGAAATATCATAAACATCCGTACTATCCAAATTATCCATCATTCTTAATGGAACAAAAAATGAATTCACCTTCATATTCGGATTCATATGCAGTCCATTCTTTTCATAGAAGCTGATTCGGCGAAGTCTTGTCGTATAGTCCTTCTTATCCTTCGCTGCTTCTGGATCCTCTACTTCCAGCAATATGCCATTAGGGGATAAATTATTTAGCTGACTGATTAAAGTGCCCCCAAGTCCATTCGACCTATACTTAGGAAGAATAGCCAGATAGGAAATAAAAATCCCCTGTAATGATGGCAATTTCTGATAAATAGCATAACCATATTTCTCCTGTCTATCCGTCAGATAAACAGCTTCCATCCTCCCCTTTTTGAAATTACGCTTCAGCACAAAATGAGGAAATAGTTCGAGCCGTTCAAAGTCCTGTTTTAAATAGTTGTAGAGAACCTTTATATTTATATTGGTCGGATTCATCTCTTCTAAATAGTATTTCTTTTTTTGCATCGAAACCTCCATATTTTTATATGTACTTAATCAATCCATCATAAGCAACCTCAACCCCATAAGGTTCAAATATCTCCAATAGATCCTGATACAGCAATCCGCAGTTATGAGAAAAATGCGTTGCGATAATTTGCGTCTTTGCATTTTCTTCATTCCACGCCTGAAACTGCTTCTGCACCTCTATAACCGTTTCCACACTCATGTGGTTACGGCTTTTAGGATTTCCATTCTGTCCAACTGTGCAATCCAATATCGCCATATCGATCTTCTTGCCTTTGAGCCAATCCCATGTTTTTTCAGGAAACCAGCCGGAATCATTTCCATAGAGTAAATACTTGCCATCCTTTTCTATAAAGAATAAAAAGCAGGTTTCCCGCGGATCATGATCTGCCAAAATCGGAGTAATTTTTGCCTGCCCAATCCAGAAAACTTCAAAAGGTATTAATCTTTTCATCATAAATTGCTTTTGAATACTGCCTTCCTCTAAAAAACCAATTCTACATTGATGCAGAGCTAAATCATTTCCATAAATATTTAAAGGCTCTTCTACACCATGGGCAAAGCCTTCAATACGAGAAAGCAGGTCCCCTGCACAAAGATGATCGTAATGTGTATGTGTCAGTAAAAGGTGATTCACTTTGGACATATCAATCTCATCTCTTACCGCTTGATAATAAGCGTCCGGCGGATAATCCACTCTCCATGCATCATCAATAATGACAGAGCTTCGAGTACGTATATTTCTTCCCTTTGCCTTCCTGGAATCCTGACAAGCCTGGCATCTACAAAATACATTTGGAAAGCCTTCTGCAGCTGCCGTTCCTAAAAAATGTACCTTCATCTATAATCCCTCCCCAAAGCTAAGAAACAGCTACCATAATAACGCCTATAACCATAACAAGAGCAGCAATTATCCGTTGTCTTCCAAAGCTTTCCTTCAAAAAGACAACCCCTAAAACAGCTCCGATTAAAATACTCAATTCTCTTACAGGAGCTACATAACTCACAGGAGCATGAACCATTGCAATCAGGACGAGGATATACGCCAGCGGATTAAATAGACCAATCCCGATTGTTTCCAATTTTCTGCTGCTCCAATCCAGACGAACATCCTGCCAGTGTTTCTTTGCAAACGGAAATAACAGAAGGCTTACTCCCAGATTGGTTCCATAGTTAAGCAAAATCGGGTGGATTATCGAAACACTGACGATATACTTATCTAAGAGTGAATAGCTGGCAATCATACAGCCAATTAAAAGGCCATAAAGAATGGAAGAAAGCACCGTTCTTTCTCTCAAAATCCGAAAGCCACCGGTAAAAATAAACACACTGCAAATAATTAGAAAAATACCCATTTTTCCTAATCCGTTTAATTCTTCCTTCAGTATGAAAAATGCAGCAAATGCAATCAGCATCGGACCTATTCCCCTTGCGATAGGATAAATAAGCGAGAAATCGCCAATCCTGTATCCTTTTTGCAGCGTTACAGCGTACAGCAAATGCAATAAAGCACTTGCTGCTATTAATCCGACCTCCACCCATCCAATGCTTACATCCGTCCACAAAATAACCCCTAAAACAAGCGGACTATAAATTACTGTACTTGTGAATGTATATAGCCATACAAACGAAGTACCTCCCAATGACTTTTTAGCGAGAAAATTCCAGATTGCATGCAGGATTGCTGCAGTCATAACAAGAGATAACGCCCATATTGACAATCTTTCACTTCCCTTATATTTGACCTGTTCTTAAACTTTCCATAGTAGAGACTTTCTTACCTCACACTATCTCTCAAAATTAACTCTGTAGCCAATAATATTTTTTTTGCAATAGTTCTTCCGTCTAAGCGTTCTAACAATGTATCTACTGCAGCTTCTCCCATCTCTTCTGTGAATACTTTCACTGTAGACAGTGAAGGGTAAACATACTTTGAAATAGACATATCGTTGATTCCAATAATGCTTACTCTTTCCGGCACTGAGATATTTGCTTCATGTAATGCTCTTAAACTTCCAATTGCCATGACATCACTGCTGATAAAGAAAGCAGACGGTAATCGTTCACCCAGCTCTTCAATTGCTTTTTTCATAAGTTTATAACCGTTGTCAACGGAGAAAATATCAACATAAACATAATCTGGCTGAAATAAACCTAACTCCTTCATATAAGAGCAGAATGTCCGCTCTCTCAAATCAGGAATAACCTCTTTTTCTCCTTTAGCAATTTCTCTGCCGCCAATAAAGCCGATTTCCTGATGGCCTGTTTCCAGGAAGTAATCGATCACTTTATAGGTTGCCCTCTCAAAATCAACAATCACCGCATCAAAATGGTCCTGATCGGGACTGTAGTCAACAAAGACAACATGCTGATTAACCTTTGCCAATTCTTTTACCTGGGAATAACTAAACTTTCCAACAGCAATTATTCCATCAACATCTTTAGACGCTATTTCATTGATATTATCAAAGAAATAGACATCTGCATTCATATTTAATTCTTTACAGCGTTGTTCAATTCCCAGACGAATCGATAAATAATATAAATCATTTAATTCTTCCTGTTCTGTATACCAATGCACAATTGCAATCTTATGCCCTCCAAATTTATGGGCCGATTTCTTTTGATAAGAGAGCTCTTCTGCTGCTTCAAATATCCGTTTTTTTGTCTGATCTGTCACGGATAAGGACGCATCATAATTTAATACACGTGAAACCGTTGCCGCTGAAACACCAGCTAATTTCGCAATATCTTTAATCGTTGCCATGTAAACACCTTCTTTATCCCCTCTGTCATTCGTATTAATCGTACCACTTTTATTTCTAAAAATCATGATAATTCTGGGTTTTCGAAAGGGTTAACGGCAATCTTTTATTATGGAATCAATATTTTTAAAGATTTATTTTATTGCTCCAGTCGCATACGCAGAATAAAAATCATCAATATGAATAGACTGTCCGTGATTAAGCCTTGATTCTTCAGCAGCAAATGCCATTAAATGACTCCTTAATGAAGTAGCAGCAGAGGAAATGCTTTCCTGCTCTCCATAATGATCAATATCATGCAGGAACGTACGAACAATATTATTATCCCCGCCGCCATGACCGCCAACTGGTTTGCTAAACTTAATAATGGATTCCTGCTTACTTGAAAAATCGTAAACAGAAATTTGGTTTTCAGCCATATTACCCCGAATTTCACCTTTTGTACCCATAATCTGCACCATACGCGTCTGCTCTCTGGTGAATCCTGACATGCTGAAGGTTGCCGTAGCCCCATCTTCAAATTCCATATTAACAACCTGGTGATCTACCACATTATTATCGGATTGATACACACACTTCCCATAATCCGTTTCATTAAGTGCTTTAATAATTCCTTCATTGGTATGATCTTCCGTGAACTTTTTAGCCCAGCCTCTGCCCTCACCTAAATAATAGCGTCCTGCATGAAAAGGGCATTCCAATTCAACTGGACATCCTTCTAAACAGCGTTTGGGAGCTCCTTCTGGTTTATTTTCTTTTCGAAAATGCATTAACGAACCATAGGAGCTGATACGCTCACATTTTTTCCCCATAACAAAATTAATAATGTCCATATCATGACAGGATTTCTGTAATATCATTGGGCTCGACTTCTCTTTATTACTCCAATTTCCCCGTACAAAGCTATGCGACATATGCATAATTTCCACATTTTCATTCAATTGGATAGAGGCAACCTGCCCTATATCACCACGTGCAATAACCTGCTTAATCGTTGACCAGAATTCTGTATAACGAAGCACATGGCAGATGGTCAGCTGACGATTATACTTAGCTGCTGTCGCCTCCATCTCAATACATTCCTTTGGATCAGGAGACATCGGCTTTTCCAAAAGAACATGATATCCCATTTCCAATGCTTTTATGGTCGGTTCATAATGGAAACGATCTAAGGTACAAATAATTGCAATATCTGCTTTTTTACCCCCTTGCAAAAGCTCTTCCCAGGAGGTGTAGCAAGCATCTTCCTCCAGTTCATATTCTACTTTCACTCGATTTCTCCGTTCATCATTCGGATCGGCTACTGCGACAATTTGAAGTTCATTAGGATAATTTAATGCATAAGGAGCATACGCTCTGGCTCCACGATCTCCCGCACCAATCAATACAGCTTTTTTTGCTTGCATATTTATTCCTCCTTATAAATTTATTCTGCTCTGCGCTCAAATCTGGCGAATGTTAACTGTCCTCCCCATGTTAAGATAAAAGCAGCCACACTTCCTCCCATTAAAAATAGCAATCCGGGCATACTGATAAAAACAAGATAATAGATTCCTGCGACGGCCATAAACAAAACTATCGTCAGGACGGGATGTAAAAACCCAATCATAAACGGCCATAATAGATACTGTATATTTGACAGCTTAAAATGTGAGAATACAGGAAAGAAATACAGGAGAATCACAATAAATAAGACAGCTAAAGCAAGGATAGCAAAGCTTGCAACATAATACACAGCTTCTTCCTGCGAACGTAATATTTGATATTGGATAAACAAGCCATAACCGATGAAAAAGAGTATACCTCCAAGAATATTACTTCTCAGAAACTCCTGTTTATACGTCTTCCTAAACAATGGAAATATTGGTCTATCACCATTACCTTGAACCCATTTCCGGACAACGGCAAACATAGCAGCCGTTGCAGGCATTATTCCCAGCACACCCAGACCAAGAATTGTAAAACCTACCCATAGAAAGTGAACATATAGAAATCTCGTAATCCATAGACAAAAATTATAATATCCTGCAATAAATCCTGTCATTTTCTCCCCTCCTGTTGTACATATCTCAAATTTAAGATATGGAATATGTTTAAAGTTGAAAACATTGCTAATTTAATTATCGTTTCTTATTCTTTTACAGATCCAATCAATACACCTTTGACAAAGAAACGCTGAACAAATGGATACACGATTAAGAGCGGCAAAGAAGATACAATAATAACTGCATACTTAATGAGAGAGGCTGTCTCAATTTGTTCCGCAAATGAATTCACTGATCCTCCTTCACTACCTGCCCCGCCAGTCATTCCTTCGTTTAAGATTAATATTTCTCTTAAAATCAGCTGCAAAGGATATTTCGTTTCATCTGATAAATAGATTAATGCGTTAAAGTACTGATTCCATAAACCAACTGCATGGAATAATGCCATAACAGCAATAATTGGCAAGGATAGAGGTAAAACAATTTTAAAGAAAATATGAAAATCGGTAGCGCCATCAATTTTTGATGCTTCCACGAGCTGATCCGGGATACTCTGCTGAAAGAAAGCACGGGCAACGAGAATGGACCAGGCTCCAACAACATTTGGAACGACAATTGCCCATATCGTATCAATCATCCCTAACGACTGAATGACCAAATAAGTAGGGATTAACCCTCCATTAAATAACATGGTGAACAAAAAAAACCACATAATAAACTGTTTCCCTGCAATTTCTTTCCTGGATAAAGCATAGGCACAGGGCAATAATATGACTAAATGAAGAATGGTTCCAACAACCGTATAAATAATCGTATTTCGATACCCGGACCAAATTGCATCATTTTGAAAAACTGTTTTAAAACCACTAAACGAAATATCTACCGGCCATAGCCACATTTTACCTGTATTGACGGCAGATGGACTACTGATAGAAGCACTTAATACAAAGATAAGCGGGTAAACAATCAGCAATACAATAATTGTTACGAATATCGTATTGAGAACATCAAAACCCTTATCGGACAACTGAAACTTTCGCATATCAATTCCTCCTTACCACAGACTGTTCTCACTGGTTTTCCGCGCGATTTGATTGACGATTACCAGCAATGTTAAATTAATGACGGAATCGAATAGACCAATTGCTGCAGCAAAACTATATTGTCCTTCTAACAAACCAGTTTGATATACAAACGTCTGAATAATATCTGATGTCTCCGCATTTAAGTTATTCTGCATTAAGAGTACCTTCTCAAATCCAATCGCCATAAAGCTTCCAATATTTAAGATAAATAAAACCACAATGGTCGGTAAAATCGCCGGAATATTAATATGAAGGATTCTCTGTATCCTTGACGCTCCGTCTATCTTTGCAGCTTCATGGAGCTCTGGATTAACTCCGGATAATGCTGCCAAATAAATAATGGTTCCCCACCCTAACGTTTGCCATTGACCAGACCATACAAAAATATGGCGGAACCATTCCGGGCTTGTAAGGAATGAAATAGACGATCCGCCCAAAGAAGTGATCACATGATTTATAATTCCAGTAATTGGGTCCAGAAAAGCAACAAGCATCCCTACAATAACCACAACAGACATAAAATGCGGCGCATATGTAAGTGTCTGTGACCATTTTTTAAAAGGACCATTTTTCAGTTCATTTAACATGAGCGCGAATATAATCGGCAATGGGAATAAAATAAGCTGATAAAGGCTTAAAATAATGGTATTTTTAATTAACCTCCAAAAATAATAAGAATCGAAAAAACGGGAAAAATGGTCAAATCCAACCCAGGGGCTCCCTGTAATTCCTTCTGTTGCATAAAAGTCTTTAAAAGCAATTTGCACCCCATACATTGGAATATAATGAAAAATAGTAAAGTAAAGAATTGCCGGCAAAAGAAAAACATATAATCGCCAGTTTAAAAGCACATTTTTCTTAAATCTATCTAATCTGCTATTCATGCTTATTGCGCGTGCAGGATTCTTTGCCATTCTAGCCCTCCTTTTACAGCCATAACTACGCATTAACAAAGTAAAACTTTTATAGAGTAACAAGTCTATCATCAAGCACTTTCAAACGAATAAACTCTATAGGTTATGCATCTTAAGGATACAAGAGGGAATGATTCTGCATTCCCTCTCTCAAAAGCTCTCCTTCGCAATTAGTCTGCTGTGGCAAATCAGGTACTTCTCTTAGTTGCTCAAGTAGCGTTCGTAAGCATCCTGTTGAATTTCCATATACTGTTCCAATCCCATGTTTTCAAGAGTTTCAACATAGGTATCCCATTCTGAGAGCGGAGTCTGACCAGAAATAAATTGATCTGTCATTTCTGTTACATACTTCTCAATATCTGCCCCCACTGATGTCATGGTATTATTCTCCTCTTCTGTATACGTGAAGGATGGCCATACTTCTTCAATAAAATCTGGCTCCAGTTTTTCAGCGGCCTCTTTGGATGATTCTGTACCTTCAGCGCCTTTAAAGTAATCCTCCATTAAAATTCCTGGATATTGACCGCCCGGCCAAGTCAGGTATTGCGCTACTGCCTGGTCTAATGTTAATCCATCTGGATTATCACGTATTTCTTCTACATACTCATACTCGCCGTCTTCTGTTTTTTCAAAAGTCTCTCCTTCAATCCCCATAAAGAACAGTTCAGCACCTTCATCGCTGTAGAAGTAATCCATCCAACGCGCAGTTGCTGCCGGATTTTCATTTTGACTGGTAATGACAAACCCAGTCGTACTGGAAGGGAATGAGATACCTGTAAATGCTTTATCACCATGAGGACCTTCCAATGTCAATCCACCTGTAAAGCTGTCTCTATGCTCTCCAGGAAATAGTTCTGCCGGGCTATGATTATACGTACTTCCATAGACTCCTTCACCTGCATTTGCATAAAATTGTTCCGGGCTGATAGAGAAAATATTCTCCTCAATTAAGCCTTCATCATACAGCTTGTGAACATATTCAATCATTTCCTTATAGTTTTCTGTCGTCGGATAAAAGCGCACTGTTTCTCCATCTGGATCTAAATCAATAAAGCGATGTCCTTTTCCTTTATTTCCGATTCCAAAAGAACCTTTTAAATAAGTGAGAAGTCCATTGATGGATTGTGCACCAAATGGGATTTCCTCGATGCTTTCATCCCCGCTCGGATTACCTTCCTTCACTGCTTTTAAATACTCATAAAATTCATCCGTTGTTTCCGGCACGTCCATGTTTAATGCTTCAAGCCAGTCTTCACGGATCCACGGTCCTTCACTAATACGCAATGCAGAAAACTCAGGGTCATAAATTAATGGGAAAGAATAAATATTGCCGTCCGGGAACGTAATCGCTTTTTCTACTTCCGGGTACTCTTCTAAGATGCTTTTTAGATTTGGCGCATGCTCCTCGATAAGATCATTTAAAGGAATAAAGGTTCCTTGCTGCCCATACTTGAAAATATCAGGAACAGGAATTAGTGCACTATGGAAAGCATCAGGCAAATCTCCACTTGCCAAAGCAAGATTTCGTTTCTCACTCAGCCCTTCATGCGGTACCATGTCCCAATTCACATTAATATTTGTCATTTCCTCATACTCATTCCAAATTAGAACATCATTCCAATCATCTGCCGTTGCCGGTGCCTTTCCTGCGAAAATATCTAATTCAATCGGTTCTTCTACAATCGGCAAGCCAGAGTCAGTCAGATTATCCAAGTCTTCCTCTTCAGCCGCATCACTGCTTGAATTATTATTACTACACGCAGCTAATATAAGAACTAACAGCATCAACACAATAAATAATTTTTTTAGTTTCAATGAAAACCCTCCCCTTAAATTAAATAGTTTAGTTTAATAAAAGCGATAACTGAAATGCTCAAGACTGCAATATAGTTTCTTTCACCCCCTTCTAAAATATCTTTTAAATCAGTTCATTTTAAAACGCTTACATTTTTAAGAGCATTTCTACTCGCTCCAATTACTCCGGCATCTTCTTTCAATTTACTGACTTTAATTAGACTATTTGCCTTCTCCTGTACTAAAATCATATAATTATCAACTAATTTATTTAGTAAATCAACGATATACGGCTGGTGATTAATTACACCGCCCCCACAAACTATTTGATGCGGATTAATTAGGCAAGCAATGGTATAAATTCCTCCAGCCAACGATTCAAGCATCTGGTTAATAACCTTTACAGCCTGTTTTTCATTTTTTTGATATTTTAAAAACAATGTTTCTATTTCCATATCTGGATCATTATAGATGTCTCTTGCCAGCTGTAAGATCCCGGGCCCTGAAGCGATATTTTCTAACGTTGTACTTGTCTGTGACTGGTCAATTCCCGGCATCGGAAGAAGACCAAGTTCCCCTGCAAACCCATTTCCTCTAAGAAAATTCCCGTTATGTATAATCGAACAGGAAATACCAGTACTTACAGTCACATAAACAAATGTTGCATTCTCTGGTAAATCCGCTGCCTCCCATTCTGCATAAGCGGCCATATACACATCATTATCTATCGTAATATTTTTTACTGACGGAAATTGATCTTTCAATCTCTTAATAATAGGAAAGTCCCTCCACGGTAAATTATTTTGGAAAATAGCTAATCCCTTCTCGCGGTCTACTTTCCCTGGAACGCCAACTCCCATTGAAGTTACTTCCTGCATAGAAACATCTGCTGAAAAAATTAATTTTTGAATGCATCTGACTACTTGCTGAAACATTTCCTCCGGATTTTCCTTTATACTCGGCAGTTCACAACGATGAACAATGTTCCCGACAGAATCTGCAACAATTGATGCAATTTTTGTTCCTCCAATATCTACACCAATCACATATTCCAATTTATCACCACCTCAAGTAAACATTTACTTATTATTTAATAAATTATTTACTAATGTTTTTCTTATATTAACATACTGTTTTTTATTCGTCTATAATATTTTTAAAATTAAAAATTAACAAATAAATACTTCTTATACAATCAGTTTACTAAGAATAAGGAGCTTTGTTTAATCTATCAAGTAAAAAAGACGCATCCTCGGATACGTCTCTTATCATTTATCATGAAATTTTCTTAACCTCAATCTGTTTTAAATAATACTCCATCTGATTTAAGCTAATTCTTCCGGTTTGTTCTTCTAAAGCATTTAATACCCCCATCACAATTCCAAACCGGATAAAATCCTCCCCTTCCAGCCCCCGCCGGCAGCCTGCTGCCAATCCGGCGATCACTGCATCTCCAGATCCGACTGGATTCACTGCTTCTACTGTCGGACACGCAACCTGGTAAATTTTATCACCATACTTTGCAATGGCTCCGTTTTTTCCAAGTGTAACAATAACCCAGGATAATTCATTAAATACTGGCTTTCTTAATGCTTTTATGACATCTTCTTCATACGAACATATTATCCCTGCAAGCTCTTCAAATTCTTCCTGGTTTGGTTTAATCAAAAATGGAATATATTGATTTTCTAAAGTATTCTGGATAAGAGAGCTTTTTGTATCCAGCAATACATGTTTATTTGCTTTCACAGCAATATCGATCAGCTGCTGATAAAAGTTTTCTGGAACACCTTCAGGTAAACTGCCAGAAATGGTGATTACTTCTACTTTTTCTGCCTTTTCTTGAAAAGTAGCTAGAAACGTTTCTATTTCCTTTTCGGCAATTGTCGGGCCTTTTTCCAGAACTTCTGTCTGCTTCCCATCATGAA
The DNA here is from genome assembly GCF_007991515.1 of Oceanobacillus sojae. Classification (GTDB taxonomy): domain Bacteria; phylum Bacillota; class Bacilli; order Bacillales; family Amphibacillaceae; genus Oceanobacillus; species Oceanobacillus sojae. The sequence goes on from NZ_BJYM01000009.1 coordinate 197,610, forward strand.
TAATAGCAATACAATTTCGTGTTTCTCCTGCAATTGGGGTAAAGTAATGCATAATACCATGATGATTTAATTCCTCTTCAATAAAGCTGCCAAGATGTCCTCCCGCAAATCCGCAAGCAGTCACTTCTTCCCCCAATTGATGAAGAACCCTTGTAACGTTCAGACCTTTGCCCCCCGCTGTCTTAGATACAGCTGCTGCACGATGAACACGATTTTCCTGAAAATGTTTTACCCGATACTGTATATCCACCGAGGGATTTAGTGTAACTGTAAGAATCACTGTCATTCTTCCCCTTTCGTGCACAATCTCATCTTAAGCGTTACCGGCACTCATGCAAATAGCAATTTTTTCCTGGACTGCAGCTTTCATTGCTTTTTTAGCAGGCTCCATATACTTTCTTGGATCCTTTTCATCCGGATGGTTTATTAAATGTTCCCTCAGCCCATGAGAAAAGGGGATTTTTAATTCTGTAGAAATATTAACCTTTGCACATCCCAAGGCAATACACTTTTGTACATCTTCTTTTGAAATACCAGAAGCTCCATGCAGCACAATAGGAATATCAATTAAATTTCTAATCTTTTTCAACCGCTCAAAATCCAAATTGGGCTCTGTTTCATATAAACCATGACCTGTTCCAATAGCAACAGCAAGAGAGTCTACACCAGTCCGTTCTACAAACTCAATAACAGTTGCCGGATCAGTATAAGCCGCTTCACTTGCTTCCACAATCAAATCATCCTCTTGACCGACAAGCTTTCCCAACTCTGCTTCTACCGTTGCCCCATAAGCATGAGCCTCCTCCACTACTTTTTTGGAAATAGCAATGTTTTCTTCAAAAGAATGATGTGAGCCATCAATCATCACAGATTTGGTCCCAAGCTCTAAAGATGCTTGAATAGAATCAAGTGTTTCATGATGATCTAAGTGCAATGCTATCGGAATATTATTTTCTTTTGCTGCAACTTCTGCAATTGCCTGAATATAGGCACGTCCGGCGTATTTCATAGTTCCTGGTGTTGCTGCCAAAATAACGGGAGACTGTTCCTCCGCTGCAGTCTGAACTACTGTTTGGATTGTTTCTAAATTATGAATATTAAATGCTGGAACTGCATACCCTTCTTTATTTGCTTTGATGAGCATTTCTTTTGTATTCTGAATCTCTCCCATTGCAGCACCTCCTCTTATTTTTCTCCATCCCCGGAATAATCATAAATCGTAACCCCTTGAACAACTCGATTGAGACTTCCACTTGGACTTGGATTATCTGGTGTAACTCCTAATTGAGCAGATTTCTTTAAAGCCAGCACTTGCGGAAGGATAATATAAAGCAGGCTATTATAAAAATCATTTTGAATAACCGACTCGGTATGGTTAACAAACAATGACCAATCTGCCAGCTCTTCTACTGCCTTATCATAACGTTCTCCAATTACAATCAGCTTCAGCTGTGAATCCTCTGCTGCAAGTTCTCTCACGATATCCAAATCATACTTTCTTGTATATGGATCCTCTGAAAGAAACACGACAACTGCAGATTGATCATTCAAAATAGATTTCGGACCATGACGGAATCCAAGGGAAGATTCATAGACTGCAGCTACCTCGCCACCTGTAAGCTCCAACATTTTCAAAGACGCTTCATGCGCCACATGCTGAAGCAGTCCGGATCCTAAATAAACAATCCGGTCCATAGGGATTTCTAATATTTCTTCGACAGTTGGAGTAACTCTACCTAAAACGTTTTCTGCACACTTGGCTAACAATTCAATACGCTGCTTTGATGTTGGCTTAAGAGAAAATAGCTCGTAGCATAAAAGCATCATACTCGTATAGCTGCTGGTCATCGCAAACCCTTGATCATGTGCATCATCAGGAGTTAAGATACTTAGACTATTCGCATCATTCTCTGTCCGCTTAGCCAGCTCCCCTTCCTTATTACATGTAATCACTACTTGATAAAAATCCTTTACTATCTGTTCACCCAGCTCAACAGCAGCTACACTTTCCGGGCTGTTTCCTGATCGTGCAAAAGACACAAGTATTGTCGGCACTTCTTTAAATAAATAGTTTTCGGGATTCGATACAATATCTGTCGTTGCTGCTGCTTCAAACTGAACAGCACCCTGATATTGTCGCTGCAATACATAAGCTGTAACATCTCCTGCAAAAGCTGATGTCCCAGCTCCTGCTAAAAGTACTTTAACCTGTGTATGCTTTTTTAAAATAGATTGGATAAAATCCTGATACCGCTTTCTGTTTTCCTCAAAGTTAGCAAAAGCCTCTAACCATACTTTGGGCTGCTGATTAATTTCCTTCGCTGTATATCCTCCATAGCCTTCTTTTAATTCCTGTTCCGTTAATTGAAACATATCAAATTCCTCCTCTTCATCTGGTTATGTTGTCATGACCAGATGTTTTTTATAAAAAACGCGAACAATTTTATCCGCGTTTAATTTACGTTAATTCAACTCTGTAATTAAACTTATCTCCTCTGGCAACACTAATTGTATATTCAATCAGCTGCTCCTGATGATAAGCAAAACGTTTAATCAGCATCACCGGCTGATTTTCTGCCAGCTTCAAATAAACTGCCTCCTGCTCGCCTGCAGAAGTGGCTGAAAAATCTTCCTCTACACGTGTAACTTTTCTTTGATAATCCTCTTCAAACACCTCATACATCGGCTTTTCAATTAATCGCTGCTTCGTTAAACCAGGAAAAAATTTTTGCGGGATATAGGAAGTCTCATAGATAAGTGGTTCTTCATCTGCCAATCGCAGACGGATAACCTCATATACCGTTTCTCCTTCTTCTAACCCTGTCGCTGTCATCAGCTTCTCGTCAATTGATTTCTCCTGGAACTCTAAAACATTTGATTGTGGGTTTTTATTCTTTTTTCTCATTTCATCAGTAAAGCTGTAAAGTCTTTTTAAATCTTGTTTAAACGCTCTTTGTGAAACGAAGGTTCCTTTGCCATGAAGCTTATAAATATAACCTTCCTGCTCCAATGCCTGGAGAGCCTGCCTCACAGTAATTCTGCTCAGCTCATAACGATCACATAATTCCCGCTCAGAAGGAAGCTTTTCGTGCTCATGATAGGTTTGGTTTTCAATTTTCTCCTTTATTTCTTCAATTAATTGCAGGTATAAAGGAATTTTGTTTGACTTATCCACGTATTCCAGCATCCTTTCTCATAACTGGTTATTACCAGTTATGTATACTATATCGTGTTTTTGAATGAAAGTAAATACTTTTTTAAAAGATAAGAAAATATATATAAATGCTTAGGTCACCGCTGCAATGGTTTTCATGGGGGG
>NZ_BJYM01000010.1 GCF_007991515.1 Oceanobacillus sojae
GGGGAAAAAGCAAAATGGCAAAATAGTATTTCTATTGTGAAATTACCAGTATAAATGAAAATTTAGCCCATTCTTTTAAGTTTTTTCAAACATAAAATTACATTTATATTTAAATTTTAAATGTTTTTTTAACAGAACAGAAATTAGGGGTTAGCTCATTTTTACTGGCATAAGAATGTGTCGTTCGGGGTTAACTATATAATGAAAGAAGCTTAATTGAAGCTTTTAAATCATCATTTTTCTTTGATTTTGTATCATGTGAAAATACTACAACATACGATTAAACCAGGTATCTGATTATTTGGCTGGTGAAAGACACATACAATAAAATATAAGCTGCATGTTGTAAATAGTAGAAAAATAAGGGATAATAGATTGATTTTTCAATCTATTTAATTAAATTTTATGTTATAATAACTATATAATTGTAAATATCAAAGAATGGGTAAGTGAAAATGCATTTTATAAAAGCGTAGAAAAGGTTCAGGGAGGTGCCATATTGAAGAAGGTTCAAGGAAGTACTATAGTAAATAAGAAAACTTTATCTGTTGTGGGCTTTTGGATGACTATAATTTTTTTCTGCGACTTACTGCGACTAATTGATGATGATATTCAGCTCCTGCCGACGGCTGTAATTTGGCCAGTTGGAATTATTGGTATCACTTTATCAATCTTTAGTAATTTTGTAAAAGAAAAAAAGCCAGACTAATAGTTTGAATTTGCTCTTGTAATAAAGAAAATGTCAGTAAAAAATACCTGCTCCACCTAAACATTAAACTGAAACTGCAAATGCTCTAAAATCAATGGATTCGGTAAAGCAGATAAGCTTCCCGGTTCCTTATTTTATTTCGTCAGCGCCCCTCAATAGTAATAAGATCAGCCACATTAATTCCTTCCATTCAAACATACTCGTCACATTTTGATAAATAATTTTCCTCAACTATTCTTAACATGGTTTACTTATTTCCGTAATAATCTTAGCCATTTCATCCGCCGATTCTTTCATCCCATTTTCCAGCCAGTATTCAATCACTGTAATACTTCCACTGACGGAATAAATCGTCAGATATTTTGCAGCTATTTCGCTCATTCTATGTTCAGGTTCATTGAAGTCATTCATAATATGCGTTTGTGCAGCATACATAACCTTGTGCGTAAATCTTTTACTACCATGTTCACTGAAAAGGATTCGGAAATGCTCGTGACGGCTGTAGACATATTCGAGCAGATATTTCAACATCGCAAGTGCTTCTTTTTCTTGTGTATAGTCGTATTGAAGCAGTGCTTGATTGAGCTCATCGATAATTTCGTCCTCAACATGGGTCAATAAATCATATTGATCCGCATAATGGCTGTAGAAGGTAGAGCGGTTGATATCGGCATGCTCACAAATTTCTTTAATAGTAATTGAAGAAACAGGTTTTTCTTTTAAAAGCTCCATCAGGCTATTTTTAAGAGCCATTCTTGTATAACGTTTTCTTCGGTCTAGTTTCTGCACCATAATATATGACCATCCTTTTATGAACAAATTATGAAATTATATCTGTTATCCAACAGATATTTGGTTTTTGTTGTGAAACGTACAAAATTTAAACAACTGTTTGTTGTCTAACTGACATTGTGTATTTATAATAATAAATTATATGAATGAAATCAGCAAGGTAATGGGGAATGATAGTGGCAAATTTAATTATTCGTTTTAAAAAGACAATTGTAACAATTTTTACGATACTCATGATTCTTTCTTTAGCAGGGATTTTGTTTGTTGATGTGAATTACAATATGCAGGATTATTTACCGGATAAAGCAGAGTCTACACAGGCTTTAGAAGTGATGGAGGAAGAGTTTGACAGTGGTATTCCAAATGCCAGAGTAATGGTAGGAGATGTCTCGATTCAGGAAGCGATGGAATATAAACATGCTCTGGAAGAAATAAATGGTGTTACAGAGGTTCTCTGGCTGGACGATGTTATGGATATCCGGACACCGGTTGAAGTTTCTGACACGAGTACAGTGGAGACGTACTATAAGAATGAAAATGCGCTTTTTTCTGTGACAATTGCTAATGAAAAAGAAGTAGAGGCGACCAATGCCATTTATGATTTGATTGGTGAGGATAATGCTATTTCCGGTGAGGCAGTTAATACGGCAACGGAGCAGGAAATGACAGGGAAAGAAAGCATGTACGCTGCAGCACTCCTTGTACCGATTATTGTAATTATTCTTATTCTTTCCACAAGCTCATGGGTAGAACCAGTATTTTTCCTGACTGCAATTGGCGTGTCTGTATTAATTAATCTGGGAACGAACATATTCATAGGAGAAATCTCGTTTGTTACACAAGCAGTTGCTCCGATATTACAGCTGGCGGTTTCGTTGGACTATGCTATCTTCCTTCTACATAGTTTTCAGGATTACCGGAATAAAAACTATAAACCGGAAGATGCAATGAAGTCAGCTATTAAAGAGTCGTGGCCAGTTATCAGTACAAGTGCTTTTACAACTATTTTCGGTTTTATGGCATTATTATTTATGCGTTTTGAAATTGGTTCTGATTTAGGATTAAACCTGGTAAAAGGAATTATTTTAAGCTTTATCAGCGTTATTATCTTCCTGCCAGCCTTTACATTGGTCTTTTATCGCTGGATTGACCGGACGCAGCACCGTGTATTTGTTCCGACCCGTTTTGAAGGAGTTGGGAAGAAGCTGTTAAAATTAAGGCTTCCGGTTCTTATCCTGGTTTTATTGCTCCTTGTTCCAAGCTTTCTGGCACAGAGCAGTACAACATTCACCTATGGAATGGGAGAACCTCCAGAGGATACCCGGCTGGGAACGGACGTAAGGCAAATTGAAGATAGCTTCGGAGATTCTACTTCTACTGTTCTGCTTGTTCCTAATAATGATATAGGGAAAGAACAGGAAATGGTTCAAGTCATTGAAAACACAGATTACGTTTCCTCCGTTATCAGCTATGCAACGATGGTTGGAAGTGTTATCCCGCAGGACTTTTTAGAGGAAGAGACAACAGAGCAATTTCTTTCCGAGCATTACAGTCGGATTATTATTAATACGGAAGCAGGAACAGAGGGAGACCTTCCCTTTACGATTGTAGAAGATATCAGGGAAATTGCTTCATCGTATTATGGAGAAGATGCGCTGACATTAGGAGAAAGTGCGTCATTATATGATATGAAGGAGATTGTATCTCAGGATAATCAGCTTGTTAATATCTTAACGATTCTCGGCGTAGGAATTGTAATTTTAATTAATTTCCGGTCGATTTCCTTCCCGGTTATCTTATTATTAGTTATTCAGGCAGCGGTATGGATTAACTTGGCCATCCCTTATTTTACGGGGACACCACTGGTCTTTATCGGCTATTTAATTGTTAGTACTGTCCAACTGGCAGCAACAGTGGATTATGCAATATTATTGACGGAGACATATAAAAATTATAGAAGATATATGCCAAAATGGAAGGCAATGAAAATGACATTGGACGATAAGCTCTTCTCCATTGCCGTTTCTGCATCCATTTTATCTATAGTCGGATTTGTTTTATGGATGACTTCTTCTAACCCTGTTGTCGGATCAATCGGCCTGCTGTTAGGAAGAGGAGCACTGTTAGCATTTATTCTTGTTATCACCTTGCTGCCTGCATTACTTGTCTATGGTGATACATTACTTCAAAAAACATCGTTAGGGATGAAGTTTCAAAAGGAGGATGAATATGAGGAAGACAATTAAATGGGTCTGGCTCGCTCTGGCTTTATTCTTTATTCCTTTTACCAATACAGGCGTTTTGGCAGAGTCTTCAGAGGAGAAGGATGATACAGGAAAAGTTGAGGAGAAAAATGAGGTTGTTTATGCGAATTTAGAAGCGGGCGGCTCGTTGGAAAATATATATGTTGTAAATGCTTTTGAATTAAAGGAACCAGGAGTTATTGAGGATTTCGGTAATTATGAATCTGTTAAAAATTTAACAGATACCAGTAAAATCGAACAAGACGGAGATACTATCCGAATGGAGGCTGCGTCAGATACATTTTATTATCAGGGAAATCTCTCAAAAGAACTGCCATGGAAATTTACAATTAATTATTATTTAGACGGAGAAGAAGTAGATCCGAAAACGATTATTGGTGAATCTGGTCAAGTAGAGATAGAAATAAAGGTAGAAGAGAATGAAGAAGCAGAAACACCCTTCTTTGATAACTATATGCTGCAAATTTCGCAGTCATTGAATACCGATTACTTTTATAATATTGAAGCCGAGGATGCAACCATAGCGAATGCCGGAAAAAATAAACAGATTGCATTTACGGTGATGCCTGGTGAAGAAGAGACACTGATGCTTCAAGCGGATACAGATCAATTTGAATTAGCTGGAATGGAGATTTCAGCTTTACCATCATCTGTTTCTGTAGATAGTCCAGATACAGATGCACTCACAGAGGAGTTTCAAAGCTTAACAGACGCTATTGGTGAAATTAATCAGGGAGTAAGTGAGCTTGGAGACGGAATCAGAGGGCTTGGAGGAGGATTAACAGAATTAGAGAATGGCTCCTCCCAATTCCAAAATGGTTTAAACGAGTTAAGTAATTCCAGCGGCGAATTGACTGGTGCATCATCTGAGATTAACAATGCCTTTCAGAGTATCCAGGAAGAAGTTGATCAGATTACTGGTATTGATGGGATAGACCAATTGGGCAGTATGACAGAAGCTGCTTCAGATATGGCTGCCGGAATGGAAGCATTAGCAGATGAGATAGATGCTTTGACTACAGGCTATGGAGATGCCAGGGAAGCATTGAAAACCGCTATGGATCAAATACCAGAAGCAACATTAACAGAAGAAGATTTCCAGGTTTTATATGATAGTGAGATAGATTCTGAGATTATCGACGAGCTGACAGGAACTTATGAAGCTGCACAAAGCGCATTAGCTGTCTATAATGAATCAATAGAATCATTTGAGGCTGTCGAGCCGGCACTATCTGAATTTCAAACCTCTGCCAGTGAAATTGCCGGTTCTATCCGCAGTTTCGCAGATGAGATAGAACAGTCCGTCGGGCAAATAGATATTGATGAAGGGTTGGATGAATTTATTACAAGCGTGAACACAATGGCAGACAATTATAATCAATTTCATGAAGGCCTGCTGAGCTATACAAATGGAGTGAATGAACTCAGCACTTCCTATGCAGATATTCATGGTGGAATTAGTGGAGCAGCAACAGGAGCAAATGAACTTGCTGCGGGAACGGATGAATTACAGGATGGAACCAGCCAGCTGTATGATGCAACACAAAATATTCCTGATGAAATGCAGGAGGAAATCGATAAAATGATTTCTCAATATGATAAATCAGATTTTGATCCAGTATCTTTCATATCTGAAGAAAATAATGATATGACAAACTCTGTTCAATTTGTTATTCAAACAGATAGTATTCAGCCGGAAGAAGATACTGCTGAAGTAGAAGAGGAAGAAGAAAGTGAAGGATTTTGGGAAAGGTTAATGAATTTATTTTAGTAGGGAACAAAAAATGATCCAGAGCGCAAACTCTATGTTTAAAACATAAAGTTTGCGCTCTTCTTATATGAAATAGTAGTGGTTAATAAATGAAAAAAGTAAAATAAATAGATAGATCTGGAGATTTTTCCGAGGAGGGGTAGTTTTAAATGATGCAGGTAGAAATCATAAATTTTGTACCAAAGTTTATTTCTTTTTATGAAGCAGTCAGGCACGAGAAAGAGGAGGAAGTTATTTGGCAGATCTGGAAGGAGAGGTATGGCTTTGCAGCAGTTCCTCCAGGTGAAGAAGGACAAATTATTGCCAGGGATATGCTAAGAAAAGCCTGGCCAAAGTATGAAGCAGATATAGAGCAAATAAAGCGATTTGATCCAGAGAAAATTCAAATGGAGAAAGCGTTAGAAGAAGTGAAAAGGCTATTGGGGTGCACTATCCTTGTACCATTCAATGTGTACTTATTTATAGGTTTTTTCGAGGGGAACCCATTTGCGGCACCATTAAAAGACGGAAAAGCAGCTCTTGCCTGGCCGGTTGAAGTGGAATTTTCAGAAATACTGCTCAGGCATGAGTTGACACATCTTGTTCATAACAAAATGGATTCTACAATTAGATGAAGATCCTCCATCACATATCGTAACTCCTGCTTTGCATAAAAATAGAGAGCAAATCAGAGATACCTTTCGAGATAAAAAAGGCTATGCTAAGTCAGATACACCGGAAGAACTAGCTTCATTTGCAAGAGAACAGCTGAGACAGGATTTCTTATCGGCAGATGTAGGTATCACTGGTTGTAACTTTGCGATTGCTGAATCTGGTTCTGTAACGTTAGTAACGAATGAAGGAAATGCAGAGATGATTACTTCCCTTCCGGATACACAAATCAGTGTAATGGGAATGGAGCGCCTTGTTCCAACCTGGGAGGATATGGAAGTATTAGTCAGTTTATTGACGAGAGCAGCAGTCGGGCAAAAGCTGACCAGCTATATTACAACAATCACAGGAACCCGCATAGAGGAAGAAATAGATGGGCCGGACGATTATCACCTGGTTATTGTTGATAATGGGCGCTCTAAAATTTTGGGAACAGAATTTCAATCCGCACTGCATTGTATTCGTTGTGCTGCTTGTATTAATGTCTGCCCAGTTTACCGCCATATCGGCGGACATGCTTATAACTCTATCTACCCAGGGCCGATTGGAGCTGTATTGACACCGCTGCTGGATGGCTATGAGGATCATAAAGAATTGCCATATGCTTCCTCCTTATGTGCAGCCTGTATAGAAGCCTGTCCGGTAAAAATCCCATTACACGAGCATTTAATCCGTCATCGCGAAATTATTGTAGAAGAAGAAAAGAAATCACCTGTTTCAGAAAAAATCATGATGAAGGGCTTTGCACAATGGGCATCGAATCCGGCTGCATATAAATTAAGCACAAAAGTAGCGAGAACAGCATTAAAGCCATGGACAAAGGACGAGTATGTTGAAAACGGTCCTGGTCCATTAAAAGGATGGACAGATGTCCGTGACTTCCCTGCACCTGCCAAGCAATCCTTCCGTAGCTGGTGGAATAAACGTCAAAAAGGAGGAGAAGCATAATGGCTATTCAAAATCGTGACTCCTTTTTAAGTAATTTGGCTGCAAACCTTGGCCGTCCGCAAAAAAGAGAAGCTGTGATAAGACCGGAATATAGTGTTCAGCCACAGCGTGAGGTTTTTAAAGATTATTCTACAGAACAGCTTATCGAAGTGTTAAAAGAGCATTGTAAAGTCATTCATACAGATTTTGTACGTACAGATAAAAGTGATTTGCAGGCGGCTTTGGTAAAGGTTTTGGAAGGATACGAGGCAACTTCTATTATTGCATCGAATGATAAGCGTAATCAGGAATACGGGTTGGACAAGACTTATGAAGAACTCTCAAAAGAAATGGATATCCATTTGTGGGATCCGAGACTTGGTAAGGAAAACCAGGTTATTGCGGAAAGAACAGATGTAGGAATTTCTTTTAGCGATATTACCCTTGCAGAATCAGGAACTGTTGCATTAATGACAAATAAGGATAATGGCAGATCCATCAGTCTGATGCCGAAATGTTATATTGCTATTATACCTAAAGAAACCATTGTGCCTAGAATGACGCAGGCAGCAAGTAAGATTCACAAGGACAATGAAAATGGTACTATTCCTCCTTCCAGTATTTGTTTTGTTACAGGACCGAGTAATAGTGCTGATATTGAAATGAATCTGATTGTTGGTGTCCACGGACCGGTTAAAGTAACATATATTGTAGTAAATTAATAAGGTTGGATTTTCATAGACAAAAGCTTCCCCACGACTTGGCTGGAGAAGCTTTTTTCGTTCTAATTACAGCTCTTTATAAGAAATTAAATCAATATGCTTTTCGTTTAATTGTTCCTTGACACGAATATCCGTCAGCATAGCAGCCTCCTGTGTCCGGGGAATCAACAGTGAAGAATGATTTAAAATATAATCATCTAAATAACCAGGATGAAAAATGAGCATGTCCACGCCATCTTCATGCAGGTTATCCAGCATTTTTTGCAAAGAATGATAAGGGTTATAATCTGCCTGCATACTTTCCATCATCAGATATACCTTCGTATCATTTACCATAATAAAGGAATCATTACTAGTAAGATCATTTGGGTTGGATCCTGCCGGTAACCCAGAATAAGTTAATCCATGTACCTCCGCAAAATGCTCTAATGCTTTAAAAAAGTTATCGCTTGCAATAGCATGACCTTCAAAATAATCCGGTTTCTTGCCGAATAATTCGATGAACTTATCATATTGTGCTTCAATTTCAATCAGTGCTTCTTCGAATACCACAAAATCTTCTTTGGCAGTACGATATTCTTTAGAGGATCTAAAATAACCATTTTCCGATACTAAAGACGGAATTTTTTCCGGATCAGCCAAAGGTCTGCCGGCGCAGATATTTGTATGCTGGCCGAAAGCAACAGGCTCCGCCTGGATTAAAGCTACTCCATGCTGTGTGGCAGGCATATTCACCATGACACCGACACTGGAAATTAAGCCATCCTTGACAGATTTTTCAATACCGTAATTTACTGCTTCCGAATACCCTAAATCATCAGCTCTAAACAGTACTTTTTTCTTCATAATTATCACTACCAATCTTTTTATCAATTCTTTTATCTTTAGTATATACGTTACGATAGCCATGACAACAAATCCAATTAAACAGCTGATATTTTATATCTAAATTAATAATAAAAATTAGAATTATCATTACAAAAATTCTAAAAAAACGTTATAATTAGGAAAAAGTGGTCCTGTCTAAAGACCTAATTTGAAACATGGATCGTAGTATAAATTAACTTTTTATTTATTTTGAGAAATTTATTTTTTTGCAGGTTCTATAAAAAATACAGAAATTGGGTTTTTTATGACTTGAAATTTTTCTCGGATAAATTACATAAAATGAATGGATGGACAGTTAAGCATATGAAGAAAAGGGGCTAATTCTTATGAATGAACAAATTTATACGGAATTTTGGGATGGTCAGATGCTGGAGATTTTAACATCAGATAAAAAAACTTATTTTACTCAGCTTATACGGCATGAAACTGAATTGCTGATTCAAAGACCTGCAAATAAACAGAATGTACCCATGCTTATTGAAAATGACATGGATGTTACCGTTTATTTTCATGATGATGAAAAAGGACTGTGCAGTTTTGGCTCAAGAATAAATCGTCACGATAATGGGAAAATAATAATGACGAAACCATCGAGGGATTCAATAAAAGTAGTACAAAGAAGGCAATTTTTCCGAGTGAAGGCAGCTGTAGAAATGACTTTGATATTACCTTCTGCTGAAGGTTCAGATGAAGAAGGCGATAAGCTGAATGTTACTACCCATGATATCAGCGGGGGCGGAGCAGCTTTTCTTTCCGATTCTCAAATATTGGAAGAAGGAGACGCGGTGAAAGGTGTATTATACTTGAAGACAGATACTGAACAGAATAAAGTAGAATTTAAAGGGAAAATTGTTAACGTTATGAAACAGCATAATCAATTTTACAAAACTGCTTTACAGTTTATCAATATGAGAGAAGGAGCAAGGTCAAAGATTGTAAAGTTTTGTATCGTTAAACAAATTGAATTTCGTAATAAAGTCAAGGAATAGTCAGCAGATTAATGAGAAATAAACAAAAAAATTAGAATAGAAATATTAAATTTTTATATGAAAAGAAGGAATTTCTTAATTTTATGTCGAATATATAGCAAAGGATATAAGGAGGTAGATTTATGTCAGAAAAAGTTGGATCAATTAACCAAGACTTGGATGTGTATGTTGCGCAAAAAGAAGATATGAAGTCCATACTCCGGCTGTTAAAGGGTGTCACCACATGGTTAAAGAAAAGCCGTTTAAAACAGTGGGAGTTCCTTGATCAGGACGAGGAAGATCCAGAAGTAAGACAGTCTATTGAAGACGGGTCTACCTTTGTTGTGAAAGAAGGAGACAATATTATTGCTACATTTACATTAAACGAAATGCAGACTCCTTGGGATAAGAATATTTGGGGGCAATCCAGTGAGGATGCATTTTATATGCATCGCCTGTCAGTAGATCATGATCATATTGGACGGGGGCTCGGAAAACCGATTGTCGAATGGATGGAAGCTTATACAAAAACGCAGGGAATGCGCCGGATTCGTTTAGACTGTGTGGAAAGCAATAAAAAACTTAATCAAATTTATAGGGGTTTTGGCTATGATTATAAAGGAACCAATCATGACCATTGCAGGTATGAAAAAATTTTATAATTTGTGATAGCTGCTCTTTATCCTCTATATAATCATCTTCAGTGATTCGATTTAAATTATCTTCAAAAGGATTTTTTCAAGATATTAATTCTGACGGTATACCTTATCATATTTTAAATTTGAATAAGGTTGCTGTCAGGAACTACATAGTTTTGCCAATAACAAGCATGTTTTCAATAGATATGCTTTTTTATGTTTTAAAGGGTCTATTTGAACATGAATTTAGAGTAGCACTATATGTTGGAGAGGAAGTAAAGCAATGAAACAAAATAAATACGATGATAATCATTTTTTTCAAGCATACTCAGAAATGGACCGGTCTAAGAAAGGGCTGGAAGCAGCCGGAGAGTGGCATATATTAAAAGAAATGCTGCCAGACTTCAAAGGGAAAAATGTTTTAGATTTAGGCTGCGGATTTGGCTGGCACAGCCGCTATGCCAGAGAACAGGGAGCAGAATCTGTAATAGGAACTGATATATCTGAACGAATGCTCACACATGCAAAAGAACTGACCAATGATCCCGGTATTACGTATCTGCATCAGGCTATCGAGGATGTGGATTTCCCTGAAGAATCTATGGATATTGTTATCAGTTCACTCGCGCTTCATTATATCGAATCATTTGATAGTGTTTGTGAAAAGGTATATGCGATTTTAAAGCCGGGTGGAAGCTTTGTCTTTTCTGTAGAGCATCCTATTTTTACCGCAAGAAAAGAACAGGACTGGATTTATGATAAAACGGGTAAGGAGCCTTTACATTGGCCGGTGGATAATTACCAGATAGAAGGGAAACGGGAAGCGTCCTTTTTAAATGAAACGGTGACAAAGTATCATCGTACTGTGTCTACATTTATGAATGGTTTATCGCAGGCTGGATTTGAGATCTTGCGAGTGGAAGAATCCGTGCCTTCTGAGGAGATGCTTAAGAAGATACCTGAAATGAAGCATGAATTGCGCCGGCCGATGTTTTTAATGATTGCAGCAGAGAAAAAGGAGAAAAGCTAGAAAGCACTTTTGGCTTTTACTTAATGGAAAATGACAGTAAAGAAGTTACGGTGAGGCTCTTTTGGAAAAGTTATTTTAAATCTATTAAATAATAATGAAAGACTGGTCTACTATAGGTCAATGCTTAGAATAATATCTTAGCATTGGCCTATTTTAATGCAGGGGAAATTAAATTAATCTTTAAGCAAGGACTTTTCTATCTATAAAGTGGGGAAGATATTGGTGCACTTCCTTAGCTGCACTGCAGGCAGCCATAACATTAAAAATTTCAAAAGTTTAAAAATAAGGATTGACATTCCCAAAAATAGTATGTAAACTAATAAACACAATTAAACCACTCGGAATAATATCTTATCTAGAGAGGCGGAGGGACTGGCCCGAAGAAGCCTCGGCAACAGACTTACGCAAGTACTGTGCCAATTCCTGCAAGTGTTTAGCTTGATAGATAAGAAGAGTAAGTGAACCATATTGTTTCAACCCTTTTCTTATTTAGAGGTGGGATTTTTGTTTTTTTAATTGCTGATTGGGCTACCAAAGGCATGTGTGTTTGAGCTCATGATTTGAGAGATTTCGCAATGTGGAAAACAGAAGTTTAATGAATTTATTTATTTTTCATGACATTTCTTAAATAGGGGGGAGCTGGCTTGGGAAAGATTGATGATGTAAAATTGAACCATATTTTAAAAGCATTGAAAGAACTGGAATATGGTTCAGTAGTTATTACCGTGCATGACGGAAAAATTACGCAAATAGATACGACCGAGAAGAAGCGTTTTTCCTTAGTGAAAAATCATTCTTAAAAAATTAATATTATGTATGCCCATTAGACAACTAAAGGCATCTTCCATTTCGATAATATATGTTATCGGATGAAAGATGCCTTTTTATTTTTATAAAACTGTTTAAGGGTGTTCCTGTAAAAGTACCATGAAGTTCAGGTTTCTAAAATTATACTAAATACGAATATACAAAAATGAATGGAAAGGATGAAATAGATGAGTGAGATTGTCGTACTATCAGGAAGTCCCTCTGAAGTATCACGTTCAAATGCAGTTTTAAGGTATATCGGATCCACACTTGAGGAAAAGGGTTTTTCAGTAACACATATATCTGTCAGAGATGTACCCCAGGACGTATTATTTAATGGGGAATTTAACAGTCTTGTTATTCAAAGAATAACTTCTCTTATCAAAGAAGCAAAAGGAGTTATCGTTGGAACACCTGTTTATAAATCTTCTTATTCCGGGATTTTAAAGGCTTTAGTAGACTTATTGCCGCAGGATGTATTGGAGGATAAGACGGTCTTGCCATTAATGACAGGAGGGAGCTCCTCTCACTTACTGGCGATGGAATATACATTAAAACCGTTGCTGGCTTCTTTAAAGGGAATGAATTTAAAAGGTGTGTATTTTGTTGATAGTCAGATTGATAAAAGAAATACTGCTAATCCTATTGTACACACAAATGCGCTGGAGCGATTAACGAAGCAGGTAGAGTATTTTACAAAATCAATTAGTAAAAAACAGATGAAAATCTTACTATAAAAATATTTTTAAAAATTATGAATTATAGGATGTGTAAACAGAAAGGAGAAGAGCAATGAGTTTTGAAGAGCAAGATACACCGAATTTTAATACAGTTGCACAGCATGGAGGCCAGGAATCAGATTCATTAACGCATGCAAGGGCAGTGCCGATTTACCAGACAACATCTTATGAGTTTGAAAGTCCGGATCATGCTGCTTCTCTTTTTCAGATGCAGAAAGAAGGATATATCTATTCTCGTAACGCGAATCCAACCAATCGTGTTTTAGAAAAAAGATTAGCCGGTTTAGAAGGCGGGGTTGATGCCTTTGCTGTTTCTTCCGGACAATCCGCCATCACAATAGCTTTATTAACACTTGCCAAAGCAGGGGAGGAGATTGTAACAACAAATGCATTATACGGTGGAACATATAATCTTTTCTCAGAAACATTTTCACGCTTTGGAGTAAAGGCTCGTTTTGTAGATGGCACAGATATTGAGGAAGTAAGAGGTGCAATAAATGAAAAGACAAAAGCTGTTTTTACAGAGTCAATCGGTAATCCGGGCTTACAGATTGCTGATATAAAAGCACTTAGCAAGGCTGCTCATGACCATGGCATTCCACTAGTTGTTGATGCCACTTTCACTACGCCATACTTACAAAAGCCAATCGATTACGGAGCAGATATTGTCATTCATTCTGTCACGAAATTTATTGGCGGAAACGGAACAGCGATTGGCGGAATTATAATTGATGCCGGAAGCTTTGATTGGGGTAATGGAAACTTCCCTGAATTTACAACTCCAAACAGAGCTTTAAATAATCAATCGTATGTTGAACTGCCCAGCGCAAGTCCGTTTATTGCGAAGGCCCGCTTTGAACTCGGGCATAACCTTGGGACGGCGTTATCCCCTTTTCATGGCTGGTTATTTATTCAGGGATTACAGTCATTATCTGTTCGAATGAGACAGCATGTTGAAAATGCTCAGGAGGTTGCTGAATATTTAGCGAATCATCATCTCATTGCATGGGTGAATTATCCAACGTTAGAAGGGGATTCACAGTATGAACTTGCGAAAATCTATTTGCCAAAAGGGGCAGGATCTATTTTTACATTTGGAGTAATAGGTGGATATGAATCTGCGAAAATCTTTATCAACTCTGTGAAATTACTTTCTCATGTGGCGAACGTTGGTGATTCCAAAACACTTGTAATTCATCCGGCGAGTACAACACATGCAAGGTTATCACCTGAAGAAAAGCTCACAGCAGGAGTTGAAGAAGAACAAATTCGATTATCAATAGGGCTGGAAGATGTTGAGGATATCAAAGCGGATATCGACCAAGCATTACAGAAAAGCGTTGAAGCCAGTTTCGTAGAGGAAGTAAATCCATTTAATTAAACAAGGAGAGGAAAACATGCTTATTGCTGTTGTACTAAACGAAATAAAATTAATTGTACCCATTGTTGAAGGGGAAACGATCCGTATCTTTGACTCTGAGAAAAGCACATATAAAGATTTTGAAAATCCGGCAATTCATCTAAAAGAAGGAAGACGAGGGGCAGCTTTAAAATTTGCTGAAGAAAAAGGTGCAACAGCATTTGTCTCGCCTCCACAAACATTCTGTGAATTATCCTATGAGAAGGCGAAACATGATGGAATCCGATTTTTTCAATTGGAGCAAACCATTTCATATGAACAATTTGTAAAAAAGCTTACATCTAATCAATTGGGCAGTCAAACAGAATTACCGGAAAATGAGATTGCTCCAAGCTTTTAATAAGAGGGATACAAAGGAGGAAACGCAGTGGCTCAAAATGCAGGTGTTGAGTTACACATTAATCAACTGGAGAAATCATACGGTCACTTAGCGGTTTTACGAAAGATTGATTTAAATATCAAGTCTGGTGAATTTGTGGCCATTGTTGGAAAGAGCGGATGCGGCAAAAGTACATTGCTTAGACATATTTCTGGGCTTGAAAAGGCAACTGCGGGAGGAATTAAACAGAACCAGCATGCATTAAAAGGGTTAAATGACCAGGCACGTATCATGTTTCAGGATGCAAGATTACTGCCATGGCTGTCGGTTCTGGAAAATACAGGTGTAGGATTAGGGTTAGAAAAAGGCTGGAAGAATCGCGCATACTGGGCTCTACAGCAGGTTGGCCTGGAGCAAAGAGCACAGGATTGGCCGGCTATTTTATCAGGCGGACAAAAACAACGCATTGCTCTGGCGAGAGCGTTGGCATCAAATCCGAAGTTAATGCTTTTAGATGAACCATTAGGGGCACTCGATGCGCTGACAAGAATGGAAATGCAGTCGCTTATAGAAGACCTTTGGCTGGAGCAGCAATTTACGGCAATTCTTGTTACCCATGATATGAATGAAGCCATTACACTTGCAGATCGCGTTATTTTAATTGAGGAGGGCGCGGTAAAGCTGGATTTACTTGTGGATTTACAGCGGCCAAGAAATCGATTAAATCCGGCTTTTGCGGAATTGGAAGAAGAATTACTGGCGAATGTTCTTGGAAAAGAACGACTTCATCAGTATGAACCCAGATTAAGAAAAGTGGAGAGTAAGTAACTGTATTAGTAAGGAACAGGGCTACGTCCCTTAAAAATACAATTGGAGGGTTTAAAATGGTTGAATTTATCACAATGGCGCCTACTTCCGGTGATGGGGAATACGTAGGAGCGGTAAACAACAATTCATCACGGAGAAAAGTTGATGCATGGTCAGGAACGGATGAAGCTGCAGAACGGCAGCCGACATTTGAATATATTAGAGATATTGCTCAGGCGGCAGAGAAAGGCGGTTTTTCAACACTGTTATTGCCTACTGGAGGCTCCTGCTTAGATTCCTTAGCTGTTGCTGCAAACCTTATTGGACAAACGAATCGTTTGAAATTTCTTTTTGCAATCCGTCCGGGATCTATACAGCCAACCATATTTGCCAAGCAATTTGCAACGGTTGATTATTGGTCAGGAGGAAGAGCTTTGGTCAATGTAGTAACTGGAGGATCACCGACAGATTTAGCGGCAGATGGGGACTTTCTGGATCATGGAACTAGATATAAGAGAACCCGTGAATATATTCAAATACTAAAACGGCTATTTACGGAGGAACATTTTGATCATGATGGTGAATTTTATCAACTGAAGGGAGCATCCTTATTTCCAAGACCTAAAGAAATACCGAAAATATACTTTGGTGGTGCCTCAAATGTAGGAAAAGATGTGGCAGCAGCCGAATCGGATGTTTATATGCTTTGGGGAGAAACATTGGAAAATACCAAAGAACGAATTGAAGAAATGAAAAAACGTACTGCAGATTATAATCGTGAATTAAACTATAGTGTTTCATTTCAAGTTGTGCTGGGAGAGACAGAAGATGAAGCTTTTAATAATGCAGAAAAACTTCTGAGCAAAACAGAAGAAAATCTGCTGAATGAAAAAAATGCTGCCACGGCAAAGGGTGAATCCATTGGTGTGAAAAGACTTCATCAATTAATGGAGGATGGAAGGGAAAATAACTTTAAAATTGGTCCCAATTTATGGGCTGGATTAACCCAAGTATTATCGGGAAACTCCATTGCGCTTGTCGGCACCCCTGATCAGGTAGCAGAACGAATTGTAGAATATGCTGATTTAGGGTTTGATAAAGTGTTGTTACGAGGTTTTCCGCATTTGGAAACCATTCAGGAAATTGGAGAAAACGTTATTCCTAAAGTCCATGAAATTATTTCGTCCAGGCAGACTGTGTAAAGAAAGGGGAAAATCTATTGAATCATCATAAGAATAGACACATACTTGTTTTATTTTTAATAATCATGCTTTCACTCATTCTTGCAGCGTGCGGCAGTTCAGCCTCTGGAGCAAATGGTGAGATTAATATCGGCTACCAAAAAGGGGGGCCGACATTAACCTTAAAAAATAGCGGAGAATTTCAAGAGGAGCTGGAGGAGTTAGGCTATACGGTTACCTGGTCGGAATTTAATACGGGAAGCTCTATTTTGGAAGCATTAAACGCAGGAAGTATTGATTTAGCAAATGCAGGAGATATTCCGTCTATTTTTGCCCTCGATAAAGGGAGTGACTTTCAGTATATTGCCAGCGAGCCGTCTGCTCCAGAAACAGAAGGGATATTAGTCAGTGAAGATTCTTCCATTCAATCATTGGAGGATTTAAAAGGGAAAAGGGTTGCGTATAACAATGCTTCCATTGCCCAATACCTGTTAATCAAGCTCTTGGATTCAGCAAATTTATCCATTGATGATATTGAAACAGTTAATCTAAATCCTCCTGATGCCAGTCTGGCATTTGAAAAAGGTGAGGTGGATGCCTGGGTCGTCTGGGACCCGTATTTCGCAGATGCTGAGGCTAGAGGAAACAAAATCCTGCATACGGCAGAAGACGTTGTCCCATACAGATCCTTTTATTTTGCGACATCAGAATTAATTGATAAGGATCCGGAAGTAGTTGAATTATATGTTAAACACTTAGCGAAAGTTGGTAAGGAGATTAATGAAGATCCATCTGAAGCATCAGAATTGCTGGAAGGGGAGACACAAATTCCCGCGGCTACATGGGAAACGGTATTAAATAAAAAAGAGTCAGATGCTCAATTTATGGATGATCAGGCAATAGTGGATTTAGAAATCGAAGCAGCAGATTTATTGGATATCGGTTTAATTGAAAATGAAATCGACTTTTCTGATTATATTTGGAATCCAGACAGTGAATAGAATGCCAATAAATAAGGCTAAATTTAGTATATAAGGAAGTGAAACAGTTGAAAGAGACATCCAGCAATATTTATAACCGTTTAGCTCCGTGGATCATCCCTATACTTCTTTTAGCGGGATGGCAGCTATTTGCAATGAATGAATCTATTTCGGGGAACATTCTGCCGCCACCGCTGGAAGTGGTTCAAACAGGTATCTCTATGGCTGTTAGCGGAGATCTCTGGACACATATCTATATCAGCTTCAGTCGGGCTATTATAGGCTTTGTCATTGGTGGAGGG
Organism: Oceanobacillus sojae; assembly: GCF_007991515.1. Lineage (GTDB taxonomy): Bacteria > Bacillota > Bacilli > Bacillales > Amphibacillaceae > Oceanobacillus > Oceanobacillus sojae. The sequence continues at coordinate 17,917 of NZ_BJYM01000010.1, forward strand.
TTAGGCATCATCATTGGTATGTTAAATGGAGTTTATCCGTTTGCAGAAAAGCATTTGGATACAACCGTCCAAATGCTTCGTAATATTCCACATTTAGCTTTGATTCCGCTGATTATATTATGGTTTGGTGTCGGAGAAGAATCCAAAATTGTTTTAGTAGCCATCGGTGTATTTTTTCCTGTTTATATCAACACGTACCATGGAATTAGATCAGTGGATAAAGGACTGATTGAAATGGGAAAAGTGTATCGATTATCGAGATGGCAGCTATTTTTCAAAATTATTTTACCTGGAGCACTTTCCTCTATATTGGTAGGTATTCGATATGCACTTGGAACCATGTGGGTGACATTAATCGTTGCGGAAACCATCGCAGCTTCATCCGGTATCGGCTATATGTCAAATAACGCCCGTGAATTTATGCAGCTTGATATTGTTGTTTTAGCAATACTTTTATATGCGATTTTGGGAAAGGTGGCAGATTCTTTAGCAAAACTATTAGAGAGCAGATTGCTTAAATGGAATCCGGTTTATCAAAAGAATTAATAAGGGGAGCTGAAAAAAATGTCTAAGAAGCAAATAAACTTAGGTGTCTTCCTGATGGGGACGGGGCACCATATGGCTTCATGGAGGCATCCTGAAGTGCCTGCTGATGGCTTTGAGGATTTTAAATATTATCAGGAAATTGCGGAAATAGCAGAAAAGGGAAAACTGGATATGCTTTTTTTAAGTGATGGATTGTCTTTTAACCGCTTATCACATCCGGCGGAAATCGTCCGGTTTGATCCACTTACGCTGCTCCCGGCTCTAGCTGCAGTCACATCCCAAATAGGGCTTGCTGCAACAGCATCTACGACCTATAATGAACCGTTCCATATTGCCAGAAAATTTTCTTCTATGGATCACTTAAGTAAAGGAAGATCAGCGTGGAATGTGGTAACGTCCTATTACGAGCATGAGGCGAATAACTTTACCAAAGAGAAGCATTTAGCGCATGATCTTCGTTATGAACGTGCGGATGAATTTGTAGAAGTGGTGAAGGGGCTATGGGATAGTTGGGAATCAGATGCTTTTATCCGGGATAAAGACGCAGGGGTTTATTTTGATTCCAGGAAATTACACACACTGAATCATGAAGGAAAGCATTTTTATGTAAAGGGACCATTGAACTCCTCGCGCTCCCCGCAGGGTCGCCCTGTGATTGTTCAGGCTGGCTCATCAGAAGCAGGTACAACACTGGCGGCAAAAACTGCCGATGTAATTTTTACTGCTCAGCAGACACTGGAGGATGCTCAGAGTTTTTATCAAAAAGTGAAAAGAAAGGTTCTTGAATCCGGCAGAAATCCGGATGAAGTGAAAATAATGCCTGGCGTCTCCCCCTTCATTGGTAAAACAGAAGCAGAGGCAAGAGAGAAATATAAGCAATTACAGGATTTGATTGTACCTGAAGTCGGACTTGATTTTTTATCTGATTATCTTGGGGGAATGGATTTCTCTAATTATTCACTGGATGACCCGCTTCCTGCAGATATTCCAAAAACTAACGGAAACCAGAGTCGAAGAGAATTAATTATAGACTTGGCCAGAAGAGAAGATTTAACAATCAGACAGCTTTATAAACGGGTTGCCGGCTCAAGGGGACATTGGACAATTTTCGGTACTCCGGAACAAATCGCCGATCAGCTGGAGGAGTGGATTATAAAGGAGGGAGCAGACGGCTTTAATTTAATGTTTCAAACCTTGCCAGGGGGCTTAACGGAGTTTATAGATGAGGTTATTCCAGTGCTTCAGCAACGTGGATTATTTAGAGAGAAATACAATGGTGTTACATTGCGGGGGCATTTAGGTTTATCGATACCAGAATCTAGGTATGCTGAGGTTAAGGTGAAATAATTTGAAAGAGAAAGGTTTAGCAATTTCTACGTGCGTATAATAGGAAGTACTGTATAAATAATATTTAAACAGAATAAAAAAGGAATGAGAAGATATTTGCAGATGTCTTCTTTTTTTTGATGTCTTGATTATTCAATTTTTTTGGGTTCCATTTTTAATTTATAGTCATATGCTGATAAGAGATTAAGGAAAGGAAGGTAACAAACCAAAATGTATTATAATCCTTTGTATCAGCAGCAAATGAATCGAATGAATCCAAATTTAAATCAGGGAAATGCCTATGATGAACAGACAGCTAATATGGTAGAAGAGACCTTACAGCGTGAAGCTTCGTTAATTCCTATGTATTTTCAAGTGCTGGACCAATTCAGGCAGGGAGTCTCCGGACAGGGAATCATGTATGCAGTGCAATCTAAAAATCAAATAGCAGCAGGACTGGAGCAGGTTTATCAATATTTCACCGGACAACAGATAGATACACGACAGTCAGAGTATAAGCAAGCAGAAAATGGAAGTATTGAATCTGTTTATGAACATGCTCTGCAGGGCTATGAAGAAAATTATCGTAAAAGTGAACAAATAAATGAACCTCACTCCCGGCAGCTACTTTATCAGCTTGCAATGACAGATTATCAAATTGCGAATTATTTAGCAGGGTATTTAGAACCTCATCAGGACGCCCAAATATATTCCCGGGTTACTGATTATGGTGGAAATCCGTTCATTATTGATATTGAAAATGCTGCAGAGGCAAATACAAATTACCGTACTGCTTTGTGGACAGGAGAGCATCTGCAGGTTACATTGATGAGTATCCCGGTGGGAAGTGATATTGGTTTAGAGGTACACCCGGATACAGACCAATTTTTACGCATTGAAGAAGGAGAAGGAACTGTACAAATGGGGAACCGGCAAGATAATCTGACCATTCAGCAGCATGTGGAAGAAGACAGTGCTATTATGGTTCCAGCTGGTACCTGGCATAATATAACAAATACAGGAGATGAAGCTTTAAAGCTGTATACAATTTATGCACCTCCTCATCATCCCTTTGGGACGGTTGAGCGTACGAAAGAAGAAGCGATGCAAAAAGAAGGCTAAGAGTTATATTTTGTGCAGATAAGTAATCACTGCAGCAGTTTGTTTTCTTTTCACATAACAGGAAGCTGTTCTTTGAGCTGGGCGGCTTTCTGTTTCTTGATAAAACGAAAAATCAGTTCAAATGTACCTGTTCTGCCAGCCCTTTCTGTGTTACCATACTTTGATATATTCTAGCTGAATAAAAATGATGGAAGGGGTACATAGATGGAGGTTCATGTTAATAGAAATACAGGTCCACTTGGTGGATTGTCCAGTATAAAGGTCAATGTTAATGGAGAAGCACAAGGGAAGCTGAAAAATAATGATGTATTTATTGCAGCTGCTCCTGAAGATACAGCTGAGATAACAGTTAATCAGAGCTTTTTCTACAGCAACTCTTTGACTGTTAACGACGGAGATCAGGTTGAAGTGACTCTAAATAAAAAATACTCCCCGCTTTTTGTGGTGGGTTTGTTAGGTATTATACTCGGGGGATTGACAAAAGCCATATTGTTTCACGCTGTTGGATTAATTTGTTTATTAATTGTTCTTACCATTGGTGCGAAAAATTGGTTTATCATTAAGAAACGATAGAATAAAAGCAGACGCACATAAGTGAAATATGCGTCTGCTTTTATTACATTATTAGTCTATGACTTAGCCAATCCAAAAAGTAGACAGCCAGGCGATAAAAGGAATCGTCCCTAATGCAAGCAGGGTGGAAAATACAGATGTAACAACTGCATCTTGTTCTTTATCCGTATAACGGGAAAATAAAACAGCGGAGAGCATAAAGGTAGGCATACAGGTAAGAATCACCAATATATGCTTCAACATGGTCTCTATAGGCATAAAAGAAAGAATAATCATTACTATCACTGGAAGAATAAGTAATTTCCACACTAGTGGCATCCACAATTCACGGAAAAATAAAGGCTGCTTACTTCGGAAAAGGTCTGGCAGACTAAAACCGACATAAAGCATAGCCATCGGAGCAGCCAATGCGGAGAGCATGCTAGCTAAATCTTTCATTAAAACGGTAGCATCCCAGCCGCTGAATGCAAAAATCAGTCCAAAGCTGATAGCAATTAAAGGCATGTTTATAAGTGCTTTTAAATGTCTCCATTCAAAGCGGTCTTCACTTTGCAAAAGATAGATTCCCAGAGAGAAAACTACTACATCCAGCCCTGCATCAAAAATAGCGGCAAGCAAACCACCGATGGGGCCGAAGATAGCAGCACATAATGGAATGCCGATAAATCCAGAATTCCCTATAGCAGCAAGTAAAGCAAGCTGTTTTGATTTTGTTATAGAGAAGCCAATGATTTTTCCGAATAAAAAACAAATACCAACAGCTGAAATATTAAAACTGACACTGAAGATAAACATCAGAACAACTTGATGTAACACATCATCTGTTAACTCAGTATTGAACACACCATTTAAAATAATAAATGGAACGGCAACATTAATAATAACGCTCATAAACAGCTGTTTTGCTTCATATGTAATTGTATTTTTCAGGGCGACCAACGCACCGGTGAATAAAATAAACCCCATCATAATGACTGTTAGGGCGACAGTAATAACATCCATTTTAAACTCCTTTGAAGTTGAAAAAGTTGGTATACTATATTCAATATATAATTCCTAATGTTAGAAGAATTACAGTAAAGAAACAAGTCTATTTAATAAAAAAGGAGCAGAAAATATGATTCGTCAGTTGCTTGCGGAAGAAACATTGCCTATGAATCTGTTATTACTCGCAGATCCATCAGAAAGATTAGTCCGTGATTATACTTCAAGAGGAACCTGCCATGTACTGGAGAAGGAAGAAAAGATTATCGGAGTATATGTCCTTCTGCCGACAAGACCGGATACAGTGGAGCTCGTAAATATTGCTGTTGATGAAGGTTATCAGGGACAAGGCTGGGGAAAACAGTTGGTATTACACGCTATTCAGGAGGCGAAGAAGCAAAATTACCGTACGATAGAAATTGGAACAGGTAATTCAGGAGTTACTCAGCTGGCACTGTATCAAAAATGCGGTTTTCGGATGGTTTCCATTGATCGTGACTTCTTTTTGCGTCATTATGATGAACCGATCTTTGAAAACGGAATACAGGTTGTAGATATGGTACGGTTGGAAATGGATTTGATGTAGAGAAAAGATGCTAAATGTGTATGAAACACATCTGGCATCTTTTTTTGTAATTATGATTTTTTCATTTCAAATTGCTGGAAGACTGCCTGATTTGGTGTGGTATAGATTTCCTTGCCAGCAATGGAATTAATAATTTTTTGATTGCGTAATACTGACAATCCAAGGTTTGTGGCACTGGATCCATGAGAATGCTCAATATTTGTTAAGGTATAAATCTGATTCTCGCGAGAGTCTTTAAAAACAAGCCGATAATCTGCTGTCACGCGGAATCTTTTTTCATCCTCCCATTCTATTTCCTCATGAAAATTATTCAGCCATTCTGGGAGATGCGGTTTATACCCGGTTGCAAGAATAACTTTGTCTGCAGGATAAGTAAATTTTTCTCCTTTTTGCCATTGCTTACATTGCAGGCTGTAGCTTTCTCTGTTTGAATTAGTCCCCGCTTCAATTGCATTTACCGCAGTATTGGTCTGGATAGTGATCTGGTCCAAAGGAGACTCAATGGAGCGGTTATAGAGCAGCTCATAAATTTTTTCCAGCAGCTTAGGATCTATCCCATTTCGAATAGTGCTTAAATTTTCAAGCGATTCCATCCGGTCTTCCATTGCCAGATTGTGAAAGTAATCAACATACTCGGGAGAAAATACTTCTCTGCCCAGTCCGGTATCCTCCTTCTGGAAAATCCCGCTGGAACGCGTAAACCAGGTTAAAGCATAGCCACGTTCTTTTTGCTCCTTTAATAAATCATAAAATACCTCTGATGCACTTTGTCCTGAGCCAACGACAGTAATGGAGCTTCCTTGCTTTAAAGTATCCTGAAAATAAGTATAGCGGCTGGTGTGCGTAATATCCTCCTCTGGAAATCCTTGTAACGCTTCTGGAATGTTTGGGATGCTGCCTGTTCCTAAAATAATATGTTTTCCATAATATATTTCTTCACTGCCATCCTCTATGGAATGAACAGTAACTGCATAACAGGATTTACCCGATACCTCTTTCACATCTGTTACACATTGTCCAAACTGGCAATTATTTAATTTTGAAGCAACCCATTTACAATAAGCATTGTATTCCTCTCTGGGAATGGTGAAGCGGTTAAAAAAGAAAAAGGAATACATCCGATTATGCTTGTGAAGATAATTTAAATAAGAAAAACGATTTGTAGGATCTGCAAATGTTACAAGGTCTGCGATAAATGGTGTTTGGAGGTCCATGCCTTCTAACAGCATTCCCGGATGCCAATCAAAAGAAGCCTCCTGCTCAAAAAATAAAATTTCTGATTCCTGCAAATCATTTGTTAAAGCAGCAAGACTTAAATTAAAAGGGCCGATTCCAATACCGATAGCATCATATATTTTGTTCATTTTCGTTCCTCCGCCTGTGTTGGTAGTATGAATTGTTTACTGCAATTTTTAGTACGTAAATAATAAAGCTTTGTGGAGCTTTATTTTGACAGAAGTTTTGTTAAAGAAAATAAGTATAGTATCTTTTTCCCTATCCCCGGGAAAATAAACGCCAGGCTTTCTCAGCAAATTCTCATTTTTCTCTAAGGACATTATAAGAAGCAGTCATGTAAACTGGTAATTGTTAATATATCAAGGAGGTTTTTACCAATGAAGACAATTTTACTATCGACAGCAGCAGGAGCATTATTACTAACAGGAATCTATGCCAACACAGGAGAAGCAGAAGAACTTACAGAAGATAATGAAGTAATGGCTTTTGAAGAAGAAACAGGAGAAAGTACACAGAAAGAAATGGAAGTTATTCAAAATCAAATTCCATCAGGAAATGATTCTGTTCAAGTTGTGGAGGATAATCCGCATAAACGAATTTTATTTATTGGTGATGAAGCTAACCAGAAAAAATACAAAACGATTTTTATTAAAGATACGAATCGTTTAAAGATTATTGATTTAAATGGTGGACAAATTTTTAATGATATTATTTAAAATAAGGTAAGATAAACCCATCTTAGACTAATTTAAGATGGGTTTTATTATAAATTAAAAAAATCCTTGACCTTTACGCTGCGTAAATCTCTATATTAGGAATTGAAGGGAGGTAAAAGGAATGAAATATTCCATCAAAAAAGTAGCTGATATATCGGGTATCAGTACACGTACACTCCGGTATTATGACCAAATTGATTTATTAAAGCCTGCAGGGCTTTCCGATTCAGGATACCGTCTATATGAAGAGAAGGAATTAAATCGGCTGCAGCAAATTCTTCTCTATCGTTCTTTAGGAATGAAGCTGGAGCAGATTCATTCAGTACTGGATGATCCTGATTTTCATACGCTCACTGCATTAGAAGAGCATCAGCGAAAGCTCGAAGCAGAGAAAGAAAAGTTAAATCAATTGTTAGCCACTGTGAGAAAAACAATTCAATATACAAAGGGAGAGATTATAATGACAGCGGAAGAAAAATTTGAAGGATTTAAGAAAGAACGTCTGGAAGAGAACGAAAGACTGTATGGGGAAGAAATCAGAGAAAAATATGGTAAGGAAACAGTTGGAAAATCGAATGAAAAATTTATGAATCTTAGCGAAGCAGATTTTCAGGAAATGCAGAGAATAGAAGATGAATTATTTACGAAACTGGAGCAATTAACAAAGACAAAGAATTTAGACACACCAGAAGCAAAAGAAGTGTATGAGCTTCATAAAAAATGGCTAATGTATTCATGGCCAAATTATTCCGCAGAAGCGCATAAAGGCTTGGTACAAATGTATTTAGCGGATGAAAGATTTGCGAAATATTATAATGACCGTGCAGGAAGGGAAATTGTTTCTCTCTTACATGATGCAGTTATTAAATACGCTGAGGATTAATTACGATAAAACGGGAGGTAAAGGTGCTTCCCGTTTTTTATTCTTAATTGTTTGACATTCTTTTTCTTTTGATTATAATAATTAGTAATTATTAAATTACAAATTACTAATTATGAAATTCGGTGGAGGTGAAAAACACTAGATGAAGGATAAATCAAAATACGTTACACCAGATGGTTATACGAGTGATATTGCTGTATTTACCATTGTATCCGAAAATACTGAAGCAAAAGAACAGCGTAAAAAAGAACCACCGAAGAAAATATTGAAGCTTTTGTTGATTAAAAGGGCTAAAATAGATGCAGAAGGCAACCCTAATATGGAAGCTGGTAAATGGGCTTTGCCTGGCGGGTTTGTTGACGCCAAAAGAAGGGAAACAGCTTTACAGGCAGCAGCAAGAGAGCTAAAAGAAGAAACGGGAATTGATCAAGTTTTTCTAAAGCATTTTGGAACATATGATGCATGGGGAAGAGACCCTCGCGGTTGGATTATATCAAATGCGCATTATGCAATTGTGCCGGAATTTCAGCTTGAGAAAAGAGAGGCGGCGGATGATGCAGAGGAAGTCGACTTGTTCTCATTGGAAGAAATAAAGCAGCTTTCTTTAGCATTCGACCATCAAAAAATAATTGCAGATGCTGTGTCATTGATTGAATGGGATATGCATCATTCAACGGTTGCAAGAAACTTTTTACCTGAAGAATTTACTTTATCTGAATTACAGCGTGTACTGATGACTGTATCTGATCATTCCAGAATTACAAATACATCTGTATTTTTTGGCAAAGCACCTAAGTTACCTTTTCTGGAAAAGGTTGCCGATACGAATGGGAACTTAAAGAAAACAGAACGGAATTCGTTCAGGCCGTCTCAGTTATATCGATTTAATGATAATATTGTTTTCTCATCTATTTGGTAATAGAATTGGAAACATATAAACCCACAGGAGGAAATCGGAAATGAATTATATAGATGACAGCTTAATGCTGCACACAGATCTTTATCAAATAAATATGGCTGAAACGTATTGGCATGATGGAATACATAATCGCAATGCAGTGTTTGATTTATATTTTCGCAAGCTGCCGTTTGGAAATGGCTATGGAGTATATGCGGGATTAGAACGAATTATTGAGTATTTACACAACTTTCGATTTAGTGAATCAGATTTAACCTATCTAAAGGACCTTGGCTATAAAGAAGATTTTATTGATCATTTACGCGATCTCCGGTTTACAGGTTCTTTGAAATCAATGCGTGAAGGGGAAATTGTTTTTGCAAATGAGCCGATTGTCCGGGTAGAAGCTCCTTTAGAAGAAGCGCAGCTGCTGGAAACAGCTTTATTAAACATTGTGAATTACCAAACACTTATTGCTACCAAAGCATCACGTATCAGACAACTGGTCAGAGATAACCCTGTAATGGAATTTGGTACAAGAAGAGCACAGGAAATGGACGCTGCAGTATGGGGGACAAGAGCGGCTTATATCGGCGGTTTCAGCGCAACAAGCAATGTCCGGGCTGGTAAATTGTTTGGGATTCCTGTATCTGGTACACATGCACATTCGATGGTTCAAGCATATCGTGATGAATATGTTGCATTTAAAAAATACGCAGAGCGTCATCGTGAGTGTGTCTTTTTAGTGGATACCTACGATACACTTTATTCTGGTGTTCCTAATGCTATTAAAGTAGCTAAAGAATTAGGAGATAAAATTGATTTTAAAGGTATTCGGATTGATAGCGGCGACCTGGCATATCTTTCGAAGGAAGCCAGAAGAATGATGGATGAAGCTGGATTTACCGATGCAAAAATTTATGTCTCTAATGATTTGGATGAATACACGATAGCAAGTCTTCAGGCCCAGCATGCGCAAATTGATGTTTGGGGAATCGGAACAAAGCTGATTACAGCATATGATCAGCCCGCACTTGGAGCAGTTTATAAGCTGGTATCTATTGAGGATGAACAGGGAGAAATGGTAGATACGATTAAATTATCTGGCAACCCTGAAAAAATGACAACACCAGGGAAGAAAAAAGTTTATCGGATTATTAATAAAGGGAATCATCATACGGAAGGTGATTATCTGACACTAGAGGATGAAGATCCTAATCAAGAAGCGGAAATTATGCTTTTCCATCCAATCCATACGTACTATAAGAAAATGGTTTCTAATTTTGATGCAGTTGATCTGCATCATGATATTGCAGTAAATGGTCAAATCGTCTACGAATGCCCAAGTTTGCTGCATGTACAAAATTATGCGAAAAACCAGCTTCAGCTGTTCTGGGATGAATATAAGCGGACAAACTATCCGGCTGAATATCCTGTTGATTTAAGTATAAAACTATGGAATAACAAAATGGAGCATATTGAAAATGTGAAGAAAAAAGTAAAGCAGGACCAAAATCTTTAGTTCCATGTTAGAAAAGTATCATTTGCAGCAGAAGTTCCCGGTTGTGCGAGTAAATCGTCACCAACTGCAAAACAGATAAAAATTCAGTAAGCCAAGTGAAAAAACTGCTGATTCGCTAAGACAGGTGAATAGGCAGTTTCTAATAAAGGAGTGTCTATAAATGAGTGAATTACAACAATCCGTTATTAAAGCATTACATGTAAAACCGGAAATTGATCCAAAAGAAGAAATCCGTAACCGTATTGATTTTATGAAGGACTATTTGCGGAAATTTAGTTTTGCAAAAGGCTTTGTTCTTGGAATATCAGGCGGCCAGGATTCTACACTACTTTCAAAATTAGCCCAGTTGGCGATTGACGAATTAAACGAAGAGCATGAAGAGGAATCTTATCAATTTATTGGCGTAAAGCTCCCATATGGAAAACAGGGTGATGCTGATGATGTAGAAGATGCAATTCAGTTTGTACAGCCTTCGAAGATATTCACAGTAAATATTAAAAAAGCTGTGGATGCCAGTGATAAAGCATTACATGAAGCAGGTATAACTATCAGTGACTTTCTAAAAGGAAATGAAAAAGCAAGAGAGCGCATGAAGGCACAATATAGTATTGCCGGTATGCATAATTGCTTTGTATTAGGTACAGACCATGCAGCAGAAGCAATTACCGGGTTCTTTACAAAGCATGGAGATGGAGCCTGCGATCTTGTGCCGCTCGAGGGTTTAAATAAACGACAGGGAAAGCAGTTATTAAAAGAGTTGGGCTGTCCTGAGCATCTTTATATGAAAAAGCCTACTGCTGATTTGGAAGATGAACGTCCAGCCTTAGCTGATGAAGAAGCATTAGGTGTGACCTATGAAGAAGTGGATGATTATTTAGAAGGTAAAGAAGTGTCTCAGGAAGCAAAAGAAGTTATTGAGGCTCACTATATCAAAACGATGCATAAGCGTGAGCCGATTGCGTCCATTTATAATGATTGGTGGAAATAAAAGCAGCAGAGGACGGGTGAATCATTCGTCCTTTTTTGCAAGCTCTTTTCGTTCTTAAATAATGGTCAAGAGGGTGTAACATACATCTTCTAAATAAAATATAAAAAAAGTAAATAAACCAGAGGAATGCTGATAGCCGAAAGAAGGGTGGAGAAAAAGACAACCACCGCAGAAAATTCCACGTCTCCCCCATATACTTGTGCATACATACTTATCGTGGCAGGACTTGGAGTCGCAGAAAGCAGACATGCTATCATAAACCACTCAAAAGGAAGATGAAATAACAGTAATGGCAGAAAAAAGAGGATTGGATAAATAAATAACCGGCTTATGACGGCGATATAAACAAAAATATCCTTCATATATGCAATAACATCAGAAAAAGTAATCGTTGAAATCATCATACCGATCATAATCATGGATAAAGGTACTGTCATCTGCCCGATGGTCGCTATCGGCTCCATAATAAAAGCAGGAATTTGAACAGGAAAGATAAATAAAATAAAACCGAACACTGTTGCTAAAAAGCCGGGATTTTTCAAGATAAACACAGCTTTGGAATCTGGAAGCATACCAGGGTTCATAATATAAATGGCATATGTCCACATCAAAACGTAATAAATCAGGTTAAATACAGAAGCAAGCAGAATTCCCTCCTGGCCGAACAGCTGCAGAATAATGACCATGCCGATAAACCCTTGATTACCAAATAAAATAACATTTTCAAATACCGCTTTACGTTCTCTCGGCAATGTCAGCCTTCTCGTAATAAACCGGCTTAAAAAAAGGGTCCCTCCCATAATATAGATGGAAAGGACAAACATAATGAAGGCGCCATAAGCTTGTTCGTACTGGAAAGGTATATGCATGGAGCTGATAATCAGACAGGGTAGAGCCACATATAATAATAAAGTTGTCATAGCACGCTGCCCTTGTTCAGAGATCAGTTTCTTCCGTCTGATGATCCAGCCAATTGCAACAATAATATATAGAGAACCAATCTGATATGCCAGTGTAAACAATGAATCCATGCTCCTCCACCTCTCGCTTTAGCGTACCACTACAGGTTATTCATAAGGTGAGAAACATGTGATACATGACTACACTTCATTCCCGTTTCGATATTTCATTAAATCCTTATTGATTTGCTTTGTTGATGCATAAACAGATTTATACAATGTAAAGAGCTCCTTGTATTTTTCTACATTTTCACGTATAGGCTCCACCGTTTGTGCATCCTTCAGGAAAACAGAAGCGCATTCCGGAAGCGTTTCAAACCAGCCTGATCCGTAAGCAGCCAGCATAGCAGCCCCCATTCCCGGACCTTGCTCACTGCCTGGTTTTATTACCGTGGTATTAAAAATATCTGCCTGCATTTGCAGCCACATTGTACTTTTTGCCCCGCCGCCAATAGATATAACGGTATCGACTGACTTTCCATTCTCCCTGAAAATTTCTAAAGATTCATTTAATGAAAAAGTGATTCCTTCCATAACTGCTCTTGTAAAATGCTTGCGTTTATGAGAGCTGTCCATGCCAATAAAGCTGCCCCGGATAGATGCATCAACGTGAGGGGTACGTTCTCCGGCAATATAAGGCGTAAACAGGAGACCATTTGCCCCGACAGGAACGTCTGCTGCTTCTTGTAAAAGATCATCGAATGTCATTTCTTTGGCAAAAGTATTTTTAAACCAGGATAAGCTATAACCTGCAGCAAGCGTAACTCCCATGGTGTAAAAAGCATCGGGAGCAGCATGGTTAAGGTAATGTACCTTTCCTGCAAATGATTTATTACCGGCATCCTCATAAGATAAAACAACTCCAGAAGTACCGATACTGGCCATCGTTCTTCCTTCCTCCAAAATACCTGCTCCAATCGCTCCGCAGGCATTATCAGCACCGCCGGCAAATACGCTGATTTTTTCAGAAAGTCCCGTTTTCTCCGCTATAATTTCATCGATATTTCCAACCATTTCATGAGAGGGAACAAGCGGCGGGCACAGCTCAGGATCAATATCTAACGCTGTGCAAATTTCATCGCTCCACGAACGCTTCTCTATATCTAACAAAAGTGTCCCTGCAGCATCCGAATAATCCATATGTAACCGGCCGGTTAATCGGAAGCGCAAATAATCCTTTGGTAATAAAAACAGCTTTGCTTTCGAATAATTTTCAGGTTCATATTTTTTTACCCATATTATTTTAGGCAGTGTAAAGCCTTCCAGTGCTATGTTTTTTGATATATGGAGAAGTTTTTCTCTGCCAACCTGTTCTGTAATTTCCTGACATTCTTTTGTAGTACGTGTATCATTCCATAGGATAGCCGGTCGAATAGCATCATGGTTCTCATCCAATAATACAAGACCATGCATTTGTCCGGAAAAGCTGATTCCTTCAATATCAGATACATCTCCAGGAAAGCTGTCTGTAAGCTCAGTCAGTCCAGCTATTGTCTGCTCTACCCAATCTTCCGGGTTTTGCTCGCTATACCCGGCTTTTTCTTGCATTAAAGGGTATTCTTTTGATATTTCTTGAATCACTTTTCCATTCATGTTTACTAATAAAAGTTTGACTGCACTAGTCCCTAAGTCTATTCCAATGACATATTTCATCTCTTTTTATTTCCTTTCTGTTATTGTAATTTGGAGAATATATTTTTTTACCAATTTTTGTCTAGAGAACGCTGTTAGCAGCGTATCTTCCAATTTTTGGTGCGAGCCGATATAATGTGTTTGCATAGATGGTATACTATTCAAAGAATACTGTCTTAAACTCGAAGTGAAAGCAGTACCTGATATGAATGTAGTAAAATTAAAAGAGGTCCATGAAAAGCGTATCATTTTTGAAATTACTATTAAGAAATAATTATTTATTCAGAGCTAACGTGATAATCATTTTCAAAAAAGTGTGTTAATGCAATAGCAATGGCGCCAATAATGGTTGAATCAGAACCTAATTCAGAAAATAAAATATCTAAGTTTTTATTGTGATCAGGTAATACATTTGAGCGAAGTGTTTCAATCAGAGAAGGTTCAACCCACTTTTTGAGTTTGGTAATATCTCCTCCTATTAAAACGTTTTTAGGGTTTAAAACATTTACAAGACTGATGAGACCTATACCTAGAAAACGCCCTATTTCTTCTATCTCTTTTATCACTAACGGATTATTTTGACCAGCCAGTGTTTCCAGGAATTCAACAGAAAGCTGTGAAAAAGGGCTGGCATCTAATTGTTCTGCTACCTTGGGCACACTCGAAAGTTTCTTTAGCAGGGTATTCGTGGAAGCATACATTTGCCAGCAGCCTTTACTTCCACAAGAGCATCTTTTACCATTGTATTTAACGATAAGATGCCCTGCTTCTCCAGATAATCCATTATAGCCGCGAAATAATTCATTTTTTATAGTAGCGGCACTTCCTATGACGTTGCCGACACTTATATACAAGGTATCGGTTAAAAGGTTATTCTTATCAAATTGCTTTTCTCCAATCAAGCCAACCCGTGCCTGATTATCTACAACGCAAGGAATTCGAAATGTATCGACAATAGTTTGTCTTAAGTCCACAGAGTTCCATTTTAAAGATGGTGCTTTTAAAACTGTACCGTTCTCATCAATCATACCTGGAAAACCAATACCAATACACGTAATTTGAAAGAGGCTTTCTTTAGCATGATCCTGCATTTCTTTAATGGATTCAATGATATTTTTTATAACAAACTTTGGTGTGTTACTTCTTAACTCCTTTGTAAAACGCTTGACTATTTGTCCATTTAGATCAGCTAAGGCAACTTCTAATAGTTTGGACTTAACAGTAATCCCAATAACAAACCCGGAATCCCCATTTATGGAATACATAGTTGGTTTTCTGCCTCCTGAGGATACCCCTTCGCCTAATTGTTTAATAATCGAATCTGATTCAAGCTCATTAACTAATCGAGATACTGTTCCACGATTAAGCCCGGATTTAGTGACAATTTCAGGCTTTGAAAGAGGAGAGTGGTCTCTTATTATACTTAAAATTAGTGCTTTATTAATTTTTTTGACCAAGTACTGGTCTGCAGTAATCGTTTCCACTTTAAATATCATTCCTTCCGCTATGTTTAGAGCATAAAAATGTAATGAAAGTAATTAAAGAGAACTTTGCATTACCTAAGAACAAACAAAGGTATTAAGGAGTAAAAATTTTAACCTTTGGCATAAACTTTTTGCCCTGCGACAAATGTCTGTATATCACTATGAGGATATAAGATTAAGATCTATTCAAACTGTATTTTGTAGCTTTACTTTATAGAAAAAATGCTTATTATCTCATTTTATATAATAATTATATGCATTTTTAAACCATATTTACAGTGATATACTTCATTTGCTTTGAAAAAAACGATTTATTTAAGTATATTTTAACACCTTAAAACATTATTATATAAGCATTTTTGGAAAATAATAAAAAAAATTTATATAAATTTAGTTCTTCCTATGGAAAAACAAAGTTTAGTGTGTTAATATAAATCCACTGAACGATTTTGTTCCATAATGAAAGCCCTTTCTTTTGCTAGCAATAAAAGGAAATAAGGCAATTACGTCGTGTTAAAGAAAATGAAAACGCTATCGGATTCTAATAGAAACAGGAGGATTGCAAATGCGTATTAAATTTGGGTGTCATACTTCTACTTGGGAATTGGACTACGATAAAGAAACGGATTACCTTGATGAAGTAATGGATACGGTAAGTAATGCAGGTTTTAAAGGGGTAGATGTTCAGGTTGCCATGCTGGGAAGGTATCAAAATGACCCTGAAAAGTTAAAACGGTCATTAGATGAAAGAGGAATTTCGCTGGCTTCATTAACAGTTCCATTTACATGGGAGAACGATGAAGAAACAAAAAGCGAAAGAGAACGTGCAGATTATTACATTGATTATTTAACAAATTTTCCTGGAGCAGTAATGAATCTTCCGTCACGAGTAGGAGCTAATAGAGACAATTTGCTGAAACGCCAAAAGCAAATTATTGGTTGTGCAAACGCCGTTGGAAAACGAGCATATGAAAAAGGCGTGCAAGCTTCTTTTCACCCGGCTTCTCCAGAAACATCCTATTTTAGAACGAAAGAAGATTACGATGTTTTATTTGACCTTTTAGATATATCCTATATGAGCTATACACCGGATGCAGGTCATATAAAAGCTGGAGGGATGCGTCCAGAAGAAATTATTAAAGATAATCTTTCTATTATTAAGCATGTTCATTTTAAAGATTGCTCTAACAATAATGAATGGAGAGAAATGGGGACAGGAGATATTGATTTCCCTTATATCGTACAGACGCTCAAAGATAGTGGTTATCAAGGGTGGATCATGATTGAAGAAGAAACAGAAGAAGCTGGGGCAGATCCAGATAAAGTTATTTTAAATGTTGGAAAATATGTTGAAAAGAACTTGAAAACGATTGTAAATAAGGAGAGAAGAAAATGACAAATCGATTTATACCATCCTTATTAGTGCCAGAAATTTTCTTTCCAGTAAAAGATAAAGATAACATTACAGCAAATATTATCGAACAATTATCGGAAGAAGGATTTTATCGCTCTTATGAGATTGGAGATATCTCTCAATCTTCTGAGAGAAAGAGAATTTTAAACCTGGCAAAAGAAAATAATTATGAGCTGACACAATGGTTGACTTTTATCATCGATAGGAATGGACTGGATGTTTCATCACTTGATTCAAAATTAAGAAAAGAAACAGTAAAACAATTGAAAGAAAGCCTTTATGGTGCAGCGGAGTGTGGTGTATCCAATATCGCATTTGTAACTGGGGCGGATCCAGGTGGTGCAAGACGTATGGATGCTATAGAAGGATTATATGAAAGTATATGTGAACTTTGTGAAGAAGCCGCTACTTATAATATGGATGTTTTAGTTGAACCATTAGATCGGGAAGCGCATAAAAAACGGATAATTGGTCCGACAAAAGATGCTGTTGAATTGATTCGTCGAGTAAAAAAACAATTTAGTAATATTGGCTTAGCTTTTGATACGGCACATGCAGCGTTAAATGGAGAAGATATTAACGAAGCTTTAGAAAAAGCAAAATGTGAGACGCATCAAATTCATTTTTCTAACGCAGTTCTGAACGATAAAGATAGTTTATATGGTGATAATCATATGCCGATTGGAGAGCCAGGATTTCTAACAGTGGATAAAATGGCATCTATTTTAAGGAAAGCGGATGAACTTGGTATAAGAAAAGAGAACGGCTTACGTGTGGCAGCAGAAGTAAGAGGAAGAGATGCGGAGAACTATCTAAATAATGAAAAAGAAACCAGGAATATATTGGAAAAAACTCTTGATATCGTCAGTAATCAAATATAATAAATAAGATTTTTAACATTTCTATTTAAGAGTAATTTCCTAAGAAAACTAGTATAAAAGAGGTGAAATATATGGAGATTAAAAGATTTTTAGAGAGAATTCCTGGCGGGATGATGGTAGTCCCTCTTTTACTGGGGGCAATAGTTAATACTGTGGCTCCAAATGCATTAAGAATTGACGGGTTTACCCAAGCGTTATTTGTAGATGCTGTTCCAGTTTTAGCTGCATTATATCTTGTCTGTGCCGGAGCCCAGTTAAATCTTCGAAGCTTTGGTACAAGTGTTGCAAAAGGGGTAACACTTTTAACAGTAAAATGGTTTGTAGCGGTAATATTTACATTACTGGCTATTTGGTTCGGTGGAGAGTCTGGTCTCTGGTTAGGACTTGCACCTTTAGCTATTATGGCTGCGATGTCGAATAGTAACGGTGCTATGTATATGGCTGTAGCATCACAATATGGTAAACAGGATGATAAGGCAGCTTACTCTATACTGGTTTTAAATGATGGCCCTTTATTAACAATGCTGGCTTTTACAATATTGGGATTCATGGGATTTGTAGAAGGCATGTTCTCTATCATGCCATTCATATCTGTATTAATACCATTGCTAGTCGGTGTTGTCCTGGGGAATTTAGATGGGAAAATGAGAGACTTTTTTGTTAGTGGCAGCGATATGATTATACCATTTTTGGCTTTTGCTTTAGGAATGGGAATCGATTTAACAGCAATACTGGAAGGAGGATTAAGTGGAGTACTTTTAGGTGTATTTACTTTAATATTTACTGGGGGCGCTGCATTTTTCGTATTTAAATTATTTAAATGGAATCCAATTGTCGGTGCTGCTGAGGGAACAACAGCAGGTAATGCAGTCATGGTTCCAGCTGTAATAGCTGCGGCTAATCCTGCTTTCGCATCTGTTGAAGCTGTATCAACTGTGCAAGTAGCAGCATCAGCTGTGACCACAGCGATATTATTACCAATTGCTTTATCTTTATTAGTTAAGCTGACTGGTGCTCAAAAGAATACATTAACAGAGAATGTAACATCAAATGATATTACTTCTGAAAAGGTTAATTAGCAGCAGAAGAAAACAAATTAAATCTTAAGAGCAAAAGGCTCTTAAAATATATAAGATGAGGGAGAAATATAAATGTATACAATGAAATTATCCAACGTAGAAACTTTTACTTTAGACGCTTTACAAGCTGTAGGTGTAGATAAAAAAGAAGCTGAAATTTGTGCGAAGAATATCAGTTTTGCAGATAAGCAAGGAACAGATACACATGGTATTATGCGAGTTCCTGTTTATATTGAACGGTTGCAGTCTGGAGCATTTAATGCAAAACCAAATACAAAATGGGTGAAGGAAACAGATACAATGGCTGTGCTGGATGCAGATGATGGAATGGGCCACTACCCAGCCCAGTTAGCAATGGAAAAAGCGATCGAAAAAGCAAGGGAAAAAGGTATTGGTTTTGCCACTTTATATAACGGCAATCATATAGGTGCCGGGGCCTGTTATGCTCAAATGGCTGCTGAACAAGGAATGATTGGGTTTTTAACTACGAATGCAGGTTCGTTGATGGCACCTTCGGGAGGGAAAGAAAGAGTTTTAGGAAATAATCCTTTATGCTTCTCTATTCCACGAAAAGGTAAAGATCCTATTACACTAGATATCGCAAACAGTGTCGTTGCCGGCGGGAAGCTTCAGTTGGCAAGCTCAAAGGGTGAAGAGATTCCATTGGGCTGGGCATTAGATGCAGAAGGGAATCCAACAACAGATCCAGATAAAGGGCTGGAAGGAACATTAGTACCTATCGGCGGTCATAAAGGATATGGATTGACTCTGATTATGGATATTTTAGCAGGGGTATTATCAGGTGCAAATTATAGCAAAAATATATCCTTATTAGACTATGATAAGCCTAATAAAGTAGGCTGCACGATGATTGTAATAGATATTGATAAAATTATGCCTTTAGACAGATTTTATGATAGGTTAGATGATTTTACAGCTATTATTGTAAACTCTGAAAAAATTGATAAAAATGGACATATTTATCTGCCAGGTGAGATTGAAGCTCAAACAAAACAAAAAAGGTTAGAAGCGGGAGTGGATATTGCGGATAGCCTTCATGAAGAATTAGTTGAGCTTTGTAAAGAGCTGAACTTAGATAAAGAAAAGTACGGGTTATAAGCTGATTAAACTAGTCCTTCATTCATGCTTTCATAGAAAGCATGAATGAAGGACTTAACTTGTAGCTATTGCAAGAGGTATGCTTAATGATCCCTGTTGGAGTTTGCGCGCAGAGAAGAGACTGGCTCATAAGATAAACCTTCCATTTCAATATGTAAGAGGAATAAGAAATAAAAGAGCTGATGTACAACTAAACGATTGTGCATCAGCTCTTTCCATATAAATGTTTTCTGAAATGAAAGGTGGAGACTTTTCTTTTTTTCATATCTATTAAAACTCTTCATAAACAGCCGGATCCTGATCTTTCAAACGTCCATCAGCTTTTGTAAGACTGTTGATTATTGTCATCTCTTCATTGCTTAATTCAAAGTCAAAGATAGAGATATTTTCCTTCTGGCGGACTGGTGATGCTGATTTTGGAATAGCAATCGCTCCCAGCTGATAATGCCAGCGGAGAATAATCTGTGAAATAGTTCTGTTGTGCTGATCAGCAACCTTTTGTAATGTTTCATCCTGGAGTAAATCACTTGCTCTTGATAAAGGACTCCATGATTCTGTTGCGATATGATGCTCTTCATGGAATTTCAATTGTTCTTCCTGATTAAACAACGGATGTAATTCAATCTGGTTCACCGTCGGCAAAATACCTGTTTCTTTTTTGAGACGTTCTAAATGTTCTGGTAAGAAGTTGCATACACCGATGGAACGAATATAACCAAATTTTTTGGCATCGATTAATGCCTGCCAGGCTTCGACGTAGTTATCTTGAATAGGATTTGGCCAGTGAATCAGGTATAGATCGTAATAATCTAAGTTTGCCCGAAGCAATGATTCTTGAATGGTAACAATCGCATCATCATAATGATGGTAACGTCCAGGAAGCTTAGATGTTACAAGCAATTCTTCACGTGGCACAGAGGATCTGCGTATTGCTTCTCCGACAGTAGCTTCATTTTCATAATTGTATGCGGAATCCAGCAGACGATAGCCATTCGTAATAGCGTGATTAATTGCCTGCGCACCGCTTTCTCCTTTCAGCTTGTACGTACCAAAGCCGACAGAAGGAATTTGAAGTCCATCATGTAATGTGATTTCTGGAATTTGATTTGTCATCTGTATATACTCTCCCTTCGCTTATATTTAAAATCCTACCTTTCCAATGAGGAAAATTCAAACAATTTGTTTATGGTGTCTGTTTGACAGGTTCTGTAGATGTATTTACCATTAGTTGTTTTGAATAATCAGAGCTATATCAATGACAATTGTTAAAGCTCCTGCTCAAAATAAAAAGAAAGCAAGTCATTCCGTTTTATGAAAACCTTTCAGGGTTACTCTTTTATCCGGATAATCTGAGTTGAAGTAGACCTTACAATACATTCCTAAATTTTTATTTGGTACTACTTCGTTCGAAGTAGTGAATCCATCCATTGACGTTACATAATAAATCTCATCATTTTATTCTAATAAGAGTCTGTAATTATACCCGACTATTCCCTGGTGGCCTTTTGCTCCGCGCACATAGCCTATGATTTTTCCTTCTACTACTTCGCCGGTTAAAACAATCTTTAGCTTTAAAATAAAAATAGCGATAGCAATAATATAAAATAATAAACCAATAAAAGTCAACGTTTTCTCCCCCCCTTCTGTTAGCGATTTTATGGAAATATTTATCTTATATTATTGCATTTTTTTACTCGTTTTGATAATGAAGGGGTATAGAGCTTATACCATTCGTCAGCCATTTCACGGAATCATTACTTACTTTAAACCATGGAATTCATTCTACTTTTTGAGTTGAAAGCAGGATTTAAAACAAAAACTCTCACCAGGCCTGGTAAGAGTAGAATAAAACATATTTGCTTTCATCTATATAGGAAAATGAACTTACATGCATTCTTGAAGATTCGTTGAGATTTGCCAGGTGATGCCGAATTTATCCTTCACCTGTCCATAAGACGGGCTCCAGTGTGTTTCCTGGAGCGGCATAAGTACTTTACCGTCCACTTTCAGCTTTTCAAATACCGATTCGGATTTCTCGACGTTCTCTAAAGTCACACAGACGTTCACTTGTGAACCTGTGTCTAGAGGCTGGTCCGGAAATGTATCGGACAGCATAAAATACGTATTTCCTACTTGTACCTGGGCATGCAGTACGCGATTCTTTGCTTCATCCGGGAGAGCAAACTCCGGATTCTCAGGTAAATCGCCAAAAGTCTGAACTCCTGACACCTCAGCATCTAGTGCATTTTTATAAAAATCAATCGCTTCTTTCCCTGTGCCATCCATTGTGATATATGCATATACTCCTGTCGACATCGCATTTCTCCTCCTATTTCTCCTGCGTTTGTTTAATCAAGTATGCAGTCAGATTTGTTATTTTCTCATTCTTAAAAGTATACCAATCATTGAAATAGTAGGTTGCTAAGCCGTCTTCATCTGTAAACTGCATTTCACCTTCTACCACAGCAGTATCACCATCAATTAACGTCCGGTAAACTTTATAGACATCTGCCTTATAATTACGCATAGGCTCCATTTTTTCAATAAATGCAGCTTTCCCTTCAGTGATACCGTGACCAATCTCGTTCATGACAATATCTTCTGCAGCTGCTTCAAAGATAAAATCAACATCACCATTGGCAAAAGCGATATTAAACTTCTCCATAAGCTCTCTTGAAACCGTCAACTTATCTCACTCCTTTTCTTCTTTTTTACAGTATAGCAGCAGCTGTTTTCGCAGATTTCTTCTCGATTGCTCTAATCTAAAATTTAATGAGAAATAGGCGAACGCTGCAGGAAATGCTTCATTAATAAAGGTAAGGAAATAAGGATGGGCGGGTCTGTAATTTCAGGTTTTCTCATGATAAGATGTGTCTCAGGTAAAGGGCGTTTTCCATCAATGCAAATTGGATAGGGGTGACGTGCCCGTAATGTTTCATGCGGGATAAGAATTGATTTAGAATCCATTCCCCACGATACAGCTGTTGCCATCAGAAAGTAGGTGCCAACAGGAATATTCGTTATATGGAAAGAATCTGAATGCATTAATAAGGTTCCACGGACGGGTAATCCTTCTGGAATCGGTTTAGGAAACAGCCCGGCAAAAATAATACCATTAAAGGGTTCTTCTGTATGAATAGACCCAGATAATTGTTGAAAAGAAGAAGAATTCATTACTGTATTTTGTAAGCTGCTTTGTTTCAAATGTGTCATATATTCTTCGGAATGTTTACGGGTAGCACGAAATGAGGCAGGTGTCATTCCGATTCTGTTTGTAAAACGTGTTGTAAAAGTTCCCAGACTCTGCTGCCCAATTTCAAGACCAATGTCCCGGATTGGAAATGCAGTTTCAAGCAACAATTTCTTAGCAAGCTGCAGCCGTAAACTAGAAATAAAGTACATTGGAGACACACCAACCTGACGTTTGAACAGGCGGGAAAAGTGGTACGGACTGTAAGCTGCTTCATCAGCAAGCGCGCTGAGCGAAAGATCTTTATCCAAATTTTGTTGAATAAATAAAATAGAATCTTGAACTGTTTTGTCTTGTGTCAGCATTATTTTAGCCTCCTTGTTATGAGTATAACGCAAAATAAAAGAATATCTATTATAATATTAGAATTTTAAGTTATTTTCAGAGGGGATTAGTTTTTTAGTCAATAAAAGAATAATAAATATCAGGTGATTAGGAAGCAGACTAGGAAATGTTGCATACAGAACAAAATTTTTATATAATGAATATAATTTACTAATGGAATGGAGGTGTAGAGATGTTTTTACAAGCCGAGAAATCGTGCGGAGACTGGATGGAATTCTTATATTACTGCCGTGCGAAATTTGCGCTATTTGCTGCTGACGGGACACGTCTGTCCTTTTTTAGTAATTTAATAGCAAATACGAAAGCAAAAAAGCATCTCTGCATCTGATATAGTACGGTTTATTAACGAAATGAAATAACCATACAAGCACACAGGGAGGATAGCTCTTTGTGTGTTTTTTTGTTGCCTTATCTTCATGCAGAGAGGATAAAGGAGAATAAAAATGATTTGTCAAATGAATCAAGTAAAGAAAATGTACGGCGGGAATATTATATTTGAAAATTTATCCTTAGAGGTAAAAGAGAAAGAACGTATCGGTATTGTCGGAAGAAACGGTGGCGGCAAGAGTACCCTGCTACGATTAATGGCGGGCATCACGAAACAGGATGAAGGAAATATTCATTGGAAAAAAGCGATAAGCATCGGCTTTTTAGAACAAATCCCTAATCCAGACGAAGGTGTATGTGTATTTGATATCTTAAAACAATCAAGCGGAGAAATTACAGCATTGGAAAAACAAATGAAAAAAATGGAGCAGGCTATGCAGAACCCTGGCTCAGAACAGGAGCTGGCTGCAAATATCAGCGCATACGGAGAAGCTCAGGAGCGTTTTACGGTACTGGGCGGATATGAATTAGAAGCAAATATTGACCGAATTTCGGCAGGTTTACAAATTCATGATCTGCTGCAGAAGCCTTTTGACCAAATTAGTGGCGGAGAAAAAACAAAAGTCGGTTTAGCAAAAATACTCCTCCAGGTCCCGGATTTACTTTTATTAGACGAACCGACAAACCATCTGGATCTGCAGGCTGTTGAATGGCTTGGTGAATTTCTGAATAATTATGGGGGAACAGTTGTCGTTATCTCGCATGATCGCTATTTTTTGGATGAGGTAGCGGGAAGAATTTTAGATTTAGAAGATGGAGAGCTTGCTGTTTATCATACGAATTTCTCTGGATACGTGAAAGAAAAGGAAGAAAGGCTGATCCGGGAGTTCCAGGATTATGAAGAGCAGCAGAAGAAAATAAAGAAGATGAAAGAAGCAATTAAACGTTTGAGAGAGTGGGCAAACCGGGCTAATCCGCCAAACGAGGGACTGCATAAGCGTGCAAAAAATATGGAGCGCGCATTGGAGCGGATGAACAAGCTGGATAAACCGCAGTTAAACCGGAAAAAGATGCAAATGGAATTGGATAGTTCAGGAAGGAGCGGCAAGGACGTTATTATGATGACAGATGTACGAAAGCAATTTGGAGAAAAATTGCTTTTTGAAAATGCAGAGATGCATATCCGTTATCAGGATCGCGTTGCTATTATCGGAGAGAATGGAACAGGCAAATCAACCCTTATCCAGCTCATGCTCGGTAATTTAGAGCCGGATCAAGGAGAGGTTATTATTGGCAGTAATGTAAAGTATGGATACCTGTCTCAGCATGTGTTTCATGATATTGCTCCTGATCAGACAGTGCTTGAAACCTTTCGTGAAGCCATTTCAGTGACAGAAGGTAAGGCGAGGCATATTCTGGCAAAGTTTCTCTTTTACGGGGAACATGTTTTTCGGAAAGTAACGCAATTAAGCGGCGGAGAAAAAATGCGTCTCCGATTAGCGCAGCTGATGCATCAGGATATCAATACACTTATACTGGATGAACCGACAAACCATTTAGATATTGATTCAAGAGAAGTATTGGAAGAAACCTTGGAAGGGTTTGAAGGAAGTCTGATTGCCGTGAGCCATGATCGTTACTTTTTAGATAAACAGTTTGACTATTTATATTGGATAGAAGATAAACGAATAACGAAATATCTGGGGAACTATTCGTGGGCAAAGGAAAAACGGAAAGAGCAGCTGTCAGAAAAACAGGCAGCACAATCTTCTGCTGTTAAAATATCAAGCAAAAATATGAAAAAATCGTATAAAAGCATAGAGAATTCGTCAATAATGATAGAGAAGCTGGAGAAGCACATTGAAGAGTTGGAAGCAGAAATTTATGTGATAGAGCTGAGAATGGCGGAGACGAAAGAAGTAGAAGAGCTGCAAAAGCTGCAGGAGCAAAAGGAAATTCATGATAAAAAAAGACAAAATGCCTATGAAAAGCTGCTAGTTTTAGAAAATGAAATATAGAAAATGAAGGCATTCATCGAGCTGTCAGGTGAATGTCTTTCATAAGACTTAGGCTGAGATTGGGATTACGATTACTCGCCCCACCGAAAATATTTCCTGAAATCTTTAACATTTTTAATGTGCAAAAATTGATGAGCTGGATAGAGATTCCTGTCGTTTTTTGCGATATAATAGTAGTAACATAGAAATACGAGGAGAAGAGAAGGTGCTGCATTGAAATCCGTTAACGATAAAATAGATTTATTTAAACGTTTTTTCTTAAATAACCGCTTTGTTGTATTTTTAGTCATCTTATTGTTAATTGGCTTAAACATACTTATTTTTACGCATATTTCATTTGTGTTCACACCATTTGTTGTGCTTTTGAAAACAGTATTGCTGCCAATTATTCTATCTGCGATTCTATATTATTTATTGAATCCAATTGTGAATTACCTGGAAAAGAAAAAGGTGAAGCGGATCTATTCTATCTTTGGATTGTACCTGGTTATTATCGGAATTTTAACTATTTTAATCAGCTCTGTTTTTCCTTTTTTAAGAGATCAGATTACGAGTTTCATAACCAGTCTGCCGCCGTTTATTTCAGATATTGAGAAAATGGTAAATGATTTTATCGGCGGGAATTTTATTAATCAGTTTCAATTAGTAGAATATATTGACCTGCAGGGATTTGCTACGCAATTATCTGATCGTTCGCTTGATATAGTGAATAGTGCCTTTTCCAATATTGGCAATGTTATTGGAGCAGTGACAGAGATTGTTCTGGCAATTATAACGCTGCCTTTTATCTTATTCTATTTATTGAAGGATGGAGAAAAGCTGCCAGGATACTTCATTAAATTTCTGCCAGTAACTATGAGGAAGCCAACCCTTGATATTTTGAAGGAAATGAATCATCAGATCAGCAGCTTTATTCGCGGGCAAATTATTGTTGCATTCTGTATAGGTGTGCTGATGTATATCGGCTTTACCATCATTGGGCTGGAATATGCTCCAGTATTAGCACTGATTGCTGCTTTTACAAATGTTGTTCCTTATCTTGGACCGGCGATTGCGATTACCCCTGCTCTAATCGTTGCAATTGTTACTTCTCCATTTATGGTTATCAAGCTGATTATTGTCTGGACAATTGTACAGCTAATTGAAGGAAAGTTTATTTCTCCACAGATTATGGGAAGAAACCTTCGCGTGCATCCAATTACGATTATCTTTATTATCCTGACATCCGGAAATTTATTTGGAGTTGTCGGTATCTTATTAGCAGTCCCGGGTTACGCTCTATTGAAAGTATTTGTGACACACGCCTTCGAGTTCTTTAAAATTCGCAGTAATTTATATGAAGATGATTTGGAAGAAGAAAATGGCAATACTGGTCAAAAAAAGTAATTTACAAAAGTTGAATGACTTGCTGGAAATTATATTTGTAAATAGCCGGATAGTGAGAATATAAAAAGTTCCAAACCTCCCTTTTGGCAGGAGATTTGGAACTTTTTTATTCAAAGGCATAAGTTTCAAATTATAAAAAATGCTTGCATAGCTGTAAAATTGAAATTATTGACAGCGTTTTAATTCTGGTGTAAGGTGTTAAAAGACAAGTTAAGGATTGTGTAGGAGATGAAGTTCACACAGTAGGCCGCCTTCTCAGCAAGGAGAATGCGGTTACATCTGTGTGAGCTTTTTTCCTATTTCCCGATCTTGTAAAGTTCAAGTAGAACTATCTATTTAGCAAAGGGGAGATAAACATGTCTGAATTTATGGCAGAGTTAATCGGGACAATGATTCTGATTATATTAGGGGCAGGCGTTGTCGCTGGTGTAGAGTTAAAAAAATCAAAAGCAGCTGGCGCCGGCTGGGTACTGGTTACACTAGGCTGGGGGTTAGGTGTAACGATGGGGGTCTATGCAGTAGGTAATATATCTGATGCTCATCTAAATCCTGCCGTAACATTAGGCTTTGCAGCGATTGGAGAATTTCCTTGGGCAAAAGTGCCGGCATATATATCTGGTCAATTAATTGGCGCTATCATCGGCGCAATTATTGTTTACTTTCAGTATCTCCCGCATTGGAGAGAAACAAAGGATAAAGGAGCAAAACTGGGAGTATTTGCAACAGGTCCGGCTGTGAGGAGCTATCCGGCCAATTTAGTAAGTGAGATAATCGGAACTTTTGTATTGGTTATGGGCTTATTATTTATTGGTGCAAACGAATTCACAGAGGGGTTAAATCCAGCTATCGTTGGTTTATTAATTGTTGCGATTGGTATGTCCTTGGGTGGACCGACGGGCTATGCGATTAATCCGGCCCGGGATTTAGGCCCAAGAATTGCACATGCTATTTTACCAATTATAGGTAAGGGCGGTTCGGATTGGAGCTATGCGCCGATACCTGTTATTGGCACAATAATCGGCGGTGTATACGGTGCCTTTTTCTACCATGCATTTTTTGATGGAAGTATGGGTGCAGGATTTTGGATTATGACTATTGTGGTAGTTGTCATATTTGCAACAGCTTTTGTAAATGAACAAAAGCGGACGCAGCATTCTGTTTCATAAAATGAAACTTCAATCGGCGGGGGGCTTTCCTTCCCCCGCTGTCTAAAGGACAAAGGCTAAGTTTGCGACGTCGTGTTACATCCTGTAGGCCCGAACCAATCGGGCTGTTACTGGCTGTTTGATCTCCTGATTAGAATTTTCGAACTTCCTCTATTCTCGAAGCGGGAGTTTTATAGCCAGTTACACTGCGAAAGACAGGAATAGAAAAAAGAATTAAGGGAATGCAATATAAGAGGGCGTACTAAACGTGATAAGTAAATCTGAGCTTTTAAATCAGGTAACTTTCTAAATTTAAAAATGGAGGAATCAGGGATGGCAGAGAAATATATTCTTTCAATCGATCAAGGAACAACCAGTTCACGGGCGATTGTATTTGATAATAAAGGGGAAATTATTGATACAGCTCAAAAGGAATTTAAGCAATATTTTGAGAAACCGGGCTGGGTAGAGCATGATGCAAATGAAATTTGGACATCTGTGCTTGGCTGTATCGCAGAAGTGTTAAATAAAACTGGAATTGAAGCGAGTCAGATAGAGGGGATTGGAATTACCAATCAGCGCGAAACGGCAATTGTATGGGACAAGAATACTGGCAGACCAATTTATAAGGCAATTGTCTGGCAGTCCCGTCAAACAGAGCCTATTTGTAAGGAGTTAAGAGAACAAGGATACGAGGATACATTCCGTAGTAAAACAGGTCTCTTAATTGACCCGTATTTCTCAGGAACTAAGGTGAAATGGGTTCTGGATAATGTAGAGGGAGCAAGAGAGAAAGCAGAAGCTGGTGACCTGTTATTCGGTACAGTTGATTCATGGCTTATTTATAAGTTTTCAGGCGGGAAAACCCATATTACTGATTATTCTAATGCTGCCAGAACATTGATGTTTAATATTTACGACTTAGAATGGGATGAAGAGCTGTTAGACATTTTGGGCGTACCGAAGTCGATGCTTCCAGAGGTTCGTCCGTCTTCTGAAGAATATACAAAAACGGTATCTTACCATTTCTTTGGTGAGGAAGTTCCGATTGCAGGTATTGCAGGTGACCAGCAGGCTGCTTTATTTGGGCAGGCATGCTTTGAGCAGGGAATGGCGAAAAACACATATGGCACAGGCGGCTTCTTATTAATGAATACAGGAGAAAAACCTGTAGAATCCAAGAGTGGGTTATTAACTACAATCGCATGGGGAGTTGATGGAAAAGTAACCTATGCACTCGAAGGAAGTATTTTTGTAGCCGGTTCTGCTATTCAGTGGCTGCGCGACGGTTTAAGAATGATTGAATCCAGTCCGGAAAGTGAAGATTTTGCGACACGTGTAGATTCAACAGATGGTGTGTATGTAGTACCAGCTTTTGTCGGTTTAGGAACGCCATATTGGGATAGTGATGCACGAGGTTCTGTATTTGGACTGACAAGAGGAACTAAAAAAGAGCACTTTATCCGTGCGACATTAGAATCACTGGCATATCAGACCAGAGATGTAATCGAATCAATGGCAACAGACTCTGATATGGAATTAAAAACGCTTCGTGTTGATGGTGGAGCAGTGAAAAATGATTTCCTAATGCAGTTCCAAAGTGACATTATGGATGTAACCGTTGAACGTCCTGTGATTCAGGAGACAACAGCACTTGGATCTGCATACCTGGCCGGATTGGCTATCGGCTTCTGGGAGAGCCAGGAGGAAATAGCTAAGCAATGGAAGGTAGAGAAAACATTCGAGGACAAAATGGATAATGAAGAAAGTGAAAAATTATATAAAGGCTGGCAAAAAGCTGTTGAGGCAACTCGTGTGTTTAAGCTGGAAGAATAATATAGCTTTATCATGTATATGACTTGGTCAGGTTACTCAATTTTAAATAATAAGTTGATAATATTGTCCAATAAGAGTAAACTGAAACAAATAGTTAAACAGGCAATGAGAAGGAAAAGTAAATTGGGAAGCGCTAAAAGAGAGTCTCTGCTGGTGGAAATGAGGCAGCAACCCCCCAATTGAACAATGACCTTTGAGCTGCGCACTGAACTCCAAAACGGATAGTAGGCTGCGACGAGAGGCACTCGTTACAATAGCAACTGTATAATCTGCTGAAATTAACTCACCAGACGTACAGAAGGAGGCAGACTGTGTGAGCAGTCTGTGAAAATTAGGTGGTAACACGGGAATACTCGTCCTAAGCTTTCTTTGACATAAGAAGCTTAGGGCGTTTTTTATTGCTTAAAGTGCGTGTTCAAAAAATCCGATAAATAGGACCAAGAAGTTCAAGGCGACAAATTTTTACGGACGGAGCGTATGCTTCATAATACGTGAGTATCGGAAAAAATTGTCAACGCAGAAATTCGCCGTGTCATTTTTATTGGACTTTTTGAACATCCTCTTAATATCCTTATCTCATAACTGTATCTATTGAATTAATAAAAATGAGGAGTGTTGGAAATGGCTGTATTTATTGGCGGCGCATGGCCGTATGCAAATGGTTCCCTTCATTTAGGGCATATTGCCAGCTTATTGCCGGGGGATATTTTAGCAAGGTATTATCGTTTAAAGGGAGAAGAGGTTCTGTATGTTTCTGGTAGTGATTGTAATGGAACACCAATTTCTATCCGTGCATCACAGGAAGGGACGACAACTGAGATCATTGCTGAAAAATACCATCAGGAGTTTGTGGACATCTTTGAAAAACTAGGCTTCTCCTACGATTATTACACGAGAACAGATAGCACATTCCACCATCAGGCAGTACAGAAAATCTTTTTAGACCTGCTTGATAAAGGGTATTTAGAGGAGAAAACAACAGAACAGGCATATTGTGAAAAGGATAAGCGCTTTTTACCAGATCGTTTTGTAGAAGGACGATGTCCAGTCTGTGGAGAAAATGCACGGGGAGATCAGTGTGATCATTGCTCTGCTGTTCTTGATCCGCTTGAACTGCAGGATAAAAAATGTAAGCTTTGCGGCGAAGAGCCGGCGATACGTGAAACAGCACATTATTACTTTTCCTTTGGCAATTTTTCAAATGAGCTTACTTCCTCAGTCAATCAAGCAGAGAAGAAAGAACGCTGGCGTGATAATGCCCTTCAATTTTCAAAGCGTTATTTGCGGGAAGGGCTGAAGGAAAGAGCAATGACAAGAGACCTTCCTAATGGGATTGATGTTCCTGTAGAAGGATTCGAAGGGAAGAAAATTTATGTATGGCTGGAGGCTGTTGCGGGTTATTTAACCGCGAGTCAGGCATGGGGAGAAGAGCATCAGCAAGATATAGATAAATGGTGGCAACCTGATAATTCCACAAAAGCTTACTATGTACATGGAAAGGATAATATTCCGTTTCATACCATTATCTGGCCAGCTCTATTATTGGCACTTGGGGAGAAACAGCTTCCTACCCATATTGTTTCCAATGAATATGTTACTTTGGAAAAAAGAAAGATTTCTACCAGCAATAACTGGGCTGTCTGGATAAAGGATGTGTTGGATACCTACCACCCGGATTCACTGCGTTATTTCCTGACCATTAATGCTCCTGAAAACCGGGATGCGGATTTTTCCTGGCAGGAATTTATCCTTAGTCATAACGGTGAATTATTAGGGGCGTATGGAAACTTTATCAATCGTACACTGAAGCTTATTGAGAAAAATAATGATTCGAATATCCCTCAGGCAGATCCAGAAGCAGAGATAGTGGATAAAGTAAAAAAACTTTATCCAGTCATTGGAGAGCTTGTGGAAACAGGGAAATTGAAGCAGGCATTGAGCGAGATATTTGACTTTATACGGGAAGCAAATAAGTATTTTGATTTTCAGGCACCTTGGAAGCAGGTAAAAGAAAATCCTGAGGAAGCTGATAAAACTTTAGCAACCTGTGTGTATATTATTGTAAATACGACGCAGCTGTTGTATCCATTTCTGCCTTATTCTACAAAACAGGTTCAAGAAATGCTGTCAATCAAAGAGCTGGTATGGGAGGAAATAAGTAATCTTCCGCAGCAGGTGAACAAAGTTGTGGCGCTTTTTGAAAGGATAGATAAAGGAAAGATTGAAGAGGAGAAACAGAAGCTGGTGCAGCAATCTGCTTTAAATTGAATGACTCAACAACTGTTAAAAGATCTTGGAATTTATTCAAGGTCTTTTTCGATTTTATAATTTATGGTTGAAAAAAATACTTTATTTTGTATATACTGTTAATATAGTATATATACAATAGTTTAAGTGAAGAGAATGCAAATGAAAGCATGGGTAATTCAGATTGGTTTTTTTATAAGTCTCAATTTAATATTGATGATTGTTGATGGCACGCCTTTGGTTATGGATTTTGAATTTGGTAAGTTTGGGAATGAAATGCTGCAGAAAGATATTTTTACAAGATGGTTTAATTTTTACGAAATACCATTTTTTAATGTGATTTTACTGTTTGCCACCATTCATATAATATTATTTCCTTTTTATCAAATTATCTTTAAAGTACGTGCCAGGAAATAAGTTTCTGATTGAGAATTTTTATAAGCAGATTGACTATGTAAGAGGAAAGAATATATATGAATGAATTTTGCTCCAGTCAATATTTCAGAATGGACAAAACGGGATGATGCATGATGAATGTCTGAAACAATTGAGAACGTTACTGGATACAAAATTTACGAAGTCTGTTCATTATCTTAAATCTACTTTATTTGTCTTCTTAATTTTAATAGTCCTAATTTTTTATTACGCAGACGATAGTTACTCTTTTTTTACTTCTCGAATTGGATCAAATATTTTCATTATAGCTGGATGAGTTTATTCAATACTTCATACTGTGTATAATGTAGATATACAATCAGAAAAAGAGGTATGGACATGCAAATTATCATATCAAACAGCTCCAAAGAGCCAATTTATGAGCAGATCTTAAAACAAATTCAAACAGCAATTCTTTCAGGCGAGCTGGCGGAAGGAGATGCACTGCCTTCCATCAGACAGCTGGCAAAGGATTTGAAAATAAGTGTGATCACAACAAAACGGGCCTATGAAGAATTGGAGAAAGCGGGATTTATCTATTCCATTGTCGGAAAAGGCTCGTTTATAGCGGAACAAAATTTAGATGTGATTCGGGAGAAGAAATTAAGAGTAATTGAAGAGCAGCTGAGCGCGGTTATTTCTAATAGTAAAGAAATCGGTCTGCCTTATGAAGAACTGCAGGAATTATTAAAGCTGTTGTACGAGGAGTGATGGGAATGGAAAATGTGATAGAACTCCGTGGTGTATCGAAAGCATTGAAGGCATTCACGATAGATAATATGGATTTACAAATAAAACAGGGCTTTGTAACTGGATTTATTGGAGCAAATGGTGCCGGCAAGTCGACGACAATGAAGCTTATTATGAATCTGCTGCAGCCGGATAATGGAGAAGTAAGTGTATTCGGGCTGGATTATGCCAGTCATGAAAAAGAAATTAAAGATCGTATCGGCTTTGTTTATGACAGTAATATATTTTATGAATCTTTGAATCTGAAGGATATCAGCAGGATTGTGGCGCCTGCTTATAAACGTTGGAATCATCAGCAATTCAAAGCTTATGTGAACCAATTTGAGCTGCCTTTAAATAAGCCGATTAAGAAATTCTCTAAGGGGATGCAGATGAAAGCTTCTATTGCAATTGCTCTTTCCCATGATGCGGAGTTAATTATTATGGATGAACCCACTGCAGGCCTGGATCCGACATCTCGCAGGGAGCTTTTAGATATTTTTCAGGAAGTAATGGTAGACGGAAAAAGAACGATTCTCTTCTCCACACATATAACAAGCGATCTCGACCGGATTGCCGATTATATTGTACTGATTGACGAAGGGAAAATCCTCTTTGATAAACCTATTTATGAGCTGCAGGAGCAGTATGCATTAGTAAAAGGAAGTACGGAATTACTTGATCCAGACACGGAAGCTTATTTTATAAAAATAGATCGTTCTCCAAATGGTTTTCAGGCTTTAACAAAGGATGCGACGAAAGTGAAAGAAGTCTTCGGAAATCATGTTGTGATTGAAGAAGCCAGTTTAGAAGAGATTATGTTCTATATGAAAGGAGCAGATAGTCATTATGATTAATTTAATCAGGAGAGATTTGATTATACAGAAATTTCAGTTGTATTTATTCATTCCATGTATTCTTTTCTTTATTATCTTTGGTTCACATCTTTCTGCCTTTTTTATTATTGTGTTTGCTGGATTCTTTATTCCAATAAATGCATATTCGTATGATGAAAAGGCAGAAACAAATATTTTATTGAATTCTTTACCTTATACACGTACGCAAATTATTGCTTCTAGATATATTGGCGCTATTTTTTATATGGCGGTATCTATCGGTATCACCATTGTTCTTTTTTCTTTGTTTAATAGAGCTTTCACTTGGACAGATATAGCAATTGGAGCAGGAATTACGCTTGCGATGTTTGCGTTTGCTTTTCCGTTGTTCTATCTATTGAAGCCGGGATATATTGGAACAGCAATTGTGATAGGATTTATTCTGTTAGTTATCTTAAGTCAGCCGGCAATAACATTTTTGGGCGAGTATCTAACCCCAATCGTTCAGTTTTTCGCAAGTGCATCCACTACTATACTTTATTTAAGCAGTGCAGGTATTCTCATTGTGTTGTATGCAGCTTCCTGGCTGATTAGCCAAATGATTTATCAAAGGAAAGCCTTTTAAAAGATATGAATATTTCATATTTGAATAAATATTTGTCAGAGATCTTGAGCATAAAGCCAGGGTCTTTTTTTTACGAAAAAATCATTTTTGTAGTTGCAAAGAAAATAAAAAGATGTTTTAATAATGTATATAGTGTTAATATAGTATATATACAATAGTCAGTTTAGATGCAAAATAATGAGGGGAGTAATACGTATGAAAAATATAGTTGAATTTAAAAATGTAACCAAATGTTTTAAAGATTTTTCCTTGGAAAATATCAATTTACAAATAAAACAAGGGTATGTAACAGGCTTTGTCGGTGCTAATGGAGCCGGTAAATCAACGACAATGAAGCTGATGATGAATCTTTTACAGGCTGATACAGGGGAAGTAAAAATCTTTGGGATGGATTATGCCGGTAATGAGAAAGAAATCAAGGAGCGTATGGGCTTTGTCTACGACAGCAATGTGTTTTATGAAAGTTTAAATTTAAAAGATATACGGCGAATTATAGCGCCAGCTTATAAAAATTGGGATGATAAGACATTCTATAACTATATCAAGATATTTGAATTACCTTTAAATAAAGCAATTAAAACTTTTTCAAAAGGGATGCAGATGAAAGCTTCCTTGGCAATGGCTTTATCCCATGATGCAGAATTTATTATGATGGATGAGCCGACTGCGGGATTAGACCCGGTTTTTCGGAGAGAACTTTTAGACATCCTGCAGGAAATTATGGAGGATGGCAGAAGAACGCTATTCTTTTCCACGCATATTACCAGCGATTTAGAGCGGATTGCAGATTATATTACGTTTATTCAAAAGGGAAAAATTCTTTTTAATGACTCAATGCAGAATGTACAGGATCGTTATGCTTTGGTAAAAGGAAGTATTGATTTACTTAATCAAGATACAGAAAAATTGTTTATAAAGACAGAGCGTTCTTCTTATGGATTCCAAGCTTTAACAAATGATGCGGCTGAGGTAAAGATTTTGTTGGGAGATCGTGTTGTGGTTGAGGAAGCTACATTAGAGGATATTATGTTTTATGCGAAAGGAGCGAAACACCAAAATGTTTAATTTGATAAAAAAAGATTTAATTATACAAAAGACACAGATTATCCTATTTATTCCATTAATTATTTTTCTTATCCTCTTTGCAAGAGATATTAGCCCGATTTTTATTTTTCTGGTAGCCGGTGCTTATATATCGGCAAATGCTTATGTATATGATGGCATGGTAGAATCAAATATTCTTCTTAATTCTTTGCCATATACACGCAAGCTGATTGTTACTTCCAGATATATTGGAGCTATGGTATATATGGTTTTATCGATGGCGATGGCTGGGGCTGTTCTCTATTTATTTGATTATAGTTATGACATGATGGATATGGCTATAGCGGCTGGATTGTTCTTCATTTTCGCAGCTATCGCGTTCCCGTTATTTTATATTTTAAAGCCTGCTTATATCGGAGTAGTGATGTTTATCGGGATGATTGCTTTAGCAATAGGTTTTCAGCCCGCTGCCCGTTTCTTGGAGCGAAACCTTATAACAATTACTGATTTTATTACAAGCTTATCAACAACAATGCTCTATCTTAGCGGAGCAGCTATAGCAATTGGTTTATATCTCATATCCTGGATAATCAGCCAATTTATTTATCAACGTAAAGTTTTTTAACGCTGCAATATTAAAAATAGAAACTGAAAAGGAGGGGAAAACATGCTTTTATTAGCTGAGCAACTTTTCTTATTATCCATTAGTCCCAAAACCAATCAACCTTATGGGCGTGCTTCCTCCGCATTGCCCTATTGTTTAAGCGGCGCTTTACTGGCAGAGCTTATGCTGGAAGATAAAGTTAAGCTGCGTCAATCTAAGATGGAAGTCGTTCATACAGAAGTGGAAGATCCGCTGCTGAAAGAAGCAATAGAGATTATGCGGCTTAAAAATAAGAAAACACCAAAGTATTGGGTTTCTGCTTTGAAACGTTCATACAAAAATCTTCCGCGCAAAATTGCTGATAAATTAGAGCAGGCTGGTGTAGGTAACATGGAAGAAAAGCGGATTCTAGGTATGTTTCCATCTTATACGTACACCTTTAATCAAGCAGATTTTAACAGAACGATGAGAAAAAACTTTCGGACGGTTTTAGGAAAAAGTAAAAAACAAGATCTCTTAGAAAAAGAAGAAGAACGAATCGTTGTATTGATGTCACTTGTTCATATCAGCAGTTTACTTCGCATCGTATTCCCGGAACGGAAAGAAGCTAAGTGGGCAGAAAAACAAATCAAGCAGATGAGTAAGAATCTTCCTGTTTCCAAAGCTGTCAAAGCAACACTTGATTCGATTAATGCAGCTATTTTTGCAGCGTTTTCCTCTGCTTCAAGATCTTAAAAATAGACTGACCTAAATAAAGCAGGCTTAAGCTCAAGGCTTAGCCTGCTTTATTTAAATTTAATCGTCTACTTCCACATGCAGCTGTTCTCCAGACTCTGCATCAATATAAACATCTACTTCCTGAGATCCCATATCTTCAAAATTAATTTCATATATTGGGCTGCCATTTTCAAATTCTAATGACCAGCCTCTAGCGGTAATGCCATCTGTTTCAGGAGCTTCAGAAGCTGTGGACAGTGCTTCTTCTGCAGAAATATAATCTGCCAATACCAATTCATCATATTGTTCATCTGATTCTTTTTGTTCTTTTTCCTCAGATATAACGTCACCAGACTGATTAATCTCAGCGGAGTATTCCATCGTATCATCATAGCCGTCTATATCATAGACAAGCTCCCCTTTTTCTTCATCCAGCTGTATGGAAGAAAGGCTCGAACCCGGGAAGTGATCGTGGAAAGCTTCCATGGCATCCTCCACAGTTAAGGATACATTTGTTAAGTCTAGATCGTCATTACCCTCTGTTGAGCCATTATTGCCATTAGTGTTATCTGCTGCATTTGAATCATCATTATTATTATCGTTTGTGTTTTCACTTGTATTTGAATCATTTGCTGCGTCATTTCCTGTGTCGCTGTCATCGCTTGTCCCGCAAGCTGCTAAAGTAATGGAAAGAAGCAGTGTCAGACATAGAAGCAAAAATTTTTTCATGATTGTTCTTCCTTTCCAATCTCTGTTTAAAAGAGGTATTTAAACTCATAATACCCAATAAAAAAAGAATCAAACCAAAAAATAAATATTTATATTTTCGAAAATAGTTTTATTGGACTTTTTGAATATCTTTATAAATTAAACTGTTCTGGGATAACTATTTTATACATAAAGAACACCCAATTCTTTTCAGAATTTGGGTGCAGAAAAACAGATAAAAATATAGTAATGAAGCATGGATATTATTTTGTTGCTGAATTGCGTTTATGCTTTGATATCATACGGTACTCAATTAAGAGCTCTCCCATAATGGCAAACAGAAAGACAGGAAGAGCGTAAAGGATATTAGTCAATATCCAGATAAGAAGAAAGACCCCAATTGCTCCAATCCATAAAGCTCCGGACAGCATTCCACGTTTTGTTACTTCTTCTGTATCTTTATAATAGCCTGCGTAGGCTTCATGATATCGTTCATGCTCCTGCATTAGCCATGGCTTGAATCGCTTCTTTTCTGTAAGGATTAAGAAGGCGATAACCAGAATGCCTGGTAATACAAAAGGAACCAGCACCCCCAGGATAGCAGCTGGATTACTGTTTTCCATAAAATAGTGTGAACTGGAGATGGAAATTCCGAATAAAATGACACCAACAGCAAGCGCATAAATAAGTGCCCTTTTCCAGTCCATCGGATATTTGGCAGTTGTTTCTGTTGTTAAACCTAAATAGGTTAATGCTGCTCCTGCAGGTACAACAAATGGCAGGAAGGAGGAAATAGCAATGAATAAATTATTTCCCGCAGAAAAATAAGTGATTAGACTCGTAATAATTCCAAACAATAAAACTCCTGCAGCAAGTGTATACCCAATTGCATATCCTGCAGAAAGTTTAGGCTTTGGATCCACATACATTTTTCCAATAATCTCCTTTCGTTTTTCTCTGCTTAAATCATCGGCAATTGCTGTAATATCACCTAATTCTGAGACAGCTTCTGCAAATGCCTCATCAGATGATTTCCCTGTTTTTTCTAAATCCTGCACGCGGTCTTTTAAATTTATTATGATTTCTTCTTTGAAGTCCTCCAGTTCAGCTGTTGACTTATACCCGTGAAATAAATCATCGACATATTTTTTTATCATCATATTAGTCGTCTTCCTCCTTCAATAATCGATTCAAAATCCGTTGCGTAAATTCCCAATCGGCGATATTCTGTTTGTATTGTACGCGGCCTTTATCAGTAATCCGGTAATACTTTCTCCGGCCGCCCTGACTTTCATCTCCCCAATAGGCGACGATACATGTTTCTTTTTCCAATCGTTTATAGCTGGAATAAAGTGTGGCTTCCTTTAATTGATATAGCCCATCTGTTCGATCCATAATAGATTTGTAAATTTGGTACCCATAGGCATCGTTTTTTAATAGTATTCCCAACACTATCGTATCTGTATGACCGCGCAATAAATCCGCTGAAATTCTTCCTTCCAACAAAACCCCTCCTTGCCTTGCAATGACTCTTCTTATCTATAACAAATAAAATACTGTGACAGACAAAGTAATTGTTTGTATAAGTATATTACTATGTCTGTCATAGTATGTCAATGCAGATATTTAACATGGCTGATATATATTACAAATTACTAATCAGAAAAGGACAGTAGGTAGAAAAAGAAGCAGTAAGAACAAGTTTTGACGTAGTTCTTCTTTGTTTGATAGGGATGATTCATTTTTGTTGGAGAGCAATTAGATTTATAAAACCTTCTTCTTCGCATTTTCTTTTTCAAATATTTTACTTACAGATACGAAATAATGGATTTTAGAATTTGCATGAACACGTTATAATAGGGAGAGAAAGAAGGGAATTATATGCTATTTTTATTCCTGAGAACATTTGCAATTGGCCTCTTAGGAGCTTTTATTTTTTCACTCATCGGCTTGCCGATTCCCTGGCTGCTTGGATCGATGCTAATGACATTGTTGTTCCAGTTAAAGTCGCCCTGGAAAATGGTATGGGATCCAATCTTTCGTAATATCGGCTTAGTGTTTGCCGGATATACGATTGGATTTGCATTTACGTTAGATGCACTTCAGGAGATGGTGCGCTATTTTCCGATGATGTTTTTGATTAACATTATCTTTTTTATTTTATTTATTGGTGTCAGTTACGCAGTTTCGAAATGGGCCCGCCTGGATATTGGAACAGCGATGACGTGCTGTGCTCCAGGAGGATTACAACAGGTGGTAGTCTTTGCGGAGGAGCAAAAAAATTTAAATATTACAGTCGTGACGTTTTATCATGTTATGCGGCTGCTGGCGATTATTACGATGGTTCCCTTTATTGTTTCCAGTAACAGCGGCGGAGCTACTCCTGATAAATCAACAGAAAGCTATTCCCTGATTTTATTAGGTTTATTGATACTATGTTACATAGCAGGAATTCTTTTTAAATTTATT
Organism: Oceanobacillus sojae; assembly: GCF_007991515.1. Classification (GTDB taxonomy): domain Bacteria; phylum Bacillota; class Bacilli; order Bacillales; family Amphibacillaceae; genus Oceanobacillus; species Oceanobacillus sojae. The sequence goes on from NZ_BJYM01000010.1 coordinate 58,586, forward strand.
AAGGTTCCTACGGCTTATTTATTAGGACCTGTATTCCTTATTATGGTATGCAATCTATCGTCCATTCAAGTCCCGGTTATGCCGGATAATTTATTACATATTGCACAGCTTTTTATTGGAATTTATATGGGCTTATTATTAGAACGGGATAAATTAAAGAAAATGAAATCTCATATTGTTTATGCTGTTGGCTCCTGTGTTATTTTAATTGGTGTAGCATTTCTGATCAGCGAATGGATGGCACATTATTTTATGGATTTTGCCACTAGCTTTTTAAGTGTTGTTCCAGGTGGTGTCGATCAAATGGGGATTATTGCTGCATCTATCCAGGCGGATGTCACTGTTGTTACATCATTTCAGCTGTTCCGAATTTTATTTTTATCTATTATAATTATTCCATTCGTAAAATATATGGTACGGAGGGAACAAAGAAGAGGAAGAGAATAAACAGGGGAGGAGTGTGAAAAATGATTCAAATTGGATTGACAGGATGGGGAGATCATGATTCTATTTATGCTGCTGATACCAGAACACACGAGAAGCTGCAGGAATACAGCAGTCATTTTCCGGTTGTGGAATTAGACTCCTCTTTCTATGCGGTACAGCCTATCCGCAATATGGAAAAATGGGCAAAGGAAACACCGGAAAATTTTCAATTTATCGTGAAAGCCTATCAGGGTATGACAGGGCATGATCGAGAAGAAAAGGAAAATCCGTTTGAAACCAAAGAGGAGATGTTCCAGGCTTTCAGGGAATCCGTTGAGCCGCTTCAAAAAGCAGGGAAGCTGGGAGCTGTGCTTTTTCAATTTCCGCCATGGTTCGATTGCAGGCAGGAGCATGTACAATATATTCGTTATTGTAAGCAGCAGATGAAGGGGATTCCTGTTGCCTTAGAGTTCAGACAGCAAACCTGGTATGAGGAAAGGTTTCAACAGCAAACCCTGGATTTTATGAAGCAGGAAGGCTGGATTCATACGATTGCGGATGAGCCTCAGGCTGGTGTAAAATCGGTCCCGTTTGTGCCTGTGGTAACCGTAAAGGAAAAAGCCATTATCCGGCTGCATGGCAGGAATGTTCATGGCTGGAACTATTCAGGGAATGCAAATTGGCGGAAGGTCCGCTATTTATATGAATATAGTGAAAAGGAATTAACTGCTATAGCGAAAGAAGTAAAAAGGCTGGAAAAGCAATGCAAAGAAGTTATCGTTTTGTTTAATAATAACTCCGGCGGACATGCAGCTGGAAATGCTAAGCAGCTGCAGCAGATGTTGGGGATTGAATTTGATGGGCTGGCTTCGCAGCAGCTGGGGTTGTTTTAATACAAATGTGTACGTACCGGCTGTAATGAAAGATAGAGAACTAGTTAGAAAGAATGGGAAATAATATAATAGATTACGAAATCACTTCTAAAAGAAGTGTAATAGAGCTGTAGATATTGTACGCATAAAAAGGATCTTATTAACAAATTGGTTAATAAGGTTCTTTTTAATTAGAGAAAAAAGATTATCCTATTCAGTTTGGATGTCATTTATAAAATAACTTAGAGAAATAAGGGGGGTGTTTATTAAAAAAGAACTTAAAAGCACAGCAGAACGCCAGACGGAATAATCATTTTAATTTAAGTCAACTCAAGGGACAGAGCTGTGAAGTCATCGAAGGTTAAAAAGTTTTACTGTAGACAGCTGGATAAAGGAAAGGATAGCTGCTGCAGTATGGAAAGGAAGTGAAGAAGGGGAATTAAGAACGTATCGTAAGTAAAGAACTGCAGAAGCCTGTTTAAAGATAATGAAGTATTCCGATAGTTATAGCGTCTCCATCATAAAAGGTATTGGTTCTAACAATTTACTTTATTATTCGTTTCAATATTGCTTGAATAAAGCTGCAACAACTTGGTATATTGCTGCGCTATGTTCAGTGATATATTTTAAATTAAGAACATAACTAAATTCTTTAAAGAGGGGAATAAGCCAATGGTTAACTTAACTACGAGGCAAAAAAAATTACTCAGTCTGATGTTAAGCGAAAAAGAATTTAAAACTATAAAAAGTTATGCTTCCGTGATGCGTATTTCCGAGAGAACAATCTATAATGACCTGGAAATAATGAGAAATTTTTTAGAAGAAAATAATGCAAAGCTCCTAAAAAAGCCAGGTACAGGTGTGAAAATTCAAATTAATCATAAAGAAAAGTTCAGAATACTGCATCATATAAATGTATTTAAAGATAAAATAGTGCCCCTTTCTACCAATGAGAGAAAAATAGACATACTTAAACAACTGTTATTATCAGAAAAAACGACGTCTTTACAAAAGTTGTCTGAAAAGTATTTAGTAAGTAAAAGTTCCATAGTGAATGATTTAGATGAAATAGAAGTATGGGTTCGAAAGTATAGTATTAAGTTAATTCGAGATAGGAAAGGTACTAAAATTATAGGAGATGAAAAAAATAAGAGAAAAGCAATTGCTGAAATAATCATAAGAAGCTTAAATTGCGATTTTACAGATGATGAAGAATTCCCCCAGACCAGGATAGAAATTGGCATATTTAAAGGATTGTCAAGTATGTTTAATACTTCTGAAGTGATTATTGTAGAGGAAATTATCGGTGAAGCAGAAAAGAAATTAAATTACTATATTACGGAACCTTATTATACCAATTTAATAACGCATGTATTAATATCTATCAGTCGTATTAAGAGCGGTTATAAAATAGACAAAATATTAAGTTATGGTAAATGCAGCAATAAAAGCAAAACTTATTTAGCTGCACGCTTTATTGCAAAGAAAACAACGGAAAAACTTTTTATAGATATCCCTGAAAATGAGATTATTTATATCCACCAGTTTATCCTTAGTTGCGGGATAAATAAAGATATGAAACATGCAGACCTTAGTGAATTAATAAGTACGATAGATAAAGATACCCATTTTGTAGTCAAAGAAATGATAGCGCTATCATCAAAGATTGTGAATATAGATTTATCTTCTGATAAAGAATTGTATCTGGGTCTGCTGATGCACGTAAAGCCTATGTTAAATCGGCTCCATTACTCTATTCATATAAGAAATCCATTGTTAAGCGATATTAAAGAACAGTATTCGGGGACTTTTGCAATGACTCTTCTTGCAAGCTCGGCCATTGAAAATAATTTGGGATTAAGAGTGAATGAAGATGAAATAGGATATTTAACTGCTTATTTCCAGGCTGCAATAGAACGGAGAATGACGGTTAAAAATGTCATCGTTGTTTGTCCTGATGGTATAGGCACATCCGAACTGATTGCTAATCGAATAAAAAGATATTTACCTCAATTTAATGTGAAAGCGACAATGTCATTAGCTGCATTAGAAAATTTGGAGAATGGTAATGAAAATATAGATTTTATTATATCTACAGTACCTATTAAATTTGAATCTATACCGGTAATCGTTATATCTGCTTTAGTAAACGAGATAGATTTGAAAAATATTTCAAGCTTTACCGCAAATTTATCTATTTCTCACATGATAAAAGAAAATTCTTCTTACAGTGAATTGTTGGGATTTTTAGAGAAAGATCTTATATTTTGTGATTTAGCTTTTCAAGATAAAAATACTGTTATTAATTTCATGAGTAAACAGCTTAATAGTAAAGGATATGTTAACCAAAATTTTGGAGCATCAATTATTGAACGTGAAGATATTACGCCAACATCTATAGGGAAAATGGTTGCGATGCCACATGGAAATTCGCTTCACGTTAACGAGTCTAAAGTTTCGATAGCTATTTTAAGAAATGCAATAGATTGGGGGAAAGGCGAGAAGATAAAAATGATTTTTATGATTGCAGTCAGAATAGATAAAATAAGTTCAAAAAAAATCATCCGGGATTTTTATCGTCTATTTGAATCAGATAGTATTTTGAAAGAAATTATTTCTTGTAACGCTCCTGAAGAAGTACTCCAGGTTTTAGAAGGAACCAGCAAATATCTTGAAAGTAAAAATTGCTAAGCAAGCAGAGAGGGGTAATTACATTGAGTAAAGTGAAAATTGTTGCCGCAACCGGCTGTCCAACAGGTATAGCACATACTTTTATGGCTGCTGAAGCTTTAATAAGTGCAGCTGAAAAATTAGGAGCAGAGATAAAAGTAGAGACACATGGACAAGTAGGAATAGAGAATCAGCTGACAAAAGAAGAAATTCAGCAGGCAGATGGTGTGATTATAGCGGCTGATAAAGATGTTTTGGCAGATAGATTCTCTGGAAAACCGACTATAGATGTTTCTGTCTCAAAAGCAATAAAAGATCCTGAAACTTTAATACAAGCGATTATAAATGGTGAAGCAAAAATCTATCGGTCTAGTAATCAGGTTAATCGAAATGATGAGGATAATGAAGAGTATGAAAAGAAATCCATAGGCAGAATAATTTATCAGCATTTAATGAACGGTATTTCCCACATGCTTCCTTTTGTAGTTGGAGGAGGAGTACTAATCGCATTGTCTTTCTTATTTGGAATTAACTCTGCTGATCAGAATGATCCGTCATATTCCGCTTTTGCAGCATTTCTTAATAACTCTGGAAGTATAGCGTTCAGCTTAATGCTTCCAATGCTAGCAGGCTATATTGCGTCATCCATTTCACAAAGATCCGGGCTGGTCGCGGGATTTATAGGAGGTATGATAGCTGACCAGGGTGGAGCAGGTTTTTTAGGTGCTCTAATAGCAGGATTTTTGGCTGGATATCTTATGTTGTATTTGTCGAGATTTTTGAAAGGGCTTCCGGAATCATTAAATGGATTAAAAGCAATTTTTATTTTGCCTTTAGTAGGGATCTTTGCGGTTGCTGGAATAATGACTGTACTGGTGGTTCCTATGTCTTCGATTAATACCTGGATGCAAGAATTTGTAACTGGTTTTCAAGGAGCCAGTCCAATCCTTTTAGGGATTATTGTAGGCTGTATGGGGGCATCTGATTTAGGAGGACCGATTAACAAGGCAGCATATGTAACAGCATTGGCATTGCTGGCGGATGGAAACTATTATTTTATGGCTGGAGTTTTCTCGGCAAGTATGACACCACCATTGATTACTGCTTTCGCTGTAATATTTTTTAAAAGATATTTTAATCAATCTGACCGGAGTGCAGGAATTGTAAATTTTGTATTAGGATCTACACAAATTACAGAAGGAGCAATTCCATTTGCCGCAAAAAATCCTGTCGTTATGATTCCTATTTTCATGATAGGCTCTTCTATTTCTACTGCTCTGACTTATTTAATGGCAGTCCAGATACCAGCTCCCCATGGCGGATTTCTGATACTACCTGTTGCAACAAATGGCTTATTATGGATAGCATGCGTTTTAATCGGATCAATCATTGGCTCGATACTATATGGTTTTTACCAAAAAAGAACATTCAATAAAAGAGCAAAAATAAATATATCAGATCAAACAGAAAGGACGGAGGTAAAACATGTCGGATAAAGATCTATTAAAATCAGCATATATTTCTTTACATGAAAACCTTGCATCAAAACAAGCCGTATTTGAGCGAATAGCGGAGATAGCAGTAAATAATCATATAACTGGTTGTAAAAATGAAATAATTAATGGTTTATTTCAAAGAGAAAATCAATCAACAACAGGATTTTTAGATGGGTTTGCTATTCCGCATGTTATATCTGAAACAGTGAATCATGCGAGTGTGTTTATATTAAAAAATGAAGAAGGTATTGATTGGGAGTCATTGGATGGACAAGAGACCATATTTTTTATTGCTTTATTAATACCAGAAAAGAGTCAAAGCCATCACTTAAAATTACTTTCTGCTATTGCTAGATTGCTGATGGATGAGGAGATTAGGCAAAAGCTGCTCCAAGCTACAGACAAGGAAGAAATATCTAATTTATTAACACCGGCAGTATGCAACAGGTAATACTAACAGAAACCTTGTTATAAGTTTGCTGGAAGGATGCTGTAATAAGCTGGTATATTGCTTTTTCAAAGTCTGTGATACGGTCTAAATAAGAAAATTAAGGATGCTATATATAAGCACAAAGGATATTTATGGGATTTTTGTTGCGGTAAATATGTATAAAAAACACTTGTATTCCACTGTTTGCAGATTATTACTTGTTCTGAAAAAAGCAATAGGTATTTGAAAATAGAAATCTCATTATTTATAATTTTATATCTTTATTAAAAGTTTTTGTGTTCTATGAAAGGAGGTGAATGTAATGAACTAAAAAGTATTCCACTGTCCTCTTTAGGAGTTTCATTGAAATAAAAATATAATTATAAGGAGATTAAAAAAATGAGTATTGAATTGCGCATGTCAAAAATCTTCAGACCAGAAACAGGAAATACATTTATATTGCCAGTGGATCATGGACTTTCTTTGGGTTACGTAGAAGGACTTGAGAACCCAGCTCAAGTTTTAAAAAATTTAAAAAGTGATGATGTGGATACAGTTTTAATTGCTGACGGACTGGCAAATCAATGTGACGAAGTTTTTTTTGGAAGGAATGCACCATCAAAAATGTTATGCGCAGATATTTTCTATGAAGAAGATGGGGAGTTATTTCAAAAGCTCGTGTTCACCCCTGAGACTGCTCTGAAAAAAGGATATGATTGTTTAAAACTTATCCTATTCTGGGATAGACCTGCAAAAGAAAGAATTCAGTTTGTTGATCTGATTGCCCAATGCATTGAAGAAGCTCATAAATTGGAATTGCCTGTATTAGTAGAACCACTGACAAGAAATCCGATAGCTGACCAAGAAGAATATGTACAAATTTTATCTGATGGTGTCAGAACAGCTTTTGAATTAGGGGCAGATATTTTAAAAGTTCCTCACCCGGGAGATGCAGGGGTCCTGAAGAATTGGGTAGACTATTATAATGTACCTTTTATTTTATTAGGTGGAGGAAAAAGTGGAACGATTGAAGACTTGAAAACAACTGTCCAAGAAGCTATTGATGTTGGGGTAAGAGGAGTTGCAATTGGCAGAAATATCTGGCAAAGATCACCTGAAGAAGCTAAAGAATTAATGACAAGTTTCTCTGACATTGTACACAAAAGATTAAGTACTTATTAATATGGAAAGGAAGATATAATGGCTAAATTATTAGATATATTAGAAAACTTTCCGTTTAACAAGGATGAAAAGAGGCCATTGCTGATTCGTAAACAAGATTACTCTACAGCATTGTACCCGCCGGATAATGCATTCACTTCTGATAATACTTTTACAATGGTTTCAACAGATACGTTTATGTTGGGAATCTACGAATTAGGACCGGGCGGAGCTTTTGCACCCCTGGATATTCATCCGGGGGATGAGACTTATTATATATTGGACGGGCCTGTCGTTCAACGGAGTGGGAATGGACAGTTTGCTTATTTAGAAACTGGAGAAGGTTTATATATGCCGGAGGGCGCCTGGCACTGTGGGCATAACTTTTCTGGAGGAAAAGCGAGAATCCTTTACTTCATAACGCCAAAGGCCTGGAGCGAAGCAATTCCTCCTGCTGTAATTCCATCAGAAAGTGAAACAAAATTCTACAAAGGGCCTAATAATAATCAGTTACCTGATATGAAAAGCAAAATTAAAGATATATCCAGACAAGGATGTACAGATGATATAGGTGCTTGGCCGGTAGATGCAGAAGAAGCAAGGAAGACCGGGTCTGTATATGCAGTCCGTGAAAATGAAAAATTAAATAATATCCATGGAACAGAACATCCCATGCTTTTAAGGTTTATTACCAGCAATAATTACGGACATATGGGTGAAATGATTCTGCCGGCAGGCGGTTATGGACCGCGTTGTTCGGACCCTGACAGCCATGAAGGAGACGGGGCTTTATATTGTGTGGACGGACCTGTGACCATAAACCTTGTAGATATGGAGGAGAGTTTTGTCTTAGAACCTGAGGATACTTTTTTCTTGCCGGCAGAAACTAAGTACCAATTAGTAAATTTCGAAAGTAATCCTGTAAAGGTCATTTTTTCAATTACAAAACTGTAGTTACTACTTTAACAGGAAGTTTGGCGGTTGATATAAAAATCCTCTATTGAAGTTTATAACCAATAGAGGATTTTTTTGATTATAATGAACAACAACAGCTTGATGAAATATTGTAATTTTCAGTATTTAAACATATAATAATATTAACCTTAAATCAGAACGGAGGAAAATCATATGATTCGTTATATGGTATGAACATCTTAACTGATATCCTTTTTTAAATCATAAAAAAATACTAAAGGATTTCAGGAGGGACAAAAATGAATACAGAAAAGAAGCGGAACAAGCTGATGGAAGTGCAAAAGGAACTCTCTTTTTCAGGTGCTTTCTATGCAAAAAAGCAGGATGAAATAATAACAGGAAGCAGCGGATTCAGAAATCGTGCTGAAAAGCTTGAAAATCAGGTGGATACACGATTTGGCATTGCTTCAGGGTGTAAGTTATTTACCGCAATTGCTATTGCCCAGCTTGTAGAAATTGGGAAACTCTCTTTTGAAACAAAGCTGCAAGATTGTGTGGCAGAGAAATTTCCTTACTTCGACAAGGATATTACTATTCATCATTTATTGACGCATACTTCAGGTGTGCCTGATTATTTTGATGAGGAAGTGATGGATGACTTCGAACTGCTGTGGGAGAAATTCCCGATGTACGGTGTCAGAGCACCAAAACATTTTCTGCCGCTTTTTCAGCATAGAGAAATGCAGGGTAAACCAGGCAGTTCCTTTCAATATAATAATTCCGGCTATATTTTATTAGGTTTGATTGTGGAACAGGCTACCAACCGCAGTTTTCCTTCATTTGTAGAAGAAAATATTTTTAAAGCAGCGGGGATGAATGATTCAGGATATTTTGAAATGGATTGTTTACCGGAACGGACAGCCTTAGGCTATGTAGAAGAGCTTAATGGAAAATGGAAGACAAATATTTATTCTATTCCTGCTAGAGGCGGTTCAGATGGCGGTGCGTATGTTACAGTACGTGATATGGCTAAATTTTGGGATGCTTTGATGGATTACCAGCTGTTATCTGAGGAAATGACCCGGGAGGTACTGCAAGCACGTGAATGTGTAGATGAGGAAGATAATATCTTTTACGGCTACTCCGGTTATATGGAATTAGATGACAATCAAGAAGTAATAAAGTATATTCAGATGGGATATGATCCGGGAGTTAATTATCGTGCAGTTCATTATCCGCACGATAAGAAGACGATGATTGTGTGCTCTAATGAATCTGAAGGTGCTTATGAGCTGTTAAAAGAGATGGAACGTATAATGTAAATTAAAAAAGGGGTTAACTGGATGGTTAGTCCCTTTTTATCGAAACAATTTATGCCTAATCCTGCTAGCATATTTACGAAAAACACTGCTTTTATCAAGCTTCCGTTCTTTAGTCAATGTTTGAAAAGCCACTTGTTTTTCTGATAGATCGGCTTGCTTTTCTCCATCCGTTGCAATTTGCATTAAGTCGCGGTGCGATATATATTGCTTTTGGTTTTCCTGCTCCTCTGAAAGGTAGCCTGCCCGTTTTAAAATACGAAAAGATTGTTTCACCTCTTCAGGCAAGCCTGCAAATTCATCACGCAGATCCAAACGCTGTCCTTTACCAGGCAAATTATCAAATTCACCATCGTACACTGCCTTTTTAATTTGCTCTTCCACAAAGTGATACATAGCGCCCCTCCTTATGAAATCTGAATATAATTCTTATTTTAGTATGCTAGAACGGAGAAGGAAATTCAACTAGAGATTATTATCAATATGATTGATAATCTGCTGTACTGCTTGTTCTCCTGCCAGCTTCCAATCGTTTTGCTGAAAAGAATTTAAATCTGAATGAACAGCATGATTAATAATAAGAGGTCTTCCAAATTCAATTTGAACAGATGGCTGGCCGTGTTCTTCTTGTATTACTTGGTAAGGAAGAGATAAATAGAGTCTTTTCCCACCCTGACTGGTAAGAATCCCATCAAAACAGCCTTCCCTCTTATTATTTTTTCCTGCTATATGAAATCCAAGTCCTTCTAGGTGAGGCTTCAATTTTTGAAAAAAACCTCTTTTTCCTGGTAAATGAGTTTCTAATACAATCATTTATAATTTCTCCTTTACATTCTTCTATATAAGTTCAACTTATATAGAACTAGTTTTACCTTCAGTTAAGTAAAACATACGGAAATACAGAGGGATAATCTGTGCAGATTATTTTATAAAAACTTCTTGTTTTAAGAACGTTTGTTCTGTATAATGTATTTAGATAATCTCTCCTCAGAAAAAAGCCTCATTATCATAAAAGGATGTGTTATTATGCCTCAAATTTGCCTCCATAAAGTATATTCCTCATCAGAAACAGCGACTCTGTGCATACAGGAAGATTACAAATCATACAACAAGTACCAAAAAAGAAAAGGACGAACCAAGAAAGCATTACTTCAAATACCAAATCATCAATTAATGGATTTGAAGGTGGATTATGCTTTCAAGCAATTGTTTGGAAATGAGAAAAATAAGGATATCACTGTCGTTTTTCTCAATGCGATTCTAGCGAAATCAGGAAGAAGTCCAATCCAGCATCTAATCTTTCAAAATATTGAAATTGGCGGCGAATATGAAGGAGATAAAAAATCTAGATTAGATATCTTCGTTGAGACAGAGAATAAAGAACGGGTCAACATAGAAATTCAAATCAATAATAAGTATAATATGATTAACAGAGCACTGTATTACTGGTCGAGGCTTTTTTCAGAGCAGCTAAAAGAAGGGCAAAGCTATAAAGAACTGTATCCTGTTATCAGCATTAACATTATGCATTTTAACCTGTTGCATGATACAGATTCCTACCATAATATCTTCCGCTTGCATGAGATTCACCAAAAATATCCATTAACTGATATGATCGAATTTCATTTTGTGGAAATCCCTAAATTAATCACCGCATGGAAAAAGAATCAGCTGAATCCATGGGAAGATGTATTAACCCGTTGGTTGCTGTTATTGGGAGTCGTGGACAGAAGAATGAATCATTTCTATGACGATATCTTTCAAGAATTGGAGGAGATTGCGATGGAGGATAAATCTTTAAATATTGCAATGCGTGTCTGGGAAGATTTAAGCCGTACAAAGGAAGAGCGCCGGGAATATGAAATACGCCTGAAGCAAATTTTAGATGAACAATCCATGAATCGGGATAGAGAGTTATTGGAGCAGGAAATGCAAGAACTGAAAACTCAGAAGGATGAACTGGAGATACAAAAAGATGAGCTGGAAACCCAGAAAGATGAGCTGGAAACTCAGAAAGATGAATTGAAGGCGGAGAAAGACGAAGCGGAAATTAAAAGAAAAAAGGAAGAGACGAAAAGAAGAGAAGAGGAGGGCAGAAGAATTGAAGCTGAGTCAGCATTGGAGGAATCCACGAAACAGATGGCACTAAAAATGTTAGAACGGGAGATAGATTATATCACAATTACGCAAGTGACTGGACTTACTTCAGAGCAGTTAGAAATTATTCAGCAAGAAGCGGAGAAAAATGATAAATAGTCTGTAAAATCCCATGATGAAATACGAAACAATAAGGCACATGCTTATAATTGAAAAAAAGCATGTGCCTTTATTTAGAAATGAAATCTCCGTACAATTTCATTCTTCATTGTTTTTTCTGAAAATAGTATCATGCCGATTAATGTCAGCAGAGCATATAAAGCAGTTGCTGCACTCGGCCATAGAACAGTGGACCAGGAGCTTAAGAATAGGATAACGGGTAGAAAGCCGAGAATGACCATCGTTGACATATATCCAATGTATTCCCGCCATTTCATTGGCTTCCGCAGCACAATAATCGTTACAAAAAAGGTTGCCAATGTGACAAGAAACGGGATCACATAATGAATGGACCATTTTGAGCTTCCGGATGCTGCATCTAAAATAAACAGCATGACAGAGAGTGAGATCACTTGAAGGACTACTTTTGATCCGGTATGAGCTCTGGAAAGGAAGGTGTGATTTATAGTCAGTACACCATACAGTACAGGTCCCAATACATATAAAAACCATAGCCTTTCCGGGTTCGTCAGTAAATTAATCAACAAGCTTGTACTAATGCCAAAAATCGCAATAAATAAGACAAGACGCTGTGCAAAGCGGCGCCGTTTGACCTTGGTTTCATAAACAGGATAATATTCGTTATCTCCTGTTTGGTCGGAAAGCTTACGTTTGCATAACGGGCAATATTTCTGTTTTGTATAGACACTGCAATTTGTGCAATAATGCTGCATTGTTTTCACCTGCTGTCATTGGAGTATACTTCTATCTCCAAATTAAATGTCTTAGAAAGCTCTCTGAAAAAAGTACGAATAATATCCGCTTCTTTAATCATTCTCGAAAATGAAATCACAAGCTCATCTCCAACTGCAATCATCGCTCCATTAATAGGGCTTTTTTTACTAGGATATAAAATAATCTCCATGTGTGAGATATGTGACTTCATTGCTTCTGGCAGCTGTACCTTCCCTACATTCGTCATTGTCATCGCTTTGGTACGTTCACTAAAACTCCTATAACCATAGCGGATTGCATGATATTTAAGAGGAAGCGGAATGAACCTGGCTGTTAGTCTCGTCTGCCATTTTACCCGGTCATTAATACTTTGCTGTAGGCTTTCTTTCCGCACTTTTTCCCGCAGCTGCTTTGATACCTCAGAAATAATTTCTTCTAATGTTGTTGTTTCCGTAACCGCCATGCCAATATTGACCACTCCAAAAAAATTGCGCAGCGTATTTGAAGGGAAAAGATTTCTCAAATTAACAGGAATGGCGATTTTTATTTCCTCCTGGTAAGCTCGGAATTTCAATCTTTCTTTATAAATAGCTGCAATAATAAGTGCTGAAATAAAGGCGGTAATTGTTGTTCCATGCTTTTTAGCAAGCTTGTGTACCTTCTCTGCGCTCATTTTTCCATGGATGACAATTGTCTGATCTATTAACCCGCCGCGGATTTGGTAAGAAGATGCTTCTTTGAATTTTTGCGGTTTTTCATCTGTTACGTAATTTTGGTAACTGTCATCCCGCTCATAATAGCTTGGTTCATCATGAATGTTAATTAGTGTGCTTTCATAACTTACGTCTTCGCCCAGATGAAGGAGATAATGATAAATAAGTGCCTTTATAAATTCTAAAGCGCCTGTACCATCTGTTACAGAGTGAAAAAATTCCACAGCTATTCTTTTCTTATAATAGGTAACACGCATCAAGAAGCCGTTTGTTTCTATAGGATCAATGGGTGCGCATGGATATTGGTTTTCATACTGAACAAAAAGCTTTTCATTATTTTCAACAAGGAAATCCCAAAATAAACCTTTGCTGAGCTTTACCGCAAACATTGGCAGACGCTTGATAACGTCATCAAGTGCAAGCTGTAGCTTATCAGGCTGTACCGTTTCCTTCATTACTGCCGCGAGCCGGAAAACGGAAGAATTTGTCTGTTCAGATACAGCATGAAACATTTTCCCTGCATTATCAAGTTTGTACCATTCATCCATCTTTCGAACACCTCTTGAACGTTCTGATTTTGCTTGTACCATATCCATCTGGATAGAACCAGATTCTAATAGAAGCTTTAACTTTTACTTTAACAGATGGTGTCCTTTTTTTGTACTATAACAAATACCAAATTAAAAAAAGATTTATATTTTAAAATTGGAAGAGCCACTTGTGTCTATCATAGGAATTATAAACTATCATTTTTGGATAAAAAAAGAGTAACCCTACGTATTACCACAAAGTTACTCGTTAAACTAAATAAAGAAAATGATATAAGCAGAAAATGCTCCAAACACAATAATATAAAAAAGAATTTTGGGAAACGTCGGCTTCTTATAAATATCGTACACAGCTGTTGCGACAATTATAAGCAGTGCTGTAATCATCGTGAATGTATTCAGGAAAAAGGTAATCAAAATACCTGAGATTACAAATAATATCCCTATTAATATATTTTCTTTTCTGTTCATAGGTCCCCTCCAGACTATTGCAACTTAGCTACTTCATAAAAGAAAAGAGCTGACAGGAATCCACACTTTATTACAATGAATAATCAGAGCCTTTTAAAGTAAGCTGCTTCACTTCTTCAACTGTCTTTGCTCCAGATAAAGCCATTGATACAGAAACCTCTTGTGCAAGGTTGGCAAATATCTTTTGAACACCTGATTCACCCTGCAGAGCCAGTGCATATGCATAAGGGCGTCCAAGTAAAATTGCGTCAGCGCCCAGTGCCAGAGCTTTAATTACGTCTGCTCCCCGGCGGATACCGCTGTCAAAGAGCAGTGGGAAATCTGGACCGACAGCTTTACGGATAGCCGGTAATGCTTCCAGACTTGGAATAATCCCGTCCATTTGTCTGCCACCATGATTAGAAACAATAATCCCGTCAATCCCGGCCTCTATAGCCTGTTTTGCATCTTCCGAATGAAGAATACCTTTTAAAAAGATTGGCAGATTTGTACGCTGATGTAACTCTGCTATGTTGTCCCAGTGAAGGTGTGGATGATGCAGGTTCTCGATAATTGAATCAATTTCATTCTGGCCTTCTTTCAGTCCTTTTTGAAAAGCTGGATCCTGTACATAGTTGGCTTTTCCATACCCTTTTTTCAAGGGAGAATATTGATAGCGCATATCATCTTCCCGCCATCCAAGCATTACTGTATCCACAGTTACTACAATCGCTTCATAGCCTGCTTTTTCTGCCCGTTCTGCCATGCTGTAGGAAATAGCATCATTACTTGACCAATATAATTGAAACCATTTTGGTCCTTCAGGCACAGCCTCTGAGACCTCTTCGATAGACCTGGCAGTAACGGTGCTTTGAATATATGGAATATTCATAGAGGCAGCCACATTTGCAATGGCAAAGTCGGGCTCCTCATGGACCATTTTTAAATGGCCGATGGGAGCCACCATAAATGGAAAAGCATATTCTTTTCCAAGAATACGAATAGATGTGTCCACCTGAGATACATTACTTAAACATCTTGGAATAATGGAATATTGCTCAAAGGCCGCTCTATTTTTTCTTAATGTTTCCTCACCGCCGGCGCCGGAACGGATGTGACCAAACACTTCTTCAGGTAAGGTATGCTTTGCTGCAGCTTCAAGCTGTTCGGGTCCGATAGGAAAGGAATCCTGTATAGTTATATGCTCTAGAAAAGAGCCTTTTTGCGATGATACTGACATATTTTTTACCTCCGTTTAATCTTTTTTCATCCGTGCTGCAAGCCGGTTTCCGATTGATTGGATACCTTGGACGATAATAATCAGGAGAATAACAGTGACATACATCACATCTGTTTCATAACGCAGATGTCCAAATCTGTATGCAAGGTCACCTAAGCCCCCGGCACCAACAAGGCCTGCCATAGCTGTTGCCCCGATAAGACTGATTGTTGCAATGGTTAAAGCCAGTACAATTGCCGGTCTGGCTTCACGAAGCATAACATTCCAAATGATTTGATGTGTTTTTATCCCCATTGCACGGTATGCTTCAATAACACCTTGGTTTACCTCCAGCAAGGAAGATTCAATAAGTCTGGCTATATATGGAGCCGCATTAACAACGAGTGGTACAATAGCTCCTTCCACACCAATAGAGGTGCCTACTACGAATTTGGTGAATGGAAGCATAAAAAATAAAAGAATAATAAACGGAATCGAACGAATGACATTTATTAGTAAATTAAAAAACTGGTAGACAAATTTATTTTGCAAGGGTTGCCCGGGACGTGTCAAAATTAAGATGATGGCTAAAATGATACCTATAAGTACTGAGAAAGCAAGAGAAATAGCAACCATTAGAAATGTATCTTTTATTGCTTCGTAAAATATTGGCAGCCATTGATCAATAAATGATTGCATATTAGTTTACCCCCAATTCTTCTATCTCTACGCCTTGTTCCTGCAAGAAAGAGAGTGATTGTTCTACTTGATGATCATTACCAATCAAATGAACGACGATATTACCGACAATTCCATTTTTTAATTCGATAATATTTGCTGTCAGAATATTTGGCTCTACATAAAATTGCTGTGTAACCTTGGATAACAGCGGCTGTCCTGTATTTTCGCCCAGGAAGGTCAGACGAACAACTTTTCCTTCCAGCTTCAATTCATTAACCAGACGGTCAGATAATTTCCGCTGTGAAATTGTATTGAGGAATTTTTTTGTTGTCGGTTGTTTTGGCTTTGTAAATAATTCAATCGTAGACCCTTGTTCAATAAGATTTCCATTTTCAATAACATATACATAATCACATATTTTTTGAATAACGTTCATTTCATGCGTGATTAATAGAATTGTAATCCCGAGCTCTGCATTAATTTTTAGTAATAGCTCGAGAATGGAATTGGTTGTTTCGGGGTCTAATGCGCTGGTTGCTTCATCACTAAGGAGCACCTGTGGTTCCTGAGAAAGTGCTCTTGCAATAGCTACACGCTGCTTCTGACCACCGGAAAGCTGAGCAGGGTAAGAATCTTTTTTCTCAACTAAATCAACAATTTCAAGGTATTTAACAACTCGTTCAGCAATCTTTGATTTCGGTACGCCGAGTAATTTTAAAGGGATTGCAATATTGTCGTAGACGGTAGCTGTTTTTAATAAATTAAAATGCTGAAAAATCATGCCGACTTTTTGTCTTGTTTGCCGAAGCTTTTCTTTTGATAGTTTTGTTAAATCAATTCCGTCAATCCATACCTTTCCCTTAGATGGCGTTTCCAGTAAATTGACACAGCGTATTAATGTGCTTTTTCCTGCACCACTATAGCCGATCACGCCATGGATTTCTCCTTTATTGACAGAAATCGTTACATTGTCTAATGCAGTAACATCTTTTCCTTTTTTGGACGGAAAAATTTTTGTGACATTCTCTAACTTAATCATTGATGTTCTTCCTGCCTTTCTATTTTTAAGCGGGGGGATGTTATCATCTGTGCGCTTTAATATAATATCTGCACAATTCATAAAAAGGGCCTCTCTGTTGAAAGAGAGGCCCGAAAATATGGTCTTATTTTCTGCTCTCATCTTTCAAGACAAATGTCTTGCTGGAATTAGCACCTTTTTAAGGTTGCCGAGCTTCAACGGGCCAGTCCCTCAGCTACTCTGGATAAGAGATATATTATTTATAGAGGATGTTCAAAAAGTCCCTGAAGACAAGGGGTCAATCTCTGTTATAACATGGCTTTTCTGACGGTATTTTTTGAACTCGCAATTATAGAATTGTATTATTTAAAAATAGCCTATTTTACATGTTTCGTCAATGCTTATTTTGAAATAAATCAAGTTTTTCAATACGGCAAATTGCTTCACGAATACGCTTGTCCTCGACAAGTAATCCGACACGTATATAACCTTCCCCGGTTTTCCCAAAACCATTACCTGCTGCAACGGCTACATTTGCTTCCTTTAATAAATAATCCGCAAATTCTTCACTTGTAAATGCTGCCGGCACTGGAAGCCAGGCAAAGAAGGAGCCTTTTGGAGCTGTTACATCCCAGCCGATGCGTTTGCATTCTTCCAGTAAAACATTTCTGCGCTGTTCATAAAGCTTTACAAGAGAGGTAACGCAGCTTTGGTCACCTGATAATGCTTCGGCAGCAGCCTTTTGGATAGCTGGAAAAAGGCTGACAAATAAATGATCCTGCAGAATATTGATAGCTTCAATCATATCTTTATTTCCGGCAGCAAACCCGACGCGCCAGCCTGCCATATTATATGTTTTGGAGAGGGTATATAGCTCAACGCCAACATCTTTTGCGCCTTCTGTTTGCAGGAAGCTCACCGGCTGATAATCGTCAAACCCGATTGCGCCATATGCAAAATCATGGATGATTCCAATATCATTTTTCTGCGCTAATGCAATGGTATCTTCAAAAAATTCCTTTGTTGCAACTGCTCCGGTCGGGTTATTCGGATAGTTGAGATATAATAGCTTAGCAAGTTTTTTCTGTTCATCTGTTAAGGCAGTATAGTCCGGTAAAAAATCGTTTTCTTCTAATAACGGAAAGGTGTCATAAGTAACATCTGCTAATGGTACACTGGACAGATAATCCGGGTATCCTGGATCAGGAAAGAGCATTAATTCACCCTGATCCATTAGAGCTAAAGGAAGTTCTACTAAGCCGATTTTACTGCCAAATAAAATAGCAATTTCTGAAGCGGGATCTAGATCAACATCATATTCTCTTTTATAAAACTGTGCTGCAGCCAGCTTTAATTCATCTGTACCACGGAAAGGAGAGTATTTATGTGTAACAGGATTTTCAACACTTTCCTGAAGGGCGCGGATAATATGCGGTGGCGTAGGCTGATCTGGATTTCCTTGACCTAAGTTAATAATATCTCTTCCTTCTGCTATTGCAGCAGCTACTTTACCTGCAAGTGCAGCAAAGAATTGGGAAGGAAGCTGTTCTACACGACGGGATAATTTCATAATCTATCGACCTCTTTATACTATAATTTGTAAATGTTTTCTCAGTCTACCTGGCAGAGGATTTCCTGACTGAATGAATTTTCACTTTATAATTATATATAATAGTATAAGTTTGCAGAGAGATTGTCTATCAAAAAAAGATAAGGTGCTGGTAGATGTTTTTAGAATTTTTTTCCAAATAAACTATTTCACCCTGCTTTCCATTGCATTTCATATTTGAAAGTAGTAACATAGAAATCGTGTCAAATTATGTTAAATAATTAGATAATTCCAAGAATTATAGGTTTGGAAATAGGAGGAATAAAATGAATACCAAACTGCGTATAGGAAATTATTTAGCAATTGCATTTATGTTATTTGCTTTATTTTTTGGAGCGGGGAACTTGATTTTCCCGGCACAGCTGGGACAACTGTCAGGTGATAACCTCACGCCAGCTATAATAGGATTTTTAGCAACCGGAGTAGGGCTGCCTTTTCTCGGTATTATGGCAATGGGCTTCTCTGGAAAAAATAATCTGCAAGAGCTTGCGAGCCGTGTTCATCCTATCTATGGACTTGCGTTTACAGCATTACTTTACTTAACCATTGGCCCATTCTTCGCAGCGCCAAGAACAGGAACAGTTGCTTACGAGGTAGGCATTGCTCCATATGTAAGTGATGGAGCGCATTCTACAGTTTTATTAATTTTTACTGGAGTATTTTTCTTGATTACACTGCTTTTTTCATTATTTCCATCGAAAATTGTTGATAATATTGGGAAATTCCTGGCGCCGGCTCTTGTTATTTTACTGCTTGTTCTATTAGCAGTTGCATTCTTCAATCCGATGGGCTCTATCCAATCTCCAGACGAAACGTATCAATCTGCAGCCTTTTTTACTGGGTTTATTGAAGGATATAATACTATGGATGCCTTAGCTGCTCTGGTATTTGGGATCATTATTATTAATGTTATTAAAGGTTTTGGAATTACGAATAATAATCAAATCTTATCTGCTGTTACTAAGATTGGTTTAACATCAACAGCATTACTCGCAATTATCTATGTAGGGATATCCTACTTAGGGGCAACCAGTGTAACAGAGTTAGGTGTATTTGATAATGGAGGGCCTGTGTTAAGTGGTGCAGCATCGCATTACTTTGGTACGTTTGGAGCCATTTTGCTCGCAGCTATTATTATATTGGCATGTCTGACAACAGCAATTGGATTGGTTACAGCAAATGCGGAATATTTTCATTCCTTAATCCCTGCTATTGGCTATAAGCCGTTTGTCTTTTTCTTTTCCATCTTAACATTTGTAGTAGCTAATTTTGGTCTGGAAAATATTATTTCTTACTCTGTACCTGTGCTGATGTTTCTATACCCACTAGCTATGGTATTAGTTTTATTAACATTTGTGTCACCAATTTTCAATCATTCACGCCTTGTTTACATCCCGACCATTGCGGTCACTTTCCTTTTTAGTATCATAGATGGTCTTGTAGCACTTTACGGATCATTAGAATTGGAGCTGCCTGAATGGCTGGATGTTCTTGTTGAAACACTAGGTGATGTTCTTCCGCTTTATGCAGAAGGACTGGGCTGGCTTATCCCGGCAGCTGTTGTAGCGGTGATTATGATTATTATTGCGAAAGTGAAAGATTAAATAGAAATAAAACCTGGCTGTCAGATGAAAAATCTTTCAGTCAGGTTTTTTAATTTCTCCACTGCCTGCAATACCATAGAAGAACAGCTTCATTAATTCTTCCGTTAATGGAACAAGCTGTTCGATAGCGTCACCTTTTTGCAAATAATCGGTAAACATTTGCAAATAGACGAAGATAGCGGTATCGCTGATAGCAGGATCAATGAAGCCTTCATCTCTGCCTTGCTGAACGAGCTGCATCATTGCAGGCAGTGCTTTTTCTTGATAAAGGTGCTCAATAAAATTGCCAGGTATTTTGTATTGGTCCATCATATAGTTGGAAAATTCCTCGTGTAAATCATTTACAGTTTGTGCCTCAGAAAATATAAACTGCTTCATCTTCTCTTCGTATGATATCGGCTCTTCAATCAGTTTATGGTATTTTTCCCATGTTTGATTCACAAAGTAAATAAGTGCTTCATACAATAACTTTTCTTTGCTCTCAAAATAATTATAAATAGTTACCTGTGAAACATTTGCTTCCTTCGCTATCTTTGAGATGGAAACCTTTTTGATACCCTTTTTTTGAAAAAGTGCTGCACTTGTATTTAAAATTTTTTCTTTTTTAACCAATGTTCTTCTTTCAAAACCGTCCATAGCTTGCCACCTCCATTTTTATCATATCATATTTGGAAATGAAATATAAACATAAAAATATTTCAAAATTTATTGACCTAAGATGATTTTATCTATATTATGAAATATATAATGTGTAATATTTCAAAACTTTCGGGGAGGGTTTCTTATGACTGTGCTTCAGCTGGATAGGGTAACGAAAAAATTTGGTGATTTTCAAGCGCTGGATCAAGTGTCGATGGAATTAAATAAAGGGGAAATTTACGGATTTATTGGACCAAATGGAGCGGGAAAGTCAACAACGATACGTATTTTATTGGGAATGTTAAAGGCAACAGACGGACGTGCAACCATATTTGGAAAGGATGCCTGGAAGGATGCTGCAGAGATTCATAAGCGCTGTGCTTATGTTCCAGGAGATGTTTATGTATGGCCAAATTTAACGGGCGGTGAAGTAATTGATGTTTTATTGAAAATGAATGGCAGTTATTCGGAAAAGAAGCGCGATGAATGGGTGGAACGATTTCAGTTCGATCCGACTAAGAAAGCAAGATCTTACTCAAAAGGAAACCGGCAAAAGATTGCTTTGATTGCTGCATTTGCTTCAGAAGCTGATTTATTTATTTTGGATGAGCCGACATCAGGCCTTGATCCACTAATGGAGCATACCTTTCAGCAGGGACTAAGGGAAGTGAAAGAAGCAGGAAAGACGGTTCTTTTATCAAGTCATATTTTATCGGAGGTCGAGAAGCTTTGTGATCGTGTTGCGATTATTCGTAAAGGGAAAATCATTGAAAGAGGTACACTGAATGATTTGCGTCATTTAACAAGGATGCAGATGCAGGTGGAAACCAGAGAATCTCCAGAAGGTTTAGCAAAGCTTTCCGGCGTGCATCAGCTGGAAGAAGAAAGAGGCCAATTTACTTTTCAGGCAGATACAGACCATATGGAAGAGATTATCGACTATTTAAACAAATATGGTGTGCGGAAAATGGAGAGTACACCGCCAACATTAGAAGATTTATTTATGCGTCATTATGAGGAAAGAAGCAGTGAGGAGAATGCTTAATGAGAAAGCAAATCAAAGGAACTAGAATTCTTTTTCCTATTTTACTTCGACAGCATCGGCTTCGATTGCTTCTGTGGCTGGCAGGTCTTGTTTTGGTGACTTGTTTCGTAGCTTATGCTTATCCAGAAATGTATCCGGATCAGGCGTCCAGAGAAGCGTATTCTATCACCATGGAAAACCCGGCAATGATTGCGATGCTTGGAATAGGGTATGAGCATTATCAGGAAATCGGCAGCCTGTTTGCACTGGAGATGCTGTTGTTCTCTGCGATTGCAGTGGCTGTTATGAATATTTTACTCATGTCTAAGCTGACAAGAGATGATGAGGAGAATGGCATCTTAGAGCTTGTCCAATCAAGATCTGTCGGGCGTTTAAGTTATTTGACGGCTTCCTTTATGGTTATGCTGTCTGTGAATATTTTATTTGTTATTCTGCTTGCGGCAGCAATGGGGTCTATGCAAATAGAAGGGTTTGGATTTACAGGAGTTGTTCTTTATAGTGGTCTTTTGGGCAGCTTTGGACTGCTGTTTGGCACCATGACCGCATTTTTTGCTCATTTCGTTACCTCCTCAAGGGGAACGAGTGTATTAAGCTTTGCTGCGTTATTTTTCTTCTATCTTTTACGTGCTGTCGGGGATGTGAATGTGGTGTTTTTATCTTGGATCAGTCCGCTTGGCTGGCTGTCAAGAGCATACGTTTTTGTTGAAAATAATGTATTTCCAATTGGTTTATTGCTAGTAAGCAGTCTTGGACTTGGAACCTTGGCATTTATCCTTCAGTCAAAACGTGATATTGGAGATGGATTATTACCTGAACGGGCAGGCTCTGTCCATGCTTCTGCCTTTTTGAAAACAAAGGTCGGACTGGTCATGCGTTTACAAAAAACAATGATTTTCATGTGGACGATTGGCATTTTGCTGCTTAATATTGTTTTTGCACTTATATTAGGTGATTTAGAAGCCTTCTTTTTAGAAAATGAAGCAATGCAGGCCTTTTTAACGGGGGAAGGCAGTGTAATGGAGCAGTTTATTATTTTATTGATGGGCATTATGGCATTATTTATCACGGCGCCGGTCATCATCAGTTTTTTGAGGCTGCGCGGAGAAGAGAAAGCCAATCGGACAGAGCTTGTATTCAGCAGGGCAGTATCACGGATGCAGCTGCTGAAGGCTTATCTCATACCATCTATCCTGATTGCAGTTCTGCTGCCAATATTGCAGGCGGTGGCATTATGGAGCGCGGGAGCGGCAGTCAGTGAGGATATGATGTCATTTTCAGATGTACTGGGGGCTTCTATGGTTTATATCCCTGCTCTTTTACTTGTATTGGGGATGGCTGTTTTATTCATCGGCTGGCTGCCGAGAGCTGCTTCACTTGTATGGCTATTTCTTGTCTACGGATTTATCGTAATCTATTTAGGAGATATTTTAGAGCTTCCGGATTGGGTACGAAGTCTATCAATCTATGAACATGTTCCGGTTTATCCAAGCGAGGAGCTATCTTATGCAGCATTACTGATTCTATGCGGAATAAGTGTATTCTTGTTATTTATTGGCGCAATGGGATATAAGCGGCGTGATATAGAAGGGTAACAGATGGAGAAAAATAACGTGACTGCAAAAATTTTAAACAAGGGATTTAACCTTTTGTTTGTAAGGAAGGATAGTATATAATTATAAACTAATTGAAAGTAATCTCTTTAACTAGTTTGTTGTAAGAGGTTACTTTTTATGTTCGTAATAATTAGCGTAGAGAGAAGTAGATCAGTATGCATCCGAATGGTGCATATTGTCACAAAAGTGAAAACAAATACCAATACCATGGCATATCTTCCCCGCCAGATTAGAAAAAGGCCTGGGACACTTTATGGAAGGAAATAGAGATAAAAATGTAAATGGATTTACGATCAATGGTTAGACAAATGCAGCTGGGATTATACAATGATAGTATATTCATAGAAAAGTGACATATTTATCTCTTTCCCTTTATAATAGAATCGTATAAAGATTGAAAAAACTTGAAACAGAAGGATTTGGATAAAGCTGTCGATACACAAGCTTTCTTACAAGTTTTACATAACGAGGAGATTAATAATATGTTTCAATCGTATAAGCCAAATAAAAAGGGGAATTTTGAACCTGAATCAACATGGAGTTTAAAAAGCAAGATGATTCTCCTGATCACCTTGCTGATATTGGGTATTTTTATTCTTTTTACTTGGTTTCTCCATTCATTTATTTCTAACACCATTGAAGACCAGGTTGGGAAACGTGCACTAAGTGTTGCCAAAAGTGTTGCCAATATCCCAGAAATAAGATCAGCTTTCGAGTTAAAAGACCCTGCTTCGGTCATTCAGGAAACGGTAGCTCCTATATTGGAAGAAACTGGTGCGGAATTTATTGTTGTAGGCAACCAGGAGGGAATTCGCTATTCCCATCCAAACTCAGAAAGAATTGGAGAAAAAATGATAGGTGGAGACAATACCCGAGCTTTACAAAATGGAGAAGCTTATATATCTCAGAGCGAGGGGTCACTTGGTTTGTCTATTCGTGGAAAGGTGCCAGTAAGAGATAACGCAGGGAATATTATCGGTGTAGTGTCTGTAGGCTTTCTAAGTGAGGATGTCCAAAGCATTATAGCGAATCAGAGTAAGTCCCTATGGCTTACCATGATAGGAATTATCGTATTAGGAATTGCAGGTGCCATTTTAATTGCGTACCATATAAAAAAGTTATTGTTCAATATGGAACCAAAGGATATTTCTTATTTACTACTGCAAAAGGAAGCAATATTGCAGTCCACGCATGAAGGAATGATAGCAGTTAATCATAATGGAATGATAATCATGATGAACAAAGCAGCAAAACAGATCTTATTTCATGAGGACAAGCAGTTTGATCAATTTTCAGGAAAATCAATAAATCAACTGATTCCCAATACCGGTTTGTCTGAAGTACTGAAAA
Organism: Oceanobacillus sojae; assembly: GCF_007991515.1. Lineage (GTDB taxonomy): Bacteria > Bacillota > Bacilli > Bacillales > Amphibacillaceae > Oceanobacillus > Oceanobacillus sojae. The sequence continues at coordinate 83,355 of NZ_BJYM01000010.1, forward strand.
GCGGGAAGAGCCAGTACGATAAGGAAATGATATTAGGTAACTCTATTGTCATAGTAAATCAAGTACCTGTTTATATGGAAGGGAAAATAGCAGGGGCAGTTTCTACTTTTCGGAAAAAAACAGAAATAGAGCATGTGACGCGGGAACTCCAACAAATTAAACAGTATGCAAATGCCCAACGTGCTCAAACACATGAATTTTCCAATAGTTTATATACCATTCTTGGCTTGCTTCAGTTAGGAGAACACAAAGAAGCTATCGATTTTATTAAAAAGAAAAGAAATATTCAAGAGGAGCAATCGCAAATCTTAACACAACATGCAGCTGATCCAGTTGTTCAAGGACTTTTGCAAGGGAAAATTAATCAGGCGAATGAACTTGGGGTGACCATTTCTATTCACCCGGACAGTCAACTCAATCATACTTACCATGGGAACAAGCAGGAGGCATTAATTACTGGAATTGGGAACATGCTTGAAAATGCGTTAGAATCCGTAAAAGATAATCAGGAGGGGGAGCAGCAAATCAGTCTATTTTTCACTGACATTGGGGATGATATCGTGGTAGAGGTGGATGATTCTGGCCAGGGTGTATCAGAAGAGGCGGCAGTCCATATCTTTGAACAGGGATACTCTACAAAAGGAGAAGAAAATCGAGGAATAGGGTTGGCCTTGACACAAAATATCGTCCAAAAACAAGGCGGTCAAATCATGTTGGAAGAAGGAGAAATGGGCGGTGCCTGTTTTGTAATGATTATACCTAAGAATGGGGGGGATTCGGATGAATGATAGCATACAGGTTCTTATTATCGAAGACGATTTTCGAATTGCTGAAATAAATCGGAGATATGTAGAGAAGGTAGAAGGCTATATGATTCAGGAAGTAGTAAAAACAGGAGAAGAGGCACTTACCTATCTTAAAAATTGCACTTCTCGTCCACAGCTGATTCTGTTAGATATTTACATCCCCGATGTAAAAGGTTTGGAGCTGCTTTGGCAAATACGCCATTTCTATCATGAAATCGACTTAATCCCCATTACTGCAGCTAACGAGACAGTAACCATTCAAGAAGCATTAAGGGGAGGAGCTTTTGATTATATCGTAAAACCTGTCGATGCGGATCGTTTTGCGCAGTCCCTGGAGCGATATAAGGAATACCGGAAAATTTTTTCTGCTAAAGAGACGTTAAGCCAAAGTGAAATTGACGTTTTCACAGGTATTACAAACGCCGGTTATCCATCTTACTCCAGTAGTACAAATATGAATTTGCCTAAAGGAATTGATCCGATTACATTGAATGATATCAGACAACTTTTAGAAGCGGATAAAGAGAACGGGATTACTGCTGTGGAGCTAAGTAAGAAAATTGGAACGAGCAGGTCAACGGCTCGTCGTTACTTAGAATACCTGGTGTCTGCGAAAGAGGTTCATACGACATTAAAATACGGAACTGTCGGTAGACCAGAACGAGAATATATGCATCGTGAAACTTATGAACAAAATGATTAATATGAGAAATAAACAACTTATGAAAAGAAGGTTCCGCCTTCTTTTTTTTCATGCTATTTTATTTATTAATCGAAAAAAATGTTACCGCTTTCAAAACGGAATGGAATTATTAGCAATCACGAGGATTAATAAATAGTATGAAATGAGGGGAAATAGGGATGTTAAGTTTAATAGGATTTGCAACAATACTGGCAATTGTTATTTTATTGATTAGAGGTAAGGTTCAACCGATTATTGCCATGGTATTAATACCAATTTTAGGGGCTTTTCTTGCTGGTTTTGGATTGGGGGAAATTGGAACTTTTTTTAATGAAGGAATTGCTACTGTTATCAATGTTGCTGTTATGTTCATTTTTGCAATTCTTTTCTTCGGTGTAATGTCGGATGCCGGATTGTTTGATCCTTTTATCAATAAAATGGTTGCGCTTTCTCGGGGGAATGTTATTGCTGTAAGTGTAGCGACTGTGTTTATTGCAGCTATTGCACATTTGGATGGTTCTGGAGCGTCGACATTTCTTATTACGATTCCAGCACTGCTTCCGCTGTATAAACGTTTGAACATGAATCCATATTTGCTGCTTCTTTTGGTCGCAGGAAGTGCAGCTATCATGAATATGGTTCCGTGGGCTGGGCCTTTAGGACGTACTGCATCTGTTTTAGGTGAGGATGTTACACAATTATGGTACCCTCTCATTCCAATCCAAATCATTGGGATGGTATTGATGATCGGTATAGCGATATTTCTTGGATTTAAAGAAAAAAAGAAAATTGAACAACGCTACGGAAAACTGCAGGGTGCTGCTGCATTGGAGAATACAGCTAAAGATATAGATGGTGAAAGCAATTCTGGAGAGAAAGATTTCTCCAATAAAAATCAATATGCGCGTCCAAAATTACTTTGGGTAAATGCAATTATTGCAATAGGTGTTATAGTACTGTTAGTATCAGGAATCATTCCAGCTGGTCTTGCATTTATGATTGGGCTTAGTTTTGCACTGCCGATCAACTATCCGAAAATGAAAGACCAATCAGAAAGAATTAAAGCTCATGCATCAAGTGCATTGACGATGGCAACTATCATTTTGGCAGCTGGAACATTTTTAGGAATTTTAACAGGAACAGGGATGCTGGATGCAATAGCAGAAGATGGTGTGACAATCATGCCTGAAGCCGTTGGGCCATATTTACATCTTATTATTGGTTTCTTAGGAGTACCTCTTGACTTACTAACAAGTACAGACGCATATTACTTTGGATTGCTGCCTGTTGTGGAACAGATTGCTTCAGGTTTTGGCGTAGAGTCAGTATCTACTGCATATGCAATGGTTATTGGAAACATCGTAGGGACATTTGTTAGTCCGCTTGCACCAGCAGTTTGGCTGGCGCTTGGTCTATCAGGCTTAGAAATGGGGCGCCATATCAAATATTCTCTTCCTTGGTTATGGGGACTAAGTATTGTATTAGTAATCATTGCAGCATTAATTGGTGTTATTTAAGAAGGTTTTGTACGGCGCTGAGTATTGCTTGGCCTTCTCTCAATATGTGTAAAAGGAACAGTTGTTATTGTTTGCGACTGTTCCTTTTGTCGTTTTGTAGTACTTATTGTCGAAATATCTTAGGATTTTTCTCTAAATTTGTAATTTAGTATATAAATTTTTGAGTATAAGTAGTAAAATAATAAAATTAGAATGTTTTTTTATAATAAAATCATTTATAAAATTCTAATTCGAAATAGACTGAAAAATAAATCTGTTTTGAAGGTTTTTTAGATGAAATGCGTGTCTGATGCATTCCAGAACAAGCAGCACAGAGGTTTCTTCCTCTAAATGTTACACTTTTAGTAAAAATCTTAGAAAGAAGGTATTGAAATTGGCAGAACTACGCAGCGATATGATTAAAAAGGGTGTTGATCGTGCACCGCATCGAAGCCTGCTACATGCTGCAGGGGTAAAAACAAAGGATTTGGGGAAACCATTTATTCTGGTGGTCAACTCTTATATAGATATTGTTCCTGGACACATCCACTTACAAGAATTCGGAAAAATTGTAAAAGAAGCAATTCGTGAAGCTGGCGGCATACCGTTTGAGATGAATACAATCGGTGTAGATGATGGTATTGCAATGGGGCATATTGGAATGAGATATTCCCTGCCAAGCCGTGAATTAATTGCCGATTCCGTGGAGACAGTAGCGAATGCGCACTGGTTTGACGGCATGGTTTGTATTCCGAACTGTGACAAAATTACACCGGGAATGCTGATGGGCTCTCTGCGTGTGAATATTCCATCTATTTTTGTCAGCGGCGGTCCAATGAAGGCTGGAACTGATAGTGCCGGCAACCCGCTTTCACTTACTTCTGTTTTTGAAGGCGTAGGAGCTTATCAATCTGGACAAATTGATGAAGCGAGATTACTGGAGTTGGAGCAAAATGCATGTCCGACATGTGGTTCATGCTCTGGGATGTTTACCGCTAACTCAATGAACTGTCTGGCTGAAGGTATTGGCCTGGCGCTCCCTGGAAATGGAACAATTCTTGCTGTTGCTGAAGAACGGAAAGAATTTGTAAGACGCTCTGCAAAACAATTAATGGAATTAATTGAAAAAGATATTAAACCGCGTGATATTGTAACAAAAGAAGCAATTGATAATGCTTTTGCTTTGGATATGGCTATGGGTGGTTCAACAAATACAGTATTGCATACACTTGCTTTAGCCCATGAAGCAGGAGTAGATTATCCGCTTGAACGTATCAATGAAATCGCAAACCGTGTTCCTCATTTAGCAAAAGTTGCACCGGCATCTAATTATCATATTGAAGATGTTGACAGAGCAGGCGGAATCAGTGCGATTATTAATGAATTACTTAAAAAGCCGGGTGCGTTTTATGGAGATAACCTCAGTGTGTCTGCGAAAACAATTCGGGAAAACGTGCAGGACTCGGAAATCCTGGATAAGGATGTTATCCATACGCTGGATAATCCGCATTCTGAACGGGGCGGACTTGCTGTATTGTTTGGAAACTTGGCACCAAATGGCTCTATTGTTAAAGTAGGCGCTATTGATCCAGAGGTTGGCGGGTATTTCAAAGGACCGGCTATCTGCTTTGATTCACAGGAAGAGGCATTAGAAGGAATTGAATCTGGAAAAGTAGAAGAAGGACATGTTGTTGTTATCCGTTATGAAGGACCTAAGGGTGGTCCTGGAATGCCGGAAATGCTTGCTCCGACTTCACAGATTGTAGGACGGGGATTGGGTGCAAAAGTTGGTTTAATCACAGACGGACGTTTCTCTGGTGCATCAAGAGGGATTTCCATTGGACATATTTCTCCAGAAGCTGCAGAAGGCGGTCCAATTGCCTTTGTAGAGGATGGAGATTTAATTGAATTAGATCTTGAAAACCGTGAAATGAATCTGCTCGTTTCTGATGAAGAATTCGAAAAACGCAAAGCAAATTGGAAAGGCTTTGAGCCAAAAGTGAAAAAAGGCTGGCTTGGCCGTTATTCCAAACTTGTAACTTCAGCGAACACTGGCGGAGTTATGGAAATATAAAAGAAAATAGTAATGAAAAAACGTCATAGTATAGTACTGTGGCGTTTTTTCTTCCATATTATATTAACGGCAAGCGTCTAATTTGAATACTATAAATCACGGAACATGATTTGAATCGAGAGGTTGAGGTCAAATGAATGAAAAAAATAATAATGATACTTCGAACCCAGAAGAAATCCAAATTGCTTACAGCTTAAAGCTGGCTTTAGTTGGCGGATTATTAGCTACTTTGGGAGATGCGATAAGCACCTATGCGGGAAGCTTGGCAATTGATGAATACGTACAAGAAGCGAGAGACACAACTGAAAAGGATCGACAATTGGAGGAAAGGCTTGCAGCAATAGAAAGAAAATTAGATTCTTTTCAGAACAAAATGGAATAAACGGAAACGAAACGTTATTCAAAGAACAATAATAAAATGGTTAGAGTTATAAGCTTTTTCTTGTTATAGTTAAAGAAAGGAGTGCAGAAGAGTATCCATGCACATGCTAAACGTTGAATAGACCTAGTGGAAAATATGGACAGCTAAGGTACCCGGCACCTCAAGTATTAGAGTGAATATCTATTATTAGAGGTGTTTTGTATTTTTATGGGTTTTAGATGTTTTATCAGAGGCTGCAATCAGCTACTCGCCCTTTCAAAAATATTTACAGTGAAGAAGAAAATAATGGTTATAATCATAATCTGTATAAAAGATGGGAAAAGCTAGTATGCTAATAAAAAAGAATTCAATGTAAAGGGATTTCTTATAAAAAGGATGATGACAATGCTTCCAGCACAACCAGCTATAACCCGAAAAAATATTATTACGCTATTACGTCTTGTTGCAGTTGTATTTTCCAGTGTGGCAACCATTCTATCGACGGTATTACCGCTTTTATTTTATACGGACTTGTCAGCAGGCACTGTGATGACAATTGCTTCTGTATTATTAATTGGCGCTGTATGTATTCATGGCATGTTGACACATACCCTGAATGATATTGCAGATTATCAATCAGGTACGGATCAACATAGTCCCGGGATTCTTTCGGGAGGCAGCGGTGTATTACAGAATGGTGCAATGTCTGTAGGAATGCTGAAACAATTAGGGACCTGGATGACTCTTTTCTTATTGATAATAGCGGTATTGTTTGCTTTTCTTGGCCTTACAGAATTTGCAGTATTAACCTTGATTGGGATCTGGGGGGCAGTGTCTTATTCATTAAGGCCTTTTCAATTTGCTTACTATCCATTCGCAGGGGAATGGCTCAGTTTATTTCCAACGATGCTGATGCTTGGAATTGCAGCACCTTGGATTTTACTGGAGCAGATTCCCATGTGGGCTTGGCAAAATGGTCTTATTAATGCAATCTGGTGTATGGCTTGGGTGATGGTCCATCATATTCCTGATAGACATGCGGATCGAAAATCAACTCCGCTAAAGCAGACCTCTGTTGTTTGGGCAGAGGATACTTTTGGAATAAGAGGCGCTAAATTACCAGCGATGCTTTATTTTGTTTCTGTCGGATTGCTGCTTTTCTGGACAGCCTTCACGCGCCCCATCGGAGCATTCGGAGCTGGTATTCTCTTAGGCTATGCCATCTACCTTGTTATCAAAATGGATATTGACGATGTTGAAAAAGTAACAAATGATGAGAAAAAGCTGCTTTTTCTTGCTTTTGCGACAGCTATATGGCTGGGGATCTTTGTTTGAAAATAAATTTAAAAGAAAGAGCTTTTACAACAGTTTTCAAAAGCTAGAAGGAGAACTAGCTTTTGAAAGCAGGTTTATTAATTTTGGAAGAGTTCCTTCCCAACATTTCAGAGTCATCCGTTCCCTTGCTGTAACGATATATGATAAACAATTTATTCATATCATAAATACTTATTTTACTAGTATAATGGTGTAAATAGGGAGTGGCATGATATGGAAACAAAAAAATATCATAAAACAGATTTTTATTTTTGGAAAATCACTTTATGCTTAGCGTCTGCTTCTTTTTTCGTGTTTGCGAGCCTTTATGTCGTTCAGCCGTTATTGCCTGTGTTTGTCAGGGATTTTGATATATCGGTATCAGAAGCTACTTTAACGTTATCTATAAATATTGTCGGTTTAATTATCGGCTTAATTGTTCTTGGATTTTTTTCGGATCGAATTGGCAGAGTTCCCTTTATCAAATATTCGTTACTGGCTTCGGTTATCCCGTTTCTGTTAATTCCAATGACAGACTCCTTTTATTTTTTTATTCTGATGCGATTTTTGCAAGGATTTGCACTGGCAGGATTACCGGCAGCCTCACTTGCTTATATTAATGAAGAAATCGACCGCTCGAGTATTGGAATTGCCACTGCTTTATACATAGCCAGTAATGCTTTTGGCGGCATGGTTGGAAGAGTGCTGGCAGGCTACTTAGCTGATGATTTTGCCTGGCAGACGATATTCTATATTTTCGCCGGGATAGGAGTAGTTATCGTTGCGATTGTAATGATATTTTTGCCAAAGTCTCGTTTTTTTGAAGCGAGTCATCTGCCGTTTCGGAAGGATATAGAGGGTATGGCCTTTCATGTGAAAAATCCAGCAATGCTTTTAATTTTCGGTATGGGAATTATTTTTCAGCTTTCGTTTACATCGGTTTGGACTTATTTACCTTTCCATCTGGAAGGAGAGCCGTTTTTCCTTTCCGCCAAAGCTATTTCATATACATTTTTGGCGTATGGCTTTGGGGTAGTTGGAGCTCCTGTGGCCGGATGGATAGCAGGAATCTTAGGTCTAAACGTTGTCCGGATAGCAGGAATAATTATTCTATCTGCCGGCATCATTATGACGATGATACTTTCTTTACCCTGGATTATCGTCGGTTTATGTATTACCTGCCTCGGCTTTTTTACAGCACATTCTTTGACAGCAACCTTTGTGACCGAGCAGGCAGCACATCATAAAGGAAGCGCATCCAGTCTGTATTTAGTATCCTATTATATTGGTGTTACATTTGGAAGTACTGCTGTGGGTCCTATTTGGGACAAAGCAGGATGGGACGCAGTTGTCTGGATAGCAGGTATATTGCCAATAGGTTATTTAATATTTGTAACGATTATACAAAAGGGAGCAGGAAGGTCATCTTCAGGTTCTGATGGATAAATAAAAATAGATTAGCATACTACTGAAGCCTGAACATAGAAAATGCTAACCCGAAAAACCCGGACAATCAATTTATCCGGACTTTTCTTATGATGCTGATAGTATTTCCTCTGGCTAAAAACGATTATTTAAAACTCTCAGGGTAGCTCCCTAAATCAATACCTAAGAATAAAGGTACTAATACATAGACAGTGAAAGTAACTAAAACAATACCGACTAGATTTAGAACGAATCCGGCCTTTGCCATATCCGGAATCCGAAGATAACCTGATCCGAAAACAACAGCATTCGGAGGTGTTGCTACCGGAAGCATAAATGCACATGAAGCAGCCAGCCCTGCCGCGATCATTAATACGAATGGGTGCATATCCACCGCGATTGCTAATGCAGCCATTATAGGATACATCATTGTAGCCGTTGCAGTATTGGACGTAATCTCAGTTAAGAAGATAACCAGAGTAACTACAGCCAGAACAATTATTAATACGTGAACTCCCTGTAATGCAGTTAATTGTGTTCCAATCCATTCAGATAATCCAGAAGTGGTGAAGCCAGCTGCAATAGCAAGTCCACCGCCAAACAGAAGCAGAATCCCCCAGGGCAGTTTTACAGCACTATTCCAGTCAATTAAATAATCTCCTTTTCTATTTTTGGTAGGTATTAAAAATAGAATAAGGGCAGCAGCTATGGCGATAATGGCATCATCAATATAAGGATTAAATTTATTGAGCACGAATGTACGGGAAATCCATGCAACAGCTGCTAAAATAAAAATAATAAATACTGCTTTTTCTTCATAAGAAGCTTTTCCAAGTTTTCTTTTCTCTTCATCTAGAATCTTTTTGCCTCCGGGAAGAGTTTTCATTTTTAATGGAAAAGCAAATTTTGTTAAATAAAACCAGGCTACAAGAATAAATATCCATGCAAAAGGAACACCAAACATCATCCAGGACGCAAAGGATATCTCGACGTTGTATAATTCCTTGACCGTGCCGGCTAAAATAGCATTTGGAGGCGTACCGATAAGTGTAGCCATTCCACCGAGAGAAGCGGCATAAGCAATTCCAAGCATCAATGATTTTCCAAATGCAAAATTCTCTTTCGGCTGCTCTACACCAGATTCCTCTTTAAGAGCATCAGATACTTGATAAATAATAGCTAACCCGATTGGAACCATCATCATGGCGGTTGCCGTATTTGATATCCACATAGACAAAAATCCTGTCGCAACCATAAACCCAAGAACAATACGATCGATATTCGTCCCCATTACAGAGATAATATTAATGGCAATCCTCCGGTGTAAATTCCATTTCTCCATTGCTAATGCCAGTACAAATCCACCCATAAATAAAAAGATAGTATCATTCCCATAAGCGGAGGTGGTAGCTCCAAGATCCAAACCATTGGTTAAAGGAAATAAAATAATAGGCAAAAGTGCTGTAGCCGGGATCGGTATCGCTTCGGTCATCCACCATACAGCAATCCAGATTGTACTTGCTAAAACTGCCTGGCCTTCATTAGACAAGCCTTCAGGAGATATAAATAATAAAGTAATTAAAAATAATAATGGGCCGGCAATAAGACCAGTGCGTTGTATAGGAGTATAAGAACGTTTCTCCTTATCTCCATTGTCATTTCCATTACTATTGTTTCCTCCAGCCCCATCATCCGGCTTATTCCACTTTTTTCGTTCAACCATCTCTCCAGGCTTGATGAAAAATCGAAACATGTCTTTCACCTGGTCATGTTTTTCCCATAGCCAATTCCAAGTAGCAGTTATCATCGTTTTCCTCCTTTTTTAGCATAGAGCACACCAGGCTTGTAAGTGCGCGTTTATACTAGAAATAACAATAGCTGAAAAAAGCTATCAATATTGCTTTTGATAACCTTTGTCCATTGTTATTTATTTTTATTCTTTGATACAAGTATTTATTCGGATAATACACTAATTTTGAAGATATGCAGGAGATCTTTCAGGGGGGGAGATTGAAAAAAAGAAAGAGATGCAGGCCGCGAAATCTTCCTCTTATAGATAGTATCTGTTTTGTGATTGAACTGCCGCTCTGTAGCTGGTGAGATTATTTCACCTCCGCTTTCCGGAAGATAAGTAAACTGGCCAGATAGAAAATGAAAATAAATAATAGGCTGATTATCATGCTTTTTACTATAAATTCACCACTCATACCCAGAGTTAATTGGGATAAATCAATCCCATAAGGAGTATAGGCCATCACAGAATGAACCTTGTCATTCAGGCTTGAGATTGGCCCAAGAATCAGACTGGTCATATACGTGGCAGCGATAACGAAAACTGCTTTTTTAAATAGAAACATATAAAAAACGCTGACCATCAGCTGGCTGAAGAAGATAAGCAATGAAAGCCCGCTGATTAATATGATTTTGCCGAGCAAGCCGGCTGTAGCTCCCTGTTCTGCTGCTCCGGCTAAAATGTTTAAGGTCGGTGTCGGGATAAAACCGCTGAATGCAGTATTTGTAAAAGCAAAAATAACTGTGATAATGATATAGGGCAGATATAACAATGCAATTAAAATAAAAAATGAAATAATCTTGTTTATAATAATTGTGTTTCTGCTGTACCCGCCTGAAACAGCATTTTCAATGATTTTATTTTCAAAATCGGCCGTAAGGCAAATGCCTGCAGCAATACTTCCCAGCAATGCCATCATCTGTGTTTCAGAAAACAGGGATAAGGTGCCGGAAGCAGCTTCTAAGCTGAGACTTCCAGTTGAAACATAATGAGAACTGGCAGCAAAAATAATAGCGCTGAGAATGGATAAAATAAATACTGTCCAGGGTGAAATTGACCTGCTTAATTTAAAGAAATCGGCTTTTAACAGCTGCATCAGCTCACACCTCCTATTAATTGAAGATAATAGCTTTCCAGGGTTTCTTCCTGCGTTGTAAAAGTAGTAACAATAATATCATGATTGATGAGGGCTTTTGATAATTCCTCTTTTTTATTAATAAAGTCATATAGTTTGATACTTTTATCAGGCTGTACAATAAAATTCTCTGTTTGAAGCGATTCTCTCAGTACCTTCTGCAGCTTTTCCGGCTCATTACAATCAATGAGAAGATGTTTATTGATTTGTTCCTCTAATTTGTCATGGCTGAGCGTTTTCAGGATTTTTCCCTCATTAACAATAATAAATTCATCAGCAGTTTGATGAAGCTCTGCTAAATGGTGACTGGATAAAAGAATGGTTATTTGATATTTAGCAGCCAGACTCTTTATTAGCTGTCTAATTTCAGCAATACCGCTCGGATCAAGCCCATTAACAGGTTCATCAAGCATCAGCATTTTCGGATTACCGAGTAAAGTAATAGCAATTCCCAGGCGCTGCCGCATACCTAAGGAGAAATCTTTTGCCTTCTTTTTACCTGTGGCCCCCAGTCCGACGATGTCGAGCACTTTCTGCTCCATATTCTTTTCTTTTATTCCTTTCATCGTTTTGTGGACACGGAGATTATCACGCGCACTCAAATACCCGAGAATACTAGGGTTCTCAATCATACTGCCCATTTGTTTCCGGCCAGCCTGCAATGCTTTTTGATTCGATTGGTTAAATAAATACAGCTCTCCGGAAGTAGGAAAGGATAAGCCGGCAATGATACGCATAAATGTGGTTTTACCGGCTCCGTTTTGACCAATTAGCCCATAAATTTTCCCCTTCTCCAAGGATATTGATACATTATCTAATGCTTGAAAATCATTATAGACTTTGGAAATATTTTTGGCTTCGAGAATATATTCTGTCATTTGTCAGAAACCTTTGTATGATTTAAAATTCCTTGCGTCATCGCCGTGAAAAATTCTACAGGAACTAAGGCAATACCAATACTTTCAGGATTCTCATCACCTAAAACAAGAAACTGATCACCTTCTTGCATATTAATCATATTCACAGCCTTTTCTGGTAATTTTACATAACCATCTTTCTCCAAAGGAGTAGTGTTAAACATATGCTTTCCCTTTGGAGGAATTGGAAAGCCGCTTTCTTTTTGATCATAATGAATTAAATTGTCTAAAGAGACATCAAATAAGGTGGCGAGTGCATCACAATTGATAATATCGGGTAAGGACTCTCCATTTTCCCATTTGGCAATCGATTGGCGGGTGACACCAATTTTTTCTGCTAATTCTTCCTGTGAATAATTATTTTCTCTTCTTAAAAAAGCAAGGTTCCGTGATAAAGTAATTTTGTTCATCTCATGCATCCCTTTCGTTTGGGTATACTTTTATTTTAACGGTTAATGGAAAGGAAACAACCAATGCAGGGTAACCATTTATGTTAACTTTAGTTGCTTATTAAAAATATAAATTTTCCACTTGCGCCTGACGTAACGTGAGGTGGTATGATAAAGCTATCAAGCGGGAAGGGAATTGAAGCAGATATGAAAAAAGAAACATTCTCCATCAGTGAGTTTGCTAAATCAACAGGCGTATCTGTAAGGACATTGCATTATTATGATGAGAAGAATATATTGAAGCCAAAACGGGATGACCATACAGGACACCGTGTTTATGAGCAAGAGGATATGATTCAGCTGCATAAGATTATGACCATGAAATTTTTAGGAATGAGCTTAGATGAAATCAAAGATTACATGCAGGCGAATACTTTTGATTTAAGCTTTATTGATACATTAAGGCTCCAGGAGTCAAAGCTGATTAAGGATAGAGAGCAAATTGATATTGCTTTAGATGCTATCCAGCGTACGGTGTATCTTTTAGAAAATGAAAAAGAAGTTGACCATGCTGTACTTATCAGCTTACTGGCAAGTATGCAAAACGAGAAGAAGCAGGAGGAGCTGGCAAAAGGAATTATTAAGGATGATGTAATGAAGAAGATGTTTCCGCAGACAGCTAAGGAGAAGATGATTTTTGAACAGGGATTGCTGACATTTTATAAACGGGTCAGAGCGCATTTTGGAAAATCTGCAGATGATCCGGAGGTTCAACAGATGCTGGATGATTTTTATCGTCTTATCCTGGAGGTAGTGGGGATGGATTCTTTGAAAGAATTAACAGATATTTTTTCTTTGAATATTGAGGACAAAGAGAATGAAGAACGGATAGAAACATATATTCAAGAAATCGAGCGGCTTGTTCCATCTCCAATTACGGAAGAGGAAGAAGCGTGGCTCGAGCAAATCACAACGGATTATGTGGGCCCTCTATGGGACGAGGAAGAAGGAGAGAATTAAATGGAAGCACCGAAACAATCATCAAGCAATTTTATAAAGCTTTTACTGTCTACAAGGATACCGAAGCTTGTATTAATATTAGGGTTACTAGGAAGTATCCTGACTACTTTGGTAGGACTGACAATCCCGCTTTTAACAAGGGAGCTTGTTGATGGATTTTCCATCGCAGATTTAGATTGGCGGTTTATTGCTATTATTATTGGCGTATTTATTGTGCATGCATTGGTGGATGGTTTATCAGCTTATGCTCTTGCTTATGTCGGACAAAAGGTAGTAGCGAGGCTTCGGGAAATCTTATGGAAAAAGCTGATCCGCCTCCCGGTTCCTTATTTTCAGAAGCAGCCGAGCGGGGAGTCTGTCAGCCGTGTTATTAATGATACAGGAATAGTAAAGGATTTAGTGTCTCAGCATTTCCCACAGTTTATTTCTGGCTTGATTTCCATTATAGGAGCAGTTATTATCCTGCTGTTTATGGATTGGAAAATGACTTTAATTATGTTTATCGCTGTTCCGATTACATTGGCAGTAATGCTGCCGCTGGGAAATCGGATGGCAAAAGTATCTCGCAGTCTGCAGGATCAGACAGCTAATTTTCAAGGAGAGATTCAGCAGACAGTCAGTGAAATTAGATTAATGAAATCTTCTACAGCAGAACAGAAGGAAGAAAAACGGGGCTTGCAGGGAATTTTCAAGCTATTGCAGACAGGCTTGAAAGAGGCAAAGATTTTCGCTGTGATTGCACCATTTATGTATATGATTGTGATGCTTGTTATCGTCATGATTATTGGCTATGGAGGTATCCGGGTAGAGCAGGGGACCATGACAACCGGATCGCTTGTCGCATTTCTCTTGTATCTATTCCAGATTGTCTTTCCTATTACAACATTTGCGATGTTCTTTACCGAATTACAAAAAGCAAAAGGAGCTACCGAGCGTATTTCAGAAATTTTACAGGAAGAAGAGGAAGAGGTATTACCCGGCTCTGAAAAACAGATTGGCGAGCTGTCGCTGCAATTTAAAGAAGTCAGTTTTTCTTATGAAGCAGGTGAGCAGGTACTGAATAAGGTATCATTTTCCGCATCTCCGGGAGAAATGGTGGCATTTGCCGGGCCAAGCGGTGGAGGGAAGACCACTGTATTCGGTTTAATTGAACGCTATTATGAGCCGGATGAAGGAGCAATTCTGCTTGATGGAGAATCGATTCAGGATATTTCTCTTGGCTCCTGGCGTTCCCAGCTCGGATATGTATCACAGGAGAGTTCCATGATGTCCGGAACCATTCGTGATAATTTAACCTACGGGTTGGAAAATGCAGAAAATATAGCTGATGAAAAACTTTGGGCAGTCGCGGAAATGGCCTATGCAGCACAGTTTATACAGGAACTGCCAAATGGAATGGATACACAGGTCGGTGAACGCGGTACAAAGTTGTCAGGCGGACAGCGGCAGCGGATCAATATTGCGAGAGCTTTCCTGCGTAATCCGAAAATTTTATTACTTGATGAAGCAACGGCAAGTCTCGATAGTCAATCGGAACAGGTTGTTCAAAAAGCATTACAGCGACTGATGGAAGGAAGAACAACATTTGTAATTGCCCATCGCTTAGCTACAATTATTGATGCGGATCAGATTATCTTTATTGAAAATGGCGAGGTTACCGGTAAAGGAACACATCAAGCTTTAATTGAATCGCATGAACTGTATCGTTCTTTTGCGGAGCAGCAGTTGAAGTAAAATAAAAAAGTAGAGCATTTCCATTGGGAAATGCTCTACTTTTTTATTAAATCAGATTTTTACCGTCACATCTTTAATCAGCCGATAGTTAACGCCAAAAAGGAGAACAATTAATACAAGGCTTAGTGGTGTGGCAATAAAAGCTGGCAAATTGATAATATTTGTAAAAAAAGAAAAATGTGTGACTTCTATCAGAATACCAGTTATTGCTAACAGAAGAATGCTGCATGCGATGGATAAAAGCCCATACAGCCAGCCTAAACGGTAGAAGGTCAAACCAATCATCCACCCGATTAAAAAGTAAATAAGGTGCATAATGGCAAGTCTGACAAAGGTATAAATAAATGCAGAGAAGCTGCTTGTGAAATCAAGCTCTTGTCCATGAATATTCCAGCCTGCCCAACCAGATATAAATTGGAGAATAAAAGTTAACAGTATCAGGATGACTGTTATTGCTATGGCTATCAGGGCGGATGATATTATCGTGCCAAGAAAAAAATTTTTTCTGGTAGCCCCCTGCTGCATGTAATAATAAAAGAAAGATGATGTTGTCAAAATACCAATAATTAACATGTAAATACCTGAAGATCCGTTTGAAAAGTTTGTCAAGTCTATAAAACTGGAATGCGGACCAGAAGCAAAGGTTACTACGACTATATAAATCACAAACATAAAGGAAAGAAACCATATCGTCCACTTTACTTGTTCCATAAATAAGAGTCTGGCTATTTTTTTTGGTGATAAGATAATGGAACTCATTCATCTTCCTCCTTTGTCAAATGCACAAACAAATCATGGAGAGAGAGGACGCCAATCTCAATTCCGGCTTGATTTGCTGCATTTCTCTGTTGTTCAGAGAGTTCGCCATATACCATGACGGATTTTGTTCCGCCTAGTACCTGACTGTTTAAAATCTCTAAGTCCTTTGAAAAAGCATCTATTTGTTCCAGGGAGCCTGTAAGTGAGAACCCTTTGGAAATCACTTGCTCATTTGTGTCCTGCAATAAAATCTTTCCGTTATGAATCATCAGCACCTCATCGAATAGATAATCTGCTTCGGAAACGAGATGAGTGGAAAAGATAATCGTTCTCGGATGCTCTTCCTGATCATTTAAAATCTCTTTATAAAAAATTTCTCTTGTCGGTGCGTCCATTCCTAAATAAGCTTCATCAAAAATAGTTAAAGGAGCTCTGGATGCTAAACCGATAATAGCCTGAAATGCTGATTTCTTACCTCTGGATAGATGATTCACTTTTTTATTTAAAGGCAGCTTGAATTTCTTAGCCAATTCCAGGGCATATGTTTCGTCAAAATTTGGCCGGAAATAAGCCATTTCTTTTAACATGTCTCCAACTTTATCATAGGTGTACTCCAAATCTTTCTGCTGATCAAAAATAAAGATCGTATCCTGCATGATTCTTGGATTTTCAAAAGGATCTTCTCCATCAATGATAAGACTTCCGCCATCAGCTTTTCGGAAAGCTGACAGCACTGATAATAAGGTTGTTTTCCCGGCGCCGTTTCTTCCTAATAAGCCATGAATTTTTCCGGCCTCCAGCTGAAAACTGATCTGATCAATAGCCGTGAAATCCTTATATCGTACACTGACATCTATTGCTTCAACCGTGAAACTCATGCTTTATCCCCCTTTCTTGCCTTTTTTATCAGATCAATGATTTCGTTCTCTGTAATACGAAGCTTCTCTGCTTCCTGGACTAAACCGATGACATAATCATCCATAAACGCCTGCTTCCGTTTTTGAACGAGTTTTTGCTTTGCTCCTTCTGCGACAAACATACCAACACCTCGCTTCTTATATAGAATGCCTTCATCTACAAGCTGTGTAACGCCTTTGGAGATGGTGGCATGATTAATTTTATAAAATTGAACCAGCTGATTGGTAGAGGGAGCCTGCTCGCCTTCCTTTAACTGATTATTGACAATCTGGTCTTCAATCTGTTCCCGGACTTGAATGAAAATAGGTTTATCACTCCGAAATTGTGTGGACATGGTTCGTATAGCCTCCTTTCTGATATGATTTTATAATCGAATGGGTGCGTCTTTCGTTAAGCGGTAGTTACAGACGATTAAAATGGCTATCATGATAAAGAAAATAAGATAAGGCCCAATACTGATAATCTGCGGATTGACGGTGAAAAATTTAATGGTATGTGCAATATCAGCTTTGTCTTGTAATAATGCGGATATCCCGAAAAATGGAAAGGAAATAAGGATAAACAATAATCCAATCTTCCAGCGAAAACGATAAAAACCAAGCCCCATAAACCAGCCAAGTAAAAGATAAAAGAAATGGGCAACGGAATAATCAGCTATGCTTTGAATGAAGGATAATACCCCGCCGCCGATTAATGGATCTGTCCATGGGACAGCAAATCCTAATGCCGGGACGAGTGTCTCAAATAAAACAATCATGGTGATCATTGCCAAAGCTAATATAATAGAAAGCAAAACAGATGCGAATAAAGCGGCTTTAAAAAACTTTTTCCTGGAAATTCCTAATTTATAATAGTAATCTAAGAACCCATAAGAATAAAGCAATCCGATAATTAACATAAATATAGTAGAAGTGTTATTGCTGATATCAAGGTTATCTAAAAACCCCCAATGGTTCGCGATAGTAGTTCCAATTGTCAAAACAATTATAATGCTATAGAACCAGGAAGCCCATTTAATCTGTTCAATGAAAAATGCCCAGCCTAAATGAAATTGTTTCATGTTCTTTCCTCCTCCTTCGTCAAATGTATAAACAGATTATTTATAGATAGTGAACCGATTTCTAAATCGAGTTCAACTGCTTCTCGCTGCTCTTGTTTCGGTAAAGTTCCGTAAACCATCACAGATTTTGTTCCACCAAGCATCTCTTCGTAAATGACCTCTAATGTTTTTGTGAATGCCTCAACATCTTCTTTAGCTCCTGTAATGGAGAAGCCTTTTTCAAGAAGTTGCTCGCTTGTTTCTTGTAATAGAACTTTTCCGTTATCGATTATAAGCACTTCATCAAAGAGGTACTCCATTTCTGAGACAAGATGTGTAGAAAATAAAATCGTACGCGGATGTCTTTCCTGCTCTAACAAGATTTCTTTGTAAAACAGTTCTCTTGCCGGTGCATCCATTCCCAGATATGCTTCATCAAAAATAGTGAGCGGGGTTCTGCTTGCTAAGCCAATGGCAACCTGCAAAGCGGAATATTGTCCTTTTGATAATTGATCAGCACTTTTATTCGTAGGAATTTTAAATCTTTTTACTAATTCTCTTGCATAAGCCTCATCAAAATATGGGCGGAAATAAAGCATTCCCTTTATAATCTTATCGATTTTATCGTAGTCGTAAGTATTATCTTTTTCATAAATAAAAGACGTCCCCTGCAAAATCCGTTCATTTTCAAAAGGATCTTCTCCGTCAATAACAATCGTTCCGTGCTTTGCTTTGTGAAAGGAAGCAAGGTATGTTAACAGGGTTGTTTTACCGGCACCATTCCTTCCTAATATGCCATGAATCTTGCCTGGAGACAGTTTGAAATTCAACTGATCTAATGCTTTAAAATTCTTATAATGTACCGTTAAACCATTTACTTCAATGGAATAAGACATGTGCATCCTCCTTTAAATATTTATATTTAATCTTATACTGTATTATGGTTATATACTTATGTGTATAACCATAACAGTGTTACAGTTTTTTGTCAATGTAATAAAAATATCTTGGAGAAAAGTGAAATAGAGCGATATGGCTCAAAGAAATATATTCGTTTATTTTTATGGAGCTCATTTATATATTGGAATTTCATATAAGAAATGAATTGAATTTGTGGTATATTGGGGAGTAAGTTGAAAATTAAGAAATAAACGGTAAGTAAGAAGATGGATTAGTTCAACAGATAGACAGGAGAGGTTGATAATGAGAAGAGATACTTATCATTCAAGCTTAAGAGAGTCAACTCCATGAGTGATAAAGGGAAGGTTGTCGGAATTGCGCTGATTACAGCAATAACTGTGATGGGAGATGCCATGCTTTTTATTGTACTTCCTTTATATTGGCAGGATTTCGGATTAACTGCTATTTGGCAGATTGGTGTGCTGTTATCCATTAATCGTTTTGTACGCTTGCCGATTACACCATTAGTAGGATTGTTTTACAGCAAATTCAATATCCGTACAGGTGTATTAATTTCTGTAGCCTGTGCTGCTTTAAGCACCTTATCCTATGGACTGCTTCAGGGCTTTTGGCTGTTACTGTTTGCGAGAATACTGTGGGGTATTGCCTGGTCATTTGTTAAGCTGGGAGGAATGCTCACAGTTGTAACATTCTCCACGGAAAAAACAAGAGGCCATTATATGGGATTGTATAATGGATTATGGGGGTTAGGTGGATTAGTAGGCATGCTGGCAGGGGGTTTTTTGGTCGATCAGTTATCAATACCATTTGTGACAACCCTGTTTGCATTGATAGCTGTTGCAGTCTTTCCTTTTATCGTCAGGCTGGTACCTAAAAATTATAAAGATGGTGGAAAAACAACTGCAAGCAATGATTTATCGGACAAAGGAAAACAAGCAATCCTCAATCCATATATTATTCTTGTTATTCTGACTGGAGGAACGATGGGCTTTATCACAATGGGCATTTTTGCTTCTACACTCAGCCCGCTGATCGAACAAACCTATCATGCTGATTGGTCATTTTTTGGTATTGTCATTGGTGCTGCGACACTGGCCGGAATAATTCAAGCAATCCGTTGGGCGTGGGATCCTGTATTTGCACCGATGATAGGCAGCTTTGTAGACAGGAGAAAGTATAAATATAATTGGATACTTGTCCCGTTAACATTGGGAAGCGTTGCTTTTCTGATTATAGGCCGTGTGGAATCTTTCGTTCTTTTATTAATAACTATTATGTTTTTCCAAATGGTTTCAACCGGACTTTTAACGATAACAGATACCTTGGCGGGCGATGCGGCAGCGAGAAGTAACCCTGTTAAGATGATGACACTGCACACAATAGCTGTAGATTTAGGAGCGGCTATCGGGCCCTTGCTATCATTTATTATTATAGATTTATATGGAATTTCCGCTGTTTTCTATCTATCGAGTCTGGTGATGCTGCTGGTTGCAGGAACATGGGTTGTTTTTCATTTTTCTCAAAGGAAAAGAGGCAGGTATAGTACGTGATGAAAGAGTTTTTAAAGGATAAGTTTCAGTAAAGAATGGAGGACGTATTGATTATGACAGAAGCATTAACAGTTAAAAATATAACTCTGGGAAACGGGAAGCCGAGTATTTGCATTCCTTTAACTTCTTCAAAAAAAGCAGACATCATTGAAGAAGCTAAACGTTATCAAAAAGAGGCGATAGATATTGTTGAATGGCGTGCGGATATATTTGAAGAAGTGGAAAATCATGCAGCAGTACTGGAGGTTCTAAACGATTTAGTGAATGTCTTAAAAGGAATTCCGCTGATTTTTACCTTCCGCAGTCATCAAGAGGGGGGGGAGAAAGAGCTTTCCAAAGAAGCTTATGTATCGTTGAATCAATTTGTCATCCAGACAGGTCTTGCAGATTTCGTGGACGTAGAATTGTATCAGGGAGAAGATACGGTTAAACATCTGACTTCTATCGCGCATTTGCAGCATACATACGTAATCATTTCCAATCATGATTTTCAAAAAACACCACCTAAATCAGAGATTATCAATCGATTAAAAAGGGCAGATGAGCTTGGCGGTGATGTATTAAAAATTGCTGTGATGCCAAATGAAACAGAGGATGTTTTAGAGCTATTAACAGCAACCAATGAAATGAAAAAATATACAAATAAGCCAATGATTACAATGGCGATGGGCCCCCTTGGAGCTATCACCCGATTATCCGGGCAGGTTTTTGGTTCAGTACTAACCTTTGGAGCCGGAGAAAGAGCTTCGGCGCCGGGACAAATTCCAGTTCAGAATCTACATCAAGTACTAGATGTTATTGAAAAGTCGATGGGGGAGAAATAAGCAGTTCAACTGGAACTTATTTTTGCAGTATATTCACTTTAAAATGAGGCAAGACGGAGATGATCTCAACCTTAAGCAGGAGGAACTCTTCCATCTGAAGCAGCGATAATTTCATGGGATAAATCAGTCACTGACCCGATGTGTGGGAAGAGATAAGCCGATACAATGAAAGTATCAAATAACTTATTCTCAGGAGCTGATTTATCCCATGTTTTCATCTTATGAAATGTTGAAAAGCCAAATTGATTACCAAATGGAGGATGTAAGGAAGACAATGAAGCAATGTAAAAGTAAACGGAAAAAAAATAAAGAAAAGAGCAGGAAAAAATCGAATTTTCGTTTAGAAGGAGAGGCTTGAATCTAATGGTATGGAATGACAAAAAGAGGATTTCGATTTAGCTGTTGTGACAGCAGCAGTGAATCGAAATCCTCTTTTTTATAGAAATGGAATATTTCATTTCTCTATGCAAATCTCTTTTGACATTTGCTGCATAGAATTGTCTGCCAATCAAGAAGACAATATGCTTTCATTTTGTTCCTGCATATGAATGCTCTTTACTTATTTATATAAATATGGACGCACTTAAACTGTCATGGTTACCTTTGGACTACGACTGCTTTTCTTTCTGGCGTTTTCAGCGATATCCATTGCAGCTGCATAACCAAACACCATAGATGCTCCAATCGTTGCACCAGGCCCGGGGTATGTCTCTCCCATTACAGAGGCAGTACAATTTCCTGTAGCATATAGGCCTGTTATTGGAGCACCATCCTTTGTAATCACTCTTGCTGATTCATCGATGACCAGCCCGCCTTTTGTTCCAATATCACCTGGATAAATAGGAATCGCATAGTAAGGAGCCTTGTCCAGTGGTGCCAGATTGGGATTATTCAATGTCGGATCGCCATAATATCTATCATAAGCACTTTCTCCGCGCTGAAAATCCTCATCACTTCCTTTAGCTGCAAATGTATTAAACCTGGAAATGGTGGCAGCCAGTTTTTCTGGAGGTACATTGATTTTCCTGGCCAATTCTTCAATGGTATCTGCTTTTTTAACATAATCAGTTTCAAACCATTCTTTTGGAAGCTGTTGTAATGGCATAATTCCAAATACAAGATAACGGCTCTTTACGCGTTTATCAAATATCATCCATGACGGTATCGTGGAGCTCTGTTCATTATTATTTTCATACATTTGATCTACAAATTCATGGTATGGAACAGATTCGTTGATATAGCGTTCGCCATTACTATTTACGATAATTAAGCCGGGTGTAGCCCGCTCAGCGACAGGCATAAATGCGGGAGCTCCAGGTGGTGCTGAGGTAGGAGTTCCCCACACTTTGTCCATTAAATCCAATTGCCCGCCTAATTTTACACCGGCAGCAATTACATCACCTGTCTGCTTTTCCGCTGACAATGTCCACTCTGTATTAGTGGGCTTCGGTAAATATTTTTCCCGCAGCTCCTGATTATGGGAAAAGCCGCCGGAAGCAAAAATGACCCCATGACGGGCCTGAATATTGATTTCCATTCCATCTCTTTCGGCAATAACACCTGTTACTTGATTATTTTCATAAATTAAATCTTTAAATGGTGTCTGGAGCCAAACCTCTCCGCCAGCCTCCTTTAGTGAAGTGTATAGACGGGCAACAGCAGCCTCACCTAAAGTAGTGGGTTTATATCCAGAAATGAGCGTGCGGATCAGCCGCATACCTACTTTCACTGCTTTTGTTTTCCCGATCCATGTCCTCATAATCATGTTCACTTTGTGGAATTCACTTGATTTTAATACCATTCCTTTGGTCGGCAAACCTGAAGTACGTAAATGCTTGATATCATCTCCTAATTTTCTGAGGTCAAACAGCTGGGCTTCAACGGCTCTCCCCGAAGCCAGACCTCCTGGTGATTCAGGGTAATAATCGGAATATCTGGGAGTGTATTCCCATCTGAAATGTTCCGTGTTCTCGTGTAAATACTTTACCATTTCAGGTCCCTTTCTCAGGTAAGCCTTTTTTAAAGCATCCGGAACACGATCTCCCACGGTGGTGTCCAGGTAAGTTTTTGCATGCTCATACGTATCTTTAACCCCGGCTTCTTCTAAATAAAGGTTATTGGGAATCCAGATGGTTCCACCTGATTTTGATGTGGAACCGCCAAATAGAGCAGTCTTTTCAATGACAATTACTGATAAACCCTGTAAGCGTGCTGTTAAAGCAGCTGTTAATCCTCCGGCACCTGAACCTACGACTACCACGTCGTATTGTTCATTCCATTGTTTTTCCAATAGGATGACCCCCTTTGATTTTTTGAATTATGTTAAACTATATATGTGAATTAATTTTAGTATAAATTTTAAATGAAACGCTTTCAATCAGTAATAGATTAAGGTCTGTGTACATAAACAACAGATGAATGCAATCTGTTTAAAAATGAAAAGAAGTTTGGGGTGATTTGAGTGGTTACCAAGAATATAATATTGGATAGACGGGTGAGGAGAACAAAAAAATTATTAAAATATGCGCTTCTTGAATTAATGCATAAAAAAGACTATGGGCAAATAACGGTTACGGATATTGTGGAGCACGCTGATTATAATCGCGCTACTTTTTACCGGCACTATAATCAAAAGGCGGATTTAGTCAAGGAAATTATTACGGATCAGACAAACGGACTGATTCAAGCCTTTAAAGTTCCTTATAAGAAGAATAATTATATCCATTTAAACGACTTAGCTCCTTCAGAAGTTGTTATTTTTAATTATATTATCGAAAATAAGCATTTTTATGCACTTTGGAGAGAATTCGAAGCCATACCGGGATTTTATGAAGTTTTTCTGCAATCCATTACCCAATTTTTTGAGAATGAAATTAACTTAATTACCCCATACCATGATGGATTGGATAACAATATGTATACCTCATTCTATGCCTATGGAATTCTAGGTATTATTCTGGATTGGATTAAAAAGGATTTTGAGCAATCTCCTGGTTATATGGCAAAACAGCTCTGCAAAATAATAAATTACTATCCAGCGGAATCATTTATAATTGGTAACTCTTGATAAAGCAGACTTAGAATGTCGTTATCGGCTTAGAAAAGTATATATTATTAATATATGATAAAGATAAATGGAATCAAACAATTCTTATTATTGGAGGAAAACAATATATGCTGGCAGCGGTAGAAAAAACAGAAAATGGCTATATAGCAACTTTTGCACGTAATTTTAATAGCTCTGTTGACGAAGTATGGGGCACATTAATAAAAAATGATAAACTGCAGCAATGGATGCCCAATTTAGAAGTGGTAGACCTGAGAAAAAGTAGGAAAATGAAATTTAATATGAATGATGGAACAGGAAATTCCTTTGAGATTGCTATTTTAGATTTTCAGCCGCAAACCTATTGGCAATTTGAATGGGGAGAAGGCTCTGTCCGGTTTGAACTGGAGCAGACCGGGGATGCATGTGTTTTAGTATTAAAAGAATATATTCCAGTGCTCGATGACCATGTTCCTAAGGATTTAGCCGGCTGGCATATCTGTTTAGATATGTTTGAGGCAGCTCTGACAGGAAGACCAGCGGGTTTTCCAAAGGAATCATGGAAAATGAAGTATGAAGCATATAAGAAAATCGTTCATCCGTTTTTACAGGAAGATAAATAATTAAAATGGTGCCTCAAAGCTTAACCTTGAGGTACCATTTTTTATATTAATAAGGATCTGCGTCATGTCCAAGCTCTTCAGCGTGCTTTGGAGCCTGTTCCGCATCTGATGCACCTAATGGATTCTGACTGGTGCCATGTTTTTTCGCTTGCTTTAAACCTTCTCTCAGACGACGTCCATACTCTTCGTCAGCTTCTTCTGCAAGTGCAATCATTTTATCCTGAATCCGCTTGTCGCAGGTTGATAAATCTCCAATCATATTAGACAATAATTCATCTTTTTCCCAATCATCAAATTGACGGAAGGTTTCTCCTGCCTGCTTTGTATTATCATTGCGGTCAATGGATTCACGTACAAGGTTGCCCTCTACAAAAGGTGTATATTCCTTGCCAGTTTGTTTCGCTTCCTCCAGTCCGCCAAGCACGGACGGCTCGTAATTAACATGTGGATTTTGACCGGGAGCTTTGTCGTTTTGCTGACGTAACTGTCCACCTTCCTGATTGGTAGCAACCCGTTTTTTGGCTGCATTAATCGGAACCTGCAAATAGTTAGCTCCAACACGGTAGCGCTGTGTATCGGAGTAAGAAAAAGTACGCCCCTGAAGCATTTTGTCATCGGAAAAGTCCAGCCCGTCAACTAATACACCGGTTCCGAATGATGCCTGTTCAACTTCAGTGAAATAATTTTCCGGATTTTTATTAAGTACCATTTTTCCTACCGGAAGCCATGGGAATTTATCCTCCGGCCATAATTTTGTGTCATCTAACGGGTCAAAATCAAGCTCTGGATGATCGTCGTCTGACATAATTTGTACCAGCAGCTCCCATTCTGGATAATCGCCTTTTTCAATCGCATCATATAGATCCTGGGTAGCATGATTAAAATTCTCACCCTGGATTTCAGCAGCTTCTTTGGTGGTTAAATTTTTAATCCCCTGCTTTGGTTCCCAATGGTATTTCACGAGAACAGCTTCTCCATCCTGATTGACCCATTTATAGGTGTTTACGCCCGACCCCTGCATCATCCGATAGTTTGCAGGAATCCCCCATGGTGAGTAGATAAAGGTTACCATATGAAAGGACTCGGGGGAGCTGGAGCAAAAATCAAAGAAGCGCTCGGAATCTTGAATGTTTGTTACTGGATCCGGACGGAAAGCATGAATCATATCAGGAAACTTCATTGCATCACGGATAAAGAAAATTTTGATGTTATTGCCGACCAGATCCCAGTTGCCATCCTCTGTGTAAAATTTAACAGCAAAACCGCGCGGATCACGTACTGTCTCCGGAGAATGATTTCCATGAACTACTGTTGAGAAACGGACAAATACAGGTGTCTGCTTCCCTTTATCCTGGAAAACCTTTGCTCTTGTGTACTTGGAAACAGGGTCATTACCAACTGTTCCATAGGTTTCAAAATAGCCATGTGCTCCGGCACCGCGTGCATGCACAATACGTTCTGGGATTTTCTCACGATCAAAATGACTTATTTTTTCAATAAAATCATAATTCTCCAATGTAGCAGGGCCACGGTTGCTGACGGTACGGATATTTTGGTTGTTAGTTACGGGATGACCTTGACGGGTGGTTAAAGTATTATCATTTTCAATATTTGTTTGACTGGTGGATTTTTCTTTTTCAGACATGTGTTGAGCCTCATTTCCTTCATAAATTTCTTCTTATTAGCATTGCCAATCCAGATGAAATTAACCGTATCAAAAAAGGATTTTTTATCAATTTCCGTAAGAATCATTCCGTCTTAAGAAATGAAAATGAGCAGGGAATTATCAAGGGGAGATGAGAGCAGTTTAACGGAAACAGAGGGGTACTATTTGTAAGAAGGCTGTGTTTCTGATCAAAATAAAAACGGATGCAGAAAGGCTATCTGAATCCGTAAAAGTACAAACTAAAAAGCTGCTGTCCAGCCGGCATCTGCAGTAATAACAGTTCCATTGACAAAGCTGGATTCATCTGAAGCTAAGAATAACGCTACCTGTGCAATTTCTTCTGGTTGTCCGACTCTAGGCATCACGGCCTGCGCTAACTGTGTCCGGCTCGCTCCAAATTGATTAAAATCGGATACAGAGGAAGTAATATTTGTTGCTACACCGCCTGGAGCAATTGCATTACAGCGAATACCTTCCTTCGCATACATAAAGCCTGTATTTTTCGTTAAGCCTACAACAGCATGCTTTGATGCGACATATGCAGCACCAGCATGAGCCCCATTTAATCCTCCTGTAGAAGCGGTGTTAATAATGTTGCCGTTCCCTTTTTCAAGGAAAATAGGAATTGCTTTGCGAATGGCACGCATAACTCCTTTCGTATTTACATCAAAAATTAGATCCCATTTTTTATCATCAACATCGCCGGCTGCTTCCATACCATCCATAATACCAGCGTTGTTCACTAAGATATCAAGCGTTCCGAATTCAGAGACTGCTGCATCAATCATATTTTCGATGTCTTCCAGTTCAGTGATGTTTACTTTAATTGCTTTGGCTGTACCTCTATTATTTGTAATGGATTGAACGGTTTCTTCTGCCCCTTGCAGGTTCAAATCTGCAGCAATCACTTTACAGCCTTCCCTGCCATATAATTCTGCAATCGCTTTCCCCATACCGGAAGCTGCTCCGGTTACAATGGCTACTTTGTCTTTTAATTTCATTTTTACCCCTCCTGCAAAAAATTGTATCTGTTTCCTATCCATCTTATAATAGGGATATCTTGTTAACAATATATAAAAAATGATTAAAATGTATGTTTATCAACACTTCCATATGTATTTGTCTAATTACTAAATTTGGGGGTAATCTATCCATGTTAAATCCTGAAGATCGGCGAATTAGCAAGTCAAAAAAAGCGATGCGAAATGCGCTTATTCAATTAATAGAGGAAAAGGAGTTTAATAAAATTACGGTAACAGATATCGTGGAACGTGCAGATTTGAATAGAGGAACTTTTTATAAGCATTATAAATCACAAACTGATATCTTATTAGAGTTAACAGAGGATATTATAGAAGATTTAATTCAATCCTATCGTATGCCTTATAAAGAGAAGCGTATATTCAATCTGGATAATCTTACCGATTCCACGGTTAAAATTTTTGAACATGTGGAAAAATTTCAGGGCTTTTATGCATTAATGCTGCGGACAGATAAACTGACTTATTTTCAGACACAGATTTTCAGG
Source organism: Oceanobacillus sojae (assembly GCF_007991515.1). GTDB lineage: Bacteria > Bacillota > Bacilli > Bacillales > Amphibacillaceae > Oceanobacillus > Oceanobacillus sojae. The sequence goes on from NZ_BJYM01000010.1 coordinate 111,374, forward strand.
GTATTAAAGAACTTAACCATTCATGATTTAACGAAAATAAAAAAGGAAGCAAATCAGCCGAATCAGGCTTTGCAGGCTAGCTTCTTTGCGAATGCAATTATTGGTATGATATCTGAATGGGCGGAAAATAATTTTAGCTATAGTACGAATTACATGGCGGAGCAGTTGCTATTAATTTTAAAAAGTATGCGTCAGGTGCAGATTCTTCATCCAAGATTAGAATAAATATTTGCTTATTTTGTTGAAAAGAAGGGTTGAACTTTTTCAGCAAGCCTTTACAATAAGAAATAGACTAATAATTTGGGAGAAAAGCATATCTTTCAAAAAAGATCGTTTGAAATTAATAAAGCAGAAAAGTGGATGGAGGTCAGACAATGCCGATTAAAATTCCAAGAGAGCTGCCAGCAAAAGAGATTTTAGAAGAGGAAAATATCTTTGTGATGGATGAACAGCGCGCGGATTCACAGGAAATTCGTCCGCTGAGTATTCTTATCCTCAATTTGATGCCTGAAAAACAAAAGACTGAAACGCAATTGTTAAGATACCTTGGGAATACCCCATTACAAGTGCGTATTTCTTTTTTGCGAATGGCTTCACATGAATCAAAAACAACAAGTCAGAACCACCTGGATACATTTTATAAGACCTTTGAAGAGGTTCGGGATAAAACATTTGACGGTATGATTATTACAGGGTCCCCGGTAGAGCATCTTTCCTTTACAGATGTTGATTATTGGGAGGAACTGCAAGAAATTATGGAGTGGACGAATGATCATGTTACATCTACACTTCATATTTGCTGGGGAGCGCAGGCAGCTTTATATCATCATTATGGCATTGATAAGCATGCCCTCCCGCAAAAATGTTTTGGAGTTTTTGAACATGAGGTATTAGCACCGAAAGAACGTCTGGTAAGAGGATTTGATGAAATATTCTTAGCACCGCATTCGCGCTATACCACAGTATCTTTGGAAGAAATTGATAATCATCCTGACTTGCAACTATTAGCTGTGTCCGATGATGCAGGGGTGTTTTTACTTGCATCTAAGGATGGGAAGCATATTATGGCAACAGGTCATTTAGAATACACGGCGACAACGTTAAAAGAAGAATATGAAAGAGATCATGCCCGCGGTGTTGACACAGCATTACCAGAAAACTATTATCCAAATAATGATCCGGACAAACTTCCAAAGCATCGCTGGAAGAGTCATTGCAGCTTACTATTTTCCAATTGGTTGAATTATTATGTGTATCAGGAAACACCTTATGTTTGGGGAGAGTGAACTTACACTTAGGCTTGACTTTAAGGGGCCAGATGTGTCTGGTCCTTTTTGATTTGGCAGGAAATAAGGTCAGGAGCACTCCCGGCCTTATTTCCGTAAAAAAGTGATTAATTACGGGCATTTATCCAAATTGTTTCTGCTAAAATTGGAGCATGCTCATAAGCAGCAATTAATCCTTGCTGTTGAATTGCTGCTTTTTGAACACACTTGTATGTTAAAGTGACAGAGAAATCTGATGAAAACGGAAAAGGATCTATAGCAATGGCATCTCTGCCTGTCCAGCCAATGGAATAGTCAGATGGTAATTTAGAAGCACTGTTTGATAAGGATAACCCTTCTTTGAAAAAAGGATGCAGGTCTTTATCCTCTGCTCCGGCCTCGTTCATGCAAACAAACAGGGACAAGTTATCGGAAAACTGTAACAGTGTATAGTCAGCTTCAAAGCTTTGCTTATCAAAATCCTTCATGGTACTGATTAACCATTCCTGACGCTTTGCTTCCTGTTGAACAAATGCTTCCGCTTCAGGGAGAGAGGATTTTATCAGGAAACGTTTATAATGTTCACTGCAAAGTAAAGCAGCGTAGCTATCCTTCTCCTGAACCTGTTGAATACCCTGCGTGTATAATACGGTTTTTGGAATGGTTGGAAAATCAATAAATGAATAAGGCTGATTAGCCTGATCATTCCAAAAGGGCTGCTTGTCAAATGCTTTCCAGCCACAGTCGTGCTGATAAGCAGCATAAATAACAGAATCTTTGTAAGGAGCATGCTCCAAATAACTGGAGTCCAGATGTTTTAAAAATTCTCCTGATAAAAGAGCATGGTCTGGCTGTGCTATAAAAATAAAATGCTCGTCCTGATTTCTGATAATCATATTAATCCTTCCCTTCAAAATGATAATTTACAAAAAATGATATTTATAAAGAGGTGATCTGATTATACTCATTAGTATAGTTAAAAAGGGTTATCTGGATTTCAATTATTAAAAAGACGATGGATGATCCACCGTCTTATTCTCGATTCTATATTATTTTATCAAAATGTATCCGTTTATATAAAGTATAGAAAATCGGGATACCAATCAGCAATACAATTAATTCACTGGCTCCTGTTGTAAGCCATGTAAGCAGGAATGGTAAGTTTAAAGCAATCTTTAGCATAAAAGCGATAATAAACATATTAAAGCTGAAAATCAATGTATTCAGGAATAACAGTGTGAGTGTATTTTTAATATATTTCTTTAAGAAAATAATAATTCCTAACGATATAGCAGTATGTGCTGTCCCGAATAAGAGATCGAGCCCGCCTGCCATTGAAAATAAATTAGATGCAAATACACCAATTGTAATTCCGAAAAAGTAACGTTTATCAAAGATAATTAAATGGTTAAACATCTCTGATATTCGAAATTGAATCGCTCCGAATGCAACGGGAGAGACCAGCAAGGATAGAGCAACATATAGCGCTGCGATAATCCCGTTAACCACAAGTGTTTTTATATTCATATTTTGTTTTCCTCCTAGTTTTTTAGCGTGGGATGGTTACGAACCACGTCATGCAACGCTTATCATATCAGTATTTGAATTGGAAAACAATCGTTTTATACTATTTATAGTGTAAATAGTAGTCGTGTTTATTGTTTTTCTCGTCATTGGTCAAATCTCCACAATATGAATTGCTATTGCAGCAATTTCATCCAATTTTCATTTCAATAGAAGGATGATTTAACAACATGCAAGCAGGATAATGAAGAACATGTTCATAATGGAATAGGAAGGTATAGACGCTTATTCTCAGGTGCGAAAGTTGAGTTATTAATTTAAACAGAAGTTAAATAATCTGAACGAGAAAACATTTTTGACCGCTGGACTTCACTCATTTATAATTAGTTACATAAAGTAAGTTTGTTATTTTTAGTGAAATATAAAACCGGAAAGGTGACTATTATAAATGGAAAAGAAATTTTTTGACGAACAGACAATATACGTATCAGATATAACTATACAGGTAACAGATTTGCAACGGTCTATTCAATTTTATCAAGATTTTTTGGGCTTTAGAATAATGCGGAAAACAGATAATAAAGCAGTACTTTCGGCAGACAGCAAGAAGGCTTTAATTACTCTGGAGCAGCCTGAAGGAGTTGTGTCAAAACAAAGAAGAACAACAGGGCTCTATCATTTTGCTATTCTTCTGCCGGAACGAAAAGACCTGGCAGTATTTTTAAAATATCTTTTGCAGGAGGGGAGAAGATATACGCTGCAATTAGGTGCTTCTGATCACTTAGTCAGTGAAGCACTCTATTTCTCAGATCCGGATGGAAATGGGATTGAAGTAGCGAGAGACCGATTATCTGAAAGCTGGAGCTGGTCAGAAGAATCTGTGCAAATGAGCACAGAACCGCTTGATGCAGATGGACTTCTCGAACTAGCAACAGAGGAGTGGAATGGCATGCCTGAAGAAACCCTTATTGGACATATTCATTTACATGTGAATGATTTGTCAAAAGCAAAGGAGTTCTATGTAGAAGGATTAGGCTTTCAAGAAGTAACCGTTTATCCTGGAGCTTCCTTTTTATCTGATAGCGGTTATCATCATCATATTGCAATAAATACGTGGAATGGAGAAGGGGCGCCGGTACCAGATCAAAATGAAGTCGGATTGAAGTTTTTTACAATAGTATATCCTGTTAAAGAAGAGGCAGACAAAGCAATGAAAAGACTGAAAGCTTTAGGCTATTCAGTTGATGAAGGAATGGTAAAGGACCCTGCAGGAAATCAAATTTTTATATTGGGTTCAGCAAAGTAAGAAATATCTACATGAAAATAGTGGATAGGAAAATACAATTACGGTAGAATAAAAAACACAAATGCAGGGAGAGATGGGGAGTAGACTCATGGAATATGTCTTATTAATTATCGGATTTTCATTGTTAGTGAAAGGAGCAGACTGGTTTGTGGATGGTTCCTCCAATATTGCACAGCTTTTGCGTGTTCCGCCGATTTTAATTGGATTAACGATTGTAGCCTTAGGGACAAGTGCGCCAGAAGCAACGGTGAGTATTATTGCGGCTGTCCAGGGAACAGCCGATGTAGCAGTAGGAAACGTAGTTGGAAGCAATATCTTTAATATTACACTGGTTGTTGGATTGGCAGCAGCTATTTACCCGCTTCAGGTTCAAAATGAAATGATTGTCAAACAGATTCCTTTTGCATTATTGGCGGCAGTAGCTTTGTTTGCACTAGGGAGTGATGTACTGCTTCAGGGATCGACAGAAAATATCCTCAGCAGAAGTGATGGAATCATTTTCTTTCTGTTTCTAGCGATTTTTATGTATTACATTATTGAGGTCGGTTTGAAAAGCAGAAAAGAAACCAAAGCCATTAAAGATTCAAATGTAAAGTGGGGAAAGAGTACCTTTATTACTCTGCTCGGATTGGCAGCAATTATTCTTGGGGGGCAATTTGTTGTGTCCAATGCTACGGAAATTGCTTTGTCATGGGGAATGAGTGAAGCTTTAGTTGGTTTGACTATTGTTGCAATAGGAACCTCATTACCTGAATTAGTTACCTCTATCTCAGCAGCACTAAAAAATGAAAGTGAAATTGCCTTAGGAAATGTTGTTGGCAGCGGGATTTTTAATATCTTATTTGTTCTTGGCGCAGCATCTCTGATTTCTCCTTTAGCCATCAATCCTGTGATCTTCACAGATATCTGGATAATGGTAGTATTGACGATACTTTTGTTAATTTTTTCGCGGACAAGCTTCCGAATTGGGAGAAGAGAAGGAATTATATTAGCCCTCATCTATGTATTGTATACAATCTATATTATTATAAGAAATTAAAAAGAAGGAGAACAAACTCTCCTTCTTTTTAATTCGCGTACCAGCTTGCTGCTGCTTTAACTTCATTCATTGTCAGTTGATGCCCGTTACTCTCCCAGTGAAGATCGACATCAGCCCCGCCGTTTGTCAACAATTGCTGTAATTCCTCTGCTTCTTCCGGAGGACACATCGGATCGTTATCACCAGCGGCAATAAATACTTTTGTTCCAGTTAAATCCGGAAGGTCAATCCCTTTTCTGGGAACCATCGGATGATGCAGGATTGCTTTTTGTAAGGAATCTTTATAATGGAATAAAAGACTCCCGGCAATATTAGCACCGTTCGAATAACCGATTGCCGTAATCTGTTTCCGGTCAAAACCAAGTTTTTGGCTGGCTTCATTTAAAAATTCATGTAATTCCTCTGTGCGTTTAATTAAATCTTCTTCATCAAAAACGCCTTCCTCCAGCCGGCGGAAAAAACGGGGCATGCCATTTTCTAATACATTCCCGCGGACACTTAGGACATTTGCATTCGGATCAATGATGCCTGCTAAAGGTAATAAATCACTTTCTATACCGCCGGTTCCATGGAGGAGAAGCAGTGTAGGACCATTGGGACCTGCTTTTTCTTCATAAATGTATTTCATTGATTTTCATCCTTTCTTGTCTGTTACTCTTTATTACTTGCTTTATGTCCAACCTTCTTTAAGACCTCGATAACGGTCTCTTTATCGCTCTCCGAAATTCCTTCGAATAGTTCTTCAATTACCAGCTGATGTTTTGGAAAAATATCATCCATGGTTTGCTTTCCTCTATCTGTGATTTCTAAATAGACTGCTCTTCTGTCGTCGGGACAATTTGTCCGGATGAGAAGCTCCTTTTTTTCAAGCTTATCAATCACGTATGTTATCGAGCCTGTGCTGATTAATACTGATTCAGAAATTTCACGGATAGTTTGTCTGCCTTTATGGTATAGTGCTTCTAAAATAGCAAAGTCTGATGCACGCATACCATGTTTTTTTATATCCTGTTTGGTAACTTCTTCTAAAGCTTTGGATGCTTTCATGGTAATCACAAAGGTTTTTAGTGATAAATTCTCAGACATTTTTTTGCCTCCTTTTATAAATTAATAATATAAGTGTATATATTTTTAATTAAGATATATTTAATTAAATAATAATGAATTATAACTTATTTGTCAAATTGGCGGGAAGCAGTCAATGCTTGTAATAACTAAATCCAATGAATCGTTTCAATTGTTTTTATTAATTTCTCAGCATTTACTCTATGAAATAAATTGTCCTTATAGGCGATAGAAAGTTTGTAGCTCCAATCATCAGACCTTCGTGAAAGTAATTATGTAGTAGACAAAGGAGTGCTGTATGCGATTGTTTTTTTCGGATGTGGATTCAAAAAAGAATTCATTTTGATTATCCTTTTCAAAATGAATTCTTTTAAATTAGCCTAGAAGCAGGATTAGCTTGAAAGCCTGCAAAAATAGAGCTTCCTGTAAACCTATTCTTCTTCATTTATCTTAATCTTGAGCATTTGCATCCGTTCATTAAAAAGTGTTGGATAGGATAAAAAGCCGAGCATAATACTGGTTACGGCTGCTGTTGTCAGTAACAGAAAGAGAATTAACAGCTGGAACTGAACGGCCTGAATTGGGTCTGCTCCAGCAATAATCTGTCCGCTCATCATTCCTGGCAATTGAACAAGACCGATTGTTTTTTGGCTTTCAATTGTCGGAATCAAGCTGGCTTTAATAGAATGAATTAGCGGCAGGTGGATGGCCTGTTTCGGGGTGCCGCCTAAAGAAAGCAGAAGCTCCGTTTCTTTTTTCTGCGTCTGAATCTCTGCTGTGAATCGATTGAGAAAAAGAATGGAGAGCACCATCGAATTACCGACAACCATTCCGCTGATTGGAATAATATACTGTGCGGTTGGCGGTGTGATTTGAAATCCTAATAAAATACTTTGCGTCAGTATCTCAATAAATATAAATGTAAGAATCAGCTTCCAAATAATTCCTTTAATAGAAGCTCCTTTTTTCTGTGCATTATGCGTTGCTGCTCCAATCATTAGAGCAACCATCAGGATAATAAAAAGATAACTGCCTGATTCAAATACAAAAGTCAGGACATAGCCGACAGCTATGAGTTGAATAATGGAACGAATAGTCGCGATAAATGTATCTTTTCCTAATCCAAGATTTAATGTTTTGGAAAGGATTAAGGGAATAAGTACAAAAATAAGCGATAAGCTCAAGTTTAGAAAGCTCATTGCCATCCTCCCTTCATAAATTTCTGTACACGGGGATTAGATGGATTTTTCAATAAATCTGTACTTCCTGATTCAATAAGCTCTCCATTCATCATGACCCATGTATAATCTCCAATATGCAAGGCCTGTTCTAAATTATGCGTAATCCAGGCAATGGTCACTGCAAATTCTTGATTGATATGCTGGATCAAATGCTCAATGTCTGATGTAGATACACGGTCAAGGGATGAGGTAATTTCGTCAAGAAGTAATACCTTCGGACGATTGACAAGTGTACGTGCAATTGATATCTTTTGGAGCTGACCTCCGGATAAATCTGATACATCCCGGTTGAGAAAGGAAGCATCCATTCCTACTTGTGTTAATAAGTGCTCTGCCTCTTCCTTTTCTAATCCCTGATTTTGCAATGTTTTAGGCATAGCCAGATTTTTATAAACAGAGCCGCGCAGCATAGTAGCATCCTGAAGTGCGATGCCAACTGTACGCCGTAATGTGGTCGGTTCTATGGTTTGAATATTTTCACCAAAAAGAAAAAGCTCTCCTTTAGTTGGAGAAATCAGCCCGTTCATCAACCGGAAAATAGTAGTTTTTCCGGCGCCGGAAGGTCCGACAAATGTGGTGATTTTTCCTTCAGGAAGAACCCCTGAAATATCTTTAATAATATCTAGGTTATCATCCGAATAGCTGATATGATTTAATTCTATCGCTGTTTTATCGGTTAAATCGTTTGCTAGCTGCATGTTTGGGTTCCTTTCTGCAATGACGATAATTAGCAGCAGGAGGGAATACCTCCTGCTGAATCAAGCTTTATTCTATCAGAGAGGACTCCCAACCTCAAGGAATGCGCTAGGTTAAGTGCAATGAACAGGCGGGAGTATTCATCATTTCTTTTGCTGGTTTAAAAGCATACGCTTTTGCTGGAGAAGCTTTTGAAATTCCTGGTCTAATTCATTAGAAGGCTCCAGACTGAGCTTGCTTAATATTTCTGTGATCTTCGTTTCAATAATCATTAGCTGCTGTTCCGTTGGGTCTTCTTGCGATTCTTTTTGTGCCGGTTCTTCATGGAGCTGTCGAAAGCTCCCGTCAAAAAAAGTAAGCGCCTGATGATTAATTTCAATAACCTTTGTTGCAATATTTTCGATAAATTGCCGATCATGCGATACAAACAAAACAGTACCCTCATAAGCCTGAAGTAGACCTTCCAATGCTTCTACCGCTTCGATATCCAGGTAGTTTGTCGGTTCATCCAGAATAAGCATATTGATATCACTGACAAAAAGCTTAGCAAATGCTACCTTGACCTGCTCTCCGCCGCTGAGAACGTGAACAGGCTTAAATACATCGTCCCGGTAGAAATGCAGTCTGGCTAAAACTGTCCGAATCAGTGTTTCATCCTGCTTGGAGGTTTCTTTGACATTTTCTAGAATTGACTTTTCTGAGTTCAGCGTTGATAAGTCTTGTTTAAAATAACCAATTTTAACAGATGGATTCAGGGTAATACCGGCATCTCCCTGCATTATTTTTTTAACAAGGGTTGTTTTTCCCGCTCCATTTGGGCCGATAATGCCTACCTTATCTCCTCCTTTTATATTTAAACTGGCTTTTTTCCATAATTGCTTTCCGGGAACAGCTCCTTCTAAATCCTCTATCCGTAAAATAATTTTCTGCTGCAATCTTGCTTGATTGGAAAGAGTCATTTTCAGTGGAGCAGCTTCTCTGACCTTTTCCACTTTTTCGAGATTATCTAATCTTGTTTCCAAAGCCTTTGATGTTTTTTGCAGCTTTTTCTGCTTTTTTGCAAAATAGGGTTTAGCCCCTTTTAAAGATTCTTCGGTAGAACCAATCTTACTTTTAGGTGTTTTTGTTGCCCGTTGTGCTTTTTGTTCTTTTTTCTCAATCGCGCGTTCAAGCTGTTGTCTTTTCTGCTGGTAATGTTCATAAGCCAGGCGCTGCTTTTCTATTTCTTTTTCTTTTTGCCGGCGGTAAGCTGTATAATTGCCGGAATAAATTTGAAGACTTTTTTCATCAATTTCCCAAATTACATTACATAGTTTATCTAAAAAGTTACGGTCATGAGAGACAATAATAAGCGCTCCCTGCCAATGAGACAGCTGTTTCTCAAGCCATTCAATATGAGCCGTATCCAGATTTGTTGTCGGTTCGTCTGCAAGGAGAAGGCCAGTCTGCTTTTTCAAAGCCTCAACGATATAAGCCTGTGTCACTTCACCGCCGCTTTTTTGATCACGTTTCTCTTTTAATTGTGGCAATAACTCTACAGAAGTATACATTAGAATTGTACCTTGTTCAGGCTGAATTTTGCCGGCAAGCAGATTGAGCAGGGTTGTTTTTCCTGAGCCGTTTTTACCGACTAAACCAATCCGGTCCTTGGAATGAACGGCTAAGTTTTCTATAGAGAACAATTCCCGGTCTTTAATACTTTGTTTAATATGATGTGCTTCTAAAATAGTCATAAAATCATCTCCGTATCTGTTAAGAGTTACAAAGGGGAGAAGGCAGTTAAATGCCAAAAACCCCTACTCTGCATTCAGATCAGAACAGGGGTCGCCAAAAAAAGGAAATGGGCATATTTCTCGCTCATTCCATATGGGTACCACAAAGGATAAAGGCTAATCCTGTTCTGAAATCATTCCATAAAAGCACGAAAAATAACACAGCAGGATGAGGCCGATAGTTCTGCTGTTAACCATACTTTTATTTGAATTCATTCTTTAAAAAAACAGGATTAGTACTTCATGTTCCCTTTGTTCACCCTTTCGATATTTGTTGATTACAGTATAGCGGAAAAAGAGGTATTTGTCACCAAAAGAAAAAAACGGACAAGCCCCTATTCTGATAAAAGAATATGAAATCATTGTCCGTGTAAATATTATAAAGCTTCAGGTGTTGTCTGGAGTATGGAATTTTCCTGCACAGCATCTTTGATTAAACAATTTCCCCGTCCGTGAGGAATGCACATTGGAGTCCCGAATATCGGATCACATGCGATATTACACCGCATCCGGAATACTGCAGATACAAGGTCAGCTGAAATCGTGTCCTCCGGTTTTCCCTGCGCATATACTTTTTTATCTTTAATTGCAATAATATGATGCGCGTAACGGCTTGCTAGATTCAAGTCATGCAATACCATCACAATCGTCCGGCCGTCTTTTTCATTTAATTCAAAAAGAAGGTCAAGTACATCGATTTGGTGCGTTAAATCAAGATAAGTAGTCGGCTCATCTAATAAGATGATGTCTGTATCCTGTGCTAACGTTAAAGCGATCCATGCCCGCTGACGCTGCCCGCCTGACAGGGAATCGACAGACTGGTCTTTCAAATCTGACATATTTGTATCCTCTAACGCTTTTTGTACAGCTTCTTCATCCTCTTTCGACCATTGCTTCATAACTTTGCGGTAAGGGTGTCTGCCCTGCTTAACAAGCTCATATACTGTTAATCCTTCCGGGCTGGTTGGCGCCTGTGGGAGAATAGCCATGTTTTGTGCTACTTCCCGGGTCCGCATTTTAGCAATATTTTGTCCGTTTAATATAACAGATCCCTGCTTTGGCTTTAATAAACGTGCCAAAGAACGTAGTAAAGTTGATTTTCCACAGCCATTTGGGCCGATAAAAACAGTGATTTCCCCTTTAGGGATGGAAATGTCCAATTCATCTATAATAATCCGGTCTCCGAACCCAAGTGTTAAGTTACTCGCTGTTAATGAGTTCAATGAAAACGCCTCCTGACCTAAAAAGGTGCGTATTAGCTTCTAATTTCATTTTATTGCTTGGGAGACTAATAGTCAATGATAATAATTTTCAATTAGGTGACAAATAATATTTAATTTTTCTTAGGAACTACTATTTTTGCGTCAGGGTATTACAAACTGTGGGAGTGTAAGTAGTATATTTGCAGTATACATTTTTTTACAGAGCTTAGAATTATTTGGTTTATGGCAGATATGGTGAAATTCAAAATAATGTTGTTATTAGTTCAGTATCATAATATATTTAATAGTAAGATTATTACATTTATTTAAGGGAGGAGGATTACCTTATGAAAAAAGGCTTGATTATTTTTATAGCATTTTTATCTGTATTCTTCATTTCAGCCTGCAGTAATGACAGCAACAGTTTATCCGGGAAGACATTTAAAGTTGCTAATACGCCGGTATTTCAAGAGGATATTGATAAACTTGATAAATATCCGGTTGTTGTAACATTAGAGTTTTTAGATGATAATGCAGTAAGGACGATCGACACAGAAGGAACTTATCAGTTAAATGATGATGAACTTGTAATTAATTTTGAAAATGAAAATGAAAATCTGGAAATTACTTTTAGTGAATTTAAAGAAAGTGAGAAGGATTTTAGTACGTATTCTACGATAATCAGCAATCGGGAATTACAAGTGGAAGATCATAGCAAGCTGAGCCGACTAGAAGTATTAGCTAATAAATTATCTGAAGATATGCCGATTGAATTTATCGAAAAACAGGAGAGATAAGTTAATTTTATTGAGCTGAATCTAAAAAAGAACAAAAGCTGAAAAAAGAGGGGATCAGCTTTTGTTCTTTTGGGACACACTTTTTAAGAAATTACTTAAATAAATCAACAAACATATCAATTGTCTGTTCAGAAGCGACTAAACCACTGTTTGTCCAGTTACTTTCATCTTCAATGTAGTAAACCTGATCATTTTTGACAACATCAGTATTGTTCCATACATTACTGTTTTTCAACGCTTCGATTCCTTCATCGTCTTCGTAGCCTAAAATAATCAGATGATCAGCATCAATCTCAGAAAGCTTTTCTAAAGAAATCGGGTTCCAGGCTTCTTCACCTTGTCCAAGCTCCTTGACAAGCTCAGGAACTTCTACACCCAGTTCATTGTAAATCATGTTTGCAGAGTGACGATTTTCCTCAAATAAGAAGTATTTTCCGCCGACAACCCACATCATTGCTACAGATTCATCACCTAATGTATCATTCAGCTCTTCTTCCGCTGTTGCCACTTTTTCATCATAATCTGCTAAAGCCTGTTCAGCTTCTTCTTCTTTTCCAAGGATTTCTCCAATTTTCTGTAAACGTACTTTCCAGTCACTTACTTCTTCCTCGGATAATACATATGTTGGAGCAATCGCAGCATAGTCTTCATAAGAACCTTCATAGTTATCTAAAGTATGATCTAAAATAATAAGATCCGGCTCTATGCTAAGTACTTGCTCTAAAGGTAATGTCCATTCAATTGTTTCTACATCTGCTAAATCTTCTTCCAGATAGTCCTGAACACTTTCGCCAATTGCCCATTTTGCAACTGGTTTTTCACCTAGTGCAATTAATGTATCTTCATTGTAAGAGGCAAGAATTTTTTCCGGATTTGCAGGAACAGTAACTTCTCCCATTTCCGAATCGACGGTGATTTCGGATGCTTCCTCTGGATCGTCAGATGTATTTGAATCATCAGACTTATTGTCATTACTATTGCCGCAAGCAGCAAGAAGTAATAGAGTGGTAAATATCAGCATAAATAAATAATTTTTTTGCATAAATTTGTTCATCTCTTTTTCTCCTTTTATGTTATAATGAACGTCTAACGATAATGATAATCAGTTTCAATTAGAAAGTCAATAAGTTATTTAAAAGCATGTTTTTATTGAATTTTAATTCTAAAAAACCAAATCATATTACAACCATATTTTATGATGAAATTATAGGAGTATACAAGAAATGAGATTGTTTTCACGTTCTTCTCAGTTGACGAAGGTATTAATTAATATCATAGGGATTTACCTTGTTATTTTTTCAATTGGTGTGTCTATCTCTTATGGCGCAACAACGATTGATTTACATACTGTCTGGCAGGCTGTGTTCAAATTCAGTCAAGGAGAGCAGGCCCATCAGGTTATTTGGGAGCTGCGTATTCCGCGTGCCTTGGCAGCTGTGCTGGTAGGCGCGTTTTTAGCTATGTCTGGAGCTGTAATGCAGGGAATGACACGTAATCCGCTCGCATCTCCGTCTATTATGGGAGTAACAGATGGGGCTGCGTTTATGCTTGTGATTATCCTGGCCTTTTACCCGGCGGTTTCCAGTGTTGGCTTAATGTTTGCTTCTTTTCTTGGGGCGGGTATAGCTGTAACTCTGGTGTTTTTAGTGGGATCCTTTTCAAGCAGTGGATTGACACCTGTTAAGCTGGCACTGGCCGGGGTCGCAATAGGGACCTTACTGCGGTCAGTTTCCTCCATTCTTTCACTGCATTTTCAGTTGGAGAAGGATATCGGATTTTGGCTTGCCGGCGGATTAGATGGAGCAGGATGGAATGCGGTAATAATCCTTCTTATTGCTGGAGCAGCCGGGGTGATTTTAGCATTGTCGATTGCGAAGTCCATCACTGTTTTGAGCTTGGGAGACGATTTATCTACGGGATTGGGACAGAATAATACACTTATTAAGATTACCGGTATTGTAGTTGTATTAATATTAACCGGTGCAGCAGTTTCTGTTGCAGGTTCTGTCGGTTTTGTCGGTTTGATTATTCCACATATTACGCGTTTTATTATTGGAACAGATTACCGCTGGATTATTCCTACCTCAGCAGTGTTAGGTGCTTTATTACTTGTGAATGCGGACCTTATTGCACGAATGATTAACGCCCCGTTCGAAACACCGGTAGGAGCAATAACCTCCATTATCGGTGTGCCATTCTTCCTCTATTTGGCCAGAGGCAGCGGGGGTGACAAAAAATGAATATATTAGAAAAACAAAAACGGCTCCGGTTTTGGACGATTATCAGTATATTAGTTATCGGGATTATTGTTTTTTCCTTTCTTAGTTTAAATCTGGGGGCGATTTCCATCTCGCCGAAAGAAGTGGTTCAAACACTGATGGGACAGGGATCAGACAGACAGGAGCTTGTGTTATTTAAATTCCGGATGCCGGGAATTATTTTGGCATTATTAATTGGAGCAGGCTTGGCAGTTTCAGGAACGATTATGCAGGGTATCACACAAAACGGACTTGCTGACCCGGGAATATTAGGAATTAATTCAGGAGCAGGCTTTGCGATTGTTTTATTTCTTTATTTCTTTCAAGGAGTCATCCCGGCAACCAGCGCACTAAGTACCTACATGCTTCCGTTTATTGCTTTAATTGGGGCCTTTACGGCAGCAATTTTAATTTACGCCATTGCCTGGAAAAAAGGGGTATCACCGATTCGTCTTGTTTTAGTGGGGATCGGAGTAAATGCGGCGTTTGGTGCCCTGCTGACAATTTTACAGCTGCGCATGGATCCACAAAATTATCGTCAGGTAACGATTTGGCTGTCTGGAGAGATTTGGAGTGCGAACTGGAATTTTGTATTTGCTTTATTGCCATGGATGCTGATACTTATTCCAATTGCAATAAATAAAGCGAGAAACTTAAATGTCTTTCACTTAGGAGAGGATGTTGCGTCTGGTCTTGGTACACATGTTGAAAGAGAGCGGGGAATCCTGCTTCTAATTGCTGTAGCATTAGCGGGAGCATCAGTTGCAGCTGGCGGAGCGATTGCCTTTTTAGGACTTGTTGTTCCGCATATTGTCCGCAAGCTGGTCGGACCGCTGCATCATTATGTGATTCCGATTTCTGCCTTGCTGGGAGCATTTATTTTAATGGCAGCTGATATGATTGGAAGTAATATTTTAGCGCCGACAACGATACCTGTTGGTATTGTTGTATCGATTGTCAGTACACCTTATTTTGTTTATCTGCTGATGAAAACAAACTAAAAAAGGGAAGGGACTCAGGTAATTATGAACGAAGAAATATATGACGTAACGATAATTGGCGGTGGACCTGCAGGGTTATTTGCTGCCTTCTATAGTGGGATGCGTGAAATGAAGACAAAAATTATTGAATATCTCCCCTATCTCGGCGGGAAGGTACCTTATTTTTACCCGGAAAAAGTAATTCGTGACATTGGTGGTATTGCCCATGCTACCGGAGAAGAAGTAACCGAGCAGCTGGTGGAGCAGGCTATGACCTTCGAGCCGGCGGTTATTCTGGGAGAACAGGTTGTTGATATGCATCGCATGGATGATGGGAACTTTGAACTTGTAAGCAGCAACGGAAATATCCATTATTCTAAAACAATTATGCTGGCAACTGGATTTGGAACATTGCATTCTGTGAAATTAGATCATCCAGAAGCGATTTATTACGAAGAGAAAAGCTTGCATTATACGGTACGGAAGCTGGCGGATTATCATGATAAGCATGTGCTTATTTCCGGCGGCGGCAACAGCGCTGTTGATTGGGCGCTGGAGCTTGAGAACATTGCAAAAAGTGTAACGCTTATCCATCGCCGTAATGAGTTCAAAGGATTGGAAAGCAGCGTGACGAAGCTGAAAAATTCACGTGTAAATGTAATGACGCCGTATGAATTAAAGGGATTGCATGGAACAGAGGGGCAGATTGAAAAGGTAATATTGGGACATTTAGAGGATGAAACGGATGAGAAAGAGATTCAGATTGACCGGCTAGTAGTCAATCATGGCTTTCAAATTAATCTGGAGCCGATTACTACATGGGGATTGGAAATGAAAGACGGTATGATTGCCGTAGATTCCAGTATGCAGACTTCTGTGGAGGGCGTATTTGCAATTGGTGATATTGCGTATTATCCGGATAAGCTTGGATTAATTGCCGGAGCTTTTAATGAAGGACCAATCGCAGTTAACCACGCGAAAAAAATCGCTGATCCAGGAGATCCTGTAAAGCATTTATTCTCCACAAATTTTGCGGCCTTTGAGGAAGATGAATAAAATAATCTTAAAAAGCACTCTAACGTTTTCAACCTGATAAAGAAAGGCTATAGAAAACAGTAAGAGTGCTTTTTTAATTTTTACCTGATAAATAGTTGCGGAAAAGCTCCGAAAACTTTTGCCGATCTTCTTCCGTTAATGCTTTAGGACCCTTTGAATGCTTTCCACTTCGCCGCTCCTTGGCGCTCAGGTAGCGGGATTGCAGAAGCTGGTCAATATTACCATTGGTATAGGCAAATCCTTTGTGATGAAGTACATAACAGCCCTTTGCAAGTGCGAGAGAAGCAAGTCCATAATCCTGAGTGACCACAATATCCTCTTTTTTGGCGAGCTTCATAATCCGGTAATCTGCCGCGTCCGCACCTGTGTCCACATAAATCGTTTCCACCCAATCAGGATATTCCTTTAAAGAAAAATGTGAGATACTGGTTACCAGAACTACAGGAACAGATTTCTTCCCTGCTTCCTCTATAATAATGTCTTTGACCGGACAGGCATCGGCATCTACATAAACTTTCATCGGTTCACTTCCTTTCCTTCACAGGTTTTCTCTATATTGTAGCAAATAATTAAGGAACTTGTCTTATTCACTAGAATTTCATATGAAAAACATGTAAGATATTAATCATTATCTATCGTGAAAAAGGAGCTTTAATGCATGGAAATTGTCATTGATCAGATGAAAGCGGAAGATTGGAAGCAGGTTTTGGAAATATATCATTATGGAATGGAAACTCGTAATGCGACTTTTGAAATGGATGAGCCTGATTGGAAATCATGGGAAGACTGGAATCAGGATCATTTACAAGCATGCCGGCTGGTTGTCCGCGAGGGAGAACGTATCCTTGGTTGGGCATCATTATTACCTATATCTGCCAGAGAGGCATATCAGGGAGTTGCAGAGGTAAGCATTTACCTGCATAAAGACAGTGTAGGGAAAGGCATTGGCACAAAGCTTATGCAGGCATTGATTGAGGCAAGTGAAGCAGCTGGGATATGGATGCTGCAATCGGAAATCTTCCCTGAAAACACAGGCAGTCTGAAGCTGCATGAAAAGATGGGCTTCCGCAAGGTCGGATACCGTGAGAAAATTGGACAGATGGAAGACGGCAGATGGCGGGATGTTGTGCTTGTGGAACGCCGCAGCCCACACGTAGGACTAGATTAAGGAGGAGATTATACATGGAAATCAAGATAAACGGACAAATATTTGAAGGAAAACAGGTTGAGCTGGATGAAATAGCTGGTAAGAAACAGATTGCATTTTCATTTGATGTAACCAGTGAAACCTATCATGACGTAACGACATTGCTGTATAAAAATGATTTTCAGGTTAACATTCCTGAAAAATCTTTGTCCTTCCCGGCAGTTATCCAAGAATATTCAACTTCAACGACAAATTTATATGAAAAAGGCAATACAAGTGAATTTTATCTGAAGGTGCGCGAAAAATAAATTCTTAGGTATAGAGAGGGAGTACGATACAATGGAGCCTATACTGTTAACATTTCCAGATCAATTTGAAACCGAAAGGCTGGTCATCCGGGCGCCGAAGCCGGAAGATTGGCAGCCGCTTTATAAGGCGATGCAGGACTCTATCAATGAGTTAAAGCCCTGGCTCCCATTTGCACGGCAGGAGCAGACGGAATCAGATGTAAAAAAGACAACAAAAGAGGCTTATTTGAACTTTTTAGCACGTGAGGATTTACGATTTCATGCTTTTGATAAAGAGAGCGGAGAATTTATTATTTCCAGCGGATTACATCGTATTAATTGGGAAGTACGAAAATTTGAAATTGGTTATTGGATTGATACAAAGCATAGTGGAAAAGGCTATGTTACAGAATTGGTAAAAGGACTGACTGCCTTTGCATTCCGGGAGTTGGATGCAAATCGTGTGGAAATCCGGTGTGATACGAAAAACGGGAAAAGTAAAGCAGTTGCTGAAAGAGCCGGGTATGAGCTGGAAGGGATTTTAAGAAATGATGATAGAGAAGACAATGGGGAACTCAGAGATACCTGTGTTTTTGCAGTGATTGAAGATCCTGAAACAAATTAGGAATAAGGGTGAAATGATGAAGCGAGTAACGGTAAAGCAATCCTATGTAAAAAATATCAAACAGCAAAACCCATTAATTTTGGAAGAAGCTATTGATGAGCCCCATAAGCTTAGCGAAGGAGAGATCATTGCACTGCATACATCCCAGGGCGAATTTTTAGGACAGGCATATGCAGGCCGCCAAAATAAAGGTATGGGCTGGGTATTAACTTTTAAACAGGAAGAAACCATTGATCAAAGTTTCTTTAAACGGAAGCTGCTCAGTGCTATGAATAAACGACGTTCTTATTATCAAGCCGAAGAAACAACAGCCTTTCGCATGTTCAATGGAGAAGGTGATGGTATTGGCGGATTAATTATTGACTATTTCGATGGCTATTACGTTATTCAGTGGTACAGTGAAGGAATCTATGCGTTTAAAGACTGGATTATACAAGTTTTTGACGAGCTGGATGACTATCAGGGGATTTACGAGAAGAAACGTTTTGATACAAAAGGACAGTATGTAGAAGATGATGATTTTGTAAAAGGAACAAGGGGCGAATTTCCACTGATGGTGAAAGAAAATGGAATGAACTATGCTGTTTACCTGAATGATGGGGCAATGGTCGGCATTTTCTTAGATCAGCGTGACGTCCGAAAAGCATTGCGTGACAGATATGCCAAGGGTAAGCATGTGTTGAATACCTTTTCCTATACCGGGGCTTTCTCTGTGGCAGCTGCATTAGGCGGTGCTGTGAAAACCACCAGTGTTGATTTAGCAAAAAGAAGTAAAAGTAAGACGGTTGAGCAGTTTAGTGTAAATGGCATTGATTTTGAGCAGCAGGATATTATTGTGATGGATGTATTTGATTATTTTAAATATGCCAAACGGAAGAATCTGCAATATGATGTTGTTGTTCTTGATCCGCCAAGCTTTGCGCGCTCTAAGAAAAGAACATTTCGGACAGCGAAGGATTACCCGGAGCTGATAGAGAATTCTATTGATCTGCTGGAAAAAAACGGAGTGATTATTGCTTCCACCAACACAGCCTCCTTCGGGATGAAGAAGTTCAAAGATATGATTCATCGAGGATTTCAGGCGAAACAAAAGAAATATACGATTTTGGAAGAGTTCTCATTGCCAGGTGATTTTGCAGTAGATAAGCATTTTAAGCAGGGGAATTATTTGAAGGTAGCAGTTATTCAAGTAAAAGGATAAGTTTTACTGAGGCATTTTTACAACACTACGAGGCTTGTTGTAAAAATGCTTTTTTTGTTGTCTAGGAAATTATAGAATTATTGCCTTGTGGATAACTATTTATAGAAAAGCAGCCGTATCCAGCTCCGAGCGCCAAACTTTAGAGATTTCACGTCGTGCCCTACAATAAGTCAACATCGGTTCGTTACCTCACCGTGTTTCCTTTATCTCAGTTGCGCCGCTACAATCTCTACGTTTTTAAGCAGGCGCTCTGCGCTTTTGTTCTTGTGGAAGAATGTATACGCTCACCAACAAATTCAATAAAAAGATAATAAAAATCTAAAAACCTATTGAATAAATATTCTTTTTATTGCATAATAATGCATAACAACATTTTGAAGAGGTGTACGTGAATGACAGCAAATCAAATCCAATTTCAGCAACAGGAGTTAAAAGGCAGAGACTTTCTAACACTTGCCGATTATACAAAAGATGAAATTGATTATTTAATCGAATTGGCAGACTATCAAAAGAAACAGCGTAAAGATGGTGTTATTTTTGAACCATTGAAGGGCAAAACACTAGGCATGATTTTTGAAAAAGCTTCGACAAGAACCCGTGTCTCCTTTGAAACAGGTATTTATCAGCTTGGCGGATTGGGAATTTTCTTAAGCTCCAAGGATATTCAAATCGGCAGAGGAGAGACAATCGCAGATACAGCACAGGTGCTGTCCGGCTATTTGGATGGAATCATGATTCGCACCTATAATCATTCTGATGTGGAGGAACTGGCAAAGTATGCAAGTATTCCTGTAATCAATGGACTGACTGATCTGTATCATCCTTGTCAGGTATTAGCAGATTTGCAGACAATCAAAGAGGTTAAAGGTGTGCTGCAGGGGCAAAAGATTGTTTATATTGGTGACGGAAATAATATGGCGCATTCTTTAATGATTGGCGCTGCAAAAATGGGTATGCATATTGTTACAGTAACACCGGATAATTATAAGCCAGAGGAGCAGGTTACGGAAAGAGCGAAACAATTCGCCGGAGAGCACGGTGCAACCATTGAATGGAGTAACGACCCGGCTGCAGCTGTTAAAGATGCTGATGTTATTTATACAGATGTATGGGCTAGCATGGGACAAGAGGCAGAACAGACACAGCGCGTGCAGGAATTTCAGCAGTATCAGGTAAATGAAGAGCTGCTTGCTGAAGCTAAACTAGATGTAACATTTATGCATTGTCTTCCAGCACATCGTGGGGAAGAGGTTTCAGCAGGAGTTATTGATGGGAAACACTCTGTTGTCTTTCAGCAATCTGAAAATCGTCTGCATGCTCAAAAGGCTTTGATGACAGCGTTAATGGGGTAAATAGGAGAAAAGAAAGAAGCAGAGAGTCGCAACATAAATTCTCCTGCTTCTTTTTGCTGTTTTGATTTAGTCTGTTATTTCTTCACCATTGATAAATACATGGCTCAAGCTAGATTGCGGATGAAACGGATTTCCTTCCCAAAGTAGAAAATCAGCGTCTTTTCCGATTTCAAGCGTTCCTACACGATCCTCGACCCCAAGGTGTTTGGCTGAGTTAGATGTAACTGCTTTTAAAGCCTGCTGTTCAGTCAGTCCATTTTTGATAGCGTGGATTGCACTGGTCAGCAGATATTCGATTCCGACAACAGGATGATCTGTTGTAATAGAGCAGGATATACCGGCATCCATTAATGTTTTAATTGTACTCCAGCTTTTATCCTTCAGCTCTACTTTAGAGCGGGAAGACATTGTTGGACCAACGGAAACCATAACATCATGCTTTGCAATATAATCAGCGATAAAATGGCCTTCTGTACAGTGTTCAATCGTTATATCAATATCAAATTCTCTTTTTAAGCGGAGTACAGTGATAATATCATCTGCACGGTGAGCGTGAACACGTAAAGGTATTTCTTTATTTATCACTTTTGCTAATTGCTCTAAACCAAGATCGCATTTCGGATTCTCATTTTCCGCGTATGCTTTTGCTTCCAGCAGTTTTTTCCTTAATACTGCTGCAACTCCCATCCGGGTAGTCGGCATTTTTCCTTTCGAACCGTGAAATCTCTTAGGGTTTTCACCAGTTGCAGCCTTCATTCCTGATGTCTGACGAATTATCATCTCATCAACAATATGACCGGTTGTTTTTAAAACAGACATTTCTCCGCCAATCACATTGGCACTTCCCGGCATTACCTGAACAGTTGTAATTCCAGATTTTCTGGCTGTTTTCAGACCTTCTTCACGAGGGTTGATACCGTCTATTGCTCTTACTTCAGGTGTAACGGGGTCAGAGGTTTCATTAAAATCAGCGCCCTCCTGCCCGACTCCTTCCTCAGATACTCCCAAATGCGTGTGCACATCAATAAACCCCGGAGTAACAATGTAATTTTTCCCGTCAATTTTACGGTAAGCATCTGACGCATCTAATTCCTCAGAGATTTTTTCAATTTTTCCATCGCGGATAAAAAGGTTAGTATTCTCGAGTATTTCTTCCTTGCCATTCCAAATTGTTGCTCCTGTAATTACAAACATATGTACTCTCCTTTGACAAAATAATATTGATTTCTACAAATCTTTAATCTATAATCAACTTATTATAAGTCTATTAATTAAATTCAGATAATAGCCAAATTTAAGTAGACTTGTAATAGTTTTACTTTATCGTATAGTAAAATGATTAAATATTCAACATTGGAGGGATTACATGCAAGAGAAAGACGAGACAGCTCTGCTGGAATATTTGACTGCTAAGGGAGCATACAATCCCCAAAAAATTGGCGGGTCGGATGAATTTACTTTCCTGGCTAACCTTACAGGCAGACCTCAGGCCTGGACGCTGAATAAACAAAATGAAGTAGAAGCTTTTACAACGATGTCCGATCGTGTCCTGGAGGTATATCATTCTCCATCGGGGAAGAAATCTATTATCGCTTCTGATTTTGAGGGGAATGAGAAACAGCAGTTTTATATAACAAGGGATAGAGGACAAACGGTAGAAGATTTAGTGATTTCCAAAGATCATTTCCATGAATTTGGCGGATGGTCGCCTGATGAAAAGAAGATCGCCTTTGCAAGTAATCGCAGACATCCGGGTTATTTTGATATTTTTGTTTGTGATGTGGAAACAGGAGAAGAACAAACTGTATATGAAACGGATACGAATTGTACGGCGCTATGCTGGACGAAAAATGGAAATGGTCTCATTATCAGTGTGAAAGTCTCAAATATTGATAACCAATTACATATTTTAGACATAGAGTCAGGAGAGACAACACTAATTGGTAATGCAGACATACCTGCACGATATCATTCTGTCCAGATTAAAAAGGATGGAACTGCAGGATATTTAGTTACAGACGAAGGTAGAAATACATTAGCCATAGCTTCTTTTTCACTTAATTCACCGCAGCAGATTGATTATCTTTTTAAGGATGATCAATGGGATATTGAAGAAATAAAACTTTCCCCGGATGAAACAAAGCTTGCTTACTCTTTGAACAAAGGAGGAAGTTCCCGATTAGCCGCTTATTATCTGGAAGATAACTCCGTGAAAATAATAGAGAGTATTCCATCAGGTGTTTATCAATCTCTCGGCTGGCTAAATGAGGATGCATTATTGACAGGCGTAACGAGTGCTGTCATTCCGGGTGACATATGGAAGGTCGAAATTACTGCAGATCAATCAACCCGGTTAACACATGTGACACCGGATTCAGAGATTGCCAAGCAATGGGTGGAACCAGAGCTCCATCAATTTACATCCTTTGACGGATTGGAAGTTCCTTATTTTCTATATGGCAAGAAGCATGCAAATCAGCCGGTGATGATTCATGTTCATGGCGGACCGGAAAGTCAAATAAGGAATGAATACAATCCGGTTATTCAATTTCTGGCTGCACAAGGCTATGCAGTTGCTACTCCAAATGTACGCGGCAGTATGGGATACGGTAGAGAATATGTACAATTAGATGATGTCCGTAAGCGTATGGATTCTGTTGCTGATTTGAATTACCTTGTTAAAGACCTGATAGAAAATCATCAGGCAGATAAAGACCATGTAGGGATTATGGGAAGAAGCTATGGAGGATTTATGGTGCTGGCAGCAATTACACACTATCCAAAGCTTTGGGCTGCCGCTGTTGATATTGTAGGTATCAGCCATTTCCGTACATTTTTGGAAAATACGGGTCCTTGGAGGAGAAGGCTGCGAGAACAAGAGTATGGTTCATTGGAAAATGATGTGGACTTCTTTGAAGAAATTGCACCATTAAATCATACAGATAAGATAGAAGTGCCGCTTCTTATTTTCCATGGAAGAAACGATACGCGTGTACCAGTATCTGAAGCAGAACAGCTGACAAGTGACTTAGAAAAACAAAATAAGGATGTTGAACTGATTATATTTGATGATGAAGGACATCAGACAGAAAAATTGGAAAATCACATTCTGATGAATACAAAAATTGTTGAGTTTATGAATCAGTATTTAAAATAATACATCGGGAAATTTTGTTAAAATGCTCATTCCGTGAGAGAAAAATCAGGAGTCTTACGGAATGAAGATTTAACATAACAGGAGGAGACAGCATGAAAAAGTTTTACTTAGCATTTTTTATGAGCATTATCATGGCAGCTTTAGTGTTGGCTGGTTGTGCAAGTGAACCAGATGAGTCAGGAGGAAACTCGGAAGATGGTGGACAAGCCCAGGAAGGTGGAGATTTGGTAATTGCCACAATTTCAGATGCAGTTTCTTTAGATCCGGGCGCAGTAAATGATGTACCTTCGTTTGACGTACAGTATAACATTTTTGAAAAGCTGGTAAAGCATGATGAAGACATGAATTTAATTCCGAGTCTGGCAACAGAGTGGAATCAGGTTGATGATACAACTTGGGAATTCAAGCTGCAGGAAGGTGTAACCTTCCATGATGGCGAGCCCTTTAATGCAGAAGCAGTAAAAGTAAATATTGAGAGAATGATGGATCCTGATGTAGGATATCCAACTGCTAACATGGTTGAAATGGTTGAAGATGTTGAGGTGGTTGATGACTATACAGTTCATATTAAAACAGAGTACCCATTCCCAGGTCTTCCGGCTAATTTAGGGCATCCTATGGGAGCTATGATTTCGCCGAAACAGATTGAAGAAGACTATGCGGCAATGGAGGATGGAGAAAATCCTGGATCTGTTATTAATGCACATCCAATTGGTACAGGTTATTTTACATTTGACGAGTGGGCATCTGGTCAATATATTCGCCTTGTAAAAAATGAAGACTATTGGGATGGAGCAGCAAAACTTGATTCTGTAACGTTTAAAGTGGTTCCTGAAGATTTAACAAGATTGGCAGAATTACAGACGGGAGATTCGCATGTTTCTAACCCGTTAAGCTCTTCAGACATCGGTCAGGTCGAACAATCTGAAGATTTGGAAATGTACCAGCAAAGCAGTGTGTCTCTAGACTATATCGGATTTAATACACAAAAAGAACCATTTGATGATAAACGTGTCCGTCAGGCAATATCCATGGCATTAGATAAAGGACAAATTCTTGATGGTGTTGTAAATGGATATGCGTTAGAGGCGGAAGGACCGCTTTCTCCTGGTGTATTTGGTTATGATGAAAGTATAAAAGGATTAGAATATGATGTTGATGCTGCAAAAGAGCTTTTAGCAGAAGCGGGATATCCTGATGGGTTCTCAACAACGCTTTGGACGAATGAAACGCGGGAGCGCGCAGATATTGCTACGAATGCTCAAGCGCAGTTAAAAGAAATCGGGATTGATGTCAGTATTGAAATGATGGAGTGGGGCGCGTATCTTGAACAGATTGGTAACGGCGATCACGATATGTTTATTTTGGGCTGGTCAAACAGTACAGCAGATGCTGATCTTGGTTTAGCACCGTTATTCCATTCGGATAATCTGGGACCTCCCGGCAACCGCACATTCTTACAAAATGACGACTTAGATGAACTATTGGATGCAGGACGCCAGGAAGTAGATGAAGAGAAGCGATTAGAAATCTATAAAGAAGCACAGGAATTACTAATTGATGAAGCACCTATGGTCTACATTATGCATAAGGATTACCTTCTTGCTGAAAGAACAGAGGTTCAAAACTTAAAAATGCTGCCTACAAAAATGCTATTGTTAAAAGATGTGTATTTAGAGCAATAAAGTATATTGAAGGCAACAGAAAATATTTGATTTTAAAATAAGAGCAGCTGCTGATTTATAGCAGCAGCTCTATCTTTTTTAGGCAAGATTTGAGCAAGAGAATTTATATTATAGAGAGGATGAGTATATGAAGAGAAAAAATAATTTGTGGAGCATGCTTATTATTGCACTAAGTATGCTGGTATTAGCTGCCTGTGCCAGTGAACCGGATGAGTCAGAAGGAAATACATCTGGCGATGGCGGAGAGCAGTCAGGAGGAGACCTTGTTATTGCTACAGTTTCTGATGCTGTTTCCTTAGATCCTGCCGGAGCAAATGATGTACCGTCGTTTGATGTGCAATATAATATTTTTGAAAAATTAGTTAAATATGATCAAGAGATGAATTTGCAGCCAAGTTTGGCAACAGAATGGGACACTGTTGATGACACGACGTGGGAGTTCAAGCTTCAGGAAGGTGTCACCTTCCATGATGGAGAGCCTTTCAATGCAGAAGCAGTGAAGGCAAATCTGGAGCGTTCCTTAGACCCTGAGGTTGGAGCTCCAGCTTCTTATTTAATTGAAATGATTGAAGAGATTGAACCGGTGGATGATTATACGGTGCAAATTAAAACTGAATATCCAATTCTTGGTTTACCAGCCCATTTGGCGCACTCCATAGGGGCAATGATCTCACCAAAGCAAATTGAGGAAGATTATGCTGCAATGGAGGATGGTGAGAGTCCAGGATCTGTTATTAATGCAAATCCGATAGGAACAGGTTATTTTAAATTTGATGAATGGCAGACGGGTCAATATATCCGAATAATAAAAAATGAAGACTATTGGGATGGAGAAGCTAAGTTAGATTCGGTGACCTTTAAGGTTGTACCGGAGGATCTGACAAGAATTGCTGAATTACATGCTGGAGAATCACATATTTCAAATCCGCTCAGCTCTTCAGATATTGATCAGATTGAGCAGGAAGAAAATTTAGAGGTATACCAGCAAAGCAGTGTTTCGTTAGACTTTTTAGGATTTAATATGAATAAGGAACCATTTAGTGATAAAAGAGTCCGGCAGGCTATTTCTATGGCTGTAGATAAAGGACAGATTATTGATGGTGTTGCAAATGGCTATGCCCAGGAAGCTGCAGGGCCATTAGCACCGGATGTTGTTGGCTCGGCAGAGGGATTAACAGGGCTGGAATATGATGTTGATGCCGCTAAAGAACTTCTGGAAGAATCTGGGTATCCAGATGGATTTTCAACAACGCTTTGGACCAATGAAACTCGTGAGCGTACTGATATTGCTACTAATATTCAAGCACAGTTAAAAGAAATCGGAATAGAAGTAAGCATTGAAATGTTTGAGTGGGGTTCTTATCAGGAAAAAATTAATAACGGGGAGCATGAGATGTTTCTTATGGGCTGGTCAACAGGTACAGGAGATGCTGATGCAGGCTTAAGACCGCTGTTCCATTCAGATAATCATGGCTCTGCCGGCAACCGTTTCTTTATAGAAAATGAAGAACTAGATGAATTATTAGTTGCAGGACTTCAGGAGCTGGATGAGGAAGAACGGTTTAATATCTATGAGGAAGCGCAGGAATTACTTGTTGAGGAAGCGCCAATGCTTTATATAATGCATAAGGATTATTTAATGGCTGTGAATAATTCAGTGAAGAATTTAGAAATGCTTCCTACAAAATACTTGCTGTTAAAAGATGTCTATATAGAACAATAAAAAATTATGCAGAGACAGATGGGAAGCTTGTTTTATCTGTCTCTTTTTTATTTATCATTACATTGAAACCTTGACGTTTTGAATTTTCTCCTGTAGAATCACCTATGTTTATGGAATAAAGGTAATAGCAATATTTGTTATAATTCAGTATGTCGTGATGGAAAGGCAGGTAGGAAAATGAAAAACATTTTAAAAATAGCAGGGCTTCTGATTATTTTACTAATTATCAGTGCTTGTCAATCAGAAACAAATGATGTAGCAACAGAAGAACATCCTTCTAATAGATCTACGGAAGAAGTGCCTGAAGAGTCGCAGGATACTTTAGAGGAAGAGGAAAACAACGATTCAGATCTGGTGGCGGATGAAGATACCTATGAATATGAAGAACAGGAGGTTATCGAGCAGCAGATAGAGGAAGGCGATTATGATGTGCTTGTTGAAACAGACAACAAGGGAACCCGCGTGATGTTTTATGAAATTGATGGGGAAAAATATTATAAAACCATCTTTGTTAAAAATGATAACCGCTTGAAAATCATAGATATTCGAAATAATAATGGTCAAATCTATAATGAAATTATTTAAAAAATGTGCAAGAGTCTCCCATAAACTCTTGCACATTTTTGTCTTTTATATATCCTAGGAAATAGAAACCCCTTTTGTATCAATCTCTAAAAGCTTTACTTGATAACCCTCAAGCTGCTTTGTCATCTCATTCTTAACTTTTTCCCCATTTCCTTTCGGTAGAAAAGAAAGCATCGTTGGGCCCGCACCGCTTAGGGCTGTGCCATATGCTCCGGCTTCTTTTGCTTTTTTACGGATAATATTAAAATTGGGGATAAGTGATTTACGGAAAGGCTCGTGAAATAAATCATTCTCAAGCATCTTTCCAAACAAAGCATAGTCTTTGGAGTAGAGTGCAGCTACAACCAGATTGCTCATCGCACTGGCTCTTGCTGCGTAATTTCGTTCATATGTATCTGGCAGACAATCTCTGGCAATCTCGGTTTTCAGTTCGATTTCAGGGATATATGCAATTAAATCTAACTCGATGTCATTTAATCGGACAGATGGAATATCATCCTCAAGCATTGTGGAAATTGTTAATCCTCCAAATAAAGCAGGTGCAATATTATCTGGATGCCCTTCTATTTCCGTTCCAAACGCCAGTTTCTGTACATCTGTTAATTGCAAATTGCCAATCTGATTAGCGAGCTCAATTCCTGCGACGATTGCGGAGGCACTGCTTCCGAGTCCCCTGGCCAGTGGAATTTCACTAGTTTCCTGCACTTTACAAGGAGGTAAGCTTACCCCGTATCGTTCAGCCACCTGTTCCGTAATATTCCAGATAAAATGATTTTCCTCTGACTCCTCAGAACCATGTGCAAAAAATGCATGATGATCTGCACTCTCTACGTCTAAATGAATATACAAGCCTAATGCAAGGCCCATGGAATCGAAACCAGGGCCAAGATTAGCACTGCTTGCAGGTACAGAAATGCGGAACGGCATCATGATGTAATCATCTTCTCTAAATATTCAAGAATAGCATCTTCATCATTTGGAAGTGTGACAGGATCAATGGTTAACTGATCAATAGCAGTTTGCGGATCTTTTAATCCATTACCGGTTAACACGGCAACAACTTTGCTGCCTTCAGCGATTTTACCTGCTTTCACCTGCTGGATAACACCTGCAATAGAAGCAGCTGAGCCCGGCTCTGCAAAAACACCTTCTTTGCGTGGTAGAAGTTTGAAAGCAGAAATAATCTCGTCATCTGTGACAGAGCCAATCATTCCACCTGATTCTTCTCTGGCCTGGACAGCTAAATCCCAGCTGGCAGGATTTCCGATTCGAATCGCCGTTGCTACTGTTTCCGGCTCTTCAACAACTTTATTTCTGACAATTGCTGCTGCACCTTCTGCTTCAAAACCAAACATTTTTGGAAGAGCTGTTCCTTTTGATGCACTGTATTCTTTAAAGCCTTTCCAGTAGGCACTGATGTTTCCCGCATTGCCAACAGGAATTGCCAGAATATCAGGAGTTTCTCCTAACTGATCACAAACCTCAAATGCTGCTGTTTTTTGACCTTCCAAACGATATGGGTTTACAGAGTTTACTAGAGTAATTGGTGATTTCTCACTGATTTTACGAACGAGCTGGAGCGCCTGATCAAAGTTACCTTCAATCTCAACGATTTCAGCTCCGTACATAACAGCCTGAGCAAGCTTCCCTAGTGCGACTTTTCCTTTTGGAATAACAATAATTGCTCGGATTCCAGCCCGGGCGGCATATGCTGCAGCTGCAGCAGAAGTATTTCCGGTAGACGCACAAATAACAGATCCTGATCCTTCTTCTATTGCTTTGGCAACAGCCATTACCATTCCACGATCTTTAAATGACCCGGTCGGGTTTAAGCCTTCAAACTTCCCATATAATTCAATTCCCAGTTCCTTTGATAGATTTGGAAAATGAAAAAGAGGAGTATTTCCTTCTAATAATGATAAAGCGGGTGTTTTATCTGTAACAGGAAGTAAGTCACGATATTCTTCAATTAACCCTTTCCAAGCCATCTTACGCATCTCCTTCTACTTTATAGTAACTCTTTATCTCATTCACTGCATCAAATGCTTCCAGCTGATTCAGCACTTGTTCAAATTGAGAGTAAGGTGTGTCGTGTGTAACTAATACAATTTCTGCAGAATCTTTCTCATCCACTGGTGTCTGCAGAATTCGCTGGAAACTGATGTCCTGTGAATGAAAAATCGATGAAATTTCTGAGAACACACCAGTCTTGTCTTCCACACATAGGCGGACATAATATTGACCATGCTGCTTATCTTTTGGAAGTAATGTTTTTGGAAATTGCATGTCATTTAACTGCTTTCCTGATACGCCAAGACGCATGGCTTTAATCGCTGCAACAACATCGGATAAAATCGCTGTTGCTGTCGGGAGACTGCCGGCACCAGGGCCATAGAACATGGTTTCACCAACTGCTTCACCGTAAACATAAACGGCATTGTATTCATTTTTAACGCTTGCCAGCGGGTGGTTTTTTGCCAGTAAAGTTGGCTGCACACTTATTTCTAACTCCTGGTCAAAAAAGTTGGCGAACCCGATAAGCTTCATCGTATACCCCAGCTGCGAAGCATAACGGAGATCTTTTAATTCAATACCATGAATTCCTTTTACATCAACATCCTGTAAATCGACAGGAGTAGAGAATGCCAAGCGGCCAAGAATAGCCATTTTCCGGGCTGCATCCAAGCCTTCGACATCAGATGTCGGGTCTGCTTCGGCAAAACCAAGACGCTGTGCTTCCGCAAGAGCATCCTCGTAGCTTACGCCTTCTTCATCCATTTTTGTTAAAATATAGTTGGTTGTCCCATTGACAATCCCCATTATTTTTTGAATGTGGTCGGAGGATAATCCTTCATTAATACCTCGTAGTATAGGAATACCGCCGGCAACACTTGCTTCATAATAAAAGTCACATTTATTTTTTACTGCGGCTTCCTGTAACTCAGGACCATGAACCGCTACCAGATCTTTGTTAGCTGATACAACATGTTTTTTATTAGAAAAAGCTTTTAAAATATATTCTCTTGTATGATCAATCCCGCCCATTACTTCAATAACAAGATCAATAGCTGGATTTTCAAGAACATCATCGGGATTTGTTGTTAAAATTTCCTGGTTCACATCAATATTTCTTGCCTTTTCTATATCACGTACAAGCGCTTTAACAACTTTAACTTCACAGCCCAATTGATGCGCTAATTTTTCCTGGTGATCTTCAATCAGATGAATAACACCTGACCCAACGACACCGAGGCCTAATAATCCTACAGAAACCTTCTCTTCCATCTAACCACCTCTACGCTTCCTAATGTATATTGAATTTATTTAAACATGAAAAGGGAAGTAAGGCAATAGCGAATTTTTAGAATACATCGGGATTCAGAGTTGTAACCGTTATCAAAAATGCAACAATAAAGTAATTATAAAAAATAGCGGAATTTTAAAAGATATTTATATGATGAAGGGAGAAATGGTAGTAAGCCTTTTAAATAGTTACGTACCTTTACATGTTTTCTTCATATAATAGGAAAAAAGGGGATAGAGGATATGCGAATCTATCATCTCGGAGCGTTATTTATTTTCTGTTTAGGATTGGGTATCATCATTGGCTATAGTGTTGACAGGGTAGAAGTTTTTGGTTTGGCAGGTTTCATTCTCGGGATGCTTCCTATTATGATTTACAGGAAATCCTTTACCAAAAAAGAGAAGGTCTCCACTGATAAGAAGAATAAAACGTCGTGTACGTGATTAGAGGACTTTTTGAATCAAGGAATGTTAAAACTGCATGGAAATAAGTAATTCCATGCAGTTTATTATTCAATCAATCAACTGTCACTTTCGGCCGTTTATATCCTTTTAATGCGATCAGGGCTGTAATTAACCCTAAAAAGACAATTGCTCCGCCTACATATGCATTTTTATCTACACTTGACTGCTCAATGACAATACTACCTGCAAATGAACCGACTGCTATACCTAAATGTAAAGCAGAGTTATTTAAGCTGACGAGGATACTTGAATTTTGCGGTGAGGTCTCAATTAAATAGCTTTGAACAGGTGGCGAGACCGCCCAGCTGAGCATACCCCATAGTATAAGTACAACAAGGAATAAGACAACATGGAACGACGAAACAGGAATAATTAATATGGTAGCCACAAACAAGATAATGGCACTGAGAATGGTTCGTTTCGGACCGAATAAATCGGACAATGTTCCGCCTGCCCCGCCTCCGCTTACAGCAGAAATACCAAAAATCAGATAAACTGCACTTAACCAAATGCCATCTAATTCCATAAAGTCTTTTACAAATGGATTCAGGTAGCCATATAATGTTGTGTGACCGGCCAGGACAAAGAAAGTAGTCAATAATATAAAAAGAATCTTTGGGTTCCGGATCATTTTTAACTGTGTTGTCAGTGGCAGAGGCTTTTCCGTAGAAGGAATGCGCTGCATAAAGTAATGAACAAATATAATTGAAGCAACCGTTAAGAAAGAAATAAGTACAAACGGGGCACGCCAGCCAAACGACTCTCCAAGGATTAAGCCAAATGGAATTCCGAAAACAAGAGATCCGCTTACTCCCATACTGACTATGCCGATAGCGCGTCCCCTGTAAGCAGGCTTAACAATGGAGGATGCCATCATTACACAAAGTACAATTAGTAAAGAAGCGCTTGCTGCAGAAATTATTCGACTAATAAAAATCATCGTATAGTTCAAACTAAAAACAGCAAGAATATTTCCAAGCAAAAAGAAGACTAAAGAAATAATGGTCAGTTTTTTTCGTTCAACAGATGCCGTTAAATAAAGCAGAATAGGAGAAGCAATAGCGAAAACAAGAGAGAAAATAGTAATTAATAAACCAGCTTTTCCTAGTGACACACCGAGATCATCCGCAACTAAATCGAGAATACCGCCAATAATTAATTCAACCATTCCGACAACAAATGAAATGGTCATCAGTAAATATACACTTTTATTCATAAAACAACACGCCTTATCTATAGTTATCCTGTTATTAACATTTGAGTGATAAAAAACACTATCTACCATAGTAGCTTTAAAAAAAGGATAGCACAAGAACTTTATGTGAAAATTAATGAGAATTCAACACTTTTAAAGGAAAAAAAGGCACTTGTTTGTTATACTTGTAATAACGCATGAAATAAGGAGGAGTTTTGGGTGAGTAACAAAGCAACATTAGAAAAAGATGCAATGAAGGTTTTGAAACAGACGAGCAGAACATTTTATATCCCCATTAAACTGTTGAACAAAACGTTGCGGAAAACAGTTGGTTCAGCTTACCTCTGCATGCGCGCTGTTGATGAAATGGAAGACCATGAAGAAATGGATGCAGAAGTAAAACAGCATTTATTGAATGAGACAAGCCATTTATTAAAGGAAGATGTATTTAACCGCGAGGCTTATCATCAGCTCGTAGCACCGTATGAAAAGGAACTTCCGGAAGTGACATTGCGCTTAGCTGACTGGATTGAATTTTGCCCGGAGGATATTCAGCAAAAAGTAAAGGACTCTACAAGTGAAATGGCAGAAGGAATGGCTAAATGGGTTGGGAAAGATTGGGAAGTAAAGACGAAAGAGGATTTAGATGAGTATACATATTATGTAGCAGGTCTCGTCGGTGTAATGCTGTCTGATATTTGGAACTGGTATGATGGCACCGAAACAGACCGCGATCTGGCTATCGGCTATGGACGGGGTTTACAGGCTGTGAATATATTACGAAATATTGATGAAGATGCTGAAAGAGGTGTCGGCTTCTTTCCGAATGACTGGTCTAAGAAGGAAATGTTTGCTTATGCAGAGGCGAATTTGCAAAAAGCTGATGAATATATGACACAAATCTCTACCAAAAATATTCTGCTTTTCTGCCGGATACCGTTAGCACTGGCACATAAAACATTAAATGCTTTGAAGAGCGGTAAGGAAAAAATGTCCAGAGATGAAGTAGAAGAAACAGTTGATAAAATTATTAATTCTTAAGCTTTGAAAAGGTGAATAACATAGACTGAGAAAAAATCTTGCTAAATTGGGCGAGATTTTTTTATTTTCGGGGATGAGAAGGGTTTAGGAATATTTAATAAGGGAAATACTTCTATATTCAAAGCTATTCGTTGAATACATCTCTAAATTATAAGTTGTATTGTATAAAGCATATAACTATAATAAATAGACATGTGCAAATAAAACAAGTGAGAGGATGAAAGCATTTATCTGAAAAATGCTTTCATCCAAAAAAGGTCTGTAAATAACGTTTTATGATATTTTGGACGCTTACATTAATCAGGAGGTAAAGTGTGAAGTCAAAAAAAGGAAAAGGTTTAGATTGGCCAGTTTTTTATATCAGTGGAGGATTTTTAGTTTTATTTATTATCCTGTCGCTGATTAACAGTGATATGGTGGATAATGCAGTAAACACCTTATTTAATTATTCTGCTGATTGGTTTGGAGCTTATTGGCAAATACTCTTATTCCTTAATTTTGCCATCGGCTTAGGTCTGGCATTTTCAAAGTATGGAAAAGTAAAATTGGGAAACCAGGATAAACCAAAATATAGCTATTTTGGCTGGGTATGTATGATATTAGTAACTTTATTGGCTAGTGGGGGAGTCTTCTGGGCTGCAGCAGAGCCAATGTACCATTTTATGTCTACACCGCCTCTTTTTGGTGGAGGAGAATTTAATAATATAGAGGGAGCATTTGCTCAAGCCTTTATGCATTGGGGATTCCTTGCATGGGCAATTCTTGGTACACTTGCAGTTGTTGTAATGATGTATGTGCATTATCAAAAGGGCTATCCTTTAAAGCCGCGGGGATTGTTATATCCTATTTTTGGAGATAAAATATTTGAAAAAAGTGCAATTGGAACGTTGGCTGATTCCTTTTCTATTATTGCAACAGCAGCAGGAACATTGGGGCCGCTTGGGTTTTTAGGTTTGCAGATATCTTATGGATTAAACCATTTGTTTGGCATACCGGATACGTTAACAATAAGCATTATCGTTGTTATTGTTCTGGTTACTGTAGCAGCAATTTCAGCAGCTACCGGAGTGGATAGAGGAATCTACCATTTAAGTAACTGGAATGTTCAATTTACAATTCTTTTAGCTATTATTGTATTTATTATTGGACCTACCGCATTTATTATTGATGGGTTTGTCGGCGGTACAGGAGTCCATATTCAAAATATGTTTGAAATGATGTTCTATCGTGGAGATGGAGAATGGCTGGCAGGATGGACGATTTTCTTTTGGGCTTGGTTTATCGGCTATGCACCGATGCTTATCGTATTTATCAGCCGTATCTCCAGAGGAAGAACCATTCGTGAGCTTGTTATTGCAGTTTCCGTAGTAGCACCGCTTGTAACAAATTTCTGGTTCTCCATTGTCGGTGGAACAGGAGTTTTCTTTGAAATAGAAAAACCGGGTTCTGTTTCTGACGCATTAACTGATGGCGGAATGCCAGCTGCAGTTATGGCAATTACTGATCAGCTTCCTTTAGGCACAGTAATGGGAGTTGCTTTCCTGCTTGTATCTATTATCTTTGTTGCAACAACAGCAGATACAATGTCTTATACAGTGGCAGCAACATTAACAGGGCATGATAATCCCACACGCTGGCTGCGTGTAGTATGGGCCGTCCTTTTTGGAGCTTTCACAGCAGTTATTCTTACAATCGGGGAAGATAGTATTACATCGATTCAAAATTCCATTGTTATTACGGCAGTCCCAGTATCGTTATTGATTTTACCACCGTTATGGAATGCACCGAAGATTGCCAAGAAAATGGCGCTGGAACAAGGGCTTATTTGGCAGCGTGAGATGCGTAAAAAAGAAGATAAGAAATATAATTAATGAAGAAATTTAAAATAAGACGAGCTGCTGAAAAGATTTTGCTTTCAGCAGCTCGTTTTTAATTTCATTTACTTTTTATAGCTACATACATTGGAAGGATTCAATACTATTTAAATCCATTCCAAAATAAACCCAACGAAAACCATTCCAGCGGAATCCGGCAATAGAATTTCTGCCTAGGAATGTCGGAAAGGCCCAAAAACCGTTGCCGCGATTTGGCCAAATATAAGTGAAGCGGAACATGCAATGTCTGATCCCGCCAGGGTCGACAGCAAATGCCTGCACCTGTTGTTTTTGCGGTACAAAGTTTGGCGGCGGTCCCATTGGAGGCTGGCTGTTCATGCCGCCCATTTCTGCAGGGCCTGATTGCTGTCCAGGATCTCCTCCACTGCCGCCGCTTCCTGGAAAGTTTGGAAAAGACGGAGCTGGCGGCCAATTTGGAGGAGCACCTCCATTTCCGCCCCCGGCGTTGTTCGGGGGACCAGGGAAAATATTATCTATAAATTGATCTGTATTAAACTCTGGAAAAGGCGATTCATTCCCGCCTCCACCTGGAAAGCCAGGGGGGAAGTTGCCAATTCGCTCCTGGGATGGAAAGTTTTGCTGTTCATGTTGATGTTGGTACGGTATATTATCAGCAGGCTGCTGTTCCTGATAATAGCCCCCTGGGCCGCCAGTTTCACCTTCTGGACCCCCTGCAAAGAATCCATTGGAATAATTATGCTGTGGGGCCGGCTGAAAATAATTATTCAGCATCTTTCCGGGCAGGTTATTCTGTTTGTTTTCCTCGCCGTTTGGATGCGGTGGTTGAAAATAATTCATAATTTTCCTCCTCTATTAGGCTAATGTTCCCTAATAGCATATGAGGCATCTGCATTATTTGCGCTTCATAACAAACAGATTGGGCGGAATAACTAATTTGGCGAAGCTTGCGTAGATTTCTTCATTAATTCTAGCCAGATTATAGTTTATCTACAGCTTCCTTAATATTATATGCTTCTGTAACAGCAGTAATAAAGGAAACGCCATCAGCACCTGCTTCTATAACAGAGCTTGCGTTATCTGTCTGGATACCGCCTATTGCCACAACAGGTATGTCTGGAAACTGCGAGCGGATAGTATGAATCCATTCTAAGCCTACAGCCTGTTTTGCATCTTCTTTTGTAGCAGTTGCAAAAATTGGTCCAACGCCAATATAATCCACTAAATCGAGCGGACTTTGGTCAAGCTCCTGTGGTGTAGATATCGACAGGCCAATGATTTTATCCGGGAACTTAGCCCGGACTTCCTTGACAGGCATATCATCCTGCCCTACATGTATACCGTCTGCATCCAATTCCTCGGCCAGCTCAATATTATCATTAATAAAAAATGGAATATCATGTTTTCGGCATTGCTCTCGCAAGCTTTTACCCAGCTTAATCTTTTCCTCACCATTTAACGAGCCGGTGCCTTTTTCCCGAAATTGAAATGAAGTAATACCTGCAGTGAGTGCCTCCTCTAAAACAGTGTGAGGATCCCTGTGACAATTTTGGCTTCCCATAATAAAATATTTTCTTAATTGTTCTCTATTAAATTCCATCTTCAGTGCCTCCATTTAGTTGCTTGGGTGTAAAGGATAAAGCATCCATAAAGCTTGGCAAAAAGGTTCCCGGTCCTTGCACATGAGACTGCTCTGCTGCATGCTCTGCGGCCAGTCCGTAGAAACTGAGTGCAGTACGGAGCTGTTCCCCGACTGGATAAGAAGTAGTCAGACATGCTGCTACAACAGATCCTAATAAACATCCCGCCCCGGTAATACTGGAGAGAAGCGGATGCCCAGTCTGGTTATAAATTAATTTCTGATCGGCATAGATAACATCTGTTTTTCCGGTTACTACAATCGCAGTATCAAATTGTTTCCTGGCTTTTTCTGCAATATCATCTATATTTCCTTCCCCAATAGAATCCACTCCCCGTGTTTGAATATCTGCATTAACCAAGGAAGCAATTTCACCTGCATTCCCTTTAATAACTGTTGGGCGTACATCTTGTAAAATTCTTTCTATTACTTCTTTCCGAAAAGAAGTAGCAGCTGCGCCAACAGGATCAAGAACTACAGGAATTCCCTTTTCATTGGCAGCTTTCCCTGCTGCAATCATTGCTTCAATTTCATTTTCTAAAATGGTACCAATATTTAAAACAAGTGCATCTGCAATTTTGGCCATATCTGCTGCTTCTCTTAATTCCTTTGCCATAACAGGACTGCCACCAAAGGCAAGCAGTCCGTTAGCACTAAAGTTCATGACAACCTGATTGGTTAAATGATGAATGAGAGGCGTGTTGTTTCTGACTTGCTGGATAATATCAGGATTCATGTGTAATCTCCCTTCCTGCATTTTCCCGGATTGCCCAGTGGTTCGTCGGGCCATTCCCTTTTCCAAGCTCAAATGATTTGGAAATAGCTGCAGTCACAAAAGCTTTTGCGTGTTTTATCGCCTCTGAAAGTGGATAACCTTTACCTAAATAAGCAGCAATGGCAGCAGCATAGGTACAGCCGGTTCCATGCGTATTCTTTGTATCAATACGATCAGCAGCGTAGCTATGCATCTGTTTGCCGTCATAAAGAAAATCAACAGCCTGTCCTTTTAGATGTCCACCTTTAACTAAGGCAGCATCAACATCATACTCGTGAACGAGATATTCTGCAGCATTTTTCATATCTTCTGTAGACGCAATAGATAAGCCGGTCAGAAATTCTGCTTCTGGAATATTTGGTGTAACAACCGTCGTTAAAGGAAGAAGATACTGCCGCAAAAAGCTGCGGGCCTCTTCATTAATTAAAGCGTCACCGCTGGTCGCAACCATAACAGGGTCCATCACATATGGCGCATCAATCTTTCTTAATTTTTGAGCGATTAATTCCATCATTGGCTTACTTGCAATCATTCCTGTTTTCACTGCATGAATTGGCATGTCCTCAATGACTGCATCCAGTTGATCCTCAATCATAGAAAGAGGCATATGCTCAACAGAACGGACTCCTGTTGTATTTTGGGCCACAACAGAAGTAATTACAGACATACCATAGGTTTTTAACTCTTGAAATGTTTTTAAATCCGCCTGAATACCAGCACCACCGCTCGGGTCTGTGCCGGCAATTGTTAATGCACAACGAACCTGACTCATAATAAAAATCCTCCTTAGGATTGTAAAATAATTTATTTTGTTAAAGAAAACTGCCGTGCTGGCAGACGGCTGACTAACAGCCAACCAATCAAAGCGCCGGAGACGCTGCTG
The DNA here is from genome assembly GCF_007991515.1 of Oceanobacillus sojae. GTDB lineage: Bacteria > Bacillota > Bacilli > Bacillales > Amphibacillaceae > Oceanobacillus > Oceanobacillus sojae. Next base: position 150,491 of record NZ_BJYM01000010.1, read on the forward strand.
ACAATAAACGGCGGGATAAATGCAAGTGCCCCTACTGAGCTTCCCATCAGGAGATTCGCAATAGGAACAGCAAAGAATGAACCAATAATCCCTGTACCAATTATTTCTCCAAAAGCAGCCATTGAATATCTTTGTGTTTTCTTATATAATACCCCGGCAACAAATGCTCCAATCATTGCTCCGGGGAAAGCAACGAGTGTTCCCAGACCTAAAAGGTTTCTGAGCAGGCTGATCATTAATGCGACAATGACTGCCGGCCCCGGTCCAAGTATGATTGCAGCAATGACATTAATGGCATGCTGTACTGGATAAGCTCTGGCAACCCCTGCGGGAAACCAGAGCAATTGAGAGCCAATTGTTCCAATAGCTATAAAAACAGCCATCAGCGTTAATAAGCGTGTACGGTTTTTCAATCCAATCATCTCCTCTATATGTCTAGCTCCATGCGCCAAACTTTAGAGATTTCACGTCACGCCCTACGATAAAGAAGACTTACTGATTGGCAAGCCGTTAGGCGCAGACAGAAGTATAGTCGCGCTTATGCCCTGCGGGTGAAAGTCAACATCGGTTTAAAGTAAAGGAAGGTCGACTAAAAGCAGGCTGAAGCCTAACGTCGGCATACCCCTAAAGGGGCATGTTTCCTTTATCTCAAGGGTGAAGGAAGTTCGACTAAAGTCGAACCACCCCCAAAGATCGGGAGCGCAATCTCTACGTTTTTAAACAGGCGCTTTTCGCTTTTCTTTTTGGAATGAAAAGTAAACTACTTTGTAAAAATAAAAAATCAGGCTTTATAGAGAAGCCTGATTTGGTATACTGAGAGTAATCATAAGTTGATTGACTACTTCCCTACGCTGGTATTAGCCAGATCAGGTTTGTAAGAGTCGGAAAGTAAGCATGCTTCCCTCTCAGCCCGCAGTTTTGGGCTCCCCTAGTAGTTGCTTTTCATTATTTTCTTTGAATCTACTGTATCAAAGATTTAACTGTTTGTCATGAAATAATAATCAGGCTTAAAAGCTATCAAAATAGAATGGAATGAATTCTTTATGGATAGAGAGGTATAAAGCATGTTAAGAATGAACGAAATTGAATATCGTCAAGGAGATCAAACATTATTTCCGAGGATAGATATAGAAATAAAATCTGGAGAAATCAAAGCAATTCAGTCCACTGTTAATGTGCGTGCAGTCTTACTGCAAATGATTTCCGGAGAAGAAAGTGTACGAAAGGGTTTTATTCAGATACACCATAAAACACTGGAGGAGGATAAGCAGAAATACTTTTCCTCTTTAGGAATTTGCTGGTATGAAGAAGGTATTTATGAACGGTTACAGGTAAAGGAATATTTGACATTTATCGGGTCCTTATATCAAAGCAAGGCTTCTATAAAAGAAGTTCTACAGCTGGTTCAACTGGAGGAAAAAGCAAGATGGAAAATGCATCAGTTGAATCGATCTGAAAAACGCCGGGTCCAATTTGGCAGAATATTAATGCAGGAATCAGAAGTTGTTATTTTTGAAGAGCCTGAGGTAAATGTAGACTTAGAAACGAAACGTGTACTTCATCAATTTGTCGAGATTTTGCAGGAAAAGCAAAAAGCGGTATTGATTTTAACAACAAGTACGGAGAGTGCCATTACAATTGCAGATACGGTCTATCGTTTAGATGAACAGGGCCTGCATCAAATCGAAGTTGAAACGGAGGAGAAAGACAGAGTAAAGTCTTTAGAAATAGATGGGATAGAAACAGCGGAAGAAGAGGCTCAAGTACAGCAAACTTTTCAGTTAAATAAAATTTCTGCCAAAGTAGAGGATAAAATTATTTTATTTGACCCACAGGAAATCGACTATATTGAAAGCCAGAATGGTCAAACATATCTGTATACGCGTGGAGAAGGATTTCCAACAGGTTTTACCTTAAAAGAATTAGAACAGCGTTTATCTCATCAAGGCTTCTTTCGCTGCCATCGCTCCTATATTGTGAATCTTCAAAAAATAAGAGAGGTTATTACATGGACCAGGAACAGTTACAGCTTGTCCCTTATTGATAAAAAAAGCTCTCAGGTTCCATTATCGAAATCAAAGTTGAACGAGCTGAAGGAATTATTGGGGGTAGAATAAGCACAATTCAGCTTGAAATATACTCCATTCATTGAAGATATACTGCACTATTCCTTAAATAGCGATATTCTGTGATCACAGACAAATAACTGACGCAGGAGGTTTTTGGAGTGGAGAATATGATAGAAGTGAAATCTTTAGAGAAGATTTTTGGTGATAAACAGGCATTACATGATGTATCTTTCCAGGTTAAAAAAGGAGAAACATTTGGTTTTCTGGGGCCAAGTGGTTCTGGAAAGACAACAACAATAAAGATTTTAACAGGTCAAATGAGGCAGAGTTCAGGTACAGCAAATGTATTTGGTGTACCAGTTTCAAAGTTAAACACACCTGAATATCGAAAACGTTTTGGTGTGGTAACAGATAATAGCGGTTTATACGCAAGACTAACCATTTATGATAACTTAAAGCTTTACGCAGATTTATATGGTACATCTTTACAACGAATTGACGAGGCGCTTGAATCAGTTAACTTAGGTTCTGAGAAAAAAACACAAGTCGCCAAGCTGTCTAAAGGAATGACACAGCGGGTATTATTAGCAAGAACGCTTTTGCATAAGCCTGAGCTATTATTTTTAGATGAACCGACATCTGCATTGGATCCTGCTAACTCCAAGCATATCCATAATGGTTTAAAGGAACTGAATCGACAGGGAACGACCATTTTTCTGACAACACATGATATGGAGGAGGCAGATCATCTGTGCAGCCAGGTAGCCTTTTTAAATAAAGGGGTCGTCCAGCTTTTAGATGAGCCGAAACAGCTGAAAAAACAGTATCGGGAAGAAATTATTGGTATTGAATTAAAGGATGGAAGAGAATTAGAGCTTCCCTTGAAAGCATCAAGTGCTGAGGAAATTCAACAATATATTTCCCGGGAAATGGTGGAGCGTATTTATACAAAAGAACCGACATTAGGAGATATCTTTGTTGAAGTGACTGGGAGGGAGTTAGTATGACATTTTCTGTAAAACGGTTTATGGCTATTTTTCAAAAAGACTTAAAAGATTTATATCGAAATTTGTACGTTTCATCAACAGCACTGATGCCACTTGTATTTGCTGTCATATATAGTCGGGTAGGGGAAGTGCCATTGGCGATGTACTTGTTTGTAATTACTTTATCCCTTGCTTTGGTTGGTACCTTTCTGCAATGTGCGATAATAGCAGAAGAAAAGGAGAAAAATACGTTGCGTGGTCTGATGCTTTCTCCAGCAACATTGACAGAAATTTTAGCTGGGAAAAGTGCTGTTACTATTGTAATTACGATTATTGTAACTGCTGTTAGTATGTTTATCATGGGTTTTTCATTTGACGGAAGAGGCTGGTTAATTGCTGGAATTCTTCTATCTCTGATTTTCTTTATCGCTTTAGGAACTTGGATGGGATTAATCACAAGAAGTGTTTTAGAAGCATCTGTCTATATTCTTCCTGTAATGTTTATATTTGGAATGGCTAATATGTTTATCGGGCTAGCCGATCAGTTCAGCTTCTTACAAGTATTAGAGTATACACCGGGAATTCAGCTGGAAGAAATTGCGAATTTGGGTGAATCAGGAGCAGGTTTTGATGAACTTTGGAAGCCTTTTGCAATTATTGGAGCCTGGGTTGCAGCAACTTTAGTATTAGCTGCTGTTACATTTAAGAAGCGTATGATGGATTAAATAAGGAATAGATTGTTGATTAGAATTAATAGAAGCGAGTTTAATTAAAAGCAAAGCCATTTGAAGAGCAAAAGGAACTCTTCAAATGGCTTTTTTTCTTTTGCAGTAAAGCAATGGTTGGTTTATTTTCTCTACAGTATAAGTTAATTAAGTTCCTGTTTCCAAGCCTGATAAATGCTAACTTTGTTAAGATTACTACAATCATTATCCCAATAATAATTAGATTTTATTAATAAAGTAATGTAACATATAATTAACAAAAGTAATTTATATATTGCATTTATGAGGCGGAGTGAATAATGAGAAATAATGTGAAAATAACACGTGTCAAAACGTCAATGACCCAGCAGCAGTTGGCAAAGAATGTTGGCGTGACGAGATAGACAATTGGATTGATTGAAAAAGGGGAATACAACCCCACACTCTCACTCTGTATTGCAATAGCAAAAGAGCTAGATAAAACATTAGATGAATTATTTTGGGAGGTAGAAGATTAATGAAATCATGGATATCTTTTTTAATGCCGAATGATGAATATAAAGAAAAAAAGATGCTATATTTTTTAGCTGAAGGAGGAGTTCTGCTTTTTCTTTTTCTGGTAATCATGTTTATTAGCGGTAATTTTATAAGCTTAGATACAGCTGTCATTTTGTTAGCAGGTATAGCAATTTTCCTTTTTTATAATTTAGGAAGATATACACTGTCGGGAATCGAACATACTGATATTGCAACGGAAAAGGAATATAAAGGAGCGTTAAGAGCTCTTAAAGCCAGAACTGCTTCCTTTGTTGTTGTGTTTGGAATAGGCTATCTGATATATAAAATAACATCTGATCAAGCAAGCTGGTATGATTTTTTTGGAATGGTAATAAGTGTGGGTGCACTATCATTTTTATTGGAATTCATTTCATTAAAAAAATCTTATAAGAAGAATAAAGAGTTATTATAAAGGTTTTTTGATGATATGTAGAAATATATGACTAGGATTATGCTTAGGTAATTTATTCTATCTGTGTATAAGAGAGCGATAAAATGGAAAATACACCTGTCTCAATAAAAAGAATTATTATAATCTATCTGGTGGCTGTCGCTATTTTTTTGTCTGAATGAATGGGTGAGCAAAAAAGGGGATACGAAGGTGGATATAACTATTCCGGAAGATGCTTTTGTTATTGAAGGATATGTAGTATCAAAGCGCTGGAATGAGATGTGGATTGGATCAATCAGTAAGCTTCTGGCAGGGACTGTCTGGCTTGATTACTTCTGATTATGGGGATAACGTAATTATTCTATCCCCACATCGTGAGATGGAAGGAAGTTTTCTTTTTGGGCAACCTCAAGTAAATCAAAAAATAAGGGTGTACGGTGACTATCTTAGAGAATCTTTTCCGGGAAGAATTTCTGTTTACGCCATAGAAATTATCGAGTAAGATGAATAATATTATTTGAAATACTTGGAAGTGGAAATGTTTAGAAGATATAGCATTCTATTTTCTTTTATAAAAGGATTATATTATTTCACTATTTGCAAAAGCTATTTTTGAGCCATTATTGCCAGGCTTACTAAGTAGTTTTTTTATGAGGTTGAAATAAAACAAGGGTATTTACAGCTTTTGTGGTTTCAAAAAAATTTTTAGGGGAATATATTATAAAAATCATGAAGCTGTTAATCTCCATACAGCATTCGCAATCGTTTCAGCAAAGGTGTAGACGTCCATAACAAAATTATTTTCTCTATCTTCTGCTTTCTGTTTTTTTACAAAGTCTTCGCATTTTATTCCTTCCTCTAATAATGGTGCTTTCTCCAGTTTTATAGACTTAATGATACAGGAGACTCATTCTTGATCTCTCTGTACATTGGGTAAGGTTTTTACAGACAAAATATCCGTCCACCAGTGCATACATCGCCTTGGATATGAACTTCATGTCTTTATGGTTATATACAGATTTTTTATTATGTCGTTTTTCTATTTTTTAAAAATTCAGTATTATTACAGGGGTTATATGGAGATGAGCGGCAGACTGATGCTAATAACAGCTCATTTCGTTATTGAAAAAGGGGGCACTAAAATGAATGAATATCTCGAATATCTGCGTATTAATGCTTCTTACATATGGGGCCTTACAGTTCAACATATAGAACTCGTAGGGATAGCGATAATAATTGCAATTATTATTGGGGTCTCGATTGGCATTTATTTAACAACCAATGAGGATTTGGCAGAAACAGTTTTAGCAGCAGCTTCTGTGCTATTAACCATCCCGAGTATTGCGTTGTTTGGAATAATGATTCCGTTCTTTTCGTTAATCAATCAGGGAATTGGATTTGTTCCGGCGTTAGTAGCATTGGTGCTGTATTCTCAGCTGCCAATTATCCGCAACACCTATTCAGCCATTAAGAATGTGAATCCAGCAGTCATAGATGCAGCGAATGGTATAGGGATGAAGAGAAGCCAAAGACTGGTTCGTGTTGAAATTCCAAACGCACTGCCTGTAATTATGGCAGGTATACGCACAGCGGTGGTTTTAAATATAGGAATTGGAGTTATTGCTGCATTTATTGGTGCGGGGGGTCTTGGGACTTTGATTGTGCAAGGTATTACCCGGACGGATATGTATTCTATTGTTACAGGTTCAATTGTGGTTTCTTTGCTTGCGATTATTGCAGATATGATTCTTCTGTTTATCCAGAAGAGGCTGACACCAAAAGGAATAGCAAACTAACACGGACGAAGGGGTGAACTTATGATTTCATTTAAGCATGTATCTAAATCATATACAGGAACTGAGAAAGCTGTTAACGATGTTAATTTTGAAGTGGAAAAAGGGGAAATTGTAATATTTCTTGGACCATCCGGTTGCGGGAAAACTACACTTCTTCGGATGGTGAACCGTTTGGAGACAATTAGTGAAGGGTCAGTCTTGATTAATGGAGAAGATATTGGCAATCTGAATGAAATTGAACTCAGACGAAATATTGGTTATGTCATCCAAAGTAACGGTTTGTTTCCAAACATGGATATTGAAGAGAATGTAACGATTGTTCCTGATTTACTGGGATGGGACAAAAAGAAAAAACATAACCGCTATAAAGAATTGATGCAATTGATTGGTCTGGATCCAATGGAATACAGGAAACGATTTCCTAATGAGCTGTCTGGGGGGCAGCAACAGCGGATTGGTGTAATTAGAGCACTTGCCGCTGATCCACCGGTTATGCTGATGGATGAGCCGTTTGGCGCTCTGGATCCATTAATTCGTGAAAAAATACAGGATGAATTTTTACAGATTCAGCGCGAGGTCAAGAAAACGATATTGTTTGTCAGTCACGATATTGACGAAGCCATTAAAATGGCAGATAAAATTGTACTTATGCGTGATGGAGAGATTATGCAGTATGGAACACCATCAGATATATTAATCCATCCTAAAAATGAATATGTCTCTCAATTCATAGGAAGGGACCGCGCCATTAAGCATCTTAGTTTACGCACAATTGCTCAGCTGCAAGAAGAAATTGGTCTTGTAGAAATTGATCAGTCTATTGTCGATTCCAAACAGGTGAACATTCATGAGAATTTAAAAGATACGCTTGCGATGTTATTAAATCAAGAGGCGGATCAAGTGATCGTGCACGATGATAATGATGAGGTACAGGGAGCTATCACCATTGACCGTGTGCAAAGATATTTGCATTTGGAAATGCGCCAAAAACCGTCTCAGACCGTAGAAAAAGAGAAGGTGATGGAGTGAATCGGAAAAAGCTTATTGCTAATATTGTCCGTATTTTACTGTATGCTTTTGTCATTGGCTTCTTTATTTACGCAGGGGTAAATGGCTATTTTTCGCCGATTTTCGAACAGACGGATACATTTTGGGTATTGGTAGGGCAGCATCTCAATCTTGTCATGCTTTCTTCTATTTTGGCAGTTGTAATTGCTTTGCCTTTGGCGGTTTTATTTACACGCCCGCGTTTTCGTAAATATGAATGGATTGCTTCGAACGTTGCCAATCTGGCACAGACGGTTCCGAGTTTAGCCGTTTTAGCATTGGCAATTGGTATTTTAGGGGTCGGCTTTAAGCCGGCAGTATTTGCTTTATTTATTTACTCTGTTTTACCGATCTTTCGTAATGCGGTTGCAGGATTTAATTCGATAAATCCCGATCTCATTGATGCAGGGAAAGGGATGGGAATGAAAGCAAGCCAGATTTTTTGGAGAGTGGAAGTGCCGAATGCAGCATACGCAATTATCGGCGGACTCAGGACAGCTATTGTCTTAAACGTTGGAACGGCTGCCCTAGCTTATTATATTGGTGGCGGTGGTTTAGGTGTCTGGATTATGACAGGTATTGAACTTTTTGACAATGCTTATTTAATTTCAGGGGCGATTCCTGTTACACTGCTGGCAATTGGACTTGATTACTTATTAAGAGGAGCAGGTTACGTTATTTCGCCAAAATCAGCAAGCCAGACGGCTGATTCTGCCACTTCGACATAAAGGAGGATTACAAAAATGACTATTTTTAGACGTTTCACCATACTCGTCCTCCTCTGCATCTTTTTAAGCGGATGCTCGGTTTTCGGCGGTGGCGGGAAGTCAGTAACAATTGGCGGGAAAAATTTCACCGAGCAGTATTTACTTACACAAATGACATATTTCTTACTTGAGGAGGAAGGGTTCCAGGTGAAAATGATGGAGAATTTGGGAAGTACAGTTCTCCGGACAGCTCTTGAAAATGGACAGGTCACACTTGCTTGGGATTACACAGGAACAGCGATTGTAACTTATTTGGGGATGGATCCAATAACAGACCCGGATGAAGCATATGAAGAGTTGAAACGAGTTGATCAGAAAAATGGCATTGCCTGGGTGAACCCTTCGAAAGTAAACAATACGTATGCACTTGCTATGACTCGTGACAATGCTGAGGAATACGGGATTGAATCTTACTCGGATTTGGCGGATTATGTGAATGAACATCCAGAAGAATTAACAATGGGCACCGATGCTCAGTTCGCTAATCGTGAGGATGGACTTCCTGGGGTAGAGGAAACATACGGTTTTCAATTTGGAGCAGAAAATATTACGCAAATGGATTCAGGACTTATCTACGAAGCGTTGCAAAGCGGGAACCTCGATGTAGGTGTAGCATATGAAACAAATGCCCAAATTGATGCATTTGACTTGGTTTTATTAGAAGATGACGAAAAGTTTTTTGCTCCTTATAATGCAGCACTTGCTGTGAGTGAAGAATTTCTTGAGGAATATCCGGAAGTTGAGTCCATTCTTGCGCCTCTTGCAGAAAGTCTTGACAGTGAAGTAATGCGTCAGCTCAATTACCAGGTAGACATTGAAAGGCAGAGTGTCGCCATAGTTGCGCATAATTATCTGGTTGAGAATGGCTTTTTGGAGGAATAAAGGTAAAGCGGATTGTCAAGTAGACAGGAAATACTTAAAAGTAATGAATGGCATTACTCTTTATGGGTAATGTCATTTTAAATGTGGTATCCCACTTATTACTTGGGGCTTTATAAATACTGAAATTATATTTTAACCTCATTTAAATGAAGCTTATCCATTTTGTTTATTTAAAATTAGAAATATACTTAAGGAAGACATAAAATTTTAAAAGCAGGTGGTATGGTGAATATCGAAATAAGAAACGGAAATTCTGGTGATTTCCATGATATTATGCAAATCATTAATAAGGCGAGAATCAAACTGGCTGAATCCGGATCGCCACAATGGTCAGAAGAAGATTCCCCGAATGAGGAAGACATAAAAAGTGAGATAGAAAAAGGAAATAATTATCTTTTTACAATAAATAATGTGATTGTTGGTACTGCAATTGTTACGGATGAAGAGGAACAAGCTTATTCGACAATAAGCTGCGGGGATTGGGATGCGTCACAAGGGAGCTATGCGACAATTCATAAATTCGCAATTAATCCGGAGATAAACGGAAAAGGCTATGGAAAAACTTTTCTAAAGCTGCTGCTCTTTGTATGCAAAGAAAAAGGGATGTCTGAAGTGCGAATTGATACATATCCAAGAAATCGGGCAATGCAAAATGTTATTTTATCAGCGGGATTTGCGTTCAAAGGGATTATCCAGCTTCCTTTTGTGAATGGTGAGAGGTATGCGTATCAGTTGTTCTTATAGTAATATAGAGCTTGAAAATCAATGATAAAAAAGGAGATAGACTTAATATATGAATAATATAAGTCTATCCCTCATAGCTAACCATGCAAATTTGGTTTCTTTTTAAAAGGGTTTCCTCCAAACCTTCCGATAATTAATCCGGCCGTTGCTGTTAAGGTGTATATTTTCATAGAGGCTATCCTCTGCTTCATAGACTCCATGGCCCCGGTGATTTAAGAACACGATAAAATGCTGCTTCTTTAAATCCTTTTCTAATTGAAAATAAAGCTCCCATTGCTGTTGAGAATTCTCAGACTGCCGTATTTTAGTGAGCTTTTGTTGAACTTCTTTTTGGACACTGTCAGGAAGCAGAGGGTAAAGAGGCATAGACATACTTTCCATAAATGTCAGAGCAGAAAGTAAATAATCATCGGATAAGAAAACCCCTCCAACAAATAAGTCATAATCTAATATTTTATTTGGGTCTTTCCACTCCGTCTTAGAGAGTAAATTGATTTTAGAATGAATGCCGATATGTTCCAATTGTCTTTGTAAAATAACTGCCTCCCGGTAATGATTCGTATTTCTTCGTATTTGCTGCGCAGCAATTTTTAACGATGACTGGCCGGGGCTGCTGGAGGTCTGGTTTATTTTATTGGGAAAGGTCATTGATTTATCTACAATCAAACTATGTGCAATAATTTCTCCCCGTTTTGCCAGACAAAAATCAGCCGGACGAATCGCTTCAATTAAATCTTTTCGATAATTTTTATCCTGTAAAGGTCCTGGCTTTCTACTATTCAGAATAATAAAATCTGCTCCTTGCTCATACGTAAACTTTTCTACCCATGAGCTGTCCGGTGCTTCTAGTAAAAGCGGATGTGTTTGCTTTGATAAAAACTCTTCGGAGGCTGTAATAACTTCAACCTTATCCAGCCAGGGAGCCAGTCCATAATAATTTTCAAATCGATCCAGTTGAATTTTTTCTTCGCTATATATCGTAAGCTGATAAGGTCCGCATCCTATCGGTTTTGAAGAAAACAGCTTTCCTTTTTCCTTAATAACATCTATAGGAACTATCGAAGCTCGGACATCTGCCAGTAATCTGGGAAACAAATAATCGGACTTATCCAATTGGAAGATAAGTGTTGTCTGATTGATTATTTGTATGTTAAGCAGATTTTTTCTGATGGCACTGTCCTCTGTGAAACGGAGAATTGTAGTCTTTACATCATTTGCATGTAATATTCTGCCATGATGAAACCGCACATTTTTTCGTAAATAAAAAATCCATTGCTTTCCGTCCTTGCTTTCCCAGCAGTGTGCAATTGCAGGTTCAAGAGTCTCCGTTTCTGGATTATATTCTACTAGCCGATCAAAGATTTGCTGAATCATATGACTGTCATGACGTGAGCTTGCATCGAGGGGGTCCATACATAAACGAACAGGATAAAATGGATAACGAAGCACATCTAAGGATGCGTTTTTATCCGCTGAAACTTGAGTAATCCCGATCTGCTGCTGAAACCAGACACGAAACTTTTCCTGATAGGCGGCACTCGCCTGCTGAACTACAGTAAACCCCTTCTGATAAATTTCCTTTTCTATTAATCCCTTCGCCTGCTCCAGCAGAATATCATCTTTTTCAAAATGCAATGTAATTACCGGTTTTTTTCCTCTCCCCTGAGAAACGTGCCATGTTATCCATTGTTTAGCAGCTAAATGATGGATAACCGTTTTAGTATGTCTTTCGGAGCATTGAAAGACACTAGCCAGATCCGCAATGGTTGTTTCCGCCTTATTTTCTGAAGTGAAATAATCCAGCAGCTTAGATGCATATTTGTGATGTTTCACCAGCCATTCTCCTTTCCATTTCAAAAAGGTGAACAATAATAATTTATAATCCTCACTTTTTATTCATCTTTTCACAACTTACACTAAAAGTAAATAGCAGACAGTGAGGGAGAGATGATGGAATGGAAATAAATCAAGTAAAACTAGAGAAAGAAGTGCCGGTTTCTTTATGGAGAAATAAAAATTTCCTGTTTTTATGGGGAGGGTCAACCGTACAAAGTATTGGCTTGCAAATGTATATTCTAGCAGTTCCGCTATTGATTTACAGCATGACAGAGTCTGCTCTGGCAATGAGTACGATGAGGGCTATTGATTTCTTCCCAAATATTTTTCTTGGGATTATTGCCGGAGTGCTGGTTGACCGGGTGAATCGGAAAACGATGATGCGTTGGACAAGTCTGATTTCCATCATTGCTTCGCTGGGGATGATTCTTCTTCTTTTATCAAATACGATGCAGGTGTGGCATCTATATATTCTTGGCTTTATATTATCTTCAGCCGGTTATACATTTGGAAATGCACAACATTCTGCCATGCCGCAGATTGTTTCCAAGGAACAGCTTACTTCAGCAAACGCCAAGCTTTCCTTTGTAGGAACATTTATTCAAACAGTCGGTCCGGGACTTGCCGGAATGTTATTAAGCATACTGACGACTGCATCTGTGTTATCGATTTATTTGGTAAGCTTAATCATTTTATTTATTTGTGTGCAGTTTGTTCAGGTTCCGGAGGAGGAAAGACTGAAAACAAAACAAGCAGGAAGCTGGAGACTGGAAATTAAAGAAGGCTGGAACGAACTATTTCGAAATAAAACCTTGCTTACGCCTACAATTGCAATTATCTTTACTAATCTGGCGATGAGTCTTGTTATCGGCGTGCTTGTTTTTTATACGGCTGACCAGCTGCATGCGTCGGAAAAAGAAATTGGTTTGATGTTTTCAATTTCTTCGCTGGGCGGTTTGCTGGGAGCATTGGCCGTGAAACCGCTGCGCAGGAAATTTAACAGAGGAAGAATTTTTACGAGCTTTTTTTTAGTCGATGTTGTTGCAATGGTGCTTCTGTCTCTTGCAAATACATGGTGGTTATTAGGAATCAGCCTGGCTATCCGTACTTTTTCAACTGTTATATCCAATATTATTTATCTGGCTATCCGGCAGGAGGTAACTCCAAACCATATGCTTGGAAGAGTTGCCGGAACTGCTTCTATGTTTATGAAACTGATGCTGCCACTGGGGTTATTTATTGCTGGAATTTGGGCAGAATGGCTACCTGTTCCACCGCTATTTCTATTTTCAGCAGTTATTTTTCTTGCACTATTTATTTGGCTGTCCCGGCATCCTTTCCGGAAAGTAGAGTAGATCAGGCAAAATTCTGTTTGGATAAAAGTGTTATCAAATGAGAAGATTAAAAGTTCTATTCTGATTTAGCCATCGATTATAAAAAATAAGGAAATACTGATAATCAGGATTGGAAATGGTTCTGTCAGACTAAAAAAAGTTGAAGGAATATCCTGAATTTGCTATATTGAGTCTACATTAAGTAGAAAAGAGGACGTCTCATTGGAAGAAAAAAACATAGAAAATCAGCCTGGATTTAGAGATTATTTAGTCGAGAACCCTCTTGACTTTAGTCATGAGATGAATCGGCTTCGGACAAGGGTTAACTTCTGCTAACTCCAGTATCTCTCGCGTGATTTAAAGGGCAAGACATTGGTCTTGTTGTCCGCTGTAAATTCTAAAGGTCTCAAGACCTTACAAGCCTGTGACTTCAGTCATGGGTTGTTGACTTATCTACATAACAAACATTATTTTAATATTCTTCTATTTTTTTATTATATATTCATGGATCAAAAGGAAACGAATATTGCCAAAGCTGATGATAACAGCTTATACTATTAATATTTTATCGCATCTGCCTGTCCTGTTTATGGAAGGAGAAACAGGCGGGGATTCTATTCTGCCCAGTGTCCTTTGGATTTTATATTTCATCAGGTCCCGGCGTGTCAAGGCGACTTTCACCAATTGATGTAGTTTAGATGGGAAAGAATGAAGAAATTGCAGTTATTTTTTTATTGATCTTTTTATAAGGGAGGAAAGAGATGACCTTACAACAATTAAAATATGTCATAGAAGTAGCAAGAAGCCGTTCCATTTCCAAAGCAGCCCAAGTTTTATTTATCAGCCAACCAAGCTTGTCCAATGCATTGAAGGAACTAGAAAAAGAAATTGGCATTAAAATATTTTCACGTACCAATAAGGGAATTCATATAACCAAGGAAGGATCCGAGTTTCTAGGCTATGCCAGACAAGTTCTGGAGCAGGCAGAGCTGCTGGAAAACCGCTATTCCAACAATGCAGCGCCGCAGCATCATTTTGCTGTCTCTGCCCAGCATTATGCCTTTGCTGTCAGTGCCTTTGTCCGCCTGTTAAAGGATTATGACCGAGATGAGTATGATTTTACATTTAGGGAAACAAGGACCTATGAAATAATTGAAGATGTCAAAAATTTAAACAGTGAAATCGGGATTATGTATATCAATGATTTCAATGAGCAGGTGATTCGGAAATTTTTAAGGGAAGGGAATTTAGCCTTTCACCGCTTATTTGAGGCAACGCCGCATGTGTTTATCAGCGGGGATAATCCATTAGCGGAAAAGGATTACGTTACTCTGGAGGATTTAGAGCCCTACCCCTATCTGCTGTATGAACAGGGAGATTATAATTCATTTTATTTTTCAGAAGAGATATTGAGCACGCTGACCCGCCCGAAAAATATCCATGTCCGGGACCGGGCGACAATGTTTAATCTGCTGATTGGTCTTAATGGCTATACGATATCTACAGGGGTTATCAGCCAAAAGCTGAATGGCGATAATATTATAGCAGTGCCTTTGAAGGTCGATGAAATCATTAATGTCGGCTATATTGTTCATAAGGATATTGAGCTTAGTCCGATGGCGGAAACGTATATTGCATATTTGCAGACCAGTATTGAGGAAGAACGGCAAAGTTTATTATAGATTAAAGCTATAACAAACGATAGATTTTAGGTGTTATCTGATAATGAATTTACTGTGATAGACTAATCTACAACCAATGAAATGAGGGAGAGATCAGTGATGACAGTAGCGAGTAAAGAAGGCGTACGCGCAGAAACACCATTCCGATTTGATAACGTGGGAAGCTTCCTGAGACCGGAAAAATTAAAGGAAGCACGCAAAGCTTTTGCAAAGGGGACTATTTCGGAACAGGATTTAAAAGCTGTAGAGGATGAAGCAATTAAAGATTTAATCCAAAAGCAAAAAGAAGTCGGTTTAAAAGCAATTACAGACGGAGAATTTCGCCGTTCCTGGTGGCATCTTGATTTTATGTGGGGGCTACAAGGTGCAAAAAAGCAGGATATTGCTCAAGGTTATAAATTTCAAGGGGAAGAAACAAGACCAGAAACGGCTGGTTTAACTGGAAAAATCAGTGGAGAAACCCACCCGTTTGTCGAGCACTTCCAATTTGTGCAGCAGTTTGCTGACGAGGAGGTAGTTGCCAGACAAACGATTCCTGCACCGGCGCAATTTTTAGCAGAATTACAACGCCCGGAAAATGTGGAAGTAACGAATAAGATTTATCCGAATCAGGATGAATTAATAGAAGATATTGCAGCAGCATATCGAACAGTTATCAAAGATTTATATGAAGCAGGGTGCAGAAACCTGCAGGTGGATGATTGCACATGGGGAATGCTGGTCGATGAAAAATATTGGGCCAGCCGTCATGATGGTGCGAATGTTGAAGATATCGGTACACTTTATGTAAATTTAAATAATAAAGCAATCGAAAATCATCCAGAGGATCTTATCATTACAACCCATGTGTGTCGTGGGAACTATCATTCAACATGGGCTTCATTAGGTGCTTATGATACTATTGCCAAAATTTTATTTGCACAAGAGAAGGTTAGAGCTTACTACTTAGAGTTTGATACAGAGCGTGCAGGAGGATTTGAATCACTGGTCAATGTAAGTGACAACAAGCTTGTCGTATTAGGGTTATTTTCTTCTAAGCTTCCAGAGCTGGAGGATAAAGATCAGATCAAAGAGCGCATTGAAGAAGCCGCAAAGTATGTTCCGATTGATCGCTTATGTATCAGTCCGCAATGTGGTTTTGCATCAACAGAAGAGGGAAATATTCTTACGGAAGAACAGCAATGGGATAAATTGCGTCTAGTAAGAGAAGTTGCTGAGGACGTTTGGGGAGAACAGCATCGTAGGTTTTAACACTCTATTTACCTCCATTTTTACAGCTCTAATTTTTAATAAAAGCATTCATTCAACGGAAATATAGAAAAGGAAGCGCTGGTTAGCAGTGCTTCCTTTTACATATTTATTATAGTAACCTTATAATCGAAACGTAGAATGCTAGAAGTTTTTTTCTTCTTGGATATTGTCGTCCTTATCCCTGATTTCCACCTTGCTTGGTGTATTCTCTTTTGCCATTTGCTCTGCAGCAGAAATTGCATCATCTTTTGAGCCATAAACTTCTTCCGGTGCGACGTCCTCCAGTTTTACAATCCAGCTCGTTTCATCTGCATTTGGTACTACACTGAATGTTTTCATTTTGTCCAACTCCTTTATAGCGATGTTAAAGAAAGTTTTCCCTTTGTTTGAGTGAGTAAAACATGATATAAGAAGAAATTTCACAATTCTTAGCGGTGGCGAGCAATTGTGGGATATATGTTGTATTCAAATATTTTATCGGAATATTGATATAGAAACAAAGGTGTCAGGTACCTGTTCATTTCAAATAGTTTTCTAATTTACATCTCCTTGGCATGTAGCAACCAACAAAAAGTCAAAAGAAAAATTCCTCTTTATTAGTCAGTTTTAATACTGCAGGAAAAAGACTAAGAACAGCAATACCTCCAAGGATAAGCCAGCTGAAAATAAACCATATTGGTATATTAAATAAATTTAAAAGAAGAGCTATCAAAGGAATAAAAATCAAGAAATAAAATTTTGTTCTTGATTTTTTGGTAGCATATTGCTTCTCCTCACAATAAGGGCAAATATATGCGGTGTCTATGGTTGTGGTTGATTTCATTGTTTGCTTCCAAGTCCATTTATGTTGACAATGCTGACAAGTTGGCATAATAATCACATCTCTCATCAGATAGTTATATGGGTATTGTAACATACAGGAAATTGATATTTCATTTCTTGCATAGAGCAGAAGTAAAAAAAGGCTAGCATCTTTTCAGCTTTTCCTTTAATCTATAGTAAGCCGATTACTATTTCGAAAACAAAAATAAAATTTAACTGCAAGAGGAGACATAGATAGATGAATCAAATACATAGACCGACTGTTGTCGCATTGTTGCTGGCGGGGGCTTTTATTTCTATTTTAAACCAGACATTGATGATTACTGCTATACCGCCAATTATCAATGAAATGGGTGTGACGCCGAACAGCGCACAGTGGCTGACAACCGTATTTATGCTGGTCAATGGGATTATGATCCCTGTCAGTGCTTTTTTAATTGAACGTTTTACAACGAGGCAGCTTTTTTTAACTGCAATGAGTGTATTTGCTGTTGGAACATTCATTGGCGGAATTGCGCCGAATTTTGAGTTTTTAATTATGGCCAGAGTGATCCAATCCCTGGGAGCTGGAGTTATGATGCCATTAATGACGACTGTATTTTTATTAATATTTCCTATTAATAAAAGAGGCTCTGTCATGGGACTGATTGGACTGGTAATTTCCTTTGCTCCGGCAATTGGACCGGTTATCTCGGGCTGGGTAACAGAGCATTATACATGGCGTGTATTATTCTATATTATTTTGCCGATAGCTATTATTGATATTATTATCGCATTCTTCGCTTTACGCAATGTAACTGAAGTGAAGAAAACCAAGTTTGATGTTCTTTCTGTTATTCTATCTTCATTTGGTTTTGGAGGAATTCTTTATGGTGTTACCAACGCAGGTAACTTCGGCTGGGGAGCGCCAATCACACTGGTTACATTGGCTGTCGGTATTCTTTCTCTGATTCTATTTATTTTGCGTCAGCTTAAATTAAGGCATCCAATGCTTGAATTTAGAGTATTTAAGTATGCTATTTTCCCGTTCAGTGTATTTATTGGTTCGATCACGTTTATGGGATTGATTGGAACGGAGACATTGATTCCGCTTTTTATGCAAAATATGCGAGATTTTACAGCTTTCGAAGCGGGATTGTCCATGCTTCCAGGTGCTTTAATCACTGGTTTATTGGGGCCATTTGTAGGCCGGCTGTTTGATAGAATTGGCGGAAGATGGATTGTACTGCCGGGATTGATAATTATCACTTTGGCAACTGTTCCATTTATGTTTCTTGATGTGAACACAACCTTTACTTTTGTCATTGTTATGTATACAGTGCGGATGCTTGGGTTGGCAATGATTATGATGCCTATTCAGACAGCGGCATTGAACCAGCTGCCGAAAGAACTTATTCCGCACGGCGCTGCATTAGATGGAACGATGCGTATGGTAGCTGCTTCAGTCGGTACAGCAATCCTTGTAACGATTATGACATCTGTTGCCACGATGACAGAGGGCAGTGAAACAATTGTCCGTCCGGATATTTTTGGTGTGAATGTAGCATTTGCAGTTATTGCTGTGCTGGCATTATGTACATTCATCGCTTATTTCTTTATTAAATTTGACCCGTCTCCGGCTGAACAGGCAAAGTTGGAAAAGGGAAATCGTGTATCATAAAAACATTAAAAATCCTCGTTTGCTTTTTTAGTAAGACGAGGATTTTTGTATAAAGAAGGAGAGGTTGTATGGCTTATATTTCTAAAAAACTAAAGCACTGGATCGTTTCTCATTTTTCAAACAAGGCAGTTATTCACCATGTTCATCCGTTAGAAGGCAGTACGACCGCCGTTATGTATATAATC
Organism: Oceanobacillus sojae; assembly: GCF_007991515.1. Taxonomy (GTDB): domain Bacteria; phylum Bacillota; class Bacilli; order Bacillales; family Amphibacillaceae; genus Oceanobacillus; species Oceanobacillus sojae. The sequence continues at coordinate 169,205 of NZ_BJYM01000010.1, forward strand.
GGTTTGTATTTATCTTCCGGTGAAAGCAGGGAATTGGTACTGCGTCAATATGAAAAGAGCAGCTTTACAGCGAAAGATATTAAACAGGAGGTAGACAGTCTGAAGGCGGCAGCATTATTAGCTGTTGAAACACCGCAATATATTGCTGCTGATCCTGATGGAGAAATTATCGGCAAACCGCTTCTTTTAATGAGCAAAATAGAAGGTAAGATAAATATTTTGCCCGAAAATCAGGTGGTATGGTTAAGCAAGCTGGCAGAAATATTAGCTCAGATTCACGATAATTCAATCATTGATTTCCCATGGCAGCATGAGCGTTATCAAAAAGCGGATGAAATCGAAATTCCAGCCTGGTCTGGTAAACAGGAAGTATGGGAGGCTTTAAAGGAGATAGTGCTACAGCCGGAGCCAAGCTATACACCAAAATTTATTCATCGGGATTTTCATCCGGTGAATGTACTTTGGAAGAATAACGAGGTAAGTGGTGTGGTAGATTGGGCAAATGGCTGCATAGGTCATGCAGGTATTGATGTAGGACACTGTCGCTGGAACCTTGCCATGCTATATGGTGTGGAAGCTGCGGATGCTTTTTTATCTGCCTATCAGGAAAAAAATAAGCATCATTTTTCCTATGACGTTTATTGGGATATTGTTTCATTAATGGATGTTTTGGAAGGACAGCCGGATGTTTATCCTGGATGGGGAACTTTTGGGAAAAAGGATATTACTGTGGAAAAGATGATTGAAAGAATGGATTGTTACGCGGTTTCACTGTTGCAGAAAACAGATGAATAGTAGGGAGCAGGGGGAAAAGTTATGGATTTTAACCAGCTAAATACACAAACAAAGAACCAACTAGTAATTCTGAGGGAGCTGCAGGCACTTTTTGAAAAACATAAGCTGCAAATGTGGGTGAAAGGCGGATGGGCAATTGATTTTCTGCTTGGTAAGGTTACCCGGACTCATGAAGATATTGACTTAGTTACCTGGATTCAAAATAGAGAATTTCTAGAAGAAGAGCTGGTAAAAGCAGGGTATAAACAAATAGCTGTGAAAGAACCTTTTTTTAACAGGCAATCTGATTTTCAAAAAATAATGTAGATCTTTCCATTAACTACATTACTTATCACAGTGACGGCAGTCTTATTATGAATGGTTTGCCCGAGTGGATTTGGCGTGCCGATTCGCTATTAGATGAAAATTTTCCCTTGGACAATGTTACTACAAAGGTTATCCATCCGAAACAGCTTTTAGAGGAAAAAGAAGTGTATAAGGAAATTGGACGGCCATATCGACTAAAGGACGAAGAAAGTAAAAAGATATTACGCAGCATCTTATCAGAACGGAACTAAGGAAAGTATAATACGAGGGGGATGTTTCAATGGAGAGAGTAGATGTGGTTTATGCTTTGATTTTAGATGAAAATGAAGAAAAAATTTTAATGGTGAAAAATATAAAGCATGATGATTGGACGATGCCTGGCGGGGCAGTGGAAAAGGGAGAAATCTTATCTGAAGCAGTTGTCCGGGAAGCGAAAGAAGAAACTGGTTTGACGATAGAAGCTGGAGATATACTTTCGGTGAATGAAGCATTTATGGAAAAATATAATCATCATGCAATCTTTTTTACGTTTATGGCAAAGGTCATCAGTGGAGAAATTTCGATACAGGATACAGAAACGATTGCGGATACAGCATGGGTGAGCATAGAAGAAGCGGATAAAAGAATGCCATATCATAAAGAGGGAATTAGAAACTTGTTAGAAAAGGCAGTTCCATATGTGTTTCAGGGAAGAGTAATAGAAAAGGTGTAGAGCAGGCCAATCCTTGGACTTTTTGAACATCTTCTTAAATGAAGTGGAAGGTGTGCCTTGATGAAGAAAAACAATATAATTGTATTAGGAAGTTTTATTTTAGCGGTTATACTTGGTATATTCGGGCAAGACTTTGCTTATCTTTTGAATGGGATTTTCCCAGAATCATACCCGATATATAATTTATCTGTTTTAACATTGATAAGTATATTCTTATTTTAAAATTCTCTAGTTATGATCTATTTTCAGTATAAGAAACAAAGAATAAATAAAGAAAAGCTTGGCATATATATTACGCTGTTTGTAATTACCGGATTACTCACCTCTTGGTGGTCTCTATTTGTTTTAGCCATGTGGTGGGGCTGACTGATTTAAATAGTTTTAAGCGCTCTATTTCTGATTAAAAACACTCCTCTGATTGTCAAAATTAAGAAGAGTGTTTTATGTTTGTGAAAAAGTGAAATTGAAGACTCATTTTAAATCAGGATGTAAAAGTCTTGTTCCGGCTTTCTAAAGACACAGAATTATGAAATGTCCTCACTAATATATGGTTTAAGAGCTTCCGTATAACAAATCTCACTATCTGTCGTAACGACAATCCCTTCAATATCTTCCAGTTGATTCAACGTATCAATAATTTGCCGGGGTGTCTTTCCAAATAAACGGCTGGTCCATATTTCCCCATCAACGGACTTTTTTGAAACTACTGTTAAACCGGCGATTTCTGATTTAATCGGATATCCGGTTTGAGGGTTCAAAATATGGTGATATGTTTTGTTATTTTTAGTAAAACTTCTTTCATAAATCCCGGATGTAACAACGGATTGATTGAATGCTCTTAAAACAGCGATATAATTTCCACGTGGGAGAAAAGGATGTTGAATCCCTATCCGCCAATAACCATCCTCGTGTTTGGAAGAAGCACCATGTGTTATGACATTCCCGCCTAAATTAATTAAAGCTTCCGATACATTCATCGATTCCAAATCATGAATAAGCAGATCAGCAATAAACCCTTTTGCCAGAGCGCCTAAATCAATAAACATGTCAGCATGCTTTAGAAATACGGTTCGTTCCTTGTCATCCAGTATGATGTCACAGGCATTAGTTTTGCTGAGTAAGGATTCAATGGATGTCTGGGAGGGAACATCAGCATCCTCAAATCCAATACGCCAGGCTTGAACAAGAGGACCAATTGCAATGTTCAAGGAACTGTCTGCCTGAGTGCTGTGTTCCTTACCGATTTTGATTAATTCGTATAAACTTGACTTCACTTTTACTGGTTTAATCCCTGCGTTTTTGTTCACTTCCATTAATTCTGAAGCAGAATCATGCGCACTAAAACGTTTCTCATATTCCTTCAGTCGGAGGATCAGCTCTTCCAAAACAAAATCTGCATAGTCATGCTGAACAGATAATTGAATAACAGTTCCCATCATATGTATTTCACGAGTTTGCATTACCATATTATCACCCTTTTGTATTCTTATACTTTGAACATCCTCTAATAAATTATTATTCACCTTAGAAAATAAATGCTTGAATGAAATTCGAAAAAGAGGCCAATATGACCTCTTTTTTATTAACTGTCTTTAAGCTTTGGCCGTTGCTCCTGACACGGTGTCTACTTTTGAAGTAGCTCCTGATACGGCATCTACATCGCCACCGGTTAACTGTTGACCTGTCTGTTCTAAATACCAGTCAATCACCGGTTGAATATCTTGTACATATTCATTGATTCCAAGATAATTCCCATTGTCATCACGTACAGCCTGGTAGCTGTGGACTACAAATTTATCTGGACCATGTGTAGGCACCTGCGTCCGTACCACATCTTGTTTCCCGCTGCGTAATTGTTGAATAACCCAGGAAACGCTGCTGAACACTCTTTCCGGGTGGCATTCTGCCAGTGGGCTTCCTACTTGTTCCGGCCTGCGTCCTGCCAGCATATCTTCCTTCTCCATATGGTGGTTATAGTATAAGAATTGGTTATTGCTGTCTGCATAAGTCAATTCCGCCGGCATGGAATTCAAGAAATAATTGAGCTGATTGACCGTTAAAAGCCCGCGATTTAATTTAACATAAGTATTACCTTCCACTGCCTGTGTTGCTTCGGCAGCCTGTTCGAGCCAGTCATCAGCTGACATGTCGATACCTTCAACAGTTGTATCAATTGCTCCAGTAGCATATAAATCCTCTGCATCGGATAGATCCTTCATTCCTTCAGGTGATTGCAGAACATTGACAACATTGATAAAACGGATAAATTTCTTTATACAAGTTTCTAAGAATTGGGCTGTTTGCGCATCCTTCAGGTTTTCATTTTCATCAAATGCATCATAAACTTCACCCAATAAAAATTCATTTCCCGGCATAACGACAGCGTTTACACCAGGTGCATCTAATACTTGCCGCAGATGCAATTGAGATCGTGAAGATCCTTGAACATCATAAGAAGCCCCCACAATCATTACTGGTTTTCCATCAAGAGGATGTATTTTAAACGATAGCCATTCCAAGACACTTTGTAATGCGGACGGGATGGAGTGGTTATATTCCGGCGTAGCAATAATAACACCATCTGCTTCCACAATTTTTTTATTTAAATTTTGGATTACTTCACTATTTGTTTGATCGTCCGATTGATTGAACATTGGTACATCTTTAATATCCAGAACTTCAACGTCAATTAATTTCTTGAAGTTTTTTGCAATAAAATTTAATAACAGACGGTTATAAGAAAATTCAGCATTTGATCCTACAATTCCGACAAGTTTCATCTGTATACCTCCTAATAATTATTTGGCTTCCCATGAGTAGCTTGGTGCTTGTTTTTGATGAGATTCATTCGCATTAACTAACTGATTGGTAATATCAACAAAATGTACAAAGTCATTAAAAATCCGCTCAAGAGCTTCTATTTTACGTTGATCCGTTAAATTGCCATTATCATCAAAGGCCTGTAAGGAATAACCGATTAAAAATTCAGAACTTGGCATAATACGTGCCTTCAATTCAGGTGCATCAAGCATCTGCCGTAAATGACTCTGCGCACGGGAAGAGCCTAATTTTCCATAGGAAGCTCCAGTCAGCATAACCGGCTTATCAATTAATGCCTGATTCGTATAGGATAACCATTCTAATGTACTTTTTAATGCCGCCGGTACGGAGTGATTATACTCCGGAGAACTGATGATTACTCCATCTGCTTCTCTTATTTTGTCCGCGAGTTCCTGTACTTCATGAGGTGCTTTCCTGTCTTCCGGCTTATTAAAAGCAGGTAAGTTTTTAATTTCAAAAATTTCAATGTTAGCCTGATCTTTAAAATGCTTTTGAATAAATTGCAGCAAGAGACGATTGGTTGAATAATCTGAATTTGATCCTAGTATACTTATAAAGTTCTTCATTTTATTGCTCCTCTCTTATAATGAAATAGAAAAAGTTTGTGAAGTTTATCACAATTTAATTGTAATACGTTTAGGTGAAAAATACAAGGGTGCTGTGTAAAATAATTTTAAATTGTAAGATTTTTTTGGAAGGATTATAGTAACTGCCATGACAAAATACTGATACCGTTCAGAATTGTCCAGTTTTCTGTTATAAAGTGAAAAAAATGATTTTTCAGTAAGGAATTATTGCTAATTTTTCCGTCATATGTATATAGCAACTCTCTATATTTTTGATATACCCCTTCCTTCTGTTTTAAAACGTACGATATTGTTCAATATTAACCTTCATAAATTCAACATTAAATTAACTAATCAAGAGAGAGGTTTGTAAAAGTAAACAGAAAGAAGGTAATTTTTAAGAAAGCTACAATTTAAAGAAAGTGACTACGCGTGAAGAGGTTGAGTTATATTCACAGTTGGCAGCCTTTCGAATTAGATTGAAATAGAAGTTATTCAGGATAAAATAAGGTAATCAGACCTGCAGACCATCAGAAATAATTACAATTGTCATAATTAAAAAAGTGCCAAAAATCTATTATATCAAAGATTCTTGGCACTCAATCAAACTGGCTCAAAACAAAATATATGAAAAATAAATAACGACAGTTACGGTGATGATGCTTAAAAGTGTTGAAAACAAAACAATTTGTGCATGCAGTTCAGGCTTTATTTGATATTCCATAGCAATCGTTGATGTATTTCTGGAGGTAGGAAAAGAGCTTGCAATAAATAATGATTGTGCAACAACGCCATCGATGTTCAGCAGATATATAACAGCAAGCGCTAATAACGGTCCAACGAACAGCCTTCCAATTAAAGACCATGTGATGACTCTATGGAAAAAGTGAAGTTTAATGTTAGATAATTGTGCTCCCAGTAATAAGAGCGCTATGGCAACAAAACCATCCGCAAGCTGGTCAAGAGGTATCATGATAGAATTAGGAATTGGAATGGTAAAAGCTTGAAAGAGAATACCTAATATAAGCGCATGAAATACAGGCAGTCTTAAAAATGATTGAATAATACCTCCGATTGATTTGGTTGCTGATAATAAGTTATAGATTCCATAAGAATACGTTAAAAGATTCTGGAAAATTAAAATAAAAACCTGAATAGAAAAACCTAAGGGATTGTGGCTGAAAACTAATTGACTTACCGGCAAGCCGTAATTACCGGAGTTCATTAACGAAATACTATTCTTTAGGGCTGCACTTTCGCCTTTATCTAATTTTAATATTTTTGAAATAATATTACTGACGACAATAAGGGCTAAACTATAAAGTATCAGATAGTATATTATTTGGAAAAACAAATTTATTTGAATGCTAATATTATAGATGTTCACAAATACAGCAGCCGGCATCAAGCAATAAGTAATCAATGTAGACAGCTGCTTCAGACTAAATTGGAATTTTCTTTGTAATACTGCGCCGGTCAAGGTTAATATCAATATTGGAAATATCACGTCTAATAGAATATAAATAAACATTTCAAACCTCAATCTAAATTTTTCATTGCTGGATTATAAAATTTACTAAATATGGAGATATGTAATTTAAAGATGATTTTATCTTATCATAGCAAGAAAAATAAGGAAAATATCAAAAAGTTATCTTTTTAAATAAGAAAAACTTATATAAATGAATAGAATTGCGAGATAAATAAAAGAATCTTTACAAGCTTCCTTATAATGATTATTCAAACAATCTAAGGAAGGGAAATAATTTTTGTATGTTAAAATAAGATTAAAGTAAAGCCGTTTCAAAATTTAATCAGAAAAAACTAATGAGGGGTGTAATAATGGCAGACAATCGTTTTGAAGAAGTTTATACTCAGGGAAAGATGAAGGTTACCAAGGTGATTCGGGATAATGAGACGGGTGTACTGTACATACTGCATCAAGAAGGTTATGGAGCAGGGCTGACTGTTATGGTTGACCAGGATGGAAAGCCTTTAGTGGACAAGAATTTTTAAAGATTAAATTTGAAATACAACCGGGAGAGGTTATGAAAAAAACAGGGTAGCATGCAGAGTTTTAAAATGCTATCCTGTTTTTATTAGTAATTAGGATAAGTGAGAAGGTATCATTCGTTGAATATGAATCAATTTAGTAACTACAGCTTTATAATTACTTAGAATTTAATTTTGAGTGTTATTTAAACGCAAAGAGGAGAGTCAATATGGAAGTAGTCTACTTTGCAGGTGGATGTTTATGGGGAGTGCAGGCTTTTATAAAAACGTTACCTGGAGTTACATTTACAGAAGCGGGAAGAGCTAATGGAACAAGTCATACGCTTGAAGGTGAGTATGATGGGTACGTCGAATGTGTAAAAACAGAATTTGATCCGACGGTTGTAACGATGAAGGAATTCATGGAATATTTATTTGAAATCATTGACCCGTACAGTTTGAATAAACAAGGGCAGGATGTTGGTGAAAAATATAGAACAGGTGTATATAGTGAAAATCCGGAGCATTTAAAAGAAGCAAAGGAGTTCCTTGAGAATAGAGATGATTATGAGCGTATTATGGTTGAAGTATTGCCGCTTACCAATTATGTAAGAAGCGCTGAGGAGCATCAAGACAGGTTAGCCAGATATCCTAATGATTATTGTCATATTCCAGAGGGAATATTAAATAAATATAAATAAGGGAGACATTAAATATTTCCTGCATTAGAGAAAGATAAATTAGTATTGCGCAAATTAACCGGAAAGGAACCTCTGGCATTATTGAGACAATTGGCTTCAATGCCTGGCCTACAAAATATAAACGAACTGAAAGCTAAAGAAGTCTAATTGTTTGAAAGGGGGATATCATGAAGCCTTCGATAAAATCGCTAAAAAGATATTTAATCGGTAACATAGTAGTCTTACGATTTTAACAATAGTGTACTACATTAATTATCAAAATAATGATTCCTCTATATTTTCTGTAGTAAATTTTACTCTAGTAATTGGAATTACTATATTGATTGCTTCCATCATTTCATATATTTCAATAAAAATATATGAAAAAAAGAAGTTCATTAAAAAACACGCTTCTCATTCTAAATTAGAATAAGCAAGCGTGTTTTTATGTATTACCGGTAGTGGAGCCTACGGGAATCGAACCCGTATTATTTGACTGCCAGTCAAACGTAATCCCATTATACCAAGGCCCCGAAATATTTTAATGGTGTATTAGAAATCAAGCGAACAATAATATTATATACTTTTCGCAGAATTGTATCAAGATTTTTGTTATGAAATCTGAGACTAAAATGGAGCACTAAATGATAAAAAGAAATGCCAGACTACCAAAATAGTAAGTTATAATATTAAATGCTTGTTAACAAAAAAACGAATTAAAAGGGATTCAATCATCGGAATCTATATTAATCCAGTTTTCTTTTGCTTAAAAATCTCACTTAAGTAAAAGTACATCTTCCACTGAACCCAGCATTGTTTTATGATAAAATGGATAGATACTGCTGAGAATCTAACAGCAAAAGTGATAAGCCGATTAAGAATCAGAGGAGAATCCATTTTGAATAAAAAAGATATTGCAGATATAAAAAAACAATTCAAAGTAAATAATGATTTATTAAAAATCCAGGATATTTTTAATGTATATATTATGAAGGAATCAAGTGAAATCTATCATTACGAAAGTACACCGTTTGAACTGCTGGAGGATGAGCAGAAGGACTTGTTTATGGCGAATTTTAAAAAGGTGCTGACAGGCCAGTTAGATCAGAAATTATTCGAGCTTAAGTTTCAGCGTGATGTGGAAGATAGCAGTCAGCTCATACTTCATAAGGCAATGCTCTCAGGAGATACAGAGGAATGGAAGGAGCAGATGCTGGAGCTGGTAGCGAAAATGCTGAAGGATAAGCAATATGAGATGGATATTGTAGTTACATTTATCCACGGGGAATACGCAAAGCCTGCGAAACGGAGTAATGAAGAATCGGAAGAAAGCAGCCGGGACAGAGTTTATTCAAGTCCTTTTATTTTATGCAGCATCAACAAAACGATGGACCCGAAAAAAGAGCTGCTTTTCGATTATGTGGAGAAGGAGTTTAAATACCATTTTGTCGTGGATCCGGTAATTAATTTAAAAGCGCCGATTGGCGGTTTCTTATTCCCATCCTTTACTGGCGGTGCGGCAGATGTGAATCATGTGCTTTATTCCGCCTCTAAACCATATGAGCTGGATTATCATCTTATCGAAGAAGTTCTGAATGCTGAGGAAGCAATGACAGCAGAGGATGATAAGATTGTATTCGAAGAGATTGTAAAGGATGTTGCGGGGGATCAAATTAATACGACAACACTGGCGAATGTATATGATGAGATTCAGCGTGTTGTGGAAGAAAATGAAGAGCCTGATACACCAAAACTCGATTATCGGGATGTAGAAAAGGTATTAACCAGCAGCGGTGTGCAGGATATTGATCCAGAAAAGGTAGAGTCTGCTTTTAAAAAAGTAATTGATGATGAAAAATATGAGCTCAAGGCAACGAGTGTGGTACCGAAATACACCTCGAAGTCCATTAAAATTAAAACAAAAGTTGCTGATATTAAAGTATGCCCCCAGGATCTACGCTATGTGCGCCAGACAACGCTTGACGGCAAGCTCTGTTTAATGATTGAAGTGGAAGAGAATACCGTGATTGAAGGCTTTGAAATGATTCCGGAAGCAATCTTCAACAGGGTAGAAGATAAAGAATAAAGAGCAACGTTCTTATTATAAAAAGGAAGTGGTCTCTTAGTCAAAATTAGACTGAGAGGCTTTTTCAAAGCTTTTAAATCAAATAATCTATTATTGTTGCATTTACAACAATAATAGATTGCCTTATAATGATAGCTACTATATTATTTAATAAAAATGAATCTGGAAAGGGCACAGTATGACATATAAAATAGTAACAGAAGAGCAGGATTTACAGAAAGTTTTTGAAATTAGAAAAGAAATCTTTGTTAAGGAGCAGGAAGTGGCAGAGGAAGAGGAGTTTGATGAATTTGACTCGCTGGATGCTGACTGCGATCATATTTTAGTATATTACGACAATAAGCCTGTAGGAGTAGGAAGAATTAGAGCAGTAGAGGGAGTAGGGAAGCTAGAGAGGATCTGTATTTTGAAGCCCTATCGTAAATATGGTCTTGGGAAGACTATCGTAAAGTCCTTAGAGGAAATCGCTTTAGAAAAAGGTCTGACTCAGGCAAAGCTGCATGGACAGTCGCATGCGGAAGGATTTTACCATAAGCTCGGGTATGAAACTGCTTCGGATGAATTTATGGAAGACGGGATTCCACATTATTTGATGATAAAACAATTCAACTGAATTTCACCTGGAATACAAGGTCAGAAGAAATGAGGAGGAGAAATGGGAAATAAATTAGAAAATAAAGGCGTTATTATTGTGACACTGGCTACCGCATTTTTGTTAACATTTTGCCAGTTTCTATTAATCACGTCTTATCCGACAATTATGAGAGAATTTCAGGTTAACGCAACCGAGGTTCAATGGCTGACGACTATTTACTTATTAACAACGATTGTATTTATTCCGCTGACCGGGTATTTGTCCAATCGATTCTCAACAAAGGCTCTTTTAATTTTTGCCCTTATTTGTATGGCAGCGGGCCTTGTTGTAGGGGCGCTCTCACAAAGCTTCATACAATTAATTCTTGCGAGGGCAATGCAGGCAGTTGGAACAGGTGTTATATTACCTGTTATCCAAACGATTTTAATTACCGTATTCCCTAAAGAAAGACGGGGATTTGCTCTGGGATTGTTAGGCGGAGTAGTCAATGTAGCACCGGCGAGTGCGCCATCATTGACGGGAATGATTATTGATGTCTTCCAATGGCGTATACTCCATTGGTTTATGCTGCCATTAGTTCTTATTCTGCTGATTATGGCCATTTTCTATATGAAAGATGTTTTGAAAAAGCAGGCAGCGCGTTTGGACATTCTCTCTGTTATTCTGTCAGCAGGGGCTTTTTCTTTGTTTATTTTTAGTATTAGTAATATTAGTATCGCCGGGCTGAATCTGATGTTAGTTATCTTACCATTTTTAATCAGTGTCATTCTTTTATATCTTTTTGTCAGACGGCAATTAGCGATTCAAATCCCGGTACTCAATGTCCGCTTATTTCAAAACAGGACTTTCTTGTTAACGGTAGTGCTTATTTTTATGAATATGATGCTGTTACTATCAGCAGAAACGATCTTGCCGATGTTTGCGCAGAATGTATTGGAAACCAGTGCCTTTTTATCTGGCTTTTTATTAGTCCCGGGTACGGTTCTTCTTTGTATCGTATCTGTTATTTCAGGAAATTTATATGATCGGTATGGTGGAAGAATGTTAGCTGTTATCGGCTTTTCCTCTACATTACTTTCCCTCGTACTTATGGTAACTCTGCATATTGACAGTTCTCCATTCCTGATAATGATTTATTTTTGCTTTTTTATGACAGGGTTTGGTTTGACACTGATGCCTTTAGTTTCTGTCAGTGTCGATGTATTAGATGAGAAGGAAATGGCACATAATTCTGCCATTATCAATACAGTGCGGCAATTGGGAATGGCTTTTGGCGTTGTTATATTAACCACTGTTATCAGTGTGACCACTTCTATGATGGATGTCCCGGAGCAAGTAGGAACATATTGGGGCACAACATATGCATTTATTATTATGGCTGTGCTGGCCTTGCTTGGAGTTTTGTTGTCGATGCGCATTCAAGAGAAAACACAATAGTGGAGTGTTGTTTAAGAAGCATCAATGAGGAGCTTGCGATTACATAGGATAAATGGTTATTGAATGTGGGCAATTGCATTATTGGGAAAGCAGAGTGAGATTCTTGATAAGCCGGATGATCTGGATACCGTTTTAAAAGAAAAAGTCAATGATCTGGAGAAGAATCCGGGTGCTGTTTCTCCTGCCTGGACACAGTACCGGGTCGTTGCCAAGGAAGCAGAATTCTGGCAGGCAGCAGAAAGCATGCCCGGTTAAAATATCAATTAATAAATGGAGTATGGGAAAAATATTTATTATGGCCTTGAAATTTGGTGAAAAGAAGCGCTAAACAACAGTGTTTCTTTTTTTTTGGTTAAATGTTACCCTTACCCGAAAAAATAATACAAGATTTAAGAGAATTTATTTTACCTAAAGTAATTAAAAGAATATATAAAACACTGACCGGCACTGTAGTTCGTTACAGTAAGTCTGAAAAGACCGAATCCGCATATATCGTGGTGGAAAAATATGGATATTGCGATTTAAAAATCTCTATAAGAAATCATCCAATTTACACTACTGTAGATAAGGTTTTTTATATGACAGATTATACTGGATTTACGAACTTAGAGGAATCCATTATAGATTATGTAACTACTTTTGATTGGGAAACGAAAAAACAAAAATATAATTGAACTTACAAAAACTACTATAGATAATAATGATTTTTTCATTTGTATCCCCTTTCAATTGTTTTCTAATAGGTACATATTTTTCAAGGTATATTTCCGACCATTCAGACTTTTCAAACCATTTTCCTTAATAACATCTACGTGGTAATATTCGTTCACTTTAATAGAATCCCATCCTCTATTAAAAGATACACGATTGGAATTTTCATCAATAAATTCAAAATTACTATCAATTTCTACAGTAACTGTTTCTCCCCAATCAATAATTTGAAAAGTGAGAAAATAACTTGCGTCAGTATTTTGCACCTCTAAAATTTTAACTAGACCGATATATTCCTTTTTCACACTATAAAATAGTAAAAAGCTTACTATAACAAGTAAAATACTTATTACTAAAATTATCTTTTTCATAGTGTCCCACCTTAACAATCAATTTCATTACATTTAATGACTTTAAAATATACTATAGTACCCTCTCCTTTCCAATTTAGAACCAATTCTACCATAAATAACTATTAAAACAACCCCCACACTAAAAAATATTCAAAAAAGTTTATTTTTACAAACGCAATAATAAACTATTAATCTTAAAGAACAGGGGGAAGGAACAATTCAATTGAAAATAAAATAAGATAAGGTTTCACCTTTATCTCAATAAACTTCCACGACAGAATTGTCTTCTTTTATTTGGAAGTACCTTACTTCGCCGTCTCAATGTTCGAATACAATTTCACCGGAAAAATGAGCTACTAAAAAGTAGTAAAATACCTGTTCATCTTCTTCACCAGGATCTAGTAAAAAATAACCTTGTGAAAAATCTTGCTCTGGATTAATACTTCTTTCGTCAAAAATCCATTCCCAATTGCCACCGTCAGGTCTAATATCATCATGCACTATTTCTACCATTGGAGCCTGTCTAGGTATGGCTGCAATGCCATGGAAATGATGAAGTCCCCGGACTACACCATTGATGAATTTAAATAATAGGAATGAAGTTGAATTTCATTGTATGGATTGTAATAACACAGTGTTTGAATGATATCAGGAAGAAAAAAACAATCATTTCGCAAGATATATCAAAAAGTTGATAGAGGGTTTTGATATTCTATAAATAAAGGAGGGGAGCTTACGTTGAATAACTATGAATTCGTTATAAAACAAACCATTATGTATATTGAGGAGCATCTGCATGAGCCTCTTACATTGGAGTATATTGCTTGGCAATCAAGCTTTTCGAAATTCCACTTCCATCGAATATTTCAATCATCGGTAGGTATGACGATTACTGAATACATTCGGATGCGGAGGTTAGCAAATGCTTCTGTCGCCTTACTCTATTCAAACGAACGAATTCTTGACATTGCATTATACTATCAATTTGAATCACAAGAATCCTTTACAAGAGCATTTAAAAAAATATACAAGTTACCCCCCGGTCAATATCGCAGGCTGATGTCTGACGTGATAAAAAATAAGGAGGAATCGTACATGGAAACAAAAATAAAAGGTTGGTTTCTGAGTGGGTCAGATCCGTTTAGTTATGAAATGGGAGTTGATCATGAGATTGTTCACCAAGGAAAGGCATCTGGTTATTTGAAATCCAAAACAGTACTTGATTCAACGAATTTTGCAACGATGATGCAGGCTTTTAAGGCCAATCAGTTTGTCGACAAACGTATTCGGCTTTCATGTTTTATCCGTACAAAAGATGTAGAAACATATGCTGGGATGTGGATGCGGGTGGATGACACAATGGAAGATGTTGTTCAATTTGATAATATGAGTAATCGCCCTATTAAGGGAACTACAAACTGGAATCGCTATTCTATTGTTTTAGATGTACCTGAAAAAAGCGCTGTTATTTCGTTTGGTATCATTTTATCTGGCCAAGGAACGGTGTGGTCAGATCAATTTACCTTTGAAGAAGTAGATGAAAATACTCCGGCAACGAATCTGGAGATACAGGGTGAGCTGCAGGATAAACCAGTAAACCTGTCGTTTGAAGATGAAATATGATGGAAGCCTGAATTTAATACAGCTTCATTTGAGTTTTAGTAAGGAGTATTACAGCATATCGAGAAGGGATGATCGATGTAATAAAAAGTGGAGGTGAATGAAATGTTAGGTGAGTTATTGAACGTTATTAAATTCTTGCTCGAAATATTTAAAGGGAATGTACCAATAATGCAGTTATACATAATGGTGGGGGTTTTATTGCTGGCAGTTGTTTGTGAAATTATATATGAAATGAAAAATGGGAAACATCGTTTATGGTATCTAATAATAGAACGCACCTTTCTAAATATAGTAGGTCTGTTATTCTATATAAGCTTTTATATGTTTGGTTTAAAAACTTTACTAAATATTTGGCCTTCCTTGATTTTAAATAATTCTATCGAAGCAGTAAGCTGGCTGGCAATAAACTCCTACATGAGTTTTGTTCTATTGATTCCTCTTGGGGTATATACAGTTAAGAGCAGAAACTTCAAATTTAAAGTATTTGGAGTCAGCTCTCATTTAATTCTTACCGGAGTTATTATTACGCTGGTTAATCGCTATTTTGCATTCAATATTGATTTTCCGGTACTATTAGGGATTTTGAATACCCTTGTTAATTCAGGGTTAACATTTTTTCTTATTAAATTTGGATACAATAATGAAGAAAGGCAGAATATACACGAAAATTATACAAGGCGACTTCTTCTTGATAGAAAGTCGTCTTTCTTCTTAAGGGGTATAAAGAAAATTTCCTTCATTCCTATTTACTGTTAATTAGTTTACAGTGAATAGAAAGTTGATTATAGTAAAAAAGAAAATAATCTATTCTGGATAGGAGCTTCTTTATGGAAAGAAAAGAATGGACGGATAAACGCTACAAAACTGCTAACCGTGAAGCTTGGCTGGGCGTAGGTCTTGTTATTTTTAATTTTATCTGGTGGTTTGGTTTTGCCTATGGGCTCGGGAATAAATCCCCGGAATCCTATAATTATATATTAGGCTTCCCAGCTTGGTTTTTCTTCAGCTGTATTCTTGGATTTATTGTGATGATGATTTTAACAATCCTTGTTGTTAAGTTCTTTTTTAAAGATATATCCTTAGAAGAGGAAGAGTAGATAAAAGACATTATATCTTATATACCAAAAGGAGTTCACTCATGAATTGGGAAGCAGTTTTACCATTATTTATCTTTATTAGCCTTGTTTTTATAGTGGGTATTTGGGCAGGTAAATTTGTCAGCCGCTCTGACTCGTTTTTACAGGAATATTTTCTTGGCGGAAGAAGTCTCGGCGGATTTATTTTGGCAATGACACTGGTAACTACATATGGAAGTGCGAGCAGCTTCCTGAGCGGGCCGGGAACAGCTTATAATGAAGGGCTTGGCTGGGTATTGTTATCCATGACACAGCTGGCCACAGGATATTTTGTACTGATGGTGCTAGGGAAACGGTTCGCTATCGTTACAAGGAAGTACAAGGCGGTTACGATTGTTGATTTTTTAAAGGAAAGATATCAGTCAAAATGGGTTGTACTTCTTTCGGCAGCCAGTATTTTGATTTTCCTGTTCTCAGCGATGTCTGCACAATGGATTGGCGGTGCACGCCTGGTTCAATCATTGACCGGAATACCTTATTTTACAGCTTTATGTATTTTTTCGTTTGCTGTTTTAGTATATGTTGTCGTTGGCGGATTTCGGGCAGTAGCTATTACAGATGGAATTCAGGGGATTATTATGTTTCTGGGCACGCTTGTTTTACTAGTTGCAGTTATTATTGCAGGTGGCGGCGTATCTCAGATTATGAGTGATCTGGCTGCAGAGAACCCCAATCTTCTTACGCCATTTGGTTCAGATGGAAGCCTGACGCCTGCTTATGTCTCTTCCTTTTGGGTATTAGTCGGAGTCGGAGTCGTTGCTCTGCCGCAGATTGCTGTCCGTGCCATGTCCTATAAAAATGCAAAGGCGCTGCATCGCGGTATTATTATCAGTACCTTTGTTGTCGGTTTTATTATGCTGAATATGCATTTAATCGGTGTGTTTGGCAGGACAGTACTTCCAGGGATTGAAATAGGCGATACAGTTATGCCAGAGCTAGCGCAGGCCGTTTTACCAGGCTGGGCAGCAGGAATTGTTTTGGCTGCTCCGATGGCAGCGATTATGACAACAGTTAACTCGCTGCTGTTAATGGTAAGTTCCACAATTGTAAAAGATGTCTATTTAAATTATGTCCGTCCAGATGCAGGTGATAAAACCATTCGCAGATGGAGTATGAGTGCTACCGCGTTAATAGGAATCATTGTTGTTTTCATGTCGCTGCAGCCGCCAGATTTAATTATCTGGCTGAATTTATTCTCCATGGGCGGTCTGGAGGCTGCTTTTATCTGGCCGATTATTCTCGGGCTTTATTGGAGGAGAGGTACAAAGCACGGAGCCATTGCTTCGATGCTCACCGGTGTCATCAGCTATATTATCTTTGAAACTTTTTATCCACAGCCATTTGGAATGCATTCTGTTGTAACATCTATGCTTTTGGCTTTAGCTGCATATATTTCAGGAAGCGTATTATCTGAAAAAGAAATCATAAAAAAGTGAAATAGTATAAAAGCAGATAGTCTTTGGTTTATACTAAAAAAAAGGGCAAAAAAAGGGCTTTTCTCTATTTTAACCGGGAGAAGCTGATCAGAAAGTGTCGGAGGTGTTTTATTGTGAAAAAGCAGAGGCATGATGGTTTGAAACCATTATCACATCACCATCATCATGCGTTAGTACAAGCGATGGAATTAAAGCAGGCCGGTACAGAAAAGACAGATAAATCATTAGGACAATTTATTCGGGGTCTTATTGATTATTGGGAAAAGGATGCTGTTCATCATTTTCGGGATGAAGAAGAAGTTTTGCTGCCCCTTTATGATGTATTTGCTGAAAAACCAGATACTGAATTAATGAAAGAAATGCTTTATCAGCATCTACAAATTCGCGGACTCATTTATGCTATACGAGAAAACAAGGAAGATCCATATGAAAAGATGAATCGTCTTGGTGAGCTTTTAGAGAACAATGTTCGTTTTGAGGAAAGAGAGATATTTCCAATAATAGAGGAAGCTGTTCCGGATAAATATCTGCATCAAGTATACGGAAAATTCCATCGTGATTCTTATAGCGGTTTTTAAATAATTGAAGAAATGCTGATTGTGGGAAGTTTATCCCTTAATCAGCATTTTTATCTGATGGTTCCCTTTTTATCCTGTCGGGCAGAACAGGAATCACAAATTTTAATCTTTAGAACGTGATAAGTGGTAAATAAATCAAATAATGAACTGGAAAATGTTTAACTAATCGATAGAAGGTGAATATAGTACTAAAGTCGTTAACAGGAGAGGAATTTTTATGGAGTATTTAGAAAGGGACAATTTAAAAAGAATAGCAAAATGGGGGAAATTAGTTGGTGTGACATCCATTATATTCAGCTCATTATCTATTATTGTAAGTTTCTTTGGGAGCCTCGGCGGAATTATCGGTGGTGTGACGGGAATTATAACGGGTTATCTCTTTTATCAGACAGGTGTGGAAGCTTCCAATATTATATCTTCAGATGATTTAACAGCAGGTAACGTGAATGAGCTGTTAAATAAGTACGGGAATTTATTATTAATCATGGGGATTTTAACAATTATTTCATTAGTATTGATTATCCCGTCAATTATTATATTACTATCCATGTGATAAAAAAGAGAATAAGGTATTTCGCTGACTCGATTAAAAATGCTGATGGAAGGGCAGACCGCCCTCCATCAGCTGTAATTCTATATGAGTCAGCAATATAGTTGCGGGTGAGGGAGAGGTTTTTGTGAGTGAAATACATATAAAGACTTTTCCGCAAGAAGATATAGCGGAGATTGTTGACTTGTTTTACGCTACAGTAGAGGAAGTAAATCGAGCAGATTACAGTGAGGAGGAAATTGCCGCCTAGGCTCCTGCAGAAGAGAAAGAGAATATATTAAAGGAATGGGGAGCTTCTCTATTGAAAAATCAAACCTTCGTCGCAAAAATAAAGGAGCAGATTGTCGGTTTTGCTGACATTCGAGCTGACGGTTATTTAGACCGCCTGTATGTACATAAGGATAAACAGCGTTTAGGAATTGCTTCCGTTTTATTAATAGAGACAGAGAAGTGGGCAAGGAAGAAAGAAATTACGCTTATTTGGACTTTCTCAAGCATTACAGCAAGGGGATTTTTTGAAAGGTATGGCTTTGAATTAATTGAAGAAGAAAATGTAGAGAGAAAGGGCGTTTTATTAACCCGGTTTAAAATGAAAAAAATGCTGATTGAAGAGTAAGCCTCCTCAATCAGCATTTTTTATATTTTCTTAGCTAAGTCGATAAAATAATCCAGGCTGTCAGGGTTAATCAGAGAGCCTTTATTAATAACTGTCGCAGCATCCTGTCCCATCAGGATTTTTTTAACGGGAATTTCAACTTTCTTTCCATTCAGGGTTTGCGGAAGCTCTTCTACCCTGTAAATATGTGTAGGAACATGTCTTGGCGAGCAATGTGTACGCAGCTGCTGCTTAATTTCCTGTTCCAAGCTTTCGGTAAGCTCTTCTCCATCTTTGAGAACAACAAATAATGGAGTAATGGAATCACCATTTCCTTGAGGAAGGTCAACCATTAAACTGTTCTCAACTGCTGTAACTTGGTCTGCAGCACGGTAAATTTCACTCGTTCCAATTCGGATGCCGCCACGGTTAATAGTAGCATCAGATCTTCCGTAAATAATAGCGGTATTTCTATCTGTTAATTTTATATAGTCTCCATGACACCAAACTCCTGGAAAAGTATCAAAGTAACTATGGTACATTCGAAATCCGGATTCATCATTCCAGAAATAAATTGGCATACTTGGAAATGGAGCAGTCAGAACAAGCTCACCAATCTCATTTGTTAAAGCATTGCCATCCTCATCAAAGCTTTCAATTTTCGCTCCCAAACCTGCACATTGAATTTCACCGGCATATACTGGCAGAATAGGAGAGCCAAGCAAAAAGGCTGTACATACATCTGTACCTCCACTTACAGAAGATAGCCAAATATCATTCTTTACATGTGTATAGCACCACTCGAATCCTTCTGGGGAAAGCGGAGAGCCTGTTGAACTGATATTTCTCAAATGGGATAAATCAAAATTATTCTTCGGCATCATATTTTCATTCATACAAGCAGTTATAAAGCTGGCGCTGGTACCAAATACATTCATTTTTGTCTGTTCTGCAAGCCGCCATAAAACCTGTTTATCCGGATAAGCCGGGCTCCCGTCATAAAGAATAATGGAAGCTCCGGTTAATAATCCGCCAACAAGAAAATTCCACATCATCCAGCCAGTTGTTGTAAACCAGAAGAAGCGTGAACCCGCGCTTAAATCCATATGCAGATGGACCGCCTTTAAATGCTCCAATAAAATTCCGCCCTGGCTATGTACAATGGGTTTCGGTTTACCTGTTGTTCCAGAAGAATATAATATCCAAAGCGGATCATTAAAGGCAACAGGTGTATAAGTCATTTCCAGCTTTTCTTGACAGCCTGTTGCATCCTCCCAGGAAATTGGATGGACACAGGTGCTGAAATCGGCCTGATTATTTAGATAAGGAATAGTTATCGTCGTTTTTAAGGAAGGAAGTGCAGATTGCAGCTTTCTGACAACATCTAATCTATTAAACTTCCTGCCATTATAAGAATAACCGTCGACAGTAATCATTGCTTTTGGCTCAATTTGCTGGAAGCGTTCCATCACACTTTGTGTCCCAAAGTCAGGAGAGGCGCTGGACCAAACAGCACCCAGGCTTGCAGTTGCCAGGAAAGCAACGACAGTTTCATAGATATTTGGTGCATAGCAGGCAACACGATCTCCTTTTTGAATCCCTTGTTTTTCCAGTGTATTTTGAAGCGCAGCAGTATCCTGGTAAAGTTTTTCCCAGGAAACTTCCTGCCGCTGCCGTTTTTCTGATGTATGAATAATAGCCGGGCTATCTAGCGATTTATTTCGGAATACATGCTCTGTATAGTTGATGGTTGCTTCAGGAAACCATTTTGTGCCGATGATCTGCTTGCTTGAACGAACGTTTTGATACGACTCGTGCGACTGGATTTTAAAATATTCCCAAATGGATTCCCAAAATGTATCAAAGTCCTCCACAGACCATTTCCATAAAGTATGGTAATCTTTCGTTTGAATTTGTTTATATTCTTGTAACCAAGTACGATAAGAAGTGATATTTGCCTGTTCCACTTGTGTTTTACTTGGTTCAAAAAGCAAAGTACCCTCTTTTGTATCCATTTATAAAGTCCCCCTTCAAGTACTTCGATACTCTTATTATAAGAAAACGCTTTCTATACGTAAAGAAATTGGAAAGGAAAATATATGTTTTCAGAGGTCACACCAAGGTACAAAATGGTATTTTCTTCATTTACAGTAACTACTGAAAGAGTTGGAATGAAGTACAACGCGTGTGAGAATATATATTAATAATATGTATGGCTGATGTGATGTATTTCTAGATTTATTCATTTTAACTTTTCAATCCAACGATAGAAAAAGCTAATTCAGAAGCAGTTGCTCTGAATTAGCTTCCATCAGTCTTTGAAAATGTCTGTTTTTGATCTTGTTGCCTGTGTCATTTGATGCCAAACAGAGCCTTTTGCCTGTTTGCCGCCTTCAATACGCTCCAGGGCTAATTTTATCTGCATACGGACCTCAAATTCGGGTTCATCATCAGCAGCTTCTTGAAGAGCAGGGACGGCAGATGCATCTCCGACTTCATATAAAAACATTGCTCCACGCCAACGGACAATTCGGCTCTTATCTTTTAATGTTTCCTTCATATTTGGAATAGCCTCTGTAAAACCTAAGTCAGAAATACAATCTCCGGCAGTTCTCCGGACATTGACGGCTTTATCAGCTAATGCTTTATATAGTAATGGCAACGCAGCTTTATCCTCCAGCATTCCTAAATAAGCTGTTGCCAGTCTGCGGATAGATGCTTTTTCATCGTGGACAGCTTTTTCCAAAAGGGCAAGATCGTCCAATGTCGGGTCTAAACGGTCCAGCGCAGCATAGCGTTCACGCCAATCAGGATTATCCAGTTTTTCAATCGGAACATGCTGATAATAGTTTGTTGTGTTGCCTGCACTTTCATCATTTTGCAAAGCCATTTGTACAAGGGTATCCAAGCGGTCCTGGTCATAGCTTGCTTTTAGCTCCTCTACAACATCATATCCTATTTCTTCCAGACTTCCATAGCGTGGATGCTGTTCTTCCCATTTCCGATCCAGAATGATATTGTCAGAGGCAGTGGAAGCCTCCATTACTGCATTGGAAAAGCGCTCTGGCAGCCCGAAGCGTTCTTCTCTATCTCCTTCTTCCAGCTTTACCTGCATAGGAATTCCTAAAAACATCTGAATGAAAACATGAACTTCTCCAAATGCTTCAGAAGGAGCCTGCGGAGCATTAGATAGTTCATCCTGCTGATCGAACGCTTCCTCTGTTCCCAATACGTTTCGGACTTGAGGCAGTAGTTCTTCCCAGGGTGTTTTTGGATTCCTTGCTAAAGCAATAAAATCAATAACACGATAGATATTTTTAACCCCTTCCAGAGCAAAAAGCTCCTGCACATATTCCGGTGCATGAGCTAAATCGTCCTTGTCACTGTAATTATACGTTTCGTCAGGGGGTAAAGTCTCACTCACATTGATTTTCATAGAATGTGGGCTGGGTGTTGGTTCTATAGAAACAATTCTCATATAAAAACTCCCTTAAGTGGATTTTTACAAAGTCTAATAAAAATGACACTGCGAATTTCTTCGTTAGCTAGCTTTTCCGCTGGGGTTGCGATTACTCGCCCCATGAAAAGAGCTGCTCAAAGCTGCGCTGCCTCAAACTTCTTGATCCTTTTTATCAAACTTTATAAACACTTATTTTAACGGCTGTATTCTTCCATCACTTTGATTAATTCACGTAAATAATCTGGTAGATCAGGCGGTCTTCTGCTTGAAACAAGGTGCCCATCAGAAACAACCGGCTCATTAACCCAGGTTGCACCAGCATTGGTCATATCGTCTTTAATTCCCGGTGTACTGGTTACAGTTTTGCCTTCTAAAATATTTGCAGAGATTAATACCCATCCGGCATGACAAATTTGTCCGATAGGCTTTTTATTATCATTCATGTGCTTAACGAAGCTGATAACTTCAGGGAAACGGCGAAGTTTATCTGGAGCCCATCCTCCAGGAACCAGAATTGCATCATAATCTTCTGGATTCACTTCTGAAAAAGCGTAATCAGATTCAGCAGGAACACCATACTTTCCTATATATTTTTGATTAGCAGCCTGTCCGACTAAATCTACTCTGGCACCTTCTTCACGCAGACGGTGAACGGGATACCATAGTTCTAAATCTTCAAAATCATGATCGACAAGTGCAATAACTTTTTGATTTTGTAAACGCAAAATAATCCCTCCATTCTGTATAAGGTAAGTGTAACAGAATGGTATGGAAATGACGATTAGAAAGGCTTCTATACTATAATCCAGTTGGAACGCTGAAAAGCCACCAGCTCTTTTATAAGGAGTGATGACTTTTTAGATTTATTGTATTTTTTATAAAATATCTTTTACTGCAACATATTCATAATTTAAATCATTTGCAACAGCTTCATTTGTTACATGACCATTCATTACATTCACACCGCTGGCGATAGGTGCGCTGTTTTGAATGGCGTTCTCTACACCCTGTTTCGCAATATTAACAGCATAAGGAACAGTTACATTTGTCAGGCCGACTGTTGCAGTACGCGGAACAGCTCCGGGAATATTTGCAACGGCATAATGCAGGACATCATGCTTCACATAAATTGGGTCTTCATGAGTTGTCGGATGGTCAACTGTTTCAAAGTTACCGCCCTGATCAATTGCCACATCGACAATGACACTGCCCGGCTGCATGGATTGAATCATTTCTTCTGTTACAAGCTTTGGTGCTCTTCTGCCCGGAATTAGTACTGAGCCAATAACAAGGTCAGAATCTTTCACAGCTTCCCCGATATTTAATGGATTTGACATTAATGTTTGAATGCTTGAGCCGAAAATCTCTTCTAATTCGCGAAGACGCTGCGGATTTAAATCAATAATCGTTACATCAGCTCCAAGGCCGATAGCTACCCTTGCCGCATTTGTGCCAACGACACCGCCGCCGATAACCGTTACTTTTCCTCGTTTTACTCCAGGAATTCCACCAAGTAAAATGCCTTTTCCGCCTTCTGATTTCTCTAAATACTGTGCGCCGATCTGTGTAGCCATACGACCGGCTACCTCACTCATTGGTGTGAGAAGCGGAAGTGACCTGCCTACAACGATGGTTTCATAGGCAATAGCTGTTACCTCTTTTTCTACCAGCTCTTCTGTTAGTCTCTTGTCAGCAGCCAGATGAAGATAGGTGAACAATACTAATCCTTTCCGGAAATAGCGATACTCTGATTCAAGCGGTTCTTTTACCTTCATAATCATATCAGAACGATCCCACACGTCCTTGGCCTCTGCAATAATTTCTGCTCCGGCCTGCTTATATTCATCATCTGTAAAGCCGCTCCCTAAGCCGGCTTCTTTTTCAATAAGGATGGTTTGGCCGGATTGTACAAGGTTAACCACTCCAGCTGGTGTCATAGCAACACGGTTTTCATTATTTTTTATCTCTTTAGGAACCCCGATAATCATGTTTACTCGCCCCTTTGTTTATTGTTTATACTTATTATGTTAACGCTTTCTTTGTGGAAAAACATTATGAAAATAAATGAATTGGGCCAATAGCGTTTGTGTATTTACACAAACGGTACTGTTATTCTAGTTTATCAGCTAATAATTCTAAATAAACCGCTATTTTTTGATGCGGATTTTTTAAATCAAGCTTACTAATCTCATGAATCCTTTTTAAACGGTAATTCATAGTGTTTGGGTGGATAAACAAAGCTTTTGCTGTCTGAAGTACGTTAGAATCATACTCTAAATATGCTTCTAAAGTGTATAATAAGTTACTTTGCTGGCGCTCATCATACTTACGGAGCCGTTGAATGTATTTATTAGTATGATGCCGTTTTTGGCGATGTTCCTTTAATATGTCTACCCACTGAAATATGCCTAAATCTTCGTACAGAAAACAAGAAGACAGCTTATCCGGGAATTGCTTTTGTAAGGAAAGAGTCTGGAGTGCTTCTTCATAGGCCTGTGTCATATCTTTAGCTGAATGATAAATTTGACTTGCTGCGCCGTGCATGGAGGTCAGCTTCAGCTGTATACTTATTTTTTCCTGAAGCTGACTAATAAATTGATAAATCTTATCTGATGTATCGTCATCTTTCCATAAGCGAACTAATAGAATAAAATCCTGATCATCAAACAAACGAAAAATCGTATTGACCTGCATGACTGTTTCTGAAAGGTAGTAAGCATGTTTTTCAATTTGCGGTGTAATCTCATCTTCAAAACGGAAGACAACAATAGCCAAGCCGTCCTGCAATTTTATATTGAATTGTTTTTCATAGGATTGAATGGTGCTTGCGCTGACAAAGTCTGCTGTTAACAGCTGCCAGAAAAAATCTTTATAGGCTTGTTCTGTATTTCTCCTGCCAGGCAGCTTTTGCAGTATAAATTTTTTCACTTGACGGACAGCTTCTTTTAAGATTTCCAAATCATCTGCAGAATATTCCTTTTCTCCTGTGTGCGCCCAAATAAATCCTAATATTTCGTTCTGCTTCCAGATGGAAATGGCTATCCGGTTTCCTAGTCCAATTTCTTTAATTTCAGGTATAATGACAGGCTGATTACTGTCAATAAGCTTAGGCATTGCTCCGTTTTTCCATAATCCATTGATTACCTTATCAGGAACTTTCCGATTCATAATGGTACTTATTCTCGCTTCATCAATATTTTCAGTATGCTTACTATATGCTAGAACATGATGATTGGCATCCTCAATCGTAATTGGACATGCCAACACTTCGCTAATCATATCGGCGAGTGCATCTAAATCAGAAAAAGGCTGTCGAAGAGTTAATAGTTTATTAGTGCTTATGTTAGAATAATTCATAAAACGCACTCCTTTATAAGAGAAGCATTAATATTGATATGAAAAGCCTGCTTACATTATTTTTAATTAATTGAATAATTTGTATACTTGCTTTTTATTGTTAAAAAAACTATCATTTTTCATAAGCAGTCTTTTTGTATACTAAAAAATATATCTATCTCTATTTTAGTATATACATAGAAAGATTTCATCAAATACTTGTGTGACGAAAAAAGGAACAATAGGAGGAAGAACATGAAAAGAATAATGAAAATCTTTGTAATTGCAAGCGCATTCATAGGTGTGATTGTAGGGGCAGGTTTTGCTTCCGGACAGGAGGTGCTGCAGTATTTTACCAGCTTTGGAACATTAGGTATTCTGGCTGCCTTTGTTTCAACCGTGCTTTTTGCATATGTTGGTATGATGCTCGTCTGGCTGGGAAGCAGATCCCAGACATCCTCCTATAATGAAGTAATTTATAAGATCAGTCATTTTAAGTTTATCGAAAAGCTCACCCGTTTTAACCTTATTGGTGTGATTGTAGATGCTGTGCTTGTATTTACTTTATTTGGCGTAGGCGTCGTGATGATTGCAGGAGCTGGAGCAAATCTTAACCAGCAATTTGGATTGCCTCATGTTGTTGGCGCTGTCCTGATGGCAGTATTGGTGCTGCTGACGGGGATGTTAAAAGTAGATAAAGTTGTTGCTGTAATCAGCAGTATTACACCTTTCTTAATTTTATTTGTTATTTTTATTTCCATTTACAGCTTTTTTACGATGGATGGGTCGCTTGCAGAGTTAAATAGTACTGCAAAAAGTCATGGACCGAATTTTCCGAATTGGTTTGTAGCAGGCTTGAACTATGCTACCTTTAATACATCAGTTGGTGCAGCTATGTCTATTGTTATGGGAAGTGCAGAAAAGGATAGAAAAACAGCTGCAATTGGCGGATTAGTAGGGGGACTAGGATTAGGTGTCTTAATTCTGCTTAGTTATTTCGCGATTTTTGCTAAAATTGAAGAGGTTGGTAATTTCGAAATGCCGATGTTGGGCATTGTAAATAATGTCTCACCATTTTTAGGCATTATCATGGCGATTGTTCTATTTGGAATGATTTTTAATACTGCAATTAGTATGTTCTTTGCCTTTGTTGCCAGGTTTGCAGAAGTAGAAACGAAGAAATTTAACATTATTTTAGTTATAACTCTTGTAGCAGGATTTATCCTCAGTTTTGTCGGCTTTACAGATTTAGTTTCTAAATTTTATTCACTGATCGGCTACATGGGACTGGCATTGATTGTCGTATTGATTATCACACCGTTCCGAATGAAAAATATTGATTTTGATAACAAAAAATGAATCATATAATTTGAAATAGTAAGGAATATAAAGTGAAGATAAGTGCCGGCCATCTGGGAATTAGTTTAAATAATCTAAATTCCGATGACTGGCACTTTTTAGCATTTGTTTTATCCATACTGTTTTTATAATAGACCTAAAAATAGTACTAATGGAATAAATTTTTGAGCTTTGAAACGAATCCTTTTGGTGGATTACTGTTTTTTTCTTCTTCTTCTTTTTCATTTGGAGCTGATATGTCTTCTATATCCTTGAGGTAAATATGCTCTATATCTACAGCATAAGAGTATGTGAGTACTAAACCAATCTCTGTATCATTTTCCTGATTACTTACAGTTGTATGAGAAATGGAAAAACGGTCGGCGAGTGACTTTTCTTCTTTTAAAAATTGGTATGAAATATTCCCATTCAACAGCAGCTTTGCCTTTGGATGCTGCTTTAATTGACGCTCTAATTCCACAAGGCCTTTATTAGACATAACCTCTCCAATTGTTAAAACAAAAGCGATACGCTCACGCAATGTTCCAAGATATTTTTTCCGTTCACTTTCATTGGGCAGGCGTGTTCCATACATTCCTTCTTGAAGGTAATCATCCACATTCTTTTTACTCATTTTGTTTCATCCTTTTAATCCATTTTCAATTTACTGTTATATTTTGTACCAGTAAATATTATATTATCTATTCTCCATCTAATGTACCCTATTGTTGAATATCAAGCAAAGAAAATCATTCAAATTTCCTATTTTGGTTTTAACTCAAAATCAAGTGCAAGAAATAATTACTCAATTTTCGCACCTGAGAATTAGCATCTATACCTTCCTATTCCAGGATGAACATGTATCCTGCTTGCATTTTGTTAAATCATCCTTCTATTTGAAATGGAGATTGTGTATAGCTCCTGTAACCAATCACTACAAATTCTGACGTACAAACGTTTCTGACGAGGGAAGTAATCCCCAGGAGGCCTGAAATTTTAGTCTGCCATGAGGACGCTTCAGCTAACTTGAAAAGAAAACCGTTTTTCAAGTGGATATTCAGATCGCCCTGTTCCCATAAGAGTCTAACTGGCTGATCTGCGCTCAGTTAGGCTCTTACACCGAATGAAAGTAATCGTGACGGGACATTTTTATATGCACCATGAAAAATATGTTCTTTACTGGTCTAATTTCCATTTGCTCCGTTATCTTCTTTCTAGATAGAGTTTATGCTTTGTCAAGAGATAGAAGGAACAATCAACACCTGTCTCTATGATAAGCAAGTTTTTTAGGTGAGAAATTTAAGTAATTAGAATGCAATATACAAAATCATACGGAGAGTTTCTGAAAAGATGTTAAAATAAGTTTATGTTATAGTAGAAAAATTTTGTAGAAATGGGGGATTACTATGAATCTGCATTCCAGAAAGCCAATAAAACTTCATCATGGTATTTCACTTATCGATGGATTTGATTTTGGTGTAAGCGGAAGAACCGGATCATATATCATTGAAGGAGATGAGCTTACCATTATTGAAACAGGTCCAAGCCCTGCTGTACCATATATTAAGAAAGGGCTAGAAGAGCTGGGGTATTCATTAGCTGATGTGAAGCATATTATTGTGACACATGTTCATTTAGACCATGCAGGCGGAGCGGGACGTTTATTAGCTTTATGCCCTAACGCTGTTTTATACGTTCATCCGAGAGGGAAAAGGCATCTGGTTGACCCTAAGAAATTAGCAGCTGGAGCACGGGCGATTTATGGAGAGCGTTTTTCCGAGCTATACGATCCGATTGTCACGGCCGAGGAAGAAAGAATTGTGGAAAAAACAGAAGGAGATAGTTTACAAATTGGGGAAGAGCGGGTATTAGAATTTTGGGACACACCGGGGCATGCCA
Source organism: Oceanobacillus sojae (assembly GCF_007991515.1). Lineage (GTDB taxonomy): Bacteria > Bacillota > Bacilli > Bacillales > Amphibacillaceae > Oceanobacillus > Oceanobacillus sojae. The sequence goes on from NZ_BJYM01000010.1 coordinate 198,230, forward strand.
GACATCATCTGAGCATCTATGATCCATTGAGTAACGGCATGTTTACGGGAGATACAGCTGGAATCCAATATGAACAATTATTTCCGCATGGAGTGAACTTCTTTTTACCATCTACTTCTCCAAACCACTTTGATCCGGCAGCAATGAAGCAATCTTTGCAAAGATTCCGTGAAAAACAATTGGATTATATCTATTTTGGACATTTTGGAGAAACTGATTTAGTAGAAGAAGCCTTGAAGCAGGCAGAGACATGGCTGGATATATTTGTTAAAGAAGCAGAAGGTGCGGTTGCTGAAGGACAGGGCTATGATGAGATTGCTAAACGTTTGTTGAAATATGTGCAATCCGAGCTTAGTGAGCAGGGGATTCAAGATGAGCATGAAGTTTATCAGATGATTAATGTAGATTTACAATTAAGCGCACTTGGCATGGTTGATTATTTGCAAAAGAAATAAAAGACATGTGGAGGAGCTTCTTCCATAAATGTTTACATACCAGCTGAAAATGGACGAATATATCTTCTGAATAAAAAAGAAGAAGAGGAGGCAGCTAAGGTACTTCCTTTTCTTCTTTTATGAAAGAGAGGCCACCGGGGAATGCGAAAAAAAATAAGAATTATTACTATATTTTTGTTTGGTTTAATTATTGGGCTTTTTTTTATCCCCGAATTATTTCGGGCGTTTGACATCCAGTTTTTTAAATTCTTTGATTAAACCAATGTCTGTATAGATTTAATTTTCCTCCAGATTCATTTCCAAGCATACTGGACAATGATCGCTGCCAAGGGTATATCGATAAACCTCTAAGTTTTTCAGATATTTTTCTAATTGACTGGAAACAATAAAATAATCAATACGCCATCCAATATTTCTTTCGCGGATTGTTTTCATATAAGACCACCAAGTGAAAATGTCATCGCGTTCTGGATAGAAATAGCGTAACGTATCTGTGAATCCATTGGCTAAGATGCGTGTCATTTTATCACGCTCCTCCTGAGTAAATCCTGAGTTGCCATGATTCGTTTTATCATTTTTTAAATCGATTTCCTGATGCGCTACATTTAAATCTCCACAATAAATTACAGGCTTTTCAGCATCTAGCTCCTTCAAATAATCAAATATCCTGTCTTCCCATTCCAGACGTTCTTCAAGCCTGGTTAAATCCCGTTTTGAGTTTGGTGTATAGACATTGACAAGGTAAAATTCAGGGTACTCTAATGTAATTATCCTCCCCTCCGGCTCTGTCTCTCCCTCTTGAAAACCGTAGGAAACACGCAACGGTTTATGCTTTGTGAAAATAGCCGTTCCAGAGTAACCTTTTCGTTGTGCGTAATTCCAATATTGATAATAATCTTCTAAATCCAATTCAATTTGGCCTGCCTGCACCTTTGTTTCCTGTAAACAGAAAAAATCTGCATCTATTTCATGAAAGAAATCCAAGAAACCTTTGCGGACACAGGCGCGGATTCCATTGACATTCCATGTAACTAGCTTCATCTAAAATACTTCCTTCCTGCTTAATATCATACTGTTAGTAATTCTATCATATCCGCTTGAAAAAGGAATTTCTTTTGTATCAGCTGTTTTTGCAAGAGATGTATTATTAACTCAACTTTCACACCTTAAAAAATAACAAGCTTATCATAGAGACTGGAGTTGATCATTCTTTCCATCTATCCCTTGACAAAGCATAAACTCTATATAGAAAAAAGGTAATGCGTAAGGCACCGCTGCGGCGGACCGTTTTGCTTTCCTAGAGG
>NZ_BJYM01000011.1 GCF_007991515.1 Oceanobacillus sojae
ACAATGTAAAAGAGTTAAGCATACTAATGCTTAACTCTTTTTTCGTTTAGAAACTTATGAAACATGGATTCTATGGGCTCTATACTGAATGTAGAGGCGTTCTCCATTCGTCAACAGATAAAAATGCATTCTATTCCTTTCAGGGAAGGAGATTATATAATTAAATAACACTGAAATGAAAACTTTAGGAGTTATTAACTTTGAAAAAGAGCCTTGAACATAGAGGAATGTTAGCAATATTAATTGATGAGAACTATAGGAAACTGAGAATTGGCCAAGTATTAATGAAAATATTTATTGAATCGGCTCAAAATAACATATTGATTGAAAAAGTAGATTAATGTATAGATTTGTTTAAAAATTTTTGTATCATATCTTTTCTAGAATCTTATATGTTTCGACTACTTTTAATATTAATAAAAAATCCCTTTTTGATAAATGAAAAGAACATTTTATCAAAAAGGGATTTATTTGTCCTTGCTTATTATTTAGAGATGCTCCAACGGTTGTTAATGGAATCGGTCATACTTGCAATTGCGCCGTCTCCAGTAACATTACAAGCGGTACCTAAACTATCTTGGGCGAGATATAGTGCAATCATTAATGATACCATAGTTGGGTCAAAGCCTAACATGGATTCAAGCAGACCAATAGACGCCATAACGGCTCCGCCTGGAACTCCGGGAGCTGCAATCATAGTAACTCCTAATACCAGTAAGAAAGGAAAAACAGTTCCAAATGTAATCGATTCCCCTTGTAAAAACAAAACAGCAGTTGCACAGCTTAACAGAGTAATCGTACTTCCAGATAAATGTATATTAGCAAGTAAAGGGATCGTAAAATCAGCAATATTATCTTTTATTTTTAATTTCTTTGCTTGCTCTAATGAAACTGGAATTGTAGCAGCAGAGGACTGTGTTCCAAGTGCTGTAAAATAAGCAGGCAACATGGTTTTTAACATAGCCAAAGGATTCTGTTTACTCAATGCTCCAGCAACAGAGTACTGAAGAGTCAAGTATAAAATATGTAATAGAATAATCATTACAAATACAACAGCAAATACTTTTATAATTGAAGCAACTTGACCGGCATGGGTCATATTGGCAAAAATCCCAAAAATATGGATCGGTAGTAAAGGGATAATTGTTTTACTGATAACTAATTCCACGATGGAACGAAAATCATTAAAAACATTTAATAATGCATTGTTTTTTAATGCCGCCATTCCAATTCCTAAAACAAATGCAAGAATGAGTGCTGTAATGACTTCAAAAGGAGGATGTAATTCAAAATCTAAAAAACCCTTCAGCAGTGCGTTATTAGGATCATTAAACATCGTTAATGACTGGCCGCTTAAAATAGCTGGATAAAGATTACTTGCTGCTATAAATGCAACAATACCGGCAAGAATAGTTGATACATAAGCCAACAGAGCAGTAACGGATAATAATTTTCCAGCACCTTTTCCCATGTTTCCAATGCCAGGAGCAATAAAACCAATGATGATAAGCGGGATGATGAAGCTTAAAAATCCGCCGAATATATCATTGAAGGTGGCGAATAATCGAATAAGCCAATCGTTTGCAATTAATCCGATAACAATACCAAAAGCAATGGCAATAATAATTCGTAACAATAAACCAAAGCGTTGCATAAAAACTCTCCAATCTGGTTTGCTTATAAAATTTGACGTCCCATAGTATAACTCAATTTTAAAATGTTAGCTAGGCATATATTACATTCATATAAGTATAATATTGACAGAGAAAATAATTTTGTACGCTTCTAATAGCTTTGGAATTGACATACCTGATAAATTCTTCCTGTCTCACTATAAAAAAAGAAGTATCACTAAGGATACTTCTCCGTCTGAGAATTAACTCATTCCAAATGGTCCTAACGTTTCAGGATCTTCTTTCTTCGAACCTGATTTTTGTTTAGAGCTGAAAAAAGGTGCTGCCTGTTGCAATGCCTGACCTACATTTTGCTGCTGATTGGTCATAGAATAAAATGTAGCTGCGCCGATACCAACAGAGGCAACCAATGGAAGCCAAATTGAGTTTTTTTCCATACTAATCCTTCCCTTCAACAAGTGTGAAAAAGACAGTCATTAGCCGCTGGCCAATAAGCAGAAGGCCAGTTCAGACAAGCTTATTATTTCCGCAGAAAGATAAATTATGAAAGTAATTAATTAACATCTGCTTTTGTGTCGAGAGCTGCATTCATCCCGGCGATTCTGCCGGTAACGAGGGCAGAGGTAATATTATATCCTCCAGTATAGCCATGTATATCTAAAATTTCTCCGCAGAAATATAGTCCATCCATCATTTTTGATTTCATTGTGTTTGGAACAATTTCTTTAATAGAAATACCGCCGCCAGTAACAAAGGCCTTTTCCAAAGGAAGACTGCCATGTACTTGGAAGGAAAAGTTCTTAATATTTTTCACAAATTCAAGCGTAGTGTTTTTAGAAATGTTGGCGCATTTTTGCTCTGCTCCAATGTTATGCTTTTCCATTAAATAATCAAGAAGACGCTCAGGAACCAGTCCTTTGACTGCATTTTTAAAAGCTTTTTTTGGATTTTCTGATAGGATATCCTTTATTTGCTTAGATAAATCATTTTCTGTTATTTCTGGTAAAATATCAAGATGCATTTCTACCGCATTTCTGCCACGCATAAGCTCTTTGACAACAAATTGGGAACAGCGTAATACGGCTGGCCCGGAAATACCAAAGTGGGTGAAAATCATATCCATTTGATGTGTTATGATTGGTTTTCCACGTTTATTTAAGACACTTAAACCAATATTTCTTAAGGATAGCCCCTGGAGCTTCTTTTGCTTAATAAATGCTTCATTTGAGGTGAGCGCCACTTCTGTAGGGTATAGTGTGGTTACAGTATGCCCGGCAGTCTTCGCCCATGGATAGGCATCTCCTGTAGAACCAGTATGAGGCACGGCTTTTCCACCGGCAGCAATAACAATAGCTGCAGATTTAACAGGGGCTTCTTCTTCAAGATGTACAGTATGTATATCCTCACCGTATTCTATAGCTGCTACTTTTGTATTCATTTTCACCGTAACACCCTGCTCTTTCAATTGATGGATAAGTGCATTCACAACATCCATTGCTTTATTTGATTCCGGAAACATTCTGCCATGATCTTCTTCCTTTAAAGCAATTCCGAGACCTTCAAAGTAATCAATAATATCATAATTATTAAATATGGAAAAAGCACTGTACAAAAATTTGCCATTACCAGGAATATGTTTTATCACTTCCTCCTGTGGTAAACGGTTAGTTACATTACAACGTCCGCCTCCGGAGATGGCTAATTTCTTACCAAGCTTTTTACCTTTTTCAATAAGCAGTGTTTTTGCACCATGTTCAGCTGCTGAAATTGCAGCCATTAATCCGGAGGGCCCTCCGCCTATAACAACAACATCATAATTCAAAGTTTTCCCATTCCTTTCTTTTCCATGCGTATCGTAGCATTTTCTAAAAAAATGTACAATATATATAATTTATATGTAATAATAAAGAGCTTTTATTGGATTTGTCGATTTTTAGCAATTTAAATCAAAGAAAGCAGACAAAAAGTATGCTAAAATTAATAGGAAGTGCTAAAATAAAGCAATCTATTTTATTAATCTAATTGTAGGTGAAAAAGTTACAATGTCAAATATGCTACGAGGAACAATGCTGTTATCAGGTGCATCGTTCCTGTCCAGGTTTTTAGGAATGATTTTTGTTATACCGTTTTTTGCGATTGTGGGTACTACAGGTAATGCGCTATTTGGATATGCGTATACACCTTACAGTATTTTTATCAGTTTATCCACTGTTGGAATCCCTGCAGCTGTATCGAAATTTGTGTCTAAATATAATGCTTTAGGCGATTATCAAATTGGAATGCGAATGTTTCGGGCCGGCAGCGCACTAATGCTTGTTACTGGTGTTATTGCATTCCTTATTTTGTTTTTATCAGCAGATTGGATAGGGGCACACCAGATTAAAGGAGAAAATGGATCAATTACCTCAGATGATGTTGCTTTTGTTATTCGGATGGTCAGTTTTGCATTAATTGTAATTCCAGCAATGAGTATAGTCCGAGGTTTTTTTCAAGGGAATCAATCGATGGGACCGACTGCTATCTCGCAGACGATAGAACAAATTGTGCGAATCATAGCTATTTTGGCAGGCTCCTATATTATTGTAAATTATTTTAATGGGTCGATTACATTAGCAGTCGGCTTTGCTGCATTCGCTGCATTGATTGGTGCACTTGCATCATGTTTAGTTCTATTTTGGTATTGGAAAAAGAGAAAGCCGTTTATCGATAAACAAATTGCCAAACAGGAAATAACACATGATTTTCGTACAGTAGATTTATTTAAGGAGTTATTCCGTTATGCAGGCCCATTTGTCATAGTCGGATTAGCTATTCCTTTATACCAGTTCGTTGACCAGTTTACATTTCAGCCTGCAATGGTCGCCAGTGGCCGGGCTGCTTTATGGGAAACGGAGATAGCTGTTATTAACAACTTGGGACATAAAATAATCATTATTCCAATGACAATTGCAACAGGGTTGTCTATGGCAATGCTCCCGTCATTAACGAATGCTTTTACACAAAAAGATCAAACTACTTATACAAAGCTTATTAATCAAGCTTTACAGGTTATCATGGTTTTTGTTATTCCTGCAACTGCCGGGATTGCAATTCTTTCTGATGAAATTTTTGGTGCTTTATTTACCTTGGAAGATATTGAGATTACCGGATCATTAATGGCATGGTACGCTCCGGTAGCATTACTGTTTGGCTTGATTACCGTTACAGCTGGAATGCTGCAGGGGGTTAACCAGCAGAATTATGCAGTTGTTAGCTTATTGGGCGGCTTGTTAGTAAAAGTAATCTTTAACAGTCAGTTTATTCATCTGTTTGGCGGCAAGGGTGCAATTTTAGGTACGGCGATTGCAGCAGGAATTGCTGTTGGCCTCAATTTAGCGCGATTAAAGAGAACCGTGAATTTTTCGTTTAAACAAACAATTAAACGAACGATTTTAATATTAATTTTTACCGGAATGATGTGCTTCGTAATTGCTGTATTAAAATTTGCTTTTGGTTTCTTCCTGCCATATCAGGAAGTACGCTGGGCAACGGTTATTATGCTTCTGATCGGTGTATCCGCTGGAGGATTGTTTTATCTCTATTTAGCGTATAAATCAACTTTGCTGGATCATATATTTAATGGAAGTGTACCAGGCTTAAACCGATTAAAACGCATGAAAAGATAGAAGTAGGGAGATTCATATGCGATTAGATAAATTATTAGCAAATATGGGCGTCGGGAGCAGAAAAGAAGTAAAAAAACTGCTGAAATCAAAAAAAGTCACCTTAAATAATAAAGTAATCAAAGATGGCTCTATTAAAGTAAATCCAGATGAGGACAGTGTACGTGTAGAAGACGAGCCAATTATCTATCAGGAATTTATTTATTTAATGCTTCATAAGCTTCCTGGTGTTGTTTCGGCAACGGCTGATGTTAAAGATAAAACAGTCATTGACCTGTTATCAGAGCAGGATAAGCATTTTCAGCCTTTTCCTGTAGGAAGGCTGGATAAAGATACAGAAGGGTTATTATTGATAACAAATGATGGGGATCTGGCACATCAGCTGATCTCACCTAATAAAAATGTTTCAAAAATATACCGTGCAAAGGTTAAAGGAGAGCTCCCGCAGGACGTTGTTCAACAATTTACTGCGGGTATTATCCTGGATGACGGATACCAGACAAAACCAGCTAATCTCAAAATATTAGCTGCAACTGAAGAACCAGGGTTTTCTGAGGTTGAAATAGAGATTACAGAAGGAAAATTTCATCAAATTAAACGTATGTTTGAAGCAGTAAATTGTAAGGTTATTTATTTAAAACGGTATCGGATGGGCGAGTTGAGCTTGGACAGCCAATTGCCATTAGGGGCTTATCGTCCGCTGACAGAGGAAGAAATGGCGTATTGCTTCAGTTTAAAAAACAAGGAGTTTTAACCATGTCTCATTATTTTATAGGTATCCAGGTGAAGCCGGAGCTTGCAAAGCAATTATCAGAGTGGCAGATTAATCTAAAAAATCAGCTTCCATATAAACAATGGGCAAGCAGGCCGGATTTTCATATCACGCTTGTTTTTTTAGGAGATGTGGACGAAAAATTATTACACGCTCTCCAAAGCAAACTTTCATCTGCAACAGCAGCCTATTCCGTATTTGATATAAAAAGAACTGCACTGGGGACTTTCGGAAACCAGCAGCAGCCACGAGTACTCTGGATGGGGATTGAGAATAATCCAATATTAAACCAGCTTCAGAAACAAGTTGTTCAAATATGTGAATCAATTGGATATAATAGAGAGAAAAGAGCATATACTTCGCACATTACAATAGCTAAGAAGTGGGCAAATCATGATAATTTCTTAACAGAAAAGATTTGGAACGACATACTGGATAATACCCCTGACTTAGACGATATATTTAAGGTAGATGCTATTCATTTATATAAAGTACACCCTGCGTCAAATCCAAAATATGAGATTGTTCAGAGTTTTCCATTGAGCTGAAAGCAATGAATAAGTAACTGTGAGTGTATATAGATAAATGAGTTTGTAAATCGATGATAAAACGAACCTTTGCAGCCCATTTTTTATAGCGCACAGCACAGGATAAATATTTTCTATTTGCATAAGCGCAATTAAAGCATTCACCTAAAGACTTAGCGAATGCCGGGTTTTCTAATGAGAAAGAGGAGAATAGATGGCACAGTTAATTAAGCTACAGGATTATATTTCAAGGTATGAATGGGATACATATCGCTATCCTACGCAATATATCAGACAAAAGAAAGAGCAATGGCAGCGCTTCTATTCGGAATGGCTGGATCCTGCTCTGGAGGAAGAAGAGCAAGCAGAAGCAGGAAGTACCGAGGAAAAAATTTCTCTTTTGCAAAAATGGAAAGAACGTTTCATGAAAAAGCCGGTTGTTGTAGAGGATTTAACACCTGATGAGAAGATAGTAAAACGAAAAAAAGACATAACCCAAATACCTGATACAGAAGAAGAATTAAAGCAGGTTTTTTTGGACCGGTTAATGGAAATTCAAATAAAATGGGCGTCATCAACTGTTTCACAGGTATCCATTGTTGACTCTGGTTATTATAATGACTCCTTATTAAGATTCTTATTACAGCGTTTTCCAGATACATATCTTGTTATGTACAGACCGATATTTGAAGTGAAGCAAGCAGCAGTTGAAACAGATATTATTCTCATTACTCCAATTGGGATAGAAATACTTTCTTTTGTAGAATTGGATACAGATGAAGTAATTATGGCCGGAGATGAACGGACCTGGACCATTACGGCTAAAAATAATGAAGAGCCAATACGTATTGTTAATCCATTAATTTCATTAAAACGATCTGAAAAATGGATTGAGCGTTTTCTTCAAGCAGAGAATATTGATATACCAATTAAAAAAATTGTTATATCCAGAACCAATCGTATTTTATATGCAACATCACCTTATCAAAGTGAGATTATTGATAAGCTTGCTTTCCCAGAATGGTTTCAGAATAAAAGGTCTGTTCATTTACCACTTAAGAAGAGACAGCTGAATGTAGCTGAAACATTATTACGAAACAGCTTATCGCAGTCAATACCAAGACCGGAATGGGAAGAAGAATAAGCCGCCGGATTACTGTAAGAAGAGGATACCGAAGTATGTATTTATTAATTGTGAATCCGAATGCCGGTAATGGTCATGCAAAAAAGATTTTTGAACGAATTCAAAAAATGACCAGCTATCGAAATATAGAGCGGAAGACGTTATTTACAAACCAGCCGGGGGATGGCCAGATAATTGCCGAAACTTACTCAAAAAAAGAATATATAAAACATGTTATTGTTATCGGTGGAGATGGTACAATGCATGAAGTAATGAATGGCTGGTCAAATCAATCGGTATCTATTTCATTTATCCCGGGCGGCTCTGGAAACGATTTTGCCAAAGGAATAGGACAAAGGGATACTGCTGAAAAACAATGGCAGAATATCATTTCAAACCCGGCTAAGCCTAATTTTTGGAACGGTTCATTTCAACTGGAAAATGGTCGAGAAAAAAAGTTTATAAACAGTATAGGTATTGGAATTGATGCAGCTACAACAGAAATAGCGAATCAATCCCATTTAAAAATTTGGCTTAATCAGCTCAAATTAGGAAAGCTGATTTATCTAATTGCATTAATTCAAGCTATCTTGAGATTTCAACCAATGAATATCCGTTTGACGTATGATGGAAGGATAAGACATATAGAAAATACCTGGATAGTTTCGGCAGCAAATCATCCCTACTGTGGAGGAGGACTAAAAGTAGTTCCTCATGCAACCGTTAATCCACACAATCTTTCCATATTGGTTATCCATCAGATTTCCAAAAAGAAAATCCTGTTGTTATTCCTGCTGGTTATTTTTGGGCTGCATCAATATTTAAAGGAAGTTGAATTATTTCAGGTAAAAGAAATGACAATTGAGGTTGAATCTCCTGTCAGCTATCAGGCAGATGGAGAAACCGGCAGATTACAGACTTGTTATATAAAAAGGAAAAAACAGGCGGTATATATAAAGAAATAGTAAGAAAAACAGATTGATTGAAGTTTCATTCTATTTTAATATAATTGATAAATTATATAGATATTGTAATTTTGATCATTTATAGATACAATAAAGACTTAACACGTTAAAAAGAATCATATTATTTATCGGAAATAGAGAAGGGTTGCTTATCTATCTGTATTCGTAAACAGATAAAAAGCAAGAATAGTCTTTTACATAAAGTGAAACTTCATTGCGTGAGTTTTTTTGATGGCGGGTAATCACAACGCCTTTGTAACCTGGCTGGCCGACTCCTGCTTAGAAATAAATTATTTTCTTATTTCTCGAAGTGAGAGCCCTGCAAACTCCCTTCGATGGGGCGAGTAATCGCAGTCCCAGTCAGTTATACTGTGATAAATAAAGATTTTTCGGACGATCCTTGAATGCTAATTTTGAAAGATGGGAAGACATTATGATTAACTGGCTCGAACATGCTTTAGGTACAGGATGGCTTGTCAGACCGGCTGGTGGTTTAACCGGTGAGGCATTTATAGCTGAAAAAAACGGGAAGCGATTGTTTTTGAAAAGAAACACATCGCCCTTCTTAGCGGTACTCTCTGCGGAAGGAATTGTACCAAAGCTTATTTGGACAAAGAGAATAGAAAATGGTGATGTTATTACCGCTCAAGAATGGCTGGAAGGGCGTTCTTTGAATGAAGAAGAAATGAAGCAGCAAGCTGTGGCTGATTTATTGTATAAAATACATCATTCCTCTGAATTAATGCATATGCTATTGAAAATGGGGAAAAAACCGACAACTTCAGACGAAAGTTTTTCGAAACTATGTCTGCAGTTAGAAGAGAATGGTTTACTATATGAACAAAAAGAAGTAAAGGAAGCAATTGGTTTATTAGAAATAATGCTTCCTTACACTAGAAACCAAAAATTGGCAGTTTGCCATTGTGATATGAATCATAATAATTTAATTTTAACAAAAGATAATATGATTTATTTAATTGATTGGGATAATGCAACCATTGCTGACCCTGCGACGGATATTGGTATGCTCTTAAAATGGTATATACCCCGGGAAAAATGGGAAAAGTGGCTTATCAATTACGGAATAGAGCCAGATAGACAATGGTTTATTCGCATGTACTGGTATCTGCTTCAGGACAATCTGCAATTCTTATGCTGGCACTTTGCGCGGCATGAGAACGGAAAGGTTCAGCAGAGATTAAAGGAATTACTGGAAATCAATTGGTCGATTAAGGATTTTATCGTATCATAAATTGTATGAACCAGTTTTTATAGGTTTTGCTGGACTGTATTAATCCAGTGGCTGATCTGATCCTGATGATTTTCAATATGTCTGGCGCAATCGGATACGCCAGTTCCCGTTTTTCCGTATTGATGAATGCTTGTCAGGACATCCTGAATATCCTGGTCAGACAGATCCTTTTTGGCTAATATGGAAGCAGTAAGCCGTTCCAGTTGAGCATATTCATTAGGAGATCCGGAAGAATTAGATTGATGTTCATCCAGAATATCACATAGTAGCTGCAGTTTGTTTTCTAAAGATAATTGCATTTTAATTCACCTCATTCCTGAGAATAGTTTAAACGAATGGTCATTTATTATTCACGGCTGATTAACTTAACTGATCTCCTTTTAAACAGCAGGAAACATAAGCTATGTTTTTTATGTCCTGGGAGTTTGGTTTTCTGACGTTATATCATAAGTAAAAGTAATAAAGTGAGGATAGTTTATATGAGACAAAGATATAAGCCTTGGGCTGACGATTATTTAAAAGAAAAAAATCATATTGCATTAGAAAATCCCAGTCTGAATAAAGGGAAATGGAGCAGCGTTTTTGGAAATGAAAATCCAATTCATGTAGAAATAGGCTCAGGTAAAGGACAATTCATCACAGGGATGGCAAAACAGTATCCGGACATTAATTTTATTGGTATAGAAGTTGCCAAAAGTATTATTGTTTCAACAGTTCAAAAGGTTGATGAAGCTGGCCTGTCTAATATCCGCCTTTTAAATGAGGATGCGAATGATATCCGTTCTTTATTTGCGGATAATGAAGTTGAACAGATTTACTTAAACTTTTCCGATCCCTGGCCAAAAAATCGGCATGAGAAGCGACGCTTGACTTATAAGAGCTTTTTAGAGCAGTATCAGGATATTTTGCCTGACGAAGGCCAAATCGTTCTGAAAACAGACAATAGAGGATTATTTGAGTATTCCCTGGTCAGTTTTTCAGAATATGGGATGAAGCTTGTTGAAGTGAACCTGGACCTGCACGCAATAGAAGATGAAAAAAATGTGAAAACAGAGTATGAAGAAAAGTTTTCTTCGAAGGGCCATGTTATCTATCGCTGTAAAGCAAAATTCTAATCTTTACAAATGCATGATTGACAGTTATTGCATTTATTTGTCATAATATAATATGATATTATCGTATGTAATGAACCTTTAATCTGGTCCAGTGAGGCTGGTAAGGTCAATCGGATAAAGCAAAATATATGTTCCTTTAGAGGATAATGTTCCTTTGTGAATTCTGACACCTTACCTTCCGCATGGGTAAGGTGTCTTTAGATTAGACAAAATAAATATGGAATTTACATAGAAGGGACAGATAGCTATGAAATCAAGGGAAATACAAGTACATGAACGGCCGCCGCTATTACAGAGCTTGCCTTTAAGCCTGCAGCATTTATTTGCTATGTTTGGTTCAACCGTTTTAGTTCCGATTTTATTTAATGTAGATCCAGCTACCATTTTAATGATGAATGGCTTTGGAACACTACTATATATTCTTATTACAAAAGGAAAAATTCCTGCATACTTAGGATCGAGCTTTGCCTTTATCTCGCCAGTTACAATGGTTCTGACGAATGGCGGAGGATATGGTGCAGCGCTCGGTGGATTCTTTGTGGTAGGCCTTGTCTTAACCTTAATTGGGGTTATTGTAAAATACGCAGGCACGAGCTGGATCGATGTGATTTTCCCGCCTGCTGCCATGGGAGCAATTGTTGCGGTTATCGGGCTTGAACTTGTACCTAATGCTGCAGATATGGCTGGCCTGTTGCCTGGGGAAGAGGCTTCCAGAGATATGACAGCTATTACAATATCTTTATTGACTTTAGGAGCAACCATTATTTACTGGGTAACCTTAAGAGGATTCCTGAAAATTATTCCAATTTTACTCGGGATAGTAACTGGGTACGTTATTGCAACAATGTTCGGGATTGTCGATTATTCAGCAGTACGTGAGGCTGCCTGGATTCAAATGCCGACATATTATCAAATTGAATTTAACTGGTCTGATATTCTTATTATCTTACCGGCCGCACTTGTTCTGGTGCCGGAGCATATTGGACATTTAGTGGTTACTGGGAATATTGTAAAGAAAGATATGGTAAAGGATCCCGGCTTGGACCGGTCATTATTTGGTAACGGTATTTCCACAATGATTTCCAGCTTTTTCGGATCGACACCAAATACAACATATGGCGAGAATATAGGTGTTCTCGCGATTACAAGAGTATATTCTACATGGATTATTGGCGGAGCAGCAGTACTTGCAATTCTTCTTTCGTTCTGTGGAAAACTGGCTGCCTTGATTTCGTCTATTCCAACACCTGTTATGGGTGGGATTTCTTTATTATTATTTGGTATTATCGCAGTAAGCGGCTTGCGCATGCTTGTAGAGCAGCAGATTGATTATAATAAATCACAAAATCTGATACTGACCTGTGTCGTATTAGCAATTGGAGTAAGCGGAGCAACCATTCAACTGGGAACAGTAGAGCTGAAAGGGATGGGACTGGCAACAATTGTAGCTATTTTAATCAGTCTATTCTTTAAGCTGTTAGATATATTAAACTTATCAAATGAAGATAAGTAGGGAAGTACAAAATAAATAATTTACGAAAAAGAGAACTTTAGCAGTATTTAAATTCTAACTAGAGAAATTATATGCTGCTTTAAAGTTCTTTTTTTCTATTATAAATTTTTCCATATTAATAAAATTGTAATGAAATATAGAAAGCGATACCAAATCAAGCGTTATAACATTTTATTAGCTGTTCTATAATAGAACTCAGTTATATCAAGCTGTAAAGCCTGTTAAATTCTTATTGACGAGTGGTCCCATTGGTGATAATATGTCGATTATCGACAAAATGATTTGATTATTGACAATTGATTTGAAGCAGAGAGTATTACCTGGAAACAAATTATTCATTGAATACTTTGAAAACGAAGCAGTGCCATACTTTCATGGGCTGTATTTTTTACTCTTAGAATATGAATTTTTTTCAGAGATGTATTTTATGATATTAAAATCTTTTATGTAATGCGGATAAGTAATTTCTCCAGAAATGGAAATCTTTTATTACGCAGTAAATAGTCAGAAAAATATGTGAATGAAATATTAATCTCAATATATTTAATTTACAAAATTTTTCAATCGAATTGTTAAACTAGATATTGATTGTCTTTAGTCGTAAAAATGTTCATAACCTTTTTGAAGACAGACAACAAGAAAAAACAATTAAATTTTTGGAGGATGAATGAGCATGTCACAGATGTTTGCGTTAGTACTTATTGTTTTGATTTTATATATAGGAGATGTAGTTGCTGCGAGAACAAAAGCCTGGGTGCCGTCGATTTTTGTCTGTGCAGTATTGTTTTTAGCAGGATATTGGACCTTCTTCCCGGAAGATATTGTTGCCGTAGCTGGAATACCTCCTGTGGTTGCTACCGCACTTATGTACCTATTGATTGTAAATATGGGTACACTCTTATCTTTACAGGAGCTGAAAGCACAATGGAAAACGATTTTAATTGCACTTGGCGGTATTTTAGGTGTTGTTGCCTTTTTACTTAGCTTTGGTACCATGCTCTTTGGGTTTCAGGCTATGGTTGTTGCTGTACCGCCATTAGTAGGTGGACTGGTATCTTCACTGATTATGTCAGAAGGAGCAGCAGATGCTGGGCTTGTCAGCTTATCCGTATTTGCAATTGTTATCTATGTCATGCAAGGGTTTGCCGGTTACCCATTAACATCAGTTATGCTGAAAAAAGAAGGAAAACATTTATTGGGACAAATTCGCAGTGGTGAATTAAAATCAGTTGATGATGAAGGTAAAGGAACAGTGAAAGAATACGAGGGTGCGAAATTATTTAAAAAGCTGCCTGAACAATATCATACAAGTTATTTCATATTTTTTAGATTAGCATTCACTGGTTTTCTAGCTTATTTCGTTTCTACTTTGCTGGAACCGCTGGTAACTGTCAGTCCAATGGTACTTTGTCTGTTGTTTGGGGTAATCGGAAGAAGTATCGGCTTCTTAGAAAAGCAGGCATTGCAAAAAGCAAATGGTTTTGGCTTTGCTATGTTAGGATTAATGCTATATGTTCTTGATGGATTAAGAAATGCTACTCCTGGAATGATGCTTGACATCATTTACTTATTAGTTGGAAGTATTCTTTTAGCAGTTATTGGGATGTACATTTTCTCCTTTATTGTTGGAAAGCTATTAAAAGTCAGCAAGGCAATGGCATATGCAATCTCGTTAACTGCCTTCTATGGTTTCCCGGCAGATTACGTTATTACAAATGAGGTTATTAATTCTTTAACAAAGGATCCAAAGGAAAGAGAAATTTTAACGAGTCATATGCTTTCCCCGATGTTAGTTGGAGGATTTGTGACGGTGACGATTGTATCTGTTATACTAGCAGGTGTATTTGTTAATTTCTTATAAGTATGTATTTAATGGAGGTATCTTCACATGATAGCTAGTCAGGAACGGATTGAAAAGCATATTAATAGTTTAAGTAAATATACAGCCACACCAAATCAGGGAACGACGCGTTTAACGTATAGTGAAGAGGATTTACAGGCCCGCACCTATATAAAAGAGCAGATGAAAACATACGGACTGAAAGTAAGAGAAGATGGTCTCGGTAATATTTTTGGCAAGCTCGAGGGTGAAAAGAAGGATGCGCCAAGTGTTATCGTAGGCTCTCACTTTGACAGTGTTCCGAATGGAGGAGATTATGATGGCCCTGCCGGTGTTGTTGC
The DNA here is from genome assembly GCF_007991515.1 of Oceanobacillus sojae. Lineage (GTDB taxonomy): Bacteria > Bacillota > Bacilli > Bacillales > Amphibacillaceae > Oceanobacillus > Oceanobacillus sojae. The sequence goes on from NZ_BJYM01000011.1 coordinate 14,745, forward strand.
TGGATTAGAGATAGCAGCACTATTTCAGGAAAATCATATCAAGCCGGCACATCCACTGGAAATTATTGCGATGATTGAAGAAGAAGGATCTAGATTCGGCGGCGGTTTAATGGGGTCAAGAGGAATTGCAGGATATCTTCAAAAGGATGATATAAAACAGCTTAAAGATAAAAATGGCATCTCTGTGCCGGAAGCTATGGAAGAGATTGGTTTAGATCCTTCCTTAGAGGTAAAACGTGACCCAAAAACAATAAAAGCATTTTTAGAAATGCATATTGAACAAGGGCCTCTTTTAGAAGAAGAGCAAATTTCGGTTGGTGTAGTGGAATCTATTGTCGGGTTAACACAGCTTGAAGTAACTATTTCCGGAAAAGCCGGACATGCTGGTACAACACCGATGGATCGTCGCTCAGATGCGTTGGTAGCAGCGGCGAATATTATTGCTAAGCTCCCGCAGATTGCAATAGAAGAAGGAGAAGGGACAGTTACAACAGTAGGAAGACATGAGGTATTTCCTAATGGAGCTAATGTTATCCCGGATAAAGTAACGTTCTCTGTCGATATTCGTTCAAGCAAAGAAGAGCATATTAAAAATGTAGTACAAAAAGTAAAAGACTTCATTGCGTCTTATGAAAAGGATAATATCCAGGCTGAAGTGGAGCAATCGCTGTACATGCAGCCAAAGGAATTAAATCAAGAAATCTGTTCTCTGCTGCAAGCATCCTGTGAACAGCTGGATATCTCCTATATCACCATGCACAGTGGAGCAGGACATGATGCGATGGTTCTTTCTGATATAACGGAGGTCGGATTGATTTTTGTTCCCAGCAAAGACGGGCTCAGTCATTGTCCGGAGGAGTGGACGGCAACACATGAGCTTGCTGCTGGTGTGGAAGTATTGTATGAAACTGCATTAAAATTAACAAAAAAATCCTAGTGCTTAGGCACTGGGTTTTTTTGTTGTCGATAGCTTTTCGTATAAATAAAAGTCTGGTTCTGGCAGGTATTTATAAAAGAATGATATATTTAAATAAAATAATACGAAGGATGGATTTTAGCTTGAGAACCCAACTGAAAGAATTAGAGAAGAACTTTCGAACATTAGCAGAAGAGCAGCAGGTACAGAGTCAAAAAAGTTTTCACGATATGTTGGGAGTTTATTATAGAGACGATATTTCTGAAGAGGCTGCTAAGAAAGGTCTGAAAAAACTGGCTCCTGATTTTCCAAAAGGAGTACTGGAAGGTATGAGCTTCGCTAATGAACAGGTAGCAAACTATATTTCGAGTATCCTTAGTACTACTGATAAATTAACGGGGGAAAATGTACAGGACTTATTATCATATATGGATAAAAATAATTCTGTGAAGGAAGAGGCGTTGGAGGATTCAATTTCGGAGTATCGAAAAATCTTGAAATATGGAATAAAATTAGGATTTAACATGGCTAAATTGGAAATAGAAAAAAATTTCATTCTTCAATATGATATATTGTTAGTAAAAGATTGATACAACATAAAATATCACTGGCAATGTATTAATTAATTACATTGATGCATTTTGAATAATAAAAGTGATGAAAAATAAACAGCAAAAAAGCCGACCAAAAAATAGCAGGCTTTATATCTATGTATTGATTAATTTATTCAACAATGATAAAATATAAAAGTTAAAGATATACTTTATAATATACACGTATATACTATCATTATACAGTATAAGAATATATATGTCAACTATTTGTTTCGGTTTTAAAGGAGGAAGTTGATGGATAAGCAAAATAATAACCATGAATTTGAATATCAGCGTCTGGAGAAGGTATTAGATATTATTGAAAAGAAACAAAATGCTTTGAAGGAACAGTCCTCCAAGGTCAAAGAGGATGTCGTAGAGCTGCGTAAAACTTTTTGGGATGATATTACAGTCAACATGGATGAGATGGATGATATCATTGAAACACAGGAAAGCATTAAACAGCAATCGAATATCCTTGCCCAAAAAGAACGGCATTATGGGAAAAATTATCAACGGATGAATCAATTAGAGCGCCTGAAAAATCAGCCTTATTTTGGAAGAATTGATTTTCAGGAAGAAGGCAGTGAAGATATAGAGCAAATTTATATTGGTACTTCTTCTTTAATGGATGAAGAAGAGAAGGATTTTCTTATCTATGACTGGCGTGCACCTATTTCCGGGATTTATTATGATTATGCTCCAGGACCGGTAGAATACAGGAGTCAGGAAGAAACGGTTCATGGTGAAATGAGCTTGAAGCGGCAATTTATGATTCGTAATGGAAAAATGAAAGGAATTTTTGATACGTCGGTAACTATCATTGATGAGATGCTTCAGGAGAGCTTGAGTCAGGCGGCAGATACGCAAATGAAATCCATCGTCTCTACAATTCAACAGGAACAAAATGCAGTTATCCGTCATCGAGGCAGTAAAGTGCTTGTTGTTCAAGGTGCTGCGGGAAGCGGAAAAACATCGGCAGCTTTACAGCGTATTGCTTATTTACTTTATCATCACCGGACTAATTTAACAGCGAATCAGGTATTGTTATTATCTCCAAATGACTTATTTACAAGCTATGTAGCAAATGTTCTGCCTGAGTTGGGTGAAGAACCAGTTAACCAGCAAACCTTCCATCAATTTGTTTCAAATGGAACGGATAAGGCGCTGCATGTAGATTCACCATTCACTCAAATTGAAAAACTGATGCGTTTAGAGGAAAAAGAGCAGCAGACACAATTAGAAGCTATCCAGCACTTTTCCAGTACGGCTTTTATGGAGGATATTAATCAGCACTTAGAGAAATTAAACCGGACGAATCTTACTTTCAGATCGATACGTTTTCGGAATGAATTACTGATTGATAAAAAAGAGATAGAAAATTATTTTGCATCGCTGGAGAAAGATATGCGTCTTCCAAATAAAATGGAACAGCTAAGGAATTGGTTACTGCAGCGTATTCGTGAAATCCAAAAAGAGGAAATCAAGAAAGATTGGGTTCTGGATCAGATTCAGCTGTTATCCAAGGATGATTATATGAAGGCTTATCATGAAGCTGAAAGTGAGCAGGAGGAAAGCAGTATTCAGGATGAAGAAAAGGTTTTAAGAGAGAAAATTATTCGTAAAACCTTTGCTCCTTTACAAAAAATGATTCGTCAAAATCGCTTTGTCAATACATTTAAAATGTATATGGACCTCATAGCAGAGTTGAATGGAAATGATGCTATCCAGCGATATAAAGTAGAAGCAATAAGGCTGCTCCGAAAAAAACAGATTCCATGGGAACTGGCAACAGCGTATAACTTTTTTAAAGGGGAAATAATTGGTCATGAAGTTACCCGTCCAGTGCATTTAATTGTTATTGATGAAGCACAGGATTATACGCCGTTTCAATTTGCGTATCTAAAACACCTTTATCCGTATGCCAGCTTTACATTGCTTGGTGATGTTAACCAGGCAATCTATTCCTATGCATCAAAGGAGAATCCGATTCAAGAAAAAATCTCACATGAGGATAGTACAGAACGGATTGTATTAACAAAAAGTTATCGATCAACGAAGCAGATTTCGGATTTTACATCTTATTTTTCTCCAAGCGATGAACCGGTTGAACCTTTTAACCGCAGTGGTGTACTTCCAGAAGTTATTCGTTTGACAAAGTCGATTTCTGAAAAGGATGCGCTGCTTTATAAAATAGAGGAAAAGCAGCAAGAAGGATATGAAACAATTGCAATTATAGCGAAGACAGCTGCTGGTTGTGATGATATATACCGGAAGCTGCATAAAGAGGTAGATATAAAACAGATTAATGAGGATTCAAAAACCTATCAAAAAGGTATTGTTGTTGTTCCTGTTTATTTGGCGAAGGGGATTGAGTTTGATGCAGTGATTCTTGCAGATGCTTCTGATGAGGTGTATTCGTATGCTGCAGATAGATATCTGCTTTATACTGCGTGTACCCGGGCTATGCATGATTTAACGATTTTATTTTCCAATGAAATGTCTCCATTCTTAAGCAAAATCCCTAACGAGAAATATAGATATTCGACAATTGTTGAGAGATGAGAAAAGGATTTCTGTCCCTGGTCAGATTGGGGACAGAAATCCTTTTTTATTGATAATTATTTGTTTCAAAAAGATCAATCAGCTCAACATCTGGGTTCTTGTCTTTAAACCAGTTTAACGCAAACTCATTGCGGAAGAGTACAAGCGGCTGATCATGACGGTCACGAACCAGCAGATTTCCTGAGTCAAACAATGAAGCATCAGCCTGTTCAGGCTTTAACCATCTGGGAATACGCTCGCCAATGGGCTCCATGATTACTTCAGCATTATATTCATTTTCCATGCGATAAGTGAAGACCTGGTATTGTAATTCTCCGACCGCGCCCAGAATAAAGGAATCCGTTAATTTATCCCGGAACAGCTGTATGGCACCTTCTTGAACAAGCTGTTCAATCCCTTTACGAAATTGCTTCGACTTTAATGCGTTTTTCGCCATTACCTTTTTAAAGATTTCCGGCGGGAACTGCGGCAGTTCATCAAATTCATATTTTTCTTTCCCGGTAAGCAGAGTATCGCCAATTTGATAGGCATTTGGATCATAAATTCCAATAATATCCCCTGCATATGCCTCTTCAATGGTTTCTCTGGATGAGGCAACCATTTGCTGAGATTGGGCCAATTTTAATTCCTTTCCAGTCCGGGCCAGCTGAACACTCATACCGCGGGTAAATTTTCCGGAGCATACACGTAAAAAGGCAATACGATCACGGTGTGCTGGATTCATATTTGCCTGGATCTTAAAAATAAATCCAGAAAAGTCTTCTTCCTGTGGGTCAACTGCTCCTTTGGTTGACTTTCGCGGTGTCGGACTTGGTGCTAAGCGGATGAAGGAATTAAAAAATGTTTGAACGCCAAATGGAGACAGCGCACTGCCGAAGAAAACAGGAGTTAATTCGCCATTTAAAATAGCTTCCTCAGAATACGTATTTCCAGCTTCTTCAACAAGCTCTAATTCATTTAATGCATCTTGGTAAGTTGCATTTTCTGTCAACTCTGGATGGTTTTCTAATTCTTGATAAGGAATATAGGTTTCTTCTGCACCAGGATGATGCTGTACAAATTGCTTATTGTCCCGGTCAAAGATACCTAAGAAACCTTTCCCCATGCCTGCAGGCCAATTCATAGGAAAAGTATCAATTTCTAATACTGCTTCCAGCTCCTCCAATAAAGCAAGAGGTTCTTTTCCTTCCCTGTCTAATTTATTCATAAAGGTAAAGATGGGAATACCGCGCATACGGCAAACCTTAAACAGCTTAATCGTCTGTGCTTCAATCCCTTTAGTGGAATCAATAATCATAACAACGCTGTCCACAGCGGTTAATGTCCGGTAGGTATCCTCACTGAAATCTTCATGTCCAGGGGTATCTAAAATATTGATATGAAAACCTTCATATTGAAAGTTCATGACACTGGATGTAACGGAGATACCACGCTGTTTCTCAATTTCCATCCAGTCAGATGTAGCGAATTTGCCGGATTTTTTTCCTTTAACTGTTCCGGCTGAACGAATCAGATTACCATATAGTAATAGTTTTTCTGTCATCGTTGTTTTCCCGGCATCGGGATGCGAGATAATCGCAAATGTTTTTCTTTTTTTTACTTCTTCTTGAATTGTCATAGTGAAATCCTTTCTATAATAGACCGATCAATTATTAAGAGCTGTATTTACTGCTGATAGGTTGATCAGGAGCTACGTTTAAAATCATCATTTCTTTATTAGATGTTAAAGCATTCTTGCTTTATAATAAACAATAGATATATCATACTACAATTTAACCCCATTCGTGAAATAATCGAAGGGATAAAATAAAAAAATCTGGTCAAAAGTTTATTTTATGAATATAAGCTTGGCTGTAAATATGGGAGTATGAGAAATGAATGAAAAGGTCGTGCAGTAAAATGGTATGGATATCCAAGCAGGAAATCAAAGAACGATGTGGAGAGCTGTCTTATAAATATGGAGAACGTCTCTGGAAAAAAGGAAATGTCCAGCTGACCTTTCTTGATCAGCAGATTATTGGAACAGTTAGAACCACAGATGATTTCCATATAACGCTGACGTATCGAAATAATAAAATAGAAAGCACCGGGTGCAGCTGCCCGAAGCTTGGTTCTTATACATTGGATTGCCAGCATATTGCTGCAGTTTTAATTGGTATACATGAAACTGGTGAGCCGAAAACAGACAGCACTTCACTTACAGGAAAATCAGAAAAGGAATTTCGGCATCGTGGTTATTTTGAAACAAGACAAGCTATTCCGGTGCATTTTTACTTGCGTATACCCGAAAAATCAGAGCGGAAAGCGTTGCAAATGGCTGTGCAAATTGATGGTAAACTTGTTAATAATATTATCGCCTTTTTGAAAGCATTAAAAAATGGAACGCGATTTTCTGTTGCTGAAAATCTCTTATATGATGCAGCTAAATTTTATTTTGAAGATGACAGCAATCAGATTTTAGAACAGCTTATTCAGGCTTATGAGGATCAGCAAATGATTGGAACAGCTTTTGCTGATAAAACAAGCTGGATCTCTATTCCGGCAACAGTCTGGGAGCGGATGGAAAGATTACTTCATTCTAGTCCACTTGTTTCTTTGTATTTGGAAGCTGATGCATATCACAAGCAGTTATTAAGCTTTTACGACGCGCTGCCCTCATTTTCTTTTCGTATCCGTCAAACAGGAATAAATTATTCGATTTCATTTTTGGAAAGAAGCCATACAATATTTTTGCTGGCTTATCAGCTTATTTATCAGAACGGTTCTTTATATTTATTGACAGAGGAAGAAAAGCAGCTGATTCATTTATGTGAGCAGCTGTGGAAACAACAGTCGGGAACAATCGTTGTCAGCAAGGAACAAATTGTATCTATTTCTGTACTTTTAGAACGGATCGGTGAAGTACAGGATACAACTGGAACGTTGAAGAGTCTCTATACACCGCTTAAAGCAAGTATCTATATTGATCGGATTCATAATCGTTTACTGGCAGGCTTGGAATTTCAATATGGAGATAAAAAGATAACGCCTTTTGAGAAAACAGCAATGGTTCGCCGTGATAAGGAAAAAGAAGCAGAAATTATTGCTTTTCTGGAAAGAAGCGGCTTTGCACATACGGAAGGCAGTTTTATTCTGCAAAATGAACAGCTAGAATATGATTTTTTATACCATTACTTGCCTGAACTGTATAAGATAGCAGATGTTTTTGTTACAAATGCTGTCCGTAATCAAATCAGCAAGAAGCGGTTCCAGCCGATTGTCCGTGTGAAGCATAAACGCGATAGAACAAATTGGCTCGCCTTTTCCTTCCAGGTGAAAGGCTTCTGGGAACAGGAGGTTCGTCAGATTCTTGAAGCGATAGAAGAAAAGCGGCCATATTATCGGTTAAAGGATGGCTCCTTTCTCACATTGGAAACAGAAGAAATAAAAGAATTGGAAAAATATCTTCTCTCTGTTTCAATGACGCCTTCTGAAATTTTGGAGGAAATTGAGCTGTCGCTAAAGGATGGGTTATCGTTTGCCCATCGAATGGAGGATAATGGCTATCTGGCTGAAGGAGAAGCTGTGAAGGAAATGATTTATGATATCCAGGCTCCAGCAAATGAAAAATATCCGATAGCGTCAGAAATTGAACCTATTTTAAAGCCTTATCAGAAGGATGGTGTCCGTTGGATGCTGGCAGTGGCTGAAGCTGGACTTGGCGGTGTTTTAGCAGATGAAATGGGATTAGGAAAGACGGTGCAGGCTATTGCATTTTGTATGACGAAATACCAGCAGCAAAAGGAGAAAAAAGCACCTGTACTCATTGTCTGCCCAACATCTTTATGCTATCAGTGGAAGCAGGAATGGGAATTATTCGCACCAGGATTTTCAGCAGAGATACTGGACGGCGCCATCCAGGAAAGAAAGCGGAAAAAGAAAACATTGCTCGAGAAGGATGTATGGATTGTTTCTTATGGTGTTTTAAAAAATGAAATTGATTGGCTGAAGAAAAACATTACGTTCCAGACAATTATTTTTGATGAAGCGCAGACTTTTAAGAATCCGGCAACACAGGTTTTCCGGACGGTAAAAAAATTAAAAGCAGATTATCAATTTGCTTTAACGGGAACTCCTTTAGAAAATAAAATGGAGGACTTATGGTCGATTTTTCATATTATATTTCCCGAATTGCTTGGCGGTTTGAAAGACTTTGCCTGGCTTACCAATGATCAGGTTCTGAGAAGAGTTCATCCATTTATGCTGCGAAGAGAAAAAAAGGATGTTCTGAAGGATATGCCGATAAAGACGGAATATATCGAACGTGTTCCATTGACAGAAGCACAGAAGCAAATCTACATTTCGTATTTATCGAAATTAAGACATCCAAAATTTAAACATTTGGATCGTGATACGGTTCGTAAAAATCGTATTAAGATTTTGGCAGGGCTCACACGTCTAAGGCAAATTTGCTGTGATCCGTCATTATTTATACGTGATTATGATGGAGAATCTGCCAAGCTTCAGCGCTTAATGAAAATCGTGAAGGATGCAAAACGTTCAGGCAAGCGAATGCTGATTTTTTCCCAGTTTACCCAAATGCTGAAGCGCATAGGAGATTTATTGAGAATAGAGGAGATTCCTTATTTCTATTTAGATGGACAAACACCTTCTGAGGATCGGCTGCAAATATGCCGTTCATTTAATCAGGGGGAAAATGATATTTGCTTAATTTCTTTAAAAGCGGGGGGAACAGGCTTGAATTTAGTTGGTGCGGATACGGTTATTCTATATGATACATGGTGGAACCCGGCAGTAGAGGATCAAGCCATAGACCGTGCGCACCGAATCGGTCAGATTTATGATGTTACTGTGATTCGCATGCTGACGGAGGGAACAATTGAGGATAAAATGTATGATCTCCAGCAGAAAAAAAGAAAACTGATAGAACAGATGGTGCAGACGAAGGATTTATGGAATTATCAGCTGACAGATGAAGATGTGGAGAAACTGCTGCGAGAAACGCTGCAATAGATAATTGGCTTAAGGCTGGATGGTGATTACTCTTCCTCCTTAAGCTTCTTTTCTACGTGGGAAAAACATCTGTTAAATCAATGGTATAAAAGGAAAGTATGAAATCATTTTACATAATCTGATAAGAGGCTTGACGTTTATTCAGACTAATGATTATGCTTAAGAAGAAAGAGAACAAATCTGAATAAAATCAAGGGAGGCTGCTTTATGGTGACATCAAAAGAAATAATGGAACTGACTTCAACCTATGGTGCAAATAATTATCATCCATTACCGGTAGTTGTTTCAGAAGCTGAGGGAGTCTGGGTAAAGGACCCGGAAGGAAATAAATATATGGATATGCTAAGCGCATACTCAGCGGTGAATCAAGGGCATCGACATCCTAAGATAATTCAAGCGTTAAAAGATCAAGCAGATAAAGTGACGCTTACTTCAAGAGCTTTTCATAATGAACTGTTAGGACCCTGGACAGAGCGTCTTGCCGAGTTAACAAAAAAAGATAAGGTATTGCCTATGAATACTGGAGTTGAAGCAGTAGAGACGGCAATAAAAGCTGCCCGCAGATGGGCATACGAGAAAAAAGGTATAGAGGATAATCAGGCAGAGGTTATTGCTGCCAGGGGCAATTTCCATGGTAGAACAATGAATGCGATTTCATTGTCTGATGACCCAAGTGCTACAACAAACTATGGTCCCTTTGTTCCTGGTATTTATAAGATAAATTATGGAGATATTCAAGCGTTAAAAGAAACGATAACACCAAATACAGCAGCAGTTATTTTAGAGCCGATACAAGGGGAAGCTGGTATCCTTATTCCACCGGAGGGATATTTGCAGGAGGTTCGAAAAATTTGTGATGAAGAAAATATACTATTTATTGCCGATGAAGTGCAGACTGGTTTTGCTCGTACAGGAAAGATGTTTGCCTGTGAATGGGAAAATGTAGAGCCTGATATATATGTAATGGGGAAAGCGCTGGGCGGAGGTGTTATGCCTATTTCTGCTATAGCAGCTGACAGGGAAATTATGGACGTATTTACACCTGGTTCGCACGGGTCGACATTTGGAGGAAATCCGTTAGCCTGTGCTGTTTCTATGGCTGCATTAGATGTAATTGAAGAAGAGGGACTTGTCGACAGGTCACTTGAACTGGGAGAGTATTTTGCTATTGAATTAGCTGCTATTGACCATCCTGATTTGAACGAAGTACGTGCTAAAGGATTATTTATCGGTGTAGAATTTAATAAGCCTGTACGCCCTATTTGTGAATCATTAAAAGAAAACGGAATTCTTTGTAAGGAAACACATGAAACCACTATCCGTTTTGCTCCTCCATTAACGATCAGTAAAGAAGAGCTTGACTGGGCATTGGATAGAATAAAGAAAGTGCTGCAGACTAATTAAATAAGGTAAGTTTTATAAAAGGCTCTAATGCGAAAATCATTAGGGCTTTTTATTATTACTCAACTTCCGTACCTTAAAAAGTAACTTGCTTATCATGGAGACATGTGTTGATCGTTCCTTCCACCTAATTCTTGACAAAGCATAAACTCTGGCTAGAAAGAAGGTAATGTATGAGGCCACCGCTGCGGCGGACCGTTTTGCTTTCCTAGGGGCATGCTTCAGCTAACTTTTGCCAAGAAGAGCACTTGGCAAAAGTGGATCTTCAGATGATGCTATTCCCTGTCCAGCTGCAAGCGTCAAAAACTAGACAACTTCCCGATAGCGCCCTACTATAAGTTATCATCCGTTCGTAAACGCACGGTAATTCCTTTATCTCAGTTGCTTCGGTCCAGTTGTTACGTTTTTAAACGACGCTTTCCGCTTTCCCTTCAGGAGTCAAAACGGTCCGCCTCCGCTAGAAAGGGTGTTCTATACTGTTTAATACAACGGAGCCAATAGAAATTAGACAAGCAAAGAATATCTTTTTCGTGGTGCATGTAAAAATGTCCCGTCGCCATTACTTTCTGTTCATAAAAGCTATTCCTGATATTTACTATCCCATGCTGTGTCATCATTTAAATTGTCAATTCAACCATTTGAAACACTAAAATGATCTTTTCATTAAGCAAAAAGCGGTTTTCTTTTCAAGTTAGCTGAAGCCGTCCCCATGGAAAGCGTAGTGGTTGGTTGCAGGAGCTATACACAATCTCCATTCAACAAAAAGATATTTCACAAAATGCAAGCAGGATAATGAAGAACATGCTTATCCTGGTAGGGTAAGGTATAGATGTTTATTCTCAGGTGCGAAAGTTGAGTTATTATAAAACAATAATTCCCAAACAGTGGAAGTATGAAATAAGTGATTAAGTAAAAGATAAGCAGTGAGGAGGTGAGAGACAATGAAAACACTACATGCTATTGCAGTCACTTTATTGATTATTGGTGGTATCAACTGGGGACTAATTGGATTTTTTCAATTTGATCTAGTGTCGGCTATTTTTGGCGGGCAGACCGCTGTCCTTTCTCGAATTATTTATGGACTCGTTGGGATTAGCGCCATTTATTATCTTACAACTTTATTCTCTGGGGTTGGTGAACCAATCCAGGATTCGGATCATTTACAAACAGGCTTCCGAACAGAATTTAGTGAGGATTATGGCATTGAGGAAGAAATTGACGATAAATAACTGGCAAAAAGCCTTTCGAAAAAATAAAACGCAGATGTATCCCTGAAGCAGGATGAATATCTGAAGTGGGCTTTAAACAGTAAAAAAGTGTTTGGGCTGCACTTCAGATATGTTTACTGCCTGGTTAGTGCAGCTGCCTTATCTCGGGAGATATGGGGAAACTCTCCGGGAAGGCTGTTTTATTTTAGACGAAAGGCTTTTGTTTTTTTAAATCATCAATTGTTTCTATAAATTTTTTGCGTTCTTGTGCCGTAGGAAGACGGCAGGTCTGTTTTTTACCGAACCATTTATGCCGGTTGCGCGCAATAAAATCATATAGGGCATCTCTTATAAAATATGGCAGGATTTTGCCCGCTATCAGCATTTTCCAGGGAAATGTTAATTTTTGCAATATATTTAAAGCAGCATCAGATTTGATATAAACTTTATCTCCATCAATGAATAAAACGCTATCGATATTCTCTGGAACCCGATAATTCTTTTGAATAAATTCTCCGGCCTCACTTTGCAATGAAGTAAACAGAAATTGATTTTCTTTGTCCCTATTCAGAATAAATTGAACGAAGCCGTCACAGATATGACATTCTCCATCAAATAAAATAAGTTTCATTTATAACACCCCTACAACCAAGCTTAGTATTATCATACAACCCCTGTTTATTACATACAAGTTTAACTGGTTTGACAAAGAAGCGCAGACACACTGAAATCCTTCCATCAATAAATGAATACCCAAAATGTTTAAAAAACATAAAGCCTTTCTGTATGAACAGTAATAAGACTGTGATAAGATAACAAAGGTGCATTTTTTAATGAATTAAAGGAGTAGAAAATTTTGGAAGGGTTTCAACTGCAATTTATTATTTCTGTATTTATTATTTTACTGGGCTACCTTTTTAAAAGGATAAAAATTTTAAAAGAATCGGACGGACAGACAATTGCAAGAATTGTATTTAATATTACTCTGCCCGCATTAGTGATTGTTACATTTGATCAGATGGTGATATCCTTATCTCTTGTTTCACTTATTTTCATTGCTTTTTTATTTGGGCTTGCTTCCGCGCTGATAGGCATCTTGGCATTCCGCTCTGAGAAAGATGGTATAAAAGGGATGGCTGCCATGATGGTTCCTGGTGTCAATGTCGGTTTATTTGCTTTTCCGCTTGTAGAAGCTATCTGGGGAAGAGAAGGCATTCAGCATTTCGGTATGTTTGATGTAGGTAATGCTGTTATTGTGTTTGGAGTATGCTTTTTTATAGCTGGTTATTTTGCGAAGGGGACATCAAGCTTTTATTTGCGAGAGGCATTCAGTCCACTGCTTCGGTCTATTCCATTTTTAACCTATATGTTTGTCGTTGCCTTGAACCTATCTGGGTTCCATTTGCCGGGTCTGTTTTTAGACACTGCAGAAATTATTTCTGTAGCGAATATGCCCCTGTCCCTGCTGTTACTGGGCCTTTATTTAAATTTTTCTTTCGAGAAATCATGGCTTCCTCTGATAGGGAAGTATTTAGCCATCAAGTATGGAACGGGGCTCTTCTTGGGATTTAGTCTTTTTTGGATACTCTCTGATTATCCAATGCTTGCAAATACTGTGTTAATCGGTTTTATTCTGCCAGCCTCCACGACATCCGTAGTTTATGCAATAAGATACCAATATAATACGAAAATAGTCGGTACTATAGTTAATATAACAATCATTGTAAGTTTTGTTCTGATTTGGCTGCTTGCAAGCTTTGTAGCGTATCATTAAAGCGGATTAAAGAGTCAAATAAAATGTTATATCAGTCTTTTTTGAACACGCATTTATAAAGCTTTTACATCTAATGTTTGAACAAAATCAACAAAAGCACGGACAATATTCATTTGCAGAGTATCTTCCTGATAGTACATCCAGGTTTGTCTTTTTAGAGGCTCACCGGATGGATCTGTAATTGGTTTGATAAATAATTCAGGATGCGGACGGACGACCAGATTAGCAACTATCGCATAACCGAGCCCGTGAACAACCATCTCTTTACAGGTCTCCACCTGATTGACATGGATTGTAATATTAGGCTGTTCAATATAATTTTGGTGCCACCAATCATCTAATAAAATCCGCATATGTTCATCTGTGTAATAGTCTACCCTTGGAAGCTTGGGAATTTCATCCCATGCGAAATCCCATGGAGAGGCGACGCAGATTTCTTCCTCATATAACAGCGCTTTCTTTTCCTTCCAGGCGTAATTACCTTTAATAAAACTGATATGTACATCATGATTTAATAGAAGACGGTGCATATCACTGCTCCAGCCTGTAACAACCTGGCATTCCACTTCTGGATATTTTTCTTTAAAACGCTGCAGCAGCTTCGGCATTTTATTTGCAGCAAAGAAATTGGAAACACCGACCCGCAATGTTCCTTGTACCTCTTCCTGCATATTGATCAGCTTTTCTTCCATTTTACGCTGTTCGAGAAGCATTCTTTTAGCATGATGGGCAAGTTCCTCACCCTCAGGAGTAAAAGTAATACCACGTCGTTTCCGAAGAATAAGCGGAACTCCATAATGAATTTCAAGCTTTTGAATTCTTGAAGTTAAAGTAGGCTGGGATAAAAATAATTGATGAGCAGCCTGGGTAATATTTTCGGTTTTATAAAGTGCGGCAAGCATTTTCCAGTCTTGTAAATTCAATGGCCATCCTCCTAAATCAAGATATAGAAAAAATCTATCGTTATTTATTAGTATTATATATTTTTCTAATTTTCTATTCAAGGTTATACTTAAATATAAGAAAACGTTTATGCAGAGCAGAAAAGGTTAAATAAGGATGTTATTTCCCTTTTAAAATTCTGCATTAGCCTTGTTTGATAACAAAATGATTACGCTTTCATTATAAAGGGGGAAAAATAATGCGTGCTTATGAAAGTTTTGTTCCCGGTTTAGATGGTGTTATTGCAGCGAAAACAGAAATATCTTTTTTAGATGTGAACCGTGAAAAAATAGTCATTCGCGGAGAGGATTTAATTGAATTAGCAAAGGATAAAACTTATTTTGATGTTGTTCATTTATTGCTGGAAGGTTATCTGCCCAGTCCTGAAGAAAAGAACAGCCTGGAGGATAATATTAAGAAATTTTATAAATTGTCTGATGATGTTTTGCCTTTATTTAATCTTTTACCAAAAGGAATGCATCCAATGGACGGGATGCGTACAGTTATTTCGTTATTAGCCGGATTCGATTCTGAAATAGAAAACCGCTCCCAAGAAGAAAATAAACGGCGCGCTTATAAGCTTTTAGGCCAATTGCCTTTTATTACGGTAAACAGTTATTTTGCTACAGAGGGTCTGGATATTGCTGAGCCAAATGAGACACTCAGCTACAGTGCTAATTTTTTATCAATGATTACAGGAAAAATATCGTCAAAACTGGAAATAGAAATTTTTGATCAGCTATTATTACTTTATAGTGAGCATGAAATGCCGAACTCCACATTTGCTTCACGTGTAATTGCTTCTACAAATTCAGATATGTATGGCGCATTGACTGGAGCTATCTCTTCCTTAAAAGGTCATTTACATGGCGGTGCGAATGAAGCTGTCATGTATATGTTGCAGGATGTAGATTCTGTAGATGCTTTTGAGGCTTTAATTCATCACAAACTTCAAAACAAAGAGAAAATCATGGGATTCGGCCACCGGGTATATATGAAGAAAATGGACCCAAGAGCAGCTATTACAAAGGAAGCGTTGCGGAAATTGTGTGAAAAAGACAATGATTATAAGCTCTTAGAGATGTGTGAAGCCGGGGAAGTTATTATGAGAGAAGAAAAGGGCTTATATCCAAACCTGGATTATTATGCAGCACCGGTTTATTGGAAGCTTGGTATTCCGATACCGCTTTATACACCAATTTTCTTTAATGCAAGAACGGCCGGGCTGGCAGCACATATTATTGAACAGCATGATAATAATAGAATTTTTAGGCCTAGAGTAGAGTATACAGGAAAAGGTTATTAACAGGGGAGGAAATACAGATGGTATCCGTAAAAACAAACCAGACAGATCAACTTTTAGAAGAGATTGCTGATTATGTATTAAATAAAGAAATTAACAGTGAAGAGGCTATTAAAACTGCGCATCATGTATTAATTGATACAATTGGCTGTGGTATTCTTGCTTTAAATTACCCGGAGTGTACCAAGCTGTTGGGACCAATTGTACCCGGGACAGTTGTTCCAAATGGGGTAAGGGTGCCGGGCACAGCTCATGTGCTTGATCCAGTACAAGGAGCATTTAATATAGGGGCAATGATACGCTGGTTAGATTATAATGATACATGGCTTGCGGCGGAGTGGGGACATCCTTCAGATAATCTGGGAGGTATTTTAGCAGTTGCTGATTACGTCAGCAGACTGCGGCAAAATAAGGGAGAAGAACCTTTAACAGTTGAAGAGATTTTAGAGATGTCGATTAAAGCGCATGAAATTCAAGGAATTCTTGCTCTGGAGAACAGTCTGAACCGTGTTGGTCTGGATCATGTATTATATGTAAAGATTGCAACAACAGCTGTTGTTACGAAAATGTTAGGCGGCGGGAAGGAAGAAATCGTCAACGCATTATCAAATGCCTGGATTGATAATTCGAGTCTGCGGACATATCGCCATTTTCCTAATACGGGCTCCAGAAAATCATGGGCAGCAGGTGATGCAACAAGCCGTGCGGTCCGGCTGGCACTCATGGCTGTAAAGGGGGAAATGGGTTATCAAACTGCTTTAAGTGCAGAAGGATGGGGCTTTCAGGATGTTCTTTTTAAAGGAAAAGAACTTGTATTAAAGAGACCGCTTGATAGCTATGTGATGGAAAATGTATTGTTCAAGGTTTCCTATCCGGCAGAATTTCATGCGCAAACAGCAGCAGAAGCAGCTGTTCAATTACACCCAGAAGTGATAGACCGCATTGATGAAATTAAAGAAATTACTATATCAACGCATGAATCAGCTATCCGTATCATTGATAAAAAAGGACCGCTCCATAATCCGGCAGATAGAGATCATTGCTTGCAGTACATTGCAGCGATTGGATTATTAAAAGGAAATATCGTTGCAGAGGATTATGAAGACGATGTGGCGGAAGATCCACGTATTGATGAACTTCGCGATAAAATGACCGTAACCGAGAACAAGCAGTATTCAGAGGATTATCTGGATCCGGAGAAACGTTCTATTGCGAATGCCATGCAGGTTCATTTTATGGATGGCACTTCCACAGATATCATTGATTGTGAATATCCTTTAGGACATCGATTCCGCAGAGAGGAAGCATTCCCGCAAATAATTAAAAAGTATGAAGCTAATTTAGCAACACAGTTTACAGAAAAACAGACAGAGCGTATTAAAAAGCAGACGATAAATTATGAAACGGTAAAGCAAATAGCAATTACTGATTTTATAGAATTATTTTTAGATTAGAATACATTCTAGGAGGGTGAGGGAAAAATGGCTTGGATTGTAGACAGCCCGTTACCACAACATGAACTAGCTGAACAGTTTCGGCAGATGGCAGGGGAAAAGGGAATTTTGCAAATTCCTGGAGCACATGATGCAATGGCAGGATTAGTAGCAAAGCAGGCTGGATTTCAGTCGCTGTATTTATCCGGAGCTGCTTATACTGCAAGCAGGGGATTACCTGATTTAGGGATTGTAACCTCTGCGGAAGTAGCTGACCGGGCAAAGGACATTATCCGGGCAACCAATTTACCAATGCTTGTAGACATTGATACAGGCTTTGGCGGTGTCCTGAATGTTGTCCGTACAGCGAGAGAAATGGTGGAAGCGAATGTAGCTGCAGTTCAGCTGGAGGATCAGCAGCTGCCTAAAAAATGTGGACATTTGAATGGAAAGAATGTCGTTACCAAGGAAGAAATGATGCAAAAGATAGCCGCAATTAAAGAGGTAGCACCGACACTTTATATTGTGGCGAGAACCGATGCCAGAGCTATTGAAGGTTTAGATAGTGCAATTGATCGTGCGAAAGGTTATGTTGAAGCTGGAGCAGATGCTATATTTCCGGAAGCTCTTCAAAATAATGGAGAATTCCAGGCTTTTGCTGAGGCAGTGGATGCACCATTGTTGGCCAATATGACAGAATTTGGGAAAACACCTTATTTAACAGCGTCAGAATTTGAAAATGCAGGCTTTGATATGGTTATTTATCCAGTAACTTCTTTACGTGTGGCTGCAAAAGCTTATGAACGAATTTTTGAATTGATTCGGGATGAGGGTACACAGAAAAATGGATTAGAGAATATGCAAACCAGAAAAGAACTCTATGAAGCTATTCAATATGGTGAATTTGAAGCACTTGATCAGGGAATTTCCAAGACTGTAATAGAGGATTATTTTAAGTGAACAAAAAAGGATACCTGTTATTTTAGATTCTAAAATAACAGGTATCCTTTTCTTTTGAAGGAATACAAGCTTAACCTAATGCGACATCAAGCACCATCATAAGTGCAAAACCAATCATCAGACTAATGGTTGCCAAATCTCTATTTCCATTCTCCTGAGAACTTGGAATAACCTCCTCCGCAACAACAAAGATCATCGCTCCAGCTGCAAAGCTTAACGCATAAGGAAGCAATGGTTCAATATGAGCAACAGCTAATGCACCTATTACAGCGGCAATTGGTTCTACCAGTCCAGAGAATTGTCCATACATAAAGCTTTTTCCTCGGGACATTCCTTCACCACGTAACGGCATTGCAACAGCAACACCCTCAGGGAAATTCTGAATTCCTATTCCGATGGCAAGAGTGATTGCCCCCGCTAAAGCAGCCTCGGTACTATGATTTGCTAATGCGCCAAAAGCAATTCCGACAGCGAGACCTTCAGGGATATTATGAATTGTAATTGCAAGTACAAGTAATGTACTTCGTTTTCTTTTAGATGGTGCGAGCCCTTCAGCATCTTTTTTTTCTGTGTTTGGATGAAGATGGGGAAGGATTTTATCAATAACCCATAAAAATCCGCCTCCCAGTAAAAAACCGACTAATGCAGGAAACCAGGGGCCAATGGCATTATCTGTTGATGCTTCGATAGACGGCCCGAGTAATGACCAGTAGCTGGCTGCTATCATAACACCTCCAGCGAATCCTAACATACTATCTAACAGTTTTTGATGAACGGTTTTTGTTGCAAATACTATTGCTGCCCCGAGTGCAGTCATTCCCCATGTGAAAATTGTTGCTAATAAGGCCTGCATGACAGGGCTAAAATTTTGAAAAATCTCTAACATGATGTCTATTCCTTTCTTTTCCATTCGTTTATCATATATTTTTTTATTCAAGAACTAATAATTATGCTAACTTTATTACTTTATCATTAAATAGGATGAAAAAACAATCATACATATTTGAACACAAGAATGAAAAGGAAAAAAGAGAACTTGTTTGAGTGTCTGTTTGCTGTATGCATTTCTAGCCCAATCATCGCAGATTTCAGTAAGGACTATTTAGGGGGTTGGCAGTTTAAATTAAGATACAGTATGGGATAGTAAATATCGGGAATAGTTTTTAATAATAATCCGGCTTTCTGCATGTCTCCTCATTGTTATTATTTTTACTTAATTATTCCATACCTTAAATGAACTTCACAGGTATAATAAACTTAAGAAAAAATGAAAGAAATATAAGGTCGGTGAAATAAAGATGTATGTTATCAGCCTATTAGGAATGAGTAAGGTTATTCAAGCACCCATGTATAAAATAGGGGAGTGGCTGGATTCTTTTAAAGGATATATACCAACAAAAATTGTTGACCAAATAACATATTTTGAAATTGAAGCAGTAGAGGTTTTAACATTTATAAAGGAAAAAATAGAAGAAGAGTACGATCTAATGGAAATCAGGCAGTTATTAAAAAATAAGAGTTTTATATAATGTAAAACCTTCTTCCATGAAGAGATTTAATCTGTCATCTTGGAAGAAGGTTATTTTGTATAAAATAAAAAAACGTAAGGATAAGTATTAATTCCCGAAAGTAAGATTATTTGAAATCTAATGCAGATTCTAAAAGCATAACTGTGATCATTGCGTAAATATCAAAAATTGGTTCATCTGATAATATTGAAGTATCCAGCATATCTAAAGAAAGGTCAGTGTTATCTTCCCAAAGATCATCATCTTCTGATACATCGTCATTTTCTCCCCACGTTTCATCATCTAAGTCAGAGCCATCTTCCATTGCTACATAAATTTCAGTTGCATTTTCAATTTCAAAAAGTGTTGTATAGTTGTTAATGGAATCTTCATATAAATTGAAAAGTTCTTCCAGTTCTTCGATAGATCCAAAACCATATTCTTCCGCAGCAGCCTCTAAATTCTCTTCAGAAAGATCTTCATCCAATGCAGTAAGAGGATCATTCATAATTAAATCTAAACTGAATTCAATATCCTCGATAAACATGTACCAGATACTATCCGGAAATTCTTCATCCTCTTCAAGGAATCCTTCCTCTTCATACAACAGGTCGTTTAATTCATCATATGTTAGATCATATGTATCATAAATTTCTTCTAAACCTTCTTCGGTAAGCGGTGTACCTAAATAGGAAGCATCCTCAAAATCAGCTAATTCAAGGCCAAAATCCGCCAGATAACCTTCATAATCTTCCAATTCCCAATCAATGGATTCTAAAAAACTTTCCAATTGAGGGTCATCAGCATCAATAGCGAATGCCTGGGAAGGTAAAAGGCCAATCATAAGTACCAGTGCAAAACATACAGATAATAATTTCTTTTTCATCCTTCATCCTCCTGTAACTATACTATATCTTAAGTATAAAGCGTTTTAAGACGAAATTCCATGCTTATAAGGATAAGGTAAAAAAATAAACCGAAAGTCACGAGTCAAGAGTAAATTTGCTTGTTCGATAAATTGACACAAAGATATTGACAAATTATTGAACAAAAGGCATACTATAATTAAAGGAGATGAGATTCATGGAGATTAACAAAAAATTATTAAAAGGCTTGTCTCTAGTCTGCGGGACATTAATTACAATTGGTGCAATAATGTTTATATACGGTTACTTTGTAAGCGCTATACCACTGGTGACAGCTATAGGTATCGGCTTAGCAGAGGGCGGCACATTTATCTTTATTATGGGGTTGTTCCTTGTTGCAGTGGAAGAGAATATTAGGAGAAAGAATCAAAATCAGAAGCAGTTATAGTCGGTGAAAAGTTGATAGTTGAATGTAATAAAAAAGCTCAGGCATCGATGCCTGAGCTTTTCAATTTATTTAAAACATATATCCCCATATCATTGCCAGTAATGAACCAAGGATAGTTAACAGAGCCAGCACTACGCCATAAATTGTATGGACATAGATACCGCCTTTATCTTCACTTTCTCCGGCATGCATAAATACAACGAGCTGCACCCCTGCTTGAATAAATGCTGTAACAACAAGAATGGTTAATCCCATTGCAAAAGACATGTCAAAGAAATAGACACTTAATGCAACAACAGTAAGGAGTAGCGAAAAGATATATCCGTTAACCTGTTTTAGTGGAAAAAGTTCTTTCATGCTACATCATTCCCTTCAAGTAAATAAAGCTGAAAATGAAGATCCACATAACATCTAAGAAGTGCCAGTAAAGGGAGAATATAAATGATTTATTCGCTGTCCGCGCATTTAAGCCATTGCGAAGGATTTGAATAATAATCATGATACCCCAGAACAGCCCTAACGTTACGTGGGCACCATGCGTCCCGAGCGTTGTTAAGAGTGTTGCTGTAAAACCGCTTGTCTGTAATGTTGCACCTATGTGGTAGTAGTGAATAAATTCATATACTTCCACGCTGAGGAATCCAGCACCCAAGAGAAGTGTAACTACCATAAAGCCAATCATTGCTTTTACACGATTAATACGCATTGCATGGACCGCTAATCCAATCGTAAAACTACTTGTCAAGAGAAGGAATGTCTCAATCAATACCGGTGGCAATTCAAAAATCTCTGCCCCGGCGGGCCCGCTGCCCACGCCGCGGTCTACATAAACAAAATACGATGTAAACAGGGTCGCAAACAGCATGATTTCCGCACTTAGGAAAATCCAGAATCCAAGGATATTCATTCTATTGGTTTCGGTGCTATATTCAAGAGGCAGATTTTTGGAATCAAGTTTCATTACTTAGCACCTCCAAATTTCTTTTCCGTTTCTTCAATTTCTTCTTTGTGAATATGATGCCCATCATCTTTTTCGAAGGAACGATACAGCAGACAGCCAATAATACCGGCGAATGCGATAATCACTCCTACCCATACATGGAATACGAAGCAAAAGGCAAAAACAAAGAAGATACCGGCAAAAATAATGGACCAGCCGCTGTTATTCGGCATATGAATGTCCTTAATTTCACCTTTAAATAAGTCATGTCCGTTCTTCTTATAATCCCAGAATGCTTCACTTGAATTAACATTTGGTGTAATAGCAAAGTTATATTCTGGAACTGGATTATGGGTTGCCCATTCAAGAGAACGTGCATTCCAAGGGTCGTCCCCGACATTTCTTGGTGCATATCGGAAGCTGTAATAAACGTTATAAACGATCAATACGAACCCGATTGCTAAGAGCAACGCACCAAAGAAGGACACCATACTTAAAGGACCAAACCCAGATGCTTCTGAATAAGTGTACATTCTTCGTGCCTGACCGTTTAAACCGGTAATGTACATTGGGAAGAAGGACAGGCAGAAACCAATAACAATATTCCAGAATGCCCATTTACCAATACGTTCATTCAGCAAGAAACCAAACATTTTTGGCCAATAATAAATGAGACCGGCAATCATCGCGAATACAACACCAGGGATGATTACATTATGGAAGTGAGCTACTAAAAACATTGTGTTGTGATATTGGTAGTCAGCACTTGCTATTGCAAGCATAACACCTGTTACCCCGCCAATGGTAAACAACGGAATAAATGCCACAGAATACATCATTGGTGTCGTAAATCGTATCTTTCCTTTCCACATCGTCAGAAGCCAGTTAAATATCTTAATTCCCGTCGGCACAGCGATTGCCATTGTTGTGATAGAGAATATACTGTTTGCAACTGCGCCTTGTCCCATAGTAAAGAAGTGGTGAACCCATACCATAAAGGATAGCAAGGAAATAATAACCATCGATGCAACCATCGATTTATAGCCATATAAATTACGCTGAGAGAATGTAGCGATAATTTGTGAGTAAATCCCGAATGCAGGAAGTATCAGAATATATACTTCAGGGTGTCCCCAAATCCAGAACAGGTTTGCCCACATCATATCCATACCGCCGTCTCCTGTTGTAAAGAAGTTGGTAAAGAATTGACGGTCTAATGTTCCCATTAGTAAAGCAATTGTCAATACAGGGAACGCGAACACGATTATAAGGTTTGTAATTAATGCAGACCAGGTAAACATTGGCATTTTCATTAATGTCATACCAGGTGCACGCATTTTCATAATTGTAGCGATAAAGTTAATTCCCGTCATCAAGGTTCCGATACCGGAAATTTGCAGTGCCCAGTTATAGTAGTTAACCCCGACATGTTCACTGAATTCTGTTCCTGCCAGCGGATAATAGTTTGTCCATCCGGCATCTGGTGATCCTCCGACAACGAAGGAAATATTAAATAGCATAGCTCCGGCGAAATATAACCAGAAACTGAGCGCGTTCAAACGCGGAAAAGCAACGTCCCTTGCTCCGATTTGAAGCGGAACAACAAAGTTCATCATACCGATAATAAATGCCATTGCCATGAAAAAGATCATAACAACACCGTGTGTGGTGAAAACTTCGTTATAATGCTGTGCATCTAAGAAGGAATTATCCGGAACAGCAGTTTGCAGCCGCATCATAACAGCGTCAGCGCCACCTCGGAAAAGCATCAGCAATGCTGAAATAATATACATAATTCCAATACGTTTATGATCAACTGTTGTTAACCACTCACTCCAAAGATAACCCCATTTTTTAAAATAGGTAACACCGAGAACAATCGCAATACTTACAAGTCCAATTGCAACGATGGACGCATAAAGCATTGGATCATCATGGGGTGGAATCGTAAATCTATCAAAAAAATCCATTATGATAAAACTCCTTTCTAGAGCTTAGAAATATTCAGGCACACTCCAGGAGTGTGCTGCTAGCCAAATAAATGACTTAGTGGTGGTGATGTTCGCCTTCCTCTTCTGAATCTGAGGAACCTCCGTGATCATGAGGGCTATTTTCTCCTTCAGGCGCAGGTTTAAATTCCTGGTGAGTACCATTAAAAGTCATTTGTCCTAAATGTCCAGGCTCTAATAATTCTTCAAATTTCTCTTCTGTAAGCGGATCGGCAGTATTATGAATATCTTCGACCCAAGAATCAAATTCACTTGGAGCGAGCGCAGTTACTGTAAATTCATTCTCTGCAAAACCTTCTCCATTAAAGTTGGAGTTTCTTCCCATATATTCTCCAGGCTCTTCTGCAACAACATTCAAGTAGTTTGTCATATCAGCCATCGCATATTTCTGCCCTGCAAGCTGCGGAATCCAAAAACTTGAAATTGTTCCGTGAGAATATAAACGGAATTCCACATTTTGATTTGTTGGGATGAAAACATAATTTACTGTTTCAATATCCTGCTCCGGATAACTGAAATGCCATTTCCAGTTAGAAGATGATGCGTAAATAACGACTGGTTCATCTTCAGCATATCCTTCCGGAGGACTTTCCACTTGATGCGTTGAAATAGTGGAAACAACAGATAAAAAAGCAACAATTAGAATTGGAATTGTGACAATAATCCCTTCCACATATTTATTGCCTTCAATATGTGGAGGTTCATAATCAGGATCTTGTTTTGATGCTCTATATTTAAATAAAATAACTGTTAGCATTACTAGGACAACAACAACAATGAAAGACATTGTAATGATAGATAACCAAATCACATTTGCAGTTGTCTCTGCCTGGGGACCCTTTGGATTAAGTACGAGTAATGGTTCACAGCCTGCCAGTAATCCGGCAATACCTGTTAAAATTGCTAAATAGGCCCACTTTAACTTCATGTTAATACCCCTTCCCTTGATTGTGTATAAGATTGTCTGGTTTTTATCGAAGTGTAACCGGCTGTAAGACTCCAACTTCAAGAATTGAGAAGAATTAAAGGCTCTATATGGGAGTTTACACAGCCAGTAACGGCCCGATTGGTTCAACTATCATTCAGCGGGGATGAAAATCCTCCGCCGAATGAAGTTTCACTTTATTAAGAGGTTGTTCAAAGAAAATTGGAAAACATTCTTTCGATTATTGAACACACAATTAATTTAGTATAACTCTATAGCAGAAACAATATTAATACTGATGTAAAGAAATTACAAGACATTGAGAAACACTTCACAAAATGTTCAAGAAAACTTCTACATATTTTTGAAAAGTGTCGAAAAATGTCGAAAAAAGCTTGACAATAATAAAAAATGGTAGTATGGGATTTCCCATATTCTGTTGGGAAATTTGTACGATTAAATAATAATTCATGATAGTAAAAAATCATGGAATAAGGATTCAGTTTATTATTTTGTTATTATTGAAGGAGTATGTAAAAATATCCGTATAAAAATATACGCAAAAAGGTTTAAAATGGAATATGATATAATGACATGAAGGGGGAGTCAGTATGGATCCACTAGATATTTTAATAGATTTAGAACAATTACTTCCTTATTATAAACCAATTATCCGTGCAGACAAGCAGCTGATCAGCGGCTATGAAGTAATTGCTTATTTTTTAGATGAAAATGGCAGAAAGCAGCGTTTGGATTGGCTCTTCGATGATACTTCTATACCGGATGAATTTCGTCTGGAAGTTAATCAATACATTCATCAAAAAGCGATTGAAAAGAAATTACAGGAAAATTATCCAGGATACCTTTCTTTTTATTATGATGCGGAATTACTCGTTCGTGATAATGGTGAAACATTCATTAATTTACTTCATGATTATCAAGAAAATGGATTAGATCTGAATAAAATAATTCTGGAAATTAAAGATATTTGTCTGACCGGCAACATGGATCAGCTAAATCATATCATTAAATATTTAAAAACTTTAGGAGTTAAAATTAGTATTGAATTAGCTTATCCGAATGGCAGTTTAAATCAATTAGCTATTTTACATCCTTCTTTTATAAAAGTAGATACATCATTTTTAAAGGATGATTTCCTGCCGCATTTGTATAAGGATGTTTATTTTGGTGTATCGATGCTATCCAGAAAAATAGGTGCATCTCTATTATTTAAAGGAATACGTTCTTATAATCAATTGAACTTTGCCTGGAAAAGCGGGGGAGAATATTACCAGGGAAGTTACCTGACTTCGCCGCAGCAGGAGTTTATTGAGGAAGATTGCTGTAAAAGTAAATTAACCGAGTATTTTAGAGAATTCGTAACCTATGAACAACAGAAGGCCAAAGCGCAATTTGAATTATTAGATTTAGTTCATGGAACTATTAACGGGCTTTTGTCACAGGTGAGACCAGGAAATGATGATGCCTGGTTACTAAAGCTTGCTAAAGGCTGTGAAGATTTTGTATTTCGTATATATATCTGTAATAGCGTTGGATTACAAGTATCAGCAAATGTAGAAAAGGATAGTCAGGGGAATTGGATATTATTACAAGAGGGAATGCATAAAAATTGGAGCTGGCGTCCATATTTTTTCGAAAATATTATGCGGATGAATATTGAAAAAAAAGGAATTTTATCTGATTTATATACAGATATTGAACGTTCAGAGCTGATTAGAACCTATGCTTATCCGTTGTCGCACCAGCGCTATATATTTTTTGATATTCCTTATAGTTATTTGATTGAAAAAGAAGGCTTGTTATAAATAAAAGGGTTCTGTACATACAACAGGACTTTACAAGCCGGAATAACTTTGTGAAAAAGAAATATGAAAATTAAATGGAAGTATGGTTCGTCGGGAGGTTGCAAAATGAAATTAATTCATACAGCAGATTGGCATTTAGGTAAGCTGGTACAAGGAGTGTATATGACTGAAGACCAGGCGTTTATTCTGGATCAGTTTGTTGAGACGGTAGAAAAAGAGAGTCCAGATGCAGTTATTATTGCAGGAGATTTATACGATCGTGCCGTACCGCCAGTGGAAGCAGTTGATTTATTGGATAGAACTTTGGACAGGATTATTAATCAATTAGGTATACCTGTCTTAGCGATTGCGGGGAATCATGATAGTCCAGGCAGACTTCATTTTGGCAGCCGGCTGATGAAAGAAAATGGCTATCATATTATTGGGCAATTGTCGGAAAATCGAAAGCCGATTATTCTTTCAGATGAATTTGGTGAAGTACATTTTCATCTTAATCCGTATGCGGATCCGAGTGTGGTGAAAACCTTGTTTCAAGAAGAGGATATCCGCAATCATCAGGATGCAAATGCTTTTCTGGTTAATCGCATAAAAGAAAATATGGATCCGGCAGCGCGTCATGTTTATGTTGGACATGCCTTTGTAACTCCTTTTGGCGAGACAGAGGAAAATACAAGTGATTCTGAACGTCCCTTATCCATCGGCGGTGCAGAGCATGTTGATGCACATCTGTTTAAAGATTTTCATTATACGGCTCTGGGGCATCTCCACCAGGCTCATCATGTATTAGAAGAAAAAATCCGATATTCCGGGTCAATACTGAAATATTCCTTATCAGAGGAACATCATAAAAAAGGATATTTAGTAGTGGAATTGGATGAAAAAGGGGAAATTCAGGTGGAGAAGAAGTTCCTTATTCCTAAACGGGAAATCCGTTCTTTAAAAAGGAAGATGGAGGATATTTATAAACAGCCGCGAAGTGAAGATTATGTATTTGTGCAATTACTGGATGAGCTGCCGGTATTATCGCCAATGGAAAAGGTACGTTCTATTTTTCCAAACGCCATGCATGTTGAAAGAATCAGAACAACAACAGGTGCAAATAATCACACAGAGAATCAGGCTCCGAAGACGAGCTTAAGTGAAATGGAATTATTTGATGCTTTTTATCAGGAAGTGACGGAGAAGGGAGCATCAGAAGAAATTAATCAAATTATGAATGAATTATTTCAAGAAATTCAGGATGCAGCCAGTGAACGGAAAGCATCCAGATAAAAGCAGGTGAAAATAGAATGCAGCCATTACGACTAACATTAAATGCTTTTGGGCCTTATAAAGAAAAAGAAACCATTGACTTTGACGAGCTTCAGGGGAATACACTTTTTGTGATTTCAGGGAAAACGGGAGCAGGGAAGACCACGTTATTTGATGGAATAGCTTTTGCATTATATGGGAAAGCAAGTGGATCTGATCGGGAAGATCAACGCATGCTGCGCAGTGACTTTGCAGATGAAGATATACATACATCGGCTGAGCTTGTTTTTCAAATACAGGATAAAACATATCGTATTTTTCGTCAGCTTGGTCATGTTAAGAAAGGGAATAAAAGTAAGACTGGAGATAAATGTGAATTTTATGAAATACGAGAAGAAGGGGAATTTCCCTGTGTAGACAGGCAAATGGTAAGTGAAATTGATCAAAAAGTAGAAGAGATTATCGGTCTGACACCGGATCAATTTAAACAAATTGTAATGCTTCCACAAGGGGAATTTCGTAAATTACTTACTTCCGGTACAGAAAACAAAGAAGAAATATTAAGACGCTTGTTCAAAACAGAGCATTATAAATATATGAATGAACTGCTTAAAGAGAAGAAAGCAAAATTAGAGCAAGAAAATCAGCGTATTTTAAATCGGATGGAGCAGCTGCGTGCGCAAATTTTTTCTTTGGAGCTTGCGGATGATTCTGATATACATGAACTGGCAAGCAGAGAGCATGTTAATGCAAATCAGATTATTGGGGTACTGGAATTAGAATTGAGAAAGAATAAACAGACTATCGAAGAAGTGGACAGTTTCTATAAAGAAGCAACAAAGCAGCAGGAATATGTTCAAAATCAATTATTCCATGCAAAACAGGTTAATGAGAATTTTTCTGAACTGGAGATGCATCAGAATCATTTCACATCATGGAAAGAACAAGCTGAAGAAATGGATAGATTAAAAAGTGAAGTGTCTGCGGCAGAGCAGGCAAAGTTGATTATTCCATATGAACATCAGCTGAAAGAAGCAAGTAAAGAGTTCGAAGAAGGTGACAAAGCGCTGCAGCAGCTGGAAGCACAACAGACAAAAATGGAAAATCAAAAACAGCAGGCAGAAGTTGATTTTAAAAAAGAACAGGAAAATGCGGGAGAACGGGATAAAATATCAATAGAAGTAAATCGTCTAGAAGGCTTTTTGCCTGTTGTAAAAGAATTAGAAGAAAAAAAAATGGAGATTCAGAAACTAGATGCCCAATTAAAGCAGGGAGAATCACAGTTAGATAAATTAAAAGAGCGCCATGAGTTACGCAGTAAACAAATCGACCGCCTGGAAAAAGAAGAAGAACTGTTAGATAAAGATTCAGATAAGCTGGAGGCAGTAAGGGACGAATTAAGACTGCTCCGCGAGCAGGCAATGCTGATGAAAAAATATAAAGAAAAAGTAGTGCAAATACAAACAGGTGAGGCATCCTTAAAGAATAAAGAAGCTGTTTACCTGAAGGAGAAAGAAGGCTATAAACGGCTGGAACAAGCCTGGTTTGCTAATCAGGCACATGTATTAGCTGTGCATTTGCATGATGGTGAGCCCTGTCCGGTCTGTGGCAGCTTAAAGCACCCATCGCCAGCTGCAACAAAGGAAGCAGAAGTCACCAAAGAGGAGCTGGAACAGTCAAAAAAACGGATGGATGAAAAAGAAGCTGTTTGGCGGGAACTTGCTGCAAATATAAAAGCTTATCAATCAGAAAAACAAGCATTAGAACAGGAGCTTACTCAGCACGAATTGGAATTTTCTAACCCGGAGCAAAAATATCAGGAAATCGTTGAGAAAGGGAAGAAGAAAAAAAGCGAGGAAGGTCGTCTGGAGCAATCTAAAGCACGCTTAAATGAATGTAAAAAAGAATTAGCAAGGACGCGTCAGGAACAAAAGCAAAGTGACACTGCTGTTAATGAACAAAGTAGCTGGGTCAGTCAGCTTCAAACTGATTATCAAAGTAAGAGGGCGGTTTATCAGCAGCAATTCACCCAGATTCCAGAGAGCTTACGCATTCTTTCCAAATTGGAAGCTGAAATCAGCAATTTAAGAACCGAAAAGCAACAAATGGAAAAGCGCTGGACAGATGTGCAGGAAAACTATAGAAACGTACAGGAAGCATTTACAAAATGGACGGCTGACGTGCATAACCTGCGAGAAAATCATATAAAACGGAAACAGAAAATAGACAACTTAGAGAAAATCTTTCAGGAGAAGTTAGAGCAGGCAGATTTTACAGAGCTGACATATCAGCAAGTAAAGTGGGATGAATCTACTTATCAGTCTGTGAGAAAAAGGCTTGCTGATTATGAAAAACAAGGCTATCAATTAGAAAAACAAATTTCCGAACTTAAGAAGAAGCTGGAAGGAAAATCAAAACAAGATGTATCGGAGATAGAAACTGTCTTAGAAAAATGGAAGCAAGAAACAAAAGTCAATCTTGAAAAGCTGCAGCAGCTGCAGCAGGAAAAGAAGGACATGACATTTTATATAAACCAGTTACAGGAATTTGATCTTCAAGCTGCAAATGTGGAGAAAAAGCGGATGGTAATAACAGATTTATATGATACTCTGCGGGGACAAAATCCCAAAAAGATATCTTTTGAACGGTATCTGCAGATGGAGTATCTAGAGCAAATTATTGAGGCTGCAAATCTGCGCTTAAACGATCTTTCCAATGGACAATTCTATCTGACGAGAAGTGACCGCCAGGAATCACGTGGAAAACAAAGTGGACTAGGATTAGATGTCTATGATCAATACACAGGGCAGACCAGAGATGTAAAAACATTGTCTGGAGGAGAAAAATTCCATGCCTCTCTTTGTCTTGCACTTGGTATGAGTGATGTCATTCAAAGCTTCCAGGGGAATATTGTTATTCAGACAATGTTTATTGATGAAGGCTTTGGATCATTGGATGAAGAATCCTTGCTTAAAGCGATTGATGCGCTTATACAGCTGCAGCAATCCGGAAGAATGATAGGTGTTATTTCGCATGTGCAGGAGCTGAAGGATGTTTTTCCGGCAGCGATAGAAGTTCATAAAACAAAAGAAGGATTCAGTAAAACAGAAATAATTGTTAAATAAATGGCTCCGTGATTAATCTGCTAAAAGATAAAATAACGCTATTTTGTTTGCTATTTAAACAATCCTTGTATTATCATTTAATTATTGTATTTTTCGACAATAATTGTTTTGGATTGACATCTGAATAATTAAGAAATATATTGCCAAGGAAATATAATGGCTTCTTCCCGATATGATATTGTTTTACATCTCGGGAGAATTTTTATTGCACCAAGTATATAAAGTTTTGATTTACCGAAAACGCAGGATATGAGCTTTTTAAAGCAGCCTCATATTAGTAAGGAGAAGGGTAGGAATAATAGTGAAGATTGGAATCGATAAACTAGGGTTTTATGCACCGCATCTGTATGTAGATATGAATGATTTAGCAAAAGAACGGGGAATTGATCCAGGTAAATTTACCGTTGGTTTGGGACAGGATGAAATGGCTGTTCCACCAGTGACACAAGATCCAGTTTCTTTAGCAGCTAATGCAGCGGAACAGATTTTAGATGATGAAGATAAAGAGAAAATAGATTTGGTTATTTTTGGAACAGAGTCTGGAGTAGATCATTCCAAATCAGCTGCTGTTTATATACATCAATTATTAGGTTTGAATCCAAGGGCACGCTCGGTGGAGCTGAAGCAGGCTTGCTACGGTGCAACTGCGGGAATTCAAATGGCAAAAGGGCATATTGCGCTTCACCCGGATAAAAAAGTTCTTGTATTAGCTTCTGATATTGCACGTTACGGGTTGAATACCCCTGGTGAATCGACGCAAGGCGCTGGTGCAGTGGCTATTTTAGTAAGTGCATCTCCAAGATTACTGGATCTGGAAAGTGAAAGCACATATTATACAGAGGATATTATGGATTTTTGGAGACCGGTATATTCCACAACAGCGTATGTGGATGGGAAATACTCCAATGAACAATATATTGCTTTCTTCCAAAAAGTATGGAAAGACTACCAGGAGCAAACTGGTAGAAGCTTAGAGGATTTTGCTGCAATAGCTTTTCATTTACCATATACAAAAATGGGCTGGAAAGCACTGCGTACAGTGATTGAGGATGCACCTGAGGAAGTACAGGAAAGGTTAAAAAATAATTATCAAATCAGTACGAAATATAATCGTAATGTAGGCAATATCTACACAGGCTCTCTTTACCTCAGTCTGATTTCATTATTAGAAAATCAGGATGAGTTAAAAGAAGGAGATACGATCGGTTTATACAGCTACGGTTCTGGAGCTGTCGGTGAATTCTTCTCCGGAAAACTGCAGCCGGACTATAAAAAGCATCTGCAGACAGCAGAGCACCAAGCAATGTTTGCAAATAGAAAATGTATTTCTGTAGCAGCATATGAGAAAGTATTTGAAGAATCACTTCCAACAGATGGCAGTGAGAAACAGCTGAATATTGATGAAGATCCGGCAAAAATCTGTTTAGCCGGTGTAAAAGATCACATTCGCAGCTATGCAGCTAAATAGGAATATAAAATCTCCCGGGCAATAACTTTTGTCAGGGAGTTTTTTTGTTGAAAAATAAAAAGTGAATGTGAAGGAAACGTATTTTTATCAGCTTATATTCATTTTATATTCATTCAAATAGGTGGAATTGATGATTTCAAGATGTATAATTGGGGTAGAGTGAAGCATATCATGAAAGTTGGAGGGTATTCTAATGACAAAAAGTAAAGAAGTTATTGAAGTAACGAATCCGGCAACAGGTGAGGTAGTGGATACGGTCTTAAAAGGTGGGGAAAAGGAGGCTGAGCAAGCTGTTGATAAAGCATACGAAGCCTTTCCAGCATGGTCGAAACAATCCGTCTATGAAAGAAGTGCTTTATTAAATAAATGGCACGGACTTATTGAACAGCATGAATCCGAATTAGCTGAAATCATGACAATGGAACAAGGAAAACCTGTAAAGGAAGCAGCAGGAGAAATTCAATATGCCAACAGCTTTATTGCCTGGTACGCAGAAGAGGGAAAAAGGCTCTATGGCGAAACTATTCCTGCAACAGCGAGAGATAAGAGAATTGTTGTCACCCGTCAGCCTGTTGGTGTCATTGCAGCGATTACACCATGGAATTTTCCAGCCGCAATGATTACCCGCAAGGTTGCACCGGCATTGGCAGCCGGCTGTACGGCAGTTGTAAAACCGGCGAGCGCCACACCTTTAACAGCTATTCGTCTGCGCGAGCTTGCGATAGAGGCAGGAATTCCAGAGGGCGTGCTTCAAATTGTAACAGGAAGCTCCAGTGAAATTAGTGATGCCTGGATGGAGGATACGCGTGTTCGGAAAATATCATTTACAGGCTCGACAGAGGTAGGAAAATTATTAATGCGAAAATCTGCTGATACTGTGAAAAAGATTTCTCTGGAGCTTGGCGGCCTTGCTCCGTTGATTGTTATGGAGGATGCAGACATTGAAAAAGCAGTAGATGGAGCAATTGCTTCTAAATATCGTAATGCGGGGCAAACCTGTGTCTGTGCAAATAGAATTTATGTTCATGAGTCTATTGAGCGGGAGTTTGCAAAGGCTTTTGCAGAAAAAGCAGCACAGCTTAAAGTAGGGAATGGATTAGAAGAAGGAGTAGAAATTGGTCCTTTAATTGATCAGTCAGCAGTTGAAAAAGTGCGGGAGCATATTAAGGACGCTCTGAACAAAGGAGCAGAAAAACTGTTAGGTGATGAAAAAGCAAATGAAGGTTTATTTTTTGCTCCGACTGTATTAACTAATGTAAATGATGAGATGCTGTGTATGCAGGAAGAAACCTTTGGCCCTTTGGCTCCGATCACCACGTTCGACTCCAAGGAGGAGGTTATTGCACGTGCTAACAATACTCCTTATGGATTAGCAGCATATTTATTCACGGAAAACCTCACTACAGCAATTGAGGTTGGCGAGCAATTAGAGTATGGCATTGTGGGTATTAACGATGGAGGACCTTCAACAGCACAAGCTCCATTTGGAGGATTTAAAGAGAGCGGACTCGGCCGGGAAGGCGGTCACCACGGAATTGATGAATATGTTGAGGTAAAATATCTGTCCATTCAGCTATAATCCGCATCTGAAAATGTATGCAGTAAAATGCTTGTAATTGAAAATAACTATATATTATTTCTAATTCCTGAAAAATATCTAAGTGCAGGCAAGTATCTTTTACAGACTGAATCTTTGGCTTCAGAAGCCGGGATTCAGTCTGATAAAGCTTATCAAATGAAATAGAAGGTAAATGTATTTGAATCATTTTACTTTCAAATTCACAAGAAAAAACGGTGTTTTATTTCCGTGACACGTTTGAAGGAAAGCTGTATACTACTTCTAGAGAGGTGCAGGTGAATGGAATTTAATATTGGCCCCAGGATGTTAAAGACAGGGCTGGCAGTAACATTAACATTATTAATTACAAGCTTTTTTGATATGGAATATGCTGTTATCGCAGCGATTGCATCTGTTATAGCAATGCAGCCGTCTATTATGCGCTCATTTAATTATATTAAAGAAGTAGTTATTGGAAATTCTGTCGGAGCAACGCTCGCCATCTTAGGGGTGTTTTTACTCGGAAGTCACCCTATTTCAGTCGGGGCAGTTGTTATATTATCAATTGCAATTAATATCAAGCTGGGCTTGACCAAAACAATTAATTTAACGGTTTTAACCATTGTCAGTATGATGGTAGCAAGTCACGGAGATCATATTAATTTTGTGTATATTTTATCCCGTGTATCTCTGGTAGCCATTGGGGTGCTTTCTGCTTTTATTGTTAATGTATTTGTAAATCCCCCAAACCATCAAAAGATTCTGTTTCAGATGATTAAGGAAGCCGGTGAGAGCTCTCATTTTCTTCTGCGGGTTATTCCGAGCAATACAATGAGTGTACCGCAAATTCGTGATGAAGAAAGAAAAGTGGAGAAGCAAATAAATAAAATAAGAGACTATTTTGATATTATTACAGATGAAAAAAATAGATTATTTATTCGAAAACGAAGATCGTTTTTCCGGAATATTGTGATCTATAAGCAAATGATACAGGTATTACGGAAAAAGCATACACTGATTGTAGAGCTGGAGAAAAATTTAAAGGAAATTGAACAAATGGCAGCCGGTAAATCCTTCTTGATTAAAAAATTGGTCAGTGAAATCAATAACTATAGTGAAAATGTCTTCCTTATGTATGAAGACCGCATCGTCTTGGACCGAGATTTACAAAAAGAGACAAAACAGGCGATGGGTGTAACGATTAATAATTTAATTGATGCATTGCAGGGTACAGACTATGAAAAATGGCATTATGTTTTTCCTGTTGCGAATAGTATCGTAGAACTTTTTTATGAACTGGATAAGTTGGAAAAATATGTCCGTAAAAAAGGATTACATGCAGATGGCAAAATATAAAGCATAGATATGAGACGAAGGAGATTGTGACATCGCAGTCTCCTTCGTTTTATGTTTAAGGAAATATAAAACGAAAATTCATTTCGCAAGAGCTTTTGTTCTTCCTCTATAAAAAAGTTTATCTGCGGTAAATTTTTGCTTGTCAATACCAGGAAAATAGGTATATTTATCTCCTGTTTTGTATATAGTAGTAATACTATATATAGAAGGGGGAGTATCAATTTGGTACGTTTTTTATCTCGTCATGAACTAGAAAATCTTTATTATATGTATGAACGGTATGAGGAAACCTACCAGACTTTACAGCAAAGCAAACAGGAGCATATCCCGGAAGATCTGCGGATACAAATAGAAGAACAAATGAAAATTGTTAAAAAGCAGCAGCATCAAATGCTTTCTTCATTAACATAAAAAATCGTGTAGGTAACTCTATCTACACGATTTTTATGGATTTTATTATTTTTTATTTTGAAGGTTTTCCTTTATATAATCAATAAATTCATTCGCCTTTTGTGTTGGAGCATTTGTGAATAAACTAACAAAGATGAACAGTAATGTTGATAGAATAAGCCCCCATAGGCCAGAAGCTAGTCCGAACGGTTTTGCCTGCAGCAGCTCTAAAATCAGAACAAGGGTACCGGGGATGATGGTACTCGCTAATACAGCAGCAGCTGTTCCTCTTTTCCAAAAGAATGCGCCGATAATAGCCGGAACAACAACGATTAAGCCGGCAGAGGAAGCAACGGATAATACTGCGATCAAATCCAACTGCAGTTCTGCGAATAAATAAGCCAGCAAGGCAATAACAGGAATAATAAATTTTCCAATCTTAAGCTGCACGCGATCTGTGGTATCCTTGCGAATATTTCCATATACGTCTTTTGCAAACATAGATGATAATGTAAGCAGTATAGAATCAATGGTTGAGACTGCAGCGGCAATAATACCTACCATTACAATAACAGCCAAAACAGGCGGTATTGCTGATGAAGACAGTACAACAGGTGTTGCTAAATCAGGATTATCCAGGCCTGGCTCCAGTAAGAAAGCGGAGTAACCCCAGAATATGGATACAAAGGTATAAATCAATCCAAATATCATAAATCCTAACAGCATATGCCGCATGCTTTTTAAAGAAGCGGGCATAAACAGACGTTGACTGACTTGCGGATTGGAAATACTAAAGAAAAACCATGGTATGGTTAATCCAATAAATGTTAAAAAGCTAAAATAGCCATTACCAGGCACTGTCAGCATTTCAGGATGATTAGTTTCCAGCTGCTGAAAGAATCCTGCGAAACCGCCTAACTCATGAATTAAAAAGAGGACAACCAAAGTGGATCCGATAATCATAAATAGCGATTGCAGAGAATCTGTCCAGGCAACGGAGCGCATTCCGGCTATATAAGCAAATATAATTGCTAAAATGACAGCGATAATTACCCCGCTACTGAAAGAGATTTGCTGGTTTGATACCCCCTGTAGTAAATATCCTACACCAGCCAGCTGTACGGCGCTATATGGGATGAGAAAAAGACAGTTACTAATAGCAATTGCAATGGCCACAGCTTTACTTTGATAACGATCACCAATCATTTCAGAAGGTGTAATATATCCATATTTTTTGCCCACAATCCAAAAACGCGGACCAAAAAATGAGATTAACGATACACCCATTAAATAAATTAATTCGAAGCCTAGTGCACCGATACCGCCACGATAGGTAAGTCCTGCTAATCCGACCAGCATAAATGCACTGTATGTAGTAGCACTATAGCTTAATGCAGAAACAAAACCTCCCATTTTTCGGTCTCCCAGGAAATAAGCTCCCATATTAGTCTGTTTGCCGGTCCGTGATAAAAAAGCGATAAAAACAGATACAGCAATATAAATTCCTAATCCCCACCAAATAAGCGACACGTTCATTCCTCATTGCCCCAATCTTTTGTCAGTATTGTATTGCATGCGATTACAATTAAAGTTAATATCAACCAAAAAAGAAAGCTTCCATACCATTTTTCAACGTCTTTAAGAAGTGTAAATGGAATAATAAAAGCAGCAAGAACAATAATTCCAATAATAATCGCTAAGCTTTTTTCCTTCATGTTAATACCTCCATTTATATATGTGATTCAATTCACAAGAAAAAGAATGTGAATTCGTTAACAATCATAGCAGATAGTTCATAAATTTGCCACATTTTTTTGTGAATGTGAAAATATAATTTTTAAACTGCGATTTTCCGAATGGTGAAAGTAAACAACGCTTAAATGAAAAAACAGCTAAAACCTGACTTCTGGTAAAGGGATAAGGAAAGCTTTAGCCAAAGAATAGGGGATTAGTTATATGTGTTTAAACCGTACATTTTGATTCTTATGACAGCGTTTGCGAGATGTTGATTTATCAGATAAACTTAGAAGAAAAAAGGAGGATTAAGATGGAAACTTTACAGGTTGGCAGAGCAAAGCTCACTTGGCTGAATGGGGGCGTAACACATCTGGATGGCGGATCTATGTTTGGTGTAGTGCCAAAGGCGTTGTGGGAGAGAAAATATCCAAATAACGAAAAAAATCAAATCGAGCTGCGTACAGATCCTATTTTAATGGAGTTGGATGGCTCTTATTTGCTGATTGATTCAGGAATTGGATGGAATAAATTATCTGAGAAACAGAAAAGAAATTTTGGGGTGTTGGAAGAAACGAAATTAGAAGCATCTTTACTGGATTTGGGGCTTACTGTTGATGACATTGAGATCGTATTAATGACACATCTTCATTATGATCACGCGAATGGTTTAACAAAGCTTACTGATGAAGAAAAATATGAATCTGTGTTTAAAAAAGCAAAAATTTATGTTTCTCAGGTGGAGTGGGATGAGATGCGACACCCTAATATCCGGTCGGTAAATACGTATTGGGAGGAAAATTGGAAGCCGATTAGTGAACAAATTTGTACCTTTACAGATGAAGTGGAAATTTTATCAGGATTAACGATGGTCCATACCGGCGGTCATAGTGATGGACACGCTATTATTCGGTTCCAAGATGATAAGGAGAGCTTTTTACATATGGCAGATATTATGCCGACGCATGCACATCAAAATAAGCTCTGGGTTCTTGCATATGATGATTACCCTGTCCAATCCGTATTACAAAAAGAATACTGGATGAATCAGGGCTATAAAGAAAATGCATGGTTTACTTTTTATCATGATGCGTATTTCAGGGCAATTAAGTTTAATGAAACAGGAGAAATAATAGATCAGATAAAGCGTATGCGCTACGCTTATAAATAAACGGTAGAGTGAAAATAAAAGGAGCAGCAATCTCTAAAAGAGAAAGCTGCCCTGAATAAGCATTGTATTAAACGGCTGCTTCTGTATCTATAACTGCGCCGGTTTCTATGTCTACGTAGAAATCAAATTGTTTGTTAGCACCATCAATATTTCTGGTTACTCCACCGCGGTACACATCGTAAAGCAGACCGTTTCTTTCTAATTCTTCCGGTTTCATGTAAATCCAGGAGCCGCTGATAGGTCCATTACGTTTAAACATTTCTTTTGCATGATTTAATGCTTTTTCTGGAGTGATTTTTGTTTGATTACTTACTTGTTCACGTGCAATATATCCGATAGCAATACCGATTGCTGCTGCAAGTAATACCTTCTTTTTGCTCAATTTATTCACCTCTGTTTTAGTAAGATTCAATGTCTGCTATATGTGTAGTATATCGTAATTTGACGGAGAAATACAAACAATTGAACATAAATACTGGAAAGAGTTTCACTTTTTCGAGTATACTTGCAGTAGTGTTAATACAGTTTTTTAGTCGATGCAGTAATATACTTAGGAGGCTTTTTAATGAATAAAGAAACGCTTACATTGTTTAAGAATTTAACAGAATTACAGGGCGCACCAGGTAATGAGCATGCCGTTCGTAATTTTATGAAACAAGAACTGGAAAAATACTCCGATGAAATTATTCAGGATAATTTAGGTGGAGTATTTGGCGTGAAAAATGGTAAAGGGCCTAAAGTGATGGTAGCAGGGCATATGGATGAGGTCGGCTTTATGGTGACACAGATTACGGATAACGGAATGCTCCGCTTCCAGACATTGGGGGGCTGGTGGAGTCAGGTTATGCTGGCCCAGCGTGTCCAGGTGATGACAAAAAAAGGGCCGGTTATTGGAGTTATCGGGTCTATTCCGCCGCATTTACTGACAGATGCACAACGTGGCAAGCCGATGGAGATAAAAAATATGTTAATTGATATCGGAGCGGATGATAAAGAGGATGTAGCACGTATCGGTGTCCGACCAGGAGATACTATTGTTCCGATTACGCCATTTGAACCAATGGCTAACAAGAAGAAAATCCTGGCGAAAGCTTGGGATAATCGTTATGGCTGCGGCTTAGCCATTGAGCTTTTAAAAGAACTGCAGGGAGAAACCCTTTCAAACCAGCTTTATTCTGGTGCAACTGTACAGGAAGAAGTAGGTTTACGTGGAGCTCAAGTGGCAGCTAATATGATAAAGCCTGATATTTTTTATGCTTTAGATGCTTCGCCGGCAAATGATGCATCCGGAGATAAGAAAGCATTTGGACAATTAGGAGAAGGAGCTTTATTGCGTATCTATGACCGTACGATGATTACGCATAAAGGTATGCGAGAGTTTGTACTCGACACAGCAGAATCGAATAATATTCCTTATCAATATTTTATTTCTCCAGGCGGTACTGACGCTGGTCGTGTCCATTTATCTGGTGATGGAGTCCCTTCAGCAGTTGTCGGAATCTGCTCAAGATATATTCATACATCAGCATCCATTATTCATGTAGATGATTATGCGGCTGCGAAAGAATTAATTGTTAAACTTGTTAAAACAACTGATGAGACAGTTGTTTCCGGGTTAAAGCAGAGCTGACAAAATGCAGCAAACTGTTATTATAGGCTCGAAGAATCCGACAAAAGTAGAGGCTGTAAGAAATGTCTTTTCTAATTTTGAGGTGAACTCACTGGAAGTTCCATCGAATGTTTCTGTTCAGCCTTTTTCAGATGAAGAAACACGAATTGGTGCGATTAATCGTGCGAAGGGGTGCATATCAGGCGAGGCTGGTTCAATAGGAATCGGTTTAGAAGGAGGAGTAATGTATGTAGATGATACATTATTTCTCTGTAACTGGGGAGCATTGGCTACAGCAGACGGAGAACTGTTTACAGCAAGTGGAGCAAGAATAGCTCTTCCAAAAGAATTTGAAAAAGAACTTAAAACAGCTGGTGAATTAAGTGTTGTGATGGACGCATATACAAAAAAAGAAAATGTCCGCAGTCATGAAGGTGCGATTGGTATTTTTACAAATAACCTTGTGTCAAGAGAAGATATGTTTACACATGTTGTACAGCTTCTTAAAGGACAGCTTGATTTTGCAAATAAATAGTTAACAATAAAAAAACAGGCCTTCGGGCCTGTTTTTTGTTAATCACCAAAATTTACTTATTCGTAGATATACGCAATAACATCTAAAGCCTGCTCTACAGATTCTACGGTAATATTTGCTTTATTTGACAGCTCTTTTAAAGGATGAATTAATTTCTCTGGGCGAATAATAATCGTTGGTTTTCCTAAAGCTATAGCAGTGCTTGCATCCATGGCAGTATTCCATTGCTTATACTCTTCTCCGAATAACGCAATAACAAGATCTGATTTCTGCATTAAAACCTGTGTTCGGAAATTATTAACACTTGAAGCAGCATCATCGCGATAAAAATTACCAGGCTGTTTTCCTAAAATTGCCTCACCAATATCATCAGAACGATCATGATTTGTTTGCGGGGAAACAAATGTTAAAGGAAGCTTTTTTTCCTCGGCAAGCTTTTTAACCTCTTCTCTCCAATTATCATGAATTTGTCCAGCCAGATAAACAGTTAAATTCATTCCAATCCCTCCCAATCAATGTTATCTTTATAGTAAATGTTTTTTTAAATCTTGTTAAATTATTTGATTACTTATGACAAAAGGTTTTTTTGTGAAAATGTTATTTGTGTCGAAGAAGAAATAACAACCTATGATAATTAATGTAACTAGCATAGTGTAATCTTGAACGATTGCTAAACAGATTTTCTTCAGGGAAAGATGAAACAAGGTAACTTGATTGAAAGAAAATGGGCAGCAAGCTATTATAGAGAAAGAGAAAGGGTGTTTAAAATGAAAGAATTACAAAATACAGAAGAATTTAATGCGTATATTCAGGAAGGACCTGTTGTTTTTTTATTTACTGCAGGCTGGTGTCCGGATTGCCGTGTGATTGAACCGGTATTGCCTGAAATAGAAGAAGCATATTCGCAATTTGAATTTATTGAGGTGAACCGGGACAATTTTATTGAACTGTGCCAGGAGTATGATATTTATGGCATTCCAAGCTTTCTTGTGTTTGAAAAAGGAGCAGAGCTTGGCCGGTTTGTTAGTAAGGATCGAAAAACGAAAGAAGAAATTGAATCCTTTTTAGAGGATGTTCAAAAAGCCCAATAAAAATGACACGGCGATAAAAGGAACTTCTACTAATAACGCCCACGTCATGTGGGCAACGCAGAAGCCACCGCATCCTGCGGAAGTGCGTTGACGAATTTTTTCCGATGGGACTGCGATTACTCGTCCCACCAAAAGCGTTACTCACGTATTGTTAGGCATAGAGGAACTTCTGTTATGGACAACACAGAAGTCATCACGTCTTGTGAAAGTGCGTCCGGAAAAAATTCGTCGCCTTGAACTTCTTGGCCCTGTTTATCGGACTTTTTGAACACGCACTTTTAGAGGGGCTTTCTAAATAAACAAGGAGGCATTTTTATGGCAAAAATGACCAGCATCAAGATGAAGCATCTGCTGGAGGATGAATTGAAAAATCCCGATTATCGGATTGTGTACAAGCGTGATGATGATGCAGTGCGAATTGAGTGGAAAGAATCAAAAGAAGGAATGACGGTTTCCCTGCCTAACTTAATTGCTAAATACAATGAGCGGGGTATGGAAGCTGTCGATGAAATTGTGGAGCATGTTCACGAAGCTCTGAAAATCATGAATCAGACACAGCATTTAAAAGGAATGGAGAAACAGATTTTTCCAGTGCTGCGTTCTCCTTCTTTCCCAACGAAAACAAAGGCAGGAAAAAAGCTTATTTTTAAGGATCACACTGCAGAAACAAGGGTTTTCTATGCACTTGATTTAGGAAAATCTTACCGCCTTATTGATGAAGAATTATTAGGGGAAGAAGAATGGACTAAGGAAAGGCTGGATGAAATAGCGGCTTTTAATATTCGTTCTCTATCTTATCAGCCCAAAGTGGACCAGGTAGCAGGAAATGATTTCTATTTTCTCGCAACACAGGACGGTTACGATGCCAGCCGCATTTTAAATGAAGCATTTTTAGAAGAAATGCTTGCGAATGCAAAAGGGGAATTAACCGTTGCTG
Source organism: Oceanobacillus sojae (assembly GCF_007991515.1). Taxonomy (GTDB): domain Bacteria; phylum Bacillota; class Bacilli; order Bacillales; family Amphibacillaceae; genus Oceanobacillus; species Oceanobacillus sojae. Next base: position 57,600 of record NZ_BJYM01000011.1, read on the forward strand.
TACCACATCAGGATGTTCTTATTTTAGGTGACATTCAAAATAAAACAGGTTATGATATTTTAGCACAGATGACCATGAAGTTTTTTGCAGATGGAAGAATTCCGATTACTTCTTTGCCATTTGTTTATGAAAATAAAAAATTAGAGCCAGTATTTATATTGGCGAAAAATAGACCTGAGAAAAATTAGGAGTGAATGTGATGGATGTTTTTTATAACCGCCAGGGAATCGGAGATGTATTGATTCTCCCTATTAAAGAAGGAAACCGATACGAATGGAAGAAAGAAACAAATGATGATATTACAAAAATAACTTCAATAGAGGGGGAAGTGCTTGGATATAATATCTTTCAAGCTTCCACATATTTTAATTTAGATGAAAAAAAGGGTGCCATTCCTTTAACAGAGGATTTTTTAGCAGAAATTCGTACACTTTTCCAGCAAAAAGGTATAGATGACCCCCTTGAATTTGATTTGCGTCCGAAATTTGTAGTAGGATTTGTTAAGTCAAAACTGGCTCATGAAAATGCGGATAAATTAAGTGTATGTCAAATTGATGTTGGAGAAGAAACCTTACAAATCGTTTGTGGTGCCCCTAATATTGATGAAGGCCAAAAGGTTGTGGTAGCCAAAGTAGGCGCGACAATGCCAAGCGGTATGAAAATAAAAGCATCTGAATTAAGAGGCGTACCTTCCAATGGAATGGTTTGTTCGCAAAAAGAACTGGGCTTACCAAATGCACCGCAGGAAAAAGGTATTTACGTACTAGACGATGCTTATCAAATTGGTGAAGAATTTACATTTTAACTTACAAATCCCTTGTGCCGGCAGGGGATTTTTTAACAGGTAGATCAAAGCTGAACTTTATCGCAGGAATAATGTAAATACCCGTAAAAAACTGCTAAAATAAACAGTATGAACAATTAAGGAAATGAGTGAATGCATATGTGGTGGGAGCAATGGAAAGAACGGCTCAAAAACATATTTACAAAAGAAGTGGAAGTAGAAGAATTAATTGAGGTTGAAGTGGAAGACTCTGAAAAACAACCAAATATCCAGACAAAAATGACATACCATTATCCTTCCGGACGAACATTTAAGTTTCCGGTAATTCCTGATACTGTTGATCAAAAGAAAGAACAGCCAATTGACAAACAACCAAGCTACAAAAGAAGAAATCAAGAAATTGTACAGGAAAGAAGAGAAAGAAGGCAAATCAGAGAGAGCAGAGAAAATAGAGAGAACAAAGAGAACAGGCAAAGAAAAGAAACCATTTCAGATAAAAACTCAAAGAATCTCCGTACATTGCCAAATCAAAGAAGAAAAGAACCTTCGCTGCATACACGTAATAAATTGCAGGAAGAAAATAAAACGGGCAGAAAAGTTTATAAGAAAAATCCGGATGTTCCTTTTCAGCCGACTGAGGTTCCATCCCCAATTTACGGTTTTCAGTCAAGAGAGTCTAAATTACTTCATGAAGTGCCTGCTTATCAAAGAAAAGAAACGAACTATCAAACAGATTATGAAGCAGCCGCTGCTATAGAAGATACAGCTGTCCATTCTGAAGCACTGGCGAAAGAGCAGGAGATACTGCTGTCATCAAATAATGCAATATATCATTCTGAGGAAGAACAAACTGATTTATTGAAGGAAGAAAGTAAATCAAACAGCTTCCAGAAGGATAGTTCAGCAGAGGATACAGAATTAGAGCAAATAAAAGAAGAAGAGCAGGAAGTCAGTACTGAAGAGGATACAGAAATAAAAGAAACAGCTGATCAGGAAAAAACTTCCATACAGGAAAAGGATGCTCAATCTCAAAAAAGAAATCCAATTCATACAACAGCCGGTAACCAAAAACCTGATTATAGTAAGCGAACCAATACTGCAACGGCTTTTAATGTAATGATGACTCCGCGGGATAAAAAGAATTTACATGAACAGAAAAAACGTGAGGAAACATTTCAGAGATTGCAGGAAGCACATCAAAAGCGGGAAGGGGAGCTGCGTAAAGCAGAAGAAAAAATCAACAAAGCACATGTTGAAAACACAGTACCTTCTAATACAATTACTGCTACGCCTCTTGAGCAAAAAACGAGAGATGTTCCTTTACATTTATTAAATGATCCTCCTGTTAAATCCACAGAAGAGGATGAGGAATGGCTTGAAGAGCAGCAAAATCTGCTGGAAGAAACATTGAAGCATTTCCAGGTAAAGGCGAAGGTAGTGAAAGCAACGCAGGGACCAGCTGTAACACGCTTTGAGGTGCAGCCGGAGATGGGTGTGAAGGTTAGTAAAATAAAAAATTTGGCAGATGATTTAAAATTAAATATGTCTGCGAAGGATATTCGTATCGAAGCACCTATACCGGGAAAAAACACTGTAGGTATTGAGGTTCCTAATCTGCATCCTGAAATGGTAGGGATCCAGCGTATTATTGAATCAGATGATTTTAAAGACAGCCGGTCTCCGTTGAGTGTAGCCCTAGGTCTCACGATTGAAGGGATGCCCAAAGTAATTGATATTAATAAGATGCCGCATGGTTTGATTGCAGGAGCTACCGGTTCCGGTAAAAGTGTCTGTATCAATACAATTCTAGTGAGCTTAATATACAATGCCAGTCATGAGGATGTAAGGATTCTTTTGATTGACCCGAAAATGGTTGAGCTGGCTCCATATAATGGTATACCTCATCTTGTTTCGCCTGTTATTACAGATGTAAAAGCTGCTACACAAAGTCTTAAATGGGCTGTAGCAGAAATGGAGGATCGTTATGACCGTTTTGTCAATGAAGGAGTAAGAGATATTGGCAGATACAATCAAAAAATGATGCGTGAAGGAAGAACGGATAAAAAAATGCCGTATATTGTTATTGTCATAGACGAGCTGGCAGATTTAATGATGATGTCTCCACAGGATGTCGAAGATGCAATCAGCAGAATTGCTCAAAAAGCAAGAGCTTGCGGTATTCATCTTCTGCTTGCAACACAGCGTCCATCAGTAGATGTTATTACAGGTCTGATTAAAGCAAATATACCTACAAGAATTGCATTCAGTGTATCTTCTCAAGTAGATTCACGAACCATTATTGATTCCAGTGGTGCAGAAAAATTACTTGGAAAAGGAGATATGCTTCTTGTAGAAAATGGAGCTGGTAAAAGTGTTCGTTTACAGGGCCCGTTTGTGTCCGATGAGGAAATAGAACGTGTTGCAAATTATGCAAAATCAATGGCTGAACCACAGTATCTGTTTGAACAGGAAGAGCTGTTAGAACAAATACAGATAGATGAAGAGGAAGATGACCTCTTAGATGCTGCTATCGACTTTGTATTACAACAGAATAGTGCAAGCACGTCCTCCTTGCAAAGGCATTTTAAAATAGGCTATAACCGTGCAGCAAGATTAATTGACTCATTAGAACAAAGAGGAATTATTTCTGGTCAAAATGGAAGCCGTGCGCGGGAGATTTTAATTACAAAAACACAGAGAGACAGTATGTAAGCTGTCTCTTCTTTCTTGATGCAAGAAAAAAGTGAGCGAAAAAAGTTGCTATAATTCTAGAAAGTTACTAAAATATAAAGGGAGCTTTTTAAAAAGGGAAGAAATTTTGAGGCAAAAGCACATCTGATACATTATCTGTATAGAATGAGATATAGGCATTCAGTTATGCAGAAATAGTTTTTTTCTTTATAAGAACGGTCAGTATTCTTACATTTGCTTTCAAAAGCTTTGAAATAAAAAATTTTGCTTTAAAATAAGTAATTTATTTGTTATAATCCATTGAATGGGATAGCGGTTACCCACACCATGGAAAAAAATGCTAATAATTATAGACAAAATGACATGAAAATGAATAGATGAAAAAACGTTGGAGGTTCGTTTTATGACAACTTACCATTTTATAGGTATAAAAGGTACAGGGATGAGCGCATTAGCGCAAATCCTTCATGATTCAGGTGAGAAGGTACAAGGATCAGATATTGATAATCGTATCTTTACACAGGTCTCTTTAGAAGAAAAAAATATCCCTATCTTTTCTTTCTCAAAGGATAATATTAAATCAGATTACACAATTATTGCTGGAAATGCTTTTCCGGAGGATCATGTTGAAATTAAAGAAGCAAAAGAGCAAGGCTGCAAATTTTATTGGTATCATGAATTTTTAGGAGAATGGTTAAAACAATACACAAGTATTGCTGTTACGGGTGCACATGGGAAAACAACAACTACAGGTTTACTATCGCATGTTTTAGAGAGTGCTTATCCTATTTCTTATTTAATTGGAGATGGGACAGGACGTGGACATGTTGATAGTAAATATTTTGCCTTTGAAGCATGTGAATACCGCAGACACTTTTTAAGATATGAGCCGGATTATGCGATTATGACAAATATTGATTTTGATCATCCAGACTATTTTACAAGCTTAGATGATGTTGTAGATGCTTTCCAATCAATGGCTGACCGCGTGAAAAAAGGAATTGTTGCCTGTGGTGATGATGAAGAGCTGCAGGGTATACACACAAAAGTACCAATTATTTATTATGGATTTAATGAAACAAATGATTTCCAGGCAAAAAATGTTGTAGAGACAGAGCATGGTACGGAATTTGATGTGTTTGTTCGAAGCACCTACTATGAACATTTCTTTATTCCTACATTTGGTAACCATACTGTTTTAAATTCACTTGCAGTCATAGCAATATGCCATTATGAAGGCTTGCCGGTAGAATGTATGAAAGAAATAAGTACATTTAAAGGGGTAAAGCGCCGTTTTACGGAGAAGGAAATTGGTTCTCAGGTTGTAGTGGATGATTATGCGCATCATCCTAAAGAGATTGCGGTAACAATTGAAACAGCGCGGAAAAAATATCCCCAAAAGCAAGTGGTTGCTATATTCCAGCCGCATACATTTACGCGGACAAAAACATTCCTGCAAGAGTTTGCAGATAGTCTGAATCAGGCGGATAAAGTATATCTATGTGATATTTTTGGATCGGCGCGTGAACAATCCGGTCAATTAACCATTGAAGACTTACAAAATCTTATTCCTGAGAGTGATATTTTAAATTTAGAACATACAGAGGTACTACAAGAATATAAAGACAGCGTGTTAATTTTTATGGGTGCTGGAGATATCCAAAAATTCCAGAAATCCTACGAAAAAACATTTGCATAATAAAAAAGCAGTGAACTCTGAGTTCACTGCTTTTTTATTATGCAAAGTTATTTTATGAGGAGGTAATATCGAGTATATAGTATCTCAATTAGGAAATAGAAATCTGCCTTAAAAGCATATAATATTTATTTAACCTTAGCCAGTAAATAAGGTTGATGTTGTATTTAAACAGAAAAATAAGATACAATAGAAATAAGGATTAAATCTTTTTAAGAGGAAATGTAGTTTATTCTTAGAAAAAGCAGGGTAAGAATAAATTATGGCACAGATTGAACTGGCATGAAATGTGGTTTGGCTGAAGCAGAGCTGCTTCTGAGAAATGATTCTGCATCCATCATGCATACTTTAAAGAGGTAAATAATTGTGCTTTTCCGTAGAACGGGTATAAACAGGGAACGTGTACTGTTTGCTGCATTATATCTGGCTGCTCGGACAACCTTTTTAAGAAGTACATACTTATCCCTTATAAAGCTTTTAATCGGCACAGACGAATAAGGAACAAAGGAGTGATAGTATATGGAAGTTATCCTCTATAGTGCACTGGCGATTGCCATAGTTGCCTTGCTCATTTTAATGGTCTATATGGTCATTTTATTAGTTAACACTAAAAAAACGATGGACGAAGTTCGTAACACCTTAGGTAAGATTAATCATCAAGTGCAGGGAGTTGCCGGAGAAGCAACAGAGGTTGTTGAGAAATCTAAAGGACTTGTAGATGATTTAACTCAAAAATCTTCTCAACTTGATGGTTTAATTCAGGGAGCAAAGGGAATAGGTGATACAGTAGAGGACTTTAATAAGTCATTACAGCAATTATCCAATATTATTTCTAAGCACTCAAAAGAGGATCAGGAAAAAGCTGCTCAGGCAGTTAAATGGGGCGCTTCGATTTTTGAGTATTGGAATAAGCGCAAAACGAATTCTAATTAAATCTCAGGAGGTTATAAAGATGGCAGATAATCAAATTAACACGAAGGATTTTATTATTGGTACACTTGTAGGAAGCTTTGTAGGGGCTGCTACCGCATTATTACTTGCACCGAAATCAGGGAAAGAACTGCGCGGGGATATTAATGATGGAGCAATTCAGGTGAAAAATCGTGCCACTGAATTAGCAGGAACAGCTCAAGAAAAAGGATCAGAATTAAAAGACAAAGCATACTCGGCAACTTCTGATTTAACAAAAAAAGCTGTGGATGTAACTTCAGACTTATCAAAAACAGTTGCGAGTAAATCTCAGGAAATTACAGAAAACGTAAAACAGAAAACAGCTGATTTAAAAGGTGCTGTAGAAGACAAACTAAGTGATGCTCAGGATAAAGCAGAAGATTTAAAAGATACTGCTGGAGACAAGCTGGACGATGCAAAAGATAAAGCATCTGACTTAAAAGAAGAAATATCAGATAAAATAGAAGATGTAAAAAAAGAGGCTGCAGATAAAAAAGCAGAAGCTGAAGAAACAGTTTCTAAAAAAACAGCAGAAGTAAAAAAAGAAACAAAGCAGGCAGCCAATGAAGTGAAAAAAGAAGTAAATAAAAAATCATAATACTTAAAAAAACATTGATGAGGAAAATACTCATCAATGTTTTTTTGAATAAATTTTCCAGGTACAATAGTACAGCTCAATCGTTTCCACAAGGAAAACATACAGTATTTATACCCTTAAAAGCGGAAACGTTCAATATCTTATTTCCAGGCATATCCAGAAAAAGAAGCTTCTTTTTTCCGATTTTCTTTAAGAATTAAAATTTTACATTAATTAAGTGGTGACAAATAGAAAAAACTTAGCTATAATGGTCTCTAATTATTCTAAATGATTAAGAGATTTGAGGAGAGTGTAAAATGAGTAATGAAATGGAGCAGTTAAGACAGCAAATGGACAAGGTTAATCTGGAAATACTAGAATTGATTAACAAGAGAGCAAGTATTAATCAAGAGATTGGTGATTTAAAAACCAAGCAGAGTATTAAACGCTTTGATCCAGTGCGTGAGCGTGAAATGCTAGATAAAATTAAAAATAATAATAGTGGTCCTTTTCAAGATTCGACCCTTGAACATATTTTTAAAGAAATCTTTAAAGCTAGTCTTGAGCTTCAGGAAGAAGATAACAGCAAAGCACTCTTAGTATCCAGAAAAAAACAGGCTGAAAATACAGTGGTTGATCTGAAGGGTGAACAAGTTGGAGCCGGTGGAATCAGTTATGTATTTGGTCCTTGTGCAGTAGAAGGATATGAGCAGGTAGCTGCAGTAGCTGCTTCCGTGAAAGAAAAAGGATTAAAATTGCTTCGTGGCGGAGCGTTTAAACCTAGAACCTCTCCATATGATTTCCAAGGACTTGGAATAGAAGGGTTAGAGATTCTGAAAAAAGTAGCAGATGAGTATGATTTAGCTGTTATTAGTGAAATTGTAAATCCTGCTGATTTAGAAAAAGCAGTAGATTATATTGATGTTGTACAAATTGGGGCAAGAAACATGCAAAACTTTGAATTATTGAAGGCTGCAGGAGATGCTGGCAAGCCTGTACTATTAAAACGCGGATTATCAGCAACAATTCAAGAATTCATCAATGCGGCAGAGTACATCATGTCTAGAGGAAACAGAAATATTATGCTATGTGAACGCGGAATTCGTACATACGAAAAAGCAACACGTAATACATTAGATATTTCTGCGGTACCTATTTTAAAACAAGAAACACATTTACCTGTTTTCGTTGATGTAACCCACTCAACAGGCAGAAGAGATTTATTATTGCCTACAGCAAAAGCAGCGATTGCTGTTGGAGCAGATGGTGTTATGGCCGAGGTTCATCCAGACCCTGCAGTTGCGTTATCTGACTCGGCACAGCAAATGGATATCCCTACTTTTGATCAATTCTTTAAAGAAATTAAAGATGTTGAAAATCGTTTGAAAAAATAATAAAGACTATTATAAAGACTACCTCAAAAATTAATGGTATAATTTTTGAGGTAGTTTTTTTAAAGAGTAAGAAAGTATAAAATGCTGAGGATAGCCGCTCCAACGGTTTTCATGGGGCGAGTAATCTTAAGCCCCATCAAAAAGCGTCGCTAGAATTATCTTCATTTCTTTGAAAGAAAGCAAATGAAACATATTTCTTCAAAGATGGGAGCGGATGTTGTCGACTCCTGCGGGAAAAGCAACAGGTGAAGTCCCCGCGGAAAGTGGTCTTCTTTCGAGGAGGCTGAGGCGTTGCCCGTGGAAAGCGACTTCCCGTAGCGGACATCTCCACGGCAAGAACATCAGTATTTTAAAGACCAAATGATTTTCTTAGTTTTTCTAATGCAAGAAAAGAGTATATCTATAAATAATGTAAAAGGTTTTCAAAGGTACAGGTTTGGATATAATAATAATAAGGTATGTTATACTAAGAGGATATCCAAAGTACCCAAATGATAAGCGGCGAATTTCTACGTTGACGTGACTTTCTTGCTTCTAATTTGGATACTTTTTGGACACTTACTTAAGTGTATTTATGAAAATTTTCATTTTGTTTTCATGAAAACTTTGTAATTTTTTTCATGGTAGCGTATGATATATAATTAGATGCAGCATTAGTTCTTGTTTAAATTGAATTTTAGGAGGTAGATAAATATGACTGTTACAATTTATGATGTAGCAAGAGAGGCAAATGTTTCAATGGCAACTGTATCACGGGTTGTCAATGGAAATCCAAATGTAAAACCAACAACAAGAAAGAAAGTATTAGCAACTATTGAACAATTAGGATATCGTCCCAATGCAGTTGCTCGTGGACTGGCAAGTAAGAAAACAACAACAATCGGTGCTATTATTCCTGATATATCTAATATTTTCTTTTCAGAGCTCGCTCGCGGAATAGAGGATATTGCAACGATGTATAAATATAATATTATTTTAAGCAGCTCTGATCAAAATAAGGACAAGGAAATAGAATTAATCAATACGATGCTCGAAAAACAGGTAGATGGTATTCTATTTATGGGCGGAAATATAACAGAAGAGCATATTCATCAGTTCCAGACAAGCTCTGTTCCGGTTGTACTTGCTTCTACGTATGATCCGACAGATACCATCCCTTCTGTTAATATTGATTATGAGCTGGCTGCATATGAAGCTACTAAATCATTGATTGAGAAAACAAACCAGCTGCCCGCTTTAGTAGGGAGCCAGGCAGATACAAGTGTGAATACGTTAAAAACAAATGGATATTTGCGTGCATTGAAAGAGTCTGGTATGGAGCCAAATGAAGATTACATTTATAAAGGTTCTTATGCTTATTCTACTGGTATAGAAGCAATGGAGCACTTTTTAGAATTAGAGAACCGTCCGGCGTCTGTATTTGTTATGTATGATGAGATTGCTTTAGGCGTTATTCATGGTGCACAGGATAATGGACTGAATGTACCTGAAGATATTGAGGTATTTGGATTTGATAATATCCGCCTGGCAAGTATGGTTCGTCCGAAGCTGACAACAGTTGTTCAGCCAACGTATGATATTGGTGCAGTTGGTATGCGGCTTCTGACAAAGTATATGAATGATGAAGAAGTAGAAGAGAAGAACGTTGTATTGCCGCATCGTATGGAGTTTAGAGATTCTACGAAATAAAGTATTCTTAAAAAGACAAAGCAGTTATGAGATGACATCTGATAATCTGCTTTGTCTTTTTCTATAAGTAATTTATAATGCTTAGCACTATGAATACTTACATGCTTAAATAATAGCAGTATATTTAAGCATGTCTTCCAACAATAATTTATTTTTCTCCGTGATTTCCGCTTTCCTCGGAATATTTGGCTGAATATCTGTACCGTCCTGCCAGCTTGCAGGGAGAATGACAGGAGATTCCTGCTGCCATTTTTTTAGCCATGTTTCAGGTAACGGTCCCTTGCATGGTATACCCGTTTTCATCACATTCCATACCTGTCCCCAGGCACGTGGAACAACACGCCACATATCATAACCGCCGCCGCCGACAGCCAGCCATCTTCCATTGCAATACGTATCAGCGATTTCTGCAGCAATAGCAGGTATCCTTTCAAACGACTTCATAGTTCCACAAAGATGAGTTAAAGGATCAAGACAGTGGCTGTCAGCACCGTTTTGAGTCACAATAATATCCGGCTTGAAGAATGCAGCAATTTTACGTAAAGCAGTTTCATATAATTCTAAGAAAGATCCATCTTCTGTAAATGCATCAATAGGTAAATTAAAGCTGTAGCCATGTCCACTTTTTATTCCTCTTTCACTTACATTGCCTGTACCGGGAAATAGATAGCGTCCCGTTTCATGTATGGAAAAGGTGCATACATTTGGATCATCGTAAAAGCCCGACTGTACGCCGTCCCCATGGTGGGCATCTGTATCTACATAGAGGACTTTTAGATCCTCCTGTTCACGTAAATATTTAATAGCAATCGCACAATCATTATAAATACAGAATCCGGAAGCTTTCCGCTGGAACCCGTGATGCAGTCCGCCGCCAATATTGGCTATTTTTTTATAATCTCCATTTAAGATTTTATCAACAGCTGTGAGAGTACCTCCGACTAATTGGGCGGAAGCCTGATGCATATTTGAAAAAATAGGAGTATCCTCTGTTCCCAAGCCATATTCCTGTGCCCGATCTTCTTTTAAATCCCCGTTGCCGGCTCTTTTCACTGCTTCAATATACGATGCATCATGAAAAAGTGCAATCTCGTCATCCGCAGCAATACGCGGCGTAATTAAATCCTCCGTTATTAATGTGGATTGCTCCTCCAGCAATTCTTTGGTAAGCAGAACCCTTTTATGATTAAATGGATGATCTGCTGAGAATTGATAATTTAAAAAATCTGGAGTATAGATAAAACCAGCCTTTTTTGTCATTTTTTCGGCTCCATAATATTATTTGGCCAGAGCAGTGTATAACCAGCTTCCCGGAGATCATTAATAATTGGCATAGGATTTAATGTTTTGACACGAAAGACAAGTATTTTATAGTCAGGGTCTTTATAAGGATAGAGCAATACAGAAACAATATTTACGTTATGATTTCCGAAAACAGCCGCAACCCTTGGAAGCTCACCAGGTCTATCAGGCACTTTTACTTCAATGAGAGAGCTCTGTTCATGCGTTCCAGTTAACTGAATTAATTTATAAAGCATATCTTTTTCTGTCACAACACCAACAAGCTTATTTCGGCTCACAACCGGCAGACAGGCAATCTCTTTATCATAGAAAATATAAGCAATCTCTTCCACAAAATCCATAGGATGAATGGTGATAACAGGGCTTGTCATGATGGTCTGGATTTCTTTGTTGAGAATGTGGAAGTCACTTGTATCCAAAAAAGTAGATGGACTTGCATCTCTGACATCACGATCAGAAACGATGCCAAGAATCTCCATATTGTCGTCAACGATAGTAATGTGTCTAATTTTATGTTTTTCCAGCAGCTGCAGAGCTTCATTAATCGTTGCTGTTGGTGGAAGCGTTATCATATTTCGGTTCATTAATTCTTCAACCAGCATGGTAAAATCCCCCTTCAGTTATATCTCTTTTAATAATGGTTTACTCCTAAAAAACGCATCTTATCAAATAACTCAATCGATTTCTGTGGAACATTGCTTCCAATTCGGACCATTAAGCAGTTAGCAGGGTGGGAGTTGATCTCAGGCTCGTCAGTAGGGGCAGGAAGCAGGCCGCCAGCAGCCATCATCTTTTCCATCACTTTACGATAATCCCAGATACTTAATTGACTGTAATCAAGGTCCCAATGCCAATAATATTCCGTTGAAATAACAATATAATTTTCCATATATGGATCCTGCATAGATTGACGGAGCAGTGTAGATCCGACACCGCCGCCGCGATATTTACGGATAATTTCAATTGCTCCCAGTTCAATTAAGTCCTCCATTTGAAATTTGGACCATCGTTCTAATGGGTCAGGGTGCAAGTACGTCACATACCCAATAATCGTATCCGTGGTACGGGCGATTAAAATCCGTGCTTCTTTTAATTCTGAAATGTCCAAGAGAGCTTCAAATTGCTTATCAGCAGGACGAAATGCAGTTAATTCCTCATGAAAATGATATTGTTCCAGCTGTGAGCGCGAAACAGGCCCTTCAATTGTTAATACTCCTGCATCTGTTTCTAAAAGGATTGAATCAAATTCCTTTGTATGTTTCATCCATTCACCACCTTTATGAAATACAAAATGCTCTTACCATCTATTATACAGAAAATAGTTACGTTTTTTTAGTATTTTTTGATAATTACAGGAAACGGATGACAAAAAAACTTCAAACTATCAAAGAACCTCTTGATAGTTTGAAGTTTTACTCAAAATATAATTTTTTTAATCATCATCGCTTGAGCCGGATGATGACATACTGGCGGGAATACCTATTTTCAACCATTTATCAGTTTCTGTTCTTGGATAGAGCATTGAAAAGTCGCCCATATCATCGTAGCCTTCTTCTCTCAGCCAGTCAGGGTTAAACATAATTCCATTTCCTTTACTGAATGAGCTTCCGCCATCGTCTGATTTAAGAACCAGCCTGCTGCCTTTTATTAAACTGTTATCTTCTTCCGTAGGTACATAGCGCGAGTCAAATAAATCTGTTTTGACAAGCCCCACCTCTTTACATAAATCAGATGGCAGCTTTCCTGATACTGCACAGTAGCTTCGCTCGACAATGCCGTCCGGCCGCTCAAATCGCTTCTCTGGTGTTACTAAAACCGGATCGACCTTTGCAGAGGCATTAATTAATTCTGTCCACAGCTTCATATTACGCTGACTGTATGAGAGATGATAAGGATGATCAATCGATGCCGGTTTTTCATAGCCAATCCAGGTGCCGAATGTGACGTTTGGATTTGTCGCAACAAACCAGGCGTCATGATAATCGTTAGATGTTCCCGTTTTTCCTGCCCAGTCAACATTTGTATTTTGAAGCTGGGAATTAATATAATTGGCTGTTCCATTATCAATAACATCACGCATCATATCTACAGTCAGATAAGTCGTTTGTGGAGAAAATACTTCCACAGGATCTGTTTCATGCTCATAAAGGACATCGCCCTCAGCGTTAGTAATTTTATCAATCATATAAGCATCTGCAAATTTGCCGTTATTGCCAAATGTAGAAAAGGCATTAACGTTTTCTTCTACCGACATACCATAGTCCATAGCTCCAATAGAGAGAGAAGGAATAGTATGATCACTTTCTGTTAAAGAAGTAACACCCATCTTTTCTAAATATTTAGCAGCAGGATCTTTATCAATGATTTTCAGATACGTATCTACAGCCGGAATATTATATGAATTTGCAAGCGCAGTGCGTGCGGAAACAATTCCATAATTCCCTCCGCCATAGTTTCTTATCGGAGGGCCCCCATTTGGAAATGACTGTGGATAATCTGCAATAGATGTTGCAGGCTGAATAACGCCTTCCTCCATCGCTGGTGCATAGTCAAGTAAAGGTTTAATCGTACTGCCGGGAGATCGTTTAGTATCTGTAGCAAAATTTACCTGATGCTCTTCATCAAAACCGCGGCCGCCGACAAAGGAAAGAATTTTGCCGGTATTATTTTCAACCATGATAGCCCCTGCTTGAATAGGCTGTGTTACTTCGTATTCTTCTCCGTCACTGTTTGTAGCCGTATAGGTTTGGGCATAACCATAGTCTGAATAATTTTTTGCGACATCCTCCATAGCATCATACATTTCTTTATTAATCGTAGTATGGATCTGATAGCCGCCATCGCGTAATTCTTTTTCTGTGCGTTCTGCGTACTCTTTCCTTAAATCATCATCTTCTGCCAAATCTTCCTCTGTAACTCCATCTTCTTTCATCAATAAACCCTGAATAATCTCTTTCGCCCGTTTTTCCACTTCATATGTGACATAAGGATATTGATCTGTGGAAGAAGGGACAGCATCTATAAAATCACCGGCAATATCATAATTTGCAGCTTCTTCCAGTTCTTCATCCGTTATATACTCCATATCATGCATACGGTTTAAAACAGTTTTCATACGTTTAATACCAGGCTGTAAATCTTCCTCTGATTTTAGTTCTCCTTCAGCTGTAAAAGGTGTGTAAGAGGAAGGCCCCTGTGGGAGCCCTGCCAGATAGGCTGCCTGTGGAAGAGTCAGTTCGGAAGCATTAACGCCAAAAATACCCTTGGATGCAGTTTGTATACCTGCAATATTGCGGCCGGATGAATTTCTTCCGTAAGGGATAATATTTAAATAAGCTTCTATGATTTCATCTTTTGTAAAGTAATTTTCCAGCCGCATTGCTAATAATATTTCTTTGGCTTTTCGATCAAATGATACTTCGTCAGTCAGAATTTGATTCTTAATAAGCTGCTGTGTGAGAGTACTTCCTCCTGTCTGTACAGAGGAATTTAGAAATTCCTGCGCCGTTGCTCTTAAGATAGCTTTTGGCACAACACCCTCGTGCTCGTGAAAATACTCATCCTCTGTTGCGATAACAGCATCAACCAATGTAGGAGAGATATTATCGAGCTTTACTTCCTCACGATATAAATCACTTCTGATATCTCCTAAGTAAACATCATTTGCAAAATAAATACTGGACGTCTCAGAATAATTGTAAATATCATCTGCCATAGATGCTTCACTTCTCAATGGTTCATCATGGACCAGTGATGCAAAGTATCCCAGTCCAATTCCACCGACGAAAATTCCTCCGATGACACCAATAATCATGACAAATAATACAATATTCCAAACAACGTCATATGTAATTCTTGATGCCTGCTGGAGAACACCTTTTTTCCACCAGTTCTTTATCGTATTAAAAAAACGTTGCAGGTTTTCTTTCATAATCTACATTAGACCTCCTAATTCTATATTTATTATAACATAGAGAAAATGGAGTTTGGTAGTAGGATGATAAGAAAATAGTTGCACAGAAATGTTATTTGTGCTATGAATAGTATCATATAATTAAAAAGCATTGAAGGATCGGAGTAGTATTGTGAGTCCCTATTTTAGAGAACTGACGGTTGGTGCAAGTCAGCATACATTCACATGCGAATTACAATCTGGAGCTATTCTTCTTATTGACTGTTTGCTCATAAGAAGAACGGTGTAAAACATCGTTAACAAACCTTAAGTGGCTGTAAATTACAGCAACAAGGGTGGTACCGCGAATCCAACTCGTCCCTTTCTTTCATGAGAGGAGACGGGTTTTTTATTTTCTTATCTAAAAAATGGATTTATCGCAGCTGGAGCTGGCTGTAAGACTCTCCTTTAAGAATAGAGAACACTTGAACATTCTAATTATGAGACCAAACAGCAAGAGCTACAGGTGAAACAAAAATCAAGGAGGAAGAATCATGAGCATTTTACAAGACCTAGAAAACAGAGGATTAATTAATCAAGTTACTGATAGAGAAGGTTTAGAAAACCATCTCAAAAATAATCAGGTAACATTATACTGTGGATTTGATCCGACGGCGGACAGTCTGCATATTGGTCATCTGGTTCCTTTAACCATGCTGCGCAGGTTTCAGCGGGCAGGGCATAAGCCTATTGCTTTAGTCGGCGGCGGAACAGGGATGATTGGAGACCCAAGCGGGCGGTCAAGTGAACGAAGCCTAAATACGGAAGAGGTTGTTTTTGGTTTTACGGAAAGTATACAAAATCAAATCGCAAAAATAGTTGATATGGATGATACATCCAATGACAATCAGGTTATTTCCCGTAATAATCATGACTGGTTAGGGAATATGACAATTATTGATTTTCTTCGCGGTGCAGGGAAGCATTTTGGCATCAATTATATGCTGTCAAAGGATTCCGTTTCAGCAAGGCTTGCACAGGGGATTACGTTTACTGAATTCAGTTACATGATTCTGCAGTCTTTAGACTTTTTACGGCTGTACGAAGAAGAAAATTGTACACTGCAAATTGGCGGAAGTGATCAATGGGGTAATATTACTGCCGGACTGGAGCTTATCCGCCGCTCCAGAGAAAATCAAGGTGAAACAGCAGAAGTGTACGGCTTAACAGTACCTCTTATTACGACAGCAGATGGAGTGAAATTTGGGAAAACTGCTGGTAATGCAATATGGTTAGATCCAGAAAAAACATCCCCGTATGAATTTTACCAGTTTTGGATTAATGTAGATGACCGCGATGTTATCCGTTTTATTAAATACTTTACCTTCCTGTCTGATGAAGAAATTGCAGAATTGGAAAAAGAGGTGGAAAGTCAGCCGGAAAAACGCGTTGCCCAACGGCGTCTGGCAGAAGAAATGACTCGCAGCATACATGATGAAGCTGCACTGGTTCAGGCTCAAAAAATTTCTGAAGCATTATTCAGCGGAGATATAAAGCAGTTGAATGTCACAGAAGTAGAACAGGCGTTTAAGGATGTTCCTAATCATGATGTTTTGAAGGAGCCTGTCGGTCTGATTGACTTATTAGTAAATGCTTCTATTTCTTCATCCAAGCGTCAGGCAAGAGAAGATGTGAAAAATGGAGCTATCTATATTAATGGAGACCGTGTACAGGATTTGGATTACATTGTAGATGAGGCGGATCGTTTAGGGGATGCCTTCACAGTAATTCGCCGAGGAAAGAAAAAATACTACTTAATTCGTTTTCAATAAAAAGACTGTTCAAAGAGTAAATGAAAAAATAGATTTGACACTATTTTATCGTCAAATCTATTTTTTATCCATTTATTGTAAAAAAGTAAGAATAGATTATTATTTATTGTAGAAGAATAAGGCCAGAGTTCCTGGACCGGAATGTGCGCCAATCACAGAGCCAACCATTTCTATAATAATATTCTCTTTTTTCACGCCAAATTTATCCTGTATCATTTTTGAAAGCTCCTGTGCACGAGGCAGATCATCACCATGGCTGATACCAATGATTTGGTTTTCTAAATTATTGCCTCGCTTGTCCATTACCTCGATCATTCGCTTAAGTACTTTCTTAGATCCGCGAATTTTTTCTAAAGGAATGAGTTTTCCATCTTCAACATGCAGGAGAGGCTTAATATTTAATAAGCCTCCGACTAAAGCTGCGGTCTTGCTTACACGGCCGCCGCGATATAAATACTCTAAATTATCTACAGTAAATATATGCTCCATTCGTTCAGCATTTTTATCAGTTTGCGCAATAAGCTCATCAAAAGAGATATTCTGCCGGGTCATTTTCGCAGCTTCTAATACTACTAAACCAAGTCCCAGTGAAGCACATTTGGAATCAATAATATGTAGCTGTGCTTCTGGATAGCTCTCTTTGATTTCCTGCTCAACAATCTTTGCGGCTTGATACGTTCCTGATAATTCTGATGAAAAAGCGATATAGAGCAAAGGTTTTTCCGCTTCTGCATAGGAAGTAAAAATATCTTTAAACTGATTGACAGATGCTTGGGATGTTTTTGGAGTCTGGCCTTCCCGCATAGCATCATAGATCGTTTTTGGACTAATATCAATACTGTCCCGATAGTCTTTTTCGTTTAGATGAACAGTTAATGGTATCATTTCAATATTATATTCGTTATAATAATGTTCGGATAAATCGCATGCACTGTCAGCTAGAATGGTGATTGACATTATAATCACATCCATTTCTTTAAAATGTGTGTTCAAAAAGGTTTCGAATTAGAAGCAAGAAGATCAAGGCGACGTGAATTTTACGAACGGAGCGTATGCTTTTAAATACGTGAGTATCGGAAAATTTACGTCAACGCAGAGATTCGCCGCTTATCATTTGGGAACTTTTTGAACATCCTCTTAAAATAAGTATTGTATATCAAGTTTACGTTTAATTGAATGTTTAGTCAAAAAATTTAATAAAGGAGGCTGTTTTGTGTTTTATATTGAAGCAAAAAGGATAAGTATTGTTATAATTGGGGCATTATTAAATGCTATTTCTTTAAACTTTTTCCTTATTGGAGCAAATGTTTATGCCAGTGGATTTACAGGAGCAGCCCAGCTATTATCCAGTATTTTTAATGATTTCTTAGGTATTGGTCTGTCTACAGGTATTTTACTGGCTCTTTTAAATATACCCGTTCTTATTTTAGGCTGGGTAAAGGTTGGAAAAGGATTTACCATTTATAGTGTTATATCTGTTTTTTTCTCAACACTTTTTTTAGAAATTTTGCCGCTGGTTTCAATTTCTAATGATATTATATTAAACGCTGTTTTTGGCGGCGTTATTGCAGGTATTGGTGTTGGTATAACATTAAAAGCCGGAGCTTCTACCGGCGGGATGGACATTGTTGCAATGATTTTATCCCGTCTGAAAGATAAACCGATTGGAACTTATTTTTTGATTATGAATTCCTTGATTATTGTTATAGCAGGTATTATGTACGAGCCTGAAAATGCCTTGTACACGATGCTGACTCTTTATGTAACTACCCGTGTCATTGATACAATCCATACCCGTTATGAGAAGGTTACAGCGATGATTGTTACAAAGAAAACAGATGAGCTTCAAAAAGCTATACACGATAAGATGATAAGAGGTATTACAATTTTACCTGCAAAGGGAGCTTATACAAAAACAGATAAAAGTCTTATGTACCTTGTTATTACAAGATATGAATTGTATGATTTAGAAAGAATAATTAATGAAGTAGACCCGGAGGCATTTACAAACATTGTAGAAACTGCCGGAATTTATGGGTTCTTTAGAAAAGATTAAAAAGGTGTGTATGGTATGAAACGTTGGTATGTTGTTATTGCTGTGGCGCTGCTGTTAGCAGGCTGTGGGAATAGAGAAGAGGAAGTTATTGAACCGGCTGGTCCTGAAGACAGTGTTGAAACAGAGAATCAGACAACGGATGCAGTAATGTTTCAGGAAATTGATGTTACAGCAGAAGGAGAACAATTCCATATTATTGGTCAGGTGAAGACTTCGGCAGATGTTTTTTTCTACAGAATTGAGCAGGGTGGAGAAATTATTCAAGAGGAAGAAAGTGTAAAGCTTGAAGGGGAGGATCCAGAGGCTTTTCAAAACTTTGGAATCATGGAGACTTTTTCAGGCGATATATTAGAGCATGAGGAGCCGCCAATTGTTATTATGTATGGAAAAAACGAAGATAATAAAGAAATTAACGCAAACTTTGTACCGATAGATACAGAACAGTAATCTACAGAATAAATATGGACCTGAAATAGTATGAAAATAAGGATGCCGGATGATTAGACAATTTTTAGAAATTGTGAGTTATTCGGACTTACCTGTTATAGGAAACAATTTGGAAATTAATCAGTTAATAAAAAAAGTAGAGGCGGGGTGATCCCCAGCCTCTTTTTAATAACCAAATTTCACAAATAATTCTTCCACTTTTGGGTTAATATTTTCCCAGTCCGCGTCAAAATGTTTGTTAACTGTAATAAAATTTTGATAACCAAATACATTATCAACGTCTTCAAGCTTCATTAATTCATTTAATATTTCATGTTCACTTACATCACCGGGCATAACAGAAATACTGTTTGTCCCAGAAAAAATAACCTTATCCGATGTATATTTCATTGCGTTTGGATTCGGTGTGGGGGAAATATGTACTGCCATGTGAGTACCTCCTCATGTAATTGTTCATAAGTTCATATTAACAGAAAATCTAGAAGAGATAAAGAAAGGAAGGCTGCTTAAATTTCGAATGCCAGCCTTCCTTATAAAAGGATGATTAAATAATGATTTTTTTCATTTTAAGGTTTAAATATTCCTCTAAAAATACACTGATACCATCTTCTTCATTGGTTAAGGTTTGATGTTTGGAAACAGAGACAAGTTCATCAATGGCGTTACCCATCGAAACGCCGACGCCGGCGTAATCAATCATCTCTAAATCGTTATCCTCATCGCCAAAAGCAATAATATTTTCCCGGTCGATATTATATTCATCAGCAATACGTTTGAGGCCAACCGCTTTATTCATTCCTTTTTTTATGATTTCAATTATATTCCAGGGTGCTCCCCATTTACGATGCTCAATGACTTCAGCGTGATAATCATTTAAATGATCCCGCAGTTCCTCCACCTGTGAAACATCTGGATGAATAAGAACGGACGTAGGATCATGTTGTAATTTTGATTTAATATCACCAATAATATAAGGGGACTCCTCAGGAAAGCCTTTAAAGATAGTCATAATATCTTCACTGTACTGGTCTAGATAAACCTGATCCTGTACTTCTGCTAATATATTTTTCACTTCGATATCGTTGGAGATGTCAATAATTCGATGGGCAGTAGTCAGGGGCATCGGTGTGTGGATACCTTTCCAGCTGGTATCCAAAGGATGGTGTACAAGCGCTCCATTGAAATTTACCATGGGCGTTTTTAACTGGAGTTCCTGATAGTACTGAATACTGGCGCGGCCGGGTCTTCCGGTGGCAATTACAACAATGTGGCCGGCTTCTATCGCTTGAAATACAGCCTGTTTATTTCTTGCGCTTATTTTCTTATCATCTGTCAATAACGTACCGTCTAAATCGAGTGCGATTAAGTGTCTGTTTTTATTTTCCATTCTGTCACCTCTCATTATGATTTTATGTTACCATGATTTGAAAATATGTAAAGTAAAGAAAAGTTAAATAAAAGCTGCTTTATTTGCGAAAGATATTACAAAAACTTTACAATAGAGGTAGGATGTTGATAAGTGAAAGGAAGCGTGTCAAAGATGATAGGAATTTATCAGGAACCAATCGGGGACATACCTTGTTTACATGTTATTAATCAAAAGTTTGTGGAAGAAGAGCGGCCGGTCGTCGTTTATTTTCACGGTTTTACAAGTGCTAAAGAACAAAATTTGCCAATAGCTTATATGCTTGCAGATAAAGGATTTCGTGTGCTTTTACCAGATGCACTTCACCATGGCGAGAGAAGCAGCGGATTATCTGATAATGAACGGCAGCTGGCTTTCTTTGAAATTGTATTAAAAAATATTAGTGAACTGGATATAATTCGTCAATACTTATTGAAAAATAAGCTTTTAAAGAAAAATAGACTCGGAGTTGCCGGGACCAGCATGGGAGGTATCACAACAAGCGCAGCACTTGTAAAATATTCATGGGTGAACGCAGCTGCTGTTATGATGGGGACACCTAAATTACAAGAATACGCTAAACAATTGCTGTATTATGTTGAGAAGAATGGCCAGTCCCCGTTTACAAAAGAAGAATTAGATGATTTATTTAAACAGCTGGCTGAAATTGATTTATCTTATCACATGGAATCTCTTCATGAACGGCCATTAATGTTCTGGCATGGAGAGAATGATAAAGTAGTTCCATTTGAGCATTCTAGCTCTTTTTATCAAACTGTAAAGCCTTTCTATAAAAAAGGAGACCATCTTCAATTTATTGGAGAGAAGGGCAGAGAGCATAAAGTAAGCATTCCGGCAATGCACCATGCAACAGACTGGTTTGAACGGCATTTGGTGTAAAATTATTCCATTACATGTTTGAGAAGGACAATATAACATGTATTAAGAAGAGAATTTTATACTAATGACAGACGGAGAATTAATCGGATGCTGTGTAAACTGTTCAGCATTCTATTGCACTTTCTGTAAAAAGAATATCGCATTAGCATACTTTTTGAACACGTACTGAAATTATGGTTTAATAGCAATAGGGAAAGGAGGATGACATATGGAAGAAGCAATGAAAGAGAATTTAATGGGTGCATTAGAAAATGTTATTGATCCGGAATTAGGTATTGATATTGTCAATCTCGGTTTAATATATGACGTGGATTTGGATGATGATGGTTTATGTGTAGTTACGATGACATTGACTGCGATGGGCTGCCCGTTATCTGCGCATATTGAAGCAGATATCAAGCATGCTCTATCAGACATTCCAGAAGTAAAAGAAACAAAAGTAAATATTGTTTGGAATCCGCCTTGGGGTAAAGAGAACATGTCTCGTTATGCGAAAATTGCCTTAGGAATTCCGGATTGATAAAAGAGAAGCTATTTTATTACTGCAAAATATAACAAAGGCATCCGCAATTTTTAAAGCGGATGCCTTCGTTTATTAAGTATTATAAGTGTGGACATCCTCTATAAGAAAATCAATACCAGGATACCAACGACTACACAGTAGTATGCAAAATACTCCAGTTTTCCGTGACGCATAATATTCATAAACCATTTTAGAGCAAAATAGGTGGCGATGAAAGCAGCGATAAATGCTACCAGGTAAGGAGCCCATAGATAGCTCATTGCCGGATCTTTAGCGATTTCAGGAATCTCAAGAATAGCTGTTCCTAGACTTACCGGGATGTAAAGCAGGAAAGAAAATCGTAAAGCTGTTTCCTTCTTCATTCCAACAAGCATGGATGCTACGATAGTCGCTCCAGATCTGCTTATTCCCGGTGTTACAGCAATAGATTGTACGAGTCCGACAATGATGGCATCTTTTGTTGATAAATCACCATCCTGTTTACGCCCGCGCAGATTACGGATAATCCAAAGAGAAAGTGCTGTAATTAATAATGTGATACCAACTACGTTTGTACCGCTTAATGCCTCGCCCAGTGCATCACCGAATAATACGCCAATAACACCCACGGGAATGGTGGCAATGACGAGATAAATAACAAACATAAAGTCACTTTTAACGGTTTTATCCCCTTTGAATAAGAATTTCCATGTGTTAACAATTAGACGCACAATATCTTTGCGGTAAATCAGCATAACCGCCAGAAGGGAGGCAAAGTTTACAAAGATTTCAAAAGAAAGTCCTCTGGCTTCAATATTGAATAGTTCTCTGACAATGATTAAGTGTCCGCTGGAGGATACCGGAATTGGCTCGGTAACTCCCTGAACAACACCAAGAATTAAATACTGAATCAGTGTCCATAAATTACTTAAAGCATCCATTTTTTATACCTTCCTTTATTTTTTCTTCTATGATTGTACAGTTATTTTTTAAAATGGACAAAGCTGAAGTACAATCAATTTACAAATGCCGTAGACTTTCATTTTAACCCTGCAGTCTATTAGGGATAAAAGCTTAAGAACCGGCATCCATGCATTCTGTTTTTAGAAGCATGTCCTTTTATGTAAATATGCTACAGAGTATAGACATAGAACTTTCATTTAACAAATAAGCTTCACAAATGTTTTTTAGAAATATAGAAACCCCTTGTCGCATATATTTAGACAAGGGGTTTTACTTACTCGGTATCTTCTTTCAAAACAAAACCGGCTAAAGCAAAAACAGCTAAAACAAAAATTCCCGCTAAAATAAGTGCATCACGTATAACAAACGGTTCTGCACCCATGCTTGTCAGTACATAAGAGACTGCTAAAGAAATTGCGACAGCCCAAAAAATAGTCATAATATAACGCATAAGTCCACCTCACTTTACTAACTTGTCTAAGACACATTATAAATATTATTCTAACATGAAAAGCTTTTCGTTGCTTTAAACATTCTAAAAAATTCATGAAAAATTAATATTAATATAAACTGGCTGGTTTTTAAATTTTACAGGTATAGCTGTTTGTAAAAATTGTGATGCTGTTTCTATTAGAATTTGTTCAAAAAGGAGCAAACTAGAAGCCTATCTCTATAAAGGAGTGTTTTTCCATGCGTATATTAGTTATTCCCCATAACCATTGGGTTGGTTACCATGTGGTGACGAGGTTGTTGGATGAAGGCTGTCAGGTTGATGGCATCCGGGATACAAGAATTGATACTGGGCTGGAAGATTTTTTTGGTAGGAACAGTCATTTCAAGGAAATAGATCAGATAGCAAATCATTATGATCTTGTTATTATCATTGATGGTTCAGAGATAAAGAATATAAAACAAAGTGCTGAGAAAATACTTTACATTCAAACAGATTCCAGCCTGAAAATTGTATCGGATAATGCAGACAGTTCCGTGATTTCAGCGCCTTATCTTATTGGGGAAGGCATGGAAATAGATGAGGCCGGATTAGTCATGGATGGCACACATATTCCTTATGCAGATAAAGGATGGGAGGATAAAGCCATTTATATTAAAGATTTTTTAAACGTATTTATGCAATGGATACAAATGACTCATTTGCCTAAATTAATTGAAGTAACTTCAGTTAACAATAACTTAACAAACACAAAAGTTGAAAAAAAACAGGTTCTGCTGGAAAATAGAAATATAAAGGAAGCAATAAAAACAATAAAAAAATTTAATAAGCGATTTCTGTAAGAGAATGGGTGTGCTATAGGTGAAATATATCTACTATTCAATAATCCTTCTATTCATATTTTGCACGCTGCCAGCTTGTTCCTATTTTGAGACAGGTGAAATACAAAATGTCGGGTTTATAACGGATGCAGAAATAGATAATAATCCTTGGGCAGAACAAGGATACCAGGCGATGCAGGAGATTGGCGATGAGTACGATGTCGATGTGTTTTATGAAGAGAATATAGAAACAATGCATCAGGTGCAGCAAGCTGTCGACCAATTTGTGAATGATGGTGTTAATTTAATTTACGGCCACAGTAATATTTATGGAGAGTATTTTATGTCGTTGGCAGAAAGTTACCCTGATGTTCATTTTGTGTATGTAAACGGAGGAGAATCGCGGGAAAATGTAACTTCTCTTAACTTTAATGCTCATGCAATGGGATTTTTTGCAGGGATGGTTGCAGGACATATGACGAACAGTAACGAAATAGGCATTATAGCTGCTTATTTCTGGCAGCCGGAGATAGAGGGCTTCTTTGAAGGAGTTAACTACGTAAACAAAGAGGCGGAAACAAAGCTGGAGTATATAAATGATTGGAATAATGTTGATCTTGCTCTGAATAATTATAATGTAATGAAGGATGAAGGAGTAGATATTTTTTACCCGATCGGCGATGCTTTTAGTGAAAGTATTATAAAAGAGGCAGAAAATGATGGCCTTTTTGCAATTGGCTATATGATGGATCAGATGGAGGTTGCTCCTGATGCTGTTTTAACAAGCACCATTCAGCAGATTGGCGATCTGTATAAATCAGCGGCAGATGATTTTAATAAACAAGACCTGGAAGGGAAAATTTACACCTATGATTTCAGAGATGGTTATATTTCTCTCGGGGCGTTCCATTCCTCTGTTCCAAGATATGTGAAAATGCAAGTAGAGGAAGATATTGAAGAATATATTGAATCGGGTCTGTTACCAAACGAATATTAACGGTGAAATTGGATAGTACAGTTCATGAGTAAAGCTAAAATTGTAACTTGCTATCCAATTCATTTTGTCTTAAAATTAGTACCAAGTCATAATGTTTGATAGTAATGTAATATAGAAGGGGAGCGCGGTTAAATGAGTATCGGTATTTTAGGGGCCGGCCATTATTTACCTACAAATGTAGTTACAAATCATGATTTAGAGAAAATCGTTGATACCAATGATGAATGGATTAGAACCAGAACAGGAATTCTTGAAAGAAGGTTAGCTACAGACGATATTGATACTTCTGATATGGCGTATCATGCATCTGTAGAAGCTTTAAAAGAAGCTGATGTTAAAGCAGAGGATATTGATTTAATTTTGGTGGCGACAGTAACACCAGATACAGCTTTTCCGTCAATTGCCTGTCTGATTCAAGATAGATTAGGTGCTGTAAATGCCGCTGCAATGGATATAGGTGCAGCCTGTGCAGGATTTATGTATGGAGTTATTACAGCAAATCAATTTATTGCTGCTGGCACGTATAAAAAAGTACTCGTTGTCGGAGCTGAAAAGCTATCCAAAATTACAGACTGGACAGACCGCTCTACATGTGTTTTATTTGGTGATGGTGCTGGAGCTGCAGTAATTGGTGAAGTATCTGAAGGGAAAGGTATACTTTCTTTTGAACTTGGTGCAAATGGTGCCGGTGGCAAAGAACTATACTTAAATAAGGAAGAACATATAATAATGAATGGAAGAGAAGTTTTTAAATTTGCAGTGAGACAGATGCCTGAGTCTACGATAAATGTTGTTGAAAAAATAGGACTGTCCCGCGAAGATGTTGACTATCTTGTTCCACATCAGGCAAATATTCGAATCATGGAGGCAGCAAGAGAGCGGTTAGGAATTTCTGAGGATAAAATGGCGAAATCCATTGAACGTTTTGGAAACAATTCTTCTGCTTCAATCCCTATGGCTTTATCTGAAGCAGTAAAAGAGGGTAAAATAAAAGATAATGATCTAATAGTATTAGTAGGATTTGGAGGAGGCTTGACCTGGGGAGCGGTTGCGATGCGCTGGGGCAGGTAAGTCTCATCTAGTAAAAAGAGGATGTTCAAAAAGTCAAATAAAAATGACACATCGAATTTCTGCGTTGACGTCATTTTTACGTTACTAACGTATTTAAAAGCATACGCTCCGTTCGTAAAAATGACGTCGCCTTGAACTTCTCGGTCCTTTTTATCTTACTTTTTGAACACGTACTAAAAAGGAGGATATAAATCGTGGGAAAAAGAGTCGTAATAACTGGACTAGGGGCAGTAACTCCCGTCGGTAATGATGTTTCTACGATGTGGGAAAGCATCATTCACGGAAAGTCGGGTATTGATTTTGTAACAAAGGTGGATAAAGAACTATTTACAGCTAAAGCGGCGGCAGAAGTGAAAGGTTTTGACCCGGCTGCGTATATGGAGAAGAAAGACGCACGTAAGATGGACCCATTTACACAATACGCTGTAGCGGCTGCGAAAATGGCAGTGGAAGATGCAAAATTAGAAATTACCGATGAAAATGCAGATCGTATCGGTGTATGGATTGGATCTGGTATTGGCGGAATGAAGACGTGGGAAGATCAGCATTCAAAGTTTTTGGATAAGGGAGCTAAACGTGTCAGTCCATTCTTCGTGCCAATGATGATTCCTGATATGGCTGCAGGACAAGTTTCCATTCAATTAGGTGCCAAAGGAATTAATGCTTGTACAGTAACTGCCTGCTCTTCTGGTGCGAACTCCATAGGAGATGCATTCAAAGTAATTCAGCGCGGAGATGCGGATGCAATGATTACCGGTGGTACAGAAGCGCCAATCAGCGACATGGCATTTGCAGGATTTACTTCAGCGAAAGCGTTAAGCACAACAGAAGATCCAAAGAAAGCAAGCCGTCCATTTGATAAAGAAAGAAATGGTTTTGTTATGGGTGAAGGATCAGGTATTCTTATTTTAGAATCACTGGAATCTGCCAAAGAACGCGGAGCCAAGATTTATGCAGAAATTGTAGGTTATGGAGCAACAGGGGATGCGTTTCATATAACAGCACCGGCAGAAAATGGAGAAGGTGCAGCCCGTGCAATGCAGCATGCTATTGATGATGCAGAGCTGAATTCTGATGATATTGATTATGTGAATGCACATGGCACAAGCACGAATTTGAATGATAAATATGAGACGGAGGCGATTAAAACGGTCTTTGGTGAAAAAGCCTCCAGCTTAGCAATTTCTTCAACCAAATCAATGACTGGCCATTTATTGGGAGCTGCAGGAGCAATTGAAGCGATTATTTCCATTAAAGCAATCGTTGATGGAATTGTTCCTCCAACAATCAATTATGAACATCCAGATCCGGAGTGCGACTTGGACTATGTACCAAATGAAGCCCGGCATCAGGAAGTTAATGCGGTTGTAAGTAACTCATTAGGCTTTGGTGGACATAATGTAGCACTTGTGTTTAAAAAATATGAAGCATAATGATAAAAAGCTTATCTCTTTTTTAGAGATAGGCTTTTTTAAAGAGTAAGAAAGTATATAAAATACTGGAGATAGCCGCTGCAACGGATTTCTTGGGGGTGAGTAATTTTAGATCTTAGGCCCAGAAATACACTGCGCTTTCCATGGACCCCGAGCTCATCTCCTAGGTAAGAACACCAATCTTTTAAAGACCAATTGATTTTCTTGGATTTTATAAAACTTCGTATTTTTTGGTGGACAAGCACATAGAATGACAGTAAATGGACAAGCAAGTGAGGCGAAACCATGGGGTCTTTCTTTTTATTTTTAGTCGGATTTGGAATGACAGTTACAGGAAGTGTTACTATCATAGCATATTTTAATTTTCTCCCCGCCGGATTAACCTGGGCAGACTACTTTATTTTTATAGCAGGAAGGCTGGAGTGTTATTTTTTTCCTTTAGGATTGCTGCTTTTATTGATTTCACTCCGTCATTTTAACATAGAAAAATAAGGGATTTCGCATAAAAATATGGGAGATGGTCATAATGTATTTTAACCTTCATGTTCAAAAGGAAGTAATAGAGGACATTCAAAAAGTCAAACAAAAATGACACGGCGAATTTCTTCGTTGACATGTTTTTTCAATACTCACGTATTTGAAAACATATGGGAACTTCTATTAAAATCGTCCACGTCCTGGGACTGCGATTACTCGTCCCGCCGAAAACATTTGTGGACAACACAGAAGTCACCACATCCTGTGGAAGCCCGTTTGTAAAAAACATGCCGCCTTGAACTTCTTGGTCCTTTTTATCGAACTTTTTGAATACGTACTAATAGATATTACAGCGTATCTTAAAGGTTGAACATACTCCTCTTTTGAACTAAGAGATATTAAATGGAAGATAAGGTGGGGTTAGGAAATGTTATATTTACATGATGCTTGGGTAAATTGGTTTGAAGGGGAAGAGAACGGGTATAATGTATGCCCCTTCCATGAATGGCGGAAGTCTGATTCAATTGAATTGTTAGATCAAGTTCCGCTGCTGTACATATCGAGTGAGCTTTTCGAATACATTGAAAACGATATTCGTGAACTCCCGAAAGATTTACTCGATAGTATTTACAAAAGAGCGACAATACGAAAAGGTCAAAAAAGAACGGTACTGGAATACGCTGCTGTAGTAACAGATGGTATGGAAATACTAGCTTTTGATACGGCGGGATATTATATTCCTGTAAGAAAAAGCAGATTAATTCCAAGGCAGGAACAATTAGTGTATAGCATGATTGAAAAAGCAGAACAAAAATCATACGCATTTAAAAGTGAGAATTATCAAAAGGATTATCATATGTTATCCATGCCGCCATCCTTTATTCATGGACTGACAAGGAGAGAGCGCCAGCTTAAGCAGCTGTTAATGATTGGATTAGATCAATTAAAGACAACGAATAATAAGCAAGAGCTGAGATACTGGCTTACGGAATGGGACCCCAAAAAATATCCTTATATCAAATATATGGATGAAGAGGAAGTTTGGGAGGCACTATATAATGGCTTGAAGGATGGCTGGAGCCAAGCACATGAAGAGCTTTGCAGAAAACTAATCCGGGGGCAGGCTTTCTTGGAAAAGATGTGGGAGTCTGAAATGGAATCTGAAGAAAATACCTCTAAACAAAATTGAAAAAATCCAAGGAAATGGGCAATCTCTGTTTCCTTGGATTTTTCATTAGTTCGGATTTAAGCTCTATATGCTGTTTTTTTATTTTCTAACTCTGCCAAGCCCTACAGCCTTTTTGGCTTTTTTTAATGTCTTTCCAGCAGTAAATGAAGCTTTTTCAGCCCCTTTATCAAGAATAAGGTCAAGCTCTTCAGAATCAATTAAATCTTCGTATCTGTCTTGAATTGGCTTTAAAACACTGATAACAGCGTCTGCTACACCTTGTTTAAAGTCTCCATAGCCTTTACCTGCATATTTTTGCTCGAGGCTCTCGATGGACTCTCCTGTACATACGGAATAGATCGTTAATAAATTGGAGACACCTGGTTTATTTTCTTTATCAAATTTTACGATACCCTCTGAATCTGTAACAGCACTTTTAATTTTCCTCTCGATTTGTTTTGGTTCATCAAGCATAGAAATAAAGCCTTTCTGATTTGTATCAGATTTGCTCATTTTTTTAGTGGGTTCCTGTAAAGACATAATACGGGCACCGACTTTAGGGATGCGAATTTCTGGAATAGTGAAGATATCGTTAAAGCGATGATTAAAGCGCTGCGCTAAATTACGAGTCAACTCTAAGTGCTGCTTTTGATCATCTCCTACAGGAACGACATTGGTGTTGTATAGTAAGATATCAGCAGCCATCAGTGTAGGATAAGTCAATAAAGCAGAAGAAACTGCTTCCTGTCCTTTTGACTTATCTTTGTATTGTGTCATTCTTTCCAGCTCACCGACATAGTTAATGGATTGTAAAATCCAAGCCAGCTGTGTATGCTCTGAAACCTCTGATTGGACAAAAAGTGTTACTTTATTTGAATCAATACCCGAAGCCAAGTAAAGCGCAGCTAATGATTTAATGTTCTTTCTTAAAGCTAATCTGTCCTGTGGAACAGTTATTGCATGCTCATCAACAATACAGAAATAACAATCATATTCGTCCTGTAATTCGACAAATTGTTGAAGTGCACCTAAATAATTTCCTAGTGTCAATGTACCGCTAGGTTGAATTCCTGAAAAAATAGTTTGCAATGTCCTCACCTCATTCATTTATTTAAAAGCAGAAAAGATATTTGTTATCCATGCTTCAGCTGACTGGAGCATTTTTCAAAGAAGCAGTTTCCTTTACTTGATATAAGCCGGGATTGGTTTAAGTATTTCCCAGGCAATAAAAAAAGCCCACTCATTCCCAAAAATAGGGACGAATGAACCGCGTTGCCACCCTGATTATTCTATAAATAGAATCACTTCATTGTTAAAACAAAGCTCCAAAGCCCAATTCCATCTAACCTTGATACTTGTTTCCAGCACCACAAGCTCTCTAAAAATCAGCGGGAAAGATGTACTATAAGAGGATGTTCAAAAAATCCAATAAAGATGACACGGGGAATTTCTATGTTGATTAACTTTTTCCAATGGGACTGGGACTGCGATTACTCGTCCCATCGAAAACATTTGCGATTACCCGCCCCACCAAAAGCGTTACTCACGTATTATAAAGCATACGCTCCGTTCGTAAAAAGTTAGTCGCCTTGAACTTCTTGATCCTATTTATCGGACTTTTTAAACACACACTATAACTTCTTCAATGCTTCTAATATTAAATTAAGTTTATTATAAATTTATTTTTGACAAATTGCAAGCAGCCTATGCAAGTATTTGGAAAATGACAAAATGTTAGGTCCTATTTTAAAATAAAACTTTTTTCCACTTTTTTCGAGTTTTCCTTTTAAAAAATACTATCATTCCTTTATACTAATAATAAAATACATATGTAGGAGATTGATTGGATGAGGAAATGGAAGAGCTTGTTAGTAAGTTTTGCTGTTGCTGGTGCGGCATTTACTGGGCTGGGACAAGCAAATGTAGTTCATGCAGAGGATGGTGTGGATGTTGAAGCAAAATCGCATAAAGAGCGAACGACCGGCTTAACAGAAATTGATCTGTCTCAACGGTTTAGCCGCTTCGTCATTACATCTGATTATAACTTTACATATCCAGATGCAGTACGGGGAATCTATGTAACTGGAAATTCTGCTGGTGGAGAAAAGATGGAAAGTTTAATAGATTTGGTATCCTCTACAGATTTAAATTCAATGGTAATTGATGTGAAAGAGGATTACGGACATATCACTTTTGCTCCTGAAGAAGGGTCAGTATATGAAGATATAGGAACAACATTTATTTCTGATCCTGATGCAATGATGGAACGGTTGGAGCAGGAAGAGATCTATCCAATTGCGCGTATCGTTGTTTTTAAAGATAATATTTTAGCTGAAGCCCGTCCTGATCTATCCTATAAAGAAAACGGAGAAGTATGGAAGAATAATAAAGGGGACGCTTTTGTCAATCCATTTGAAAAAGAAGTCTGGGAGTATAATGTAGAGATTGCTAAAATGGCAGCAGAAATGGGCTTTAAAGAAATTCAATTTGACTATGTCCGTTTCCCGGAAGGTTTTGAAGAAAGGGATGAAGAATTGGAATATTCCATGGGGGATTATGCAGATTTAGATATGGATAATATTCAAAAGCGTGTTGAAGCAGTGACTGATTTTGTTGCTTACGCCCGTGAAGAACTAAGCGATTACGATGTTGATGTATCTGTTGATATTTTTGGATACGCAGCAACGATTGAGGAAACACCGGGAATTGGTCAAAACTTCTCGAAAATCTCAGAGAATGTGGATATTATTTCATCTATGATTTATCCAAGCCATTGGGATTCTTATTTTGGAATTTCTAATCCGGATGAAGAACCATATGCCCTTGTCGATGAATACTCCAAAGTTGAAAACGAAGTATTGGGTGCTTTAGAAGAGCCGCCAGTATCACGCCCTTGGCTGCAGGATTTCAGTGCTCCCTGGCTATACAGCGGACCGACATTCCAGTACGGAAAAGAGGAAGTAGAAGCGCAAATTAAAGCATTGTATGAGAATGGTATTGATGAGTATTTATTATGGAATGCAGGTAATAATTATACAGAGAATGTAGACTATTTAATTGGTAAAGAAGAGTAATAAAAGAGCCGCAGATCCTTATTCTGTGGCTCTTTTATTACTCTGAATCATTAATCTTATTGTACTGCCCGCAGTTATTCCCTTTTGTTATTTTTACCTGGAAGTCTTTGTTCCACCCTTCTGCCCCGGTATCATTTCACAATTAAAATGATATCGGTTATAATAAAACGACAATAATCGAAAAGGAGCAACCTGAATGAATTGGTATGAAAAGCTGAACGATTATTTTCCAGTAGAAGAAATGAAATCTAAGAAGCATATGGAGTTATTGCTGGAAGAAAAGGGTGATGTTTATTTTAAAGATGAAAGCCCAAAGCATGTATTGATGTATGCAGAATTTGATACGTTTATTTTTATCGATTACCTCTGGGTGTCATCGAACACGCGTGGACAAGGTATCGGTCATCAATTGATGAATAAACTCAAGGAAAAAAATAAGGCAATTATTTTGGAAGTGGAGCCAATTGATTATGATGATACAGATACGGAAAAAAGATTAAAATTTTATTCCCGGGAAGGTTTTCATCATGCAAGATCTATCGGCTATAACCGCAGGTCATTGGCAACAAATGAAGAAACACCAATGGAGATTTTATATTGGTCACCGCAGGATGATTCAGAAGAAGTGATTTATGGTCAAATGAAAAAAATGTATGAAGATATTCATACATATAAAGACAAAGAAATTTACGGGAAAAAATATCAGCCTTCTGAAGAGGTATTGCGTTACAATGAGGATGAAAAATCAGATAATCTTTTAGCTGGTATGCAAAAACGGAAAAAATCTAATTAAACGTAAATGAAAAGTGTATATTTTAAAAAGAATATCATTCCTGGGGAGATGATGTCTTTTATTTTAATTAAAAAAGCTGTAGAAAAATCTGTTCTACAGCTTTTTTAGTATTTATGGTTTTGTCGGGCTTTCCAAAGATGGTCCAGAGTGATTAAGACGATCGGCCAGAGCGAGTGGGGCTTTGGTGCTTGAAGTTCCTTCCAGATAGCTATCCTTAAAATTATAAGCGCTGGAACCATGTTCAGCAAAATCCAGTCCGGCTTTTTCTTCTTCAGCAGAAACACGAATAGGAGAGACTTTGTTTAGCAGATAAGTAAAACCGCCAACTGTTATAGATACCCAAATAATTACTGCTAATATCCCGATTGCTTGGATTCCTAACTGGTTAAATCCATTTCCGTAAAATAAACCTGTATCGACAGAGAAAAATCCGATAGCTAGTGTACCCCAAATTCCGCAGGCACCATGGACTGCGATAGCTCCGACCGGATCATCGACGCGTAGTCTGGTATCAATAAAGCGAATGGCTTCCACGAGTAAAATACCAGAGACGAGACCCACGATAATAGATCCGCCTAGTGAAATTTCTGCTGCTCCAGCAGTAATACCTACGAGTCCACCTAAAACACCATTCATTGATAAAGATGCATCTACCTTTTTAAAACGTAATTTTGTGTAGAAAGAAGAAGATACTAATGCAGCAGAAGTAGATAATAAAGTTGTTGCAATAACACTGGGAACAAGAGATGGATCAGCTGCCAATGTGCTGCCTCCGTTGAACCCAAACCATCCTAACCATAGAATAAATACTCCGAGTGCCCCTAAAGGTAAGTTGTGTCCCGGAATAACATTTACTTTTTTACCGTTGTACTTTCCGATTCTTGGACCAAGAATTAATACAACCATTAATGCTGCGATTGCTCCAGTTAAATGAACTACTGTAGAACCGGCGAAATCACTGAATCCTAGAGTGGTTAACCAGCCGTCTCCTTGCCAAATCCAGTGTCCGACTATAGGGTAGATAAATAGAGTTACTGCAACAACGATAAGTGCATAGCTGCCTAACTTAATTCGTTCAGCAACTGCACCAGACATAATCGTTGCTGAGGTTGCAACAAACATAGCCTGGAATACGAAGAAGCCGATATCATTCACACCAGTTAAGAAGAAACCATCTGTTCCAATAATTGAGCCTGCTGAGGAACCAAACATAATTCCATATCCGGCTGCAAAAAAGAGAATAGAAGCAATACAAATAGTTAAAAAGTTCTTCATTAAAATATTCAATGTATTTTTAGAACGGGTAAAACCTGATTCAACCATCGCAAAGCCAGCATGCATAAAGAAAACTAAAAAGGCTCCCAGCATTACCCACACAAGATTAATGGATAGCTCTAATGATTCTACAGTTGGTGCAGCTGCATATACTGGCGTGGTAAATAAAAATAATAAGATTGCTGATATAAATGTTTTCCTGAACATAGGGATTCCTCCTGAAATTTAATAAATTGCTTTTGTCCCGCTTTCTCCAGTGCGAATTCGAATTACCTGCTCAATTGGATGTATGAAAATTTTTCCGTCGCCAATTTGATTTGTTTTGCAAGCATCGATAATGTGGCCGACAATATCATCTACTCTTTCTTCAGAAACAACTAATTCCACCTTCAGCTTAGAGAGTAAGGTGACCTCGAATTCTGTAGAACGGTATACACCAACCTTTCCTTTTTGCTTGCCTGTTCCTGCTACCTCTGTAACCGTCAGGCCGTCAAACCCGATAGATGCTAATCTTTCCCGTAAATCTTGAAATTTCTCTGGGCGTATAATTGCTTCTACTTTTTTCAATGAATATCCCCCTTTTAAAAATATATGTCAAGAAACCTAACATCAAAAGTTATGTTAATTATCATAATGTCCTTTTATTAAAAAAGCAAGTGTTTTTTTGAGATGATTTCTATAAAGCGTTTTCAATTGAGAAATGTTAAAATAAGGATAAGTATTGGTATGAAGGGAGATTGGGCAGGCTAACTTTATTGGATGAGCTATTCAGATGAAATTTATTTATAAATATGGGTTTATTATCAATTGGATAAGGGAATCTTAAAAATGTGAGAAGCGGTAGGATAAATAAAATAAATCATTTTATCGCACCCCCTACCTTTTATTAGATATTTGGTGTATAATAAGTACATATAGATTAGACTTATTATTATTTAATAAAGTCAGGTAGGATTGCCGAAAATATAAAATAGATTGAGGAGTGAAGTTTTATGGTAACACTTTATACCTCACCAAGCTGTACTTCATGTAGAAAAGCAAAAGCATGGCTGGAAGAGCATAATATTCCTTTTACAGAACGTAATATCTTTTCTGAGCCTTTATCTCTTGATGAAATTAAAGAGATATTGCGTATGACTGAGGATGGAACAGATGAGATTATTTCAACAAGGTCGAAGGTTTTTCAAAAGTTGAATGTAAATATTGATCAGCTGCCTATGAAAGATTTATTTAATTTAATTCAAGAAAATCCCGGCTTATTACGCCGTCCTATTATTTTAGATGAAAAAAGGCTGCAGGTTGGTTATAACGAAGATGAAATTCGTCGTTTCTTACCAAGGACAGTTAGAACATTCCAATTGCGTGAAGCACAACGAATGGTTAATTAATAATAAAAAAATAAATAAATAAGTAAAGGCGCAGATTTTTTTCTGTGCCTTTACTTATGATTGTAGACTGGAAGAGAGAGTTTTTTTAGGGAGCCTCTCTTTTAGACGCCTGCACCTGAAATGCAAATATCCCGAAGGCTGTAATAGGACAAGCTTTCCGACACAACAATTCTTTTTAGCAGAAAACAAAAAACTTTTTTCTAATGAAAAAGCCCTGATAAATGACAAAACATCTGAAATACGTTAGAATAACTAACTAAATAAAAAGTGTAAACACAATGATATTTAGCAGGAAATAATCAGGGAACATCAACTGTTTTTTCAGAAAATTAATGATAACTAGGCATATTCATTTCTTGTGGATTGCATTTTTGCATACAATATGATAAAAGGAATTCATGATTAGGATTATATTGGTTTGGGTACATCTATTATATAAATATTGATTACATGCTGTCGGCTCAGGCATTGTGTAAGATGAACATGCAGGAGATGATTCTATCTTAATGACAAGGGGGAGCTTACTGTGGAGATAGAAAGAATTAATGAAAACACCATCAAATTTTATATTTCTTATGTTGATATAGAAGAACTCGGTTTTGAAAAAGAAGAAATTTGGTACAATCGTGAAAGAAGCGAGCAATTATTTTGGCAGATGATGGATGAAGTAAATTATCGTGAAGATTTTAATCCTGACGGGCCGCTTTGGATACAAGTTCAAGCTATGGAAAAAGGACTTGAAATTATTGTTACAAAAGCAAAAGTCTCTAAAAACGGCGAACATCTAGAGCTGGAAACAGAGGATGGAAATATTGATTTACCAGTAGACGATCAGCTTGAAAATATTTTAGATGAGAAGTTTGGGGATAGCAAAAAGGAAGACGAAGATGAAGACGAGAAGACGGATGATTTGATGGAAGAAAATTTGTGGATTATTGTAGAATTTGAAGAATTTGAGAATATGATTCAGCTTAGTCACCAGCTGCAGAATGTAAGTGATTTTGGAGAAGAAACTTTATATTCCTACAATGACAAATACTATTTATATATCGAATTTTCCTATGATGTATTAGATGAGCATCGTCAGGAAGATGTCATCAGTCAAGTACTCGAATTTGCAACAGATTCATCAATTTCTGTTCATTTGCTTGAAGAGTATGGAAAGAGAATTATGGAAAGTGATGCGTTTGAACAGATTCGTCAGTATTTTCCTAAAGACGTATAATATGAGGCCTACAAGAAATCATATGAAACGATTTGTTGTAGGTTTTTTTTATGGAATCTTTTTTATTAACATCTTCCAGCATACATATTGAAGAGAAAAACACGCTACTACACAGACTATGCTGCAGCAAAAATAAATTCTTTTCTATTTTAGCAGGAAAAGAAGGGATGCTGTCGAAATACATAGTACTGGAGGTGGTAAAATTTGCAACGGGCTATGAACAAAAAAGAAGAATCTATTCTGCTGTTTCAGCATTCACAGAAGGAAATTGCAGAATGGAAACAAGAAAAAGATTTATTTTATTGCCCCGCATGTAAGGAGAGAGTGATTATCAGGTCTGGTGAAAGAGTAGCAGCTCATTTTGCCCATTTGCCACATACAGAATGTCTGCTTTCGGGAGGCGGGGAAGGTCCTTATCATGAAAAAGGGAAGCAGCAATTATTTAATTGGTTAAACCGGTTTAATATGCAGGTAGAATTAGAAGTATATTTCCCGGAAATTTGCCAAAGAGCTGATATTTTTCTCAACGTTGGCGGGAAGAAAATAGCTGTAGAATTTCAATGCTCTAAAATATCGCAGGAAGTAATTTTAAGCCGGATGCAAGGCTATAAATCATTAGGCATTGAGTCAATTTGGATTCTTGGAGCGAAATATTTAAAACAAAAAGGAGCGTATACGTTTCGGACTAATCAATTTTTAGATACATTTATCCGTTTTTCACCTCAAAAGAAATATCCTCAATTATTCTTTTATGATCCCTTTATATCAGAAATAGCCGTTCTTCATCATTTATATCCGCTTCAAACCTCAAAGCTTTTTGCAAAGCAGCTGGTATACCCTCTTCACAAGCTTCATTTTAAACATCTTTTTCAAAAAGCAAAAATGCCTGGCAGTTTTGCTGCAGTTTGGGCGAAAGAGCTGTATCGCCAGCGTACAAAAGTGGAAGGTTTCTATGGAGAAACATTTAAACTGCGCAGGTGGTTGTATGAGAAGGGCTATATCTTTCAGCATTTACCGAGTATTTGTTTTTTGCCTCTTCCGTATCAGGCTTCAACTGCTGTCCCATACTATAAATGGCAAACAGAACTATATGTTTGCTGTATAGCGGATTTAAAAGCAGGTGATAGGATTGATATAGCTGTGCTGAAAAACGTACTTTACTCATTTTACAGCAAAGAAAACTCAGATTTTTCAGATGCGCTCGGGGTTTACCTTAGTCAGCTGCAACAATCAGGTTATATTGAAATACAATCCTCCACGATTCTTCGAACAAACCAGGAAATCATTTACTATTCCTCTCAAGAACAAGCCTTTTTGGGAGATCAATCCTTTTTTAAACAGTTTTTCACGGAAAAAAAAGCAAAATACGAGCATGATTACCACTTATTTCGTTATACTAAATAAGAAGAATAAAAACAGTATAACTTTTTAAATTAGCATCCTGAGACGAGTCAAATACTGAAAATACTGTTCATTTGTAAAAAGGGAGGCAATAACCGTATGGCAAAAGCAACAAAGCAATTACCAAAGCGTGATGAAATACCTGAAGAATTAACCTGGCGTCTGGAGGATATTTTTGAAACAGACGAAAAGTGGAAAGAAGAATTCCAAAGCTTGAAAAATGATATTTCAAAATTGGCAGCGTATAAAGGAAAATTAAACACCTCCTCGGATACGCTATTAGAAGCATTTAAGCTGCAGGATGAGTTATCAGAGCGTCTAGGTAAGCTGTATGTTTATGGACATTTGCGTACAGACCAGGATACAACAAATTCTTATTATCAGGGCTTAAATGCACAAGCAGAAAATCTGCTGACTGCTGCATCCAGCCAATTTAGTTTTCTTGTACCAGAAATTCTGGAAATACCGGAAGAACAGCTCAAGCAGTTTATAGAAGAAAATAAAGAGCTCCAAAATTATAAAAAGGTATTGGATGATATTAACCGCAGCCGCCCGCATGTGTTGAGTGAGAAGGAAGAGGTACTACTTGCAGAAGCGGACGAACCAATTGGAGCAATATCACAAACATTCAGTATGCTGAATAATGCAGATTTGACCTTCCCGTCTATTACAAATGAAGATGGAGAAGAAGTAGAACTGACACATGGCAGATACTCTACCTTTTTAGAATCATCCGATCGGAATGTGCGTGAGCAGGCCTTCAATGCAATGTATGACACGTACGGCTCATTTAAAAATACATTTGCTTCCACATTGAGTGGAGAAGTAAAATCACATAATTTCAATGCGAAAGTTCGAAATTATGAAAGTGCACGTCAGGCAGCTTTAGATAATAATCATATTCCTGAAGAAGTGTATGATAATTTAATTGAAGCAGTTCATGAAAAATTACCTTTATTACACCGTTATACAAAATTAAGAAAGAAAATTCTTGGTGTAGATGAGCTGCATATGTATGATTTATACACACCGTTGGTCAAAGATGTGAAAATGCCTGTTACTTATGATGAAGCTAAAAAATATGTGCAGGAAGGTCTCAAACCTTTGGGTGAGGACTATGCAGATATTTTAGAAGAAGCTTTTGGTAAACGATGGATTGATGTCGAAGAAAATAAAGGGAAGCGCAGTGGTGCATATTCGTCCGGAACATATGGAACGAATCCATATATTCTTTTGAATTGGCAGGATGATGTGAACAATACATTTACGCTGGCTCATGAGCTTGGGCATTCCGTACACAGCTACTATTCCAGAAAGAATCAGCCGTTCCGCTATGGGAATTATTCTATCTTTGTGGCAGAGGTTGCTTCTACAACAAACGAAGCCTTATTAAACGATTATTTATTAAAGCATCTTGATGATGAAAAAGAAAAGCTGTATATTCTAAATCACTTTTTAGAAGGCTTCCGTGGAACTGTATTTCGTCAGACCATGTTTGCTGAGTTTGAACATGATATTCATGTATTGGCTCAAAATGGTGAAGCCTTAACTGCAGATAGGCTGACAGAAGTTTATTATGATTTAAACAAAAAGTATTATGGTGAAGATGTTGTAAGTGACGAGAAGATTGGCTTGGAATGGGCACGTATTCCGCATTTTTACATGAATTATTATGTATATCAATATGCAACAGGATATTCTGCAGCCACTGCATTATCGAAACAGATCCTAGATGGTGAAGAAGGGGCTGTAGATCGTTATTTAGGTTTCTTGAAATCAGGAAGCAGTGAAGACCCTATTGATGTATTGAAAAAAGCTGGTGTAGATATGACGCATAAACAAGCTATTTTAGATGCTCTGGATGTCTTTGAAGAAAAGCTGACGGAAATGGAAGAACTGCTGGATAAGTAAAAGATTGTCTGTTGTTGAAATAAAAAGTTTTTACGAATAGCTTCGTAAGAAAAACAAAGAAAATCAAACGGCCAGATGAGCTATGAAGGTTGCCTGGCCGTTTGATATATAGTTGATTTCATTTTTAATCTTATCGCCGATATCCTTTTGTGTTTTGATAAGCAATGGAAGAAAGCATACAATAAATAGATGCGAGTAATAAAGGGAGCGTTATATAAATCGGGACCATATTCATAAATCCTAATAAATTGAAGAAAAAGGCAAGAATAACTAATAATACGAATAAGAGAGGAAAATAATTGCGTCGCATAAAAAATCCTCCTTTATTAAAAATGGCTTTTGCTTCTTAGTATTGAATTATATGTCCGAGTTGTTATCTTAGAAGTGAATATTTTGTGAAAAGATGAACATAGTTATTGAAATTTGAAAAGGAACTTGCTAAAATATAATTGTAAGTTGATTACAAACAAATACCCCTTTTGTTTGATCATGAAACTTTCTCCCATCCCCCCTTTGTAATTATACAAAGACGGAAAAAAAAGATACACGCTGCCCCGTGTATCTTTTTTTGCACTATATAAATAAAACCTAATCCTGGCTTCTTCATCCGGATCAGGTTTTATTTATAGTATTAGAAGATAAAAAGTGCATTTAACAGGTCTGTTAAATCTGCCTGTATCACCATTTACACCGTTCCGAGATATCTCCAATACGATTCATTTTTTTCAGGTATCCTTTCAATAATTTGCTGGAATTGCAGTTTTTTCAGTTCTTTTTCTGTCTGGTCAATAGACCAGTCATAGATAACAGACACTTCTCTGGTCCCTACTGTCTGCTGCAGCTTCAGATAGTTAATTAAAGGAGGTTTCACAGATGGGATTGGTGTGCGCTGTAAAATTTCTTTTAAGACAAATTCATATATATCGTATGGATAAAGACCGGAAAGCTTCACACCATCCTCTTCCACTTCCTGGTTAAATAAAACAATGGTAGGTGTATAATCTACTTCCATTTCACATGCGAGCTTCAAGTCACATTGTAATGCACGTTTGGAAGTTTCAGAGAATAGATCCCTATGAAAC
The DNA here is from genome assembly GCF_007991515.1 of Oceanobacillus sojae. Taxonomy (GTDB): domain Bacteria; phylum Bacillota; class Bacilli; order Bacillales; family Amphibacillaceae; genus Oceanobacillus; species Oceanobacillus sojae. The sequence goes on from NZ_BJYM01000011.1 coordinate 99,248, forward strand.
TCTTCTAAATCTAAGGCTGCACCCGCTGCACATTTTAATAGAATTTCTTCATTACAGATATTCTGTTTATCAAAAAACAAAGTCTCCTGAATTTTTCGGATAAATTGTTTTCCGGCCTTTTTACCTTGTAATTCAGCAGCTTTAATAGCAAGAGCAGGAACCCAGGGATAATCAAGATCCTCGTAGCTGGTTGAAAAAGGAGCTAATCGAGATGGTTTTTTTTGTTTGATTTTATTTAATCCATTTGGATTTAATGCAGTCAATTGTCCACTGATTACATGCTTTATCGTAAAAAAACGTCCGTATTCAACATACAATTTTTTTAGATAAGGCTCCAGTGCCCAGCATTCAGAACATAATGGATCAATAAAAACATACATTTCAATCGGTTTTTGCACATATTTCATGTAGTTAAAAGTAGGGTCTGTTTGATTAGAAGATGATAGTTCTTGTTGATTCCCATTCATTTTGAATGCTCCTTTCTAAGATTCAGGGGTGTTCATCATATGATTGGCGGTCAATGTCAAACGCTCAATCATTTCCGTAAAATATGGTTCTTCTACTTTATTTTCTACTAGTGACTGATTCATACAAGCTAACCAGGCATCTCTGGCACTTGGTGTTATTGGAAAAGGAAGGTGCCGTCTTCTTAACATAGGGTGTCCCCGTTCTTCTTCATAGAGCCTGGGGCCGCCAAAAAATTGTGTGAGAAATAATTTCTGTTTATGCTTTGTTTCTGTTAAGTCTTCTGGAAATAGTGGTATCAGAACAGGGTTTTGCTTAACATATCCATAGAATGTTTCCACTATCTCCTCCATCTTTTCATAACCGCCAATTCCATTATATACAGTTTCTCTTTTAAATTGTTTCATAATTAGTGCTCCTTGTAATAGTATTGTAGCAATATGGATTCACTTCATCAAATAATCTGTACCGTAACAGATAGATTAAGTTTTATTAGTTATTACAATAGATACATAATAATTGTTGTTTACTGAGAATAAATACCGGTTTATAAATGATCTCATTTTACAAAGAATTTTTCTGTTTTTGGTGAAAAAAACGTGCTATTTTAGCAGGCGTCTTCCGGACAGGAATATGATAGTTTGCTAATAAGCTGTTAAAAACCTTTTCTCCATAGTGTTTTGAAGCTGCTTCTAATTCCAGTTCAGCATCCTCTGTATCTAAATAAATACTTTTATCTAAAACAATTAATGTATCCTGATAAGGTATTTCTTTTCGGAAGGTAGTCATTCTTCCTGCATAATTTAGGGATGACAAATTGACAGATAGCTGTCTCAACTGTTCTGCTACATTCGGAGCTTCTGTTGGTCTCCCAGAAGTCCATGACAGAAATTCTTTTTCTGACAGTGTGTCATGTGTCTCTAATAATCCGTCTGGATGAGGTTCTTTTAATGTTAAAGTATATGTTTCGTTCTTTTTACGTATTCGTAATGCAGACCGGTTTGCTTTTAAATCAAGGGAATCTGTTTCAAAGTAATAATTTGTCTGCTCTATCATTTCCGCCTGTGAGAATAAATCCTCGGCTAATAGATTATATTCCTGGATAGTTAACAGGTTCTTAAATTCAATTTCTACTTCTTGGCTCATTCATAAATCTCCAGTTCTAAAATTAGATTATCTCTATTATGGCTTGTATTGAGAAGCATTGCAAAAAATAACTATGAGAGTAGGCTTAACAAACAGTTTAAATGACACGGCTGGAAAAAGAAAACCTCTATACAATAGTCAATGTTGTATAACGGACAGAGAAACGACGGCTATATCTATAGAAAATAGCAGCTTGTATTTTCTGGGAAACAGGTTGTAATATAGACAGTATTTTTTTAATTTCCTCTTTCCTTTGTACTAATGCTACTCTGTGATAAAATAAAGAGGATTATATTAGTTTACATATAGGGTGGTTCGATGGACTGGGGAAAAACTTTAGCGCCTTATAAACAGGCAGTAGAAGAATTAAAGGTAAAGTTAAAAGGGATTCGTTCTGAATACGAAAGAGAATCCAGCAATTCACCAATTGAATTTGTAACAGGAAGGGTAAAGCCGATACCAAGCATTATTGAAAAGGCACGGGAAAGGCAGATTCCTCTTGAGAATTTAGATAAATTACAGGATATAGCAGGGATAAGAGTTGTTTGTCAATTTGTTGATGATATCTATCCTATCGTTGAGATGCTGCGAAAACGCAGTGATTTTCAAATTATTGAAGAAAAAGATTATGTTTTTCATAAAAAAGACAGCGGTTATAGATCTTATCATATGATTATCGAATATCCAGTTGAAACGGTCAGAGGTCAAATTATGGTTTTAGCTGAAATTCAAATACGTACACTTGCGATGAATTTTTGGGCAACCAATGAGCATTCCTTAAATTACAAATATGAGGGGAAATTACCTTCAGAGGTTAAGTTACGTTTGCAAAAAGCTGCCGAAGCTGCTTTTAAATTAGATGAAGAAATGTCTAAAATCAGAAGCGAAATCCATGAAGCCCAACGTGTTTTTCATCGTAAATCATAGATAAAGGATGGGAAGATATAATGAAGTTTAAAATTGTTTCTAGAGGAGACAAGCGATCAAATAAAATAAAAACCATGATGCGGCAATATTTGGAGTCTTTTGGATTGGAATATGATAAAGAAGAGCCCGATTTAGCCATTTCAGTTGGCGGCGACGGGACCTTTTTAGAAGCCTTCCACCGTTACACTCATCGTTTAAAGGAAACAGCTTTTATCGGGGTTCATACCGGACATTTAGGATTTTATACGGATTGGACGCAGGATGAAGTGGAGAAGCTCTTGATTGAGATTGCTAGAACTCCATTTCAAACTGTAGAATATCCATTGATGGAAGTAATCATTCGGGATGATTTAGGTAAAAAGGAAGACAGGCATCTTGCTTTAAATGAAGCAATGATTAAAACAGCAGATGGATCATCTGTTGTTTTAGATGTGGAATTGAAAGGTGAACATTTCGAAACATTTCGCGGCGACGGAATTTGTATATCCACGCCTTCTGGAAGTACAGCTTATAATAAGGCGTTAGGAGGGGCGATTATTCATCCATCCTTAGAAGCAATTCAAATAACGGAAAATGCTTCGATCAATAATCGTGTTTTCCGTACTATCGGTTCACCATTAGTCTTGCCTAAACACCATACATGTTTTTTAAAACCGATGGTAGATAATTCTTTCTTAATTCAAATCGACCATTTTACGAAAAATTATCATGAAGTCAAATCGATTCAATGCCGTGTGGCAAAGGATAAAATACGCTTTGCACGATTCAGACAATTTCCTTTTTGGCATCGCGTGAGAGATTCATTTGTTACTGAGGTGGACTAAGTTGACTGCAAGCATACAAAAAAGCTGGGTGATTGATCAAACGAGCGCCAAGCTTACCATTAAGGAATTTTTACAGGAAAAACAAGGTTTTTCAAGAAGACTGCTGACTGCAATGAAAAAAGAGGGCGGCAAATTTTTAATTAATACAGTGGACAGTTATATAACAGAAAAGCTTAAGCTGAATGATCAATTAACTGTTATATTTCCGGAAGAAGCTATAGGCAGTATTGAGGCAACAGAAATGGACCTTTCAATTGAGTATGAGGATGAAGACCATTTAGTATTAAACAAACCGGCTGGACAGGCATGCCTCCCCTCTATGAATGACCGTCATTATTCGCTGGCAAATGGAATTCAGGCCTATTATCAATCATCTGGGCACCCGGCAACAGTGCATATTGTAACAAGATTAGACAGAGACACGTCTGGTCTTGTTTTAGTTGCAAAAAATCGTTATGTCCACGCCTTGTTGTCAGAGGCACAAAAAAAGAATGAGATTCAACGTATGTATGAAGCGATTATTTCAGATGAAATAAATCCTCCTGCCGGCACTATAAATGCACCAATCGCCCGGAAGAAAACCTCGATAATAGAACGGGAGGTAAATTGGATAGAAGGGAAGGAAGCAGTTACGGACTATCAGACATTGTCGGTATTAAAAGGAGCTTCTCTATTGCGTATTCAGCTGAAAACCGGGCGGACGCATCAAATTCGTGTTCATTTCAGCTATTCAGGCCATCCGCTGCTTGGTGATACTCTCTATGGTGGAGAGGCAGATGTTATTTCCCGCCAGGCACTGCATTGTGCGGAAATAGAATGGCTGCATCCTTTTCAAAATAAAAGAATGAAATTTAATTGCGGGCTCCCGTTGGATATTGCTGCGTGTAAAGAAAAATTAGCCGTTAATCAGCAGTGAAATCTGTAAAACGATCAGGCTGGAAGGGTTGTTTTGAGGGTACAGAAACAATCCTCTGCTTTGGAAACTGGTAAGCGGTCAGCTTATTTCCAAAGACACAGCCTGTATCTATATTGATTGTCCGATTAATTTGGCGTGCCTCTAAAACTGGCGTATGACCATAAACAATCCAAGGCTCTCCTTTATAATGCTTTGCCCAATCCCGGCGGATGGGGCGGCCCAGATGATCTGTTTTACCGGTAATATCACCATAGAGAACAAATGTCTTTGTGCGGGAATTCATCTGCCCGATTAAATTTTCTTTAATCCCTGCGTGGGCTACAACTAACTTCAGGTTTTCAAAATATAAATACAAAGGAGCATTCTCGTAAAGTGTCATAAACTTTTCCTGAATGTTCTTTTTTTGAGCTTCGTTTAAGCTTTTCCATTCAGCAACCGTCGTTTCTAAACCGTGTTTTTCCTGCACCTGGTTTCCTGAAAAATAACGATAGAGCTTATTGCAGTGATTTCCTGGTACATAATAGGCTATTTCCTGCTCTCTAACTAATTGATAGACAAGCTGGATAACAGCTGTGGAATTTGGTCCGCGATCTGTCAAATCTCCTACAAATACTAGCTTGTTACCTCCAGGATGAGCATAGGAGCTGTTCTCCTGACGATATTCAAGTGTTTCCAGCAATTCCAGAAGCTCGTCCAAACATCCATGCACATCTCCAATAATATCTAATTGCATCCTATATCCTCCTATTGTCGATGAATGTAGCTTTACTTCTATAGTATAACTTTTTTTAGCTAATGCATGTAATATTGAATACAATTATTTTCCTTCGCTGTAATCAACCTCATATTCAATATAAAACGTATTCTTGCCTTTAAGCGTTTCTTTCCTATTGGTGTTAAACATATTTAATATAGCAGCCTAATCATTAAAATAAATTAGCAGAACAAAATGTTTCCTTAATGCAAAATAATAGCATTTACAAAATATACTTGACAAATAGAAACGAAATACATAAAGTGAGTGATGGGTAATAAAGTTTACCTTAGCCAACAAAAAAGAGAGGGTGAAAGATATAAAAAGGAGGTATTACCCTTTTCTATACTAATAGAAGCAGCGTTCTCGGCAGCTTATAGATCTAATAATAATGATTAATTTTAAGTGAATGATCAGCAAAATAACAACTGATAAAATCACAATGGAAAGTCTTTTTATTATAGATAAGGCTTGCTATTTGTTTCGCTTCTTGTAAAATAGGGTAGGATGTGTAAGTATATAAAAATTAGCGAAAAGAAAGGAGGAACTGCTATGAAAAAGGATCAATATGATGTTCAATATGAAGAACAGTTTCAAGAACACATTGATAAAGTTCAAGAAGCATTAGAAAATGAAAATATGGAGGAGTTTCGGACAGAATTTCTCGAAATCCACCCATATGATCAGGCAGTATTTTTCCAACAGCAGAATGAAGGCAGAAGAGCGCAGATATACACGTATTTATCTCCTGAAGAAATGTCAGAGATATTAATTAACATTGATTTAGATGATGTCATTGAGTTTTTTGAGGAGATGGATCCGAGATATGCTGCGATGATTTTTAGTGAAATGCCTGTCGATGACGCAGTAGATATTCTAAATGAACTGGATAAAGAAAAAGTAGTAAGCTATTTGACCATCATGGATAAAGAATCTGCTGATGATATAAAACAGCTTCTTCATTATGAGGAAAAAACCGCTGGTAGTATCATGACCACGGAGTATGTTGTACTTTTTGAGGATCAGACCGTTGCAGAGACTATGCAGCAATTAAAAAAAGAAGCACCCGATGCAGAGACAATTTATTACTTGTTTGTCCTGGATAATAGCAAACGCCTAGTAGGTGTCTTATCTATCAGAGATTTAATTATTGCAGATAGTGATACTTTGATTAAAGAAGTTATGAGTACCAAAGTGGTTGCTGTATCAGTCGCAAAAGACCAGGAAGATGTTGCACAGATGTTTAGAGATTACGATTTCCTTGCACTTCCGGTAGTTGATTTTCAAGATCATCTTCTTGGTATTATCACAGTCGATGATATTTTAGACGTTATGGAAGAAGAGGCAAGTGAAGACTACTCCAAATTAGCAGCGATGTCCAATACGGATATTAAAGATGACACAGCGATCCGTTCTGCAAGAAAAAGACTTCCCTGGCTGGTTATCCTGCTATTTTTAGGTATGCTGACTGCTACGTTAATTGCCAGTTTTGAACAGACCTTGGAGCAAGTAGCTATTTTAGCGGCCTTTATTCCTTTAATTGGTGGAACGGCAGGTAATTCAGGAACACAAGCACTTGCTGTATCCGTACGTGGTATGGCGACAGGTGAGTTCGAAAATACCGGGAAATGGAAGCTTTTGGGGCGAGAGGCATTAACGGGACTGATTAATGGTATATTCTGCGGAATCATTCTTGCTACTATCATTTTTATCTGGCAGGGCAATATTTATTTAGGTATTCTTTTAGGCTTATCTATTATGGGTTCTCTTCTCGTAGCAACACTTGCAGGTGCTCTTATTCCAATGCTGATGAACCGGTTGAATATTGACCCGGCAGTGGCGTCAGGACCTTTTATTACAACAATCAATGACCTTATTTCCACATTGATTTATTTCGGAATGGCAACTGCATTTATGAGTTATTTAATTTGATAATAAGGATGAAATAGGATTGTCGCTATTTTTTGGCGACAGTCTTTTTTTGGTTAATTAGAGTAATTATCAGGCCAGACACAAATCAATTTCTAGGTTCATACACTATAAAAGATAAGCTAAGAAAGCCAAAAGAGGTGGATGAACGATGACAAATAAAAACAAAGCGCAGGCTCCTTTACTCTATATTAGCCAGCCTCAGCTGAAGGAATTTTCAGCTCCAATGCAAGAAAACTATGTTGGTGATTACAGGCGAAAAAGGCAAACGGAGATGAAATCTGTTCCGCAGGCGAAAAGAAAGCAGTCCAAAGACGGGAAAAATTCGGATGGGGACAGCTCCAAAACAACTGAACAGCAATCAAGTAAGAAGAAGTTTATGGAAATGACAATTATAGAAAAAATAAGCTATTTAACAAACCGCTCTGAATTTGCTCCTCCTATAAAATGTGAAATAATCACAGTTTCCAAGAAGAAGTATCGCGGTGTAATTCGTGAAAACAATTCGGATACACTGGCTTTACAATTAAATAATCGAAAAAACAAAATAGAGATTGCAATAAAAGATATTGAAAACATTCATTTATTAGGATTTTAAAAGACACCATCCGGGAGGGCCTCCCTGGATGGTGTATCTTTTGGCAGTTAAGAAAGTTTATACTTTCTTACTGCATAAGTGTAACTAAGGTTGTCACCTAAAGGCTTGGTGACAACCAAGTTTTCTAATGAAAATTATTTTAATGAAATGCTCTGATTGCCGGCAGGCAGGTAACATGGCAAAAGCAATCTAAATCTACTGTGATACAAATACCTGTTGCTTCCAGGTCTTCTGTATTTTGATCAGTAGGGTCCTTCATATGATCAAATCCACAGCTTTCTCCATCACTGAGTAGTAACTCAAGAATAGCGCAATTGTCTTTATCTACTTTCTTTACTCTGAAAATAAAACTAGATAAAATTGGATTCATTTTGTTGTGATGATTTTTTGTTGTGCCGAACCCTTTAAATGGTTTGCAATCTTTGCAGTATAAAATAACAGGCACCGTGTCTAAATCATTAGTTACCTCATTTGTGCATAAAAGGTCATTAATTGATTGTTCACAGCTCGTATCACAGCAGTTTTCTACAATATCGTTTTGAGCATCAACAATGTCTTTTAAAATATCTGCAACACAACTTCCAGTATCATAATTTTTTCCACAACCCATGAGAAAATGCTCCTTTCACAATTTGAATTTTCTTTCCTTATAGGATATGTGTCTTCCCAGTGTTGGTGTGGGCGAGTGTAGCTATGAGGAAGGGCTATTTCAATAAAAATAAAATTCTGACTATACAACATAAAATAATCTGTATATAATAATGTATAAATAAAACGGTTTCATTTTTCTTGCACGGGGTATATATAAATGAATATATAAGGGAGGTGCAGAGGATGGGATATATTCTTCCGATACAGAACTCACAATATATTGATTATCAGCAAAGGCTGCAGCCGACACAGAGAAAAGACCATCATATAGAAGGTTCCTTTAAAGTTCAGTTAGAGCGGAGACATCAGGAGCTTAGTGCAACATATGACCGTTATTACCGCAATAGATCGGAACCTCAAAAACCGTTAGACCTGCCACTAGACTCATCCTTAATCACAGGTAAAGGAAGATATGTAAACAAATATATATAAGCATTCATCTTATTATAAGAGGAATGCTTCTTTTATTTATACGTTAAGAAAATATTTTCGACGGGGCAGACATTCACAGCGTCTTCTATGAGTTTTAAGATTAAACTCAATCAAAATCGCTATATTTTTGATGCTCCCGGTTAAAGAAAGGGACAATATATAAGGGATTTCCTTTTGTGTATTCTGCATAGAAAATTTCTGAAATATCTTTATAACCCTGTTCGCGAATAGATTCCTCCAACCAGGAAACTGGAAGGTTTTTCTCTTCCATGTTATCTTTTATAATTTCCCCATCATTAATAAGAGTAATTGGTAAAGCTACATCTTGAGGAGATAATTTCAAATCCTTGCGTGTAGGCGTTTGATAATCTGTTTTTTTGAGAACGGATACGGTTCCGTTTGCTTCTAACACGGCAAATTCAACCTCACTGATGGAAAATACGTCTTTTTCTCTCAAAAGATGCTGCAGCTGATTAATATCCAGCTTGGTTTTTTTCATCATATCCCTGACAAGCTTTCCACGATAAATTACTATTGTTGGACTTCCTTCAAGTAAATGTCGTGTCCGCTTATACTTTTGTGAAATAATTTCCACAATATACATAAGAATACCATAAAGAGCTACAACAAAGGCTATTTCTCCTATTCCTGCATTTGGATCAAATAAAGCATTCCCAACTAATTCCCCCAATAGTAATGCAGAAATAAAATCAAATGGGGTAATTTGAGAAATTTGAGTCTTTCCTAAGATTTTTGTGATTAAAAACAAAGCAAAAAATCCAAAGATAACCTCTACAAACATACTCATGTAACTAGACATATGATACGCTCCTTTATCTTTTACACAGTATTTTATATTGTGTACAGAAGCGGATAAAAAATGTACCTAAAAAGAAAAGGAATGTAAGCTGAATGAAAGATGTTTGCTCTTATCAAATAATCATCCTGTAAAAGAAGCTTTGAGCGGGCACTGAATTTCTGAAGATAGAAATCTATACTGAGAGGTACAAGTTAAGTATAGATATATTGGATTTCTGCAATAGTAATAAAAAAACGAAAGTGGGGGGTTACTTCGTACCGGGTAAGAAAACATGTTGTCAGCAATCCGGCAGATAAGAAAAGCTCATATTCGCTTTTGATGATTTAGCAAATATGAGCTTTCTAATGATTTTAAATAAATGGTGCAATAACTCCCAAAACAATAAAACTCCAGAATGCGATTACAATTGCTGGCATATCAATATGAGTATCAACATGTGTGTTAAAAAGGCGCTGCACATATTCCCCTGTAATAACAGCGAATAAACCGAATAATGCTGCTAACCATGGACTTGCTAATGCAATTGCTGCATGACCGGCCACCATAGATACGTGGTGGGATACAGGAAATTTTAATCCGAAGTATAAGAAAATAAGAGAGGCTGCACTAATAGTGAAACCAATATTATCAATATCTAACGCAATTGCTGCATAACCTACAAGGCCGGCAAATGCAAATCCCCAAATAGCGTTGAAGAGTAACATTTTTCCCGAAAAAGGAAAGCGTTTTTCATCTGTAGGGAAAATACCTGTTAAACCGGAATGACCAAATAAGAAACGGGTAATAATAGCGAATGTAACCACTGTTAAAGCAATTGTATCAATTGGTATACCTAAAATAGGTCCATATAGATATTCAACGAAATAGCCTAAAATACCAAATATACCGCCGACGATAAGTACCATTGGGTCTGTTGTTTTGAATAACGGAACAGTTGTATCTGCGCCATCAACATGCCTGTCATCTTCGGCAAAAATTTTGTCTTTATCTTCATGGTCGCCAAGAATTGTTCTTGCATTAACTGGATTGTCAATAAAGGTAGCGCTTTCTAAATGTTTCTTACTAATCCTTCCTGCATAAGCCGCTGCCGCAACAGCTCCGACGAAGGCTACATGCGGGCCGAAAAATGGACCAAAAGCAACATAATCTAAAATTAATGTACTGCCTGCTGCTACAGCTGCAGCAACTCCGGCCATTCCTAAAAATCCTGTAAAGATAAAGGCTGTTGTACCACCAATGAGTGCACCGAATACGCCGCCGCCAAAAGCAGCTAAAATTGCAACTAAGGACATTTTAATTCCTCCCTAAAATTCGAATTTTATCACATCAGCATTCCGCCGGTAGCATCAATTGTTGCTCCAGTAATATAGCTGGCTTTTTTGGAAACAAAAAAGACGGCTATATCAGCAACCTCATCAGGTTGTGCAGCTCTGCCCAACGGAACACGGTTTAAATAAGAAGGGGCGTCAGTTTCTAATTTTTCCCGAATCAAATCTGTTTCTACAATACCAGGTGCCAGATTGTTAACACGTATATTATCCTTTGCATGTTCGCGTGCCATAGATTTTGTGAAGGCAACCATTCCGGCTTTGCTGGCTGCATAATGTGAGTGACCGGTAGTTGAACCATGGAAAGCTGCCTGAGATGTTATATTTAGAATATTTCCCGGCAGTTCTTTTTCTAAACAATGATTTAAAAACGCCTGGGATGTCAGGAATACAGAAGTGAGGTTTACGTCTAAGGTTCTTTTCCAATCTTCTAGTTTAATGGATTTCACGTAGCCTGTAGGCCAGATTGCTGCATTATTTACGAGAATATCTACTGTCTCAAATGCTTCGATACTTTGGGAAATAATAGACACAGCGTCATCCATATTTGCCAGGTCGGCTTGAATTGCAAGTCCCTTTTGTCCGGCAGCTTCCACAGCTTTTATCACTTCATCAGCTTTTGCCTGATTACTTTGATAGGTAATAACAACATTTGCACCTTCATTAGCGAGAGATAAAGCAATTTCTTTTCCGATACCTCTGGATCCCCCAGTGATAAGTGCTGTTTTATTTTTAATTCCTAAATCCATTTACTTATTCCTCCTCATTTCAGCAATTTACTATAAAATATCTATTATGATTGAATAGCTGCTGTACACTTCATTTATTTCCATTAATTAGGCTAGAATCGACATGCTAGTGTAAATTCTCTCTGACAGTCATATAAATATAGGCAAAGACGAGGTAATCCATATGAAGTAATTTTTGATAATAATCTCTAATCTGCTTTAAGTATAATGAAAATAAAACTTCTCGTTAGTTCCGATACTTATTTTGGTAATCAAATCACTCCCTTGTTATTTCGTATAAGAAACTTATTCATTAATTTTTGAACAAAAGTGCAAATAAAAAGTCATTTGTTCATTTTTGGTTAGTATAAATGAATGGGAATTTTATGTCAACGCTTTCATTTATGTGTTTTAATATTATAATAATCCTGATTTATTAAGGAAACGCCTGTACTATAGTGCTGAAAATAAGGCATAGGAAATAATTATATTTATGAATGATAATTTCTTAATTTAAGTGTATTTATCAGTTTGATAGTTGTAGTATTCTACTAATTTCATTAAACTACAAAATTATAATGCTGATACAAATATTGTTAGCTTGTTTTCTTTTCCATTAGGCTGTATAATATGTATTGTACCTACATACGATTCCGTAGCTCAGCTGGGAGAGCGCTTGCTTGACAGGCAAGAGGTCGTTGGTTCGAGCCCAATCGGAGTCATTTACTTAAAGCGGTTCATAGAGAATAATTTCTCTCTAATTGCGTGAAGACACATTATTTATGGATGTGTCTTTTTTCGTTTTTGAAGGTTTTTTTAGAGAGAGAGCGGGAATCAATAGAGTATTTAATTTTATTTTTAAGGAGTGGATGCTGATGCAGGAAATAAGATCAAAAATAGATGCATATATCAACGAATATTTGGAATTGTGGGACTTCTACGGGGTTATTCAAGTTATAAAAAATGATGACATTCTTTTTGAAAACGCATACGGTTATGCGAATATTGAGTTTGGAATCAAAAATAATATAAGTTCATGCTTTTCAATCGCCTCCATGACCAAGCAATTTACTGCCTTTGCGATTATGCTCCTGCATGATAAGGGTGTATTGGATATTGATAAGCCGGCATCTTTATTTCTTCCTGGTGATATGAAGATTGACAAATCAATAACTATACATCATTTATTATCACACACATCAGGTTTAAGCAATTTCTATAATTTTGAAAATGATTTTTTCTCTGGATACAATAGAATGGACTATTCCAAAAACGACTTCTTTCAACGGTATATAAATAAAGAACCTGTTTTTCCACCAGATGTGAAATATGATTATAATAATGTAAATTATAATTTGCTTGCATGGATTATTGAAAATGTAACGGGAGAGAGGTATGAGGACTATATCCGGAACAGCATATTTCTACCTTTGAATATGATGAATAGCGATATTGATGACGGATGTAAAATTATTAAAAACAGATCCGGTAATTATGTGAAAGATTTTGATGTGATGATCAAAAGTCCATATTATAACGAAAAATTTAGTATCGGTGCTGGAGCAATTATTTCTAACTGTGATGATTTATATAAATGGTACATCTGCTTACGTGATAGAAAAATACTATCACAGAAAGCGTATAATCGATTTTTCAATGAGAATAAAAATAATTACTGCTATGGGTTGGAATATCATCATGTTTATGAAATGGGAAGATACTCCCATGGGGGAGACCATCTTGGAATAAGTACTTATATGCAGAATTATTTTGATGGAAATATTTGTATTATCATACTTTCAAATAATGAAGCTATCAATCAATATAGATTGGGCAACGCAATTGCAGATATTCTCCATCATGTTGAGGTAGATATTCCAGCAAAGTTTGAAGAAATCCCTCTTAGTGAGAACGAACTTAAAAAGTATTGCGGTACCTATTTAAAAAATAAGATCAAAGTAGAACTTATTAATGGCAAATTATACTTTGTAAGATTCTCAGGTAATCTTTATATTGAAATCTATCCGGTAGGTGAAGGAAGGTTTGTCCGGCGATACTTTGATCAGATTGAACCTTATCGTATTTCTGAGGATGAACATGGCGAAATGACGTTTTTTGGATATGTCAGGGATAATCTCGTAAAATGATGAAACTTTAATATAGAAGCAATTGTGTTTTCCTGATTCTCAATAAAAACATAAGAAGGAAGGGAGTACAATACTCTTGGAATTGTATTTGTATCATGTCGTTACTGAAAAGTCTATGCAGCCAGGGCAAGTAATCATTTTTGACGAAAATCACTATAATGGAATTTATAATCGGGTCATGACTTGTAAAAAAATATTAGACGGTGATCATCCCGTGGATGAACTTTCAAAATTTATAAATTCAAATTTAGATTATTGGACAGCCAGAACATATAGAGAATTAGCTTTAGAAAAAGTCAGAAAGGAAAAATATACAAACTATCCATCGAGAATGTCTTGTTTATACACCTCAAAAACTTTATCAGATGCAGAAATGTGGGCCGCTTCATTTATAAATAGTAACAGAAAGGTTTATCAAATCGTAAAATTACGAACAGACGGCAGAACATTTAATGGCGATGCTTATAATATTTTTGATGGTACTGGCGATGAGGAAGTAAATAACAAAAACGCAGATTACTATTGGGCTAATGAACCTAATAGATTTGGAAAAGAACCGTTAGTTGAAACCTTAATCGACGGTCGCATAGAAGTTGACGAAATTATAAAGGACTTTTCTTAACTGAATGAAGTTCTATAATGAATCTATAATTTGGAAATGACACTATGAAGCCTTTAAGGGGATAAGGAAACTTACCGAATTAAATGTATCTTAACAGTACTCAATTTATATTATTTCAAAGGAGGGTTCCAATGAACATAAGAAACTCAGCAAAAGCAATTATTATTCAGGATAAACAACTGTTAGCCATAAAAAAACTAGATAAAGATGGATATTATTTTATTTTACCTGGCGGTGGTCAAGAACATGGAGAAACACTGCATCAAGCATTAAAAAGAGAATGTATAGAAGAAATTAATGCAGCTGTCGAAATAGGTAATCTCCTGTTTATAAGAGAATATATCGGGAAAAATCATGAGCATTTTGAGTTTGATTCTGAATTGCATCAGATAGAGTATATGTTTTCATGTGAAATTAAAAGCAGTAATAAAGAGATAGGAAATGGTGTTGTGCCTGATGATGGGCAAATAAGTGTTGAACGGCTGACGATATCAGATTTAATGAATTATCGTTTATACCCTCAGGCAATAAGAGATAAGATTATTGCTTATATTTCAAGGAAAGAATTCCCAGTGTATCTTGGCGACATCAATTAATTTAGAATAATGTCAGAAATACTCCAAATAACAGCGGGTTATGATGACTTTAAACATCATTTCGAAACCCGAACTAAATACTGGCTTATTTATCAGCGTTCATTCTATAATAAAATAAATAATTTATTTTTAATTGAATTTCTGAATACTTTTACTTTTTGGTTGGTAGGTGGATTATTTGCGAAAAGTTTTTTCTTATTTAGGTCCATATAAATTTCCTTCGATTATTGCATTTTCACTTATGCTAATCGAGCTGGCAGTAGAGTTATTGCTCCCTCTTTTCTTAGGGTTAATGATTAATCAGGGGGTTGTGAATCAGGATATCCAGAATATTGTGTTCTGGGGATCAATTATGATTGGTTTGGCTTTATTATCATTCCTTGCAGGAGTTCTGAATTCTTTTCTATCATCTCATGTCAGTTTTTCCTATGCTTATGATTTACGAAAAGAATTATTTGCAAAGATTCAAAGCTTTTCCTATGCAAAATTGAATAAATATCCTACATCCTCTCTGGTTACAAGGTTTACAAATGATATCCGGCAGATTCAAAATACCGTTTTCATGGTTCTTCGTATTATGGCAAAGGCACCCTTGACTGTAATTGGCGGTGTTATTATGGCTTTTATGGTAAATGCCCGGCTGGCGTTAATTTTTCTAATTACTGTACCGCTTCTTGTTCTATTCCTTTTGTGGGTATTAAAAATCTCAAGTAAATTATTTAAGCAGGTCCAGAGTCAAGTGGACAGTGTCAATCGAGTGATGCAGGAAAACCTTGCCGGCATGAGACTTATCAAAGCCTTTACACGTCGTTACACAGAAGAAAACCGGTTTGATAATGCTAACCGTACGCTTGCTTTAACGACAAGGAAAACCTTTCGAATCGTTGAATCAACTGGACCAATTTTACTTTTTGTGATGAATTTAAGCTTAATTTTTATTGTTTGGTTTGGAAGTATTCAAACGATTAATGGTCAGGCAAATATAGGAGAAGTCGTTACGATGATTAATTATGCACTACGGGTAGCAATGTCTATTTCTATGTTTTCTTTCATTATTATGGCTCTTTCTAGGACAAAAGCATCTGTTGAGCGAATTAATGAGGTACTGATAGAGGATGATGGAGAAGGGGAGAAACAGAAGCAGACGGATTATTCTGTATCTAAAGGCTGTATTGTTTATGAAGATGTTTCTTTCCGCTATCCAGATGAATTAGCTGAAACACTGTCCGATATATCTTTTTCCGTAAATTCTGGTGAACGCCTTGCGATTATAGGAGCAACCGGTTCCGGGAAGACTTCTTTATTCCAGTTAATGCCCCGGCTTTATGAAGTTTCAAGAGGGAGGATATATATAGATGACATACCTTTAGATGACTATTCATTTAAAGCTTTACGAAATAGTATCGGCTATGTTCCCCAGTCACCGCTTTTATTTACCGGGTCCATTTTTGATAACATCGCTTTTGGAAAAAAGGATGCAACGATGGAAGAAGTGATTCAAGCTGCTAAGGATGCACAAATCCATGACACCATTCAAAATTTGGAACATCAATATGAAACAAGAGTCGGTCAAAAAGGAGTTAATCTTTCAGGTGGACAAAAACAACGTATATCCATTGCAAGAGCACTTATCCGTAAACCGGAGATTTTAATGCTTGACGACAGCACGAGTGCTCTTGATTTAGCTACAGAAGCACGATTCCTGAAGGCATTAAATAATTATCAGTGTACTGTACTCCTAATTACACAAAAAATAGCCACTGCTAAAAAAACAGATCGCATTCTCCTGCTCGATCAGGGAAAGATTCTGGACATAGGCTCACATGAAGATTTGCTGAGCCGTTCTAATTTGTATCGGGCTATCGCGGAATCACAGCAGGAAAAGGAGGTTCTCCATGCGAAATAACTCTTTAAAAGCGGCCTTTCAATATAAACGGATTGATTTATCGAATGTGAACAAATTTGATTCTAAAAAAGCAGAAAATATGGGAGCAACCTTAAAGCAGATTTGGAATTATTTAAAGATGGAGAAGGGAAAATTATTTCTTGTCATTTTGATGGTTTTTATCAGTTCGATATTTGCTCTTTTGGGACCATTTCTCGTAGGGATGTCAATTGATAATTTTATTGCGGTCCAGCAGCTTAATGGACTGGGGCTTTTACTTGTGGGGCTGGTTATTGTATATATTATCCATTCTTTGTCACTGTTTCTCCAAAACTATTGGATGGTCGATATTTCACAGCAAACGGTATATACATTGCGGAAAAACCTGTTTGAACAATTTCACCGGCTGCCTATCTCCTATTTTGACAAGAGGCAGCACGGAGAATTAATGAGTCGGTTAACAAATGATATAGATAATATTAATAACACATTGAACCAGTCTGTCATTCAAATTTTTGCCAGTATCCTTACCTTACTAGGGACAGTCAGTATTATGCTTTATTTGAGTCCTGTTTTAACACTAGTGACGATGTCTATTATTCCTGTCATGTTTTTTTCAATGCGCTGGATTACTAGAAGAACCGGGCCATTATATAAACTGCAGCAGCGTGACTTAGGTGATGTAAACGGCTATGTGGAAGAAATCGTTTCCGGTCAGCACGTTGTCAAAACATATTCACAGGAAGATTACGTAACCAGCCAGTTTGAGCAAAGAAATAAATCCTTGCAGAACACAGGTTTTTGGGCATTAACAATCTCCGGGTTTATTCCTAAAATCATGAATACGTTGAATTTTTTAAGCTTTGCAATGATTGCCTTTGTAGGCGGGGTACTTGTTATCACCTCAGATGGATCACTGGTGACTGTAGGGACAATTGTTATCTTTACAGAATACGCACGACAATTTACTAGACCTTTAAACGAACTATCCAACCAATTTAATTTATTATTATCCGCTATCGCCGGTGCAGAAAGAGTCTTTCAGGTAATGGATGAAACTGGAGAAGAAATCGATGAGAAAGATGCTGTAGAGATTCCAGATACAAAAGGTCATCTTGTTTTTAATCAAGTAAGCTTTGGCTATGAATCAGCTAAAATTCTGAATGATATCAGCTTTGAGGCAAGATCGGGAGAAATGATTGCGTTTGTAGGGCATACCGGAGCCGGAAAAACAACTATTATTAACCTTATTTCCCGCTTTTATAATTATAATAGCGGCCAGATCACATTGGATGGTATTGATATCAAAAAAATAAAACGCTCCAGCCTTCGTAAACATATGGCCTTTGTGTTACAGGATACTTTCTTATTTCACGGAACCATCCGTGAAAACATTCGTTACGGAAGACTGGAAGCAACTGACGAGGAAATAGAGCAGGCAGCTAAAGATGCCAATGCCCATGACTTTATTCTATCTTTACAGGATAAATATGATACGATACTGGATCAGGATGGAAGCGGTATAAGCCAAGGTCAAAAACAGCTATTGACCATTGCACGCGCATTATTAGCAGAACCTAAAATTTTAATACTTGATGAAGCAACCAGTAATATTGATACCGTAACAGAATTAAAAATTCAGGAAGCATTAAAACGTCTGATGAAGGGGCGAACTAGTTTTGTTATCGCCCATAGGCTTAATACTATTCGGGAAGCAGATGAAATTATTATGCTCGAAAATGGGGAAATCATGGAGCAGGGAAATCATCAGGAATTAATGAACCTGCAGGGAAAGTATTATCAGCTTTATCAATAAAAATGCTTCAAGTGACAGGCCGATCATACAATGATAGACTATTGCTATATTATAAAAAGGCTGAGGTGGGACGTTTGCGCAGAAAAGGAAAAATGATTGAAAAAGAAATAGACAGCTCTTTTTTAAAAGAGACCATGACATTACAGATTTATCACCCGGAGACTTTTTCTGAACTGTATAAATATGAAATCTGTATTATGCAGGATGGAAAAGATTATTTTCAAATGGGAAGAATTGCTACATTAAGCGATAAGCTTCATGATGAAAAAGAAATGCACAATGTTGTCTTTGTCGGTATTCACTATAAAGATAAATATGACCGCAGGAAGAAATATCACCCATCTGGCGAACAGAATGAAGCTTATATAAATTTTCTAGTTCGTGAGGTTGTTCCTTACTTAGATGATTTCATACCGACATACCATATGGGGAAATCGCGTTCTTTAATCGGTGATTCTCTGGCAGGTACACTTGCATTGATGACAGCAATGAAATACCCGCATACATTTGGAAAGATAGGTATTCAATCTCCATATGTTGATGATACGGTATTAGCATATGTAGAGCGGGCGAAGCCTTTGTCCACTCTGGATATTTACCATACAATTGGTACAAAAGAAACAGAGGTTCAAATGAGTGATGGGAATACAGCTGATTTTGTAGAACCCAACCGGAAATTAAATAAAGCATTGGAAAAAGCCGGAGCAGCTTATACGTATCACGAATTAGAAGACGGCATTCATACTTGGAAGTATTGGCAAAATGATATGCGGCGTCTATTGACAACATTGTTTGATTAAAATTTCTATTTTCATTTTCTTTTGCTATACTTATGTAGATATAGATTATATATAGCTTATAATAAATAATATAATACCAGGAGGTTGTATTAATGAAATATGGAATCGCGATTTTCCCTTCAAAAACTGTACAGGATCAAGCCAATGCATTAAGAAAACGTTATGACCCAAGGTACTCTTTAATCCCTCCACACATTACATTAAAGTACCCGTTTGAAACAGACCCTGAGAAGATAGATGAAGTTACTCAGGAATTGCGTAAAGTTGCGGGAAGTGTAGATCCTTTTTATATCCATATTAATAAAGTCAGTACCTTTGAACCAATAACAAACACTATTTATTTAAAAGTTGAACCGATTGAACAATTAAAGATGCTGAACGAACAGCTGCAGCAGGGGATATTTGAAAATAACCAGGACCATTCTTTTGTGCCGCACATTACGATTGCACAGGACTTGGTGCATGATGAATTCAGAGATATTGTAGGAAGATTGAAAATGGAAGGCTTTGAAATCAAAGATTATATTGACCGTTTCCAGCTGTTATATGAATTAGAAAATGGCTCCTGGACGGTTTATGAAACATTTTTATTGGGAAAGGAATAAAATATTCATGTTAGTAAAGATTGCGACTGCTCCTATAGAGTTAGAAGCTGTATATCAAATCCGGTCAGAGGTATTTGTTGAGGAGCAGAACGTACCGCCGGAAAGAGAAATAGATGAATTTGATAAAACTGCAACGCATTTTATTGCATATGAGGATGAACTCCCTGTTGCTGCCGCCCGTTTACGATTCACGGAAGATGGTTACGGTAAGCTGGAACGAATCTGTGTCTTGAAATCGCAGCGTGGAAAATCTCTCGGGAAAAAATTAATGCTTAAGATGGAAGAAGAAATCAAAAACCGGGATTTTCATAAAGCTAAGCTAAACGCACAGACACATGCACAGGATTTTTATCAAAAGCTGGGCTATGAGGTTACTTCTGGAGAATTTCTGGATGCAGGTATTCCGCATGTTACAATGGTTAAATACTTATAATTTTAAGAAGGCTCTTATCTCTCTGGGATAAGACCTTTTTTTATTGCAGATTAAATGACTGTAAAATTCTTATGAATGAAAATTTATTTTATAAATATTTCAAAAAACGTTCACAAAGTGGAACAAATGCAATTTTCTATCAAAAAGTCAAGAAAACCCGAATAAATTTCTATTAATTAGGAAATATTTAAATAAAAAATCTAATGAAAGCGTTGACATTAAAATTTTATTGATTTATACTAATCAAAAATGAACAAATGATTTATATTTTGCACATTTGTTCATTTGTTATTCGGTAATAACCTCGTTCAAAAAATGACAAAGGAGTGATATGATAAAAAATAAATAATTGAGATAAGCAGGAGGCTATATTTTCATTATGTCTAAAGTAGATTTGAGGTTATTATCAAAAATTGCATATATGTATTATATCGATAATATGTCCCAGCATGATATTGCTCAGGAGCTTAATTTTTCCAGAAGTAAAATATCAAGGCTTTTACTAGAGGCGCGGGAGCAAGGTATTGTTCAGATAAATGTAACGACCCCGGTAACCCGCTGTTTTGACTTAGAGCAGCAGTTGGAGGAAGTATTTGGAATAAGTGAAGCCATTGTAGTTCCAGTATATTCAACGAAAGAGGAGAATATATTAAATTCCCTGGGGCAGGCAGGAGCAGAATATCTTGTGAACCAGGTGAACGATGGTATGACTGTTGGCTTTTCTATGGGGGAAACGTTAAAGAGGCTTGCTTACTATTTAGGGGATGAGCAGAAAATTGATTGTGAAGTAGTTCCAATTATGGGTGGGAATTGGCCGGGAATGGGTTATGGTTTAGATGCCAATACCATTTCCCAAAGAGTTGCAGAGAAATTAGGGGCAAAGTGTTATCCACTATACGCACCAGCTATTGTTTCTAACCAGGAATTAAAAGAATCTATTCTAAGTGACTTAACTGTTCAAAATGTATTTAAAAAATCATTAGAAACAGATATAACCTTTATTAGCGTTGGTGTAGAATCCTCTTCTTATGCCCATATTCATTTATTAACGGAAGAAGAAAAAATACAGTCGAAAGAAGAGAATGTCGTGGGGGAAGTGGCTTGCTGGTTCTTTGATTCTGATGGAAGAATTCCCAATATTGACATCCATAACAGGGTGATTGGATCAAGCATTGAAGAGATCAGCAAACATTCTAAAGTTGTATTAGTATCTGGAAATGATTATAAGAAAGAAGCAATTGATTCAGCACTTGCAGGGGAATGGGTGGATACGTTAATTACCGATGAACATGTTGCAGAATACTTGTTGAGAAACCAAAAAGAAAAGGTAAAACAAGGTATGGAATCAGAGATCGAAATAAAATAAATGAACTCTATATATATCTGGCAACCTTCATCAAAATATTTCTTTTAAGCTTCTAATAGTTTTCACCTGTTTTTCATAGACATGTTTTAAAAGAAAATATAGGGGAGAGGGTATTTGTGAAAAGAGAACTTGTTATTGGTGTGGATGGCGGAACAGAAAGTGTTCGTGTAGGAATTTTTGATTTAAAAGGAAATGAAGTCGGAGAGGGAATAACACCTTATAAAACATATTACCCGAAGCCGGGCTGGGCTGAACAGGATCCAAACGATTGGTGGGCGTCTCTGGCAGAAAGTATAAAAAAAGCAATGAAGGATGCAAATGCTTCTAAAGATGAAATTATCAGTATCGGTTTAGATACTACCTGCTCCAGCGTTGTGTTCTGTAAAAAAGATGGAACACCTGTAAGAAAAGCTGTTATCTGGATGGATATCCGTTCATCAGAAGAAGCGGAGAAGATGGCTGCAACAGGTCATGAAGCATTAAAATATAACGGCTTTGGTAATGTTTCGGCAGAATGGATGCCTAGTAAAGTACTATGGGTTAAAAATCATGAGCCTCAGAATTATCATGAAACAGAAAAAATTATGGATTATGTAGATTGGTATACATTTATGATGACTGGGAGAAACACTGGTTCAGCAAGTACGACTACATTGAGATGGTATTATGACCAGGAAAATGGTGGAGTTCCTGAGGACTTTTATAAAACAATTGGCTTAGAGGATATTTTTGATAAGCTTCCTGAAGAAATTAAATATCTGGGGGAATATATCGGTGGCCTCACTCCTTATGCAGCGGAGCATTTAGGATTAGCAGAAGGTACACCTGTCGGCCAGGGGGGAGTAGATTGCTTAAATGGAATGATTGGCCTTGGCGTGACAAAACCAGGAAAGCTTGCACTAATTACAGGATCTTCGCATTGTAATCTGGCATTTACAGATAAATCAATCCATAAAGAAGGAATCTTTGGAACATATCCAGGAGTTGTTTTTCCAGGAATGAAATTAGCTGAAGGCGGCCAGGCTTCTTCAGGCTCTGTTATTAAATGGTTTAAAACACATTTTGGAATAGATATTGAGGAACAGGCAAAACAGGAAGGCATCAGTGTCTACGATATCTTAAATAAAGAGGCTGCTGAGCTGCCGCCAGGATCAGAAGGTCTTCTTGTGCTGGAGTATTGGCAGGGAAACCGTACACCTTATGTTGATGCGAATGTCCGCGGTTTTATCTCCGGTTTGACTTTAAAGCATACACGGGCACATATTTACCGGGCTATTATGGAAGCGATTGCGTATGGTACTGAATTAAATATTAAAAACTTTAAAGAAAATGGTATTCCGGTAGAAGAGTTATATTTAGCAGGAGGAGCAACTAACAGTGATTTGTATTTGCAGATTCATGCAGATGTAAGTAATTTACCAATCAATGTTCCGGAATCGAATCAGGTAGCCTGTTTAGGTTCAGCTATTATGGCAGCGGTTACAGCGGGAGCTTATGCAAATGCAGATGAAGCAGTAAGTCATATGGTACGCTATAAGAAGCGTATAGAGCCTAATCCGGAGAATCATGAAATCTATAAATTATACAGTGAGCAATATCAAAAAGCTTATCCGCAATTTAAAGAATGGATGCATGCTACAAGCAAGCTTGATGGAATTGCTGCTGAAAAAGTAGTAAAACAATCTGTATAACTAGATTAAAAGATGATAAAAGCATAGCAGGATTTAAATCAGTATTTAAGGAGGATTTTGCATTGAAGGCATTACGATTATATGGACCAAAAGATATGAGAGTAGATGATATCCCCGTTCCTGAGATTAACGATAATGAACTTTTGATTAAAATTGATTCCTGCACAATTTGCGGCAGTGATTTTCGAAATATTTCAGCAGGGGGATCAGCGCATGGAATGGACTTACCTCGGGTTATGGGACATGAAATAGCGTCAACCATTGTTAAGGTTGGTGAAAGCTGGAAGGATGAATTTGAAGTCGGCGAGCATATTGTTGTTGCAGCAGTAAGTCCCTGCGGCAAATGTGAATTATGTCTGGAGGGCTATGAAAATCAATGCTTGGACAAACAAGCAACCGCATATAATTATGATGGCGGATTTGCAGAATATATGAGAGTTCCTGAACGTTCCATCCGATCCGGAAATGTATTGAAGGTTTCAAGTGATAAATTGCAGCAGGTTGCATTGAGTGAACCTTTGTCCTGTGCTATTAATGGTCAGGAAATAGCTGAGGTGAAGCTGGGAGATAGTGTACTTGTTGTCGGCTGCGGTCCGATGGGATTGTTTCATATTCAATTAGCCAGATTAAATGGTGCCAAACAAATTATTGCCAGCGATTTTGATAAGAATCGTTTAGAGATTGCAAAAAAACATGGAGCAGATATTGTTTTCTCCCCACAAGAAGAAGATCCAGCTGAAAAAATAAAAGAGCTTACGGGTGGATTAGGGGTTAATGTAGTGGTTGTTGCTGTACCAGTACCAGGAATAGTTAGTGACGCATTGCAATGGGTAAGGAGAAGAGGCAGAATCAATGTTTTTGGGGGGATGCCTAAGCAAAAGCCTGAAGCCACTCTTGATTTGAATGTAATTCACTATAATGAAATTACAATTACAGGAACATCGGATTCGACAGCAAGACAATTACGTATTGCAGCAGATTTAATTACAACTGGCCGAATAAAAACCGACTTTATGATTTCTAAGGTAGTAGATTTAGAAGAAGCAAGAGATATATTAGTTGCAGGTCCACAGCCGGAGCATATTAAAATCGTTGTAAAACCAGAATTAAGCAGTAAAGCATCAAAGGATAAAGAAGATGCAGCTTATGTAAAATAATTGAGGACTGACATATCGTTCTGGAATAAGACTGATTGATTCCACTCTACCATGTCTCCAGACCAATATGTCCGTCGCTTCATTTTATCACCGGTGAAAATAAAATACAACTTGTCTTAAGGAATCACTATTCTATACGGTCGTATAGAATAGTGATTTTTTGTATAGTTTGATTATTTTATTTGGTAATCTTCTTTACCTTTAATGCTCCTTGATGATGAGCAGAAAAATTTTTATAAAAACCTTTCCGAAAGAGAATTTAATAATTATATGAATATTTAATAACTTTTCATCATTTCATCATTCCTGTAAAATAAAATAGATTCTATTAAAATCATATTGTAAAGGGAAAGGAAATAAAAAGATGTTAGAAAAATTAAAAGCCTACCGGTTTCCGCTTATCCTTTTAGCTTCTATTATTGTTGGAGCGATAATCGGTTTGATTTTTGGAGAAGATGCAACAGTAATAAAGCCGTTTGGAGATCTATTTATTAATTTATTATTTATGATTGTCATCCCTCTTGTTTTCTTCTCTATATCGTCTGCTATTGCCAGCATGGACAGTATGAAAAGACTTGGGAAAATCATGGGTTCCATGATTACGGTATTTATCATAACTGGAGTGATTGCAGCTGTATTTATGCTTGTTGCCGTAGTTATTTTTGAGCCGGGTTCAGGGGTAGATATTCCATTGAGTGCCCCAGATAATGTTGAAGAACAGAGCTTGGCAGATCAACTAGTCAATACATTTACTGTTCCTGATTTTGTTGAACTGTTCTCAAGAGATAATATGATGGCTCTTATTGTTATGTCGATACTGATTGGTGTCGCAACAGGATTGACAGGAGAGAAAGGAAGACCACTTGCAAGGTTCCTGACCAGCGCCTCTGACGTATTTATGAAGCTGATTCAGCTGATTATGTACTATGCGCCAATTGGATTGGGTGCATACTTTGCCTCATTGGTAGGAGAATTCGGAACAGCACTGATTGGTGATTATGCAAAAGCAGTGATTATTTATTATCCAGTTGCTATACTGTATTTTGCTATCGGCTTTACATTATATGCATTCATCGCCGGAGGAAGAAAAGGAATAAGCCGTTTTTGGAAGAATATACTAGGTCCTGCTGCTACCTCGCTGGGAACAGGCAGTAGTGTGGCAACCATTCCGGTTAACCTGCAGGCAGCCGAACGAATTGGAGTTCCAAAAGATATCCGTGAGACGATCATGCCTCTCGGAGCAACTATTCATATGGATGGTTCCTGTTTATCAGCTATGTTAAAAATCGCTTTTATTTTTGGAGTATTTAACAAGGACTTCACCGGGATTGATACATTTTTAACTGCTATTGGTATTTGTTTATTATCCGGTATTGTTATGAGTGGAATCCCGGGCGGAGGTTTTACGGGAGAATTAATGATAATTACGCTGTACGGTTTTCCAATCGAAGCTCTGCCAATCATTACTGCGATCGGAGTTGTTGTTGATCCGCCGGCTACGATGGTTAACTCGACAGGTGATACCGTTTCAAGTATGGTTGTGGCAAGACATATTGAAGGGAAAGACTGGATGGAAAAGGCAGATGCTGCCGGGACTTAATAAAATAAATAAAAAGATGTTGTATCTCGGTAAATATAAGATACAACATCTTTTTATTTATCTACATTTTCTTTTTTTAGTTAAACTTAAAATATAAAAAAAGCCCTAGGACGCTTGATATACAAGGTTTCTAGGGCTTTAAATATTGTTAAATTATATTTCCCGCTATTAACGAGAGTAGAATTCAACGATAAGCTGTTCGTTGATTTCAGCTGGAAGTTCAGAACGCTCAGGGAAACGAGCATAAGTACCTTCTTTTTTCTCAGCATCAAAAGTAGTATATTCTGGTACGAAGTTATTTACTTCAATAGCTTCTGTAACGATATCCAGCTTTTGAGATTTTTCACGAAGAGCGATTGTTTGACCAGGTTTTACAGAGTAAGATGGGATATCTACACGAGAACCATCTACTGTAACGTGACCATGGTTAACCAGCTGACGTGCTTGCTTGCGTGTACGAGCAAGACCAAGGCGGTAAACAAGGTTATCAAGACGAGATTCAAGAAGAATCATGAAGTTCTCACCGTGGATACCTTTCATGTTGCCGGCTTTATTGAATAGGTTACGGAATTGACGCTCGTTCAATCCATACATAAAGCGTAATTTTTGCTTTTCTTGCATTTGCAAGCCATATTCAGAGATTTTCTTTCTTTGGTTCGGTCCATGTTGACCAGGAGCGTAAGGGCGTTTATCTAATTCCTTACCAGTTCCAGATAATGAAATGCCAAGACGACGTGATTTCTTCCATACTGATCCAGTATAACGTGACATAGGACATTTCCTCCTTTATGTTTTATTTGTATAAAATAAAACGCGCGTGATCGTTTCGTTGTTCATTTTGTTTTCATGTACCATCGCTCCAGTAGCAGAGAGTTACACGATACACCTTTATAAGATTCATCTTTGAAAGGAACAAAATGAGTGCAAGCGTCGACTCACTTAGGCCACTTTATTATTTTACACAAATTCTAGTATATAATTTGCATGTACACCTGTCAATAGAAAAAAGAAAAAACACAGTATAAAGTCTTTTTGGAAAGATATTATTTTTGTTTAGAAGCAAAAATAATTCATAACAAAAAAGTATCCGTTATAATATGAATATGTCTAAAATTCTATTTTGTAATAAAATGAGGTAATTATAAATGCTTTTCAAGCACTGCAACAAATTTTTCTAAACATTCCTGATCAATAGCATCGAATCTGTCATGAATAGGACTGTCAATATCTAAAACACCGATAATCTCATTATCACGATAGACAGGTATGACAATTTCAGATTTTGACGCTCCATCACAGGCGATATGACCAGGAAATTGATGAACATCTGCTATACGCTGTGTTTTCTTCTCTGAGACGGCAGTTCCGCAAACTCCTTTTCCAAAAGGAATACGGATGCACGCCGGGAGACCTTGGAAGGGACCGAGCACTAATTCTTCCTTTTCGGACAAGTAGAATCCAACCCAGTTTACTTCATCTAAAAACTGATTGAGAAGTGCCGAAGCGTTTGAAAGCAGCGCGATTTGATTTGTTTCTCCTGTGGATAAGGCATCCAGCTGTTTGATAAGAAGCTCGTAATCTTTTGTTTTTTCTCCAGAATAATCAAGTTGTTGAAACATTATGTGTTACCTCCTAAAAGTTGCGTGTAGTAGTTTTGTGAAAAATGACATTTAACGACATGAATACAGTTTTTGTCGATAATCGATTAAAGGATTTATCCCCTTCCTTGTCGTAAATGAATAGAGTAAGGAGTTGAATAAGAATGAAAAATAACGTAACCAAGCAAAAAGTAGTGGACGCTGCTTCCTCCCTATTCTTTCAAAAAGGATTCCATGGTACTTCTGTGCGTGATATTGCTGATCGGGCCTCTGTGAATGTTTCCTTAATCAGTTATTATTTTAAAGGAAAGCAGGGCCTTTTAGAATATGCTGTAACAAATTATTATGAAGCATACTTAGAGAAAATAGAAGAGTCACTTGAAACAACAGAAGGAAGCTCTTCTATCGATCGATTAAATGAACTAATTTTTACAATTATACATTATAAGCAAACGCATCATCAATTAACATGTTTTATTCAGCGTGAATTATCTCTTGATTCTGTATTTGTTAGAGAAATGACGGTTACATATCTGGCGAAAGAAAATTACTATTTAAAAGAATTGTTTCAGGAAACAATCGGAAGAAATGCTGATCAGGATGAGAAAAGGTATCTGTTTATGCAGCTGAAAGGCATGCTGATAACCCCTTATATTTTACATTCAGATTGGAAAGATCAAATTTTAGGGCAATTTGCTCACGAACAATTTGTGAAAAAATATACCAAAAGTATACAGAAATGGATTCAATTTAATGCAAATGTAAAAATTAACGAGAAAAGCAAATAATAATAAATAATTGGCTTTTCCCCGTATAAATATCAAAAAGTTGTTGAATCAGTAAGAAAAATGTATTTTCTTTAGCCAAAAGGGCGGAATACATGATATTATAAAGGATATATTATTGTGATTTTGTAATTATAGATATATTTATATAGATGTTTATTGGTTGGGAGGCAAAGTATGGCTGTCGTAGTTGGGATTATTTTAGCGATTATTGTATGTTTAACGATTGCTTTAATTGTAAGAAAGCGTGTTTACGATCAAGTAGACCATATTGAAAAATGGAAATTGGATATTACGGATAGGGATGTTGCAAAACAGATTGGAAAAATTAAAACATTGAATCTATCCGGTGAAACACTCGAGAAATTTGAAGAATGGAAAGAGGAATGGGAAAAAATCGTAACCAAATCTTTGCCTGACATAGAGAAGTATTTGATGGATGCAGAAGAGGCAGCTGACCGCTTTCTTGTGCCTAAGGCAAATAAAATTTTGAAAGAGGCAGAAAACCATCTCGAAAAAATTGAGGAAGAAATCAAAGAAATTATCGGTGAGTTAGAGGAATTACTCTATGCAGAAGAAACAGGCCGTGGCGGTGCGGAAGAATTAAAACCGAGAATTAAAGGGTTACGAAGTATGCTTTCTCAATCCAGATACCAATATGGGAAGGCCGAAAAGCAATTTGACAAGGAAATCGATGAGCTGGAAGCAATATTGGATCAATACGATGCATTCGTTAATGATGGCGACTATCTAAAAGCGAATGAAAGTATTAGTGAATTAAAGGAAAGTACTGAAAAAGTAGAAAATAAATTAGATACATTTCCTGATTTGCTTAAACAAGTGAAGCAGGAGCTGCCGTCTCAATTAACAAACCTGTCTTCCGGTATGAAAGAGATGCGGGAAAGCGGCTACCGGATTAGACATTTAGGCTTTGAAAAAGAAATTATTACATATCAGGAACAATTGAGGGATATAGAAACTCAGCTTGAAACTGCTGATATAACAGATGTGGAACAGCTTCTCCAGCAAATGGAGACACGTATTTTAGAAATGTACGAAGCTCTGGAAGGGGAAGCGATAGCCAAGAATTATATAGAGCAGAAAGGTCCGGA
Organism: Oceanobacillus sojae; assembly: GCF_007991515.1. GTDB lineage: Bacteria > Bacillota > Bacilli > Bacillales > Amphibacillaceae > Oceanobacillus > Oceanobacillus sojae. The sequence goes on from NZ_BJYM01000011.1 coordinate 128,979, forward strand.
GTATGAGGATTCTGTAAACCAGATAAGTGCTACGTATGAAACCGCGAAAAGAGAAGTAGAAGAGATAAAGAAGGCTTACTACGTAGAAGACGATGATATGGAACGTTTCCAGACTATGGGTAAAGCAATTAAAGCTTTAAATGGCCATGTAGAAGAATTAAACCAGAGTGTAGAGGACGATAAACAATCACATTCAGAATTGAAAAAAGGAATTGAAGAAGGATTTAAGAAAATTGCACAGCTGGAAGAGGAGCATGAATCCTTTAAAAAGTCTATTGCAAATTTACGGAAAGATGAGCTGGAGGCAAGAGATAAACTGGTAGAAATGCGCGGACAGCTTACAGATTTGAATAGAAAACTGAAAAAGAGTAATATACCGGGAGTACCAAGCTACATTTGGACCCGTTTTGAAACAGCAATACAGAAAAATGATAAGGTAATGGAAGCGTTAGAAACCTATCCATTAGATATGAACAATGTACAGCAAGCGTTGACTGAAGCTAAAAAATCGATTGAGCAGGCATATGAGCAAGTAGATATGATGCTGGATCAGGCTTATTTAACAGAGCAGGTGATTCAATATGCGAACCGCTACAGAAGTAAGCACTCTGATCTGGACAACAAGCTGAAGGAAGCGGAGAGATTATTCCGTAATTATGAATATGAGCTTTCTTTAGAGCATGCTGCCAAAGCAGTAGAAGAGATTGAGCCGGGATCGTTACAGAAAATAGAATCGTATCAAACGGAAAGAAGCCAATAATTATCGTTGTTTCTTTCTATGAAGGGACAAGATTATTTACTGGATAGAACAAAAGCAGGAAGAACAATTTTTGAGCTTACAGGTTGCCTGCTTTGTATCCGCTGAAGATTTCAGATACTATATAATATGAAAAATATAAGGTAAAGGCTGTCGCTAAGAATGGAATATTCGTTAACTTAGGTCAGCCTTACATTTTTGTTAAAAAGAAGGTGGAAAACTTGATATACTTCGATAACAGTGCAACAACGAAGCCGCATCCGGAAGTGATTGAAAGCTTCGCAAAAGTATCAGCTAATTATTTTGCAAATTCCTCATCGATACATCCTCTGGGCGGTCAAGTGGAGAAACTGTTAGATGCTGCGAGACAGCAGGCAGCAGATTTAATCGGCGTTTCCAAGGAAACAATAATCTTTACTTCGGGAGGAACGGAAGGAAATAATACTGCGATTAAAGGAGTTGCCCTTGAGCATCAATCACGTGGAAAACATATTATTACAACTCAAGCGGAGCACCCATCGATTCATGATACATGCAGGAGTTTAGAAAAATTGGGTTTTGAAATAACCTATATGCCGGTAGCTGAAGATGGAACTGTTTCAGCGGCAGATGTTGAAAATTCCATTCGAAAGGATACTATTCTTGTTACAATGATGCAGGTGAACAATGAAATTGGCTCAATTCAGCCGATTGAGGAAATTGGAAATGTTTTAAAAAAGCATCCTAAAGTTCTTTTTCATGTGGATGCTGTCCAAGGGTTAGGGAAGGTTCCTTTAAACCTTTCAGATACTGGTATTGATTTATGTACTTTTTCAGGTCATAAAATTCATGGACTAAAAGGGACAGGACTCCTGTATGTGAATCATACGGCCAAATTATATCCGCTTCTTCATGGTGGCAGTCAAGAATCTGGTATCCGTTCTGGAACAGAGAATGTGGCTGGCGCTGTTTCATTTGTAAAAGCATTGCGTTTAATCAAAGAAAAGCAAGATATTCAGAAGAAGGATAATATATTAAAAACCCTGCATGATAAGCTTATGAAGGAGCTCAGCCAGTTGGAGGGTATTGAAATCAACAGCCCTGCTGGCGGTGCCAATCATATTATCCATTTCTCTGTACCGGGAATTAAGCCGGAGGTTATTATTCATAGCTTAAGCCAAAAGGAAATATATATTTCCACAAAGTCAGCCTGCTCATCCCGGGATCTGACGGAAAGTCATGTGCTGGTTGCCTGCGGGAAAACAAAGGAAGTTTCTTCCTCAGGTTTACGGGTAAGTTTTTCTTATGAGAATAAAGAAGAAGAAGTAGATATATTTGTGAAGGAAATAAAAAAAGCAATTCAACAATTTAAAGAGGTATTGAGGTAGATAACATGCAATATGATCATATATTAATTCGTTATGGAGAGTTAGCTTTAAAAGGAAAAAACGCGAAACAATTTATACTGAAGCTTCATGATAATATTCATCAGAAGATAAAGGATTTTGATGGTGTGAAGGTCATGCGGACACAGGGAAGAATGTTCGTCTTACTGAACGGTAATGACCCAGAACCGATTGTAGAAAAAATAAAAAATGTTTTTGGCATCCATAGTTTAAGTCTGGCAATTCGTGTTGAGAACGATGTGGAAGAAATAAAAGAAGCAGCTTTATATGCATTAAAGCAAGAAGCAAATGTAAAAACATTTAAAATGAGTGTCCGTCGTACGAAAAAAGATTTTCCAATTCGTTCCGGTGAAATGAATCATATATTAGGAAGCCATTTATTAACCAATACAGAAGACATTACTGTAGATGTGCACCATCCTGATTTGGAAATAAAAGTAGAAATACGTAAGGAAGCGACCTATATTACCAGTGGAACAATTATGTGCAGAGGTGGACTTCCGGTTGGAACATCTGGTAAGTCACTGCTCTTGCTTTCAGGCGGAATTGACAGTCCGGTGGCGGGCTTTTTGGCAATGAAAAGAGGCGTTCATTTAGAAGCAATTCACTTTCATTCTCCGCCGTTTACAAGTGATCGCGCCAAGCAAAAGGTACTGGACTTGGCCAAACAGCTTACGAAATATGGAAAGTCCATAAAAGTGCATATTGTTCCGTTTACAAAATTACAGCAGGAAATTTTTAGAGAGATGCCAAATGACTATGCTATGACAATCATGCGCCGCGTGATGTTTCGTGTCAGTGAACAGCTTTGCAAACGTGAAGGTATCTTGTCACTGACAACAGGGGAAAACCTTGGACAGGTGGCCAGTCAAACGATGGATAGTATGCACACTATCAATGAGGTAACTAATTATCCAATCATCCGTCCGTTAATTGCAATGGATAAGGATGAGGTTATCCGAATCGCGCAGGATATCGGAACATATGAGACTTCGATTTTACCTTATGAAGATTGCTGCACTATTTTTGTACCGAAATCTCCAAAAACAAAACCGAAAAGAGATAAAGTTAATTTTTATGAATCAAAATATGACTTTACACCATCGATTGAAGAAGCAATAGAGGGTATAGAAACAATAAAAGTAACAGAGAAAACTTTATTCAATGAGGATTTTACAGATCTTTTTTAAACAGATTACCTTTTCTTATATTCGATTTTTAAATAGCAATTAAAAAGAAAAAATTACCATTAAATAAAATGCATGTTTTCACCTCAATCGACGCATTCTATAAGTACCAAGGAGGTGAACAACATGGCAAATAATAACTCAAATCAATTAGTTGTTCCAGGAGTGCAACAAGCACTTGATCAAATGAAATACGAAATTGCTCAGGAATTTGGTGTTCAACTTGGTCCTGACTCAACTTCTCGTGCTAACGGATCTGTTGGTGGAGAAATCACGAAAAGATTAGTAACAATGGCTGAGCAACAATTTGGCGGAACTAAATAATTAAATGCATGGCTAGCTGTCTCTGCAAATGTGGAGGCAGCTTTTATATTTATATAAAACGCTCTAAGAGAATTCTTTGATTTTGGGCAATATATTTTATTAAACCAACTATTAAAACCCGATGCTCCCCTATCTGATAGGGGAGCATCGGGTTTTTGAAAATATTTATAAGAAGGTTCGTTGTACACGATTCCAGAATGTGTTGTTTTTCATTTTTACAGTTTTGATCACTGTTTCGTCCATTTCAATGTCAACATGGTGAATTCGCTGTACTGGCCATGCTTCATTATCCAGACTGATGATAGGATAATCGTTGCCGTCTTGAATGACCTCCAGTTGAAGCTTTCTATCCTGACTTAGAATAAAAGAAGAACCAAGTGTTCGATAGCTATTATTATTCAAAGAAGCTACCTCAGATACCTGAAAGCTTGAAAGTAACGGGTCGATAACTGCTCCACGTGCAGATTTGGAATAGCCTGTACTTCCTGTAGGAGTTGATACGACCATACCATCACCTCGAAATGTTTCGAAGTGCTCGCCGTCTATTTTGACATTGATAACGATAGTTTTAATAATACTGGAGCGCAAAGATACCTCATTCAGGCAATAAAATGCTTTTTCACCGTCAACACTCACTTTAATCGCCGGAAAACGCCGAACTTCAATTTTATTATTTGTTACTGCATCAATCATTTCGTCGAATCTGGTTATACTAAAATCACAGTATAATCCAATTTGATCGTCGTCTGTAATACCTGTATAGATACAATCCTGGCGGAATCCAGTCTTGCGGACAGCCTGCAGGAAAGTACCATCTCCGCCAAAGCTGACAATAATAGACGCATCTTTAGGATTATTAACAACGTGTAAATCATTTTGTTCAGCAATCGATTTTAAGTAATCTGTTTTTTCGCCTTCCTGACGAGGGTGATAAAAAAAGAAAATATTATTACGATTTTGCATACGATAACCTCCAAACAAATTTTATGGTGCAGTAATCTTTTGTCAGGTTCCCGTTTTCGTGGTAGAGATGCATGCTGTCAGACAGGAACATATAAAACACGGTGTTAGCTCATGGATTAAATACAGATAGGCAAATCTTCAAAAATTATGATTTGCTTATTCTCATCATAACATTTTCTAAGTGTTATTTCTCTTTAGAAATATGTATGGATAGTGAATTGGTATAAGAAAAACAAACAATTGTGAAGTATATTTTTAATTATTTTAGGAGAGTTGATTATGGATAGTTTATACATTTTGTTAATTTTTATTGCGGTTAGTATTTTGATCATCCTATTTCTTTTCCAAAGCAAATGGATTATTAAAGTCAACTATCAATTTCCGGAAATGAATGATCTGCATATTTCTGTCTTTTTTTATAAATGGTGTGTTCTTAGAGAGAAGAAGTTACGTATACCAAATCAAAATGAAATGGAAAAAGGATACATGCATTTTTATAAGCAATTGTCCCGAAAACAGCTTCATTTACTAAAACAACTGCGGTTTCGATCCTTATTAAAGGAAATAAAGGTGCTTGAATTCAAATGGCAGACCAAAGGAGGAACTGGTAATGCTTTTACCACATCTATAGCAAGCGGTGCAATCTGGGCGATAAAAGGCTGGCTGATTGGATATCTCACACAGCATCTTCAGCTTTGTGAAAAACCGCAAATTCATGTGCAGCCGGACTTTAAAAGCAGCAGTCTGGAGACCAGATTTTCATGTATGATTTCCTTCCGCTTAGGAAAAACTATTCTGGGAATCATGCGCGTCTTGAAAATAAAGGAGGTAAAATAATGACTGAACATCCGATAGAAGGTTTAATGTCCAGTGCAATGAAAAGTATACAAAAGATGGTAGAGGTAAATACGATTATCGGGGACCCTTTGAAAGCTTCCGATGATACAGTAATTATTCCGGTATCAAAGGTTGGGTTTGGTTTTGCAGCCGGTGGAAGTGAATTCATGCCGGGAGAATTAAAGTCAAGTGATTTTGAAGAGCACGAAATTCCGTTTGGGGGAGGCAGCGGAGGCGGAGTTTCTATAACGCCGGTTGCTTTTTTAGTATTAAGAGAGGGAAATATGGAGCTGGTGCATATGGATCAGCATGCACATCTATATGAGAAAATAATTGATTTGATTCCAGAACTTCTGCAGCGCTCAAGTATGCCTAATAAAGAAAAAACGTTAGAAAAGAAAGTAGAGCAAAGACATCACAAAAAGGATGAAAAGGAACATAAAGAGCATAAAGAGCATAAAGATCATAAGGAACAAAATCAAGCTTCCGACCATGAACCTGAGAAAGAAAAAAAAGAGCTGGAGTCTATTCTTAACCGTTTTGAAATTTAGATAGCAGAATAATAGCTATGATTGGACAGTTAATAAAACAAGCCCCATAATAGTAAGTGAATCAGAATTGTAAAGATGGGGAGGAGAAATATAATGCCAAAACATGTTACATTTAAACAAGAAACCGTTACTTTACTCGGAGAAGAACAAAAAGCAGGGAATAAAGCTCCTGACTTTACGGTAATTGCAAATGACTTATCAGAGAAAACGCTTGCCGATTATGACGGGAAAGTTAAATTAATCAGCGTGGTCCCTTCTGTTGATACAGGAGTATGTGCTGAGCAGACGCGCCGTTTTAATGAAGAAGCTGCTAATCTTGATAATACAGTTGTTTTAACAATCAGTATGGATTTACCGTTTGCTCAAGCCCGCTGGTGTGGTGCAAATGGAATTGAAAACGTTGAAACATTATCTGATCACCGCTTAGCGGATTTTGGCAAAAATTACGGGGTGTTAATTGAAGAACTCCGTTTATTATCCAGATCAATTTTTGTAGTAGATGAAAATAATGAGATTACCTACGTAGAATACGTACCAGAGGTAACGAACCATCCAAATTACGATGCTGTATTGGAGCATTTAAAAACAAAATAATGAAAAAAAAGCATGATTCCGTCTGAGTCATGCTTTTTTTAAAATAAAATACATAAATAACGCTAAGATCACAGACTTAAAACGATAAGCAAAAGTGCGGATATAATAGTAAACAAATTGTCAATTACCGGATCCTGTAATATAAAAATAAAGCTGTACTTTTCTGGTTTAAAAATGGTTATGTCTTGCGCAGCTCTTATCTAAGCAAATATTTTATTTGGAAATAATTAAATTCCTTTTACATCTGGTATGAGAATTGTTAAAATAGAAAGTTGTCAGCTTGGATAGGAGGACATGCCATGGAGCAATCGAATGTCGAAAAATTATTTAAATGTATTGATGAAGTAACTGAAATTATTCAAAGCGCAAAAAATGAAACCTATCTGGAAAGTTTGATTTTATCGTTAGATACTATCTTGGACGATGGGACTCGGAATGAATTGGACGATGTTACGGAGCGCAAGGTTACAAAACTTGTTCAGGCTTTTAATGAAGAAGAGTTTGATGCAGAATCGTATCGAAAAGCATTGGGACTTTCCATTCTAAAAGGAATGAAGGGTGCAGCCCAACAGCAGCATTTAATGACACCTGATACGGTTAGTTTTTTAATCAGTTACTTAGTAAATAAATTGATTGATAAAAAGGGACAGATAACCATTTTTGACCCTGCCAGCGGAACAGCTAATCTGTTTACGGCTGTGCTAAATCAGATAGAAAATCCTGTGAAGGCATATGCTTCTGAAGTAGATCCGACTTTGATTGAATTAGCTGTATTAAATGCAAATTTGCAGAAAAGAGAAATCAGCTTCTATCATCAGGATAGCTTGAGACCTTTTCTGATAGAGCCGGTGGATTTTGTTGTTACAGATCTTCCGGTGGGATATTATCCGGATGATGTAACAGCAGAGGAGTATCAGTTAAAGGCAGATGAAGGTCATTCTTATTCACATCATTTATTTATAGAGCAGAGCTTAAAATATATAAAAGATGGCGGATTTTTTATTGGCGTGATTCCAGAATTTTTATTTGATAGTGATCAATCGGCAAAATTACATGCATTTCTACAGGAAACAGCACATATTGTCGGAGTCATCCGATTGCCGGAAACATCTTTTAAATCAAAAAATCAGGCGAAAAGTGTATTAATCCTGCAGAAAAAAGGGTATGGTACAAAAGAACCGAAGCAACCGTTACTTGTACAATTACCTTCTTTTAAGAATGCTCATGCAACGGCAGATATCATCAAACAGATTAATCAATGGTTTACATCTTATCCAAACAGGATTAAATGAAGAATATAGGAGTGGAATGAAAATGAGTAATGTATTAGCAATTAATGCTGGAAGTTCATCTTTGAAATTTCAGCTGATTAAAATGCCGGAAGAAGAAGTAGCTGCAATCGGTCTGGTAGAACGAATCGGGATGCCGGAATCGATTTTTAAAATTGAGGCGAACGGCAAAGAGGATAAGACGGTAACAGATATTCCAGACCACAGTGTCGCAGTAAAAATGCTATTAGATGCTTTGATTTCTACAGGAATTATTCAATCATTTGATGAAATTGATGCAGTTGGACATCGAGTTGTTCACGGAGGAGAGTATTTCACTGATTCTGTTTTATTAGATGACGAAGCAATTCAAAAAATTGAAGAAGTTTCTGAATTAGCGCCTTTGCATAACCCTGCCAACTTAACAGGAATTCGTGCTTTCAAAGAAATTCTGCCAAATGTTCCAATGGTAGCTGTGTTTGACACTGCCTTCCATCAGTCAATGCCGGAATCATCTTATCTTTACAGCCTGCCGAGAAATTATTATGAAGACTATGGCATCCGTAAATATGGTTTCCACGGGACTTCCCATAAATATGTTTCTGAACGGGCCGCAGAGCTTTTGGGCAGACCGTTAGAGAGCCTTCGCTTAATATCCTGCCATATCGGTAATGGCGCTAGTGTAACAGCAATTAAAGATGGTAAATCTATGGATACGTCTATGGGCTTTACACCGCTTGCAGGAGTTACAATGGGTACAAGATCCGGGAATATTGATCCGGCATTAATTCCGTATATTATGCAATGCACTGGTAAAACAGTAGATGAAGTACTTCATGTTTTAAATAAAGAAAGTGGAATGCTGGCACTTTCCGGGTTCTCCAGTGATTTACGTGATATCGAAAGTGAAGCAGATACAAACTCTCGTGCAGAACTGGCTTTAGATGTATTTGCTGGAAGAATCCACAAATATATAGGATCCTATGCTGCGAAAATGAATGGTGTAGATGCCATTATTTTTACTGCGGGTATTGGAGAAAATAGTATTACTATCCGTGAAAAAATTCTAAAAGGACTGGAATTCATGGGAATTTATTGGGATCCGAAGCTTAATGAGGTACGCGGAAAAGAACAGTTTATTAACTATCCGCACTCCCCGGTAAAAGTAATGATCATCCCGACGAATGAAGAGGTTATGATTGCGCGGGATACAGTTCGTTTAAGTAAATAGTAAAAGGCAATTGCTATTGGGGTAAGCGGCTGTCACAGGTCGTATGAAAGCCATTTTCGCAAGAGCAGGTATGAAAAAGCTGATCTTTTTCTGTGTAATGAAAAATTACATGGAAAGAGGTTAGCTTTTTTATTCCTCATCCCCAAAATTTATAGGGAGAAGGTGATTTTGTGTTATTATAACTATAATGTCTGTGAAAATATGTACTTTAGTATCTTAATATGGATATTTTAAAGATAGAAAAGTGGTGACAGCATGACATTAAAAGCAGAACTGAAGGAAATAGACTATGATATAAATCTAAAGCAAAAAGATTTAAATGTTCTTATCGATAAAATGTTAGATAATATCGGATCTATTGATCCGGAGCTGAGAGATACATTGATTTTTAATACGTTTGGAAAATTGATTATGGAAGATTCTTTAACCGATAAACAAATGAAGCATATTCTTGAAGTTTGCTTAGATAAACTATTTTTGGGGATTGAAGAAAATGAAAGCAACCTCGTTTTTACACGCTCTTTTTCTGCTTTAGTTATCGGAATAATTCTACATAAAGATAGACAAAAAGTCTTCTTACAGGAAGCAATTATTATCAAGACAATTAAAAAGAGTATTGCGTATTTAAATCTTGAAAAAGATATTCGCGGTTATGTAGAAGGTAAGGGATGGGCACATAGTATTGCGCATGGAGCGGATTTATTAACAGAAGCAGTTAAACATCCCTGTTTTGATAGGAGGCTGTCTTTTGAATGCCTTGAAACAATCAAACGATGTCTATTTAAAGAAAGTATAGCAAAAGCTCCTTACGTTGATGATGAGGAGGAAAGACTTCTTTTTGTATTAGAAGCACTTATTGATAAAGGTATCAAAGAGGAGGACATTGCTTGTCTGGTGTTAAATATTACTGGTGATCTGCAGGAGTTAAAAACAAGAGAAGGATATAGTTTAAACTTTTTTTGGAAAAAAAATAATGTTATAAACTTTTTGAGGGGATTTTATTTTCGGCTGCTGTATAAAAATACATATCCAAAGATAAGAAGCAATATTGCTGCTATTTTGGAGCAATGGCATGATGAAGTATATAACTTGAATAAGTGAAGAATTTCTAAGTAGAAACCGGACATTGAGATACAGTGTTATTCTTGATTTTATGCATTTAGTTTCCATCCCTTGAGAGGAGTTTCCCAAAGGATGGAAGTTCAATAGATTAACGAATAACAAGTACGTCACAGCTGGCGTATCTTGTAATGCTTTCAGAAACACTTCCAATTAAGAAACGTTCAACAGCATTCATACCAGTTGCACCACAAATAATTAAATCGGCTTCAAAATTACCAGCTATTTCTTTTGCGATTTTTACTTTAGGAGATCCATATTCAATACAACGGATAATATCTGTTAATCCAGCTGCTTCAGCTTGCGCTACATAATCATCTAATAATTCTTTTGCATAAGTTTCCGCTCTTTCAGATAAAGAACGATCATACGCTTCAGCTGTTGAGAAAGTACGGGAATCCACTACATGAGCAAGGATTAATCGGGCAGTATTTCTTTTTGCGATATCGAGTGATTTACTAAATGCCTTTTCAGCTGCTTTAGATCCATCTACTGCGACAACAATATTTTTATATTCCATGATTCATCTCCCCTTTCTACTACTATTATATACCTGTTTTGAAAGCGTTACAAACGAATATCAGTAAATTACATAAAATTTCGGAAAAAAGACAAAAAATAAATGAATCAGTTTAATATCTGGTAAAGAGCTTGACAGCAGAAGCTATTAAGGCTTCCGGCTGTAGCAAGTTACTTAAACCCGATTTATATAGAACAGGGTTTTGAGGATTGTTAGACTGATTCATTTATTATTTTTTAAGAAATGATTTGTAATGTTTTCGGATATTTTGTCAGCTCTAAAGGCATGTAATTAGTTGTGAACAGCATATCTTCAATTCTGACTCCACCCACGTTTGGCACATAAATCCCTGGCTCAATCGTAAAACACATTCCCGGTTCGATAGGCAATGTGTTTTCGCTATGCATCGAAGGATATTCGTGTGTTTCGATTCCTAAACCATGTCCAAGGCGGTGTGTAAAATAATCACCGTATCCCTGTTCTGTGATGTAATTTCTTGCAATTTTATCCAGCTCTCCGACTGCTGTGCCGGTTCTGCTTGCATCAATTGCTCTTTCTTGAGCTTCCAATACAGTATCGTATATTTGTTTTTGTTCATCAGTAATATTACCGAAGGCAACTGTCCGGGTAATATCGGAGCAATAGCCCTGATAGATAACGCCTAAGTCAAAGAGAACAAAATTATTTTTCTCCAATTGTGTTTTATCCGGGTTTCCGTGAGGGGATGCTGTTTTCGAACCGAATAATGCCATTGTTAGAAATGACATCTCGCGTATCCCTTGCTTTTTTAAAGTGTGCTCAATAGCAGCAACTACTTCTAGTTCAGAGACACCTTCTTTTAAAGCTTCCACCCCAGTTTTAACTCCTAAATCAGCTAATTCTGCAGCGGTTCTTAAATAATCATGTTCTTTTTTTGATTTGATTAGACGTAGATTTTGAATTGCCGGTGTTGCATCTATATACGCAGCTTCCGGAAAAACTTCTTGGAGCTGATTATAGCGTTGAATAGTCAGATGGTCTTTTTCCACTGCCATGACAGAAGGATTTTTTTCTTGCTTTTTCAAAAAGACCTGCAAAGCGTGCCAAGGGTTTTCGTGATCATAATAACTTACAATTAAATGTTTCCATCCGGCATTTCTAGCATCCTCTTCCTCCATTTTTGGCAATAGGAAAATAGGATCTATTCCATCCATAACAATAATTCCAATAACTCTTTCATGCGGATCTGTGTAATACCCGCTTAAATAATATACATTTGCTTTTGAACTGATAAAACAGCTGTCCGCTTGCTGCTTTTTGAGTTCGGCAAATAATTTATTAATTCTTTCTGACATTATTTTTTCCTCCTAGTTTATTATTATAGCTGCGATTCCGCATGTATAAATAGCATCCTTTAAAAAATTATAGCAGATAGAAAGAAAAAATCCGATAAAAATGAAACTTTTTGCGAAATCAATCGTATTTCTTATTGTACACGAATCGTACATTACTATTACTTATTCCAAGAGGAGGATTTGTATGTTTCAATTTTTTAACAGAATGAAAACAATTGTCAGTTCAGAATTGAATGCAATGATTGATAAGGCGGAAGACCCGGTCAAAATGTTAGATCAATACTTGAGAGATATGGGCAAGGATATCGAAGACGTAGAAGCAGCTGTAGCAAAGCAAATGGCTAATGAAAAAATGCTGAAGCGGAAAGCAAATGATGCAAAAGCTATGGTAGAAAAGCGTCAGGAACAAGCTGAAAAAGCAGTCGAAGCAGATAATGAAGATTTAGCCAGAAAAGCATTAGAAGATAAAAGACATCAGGAAAAGTCGTATGAATCTTTGCAGGCTTCCTGGGAACGGGCTGATGAGGATGTAAGAATTCTTAAAGAAAAATTATCTGAAATGAAAAAAGAATATCAGGAAATGAAGCTGAAGAAAGACTCCTTAAAAGCACGTGCAGAATCTGCGAAAACAAGAACAAAAATGAATCGTACGATGTCTTCTATCGGCAGTGATCAGTCCCGTCAAGGATTTGAAAGAATGGAAGAAAAAGTACTTCAATACGAAGCAGAAGCCGAGACGTCAGAAGATTTAAATGAAAGTGCACGAACACTAGATGATGAATTTAAAGAGCTTGAAGACAATGGTGTAGATGATGAACTGGCTGCACTAAAAAAGAAACTCAAAAAATAAATTTGTAAAAAAATGCATAGATTTAATTGATAACGGGAAAACACAGTACAAAATCTAATAATAATCCAACTATACCAAAGGAGAGATTTTGAGTGAAGGTATCTTTTCATGGACATTCAGTAGTAAAAGTAGACACAGGAAAGCACCGAATCATTATTGACCCGTTTATCAATGGGAATGAAGCATGCGATTTAGACCCAGGTACAGAAAAAGCAGATGTTATTCTGTTGACACATGGCCACAATGATCATGTTGGAGAAACGGTGGAGATTGCTAAGAATAATAATGCGCTGGTTGTGGCGACGGCAGAGCTTGCTGATTATTTTGCATCAAAAGGCCTGAATACACATCCAATGCACATCGGCGGGTCCTGTGAATTTGAGTTTGGTAAAGTGCAATTTACACAAGCCTTTCATGGATCATCCTATACAGAAGAGGATGGCACAGTTATTTATGGCGGCATGCCCGGTGGAATACTTCTTACAGTGAATGGAAAAACCATTTATCACTTGGGCGATACTGCGTTATTCACGGATTTAAAAATGTATGGTGAGCTAAATGATATTGATCTTGCCTTTATTCCAATCGGTGATAATTTTACAATGGGACCAAGTGATGCGCTTCTTGCAGCTGAGTGGGTGAATGCTAAGAAGGTTGTCCCCGTTCACTATAATACCTTTCCGCCAATTGAACAGGACCCGGAAGCCTGGGCATCTAAAGTAAAGGCCGGTAATGCGCATGTAATGCAAGTTGGAGAAACAATTGATTTAGAATAATATTCTAACCTGAAAAACCACAGAATCGCTATATTCTGTGGTTTTCTGATGCATAGAAATAACCATTCCTCATACACTTATAATAAAGGGGGATGTAACTTTGAGAACAAATATTATTTTAAGGTTATTATTAGTTGGCTTTTTTCTCTATATTGCCTGGCCAATGATTCCGCAATCTACCAGCTCTTTAGAGTTCCTTTTTTGGGGATGCTGGTTGTTATTTGCATTTGTATTTATTGGTGCAAATCTAGCAACACTTTTAAAGATGTCTCGTCCGCCGGTTATGGAACAGGAAGGAATAAATAAGAAGAAACTGCGCAGCCATTGAGTTTATCCTGTATCAATTGTATAATAAAACTATTACGTTTTATATAGTACAGTTGAAAGAAGGTGATGGCAGATGGCGACCAAGCATGAACAAATATTACAGCATATTTTATCGTTGCAAGTAGGTAGCAAAATATCTGTCCGTCAAATTGCAAAAGATTTGAATGTTAGTGATGGGACTGCTTACCGCGCAATCAAAGAAGCGGAAAACCAAGGTATTGTCAGTACGATTGAGCGTGTAGGAACTATCAGGATTGAACAGAAAAAGAAAGATAATTTTGAAGAGCTGACCTTTGCCGAGATTGTAAATATTATTGATGGACAAGTACTCGGCGGCAGAGACGGGCTGCATAAAACCCTCAGCAAATTTGTCATTGGGGCGATGCAATTAAATGCTATGATGCGTTATACACAAGCAGATTCATTACTGATTGTCGGTAACCGCCATGAGGCACATAAGCTGGCTTTAGAAGCTGGGGCAGCAGTTCTGATTACAGGAGGATTTGATACTGACGATTCTATCAAACAGCTGGCGAATGAAAAACAATTACCTATTATTTCGACAAGTTATGATACTTTTACAGTTGCGGCAATGATTAACAGGGCGATTTATGATCAATTGATTAAGAAGGAAATTGTATTTGTAGGAGATATTTCAACGCCATTTGAATCTTCATATTATTTAACAACAAAACAGCAGGTGAAGGATTGGTATATTAATAATGAAGTGTCTTCACACACACGATTTCCGGTGGTTGATGACCGTATGAAGGTAGTAGGAATGGTTTCTTCCCGTGACATTGTCGGAAAAGAACAGAGTACTTTTATTGATCGTATCATGAGCCGCAAGCCATTAGTTGTTCAGGAAAAAACATCCTTGGCATCTGTTGCACATATGATGGTTTGGGAAGGAATTGAACTTGTTCCTGTAGTGGATGGATCTCATGTGTTAAAAGGCGTTATTTCCAGACAAGATGTATTAAAGGCAATGCAGCAGATTCAGAGACAGCCACAGGTTGGAGAAACAATTGAAGATATTGTTTCTAATAATATGTCACAGAATCCAGATGAGGGCGGTTTGTTTGAAGCACGGGTTATACCGCAAATGACAAATCATTTAGGGACATTATCACATGGTGTCTTTACAGCTTTAATTACGGAAGCCTGTGATAAAATGATGAAAATCGAGAAGAAGGCAGAAATTTCGATTGAGAATATTACAGTTTACTTCAGCAAGCCGGTGCCAATTGATAGTATTTTGCATATTAAGCCGGTGCTTCTGGATGTCGGACGTTTGTATGCAAAAATAGATGTAGAAGTACTGCAAGGACAGACTACTGTTGGCAGAGCATTGATTATGGCGCAGCTTATTAATCGGTAACTGAGGGAAATCTGTCTGTTGCCAGGCTATAAAAAAAACAACTGGAATCATATTATTCCAGTTGTTTTTACGCTCAAGGCGGGAAAGTTTGGCTGAATCAGTTTCGTGAGAGAACAGAAGAATGTTTTTCTGCTTTTTAACAAGTACAGCTCACGTTTTTTCTTATTGTGGATGCAATCTTCTCCACTCTTTTTGATAGTGACGTGCTTCTTTAAAACCGCGGATAAATTGCATTAAACCTAAAATGAAGATAACTAGGCCGATAAACAGGCTAAGCTGTGTAAGGTAAAGCGTATATTGATTGATAGCAAAAGCCATCATAAACGCTCCCAGACAGGATTTCGATCTGCCATTGTAATATTTTTGGGTTAACGTGCTTTTCTCTTTCAGGATGGATACTTTATAATAGATATAAAAAACAACTGAAACGATAATTATTATTGGGAAGATAACCATTTAAATGCTCCTAATTACATATTCTAAATTCTATGTTTATTGTACCGTTTTTTAGATGTGAAAGAAAGTATAATATTTTTGCGGAAATTAATTCTTATGCGGGAATGACAGCAATCAACTGCGAGTGCCGAAAACTAAGGAGCTGGTGTATAAGCGCTCTTAGCTTGCAAATGTGTCCCGCCTTTCTGATTTATAATTAATTTTAGAGAACCAATTGAGATACCATATATAGGAAAGGAAGATAGTCATGGAAGTTACAAAAATTATTGAAGCGATTGAAAAAAGTCGGAAAATTATTATACACCGGCATGTGCGTCCTGATCCGGATGCAATCGGCTCACAGGTGGGTTTAAAAGCACTAATCAAAAACTCTTTCCCGGAAAAAGAAGTTTATGCTGTAGGTGAAGATGTTCAGTCCTTAACCTTTTTAGCGCAGATGGACCAAGTATCAGATGATGCGTACTATGGGAGTCTGGTAATTGTCTGTGATACAGCCAATCAGCCGAGGATTGATGATGAGCGTTATGATACAGGAAAACAATTAATAAAAATTGATCATCATCCGGTTACAGATTCTTATGGAGACATAGAATGGGTGTCCACAGATGCAAGTTCTACCTCCGAAATGATTGTTGAGCTTGTTTTAGAAGCACAGTCACGGGGCTGGGCACTGAATAATAATGCAGCCCGTTTATTATATGCAGGAATTGTTGGTGATACAGGAAGATTTAAATTTCCGAGCACAACTGTAAAAACCTTTCAATATGCCGGAGAACTGGTTCGTTATGATTTTGACAGATCAGGTCTTTATGATGAACTATATCAGGCAGAGGAAAAGGTACTGCGGTTAAGCGGCTATATTTTACAGCATTTTCAATTATCCGATAATGGACTATGCGTCATTAAGTTAACAGCAGATTTGCTGGAAAAATATGATGTCAGCGTAGAGGAATCCAATCAGCTGGTTCAGGTGGTAGCAGATGTGAAAGGGATTAAAGCTTGGGTTTTTCTTATTGAAGAAGAAGATCAGATACGGGTGCGTATACGTTCAAAAGGAGTTATTATTAATGGAATAGCAGGTAAGTATAATGGTGGAGGACATCCATTAGCCTCTGGTGCAACAGTGTATTCATGGGAGGAAGGAAACGATTTAGTATCTGATTTAGAAAAAGTATGCAGAGAATACGTTTAAAGTGATTATAGATGCTGGAGCTTCAGGTTAATATTAGTTTCTGCTTTACTAGAAAATGCTAAGGGCGTTATGTTTCAAAATAGGAGCTGAAATAAAACATCTACTGAACTTTAACTAAAGAATTTCCGCTCTCGTGGAATATAAAGAGATTTTGTCATGGACTGGATAAACTCCCGCTTCAAATTTTGACAGAAATTAAAGTGGGAGCAGCTCATGCAATAACATCCTTAGCAATCTGTTTAGGTGTTCGATTAAACTGAAACGGTTCTAGTTGCGTAAATTATCTTACTGAAGCGGGTAAGACAGCTATTTTTAATTCTGATCCCAATGCAATAATTTGACTTACAGTGAACTGGTAGCTCATGCCGTCAAGAGTGAAAGCTTTATTTTCAATGGTAGAAATAAGCAGCTCATCTGAACGTGATATAAGCTCTACCTCCTGGCCGATGACATGATTGATTTCATCGCGGATTAAAGCGCGGAGCTGATCCTGCATTAATAAATCAATTTTCATAGAATCCGGATCTTCTATTTCAACCGTGATTTTTGAGATGGTAAGTGGTTGTCTGGATTGTTCACTCAAATCCTCTTTATCTTTCAGCAGTGTTTGATTTGTGTGCTCAAGGTCGGTTACTTCATTAGACAATTCAATATTTTCTTTTAACACTTCTTCATACATGGTACCGTACATATATGTGAAAACCATATAGGAAATAATAGTGCCAAAAAAGAAACCGACAAAAATCAGCTGCCAGTTTGTTTTTTTATGATATGGCGGGATATGCATTATGGGACCTCTCCTTGAGAAAACCATTGGATAATAATCAGGCCGACCTTTACGCCGCCCATAGCAGATAAAATTAATAGTATTTGTTTAATTAAATCCATTGGTGTTCCATCAAATAAACCTCTTTCAAAGTTGGCAATAGCATCAAAAGTTCCTCCGATAGCAGCAACAATTCCCCATATCCTTAAGCGTTCTGCGATTCGATTCATCGAAGTTAAAGCAGCGTCTCCTGTTGCAAAATCTCCGATGCTCCCGATAATAGAGCCTCCGATGATAACTCCTAACGCAATGAAAAAACAATGAATAAATGCAGCAAAAAACCTTTCCTCCATATTGACACTCCTCGCGCTATAGCTTGTCTTATAATTGGCAATCCTTATGATTGGAGGTGCTATATTCTATCCTATGAATGAAATAGGCGGGATATGAGCAAAACTAAATTTATAGGCACATATGTACTATCTTGTTATAATGGACATAGAAATGTGTGTTCAAAAAGTTCGAGGCAGCGCAGAATTATACTATTAGATGCAGGAACAGCTAAAAGTAAGCTAACGAACTTCTCAGGAAGCGGTGACTTCTATATTGCCTGCACAATGTGGGCGGTTTTAGGAGACACTCCTCGTCTCGACATGCGATTCATATTAGACTTTTTGAACATCCTCTAGAAAGAAGGCGGAGTAGAATGACGTACACACATATCTCAGTGAAAAGCGGCTATAGTTTAATGGAGAGCACCATTTCTATACAAAAGCTTGTTCAAAAAGCAAAAAATTTACATTATCAAAGCCTGTGTTTAACAGACGAGGCTGTTCTTTATGGTGCCATTTCATTCTATAAAGCTTGTATGGATCAAGGGATTAAACCAATTATCGGAATGACTGTTAATGTTCAAATAGAAGAAAATGAACCAGGAAATCCGTTTATTGTACTAG
This sequence comes from Oceanobacillus sojae, assembly GCF_007991515.1. GTDB lineage: Bacteria > Bacillota > Bacilli > Bacillales > Amphibacillaceae > Oceanobacillus > Oceanobacillus sojae. Next base: position 147,753 of record NZ_BJYM01000011.1, read on the forward strand.
CCAAAAATAAGACAGGATATCAACAACTGCTGAAGTTAAGTACGTATTTACAAACAAATCATATTGATATATTAACTGCCAGCCAGCTTTCGAAATATACAGAAGGTGTCATTGGTGTTTTATCAGGAAAACATTTCCTTCAAGGCAGTAATCATTCTGCAGAAGCTGATACAGGTTTATTCTTTCAAGAGTTAAAAAAAGTAGAAGCATACTTTCAACCAGGTGATTTTTATGTCGGAATTGATTCTGATGCACATCAGCTCCAGGTTTGGAAGGAAGCAGGCTTCTCTTATACAGCTATGCAGGATGTTCTGTATTTAGAAGAACAGGATATATTAGCATATGATTGCTTGCAATCGATGCGCTTTGGAGAGAAGTGGGGTCCAAAACGGAAGGAACAGTTACCTGAAGGTCATCATTTTTCTTCTCCGGAAGAAATGAAACGATTATTCCACGCTTGGCCAGAGCTGCTCAATAAAACAGAAGAAATTGCCGATAAATGCTCAACATACTTAAATTTTGATGAACAGCATCTGCCATCCTTTCCAACCCCAGACCGGATATCTGCAGATACTTACTTGCGACAGTGCTGTGAAAGTGGGTTGGAGGATCGTTATACAAACATTACAGAGGTACATCGGAACCGGCTTGAGTACGAGCTGGACACAATTATAAACATGAATTACAGTGATTATTTCTTAATTGTTGCGGATTTTATTCAATTTGCGAAAGATAATCATATTATGGTCGGACCAGGAAGGGGTTCGTCAGCTGGATCCATTGTAGCTTACATTTTAGGGATTACAGAGGTAGATCCTTTAAAATATAATCTGTTATTTGAACGTTTTTTAAATCCGGAAAGACTTACCATGCCAGATATTGATGTGGACTTTTCTGATATTCGGCGTGACGAAGTAATTGATTATGTAAGAGATAAATATGGAAGAGAGCATGTTGCGCAGATTATTACTTTTGGAACCTTTGCGACGCGTTCTATTCTTCGTGAACTGATGAAAACAATGGATGTTCATGATCAGGATGTCAGCTATATTTTACGAGAGCTGAAGGGAGCATCTTCTAAAAGTATCCAAAGACTGTTACAAGATTCAACAGAATTGGCAGCGTATGTGAAATCATCTGAAAAATTAAAGACTTTATTTTCAATAGCGATTAAATTAGAGGGGTTACCCAGAAATGTATCCACACATGCTGCAGGTGTAGTAATCAGCGAGAACCCTTTAGTGGCAGATGTTCCTTTAACAAGCGGCACAGGAGAAACGTATTTGACGCAATATGCAATGAATGAACTGGAAGCAGCAGGATTATTAAAGATGGACTTTTTGGGGCTTAGAAACCTTTCACTAATTGAAAGAGTAACAAATGGTGTAGCATATACTTTAAAAAAAGATGAGATATTAGCGGATATTCCAGAACAGGATGAAAAGACTTTTACTATGTTGCGAAGAGGAGAAACCAGCGGGGTCTTTCAATTAGAATCAGCAGGGATGCAAAATGTACTTAAAGAACTGCAGCCATCTTCATTTGAGGACATTGTAGCGGTAAATGCGCTTTACCGCCCAGGCCCAATGGATTTTATTCCTGTATATATCCGGCGGAAATATAAACAAGAGCCTGTAAGCTATCCGCACCCAGATCTGGAGCCGATTTTAAAATCAACGTACGGTGTTCTGATTTATCAGGAGCAGATTATGCAAATTGCTCACCGTATTGCCGGTTTCAGCCTTGGTGAGGCTGATATTTTAAGAAGAGCGGTAAGCAAAAAGAAGCAGGGTGTTATGCAGCAGCAAGAGGAGGCTTTTATCAAAGGGTGCATAAAGAATGGCTATTCTCACGCTGTGGCCGGAGAAATATTCAGCTGGATTGTCCGTTTTTCCAATTACGGTTTTCCGAGAAGTCATGCAGTAGCCTACAGTAAAATATCCTATCAGTTAAGCTTTCTGAAAGCACATTATCCAGCAGTGTTCTTCTCATGTCTGTTGACCGATGCCAAGAACCAGCCTGAAAAGTTGTCGGCTTATCAGGAGTCATTAAAAGAACTTGATATTAATATACTCCCTCCGCACATTAATAGAAGTTATCAGCAGTTTACAGTTGAAAAAAAGATGATACGTGCTGGATTAGCCGCTATTAAGGGAATCAGTTATCAGGCATTAGTTCATATTTTAGAAATTCGGAAGGAAGCTTCTTTTACCAACTTTTTTGATTTTTGTATGCGGGTTGATATTAAAAAAGTAAATCGGGCGGCTATTCGAAATCTTGTTTTAGCCGGCGTGTTTGATGCATTTCACCACAACCGGGCAAGTCTGATTGCTTCCATTGAACCGGCTCTTGAACAGAAAGAGCTTTTTCAAGGGATGTACGAAGATGCATCTTTATTTCAAGATGCATTGGAATATACAGATATAGAAGATTACTCAACGATACAGAAGCTCACTTTTGAAAAAGAATTAATGGGTATTTATATATCAAATCACCCGTTTGAAAGCTGCCGGGATGTTTTAAGGGCGAACGGAATTATTTCACTCAAACAGGCAGGCAAATTCACTGGTAAGAGAAAAGAAATTTATACGGCTGGTGTTGTGGAAGAGGTAAAAGTTATTCGAACAAAAAATAGGGAAAGAATGGCCTTTTTAACTGTATCAGATGAGGATAAAAAGTTGGATGCTGTGATTTTCCCCGATTTATTCCGTCAAATTTCCAACCAGCTGGAGGAAGAGCAGATGGTTTGGATGCGTGTTTCTGTGGAAGAGAGAAACCAAAAGCTTCAGCTTGTTATAAAAGAAATTGGAGCTTTAGATCTTTCAGAGATAGGTGTACCTGAAACAAAAAAATTATTTGTACGAATGACAAATCAGGATAAAAGCAATGTTCTACAGTATTTAAAGCAATTAGCTGATCAGCATCCGGGTAAAATACCAGTGATTGTTTATAATCCTGTAAACAAGGAAACCTACCGTCTTTCAAATGATTATGCTTTATATTTGACGGAAAAAGAAATGAGACAGCTGAAAAGTTATTTTGGAAATGAGAATGTGGTAGAAAGGTAGTACCTGCAGCCTGAATGTAAATTAAAGTGATAAATAAATTGAAATGTATTGATTGGAATGAATCCTGGGAGAGTTACTTTTGCTGAAGTGACTCTCCTGGCTTTTAGTTATCATAAGAGTCGTGAAGCACTGTCGGCAGCAGAGTGTTTTTGGCAATATATCAGCTAATATTCAAATGATAGAAAAGATAGTAATTTTGTATGCAGAGTTACTTTACACAGGTTCATCATCTGTTATAATAAAAGGGATTTAAAAGGGCCTGGCCCAAATTGTAAGCGTAATAATTATACATATTACTTACAGTATTCAAAGGAGCGGGATTCGATGGCAAACCTACGAGACGAAGCGTTACATTTACACAAACAAAAGCAGGGGAAATTAGAAATAAAATCAAAGGTTCCCATGAAAAACAAAGAGGACTTAAGTCTAGCGTATTCCCCTGGTGTTGCAGAACCTTGCAAAGAAATTTATGAACGGAAAGAAACTGTCTATGACTATACGATGAAGGGAAATATGGTTGCTGTAGTAAGTGATGGATCTGCTGTATTAGGCCTCGGTAATATCGGTGCAGAAGCTTCTTTACCTGTTATGGAAGGAAAAGCGGTATTATTTAAAGGCTTTGCAGGAGTAGATGCTTTTCCGATTTGTCTGGATACACAAGATGTAGACAAAATTGTAGAAACAGTGAAATTAATGGAACCAACCTTTGGCGGAGTCAACCTGGAAGATATTGCAGCACCAAACTGTTTTATTATAGAAGACCGCTTAAAAAGTGAAACAAATATCCCTATCTTTCATGATGACCAGCACGGTACAGCAATTGTAACTGTTGCAGGATTAATGAATGCTTTAAAATTGGTAGATAAGGATTTCTCAAATATAAAAGTTGTGGCTAACGGGGCGGGTGCAGCAGGTATTGCAATCATTCGGCTGTTAAAGAGCCTGGGCGTTCATGACATGATTATGTGTGATTCCAGAGGAGCAATTTACGAAGGGCGTCCTAATGGGATGAACCGGGTGAAAGAACTTGTTGCAAAATATACCAATGCACAGAAGATAGAAGGAAGCCTGGAAGATGTTTTAGAGGGTGCAGACGTATTTATCGGTGTTTCAGTAGGCGGAGCATTAACAAAAGAAATGGTAAAGAAGATGAATGATGATGCAATTATCTTTGCTATGGCAAACCCTGATCCGGAAATTTTACCAGATGATGCAAAAGAAGCAGGGGCAAGGGTTATTGGAACCGGCCGGTCTGATTTTGCAAATCAGGTAAATAATGTACTTGCTTTTCCAGGGATTTTCAGGGGTGCGTTGGATGTCAGAGCAACACGAATTAATGAAGAAATGAAAATTGCTGCTGCAGAAGGAATCGCTTCTTTGATCTCAGAAGATGAGTTGAATGAGGATTATGTTATTCCTTCTCCTTTTGATGATAGAGTTGCCCCGCTTGTGGCCAAGCACGTAGCTGAAGCGGCAATGAAATCCGGTGTGGCCCGTGTCCAAGTAGACCCTGAGGAAGTAGCAGAGAAGACAAGAAATCTGACAAAAGAAATCAATAAATAATCTGTTCTGATAATTAGCCCCGAAAACATTTTTAGTAAAAGTGTTTTTGGGGATATTTTGTTTTAGGACAAATTTCTTCAAAAGAATACTGCTCTCATAGTACATGTTCAAAAGTTCTGGAAATAAGATGCCCGACAAATGATTATAGATGTGTTAATAATAGACTGATACCCTGCAGCTTATTATTTCATTTTTTTTTGAATATCCTCTTCATACGCATTTATTTTATTTTTAAATCTTAAGTTAATTCCAGTGGGAGAAGGCGTTTTAGCCGTTCGTTAAACAGCATAATTCACCTTACATTTGAGAAAAAATTATGTTTAATAAGAAAAACGTGATTGCACGACTTGGAATCAGGTGGTAATCTATTTGTTGGGATTCTAAAACTAAAAATACTTTCATTTTATGGAATAACTATTATAACTCGGCAAAATAGTTTACAATAGTAAAATAGGAAACAGCTCTTATTGAAAGCTCTATTTGAATACTAGATAATATACACAGCCTGTATATATATGCTCAGATAATCTAGTAGTAGAAAAAGGGGGGATAAACTTGCCACTTAAAGATTTTTTCGGCAAGCGTAAGAAGTATGCATCAATCCCGAGCGAGAAGGCGAAAGTTGATGTTCCAGAGGGTTTAATGCAGAAATGTGATAATTGTAAACAAATCTATTATCGAAAAGAAATAGTTAAATCTTTATATGTTTGTCCCAACTGCGGATATCATCATCCGATGACAGCATGGACAAGAATTGAAAGCTTATTCGATGAAGGGACATTTGAAGAATGGGATGCTGGTTTAACATCTGCAAATCCATTAAAATTCCCTGATTACGAGGAGAAGATTAAGAAAGACCGTGAGAAAACAGGCTTGAACGAAGCGATTATTACTGGCACAGGGGCGATTGAAGGTAAACAGACCGCATTTGCAGTTATGGATTCACATTTTCGTATGGGGAGTATGGGCTCCGCAATCGGAGAAAAAATAACCAGAGCAATTGAGGAAGCCAGAAAAGAATCTATCCCGTTTATTATATTTACAGCATCCGGCGGTGCCCGTATGCAGGAGGGGCTCTTAAGCTTAATGCAAATGGCGAAAACATCATTTGCTGTTAAGCGGTTCAGAGACAGCGGAAATTTAATGATTTCTGTTATGACCCATCCAACCACCGGCGGTGTATCCGCAAGTTTTGCATCTATTGGAGACTATAATTTTGCCGAACCGGGGGCACTAATAGGTTTTGCTGGTCGAAGAATTATCGAGCAGACTATTCGTGAAAAATTACCAAACGATTTTCAGACAGCTGAATTTCAATTAGAGCATGGGCAGATAGATAAGGTTATTCACCGTCATGACATGAAAAAAACGCTTGGAAAAATTCTTTCCATGCATGCAGATGGGAGGTAATCATAAGTGGCGCCAATAATGGAATTTGAAAAACCCATTGTAAATTTAAAAGAAAAGATTAAAGAACTAAAAGCATTCACAGAAAACAGTGAAATTGATTTGAAGGATGAAATTAGAACACTGGAAGAGCGCTTAGCGAAGCTGGAAGAAGATATCTATGGCAATTTAAAGCCCTGGAACCGGGTGCAGATGGCAAGACATCCAGATCGTCCTACTACATTAGATTATGTAGAAAGACTGTTTGAAGATTTTATTGAGTTTCATGGTGATCGTTTATTTGGTGAAGATGAAGCAATTGTTTCCGGTATTGCTTATTATAAAAATCAACCGGTAACTATAATTGGTCATCAACGTGGAAAAGATACGAAAGAAAATATTAAACGTAATTTTGGAATGCCGCATCCTGAAGGTTATAGAAAAGCATTGCGTCATATGAAGCAGGCTGAAAAATTCAACCGTCCAATTATCACTTTCATTGATACAAAAGGGGCATATCCAGGCAAAGCAGCCGAAGAAAGAGGACAAAGCGAAGCCATCGCCAAAAACTTAATGGAAATGGCTGGTTTAACCGTCCCTATTGTGTGTGTTGTAATTGGTGAAGGCGGTAGCGGTGGTGCATTAGGAATCGGTGTAGGAAATCATGTTCACATGCTGGAAAATTCTACATATTCCGTAATATCTCCAGAAGGAGCTGCCGCAATACTGTGGAAGGATGCAGGAGAAGCGCAGCGGGCCGCTGAATCGATGCAGATTACAGCTCCAGATTTGAAAAAATTGGGCGTCATTGATGAAGTGATACCAGAACCAAAAGGTGGAGCACATCGGGATATTGACGAACAAGCTGTATTTATCGATCAAGTACTTGAAAAGTCATTAAAAGAGTTAAAAGAATTGTCATCTGAGGATATTGTAGAAGAAAGATGGCAAAAATATAAAAAGATAGGTTCATTTCAAACGGTGTAAGTATCGTTTATAAAGGCTGAGAATGAATATCAGCCTTTATTTTAATTTGGATTATAATGAAAGAATCATGTAAAATAGATAGAGTAGTGGATGAAAGATAAGAAATCAATAATCGATTATTGATTTAATTTGATTTATAATTACTATGTCTAACGATATTCTTTATCTTTTATTTATATTAAGAAGCGTGTTCAGGTGTTTTAAAATTGTAGAAAAGGGAATTCGACAAATTAGTATAACTGTCTGATAACAGTTGCCTGTATTCCCCAAACAGCAGGAGTGATGATTCCAATATTTCGCAAATGCTTAAAAATAAGCTGAACATGGCGATATTTTAACAATGAGGTGAATAAATAAATGAAAAAAATTGGTGTTTTGACTAGTGGAGGAGACGCTCCTGGTATGAATGCTGCTATCAGAGCAACTGTGAGAAAAGCAATCTATCATGAGATGGAAGTAATTGGTGTCAAAAACGGCTACCAAGGTTTAATGGATGGTAACTTTGAAGAGATGCATCTTGGCTCTGTCGGCGATATTATTCATCGTGGAGGAACAATTCTATTCTCAGCAAGAAGTGAGAAGTTTAAAACGGATGAAGGACAGCTAAGAGCGGTTGAACAAATGAAGAAAGCCGGCATTGAAGGTTTAATTGTAATTGGCGGTGATGGCAGTTTTAAAGGAGCACAGAAGCTGACAGAAAAAGGTGTTCCTTGTATCGGTGTACCGGGAACAATTGATAATGATATTGCAGGAACTGATTTTACAATTGGTTTTGACACATCTCTTAACACAATTATAGATGCCGTGGATAAGGTTCGTGATACTGCTACTTCTCATGAGCGTACATATGTCATAGAAGTAATGGGACGCGATGCAGGAGATTTAGCGCTTTGGGCCGGGTTATCAGTTGGTGCAGAAAGTATCCTTATCCCGGAACAGAAGGATGAATTCTCTCAAATCGTTGATCGATTAAACCGTGGACATAAGCGTGGGAAAAAGCATAGTATTATCCTGCTTGCAGAAGGTGTCGGCAGCGGATTTGACGTTGGAAAGAAAATTGAAGAGGCTACCGATTTGGAAACAAGGGTAACTGTATTAGGACACATTCAAAGAGGCGGTTCACCGACTGGCCAGGATAGAGTGCTGGCAAGCCGGCTTGGTGCTGCAGCTGTAGAGCTGCTGCTAAATAATAAAGGCGGACGTATGGTTGGAATTAGAAACAACCAAATCGTGGATAATGATATTAATGATATCTTGAAAATGAAGCATCATATTAATAATGAAATGTTCCAGCTATCTAAAGAACTTTCTATCTAACATACAAAGATAGATTTTGGTTGAATTTTAAGGAGGAAATAAAATGAGAAACACAAAAATCGTTTGTACAATTGGTCCGGCATCGGAATCAATAGAAAAATTGGAGCAACTTATTGATGCAGGAATGAATGTTGCCAGATTAAACTTCTCGCATGGGGATTTTGATGAGCATGGTGCCAGAATCAATAATATTCGTGAAGCAGCAGCTAAGAAAAATAAAACAGTAGCTATTCTTCTTGATACAAAAGGACCTGAAATTCGTACAGGGAACTTTAAAGAAGGAAGAGCGGATCTTGTTCAAGGTGAAGAAGTGATTATTTCAATGAAGGAAGTAGAAGGTACTTCTGAACGATTCTCCATTACGTATGATGGGTTAATCAACGATGTTCATGAAGGCTCAAAAATTCTGCTGGATGATGGACTTATTGAATTAGAAGTAACAGGAATTAACCAGGATAATGGAGAAATTATAACTGTTGCGTTAAACTCTGGAGAAATTAAAAATAAAAAAGGTGTTAACGTTCCAAATGTATCCGTCAATCTTCCTGGAATTACAGAAAAGGATACGAATGATATTATCTTTGGGGTAGAGCAAGGAGTAGACTTTATTGCAGCATCTTTTGTCCGCCGTCCTTCAGATGTATTAGAAATTAAAGAAGTATTAGAGCAGCATAATGCAGATCATATTAAAATTATCCCTAAAATTGAAAACCAGGAGGGTGTAGATAATATTAACAGCATCCTGGAAGTTAGTGATGGTCTAATGGTTGCACGTGGAGACCTTGGCGTGGAAATACCTGCAGAAGATGTACCTCTAGTACAGAAAGAACTTATTAAAAAATGTAATACAGCCGGAAAGCCAGTTATTACAGCAACTCAAATGTTAGATTCTATGCAGCGGAATCCTCGTCCGACTCGTGCAGAGGCTTCCGATGTTGCCAATGCAATATTTGATGGTACAGATGCAATCATGCTTTCCGGTGAAACAGCTGCTGGTAATTATCCGGTAGAATCTGTACAAACCATGAGTAATATTGCGTTAAAAGCAGAATCTGCATTAGATCATAAAGCTATTTTAGAAGAGCGTTCTAAAAATGTTGATATGGAAATCAGAGAAGCTATTACACAATCAGTTTCTCATACAGCATATAACTTAAATATCGGTACGATTATCACACCGACAGAAAGCGGGTCAACATCCCGTATGGTTTCAAAATACCGTCCTAAAGCAACGATTATTGCTGTAACAGTGGATGAAATAGTAAATCGTCAGCTTTCGCTAGTATGGGGCGTCCATGCAGTTATGGGCACACCGACAAAATCTACAGACGAAATGTTAGAAGTAGCAGTAAAACGGGGGCTTGAAGCGGAAGTATGCAAACGCGGAGATACAGTGCTTGTTGTTGCAGGAGTACCTGCTGGAGAAAAGGGTACAACAAATCTAATGAAAGTCCATGTTATTGGAGATGTTGTTGCAAAAGGACAAGGTATCGGCAGAAGTAAAGCATATGGGCATGTTGTCTTCGCTAAAAATAATGAAGAAGCATTAACCCGTATGAATGAGGGTGATATTCTTGTAACCCATGCCACTGAAAAAGAAATGATGCCGGCAATTGAGAAAGCTTCTGCAATTATTACAGAAGAAGGCGGTCTGACTTCTCATGCGGCAGTAGTTGGTGTTAGTATAGGAATACCAGTTATTGTCGGCGTAGAGAATGTTTTTGAAGTATTAGAAGACGGTCAAGATATTACTGTAGACAGCAGCCGTGGACAGGTATATGCCGGCCATGCAGGCGTACTATAAAAAATAAGTTAAACCCCCGATTCGGGGGTTTTATTTTTAAGGCTGTATTGAACATGGTAAAATAATAACTGGTTCATTTATTGATTTTAGTGAAAAGACTTATTTGCGAAGGGAAGGTAATATGTTCAAAAAAATATTGGATTGCCAATACTTTGTTTCATTTTTATTACTGTGAAATAACTCATTTTCAATGATACAATTCAATGGATAGATAATATTGGTATTTCTATGTTTATATATTTAGGATATATATTCTGGGAACGGATAAAAATACCGTATCAAAGTAGAAAGGGTGTTGAAAATGAGAAATAAATACCTTCTTCTGGCATTTATAATTATCCCGGCAGTAGAGATTGGTGTTTTTCTTTGGTTAAGCCAGCTTATTGGTGTTTTATGGGTAGTTGGATTAATTATCGGAACAGCTATATTGGGTATTTTCCTAGCCAGGTATCAGGGAATGGAAGTTTTTAGACGTGCGCAGCTGCAAATACAGAGAGGTACACCACCAACCGATGAAATTCTCGATGGACTGGCAACGATGCTTGGAGCATTTTTGCTTATTATCCCTGGTTTTGTTTTAGATATAGTTGGTTTATTGTTACTGATACCCTGGACAAGAAATCAATTTAAAAAGCAACTAAAGAAAATAGCAATGCAGTTTGTAGGCAGAAACACAATAATTTACCGCCGATGGTGATAAATTATCCCTTAATATAAAGAAATAATTGCTGGAATACGCCTGATTTTTTGATGGCGAGTATAACTACTAAAATCACAGGAGCAAGGATAAATCCAAAGACCCCAAGCCATTGGATACCTAAAAACATCCCTATGAGCATCATTAAAGGCGAAATACCAATAGAAGTTGCCACAATTTTAGGCTCTATCAATTGCCTGATGATAATAATAAGGCCATAAAGAACAGATAAACCGATTGTTAAAGGATAATTAAAGGTTAAAAAGCTGAAAAGAATCCAGGGTATAATAATAATTCCAATTCCTAAATAAGGGATAAAATCGGCAATCGCAGCAAATAAAACAATCGTAAATGCATGCTCTACACCGAGAACGGAAAGCCCAATCCATAAAATAACTGCAGAAATACAGACCAATATGAGTTGTGCTTTAAAATAGCCAATTACAGCTTCTTTTAAATGAGAGGCTATTTTTTTATGAAGAGCATACCAATTGGAAGGTATAATTTCGCGAAACTTATTTTGGATGTTATGAAAATCATAGCTGATCATAAGAGTAGCCAATATAATAAAAATAAAAACAGTAAAGGAATTTGGCAGCATCATAAGAAAATTTGCCGTCTGCTGTAACAGCATTTGAAAGAACCGGGTTGAGGCTGCAGTAACAGATTCCGTAAAGGAATTTATATACTCATAGACCTCCAAACGATAATCAACATGTAAAGTAGTTAAAAGAGAAAGCAATTGATCATATAAAGGTAATATTTGGGTATCTAACAGTTGTTGAAACTGCTCCATCATATGGTGAAAATAAGCTGGCAGCCTGTCCGATAAGTAAAGAATACCTTGGTAGACCTCACTTACTAAAAAGAACAAAACGAAAGTGAACAAGCTGAAAAAAAGAATAAACGTGCTGACTAAAGCAAGTAATCTCGGCATTTTTAGCTTTTCTGCAAAAAATCTGATGAAGGGCTGAAAGAGAAGTGACAGTAAAAATGCTATCAGAATAGGATATATATAAGGGAAAAGCATATAAAGAAGAAAAATACTGCCGAATAAAATGATAATGATAATAAGACTGCGGATAAGTTGTCCAACGATTTTTGATTGCATTATATTTCCCCCAAATAAACGACCTTATTGTAATCTATGATTTTAGATAGCAAAGTAGAAGTGTTAAGAGTTTGAATTAGCATTTGGGGCTGGGATTACTCGTTCTGCGGAGAATATTGCTCCATCAAAAAAAGTATAGGAAACTTGTTCCAAAGGTATTTTAAATACTAATGCGACTGTTTGGAATGTGTCATTAAGATACCGGATTTTTATCTCAAAATACACGGCGGATTCAGGCGGAATGATTATCATACAAAGTTAAAAGAAAAAAATTAAACACATTGTAGAGAAGTAAAAAACCGTACTCAAGAAATAACCCTTAATAAACCGGGCTTATTTAACGCAAATAATGAGAAAATCAATTACAGAGTCCGTTAGCAGTTATTTTACAAAATTTAAACGGTTTCAATTCACATTCTGCTTATTATCATTTATAATGATAAATGGGCAGGCAAAAAGGATTGCTTTAATCAAATCAGGGTACAAATAAAGATAAAGTTTTTCTGAGTTTGTTTAAAAAGTAGAATAATAAATTATTTGATTCGTAACTTTCAAAAGATTTTGGTTCCACGTTTAATCGTCCACGAAACGCGAGTTCCATCACCTGATTGATACTAAGCGAATGTAATAATATTTGCTTAAATTTATTCCTACATAGCTTTAAACAGCCAAAATTTAGTTTGTCACCCTTGTATTATTTATTTAATGTAGAAATATGTAATACTCTGATTAACTGGAAAGGGAGAGGGTAATATGTCAACAACAAAAGGATTAGAAAATATTGTCGCAACACAATCAGCAATCAGTTCGATCATTGATGATCAATTATCCTATGTTGGTTATAAAATTGATGACTTAGCTGAAAATTCCAGCTTTGAAGAAATTATTTATTTACTTTGGAATCAAAAGCTTCCAACGAAATCAGAATTAGATGCGCTAAAAGCTGATTTAGCAAAGAATATGACCGTTTCAGATGCAATTATTAATCATTTGCGTTCATATGATTTAAAAAGTGTTCATCCGATGGCAGCTCTACGGACAGCGGTTTCATTATTAGGAATTTATGACGAAGAAGCAGACGATATGGATGAAGCAGCAAATAAGAGAAAAGCAATTCGTATTCAGGCAAAAATTGCTTCTATCGTAGCTGCATTTGCCAGAATTCGTGATGGAAAAGATCCAGTTCAGCCAAAAGAAGGCTTAAGCTATGCAGCAAACTTCTTATTTATGCTGAATGGAAAAGATCCGGAGGACATTGAAGTAGAAGCAATTAATAAAGCACTTGTTCTTCATGCTGACCATGAATTAAACGCATCTACTTTTACAGCTAGGGTTTGTGTAGCAACACTTTCCGATATTTATTCCGGACTTGTAGCAGCCATCGGAGCTTTAAAAGGACCGTTACATGGCGGTGCAAATGAAAATGTAATGAAGATGCTTCTTGAAATTGGTGAAGAAGAAAATGCTATCCCTTATATTAAAGAAAAACTGGAAAACAAAGAAAAAATTATGGGAATGGGGCACCGTGTATACCGTAATGGTGATCCAAGGGCTAAATTCTTAAAAGAAATGTCTAAGCAATTGACGAAACGTACCGGGCAGGAAAAATGGTATAACATGTCTATCAAAATTGAGGACTATGTAAAAGAGCATAAAGGTCTTCCTGCAAATGTTGATTTTTACAGCGCTTCTGTTTACCACAGCTTAGGAATTGATGAGGATTTATTTACACCGATATTTGCTGTCAGCAGAACTTCCGGCTGGATAGCGCATATTTTAGAGCAATATGCTGACAACCGCTTAATCCGCCCGCGTGCTGAATATAACGGACCGGATTTACAGGATTATGTTGCTATTGAAGATAGAGGATAATGATAATATCTTTAAAATGTAGTAGAATGTAATAGGAATCATTAATAGGAGGTTTTTATCTATGACACAAGGTGAAAAAATTGTAGTAGAAAACGGCGAAATGAATGTACCAAATAAACCAGTAATCCCATTTATTGAAGGAGATGGGACTGGCCCGGATATTTGGGCTGCTGCCCGCCGTGTTATCGAAGCATCTGTAGAGAAAGCTTATAATGGTGAAAAATCTATTGATTGGTTAGAAGTATATGCTGGGCAAAAAGCTTTTGATAAGACAGGTGAATGGTTACCAAAGGATACGCTTGATAAAATTAATGAATATAAGATTGCTATCAAGGGTCCATTAACTACACCAATAGGTGGCGGTATTCGCTCTCTGAACGTAGCTTTACGTCAAGAATTAGATTTATTTACCTGCCTGCGTCCTGTACGTTATTTTGAAGGTGTTCCATCTCCAGTAAAACGTCCGGAAGATGTTGATATGGTTATCTTCCGTGAAAATACAGAAGATATCTATGCTGGTATTGAATGGCAGGAAGGCACTGACGAGGTTAAGAAGGTTCTTAACTTCTTAAAAAATGAAATGGGCGTTAAAAATGTTCGCTTCCCTGAAACATCAGGCATTGGTGTTAAACCGGTATCTGAAGAAGGTACAAAACGTATTGTTCGTGCTGCTATTGATTATGCATTAAGTGAAGGCCGCAAAAGTGTTACTTTAGTACATAAAGGTAACATTATGAAATTTACTGAAGGAGCCTTCAAAAACTGGGGTTACGAAGTTGCTGAACAAGAATTTGGTGATAAAGTATTTACTTGGGCTGAATACGACCGTATTGTTGAGGCGGAAGGTAAAGATGCAGCAAACAAAGCTCAGGATGATGCATTAGCAGCAGGTAAAATCCTTGTAAAAGATTCTATTGCAGATATCTTCTTACAACAAATTCTTACTCGTCCAAAAGAGTTTGACGTAGTAGCAACAATGAACCTGAATGGTGATTACATTTCTGATGCACTTGCTGCACAGGTGGGCGGTATTGGTATTGCTCCGGGAGCAAACATTAACTATGATACTGGACATGCAATTTTCGAAGCAACTCACGGTACTGCTCCGAAATATGCAGGATTAGATAAAGTTAACCCGTCTTCTGTTATTCTTTCTGCTGTATTAATGCTTGAGCATTTAGAATGGAGAGAAGCAGCTGACTTAATTACAAAATCAATGGATAAAACAATTGGTTCTAAAGTGGTGACTTATGACTTTGCCCGTCTTATGGATGGTGCAACAGAAGTGAAATGCTCTGAGTTTGCTGATGAACTTATTAAAAATATGGAAGCATAAAAAAGACAGCTTTCTATTCTAAAAAAGAATATTGAAACAGAGTAATTAATTCTGTTAATCTTGAGAAAATGTTTGCAGCAACGATATAAATTATCATTTGCTGCAAACATTTTCTTCAAATAAAGGAACAAATAGTAGGAGGTAGTTTGATGGTTTCTGTACGTAAAAAGATTTCCGTTATCGGTTCTGGCTTTACAGGAGCAACTACTGCATTAATGGTTGCCCAAAAGGAATTAGGAGATGTTGTTCTCGTTGATATCCCGGATATGGAGAACCCAACAAAGGGAAGAGCATTGGATATGGCGGAAGCAGCTCCGGTTCAAGGTTTTGATGCGAGAGTAACTGGAACGTCGGATTATGCCGATACAAAAGATTCTGACTTAGTAATTATTACTGCCGGAATTGCACGTAAGCCAGGAATGAGCCGGGATGATTTAGTAAATACAAACGCAAAAATAATGAAGTCGGTTACAAAAGAAATTGTGAAGTATTCCCCGAATGCAATTATTGTTGTTCTGACTAATCCTGTTGATGCAATGACATATACAGTTTATAAAGCATCGGGCTTTCCTAGAGAACGTGTAATAGGACAATCAGGTGTGCTGGACACAGCTCGTTTTAGAGCTTTTGTTGCAGAGGAATTAAATATTTCTGTAAAAGATATAACCGGGTTTGTTCTTGGTGGACACGGTGATGATATGGTGCCGCTTACCCGTTATTCCTATGCTGGAGGGATCCCGCTTGAAAAACTTATTTCTCCAGAACGGCTGGAAGAAATTGTACAGCGAACCCGGACTGGCGGAGGGGAGATTGTAAATCTCTTAGGAAACGGAAGTGCTTATTACGCACCTGCTGCATCGTTAGCAGTGATGGCAGAGGCAATTCTCAAGGATCAGCGGCGTATTTTGCCATCCATTGCTTACTTAGAAGGAGAATATGGATATCAGGAGATTTATCTGGGAGTTCCTACTGTTCTCGGTGGAAAAGGAATGGAAGAAATTATCGAGCTGGATTTAACAGATGAAGAGAAAATACAATTAGATAAATCTGCAGACTCAGTAAAAAAAGTTATAGATATTCTAGAATAAATTTCAGTTAAAACGCAGTGGTAAATTCCAAAACCACTGCGTTTTTTCCTTAGTAAGTAAGATATTATACAACGAAACTTTATTACGCATGATTTTCTGTTCTTTACTATGATAAAACAGCCCTTACATCTATTTCTATTATTTTTGTACCCTCTGTCTTCATTGCTGCATAGGCTATTGTACACATTGAAGGAGAGGATATGAATAAGATGGGTTTAACTATCCCGCATTTACTGTATGGATTTTTCACTTTGCTTATTTTGGTGACAATGATTTTTCGGAGAGGGATTGTCCTTCCAAGCTTGCTGGGAACGTTTGTTATTGCGTGTGTCTATAAGGGAAGCATAGTCAGTGGGTTTATGGCTATTTTTTACGCTAATTTAGTTGCTGCCCAAGAGCTTTTCAGCATCTTTTTGATTATTACTTTTATGCTTGCATTGTTAAACGCACTAAAGGATTTACGGGCAGATGTGCTTATGATTCAGCCGATTCAAAAGGTCATGACTAATGGACACCTTTCTTATTTTGTTTTGATTATTGTTACGTATTGTATCTCCTTATTTTTCTGGCCAACACCAGCCGTGCCGCTTATTTGCGCTTTACTTGTTCCTGCGGCAATAAGGTCCGGGCTTCCCGCTATTACAGCTGCAGTTGCAATTACCATTGCAGGCCAAGGGATGGCGCTGTCCTCTGATTATATTGTTCAGGTAGCTCCGGCGTTATCCGCGAAAGCTGCCGGTGTAGAAACTTCAGTAGTTGCAGACCGGTCTTTGGTTCTATCTCTTATTACTGGAGTAATTGCTTCTGTATTAGCCTATTTATTTTATCGGAAATCTATCCGTTCAAAAGAAGACCCGAGAAATCAGGTAGAAGCAGAACAAATTCAAGACTATGATTCTTCCGGGCATAAAGCAGCTTCAAAGCATCTGATCAAATGGAGCCGTATTTTTGCTTGGCTGGTGCCTGTTGTTTTACTGGCCGTAGTTGGGTATATGCTCTATAATAAATTTTTTGGATCCAGTGATTTAATAGGCGGAGAAGGTGCTGCTCTTGTAGGAGGAGTAGCGGTTATTTTATTATTACTCGCTACAGGTGTATTCGGAAAACGAAATGCATTGGATTATGTTGGTAATCACATTACGAATGGGTTTGTCTTTGCTTTTAGAGCAATGGGACCAGTCATTCCTATTGCCGGATTTTTCTTTTTAGGAAGTGCTGAGTTTTCCAAGGATATCCTGCTTGTAGAAGAAGCGCCATCTTTTTTATTTGAAATTATTACCTCTATCCAGTCTTTTCTTCCAGAAAGTACGGTCTTTGTTGCTTTTAGTTTATTGTTAGTTGGTATTATCACTGGTTTAGATGGATCTGGTTTTTCTGGCTTACCTTTAACAGGAGCTTTGGCTGCATCATTACAATCTTCTTCTATAGATGCAAGTACATTAGCTGCAATTGGTCAGCTTGGGGCAATTTGGTCAGGCGGAGGTGCACTAATCGCTTGGTCATCTCTTATTGCTGTAGCAGGATTCTGTGGTGTCTCTGCAATTGAATTAGTGAGGAAAAATTTCTTTCCAGTAGTTATTGGTTTAGTTATTGCAACAATTGCAGCTGTTTTTATATTTTAGGCTTTTAAGATAAAGAGCTTTCTTTTTTATTATAAAGAGAGCTCTTGTACATAATAAATTCGTGAGCTTATAATTGGGTAAAAGAATCATTAGTATTTTAAAATGAATATATAGGCTGAATATTATCTCTTTGTGAAAAAATAATATTCCAAAACCAGCAGAACTATCACAATATTATATGAATAATGGAGAGGGGTTAGATTGATGAGAGCGCTTGTACATGAAAACGGCAGTTTACAAATGAAAGAAATGGAATTGCAGGAGCCTGGGGGATCAGAAGTAGTTATTAGCCTGAAGGCAGCAGGCCTTAACCGGCGAGATTTAGGTATCCCTAATCGCAGAAAGGGAACAGACAAGGCTCTGATACTTGGTTCAGATGGGGCCGGAATTGTTGAAAAAGTAGGCAGAAACGTTACAGATGTAAAGGTTGGAGATGAAGTAATTATTAATCCTGCATTACGCTGGGTAAAAAATAATGAAGCTCCACCGGTAGAATTTGATATTTTAGGGATGCCGGATCATGGAACGTTTGCTGAAAAAATTGTTATTTCCGAAGATCAGGTAGAGCCCAAGCCATCCTTTATGAGCTGGGAAGAAGCAGCGGCCTTCCCATTGGCTGCCTTGACAGGCTATCGGGCGATGTTTACAAAAGGTCAGCTTCAAAAAGGAGAGACTGTTTTTATTCCTGGAGCAGGCGGAGGGGTGGCAACTTATCTAATTGCATTTGCAAAAAATATTGGTGCGCGGGTTATTACAACATCAAGAAGTGCTGAGAAAAGAGAAAAGGCTGTAAAACTTGGAGCAGATGTTGTTATTGATACAGCTGATGACTGGAAGGAAAGACTGGGGAATGAAACAATCGATATGGTTATTGATAGTAACGGAAAAGCAACCTTTAGCCGTTCTTTAACTATTTTGAAGAAGGGAGGAAGATTTGTAACGTTCGGTGCAACTACGGACGATATTGTGGAGTTTGATCTGCGTTCTTTCTTTTATGGGCAGTACAAGCTTATTGGATCCACGATGGGCTGCAGAGAAGAATTGATTGCTGCTCTTGAGCATGCTGAACAATACCAATTACATCCGGTGGTCGATCGTGTTTTTTCTCTCGATCAAAGTTTAGATGCACTCAGCTATTTAGACGGAGGAAAGCAATTTGGAAAGGTAATTATTCGTATTTCTTAAATCCAATAAGAAAGAAGGCAGGCCTATGGAATTTTCAAGTATGGAGACGGAGCGGCTGCGCTTAATCGAAATCAATCAGGAGCATAAACAGAAGATATTTGAGATTTTTTCTAAGGAAGAAGTTACCCGCTATTATGGAATAGAGCCATTTCAAAAAATAGAACAAGCCGAAAAAATGATTGATTCCTTCCAAAAACATATTCAGGAAAATAGAGCTGTTCGTTGGGGGATAGTACCGAAAGATACGGAAGAGTTAGCAGGCACTATCGGATTAAATAATTTGCAGATATGGAATAAACGGGCTGAAATTGGGTTTGATATGCATCCTGATTTTTGGAGAATGGGATATACAAGTGAGGCTGTTAAAAAAATACTGGAATATAGCTTTCAGCAATTGAATTTAAAAAGAGTCGGCGCCATTACCTATCCTGAAAACAAGGCATCTAATCAGTTATTAGACAAGCTTGGATTTCAAAAAGAAGGATTGTTAAGAAGTTATATTAATCTGCCGGAGTATTCTCAGGATACCTGTATTTATTCATTTTTAAAAGAGGAATGGGAGCAAAGATAAAACAATAAAGGCAGGAGGCTTTCATATAGCTGAAAAAGTCTCACTGCCTATTTTTGTTGCTTATTTAATATTGGGCTCCTATTATTTTAAATAAGGCTCTATTCGTCTTATTGCTTCCTGAAGCCGTTTTTGGTTCCGGTCGTATAATTCCTTGGCTTGAGGGTTATCTGTAGCTAAAGCAAACAGTTCTAGATCTGCCTGACATTTTTTCATACTGGCTAATAAAAGAGCAGACTGTGCAGGTTCAGGCACGGCAATATGATCATCATACAGATCAAGGAAAAGCTGTCCCTGATGATCAACTTGACCGAGAAAAACGTTATCTATTGTGACGTTTTGTTTCTCTAATTCAGCTTCAAGCCAGGTTGGATTTAAAGAAGCATTAGCCAGAGGCTCCAGCAGTATATTACCGTCTGCAATAACGGTTTGCGGTTCTTTGTCAGGTGCTGGAGCGATATTTAAGTCTTTTAAGGTTATTGGCCGATTTTCCCGTTTTGGCAGAACATTTAATTCTCCAGTCGGCTCTAAAACAGCAAATTCTACATCGGAAACAAGGAATTGATCGTTATTCCTGAGCTTTTCTAACAGGTCATCGGTAGAATAGCCTTCTTTTTTTAAATTTTCCTCCATCACCTTCCCATTTTGAATAAAAACAGTACTTTTTCCATCTGTGAAGTCCCGTATACGCTTGCTTTTCAAGGATAACTTTTCAATTGTGAATGCAGCAATAAACCAGACAAACATGGCTAATAATGCATAATAAAAGCTATTGTATGGATCAACAGTATGGAAGGCGGCGATTCCTCCGAGTACAATTCCAGAAATGGTTTCAAATATATTGAGCTGAGATAATTGCTTTGCACCCAGCCATTTTACAAAGAAAAATAAGACTGTGATTAAAATAATGGACCGAATAATAATAGATATCCATTCAGGCATGCTTTTCCCTCCCTTTAGGATTTATATTGCGGTTCTTGTTTGTCAATATGAATAATTTGCTGATGTATATCCTGACGTGCAATCTTAATTAACTGAGAAGTCTCGTCTATAGTTGTTTTTAAATCTTGTTCTGTTGTTGAGGCATGTAAAAGATCTAATCCAGCTTCAATGGATTTTAAGGTAGCATAACATGTTTTTACTTGTGATCCTACTGTCATAAAGCATCTCCCTATCCTTTTGGTTTAAAAATAATAGCACCGATGACACCGAATATAATCGCAGCAGAAATACCTGCACTTGTTACCTCAAACATTCCTGTTACCACACCAATTAACCCGTGCTTTTCCGCTTCCTGCATTGCTCCGTGGACTAAAGAGTTCCCGAAGCTTGTGATTGGTACTGTTGCTCCTGCTCCGGCAAAATCAATAAGCGGTTCATACCAGCCAATTCCATCCAAAACAGCCCCGGCAATAACCAAAATCGATAATGTGTGTGCAGGAGATAACTTAAATACATCAAACATAATTTGCCCGATAACGCAGATAAGACCTCCTACAACAAATGCCCAGAAAAAAATCATATGTGTTCACCTCTTGCTTCGATTGACACAGCGTGTGCAATACATGGGATGGGGTCTTTTTGCTGAATACTTAGTGTAGAGTGAAGAGATCCGGTTGCTGCGACAAGAATTCTTTTTAAATTTCCTTTCATTACTTCTTGAAGAAAGTGCCCATAGGTCACAATGGCTGAACAAGCTGCCCCGCTTCCCCCGGCAAGTACCGGCTGATCCTCACGATATATAGCGATGCCGCAATCAACATATTTTTCTGCATCAATCGGGATATTACGGTCGTGTAATAAATCCAGAGAAACTTCCCTTCCAACATGACCAAGGTCACCAGTTATTATCAAATCGTAATAAGATGGATCAATTTGCATATCTCGAAAGTGAGCTTCAATCGTATCAGCGGCAGCAATAGCCATAGCTCCGCCCATATTAAATGGATCAGTCATTCCCATATCAGCTACCTTTCCAATTGTGGCAGATGTTATAGAGGGTCCGGCCCCATTTTGAGTAACAAGCGCACATCCTGCCCCGGTAACTGTCCATTGAGAGGTAGGAGGCTTCTGTCCGCCATATTCTGTCGGGTAACGAAACTGCTTTTCTGTCGCTGCGTTATGACTGGAAGCTGCGCAAAGAATATAATTTGCCCCCTTAGCATTAATAATAGAAGCAGCGAGTGCCAGGCTTTCCATAGAGGTGGCACAAGCGCTGAAGGTCCCTAAAAAAGGGATGCTGCTTGTACTTGCGGCAAAACTGGTCGGGGTCATTTGGTTAATTAAATCACCGGCAATTAAAAATTCCACTTTTTCCTTTTCAATACGGCCTTTTTTCAAAGTAGTCTGTATTGCTTCTTCCAACATTTTTTGCTGAGCTTTCTCCCAGGAATCCTGATTAATCCACATATCCTCATGAAGAATATCAAATGCTTCTGGAATTTTTCCTTTTGCTTCAAAAGGCCCGCCGACAGTTCCTGTAGATAGAATAGATGGACGATTTTCAAAAATCCAGGATTGGTGTCCTTGTAGCATTAAAATCCCCCCCATTGCGTGAGAATCGTTTTAATGAGGGCTACGATAAATGCAGAAAACACACCGTAAACAATGACAGGTCCGGCTAGTTTGAGCATGTTGCTGCCTACACCGAGAATAAATCCTTCTGATCGGTACTCAATTGCTGAAGAGATAACGGCGTTTCCAAATCCTGTTACAGGAACTGCAGAACCAGCTCCTGCAAATTGTGCAATACGATCATAAACACCGAAACCGGTTAACAGCATCGTGATAAAAATTAATGTGGCAACGGTTGGATTCCCGGCGGTTTTTTCTGTGAAATTAAATTGATAAATATAAAAGGTAGAAATAAGCTGGCCGATAAGACAGATTAAACCGCCTATAAGGAAAGCCTTAATACAATTTTTAAAGATGGGCCGTTTTATTTCACGTTTTTGTTGGAAAGCTTGATATTGCTGCTGGTTTGGCTGTAATTTTTGTTTCTTTTTATCTCCCATTTAAGACACTCCTTTTCGGGTTTATATGAAACAAACGGAGGGCTGCTGAAGCATTCACTCCTATTAAGTCTGTTCCTTGGATAAATGGATTATTTTCTCCATCTGTTTCTTTATTTCGTCTTCAATTAAATTATTTTTTACTATTTTTTCCTCGAGCTTCGCTGTTTCAATGATTATCTTTTTGTCGGTTGACAATTCTATGGTGAAATCGGGAAAAGCCCGTTCCAGTTCTTTTTGATAAGTTTTACTTTTTTCTTCCAGTGAAAATCGCTCATGATGAGGGATTTCAATAGTGACCAGCAGTGTGTCTTTTGTATTTACTGCATGAACAGCTTCAATATCCTCTCTATCCGTAAATAATTCTTTTGCCTGGATAGCGGCTTCTTGATTAGAACTCGTGGATAAATGCGTTATATTGGGATTATCGGAATAAGAAGATTCATTATGATTACAACCGGCTAAAAAAATAATAAAGAATAACAACAGTGTAATTTTTCTGGAATTCATATACTCACATCCTGTTCTTTATCTGATATGTAGAGGGGACTGTATGAATAGTCCCCGGTTTTACTGTACTGTCTAACATATCTTATTACTGTTTGTACTGAGGCTCTTCCTGCATTACTTGTTGTATTCTTGGTTCTAATTGATCTAAAATACCTTGTGTTTGTTGTGCTGCATTTTTATACAGCTGCTTGGCCTGTTTATTATCTGTTTGAAGTGCAAACTGCTCAAGGCTTGCCTGTGCACTTTTTAAACCTGAAATAGTTTGTTGAACTTGCGTACCTACTGTCATTACCTTCACTCCTTTTCATATCTTGCACTTATTATTTTGATAAAAAAGCCATTATTTATGCTTGTAAACAATTTCCAAAAACCTGCCTATATACACGGAGTCAAGGATTAGTAAAGAAATAAGAAAACGGATAAGTAGAGGTAAATAAAGTTAAAAAGGTTAGCTGCTGTTTAAGTATTTTTTATTTGATAATAATGGAAAAAATTTTTGAATAAAAAAAGATAAGAGCATTAAATAGAAAAGTGGCAGTGCAGGAGGGATTAGCTATGAAACGTTTTACGATTTGGGGAAGTATATCGGCTTTTACCATCATAACAGCAGTAATAATCCTATGGTTTTTTGACAACATTGATTGGACAGAGACAATTCCTCTTGATGATTTATTTTTATTACATATTCATATGGAATCTTCTCTTCAGTATATTGGAAAAGAGGATATAACTATCCGTCACCAGACACCATTAGTTTCCATATCTGCATATAAGGGTGTACATCGGTTATCGGGCGGATATGTTTATCGAACTTTAGACAGTAATTATATTTATTATCAGCCTGCATTTGAGATAGAAGATGTTGATTTTTGGGATTAATATCATTTATTTTCAAGTTTATTATCAATTGGATGGGGAAAATAAAGTTTACGTTTGAAGAAAAATTGAATTTTGATGTATAAAAAACGACAGTTTATTAAACCTCACTCCAAATGTAAAATGTATTAACAATTGGAGGTGCAGTTCAGCTATCTGTCGTTTTTTGATATAAGATGGAGGGATTTATTAATTTCTCCAAGGATATATTCAGTTTCTAGTGTTTGTTTAAATCTTTTGCGTTTACAAATGGACCTACATCCATCCGAGTTGGTTTTTCATATTTTTGGCGGATTTGCTCTGTCCATGTTTCCTGTTTGTTATTGGAATTTCGTGTTTCATAATAATCTTTCATAGTTAGATCATATTCCTGAATAAAGTGCTTTTGTTTTTCAAAAGGAATATATTGATTTTCGTGATAGATTGCGGCAAGAGGGAGGCGCGGCTTGATATCCGGTATTTCTTTTGGATAGCCGATTGCCATCCCAAACAACGGGACAACATGAGCCGGTAATTGAAGAATATCGTTAAAAGCCTGAATATCATTACGCAGGCTTCCTAAGTAGCAAATACCTAACCCTAAAGATTCTGCAGCAATGGCAGCATTTTGGGCAGCTAAAGCAGCATCAATTGTGCCAACTATAAATTGTTCCGTGCTTTCAATATTATTTTGAAAAGTCCCTGTATGTTCAATTCCTTCTAATTGATTAATTCGGTGCAAATCAGCACAAAAAATCAGCAAATGACCATTATTCTTCGCATGAGCATGTCCGGAAACTGCATAGAGTTTTTCTTTTATCGCGAGGTCTGACACGCCGATAATACTATACGCCATTACATTACTGGAAGTCGATGCGCGTTGTGCAGATTCTACAATTGTTTTTATTTGAACATTATTTAAAGGTTTATCTGCAAATTTTCGAATAGATCGGTGATTCATTATTGTTTCAATGATTTGATTCATGTAGTTGCTCTCCTTCGTCTATATTGTAAAAATGAATTTTAAAATTTTCTAACCTGTAAAAAAACAATATTTGCTAGTAAGTGTATCATGGGACTACCTTTGATTCCAATAATCTTGCTTCCATATATGCTGCAGAAAAGAATATTATTTTTGTTACATGAAAGAAATATAAAAACTGTGTTATTATAAGGGCAGCATAAGCCCTCACATTAAAATGAGATGGACTGTCAAAGAGAAGTGTTGTAAAATTATTAGGATTCATACTGGGGAGTGAATTGTATGAAAACATTTAAACTGCGTAAATTAGTGATTTTAGATTATGATAAAGGATTAGAAGGAACGGAAGTAAACCTGATCGACGGGCTGATTATTAATCGTGAAGATGACTATGATACATGGTTAATCGAAGGGTTTATCAACCATTCTTATTGGGAGTATTTTAAAGATAAGCAGAATGAAGAGCTGATGGTCCAAGCGACGATTACAAAAGATACGAATGAACCCGCTTCATTTATAACAAAATTGACGGAGATGCATGAAATAGGTAATCAAATGAACGTAATGCTGATGGGAAAAATAATCGATAAGCAAAAAAAAGATGTGGAACAGCTTTTAACAACACTTATAGAGAAGGGATATGAGGGAGATAATTTAATCCAGAAATTTAAAGAAATTTATTAGAGGATGTTCAAAAAGTCCAATAAAAATGACACGGGATAAGAGGGTCTTCTACTAGGAACGCCCACGTCGTGTGGGCAACGTAGAAGCCACCGCATCCTGCGGAAGTCGGTTGACGGGAGTTTTCCAATGGGGCTGGGACTTGCGATTACTCGCCCCGCCAAAAGCGTTACTCACGTATTTAAAAGCATGGAGGAACTTCTGCTAAGACCGTCCACGTTCTATGGACAACACAGAAGTCGCCACCTCCAGTGAAAGCTCGTTTGTAAAAAATCTCGGCGCCTTGAACTTCTTGGTCCTATTTAACGGACTTTTTGCACATACATTTTTGTAGGTTTTTATTTGAGAAGAAGAAGGGAAAACAATGCAAAAAAAACGTAGTAAATATAAGAATATCCGCCAATGGACACCTTTCCAGCTGTTGTTGTTTTATTATATTGCTGCGATAGCGTTATCAACGGTAATGTTATCTTTACCTGTTTCTCATCAGCCAGGTATCGATATTCCGTTAATTGATATTGTATTTACAGCTGTCAGTGCGATTAGCGTAACAGGATTAAGTACAATTTCTATTGCTGATTCATTAAGCACGACTGGGATTATTATTTTAGCTCTTATAATGCAGCTCGGGGCAGTAGGGATTATGGCAATAGGTACAATGCTCTGGATTATGTTAGGGAAGCGGATTGGTTTCAGAGAAAGAAATATGATTATGACTGACCAGAATCAAACCCATTTTGATGGTATGGTAAGATTAATTAAAAATATTGTTTTTGTACTGCTGATAATAGAAGCTGTTTTTTTCATTATCATAGGAATTTATTTTATGAAGTATTATTCTTCGGCTGGCGAAGCATTATTACATGGATTTTTCTTTGTAATCAGCTCAGTTTCTAATGGCGGTTTTGATATTACCGGGCAGTCATTAATTCCTTTTCGATCTGATTATTTTGTCCAATTTATGTGTATGGTGCTAATTATCCTTGGTGCCATCGGCTATCCAGTAATTATTGAAGTAAAGGAATATTTATTTCATAAAAGAAAATTAAAAAACCAATTTCATTTTAGTTTATTTACGAAACTTACAACGACAACTTTTTTTTCTATAATATTGGTTGGAGCATTAGGGGTTTATTTATTTGATATTCATGGTTTTTTTAAAGATATCAGCTGGCATGAGTCGTTCTTTTATGCCTTGTTTCAATCTGTCACAACTAGAAGTGGCGGGCTGGCAACAATGGATCTGAACCTATTATCAGATACAAATCATTTATTTATGTCTGCATTAATGTTTATTGGGGCTTCACCTAGCAGTGCCGGGGGAGGTATAAGGACAACAACCTTTGCACTGGTACTCATTTTTCTATTTACGTTTATTCGGGGTGGAAGGAGCGTTAAAATATTTCATAGAGAGATTTATGAAGTCGATTTAAATAAAGCTGTTACTGTAACTTTTTTTGCAATTATGGTTGTTTTTTCATCTATTATTATACTTACCCTGTTAGAACCTGTTTCCCTGGATGCGATTATTTTTGAAGTGACCTCTGCATTTGGAACAGTTGGCTTATCCCTGGGGATTACAGATGAATTATCCGCAGCCAGTAAAATTATATTAATGGTATTAATGTTTATTGGACGGGTAGGTATTCTTACCTTTCTAATGATATTTAAACGTAAAAAGGATCCTGCCAAATTTAATTATCCAAAAGAAAGAATTATTATTGGCTAAAGGAGCTTATGAAAAGGAAAAAATTTGTTGACCATATAAAATAAATGGCCTGTGCCTTCAGCACAAGCCATTTTTTGATTAGCAGTAAAATGCAGCTCCTACGATGATTAGTAAAATGAAAAGAACAACAATCAACGCAAAGCCGCCAGCGTAGCCGCCGCCATAGCCGCCACCGTAACCGTAGCCACCACCATATCCATAGCCCATGCTTTTCACCTCCTGAACTTACAGTATTACTGTATGCAGATAGATAAAATGTGTATAGACGTTTGCCCTAGTTTTTCTCGGAACCTGAATGCTGACATTTAGGTAATTGCAGTGTAGAAAAGCTTGAGCCGGCTCCGTTTTAAGTAAAAAAAATCCAATTTCGCTTTTGGTTCTGGGAAGTATTTATCCGAATAATAGCCTTTTTTGAAAAAAACATACAATCACATTTTTTTCTTTATTTTATGTGAGGATATTGATAAGATGGTATTAGAATAGGTATATTAAATAATGGTATGTACATAAGTGAAGGGAGTGCTTTAGGATGGAAATGCTTTTTGGTGTGGTGTGTTTTGCAATTCTTGTATTAAATATTGGTTTTTGTGTTATGGATAAAGAATAGTTATCTACGAGGGAATGATTCTATAAATTCCAAGATAGTAAGAAAAGCAGAAAGCTGCCTCCATTTCTCTGAAGAGAAGAGGACGTCAGTTTTCTGCTTTTACTCTACCCAGCCAAATTCGCTGAAAGGATAGATAATTAATTCGGATTTACCAATGATATCATCCCGCGGGATAAATCCGAGTCCATTTCGGCTGTCTTTACTGATTAACCGGTTATCCCCCATTACAAAATAATTGTCTTCAGGAATTTCAATAGGGCCAAAATTATTGGTTTGTGCAATTACTTCATCACTTAGAAAATGCTGCTGATAAGCCTCACCATTAATATACAACTGACTATTTTCAATTTCTATCGTTTCGCCGGGCAATCCAATCACACGTTTTACGTAGTTTTTGGGAGGTTGATGAATAATTACAATATCGCCACGACCGGGTTCATGGATAGAATAAACAACCTTATTAAAAATCACACGTTCTCCGTCCTGAAGGGTGGGATACATGCTTTCTCCTTCTACAATAGAAGTGGCAAAAATAAAAGTCCTGAGAAAAAGGGCAAGCATGATGGTAATAACAATTGCCTTGAACCAGCCTATCCATTCTTTTTTATGATTGATATTTTCCACATGCTCATCTCCAAAAAGTCCATAATCTTCTCTTATCGTAGCATGTTTAAGTAATCTGGCGCAAACATGCGAATCAGAGAGCCCTCAAAGTATGAGGGCAGCTTCTCCAGCTTTCAGGTTATTGCTTTACCTTTTTGTGGATAAGTATGCTTCTAACCGGTCTAAGCCTTCTTTTAAAATAGTTTCATGATACGCGTAGCTTAAACGCATATAGCCTTCTCCATGAGTAGAGAAACTGCTGCCTGGAACAAGGGCCAGTTTGGCATCACGTACAAGAGAGAGACCAAGATCAAATGAATTCATGTTGTTTAATTGCATTTTAGGGAAAATATAAAAGGCTCCTTGTGGCCGTTCAACATCCAATCCCATCTTTAATAAACGTTCATAGACATAATCTCTGCGCTCTTTAAAAATCTGTTTTATATGGGCTGTGTGCTGCTGATAAGTTGTCAGGGCTTCTAATGCAGCATATTGGCTGATAGAGGAAGCGCAGGACACATTATATTGATGCACCTTTAGCATCTGCTTGGATAACCACTCCGGAGCAAGTGTGTAGCCTATGCGAAAGCCTGTCATTGAATGTGATTTGGATACCCCATTGATAACAATCGTCTGGTTTTTTAAATCGGAAATAGAAGCAATCGAAGTATGGTCAAAATCGAATACAATTTCACTATAAATTTCATCTGATAAAATAAATATTTCTTTTCCTTTAAGTACTTCAGCGAGAGCCTGTAATTCAACTTTTGAATACGCCGCACCGGTCGGGTTAGACGGAGATGGAAGTACAACACATTTCGTTTTTTCTGTTATGGCATCTGCAATTGTCTCAGGAGTGAATTTAAACTCTGTACCTGCTGTATTAACATGAACCGGCTTGGCATTCGCCAATGTGATAAGCGGCTCGTAACCTGGATAGATCGGACTTGGTAAAATTACCTCGTCACCTGGTGTAAGAATGGTTCGAAAAGTAATATCAATTGCTTCAGATGCACCAGAGGTAACAATAATTTCTGTTTCCGGCTGATAAGTCAGTTCATAGTTTGTCTGATAATAGGAATGTATTGCTTTCCGCAATTCCAGAATCCCTTGATTTGGTGTATATGTTGTAAAGTTATTTTCAATAGCCTGTATTCCTGCTTTTTTTACATTATCAGGGGTATGAAAATCCGGCTGGCCGATGGTTAAAGAAACGACATCTTTTTCACCAGATACGAGATTAAAAAATTTACGAATTCCAGATATTTCAATATTTTTAACATTATTGTTTATTAAATGCTTCAACAAAATCACCTTCACTTAAAAAAATATAAAAATTTCAATAAATGTTCAAATAATTTGGATTAATATGAACGAATACGGGTATAATAAAAAGTATAGAAAGGAGAATACAACATGCGTCCAAGATCACTTAATTTCGAACAATTGGTTGATATGAACAGACAAGAATTATTAAACGATGAAAAAAGTATATCACAAATTGAAGAGAAATTAGAAAAGAAACAAGAAGCTTTTTTACTGGCTCATAAAAAGAATAAAGATGAATTAACCGCTGAGTAAGGAAATCCTTGCTAAAGCGGTTTTTACTTTTATAGGATGGATATGATGAAAAAAGGAATTTCGTCTTTGTCATGGGACTGGAGCCAGAGATTAACCGACCTTGAAAACATTCCTCGTTAAAAGTATTACTGAAATATCTAAAGATATAGTTTCTGTTGGGGAAGATCATTTTATTAGACGGCTTGTTCTTTTCGAGCACATTTGTATAAAAAAATCAGCAGTGACTAAACTAGATAGAAGTGAAAACTGGAAGAAGGGTAAGAACATGTCGTTATCAGGTATTGTATCTATAGGAAATATTGGAATTAATGCTGTTTATGTTTATCTCGGCATGATGCTTCTATGCACTGCAGCAGTCTACTATATAGTGAAAAAAATATATAAATGGGCGATAAAAAAACAAATGTTGCGGTTTCTGTCTTACATTGGTGCGAGCACCATTATAATTAGTTTAACAGTTATTTTAGCTGTCCTTCAGGAAAGAAATGCGTGGCAATTTTTAAAGGCAGCAATGCAAAGTCTGGCTTTTTTAGGAATCAGCTTAGCTGTGCTTCCATTGCTGCATCAATTTTTATTAAAAAGAAAATAAATATACGCGGCAGGTCAGATAGATGGCACCTATTTAAACTGGATACAAAGCCTGTACATAAGGAAGACAGCTCTCATTACCTAATTTCTTGCAATCTGTAGTAAACGTCTGAGGCTGATATTTCCTTATTTCTTTTTAGAACGTACAGGCGGCCAATCCATTTTGCCAAGTGAGGAAGGGACGTAATAGCTTGAGCGCTGCTTCTTGGGCGATGTGGACTTTGATTTTTCCGGTTTCCAGTTAATATATTGGCAAATGAGCCGCTTTGCTTGAGATAAAGACATTTTTACCGGGGGATTTCGGTAGGCTTGATCTAATGCACCTAAATGCTCCAGCTGTTTTAAATCCTCTTTTGCAGGAGGAATATGGAAACAATAGTCTCCAACTTTAATAAGTACAGTAGAATGCTGATTACTAAGCCTTGGATGGTTAGAAAAATGCAGCCCTTTTTTAAAAGCTCTCTTCTCTTTTAATAATTGTTCGATAGCTTGTTTTTTTAGTTGATATAATTGCTTCGGTTCAGGAGCTGTTTTAGCATGCTTATTGATTACAAATAAAGCTTGTGCTATCTTTTGAACCTCAACTTCATGTTTCATTTTCAAGTCTCTCCCTTTTAAAAAAGGATTTAAATCAATTTATTTCAATTATTACTCTACCTTAAACTTTATACAATTTCAATACTATATCAAAATAAATGCGAACAAATGAGCTTGTTTTTGCGCGTGATAAAGTTTGAAAAGAAGAAAAGGAAAAGACCGCATTCATAGAGATGCGGTCTTTTAGCTGAACAAATGAACTATAATCTTTCTGATCTCGGGAAGAGCTGCTTTCAATTGTAACAGCAGAGTTGTCTAATTTACTTTTTTTAAATCAGCCAGGATGGTCTCCATATTTTTCATTTCAACACCATCATAATTCTTGACGACCTCTCCTTCTGGGCTGACTAAGAAAAAGGAGGTTCCATGGATAACTTGATCATCCCCATCTGCCGGGGCTTGAACGAAATTCTTAAAATGTTTAATGGAAAATTCACGGATAGTTTCAAAGTCATAGCCCGTTACGAAAGACCAGTTATCAAAGTTTGCATCATAATGAGAGGCGTACTCCTTTAACACTTCTGGTGTATCATAATCTGGATCTAC
Organism: Oceanobacillus sojae; assembly: GCF_007991515.1. Classification (GTDB taxonomy): domain Bacteria; phylum Bacillota; class Bacilli; order Bacillales; family Amphibacillaceae; genus Oceanobacillus; species Oceanobacillus sojae. The sequence goes on from NZ_BJYM01000011.1 coordinate 179,647, forward strand.
GCTAAAAGAAACAATTTGTGCATCAATCCCTTCTTCCTCCATCATGGACTGCAGGTGAGCCATATTTTGAGTCATCGGCATACAAACTGTTGTGCAATTGGTAAAAATGAAGTCAGCAATCCACCAATCTCCCTCTAAATCACTCAAAGAAAGCTGTTCCTTATCCTGCGTTGTGTATTCAAAATCGGGAACCTGTTCTGACATGGTTGTTTCAATAGCATAACTTCGCCCACACCCTGCCAATAGAAAAAATAAACCAATAAGTACTAAGTAGCGTCTCATATCATTAAATCCTTTCCCAATTATACTTATACTCATTATAGCATTGGATAAAATGTTGAGAAACCATCTCCTATGAAGGAATTATGACATTTAAGGGCTTGCTTTAAACAGTGCTAATAAAAAGAACCAAAGATTCGCTGCATTATTTTATGAAATTGCTGTCTTTAAAAATTGTATCAGGAATGAAGTGTAAATACATGCAGCTCCGGTCTGCATAAAAACCGATATGGTAAACGGGTTGTTCCAATTCCACTGTTCACATATAGCGTCAATTTATCTGAAATAGTATATTTTCCCTGTACATATTTTTCAGCATATGCAGGGGTATATAGATCACCGATAAATGGCAGACGAACCTGTCCTCCATGACTATGTCCTGATAATTGAATATCCACTGGGTAATTCTTCACTACGTCTGCGAGATCAGGCTCATGTGCAAGAAGAATGGTGAAGTCAGAATCTGTACGTTCTTCTAGAGCTTGACTAATATCTGGATCACCGAGCATAGCATCATCAATCCCTGCTAATACGAAGGATGCATCTTCACGCTGGATACGGGATGCACTATTTTGCAGCAATGTAAAATTGGCTGCTTCAAATGTTTCATATAAAATTTCTGTTCCATAGCCTCCATGATCATGGTTTCCATAAATCCAAAACTTTCCTTCTGGAGCTTCTAACTGCTGCAATAATTGGATGAGCTTATTATTCCAATGATAATTATTGGGTTCATCAACCAGGTCTCCTGTAAACAGAATTAAATCAGGCTTCAGATTGTTAATTTTTGATACAAGTGATTCCAACTGTTCTAAGTCATAATGAAAACCTAAATGTGTATCGGAAAATTGGACAATTTTAAATTGATTAAAAGCTGCGGGGATTTGCGGAGAAGTAATTGATTCTTCCGTAATTGTCAGTAAAGATGGTTCAATCTCACGAGCATAAAAATAAGTGCCGCCACTTAAACCCAGTAATGTTAACAAGCTTCCTAGAGACCTTTTTAAAAATGTTCTGCGATTCATTATATAATTTCCTTTCTGATAACCTGTTATAAAAATTATAGCACGGATAGAGCGCTTTTTTCATTTGGAAAATCATTAATTTACATAAGAAGATTAGAGAACGTTAAAAAGAACCAGATCCTGGCACTTTAGGAACTTGCTGATGCAATAATCGTGAGAGAATAGCAGAAGTGTGTTAAACTGGTAATGTGTGTATGAATAAAATAAAAATGAAATATAATTTAATTTGGAAGTTTATGTATAAATGTTTTAGGGTATAAAGCACATGGGCTTTGTTACGCTCATATGAAGCAGATATACAAGAAAAGTAATATATAGATAATTGTTCACAGAATTTCAGATATGTTAAAAAGAATCATTAATTTGCAAATACGAATGTTTATATGAAAAAAGGGGGCAAATAAGGTGAGTGCAACGCAAGATAAGCAGTTGGCAGATATTAAGTTAAGTGAAGTACTTATACCTGCTGAGAAGGTGGCACATGTCCAGCTCAATAATCCTTTAGAACACGCATTACTGGTATTAATGAAATCCGGTTATACAGCAGTTCCGGTACTTGATTCAGCTTATAAATTTTCGGGGATTATTGGTAAAACAGCTATTCTTAATGAAGTGCTGGGGATAGAAAGCTTTGAAATGGATCGCCTGTCAGAAATCCGGGTAATGGATGTAATGGCCAGTGACGTGCCGACCTTAACAAGGGAAAATAATCTATTAGACGGTCTAAATGCTTCGATTGATCATCCGTTTGTTTGTTTAGTAGATGCAGATGGTTATTTTGATGGTATCCTGACAAGAAGAGCCATATTAAAGCAAATGAAGAAGGATATCTATATGAATGCATATAAAAAATAATTATAAAACCTCCATGATGTGGAAGAACAATCGCTTTATTCTGCATTATGGAGGTTTTTTATTATGTATAATTTTAAGAAGCAGACTTCTCTTTCAGCGGGATAAAGCCTATTTAAAAGATAGCAGACTTTTCTATTTACATAAGTGCATTATATTAGTTGCCGTTGAAGGTAGCGTCTGCTAAAGTAATAAAGAGATTATAAAAATGGAGGAATAGTTAACTATGGATGCAAATGAAATTATACAGTTTATTTCTAATAGCAAGAAAAGTACCCCGGTAAAAGTGTATTTGAAAGGAAATTTAGACAAGCTTCCTGAGCAAGACGGGATTAAAGCATTTGTAGATGCAAAAAGCGGTACATTATTTGGCGAGTGGAAAGCAATAGAAGCATTCCTAAAAGAAAATGAATCTATTATTGAAGACTATGTTACAGAAAATGATCGCCGTAATTCTGCGATTCCAATGCTGGACCTAAAAAATATCAATGCACGTATCGAGCCAGGCGCAATTATTCGTGACCAGGTAGAAATCGGTGATGGCGTCGTTATTATGATGGGTGCATCCATTAATATTGGTGCTGTAATCGGTGAAGGAACAATGATTGATATGAACGCTGTTCTTGGCGGAAGAGCTACAGTTGGAAAGAACTGTCATATTGGAGCCGGTACTGTATTAGCTGGTGTTATTGAGCCCCCTTCTGCAAAACCGGTTATTGTAGAAGATGATGTTGTTATTGGAGCAAATGTTGTAGTACTTGAAGGAATTACTATCGGGAAAGGCTCTATTGTAGCAGCAGGAGCTATTGTTACAAAGGATGTAGAACCAAACACATTAGTAGGTGGGACGCCTGCACGTGTGTTAAAGGAAATTGACGAGCAGACTAAATCTAAAACTGAAATTAAACAAGAGCTTCGTAAATTAGATAATTAAGGCAGATGAATAGGATATGACAGCATTTGATTTGCAAACTGTCCGCAGGGAGCTCCATCAAATTCCTGAATTAGGCTTCAAAGAGGAGAAAACGCAAAGGTATTTGCTTGAGAAGATTCGGGAGATGGCGACAGATCGGGTTGACATCAAAACTTGGCGGACAGGTATTTTAGTACATGTATCTGGAACCAATCCATCAAAGCGGATCGGTTTCCGGACAGATATAGACGGGCTTCCGATTTTAGAAGACACAGGTTTTGACTTCTCCTCCACACATCCGGGGAAAATGCATGCTTGTGGACATGATTTCCATATGACTATTGCTTTGGCAGCTCTCAGCAGACTGATTGCACAGCCTGTAAAAGATAATGTTCTATTTATTTTTCAGCCGGCAGAAGAAGGCCCGGGCGGTGCAAAGCCAATGATTGAATCAAAGGAATTTCTTGATTGGAAACCGGACACTATTTTTGCACTGCATATTGCTCCTAATTTATCAGTCGGCAAAGTGTCTTCAAAACCGGGACTTTTATTCGCGAATACAAGTGAGTTATTTATTGATTTTAAAGGTCTCGGCGGACATGCTGCTTATCCGCATTTAACAAAGGATATGACAGTGGCAGCAAGTAACTTTGTTGTACAGCTGCAGCAAATTGTTTCCAGAGGGCTGAATCCTTTAGACGGCTCTGTTATTACGATTGGGAAAATGGAAAGTGGATTTGTACAAAATGCTATAGCAGAAACAGCGCGGTTGGAAGGAACCATCCGTACAACAGAAGCTTCTTCTATTCTATTGGTGAAAGAAAAACTGGAAAAGCTGATTAAAGGCTTCGAAATAGCATATGATTGTGAGATAAATGTAGATTATGGATCTAACTATTACCAAGTAGTGAATGATGGAAAATATGTAGAGCTGTTTCAAGAATCCTTAGCAGGTTCAGACATTGAATATGTCCAGGCTTCTGCAGCAATGACTGGAGAAGATTTTGGAGATATGTTAAAAGTAATCCCAGGATTTATGTTCTGGCTTGGAGTAGATTCGCCATACGGACTACATCACGCGAAGCTGGCTCCGAATGAAGCTGCACTTTCTGTTGGTGCAGAAGCAGTAGAAAGATTTATTCGATCATTCGATTAATTGTTTGCGGAAAATAGATTTCATTATAAAGGATAAAAAGACTTTCTTGTTATTTTAAAGAAAGTCTTTTTTTATCCGCTCAAAATTTTTCTTTTCTAAATTAAATTTTCACTTCACTCATGAGTGCATGAGTATTGTTTTCTGTATCGCTGAAAAACACCATCCATGTTTCTATATTTCCTATTTTCGTAATCATATGTGGTTCATCAATAAAAATTACTTGCTTTTTTTTAAGCTGTTGATATGCTCTTTGAATATCATCTACTTGAAAATAAATAACGGAGCTCGGATGGGCAAATGCTTCTTTTTCAGGAAGCGTCAACATAATCCTTAGGCGGTCACAATCAAAGAAAGCCATACTATCTGTACTAAATAAAAGGGACAGCCCTAATTTTTCTTGATAAAAGAGTATGGCTCTTTGTAAATTTTTAATTGGTACACCAATTTGTCCAATGTGTTGAATAGTATCTGCCTGCATATAATTATCTCTCCCTTAACAATAAATTTAAGACTATTTTAATTCAACTGAAACAGCTTCATCAATGCTGATGGTATATGCACCTTCATTAAGAAGCAGGTATCTGTTATTTTCAACAGCGAAAAATCCTTTGTTTTTTCTGTAAAAGACTTTACCATTAGAAAATGTTTTAATGGATAACTGTCCAGTACCTTCCCAGTAGAATTGAGGACTTTTTGCATGAAGAACGAAATCTCTTGAACGAGTTTGAGTCATGATAAAATCTCCATATGCTTTTTGTCTGTATTATAAAGAAAATTGAGTATAATAAAAACAAATACATAGATTTTTCTCCTTCGTCATATATCAGTTAAAGAGTAAAAAATAAGGAGTGACATCATGCAGATTTATGATATTCTTCCTGACTTATCCAAAATCAAAGCCTTACCTGGCAGCAACCGATCTCTTTTATTATCAAGCGGAAGACCAGTTCTTGTTATTTTTTGGTCCGTAAGCTGTTCATCCTGTAGTAATTTTTTAAAACAGCTGGCTGAGGTTCCGGAAATTAAGTCAAAGAGAGTTGTTCCAATTTTAATTCATATTTATTTAGATAGGGAGCAGGTAAGCTTATCAGAAATAAAGAATAAGCTGAATCAGCTGCACTTTGATGCTGTTTCTTTAGATGATATAGATGACCGGCTCGCAGCTGTATTTCAGTTCCGCTATGTACCTGCTTTATATTTATTTGATAAACAGGAAAGACTCCGTTTTAAGCAAAGCGGTAAATCTTCTACAAATTTAATAGAGCAGCGTTTAAAGCGTTTATTAAACGAAAAGTAAGAAAAAATCTCTCTGTTCTTTATAGAATGGAGTTTTTTTGTTGTGGCAGTAAAAAGAGTTTCAAGGATATGGATAATAAACGAATTATTCAGAACAATTAGAGGTGTTTATCTCTTAAACTAGGTATTTTGATGGAAAAAAACTTTTTTAAAATAATTTTCAAAAAAATAGCGCAAAACAGTAGAAATTTATTTCGGAAACCGTTATATTAGTTATTACGGAAAAGTGAAAGGGGGAATAAATTTTGAATATTTTTAAAAAATTAAAGCGCTTTTATTGGCCGTATAAGAAATACTTTATTTGGTCAATTATTGGTATGCTTATCGTGACAGTTATTACAGTAGTTTATCCAATTATACTTCAAATTACAATTGATGAAGTAGTTGCTGAGCAGAGATATGGATTGATTCCTTATATCTGTGGTGCCTTTTTAGGCTTAATGATGATAAAAGGGGTGTCCACTTTTTTCTTTCAGTATCTGGGTGATTTATTTGGAATGACTGCTGTATATAAGCTGCGTGAATCGTTATATGATAAGCTGCAGGCGCTTGCATTCAAGTATTATGATAATGCAAAAACAGGGGATATTATGTCCCGGCTGACTGCAGATGTGGAAGGTTTCCGTTTCTTCCTTTCTGTCGGTTTTGCAGAATTAATTCGAGTTGTTTCTTTAATGCTGATAAGTATTTCAGTTATGTTTTATTATTCTATTCCTCTAGCACTTATAACAATGGCTGCAATGCCATTTCTGGCATTTGTTGTTTATAAATTTGATAAGCAGGTTCATCCGGCCTTTCGGAGCATTAGACGTTCCTTTGGAAGATTAAACACCAGGGTACAGGAAAATATAAGCGGGATGAACACGGTTAAGTCATTATCAAGAGAAGATTTCGAGATTGGCAGATTTTCTGCAAGTAATGATAATTATCGGCAAAAATATTTGTTTACTTCAGGTTTATGGGCAAAGTATTTCCCGGTAATGGAATTTATCGGAAATGTTAGCGCAGTTGTTTTATTAGCGTTCGGTGGTTTTTTTGTAATAAACGGCTCCATGACAACAGGAGAATTAATGGCATTTTTCAGTCTTGTCTGGTTTATTATGGGACCACTTATGAACTTAGGATTTATCATTAATCAATTTTCTCAGGCAAAAGCATCCGGAGAGCGGCTGCTGGAGATTCTGGAAGCGCATGAGGACATCGAAGAAAAGCCTGATGCCATCGATAAAGAGATTCAAGGTCATGTAACATTTAAGAATGTCACGTTAACGTATATTGAGGATGATGATGAAGCGTTAAAGCATATCAGTTTCGATGCCCCACCTGGCAAAACGATTGGTTTAATTGGTGCAACTGGTTCCGGGAAAACAAGTATTACACAACTGCTTACACGGTTCTATGAGCCTGAGGAAGGAGAAGTTCTGGTTGACGGACGCCCTGTTTCAGATTATAAGCTGAAAAGTCTCCGAAGCCAAATCGGGTTTGTTTTGCAGGAGCCATTCCTGTTCTCAACAACAATTAAAGAAAATATTTCTTATGGCACACCTGGAATTAAAGATGAAGATATTATAGTTGCGGCAAAAATGGCTCAAGCACATGATTTTATCATGGAGCTTCCGAATGGATATGATACGCTTCTCGGAGAGAGGGGAATGGGTCTGTCTGGAGGGCAGAAACAGCGGATAGCAATTGCCCGTGCAATTTGTATCGACCCGAGTATTCTTGTTTTAGATGATGCGACATCTGCTGTTGATATGCAAACAGAGCATAAGATTCAAAAAGCTCTGCGGGAAGTGATGAAAAACAGAACATCCTTTATTATTGCGCATCGTATTTCCTCTTTAAAGCATGCTGATGAAATTTTAGTGCTGGAGGACGGAGAGATTGTCGAACGGGGTACACATGATTTCTTATTAAAAAATAATGGCCCTTATGAACGTATTTATAATATCCAATACCAGGACCGTGAAGAAATAATGAGTGTGGTCCATTAAAGGGAGGTGGAGAAATCTTGGCGAAAGTAAAAGAAGCTAAAAAACAAAGCAAGCATTTAGAGCGATTTCATTATACGATAGATCAGGCAATTGAGAAGCCGTTTAACTGGAAGCAGATGTGGAGATTACTTCAGTTTTTAAAGCCATATTCAAAAACATATCTGCCTGGCGCAATTATTGCGATGGTTATTGCTACAGCTGTCAGGTTAGCCATACCTATTTTAATTGGTAAAGTAGCTGTAGATATAGCAATTGCACGCAGTGATACAAATCTTTTAGTCTATCTCGTTATAGGTATTGCTATTCTTTATATGATCAGTTTTATTGCCAATCGTTTTCGGATAAAGTGGGTTAATATACTAGGGCAGAATGTTATTTATGATTTAAGACAAAAGCTGTTTTCCCATGTACAGAGACTTTCCCACCGTTTTTTTGATACTCGTTCAGCGGGATCAATACTTGTACGGATTTTAAATGATATCAACTCCCTGCAAGAGCTGTTTACAAATGGAATTATTAATCTATTGATGGATATTTTAATGTTAAGTGGAATTATTATTATTCTTTTCATAATGAGTCCGCCTTTAGCATTGGCTGTTGTCATCGTTATTCCGCTGATGTTTATTATATCTACTACATTAAGAAGGAAAATAAGACGTTCCTGGCAAATGGTCCGTCTGCAGCAATCCAGAATGAATTCGCATTTAAACGAAGGACTTCAAGGTATGCGTATTACCCAATCCTTCTCACAGGAAAAAGAAAATGCGGAATTCTTTGATGGAGTGAACAGCGGCTATTTTAACAGCTTTCGTGATGCGGCGAAGAAAAGTGCATTTTTCAGACCGCTTGTGGATATCTGTGATGCAGCAGGAACCATCATACTAATTGCCTTTGGCTCTTATTTAATTCTTAATGGAACAATTGAATTGGGAACTTTTATTTCCTTTGCCTTTTTCCTGGGGATGTTCTGGGAGCCTATTTCCAGGCTGGGACAGATGTACAATCAGCTTTTAATGGCAATGGCGTCATCAGAACGTATTTTTGAATTCCTGGATGAGCAGCCTAATGTTGCTGAAAAAGAAAATGCTTATGAAATTAAAAAAATGGATGGAAAAATTGAATTCGATGAAGTGGAATTTGCATATAATGCGGATCGTTTAGCTTTAAAGAAAATTTCCCTGGACATTCAGGCTGGGCAGACGATTGCTCTAGTTGGGCATACAGGAAGCGGTAAATCTACCATTGCAAATCTGATAAGCCGCTTCTATGATCCCACATCTGGTGCGGTAAAAGTCGATGGCCATGACCTGCGTGATGTCACGTTAGACAGCTTAAGACAACGAATCAGTGTCGTCCTTCAGGATACGTTTATTTTTTCAGGAACAATCATGGAAAATATTCGTTTTGGACGGCCGGATGCAACGGATGAAGAAGTAAAAGAAGCAGCAAAAGTTGTCGGTGCAGATAGTTTTATCAGCCGTTTAGCGAATGATTATGAGACAGAAGTAGAAGAGCGGGGAAATATTCTATCTGCTGGAGAAAGACAATTGTTATCTTTTGCAAGAGCCTTGCTGGCAAATCCAAGTATTATTATATTGGATGAAGCAACAGCAAGTATTGATACAGAATCTGAAGTGAAAATTCAAAAGGCATTGAAACGATTATTAAAAGGAAGAACTTCCATTATTATTGCGCATCGTCTGTCTACCATAAGGGAAGCAGACTGTATCTATGTTCTGGAGCAAGGTAAGGTTTTAGAGTATGGAAGCCATCAGGAGTTAATGCAGCAGCATGGAAAATATTATGATCTTGTAAAATCACAGTTTACAATGCTGGATGCAATATAGTATAGGCGGGGAGCAGATGGTTGAACTGCTCCCTTTCTTTTATGCTTTATGTTAATATAAGGAACAGAAGAATGGAGGTTTCTTATGAGAAAGGATTTTGCAGTAATTGGTTTAGGCAGATTTGGAGGCAGCATTTGTAAGGAGCTGAGCGAGAAAGGAATGCATGTCCTGGCAATTGATTCTGATGAAGCTAAAGTAAATGAATATAAAAATATCGCTTATCATTCTGTGGTGCTCGATGCAACGGATGAAGATGCCTTGAAAGAAATAGGTATTACAAATTTCGATCATGTTATCGTTGCTATCGGTGAAAATATCCAAGCAAGTATTCTGACAGCAGTGATATTAACTGATTTGGATATAAAGAGAATTACTGTCAAAGCTCAGAATGATTATCATGATAAGATATTAAATAGGATTGGTGTCCATCATGTTGTTCATCCAGAACGGGATATGGGAAAAAGATTGGCGCACAGCTTTATTTCAAATAATATTTTAGAGTATCTGGAGCTTTCCAATGAATACAGTATTGTAGAGGTGATTGCCGGTAAGAAAATGATTGGAAAGACTTTAATCTCACTTGATGTCCGTGCGAAGTTCGGATGCAATATTGTTGCAATAAAAAGTGGTACGGAAATTGATGTATCCCCTGAAGCGGACAAACCTTTAAAAGAAGGGGATATACTTATTATTATAGGAGCAGATTATGATATAAACCGGTTTGAAAAAGCCTATATTTTTGACTGAAAATAAAAGAACCTTCCATTAGACGAAAGGTTCTTTTTTAATAAATCTTAGAGAGACAGATTCTAGTTTGTAAAATATATGTAGTTCAAAAATTTAATTATTCAAGCGGTAGATAACGATTCGCTCATCTGCATTCAACCAATAAGCTTTTAGTTTTATTTCCAGTAATAGCTCGAATGGACTGTAGTGCTCTAGAAAATGAATATAAGTACTATGCGGATAATATAAGATAACATCGACTTCTCGTGGTGTATTTTCTACAGACTCTTGAATATTGGAAATAACACGCTTGAAAATTTGAATAGAAAATGGGTTAAAAAAGTAAAAACGATTATCTTTTGCGGCAATTTTATATTCTTCTGCCAAGCAACAGATAAATCGAATGTCAGCTTTGTTATTTTCAGAACTTAATAATTGCTTATATGCTTGTAAATTGTATTCGGCATCATTAAAAAAATTTGAATCCATTTCAATTCCAGTGACAGATAAATGCTGAAAATAATGAAGGTAAAAAGGTAAACGTCCTTTCCCACAGCCAAAGTCAATAACCGAGTCCTGCTTATCAAAGGGATAAGCTTTAGTTAATTTTTCCAAAGCACTATATGGAGTAGGCTCATAAGGGTTGTAGTGATGTGACTCGGGGTATACTGTTTTCTTGTTCTCCATGGTATAAATATTTAGCAGCTTATCATAGTATTTATCTTTCATTGTCTGTACCTCTTTCTAAAATAGACAGCAATATTTGACTCATTTAAAGAAAGCTTCATTCTCCTGGTAATCTGTCCGGGAGAATGAAGCTTTAGTTATTTAAATTTCCATAATGATTGGTAATACCATTGGACGACGCTTCGTTTTTTCATATAGGAACGGAGCAATCGTATCTGTAATTTCATTTTTTATTTCTGACCACTGTGTTGTCCGTCGTTCCATTACTTTTTCTAAATGCTTGGCAACAAGCTTTTGTGCATCATTGATAAGGTCTTCAGATTCACGCATATAAACAAAGCCGCGAGAAATAATATCTGGACCTGCTTCAATTTTAAATTCTTTCATATTAATACTGACAACGACAATAACCAAACCTTCTTCAGAAAGAATTCGGCGGTCTCTAAGAACAATATTTCCGATATCGCCAATGCCGCTTCCATCTACATAAATTGAGCCAGATGGGATTTTGCCTGCGATTGAAGCTTGTTCTTTTCCAAGAGCCAATACATCACCATTATCCATGATAAAGGAATGATTTTCTTCAACCCCGCATAATTCAGCTAATTTTGTATGTTCTTTTAACATACGGTATTCACCATGAATCGGCATAAAATATTTTGGTTTAATTAAGCGTAACATAAGCTTTTGCTCTTCTTGACTTCCGTGACCGGATGTATGGATATTACTCAGTTTTCCATGAATAACATCTGCTCCTGCACGATACAGCTTATTAATTGTTCTGCTTACACTGACAGTATTACCAGGGATTGGTGATGATGAAAATACAACCGTATCTCCAGGAATTAATTGAATTTGACGATGCGTTCCATTGGCAATTCGAGAAAGTGCTGCCATTGATTCGCCTTGTGAACCAGTACAGAGGATCGTTACTTCATTTGCTGGAAGACGATTAATTTGGTTTCCTTCAATAAACGTATCTTTTGGAGCTTGGATATAACCCAAATCCAGACCGATGTTTATCGCGGATTCCATACTTCTTCCAAAGACAGCCACTTTACGGTTATGCTTAACGGCTGCTTCAACAACTTGCTGTAATCGATAGATATTAGACGCAAATGTAGCAAATATCAGTCTGCCATCAACACGGCTGAATATATCTTGGATGCTTTCGCCAACAACGCTTTCAGACATTGTAAATCCAGGTACTTCACTATTCGTACTATCGGATAGAAGGCATAATACCCCTTCTTCGCCAATTTGAGCCATTTTAGAAAGGTTTGCAGGTTCGCCGACAGGGGTAAAGTCAAATTTGAAATCACCTGTATGCACAATATTTCCAGGCGGCGTCTTTACAACGACCCCAAATGAATCTGGAATACTGTGTGTCGTGCGGAAAAAGCTTACGGAAGTCTTACGGAATTTAATAACATCATCTTCTTGAATGGAAATTAGCTTTGTACTGCGCAATAAGCTATGTTCTTCCAGTTTATTACGGATTAAACCGATTGCTAACTTTCCAGCATAAATTGGCACATTAATTTGTTTTAATAAAAACGGGATTCCACCAATGTGATCTTCGTGACCGTGTGTAACAAAAAGACCTTTAATTTTATCTTGGTTTTGTACAAGATAGGTGTAGTCCGGGATTACATAATCAATACCAAGAAGCTCATCCTCCGGGAATTTAATTCCTGCATCAATAAGGATGATTTCGTCTTGGAATTGAACTGCATACGTATTTTTGCCGATTTCCCCAAGTCCGCCAAGGGCAAATACAGCAGTCTGATCATTTTTTACAAACTTCATTGTTATACATTCTCCAATTCGAACTTGCCAGTACTTTTTTCGTATTCGAGATGTGCCTCATCTAATACTTGAATGTACTCAATGTTAATGTTACGGTCACTAATTTTTGATCTTGCTTCTCTTACGGATTGCGCTTCTACATAAAGGCTCTCCGTGCGTTCTCTTACAGGCACTTGATCTTGTGATGCCTGATATAATACTTTAAAAATCATTTCATCTCTCCTTTAAAATTTACAAACTTTATTTCATTAGGGTTATTATTTAGATGTGTTATATTCCGTTATAAAAGGTAAGTTTCCGTCAGCTCACCTGAAAAATGGCTTTTTCCGTTAAAATTTATTGTTTGGCGGTTTAATTATTTATTAGTAGTTGGTACACGCCCCTCTTTGCCCAGTAAATCCTTTAAACGTTTTTTGAGTTTCTCTTTAAGACGTTTCAGCATAAGGACTCACTTCTCCTTCCGATAATTTAGAAAAGCAAATTTAACCCTCTACCGTCCAATCCTCTTATCTATAGTATAGTACGAAATTGGAAAGAATTAAATAAAAAACGATAAATAATTAGAAAAACTCGAGTTTGCCCATCTTTTATTGAGCGGATAAATACGCTTTTTTTATAGGCCCTATCCTTGAAAGACGTACTTTTGACGTTATAAAACTAAACGTCTGATCGAATCGTATAAACTATATTTATCATCGTCCAAATCAACAAAATTATACAATTTTGAAAAGAAATATCACATTAGATATGTGTCAGCTTAGCTTATCTCAATTGCATTATCCGGAATTGCGAATGGATTGTCCTCATTAATCCGGTCAAAAAACATAACACCATTTAAATGATCGATTTCATGCTGGAATACAACAGCTGGATAATCTTTCAATCTGAGCTTAACAGGATTATCATTAATATCTGTTGCGGTTATTGTAATACGGGCATGTCTTGGAACATATCCTTCTATAACACGGTCAACAGATAAACATCCTTCTCCATTTTGTAAATATGACTGCTCTACAGAATGGCTGATAATTTTAGGGTTGGCTAATCCCATACTGTATTTTTTTCCCTTACTATCTTCAAAGTGCAGTGCAATCAATTGTTTTTCTACACCTAGCTGTGGTGCTGCCAGACCTACTCCGGCTCTTAAATTATACTTTTCGGCAATTTCTTCATCTTGACTGTTTTTCAAGAATTGAAGCATGTCTTCTAATAACTGTTTATCATCTACTGATAATGGAACATTGACCTTTGCTGCTTTTTTAGTTAAAGAAGGGTGTCCTTCTCTGACAATATCATTCATTGTTATCATGTTTATAACTCCTTTTATAGATTTATCTTTATAACTCAACTTTCGCACCTAAGAATAAACACACTAACCTTGCTGTTCCAAGATGTACATGGTCTCTATTAACATACTTGCTTTTAGTTAACTTATCTTTTTATATTTTGAACAGGTTATTGTGTATAGCTTCCGCTCCGG
>NZ_BJYM01000012.1 GCF_007991515.1 Oceanobacillus sojae
ATTATAAACGAACTTTTATATACTATCACATCTCTTAAATCAATGCAATAAATTTTTAAAAGTTAATTTTCCAATCAATCTCTCAACCACCTGTGCAATCAATCGACTTTTAATACTATAGCATGTCCTTATCATTGATGCAAGGGGAAATCCTCAAAAAAATATAATCAAACTATTCTTTCAAAAAAGACTCCCCTTTCTATTATTGATAGTTATTTCAATTCAGAAATTTAAACTTTTAGCCTCATAAATTATAAAGTAAAAATCACCTGAACTTCCAGCATCAAACCTTTGTTCGCTATTGAAGTAAAATTAAGCTGCAAATACCTGCATGCTATCTTTCACCCATTAAATATAATAGTCTATTTCTTTTAAGCTTTTTCTTTCTTCTATAGAAGAGTCAATAAATCCAATAAAATAGCCATGGTAAGATAATGACCTTCTACTAAAATCGCTCATATCATATGAACTACGTAAAAATTATCACAAATGTTTTTGGCGGCACGGGTACTTCCCCATCTAAAACATTTCCAATTACTCAGTTTATCAAAACTGTTACTCCTTCTCCGCTTCCTTAAAACTCTTAATTCCTTTCATTGTACTTTTTAAACACATACTTCTATAGAGGTAAATTAAGCCATAAAATAATAACACCACTACTTGTTATTGAATAGTACTGAACAAAATGCTATAGTAAAATGAATCAGCTTATTACCTAACCTATAAAGAGGGTGACTTTAGTGTCTGCACAATTAAAAAAAGGGGTTCTTGAACTCTGTGTATTAGTATTGCTTGATAAACAAGATTTCTATGGATATGAGTTGATTAAACGTATTACGGATAAAATCGAAATATCGGAAGGATCTGTCTATCCAGTATTACGCCGAATATTGAAACAGGGGTACTGCACAACTTACCTTAGAGAGTCCACAGAAGGACCGAGCAGAAAATATTATCATTTAACAAATGAAGGGCAAGATTACCTCCTGGAACTTAAAGAAGAATACGAGAAATTCACGCGAGGCGTTGATTCATTAATGAAGGAGGAGAATAATGAATAAATTAGATTTTTTAGAAGAACTTCGCTACTACTTAAGAAACTTATCATCACAAGATCAAAAAGAGATTACTCAAGACTTTGAAGAGCATTTTGAAATGGGGCGGGCAGAAGGAAAAACAGATGAAGAGATTGTTCGTTCGCTGGGTTCTCCCCAACAGATTGCGAAAGACCTGCAGTCCACACAACAATATGAAAAAGTGCCGGTAAATCATTCTGAACAAAACCAATTTCCCAGAATAGGTATAATCATTGGACTCTTTTTCTTCAATCTTATTATTATCCTCGGCCCTTCTATCGGTATTGCCGGGACGATTTTGGGCATATGGGTTATTGCTTTTTCTTTTGTTGCACAACTTTTTATAGCAGGTGTTCAATGGATTATCCATCCTGAATCATTTTATCTATTTGAACTATTTTCCTCCATTACACTGGCAGGATCAGGATTATTAATCTTTATCGTAATCAATTATGTTACAAATGCAGCTATCCGCATATTTTCTAGGTATATTGCTTTCAATGTACGTTTGGTAAAAGGAGAGGATCGAGCATGATAAATGGAAAACGAATTATCATTTTAGCAATATTCCTGCTTCTTATCGGAATTATTGGCATGGTTGCTACTTTTTCATCTTACAAGCAGTCTGCTTTCTATGAAGAATCCGAATCTATTCCTATCAATGCTAATGAAATAAATGAAATTGAAGTGGATGCTGAAAATACAGAAATACATCTTCAAGCAGCTAACAGCGAAGAACCCAGGGCAGAATATACTGCAACAGGAAAAAAGATTAAAGATCAAGAGATCCTTACTTCAGTTGATGGAGATAAATTAACAATTCAAATCGAAGAAACCTCCTTCTCTTTCTTCGATTTAGATTTTTTGTTTCGTTCCAAAGCTACATTAAAAATTTTTGTGCCTGAGGATACAATAGATAAAATAAAAGTGAAGACAACGAATACAAAAATTGCTGCAGTTCATCTGCAAGTTGATGAACTGCAGCTCCATACAAGTAATGGCCGAATTGAAGGTGAAGATATAGAAACTTCTTTATTCAATCTGCAATCATCCAACGGAAAAATTGAATTGGATAATATACAAGGAGATACAAATGTTAGAACTTCAAATGGAAAAATCACCTTAGAAAATATTATTGGCGAAGTGAAAGCAAATACAAATAACGCAAAGCTGACCTTGGATTCTATACAAGGAAATGTAAATGTAGAAACGACAAATGGGAAGGTTGATTTACAGAATATTTCCGGGGAAATTACAGCAAAAACGAATAATGCAGCAGTATCCATTGCGGCAAAAGGATTTGATTATCCAATGAATTTAGAAACAAGTAATGGAAAAATCACTATTATTTCTAATAAAAAGCCTGAAAATGCAACCTTTGATTTACGTACAAATAACGGAACCATTCGCGTATTTGATTCTAAGGATTGGGATATCACTTACGGAAATGGGGAGACATTGATTAAAGCTCATACAAGTAACGGTGGAATTACGATTGAATAGACAAAAGATGATTTGATCTGCTGCTCTAAAAAACCTCTAATCTGTGTAAAAAATTTAATAACAGATTAGAGGTTTTTTATAAACATTTATCCGACCAGCCTCTCCTGTACAGCAGACTCTATAAGTTGTGAAGGCATGTCTTTCCCCGGCAAACATTAACTGTATCAATTTCTCATTTTAGGGTCCAAAATATCCCGTAACCCGTCACCAATCAAATTAAATCCTAATACAACAAGCATGATAGAAAGTCCCGGCATAAGCAATGTCCATGGAGCCAGCTGAATAAATTCCCTGGAACTAGCAAGCATTTGTCCCCATTCTGGTGTTGGAGGCTGTGCCCCAAGCCCAAGAAATCCAAGTGCAGCTGCTTCTAGTATGGCAGTCCCAAAGCCAAGCGTGGACTGAACAATAATTGGCGTAATACTATTGGGTAAAATATGCCGGAAGATAATCCGGCCATTTTTCATTCCCTGCGCCCTGGCGGCCATAATATATTCTTCTTCCCGCAAGCTAATGACTCTGGATCGAACAATCCTTCCAAAGATCGGGATATTAATTATTGCAATTGCAATGAGTGCATTCTGCAAGGAAGCCCCAAGAATCGCAACAATTGCAATAGCTAGTAAAATACTTGGAAAAGCCAGAAGTATATCAAATACCCTGGAGATAATCATATCGACCCAGCGTCCAAAATAGCCTGCGATAATCCCAAGCAATGTCCCGAATACCAAAGCACCTGTAACAGCAAAAAAACCAACCTGCAACGAGACTCTTGCTCCATAAGCTATTCTGGTAAATATATCTCTTCCTAAATCGTCAGTTCCCATCCAATGCTCACCAGAAGGAGGCTGGAGGCGATTGGCCAGATTTTGTTCTTGAAATGAATATGATGTAAGAAGCGGTGCAACAAGTCCAAGTATAAGGAAGAAAATAATAATAATCAGGCCGGCCACAGCAAAACGATTTTTTCTCAAGCGCCGAAAGGTATCTCTCCAGGAAGATATCGCCTCTAACTGCTCCTCATCTGCCGGCTCTTCTCTATTTATGGGGTTCGTTAGTGGCTGCTCAGTGTCTTTCGGTTTTCTCTCATGTCGTTTCATCACAGCTCCCCCTTAATAATTAATCCTTGGATCAATGATTTTATATAGAATATCTACAACAAGATTGATAATAACAAAAATAAATGCAACAACTAAAATGCCAGACTGAATAACTGGATAATCCCGATAATTTATTGCTTCAAATACATATCTTCCTATCCCCGGCCAGCTAAAAATTGTTTCAGTTAAAATGGCACCGCCTAATAAGACTCCTGCCTGCAGACCGATAACAGTCAACACCGGAATCATTGCATTTTTTAATGCATGTTTGTATATAATAAGAAATTGCCCTGAACCTTTTGCACGTACTGTACGAATATAATCTGATTTCATAACCTCCAGCATACTAGACCTTGTCATTCTGGCAATAATAGCCATTGGAATTGTACCCAATGCAATACTTGGAAGAACTAAATGCTTCAGTATCGTACCTGTTCTGGAAAAGTCCAAATGAATCAGTGAATCAAGTACATAAAAATAAGTAATCGGCGCCATCGGATCTCTGTTGTCCTGCCTGCCATATGCCGGAAACCATCCAAGCTCCTGAGCAAAAATCCATTGTTCCATCAACGCCAGCCAAAAAACAGGTATGGAAACACCAATTAAAGCAAAAAGCATCGCAAGAAAGTCGAACCAGGAATTTTGCTTCCAGGCACTGATAATTCCTGCATTAACACCTATAAATACTGCAAAAAGCATCGCAAAAATCGTTAATTCAAACGTAGCAGCAATATAAGGCCAAATTTCAGCAGATATTTCTGCATTGGAACGCAAGGAAGTTCCCAGATCCCCTTGCAGCAGATCTTTTACATATAATCCATATTGATTCAGATAAGGTTCATTGAGCCCCATACTTTCTTCCAGATTTTCTATTGCTGTTTGATTGGCAGTTTCTCCCAAGATGACTTGGGCCGGATTTCCAGGTATCAAATGAACAATGGAAAAGGTGATTAATGTCATACCAATCAGAACGGGAACCATCATCAATAATCGTCGGATAATATAGGAAACCATGATTTCACCTCTATTCTACTTTACGTAGTTTTAGTTCTTTCCGAGAGTAAAGAAATGGAGGCCCCTTACTAAAAGTCCTGCATCCCTCCTCTTGAAGAATCAAAGAAATCATTATTGCACTTATCAGCTGATTTTTAAGAGAAGGATAGATTTCCAGTAGAAAAAGGGACTCCTTTATTTATTTCTATTAATTAGTCAACCAGTTCTACTTCTGCTAAAGATTCGCTTGTCGATGGATGCGGTACATAGTTTTCTACAGCATTTGTTGTCGCAAGCACCGGTCTGGAATGTACTAAAGGAACCATTGGCGCATCGTCTGCAATAATTTCCTGCGCCTGCTGATAAAAAGAAGCCCGCTCATCCTGGTCTATAGATAATTTCGCTTGGTTTAAAAGCCCATCCACTTCATCATTGGCATAAAATTCCCTGTTACTGCTTCCTACATTATCACCATGCAATAAGCTGCTAAGGAAGTAATCAGGATCCCCGTTCGTTCCTGACCAGCCGAGCATATACATTTGATGATCCCCGTTCATCGTTTTTTCCAAATACGGAGCCCATTCTTCTCTGACAATCGTAACTGTTATACCAATTTGCTCAAGATTATTCTGGATAATCTCTGAGACTGTTTCTGGATCTGGCATGTATGGTCTTGCTACAGGCATGGTCCATAATTCGATTTCCAAACCTTCTTCATAGCCAGCTTCTGCCAATAATTCACTAGCTTTTTCCGGATCATACTCCAGACTCTCTACTTCATCGTTATAACCCATATAACTAGGAGGAAGCGGAACAGAAGCAGGTGTCGCATATCCAGCATATAATGCATTTGCAATAGCTTCTTTATCAATGGCATGACTGACTGCATGCCTTAAATCCTTATTATCGAACGGCTCTTTTTGGACATTAAATCCTACATATCCAATATTATTTTCCTCCCGTTCATACAGTTCCAGACCTTCCTCCGCTTCTACACTTGCTGCATCATCAGGATTTAACCCATCCATAATATCAATTTCTCCAGACCGGAGAGCAATCAGGCGGGCAGCATTGTCCGGAATTACTTCAAATACAACTCGATCTAATTTAGGAAGTCCGTCCTTACGATAATCCTCAAATTTATCCAGTACAATAGAGTCGTCTTTGCTCCAGCTGACAAATTTAAACGGTCCTGTTCCAACAGGATTTTCATTAATTGCGGCACCATATTCCTCTAATGCGGCAGGTGAAGTAATCGGGAAATAGGTCATAGCCATATTTTGCAGGAAAAACCCTAAAGGTTGACTCAATATAAATTCGATTTCATGATCATTGACTACATTAATCTCTTCAATGACATGATTCTCATCCCCCTTAAATCCTCCAAACATCGTTCCATACATGGAATAAACATAGCCATCATCCGCAAAGGCATATGCATGTTCAGGATCTGCCCAGCGTTCAAAGTTAATCTTTACAGCTTCTGCATTAAAATCAGTTCCATCATGGAAGGTGACACCTTCTTCCAAATAGAAGGTATAACTTAACCCATCATCAGCAACCTCCCAGTCATGGGCAAGTCCCGGCATAATCTCAAAGGAATCCTTGTCAAACTCCAAAAGACTTTCATAAATTTGCTTTGTAATACGAGAGGATTCTCCATCCGTTGTACTCGCCGGATCAAGACTTTCCGAATCCCCTCCTCGAGCAAATATCAACACCTGATCTCCTTCTGCACCTTCAGCTTCTGTTCCTTCGTCGCCCTCTGCAGCCGGATCTTCATTTTCTGCGGTATCCTCTCCTTTTTGTCCGCCATCTCCTGTACATGCAGCCAGCACCAATAAAACAGCAAACAGCAGTGCAATAAAAAGTGAATATTTCAACCTCATTCCTATTCCCCCTCATTTTTAGTTTATAAAAATAATATTCTGTCAGCCTGCTTATCCATATAAATGACAGGCAACAAAATGATTATCTTCCACAGATTTAAATTCAGGTCTTACTTCCTTGCAAATATCTGAAGCGTAAGGACATCTTGTATGAAAGGCGCAGCCAGATGGAGGATTAGCAGGACTTGGCACATCCCCCTTCAAAATAATCCTATCTCTCCGCAAATCAGGGTCTGGCAGCGGGACAGCGGAAAGCAAGGCCTGCGTATAAGGATGTTTTGGATTATCATAGAGGCTGTCTTTATTTGTCAGCTCAACCATTCTTCCTAAATACATCACACCGATTCGATCACTAATGTGCTTAACCACACTTAGGTCATGTGCAATAAAGATATACGTTAAATTAAATTCATCCTTCAATTTTTCCATTAAATTAAGTATTTGCGATTGAATAGATACATCCAATGCGGAAACCGGCTCGTCACATATAACTAATTTGGGATTATTGGCAAGTGCCCGGGCAATTCCAATCCGCTGTCTCTGACCTCCGCTGAATTGATGTGGATATCTTTTTGCATGATAAGGACTGAGACCAACAACCTCTAATAGCTCCCGGATTCTTTCAATCCGTTCTTTAGCAGATTTCATACCATGCACTAACAACGGTTCACCAATTATTTTTTCTACTGTATGTCTGGGGTTCAGAGAAGCATAGGGGTCCTGAAATATAATTTGCATATCTCTTCTCAATTTACGCATTTCATTATTATTTAAATTCGTAATATCTTTATCGTTAAATACAACTTTGCCTTCTGTGGGTTCCACCAGGCGCAAAATAGACTTTCCGGTAGTAGATTTACCACACCCTGATTCACCTACAATCCCCAGAATCTCTCCTTCCATGACTGAAAATGATACATCGTCTACCGCCTTTACCTCACCGACTTTTATTCCGAGTGGTCCACCTTTGATATCATAATATTTCTTCAGACCCTCAACTTTCAATATCGGATTTTGCATGTTTTTTTACCTCCCCTTCGTTGTTATCATGTAAAAAGCACCTACTTTTTCGATTATCTTCCAAAGAGTAAAGCTCTGGAGCTTCATGAAAACAGCGTTCAAAGGCAAATTCGCATCTTGGAGCAAAATTGCATCCAATCCCTCCTGTTTTCGGTTTCGGAACTATCCCGGGTATGGAATACAGTTTTTGCTCTCTTTCATGAATCTTAGGTAACGACTTAATCAATCCTTGAGAATAAGGATGCTGTGGATTTTTTAATATTTCTCTGGTTGTCCCCTGTTCTACTACCTGCCCGGCGTACATGACAACAACCCTGTCACATATCTCTGCAACTACTCCCAAATCATGTGTAATCAGCAAGATAGCCGTATTTTCTTTTTTATTTAAATTCCGCATTAAATCCAATATTTGTGCCTGGATTGTAACATCCAGTGCCGTGGTTGGTTCATCTGCAATCAATAACTCTGGATCACAGGACATCGCCATCGCAATCATGACTCTTTGTCTCATACCGCCCGAAAGCTGATGCGGGTATTCATCCACGATCGCATCAGCTCTGGGGATTCCAACAAGTTTCAACATCTTAATTGCTTTTTGCCTTGATTCTTTTTTCGTTATTTTTTGATGAATACGAATTGCTTCGATCAGCTGATTTCCAATGGTAAACAACGGGTTTAGCGATGTCATCGGCTCTTGGAATATCATTGATATTTCATTTCCCCGTAATTTTTTCATCCGCTTTTCAGAAGATCTTACAAGATTTTCTCCCTTGAAATTTATTTCACCACTCACAATTCTTCCCGGCGGGCTGGGAATGAGCTGCATAATGGAAAGAGAAGTAACACTTTTTCCACTTCCTGATTCTCCAACAATACCTACTACCTCTCCTTTGTGTACCTTAATGCTTACACCATTTGCTGCAGGTATTTCTCCATTATCAGTAAAAAAATGTGTATGTAACTCTTTTAATTCCAAGACTATCTCTGACATTCATACTCCCCCTGTTTTATTCTTTGAATTAATAAATTCTAAGAAAAGTAATAATAGCTGATCTTAAAATCCACGCCACAGTACATAACATTCTAAATTTTTAATCAATAAATATTATGAATCTATTTAACAAAAGTTGTCCTAAGTTATAATATGGAAGATATACTTAAACATTCGTATATTGCTATTTTTTTCATCTAAATATATATTTTCGGAATAATCATTATTATTTAAAATTAATTTTCATACATAAAAAAAGCTGCCCCTGGCAATCAGGAACAGCCTTTTAAAATTTCATCATAGATAAACGTTCGTAAAACTCTAATAGAAGCAAACTTCATTTTATCCTTTTACAAGAAAAGAATCATAGATAGCACAAACATAAACACAACACCTGATATCATCGGTACAGAAGTACGCTTAATAATATGAATTGGATTTAATTTTAACGTTCCAGCTACAATTAAGATAACAGCAGCTACAGGGGATACGGCCCGGAATAAGTTCCCTGCCATTCCCATTGGAACACTGATAGCAATTGGGCTGATACCTGCTGCCTCGGCAAGTGGTACAACCAGCGGAACCATTGCAAAGAATAAGGCAATGCCGCTCCCGCTCAACAGGACTATTAACGCTGTGACAGCTACTAAAATAAGCGGCAGAATAAATCCGTTTCCTTCGCCATGTGTGCTTTGCATTGTTTCCTGCAATGTGTCAATCAAACCAATCGATTGTAAACCTGCAACAAAGACAGAAGCAGCAACCAGTAATGCTACAACTGGGAGCATATTACCCATTCCTGTAAAGAATTTCTCTGTGCTCGCAAAGACCTCTTTCGCCTTACGATGACGAATCAATTCACAGACAATTGCCAGGATAAATGAAATTAACACAGCAATTTCTACATTAACAGCTATCGTAGCTGAGGTTGTCATTTCAACAATAAAAGAAACGAGTAAAATAATAATCGGAAATACTGGAAGAATCGAATAAACTGTTTTATAAAGTTTACTACCCTCTACCTTTTCAATATCTTTTAATTCCACCTGTTCCTCTGACTCCGCTGCCGTCATTTTTTTATCCATTCGTTTTTGCCAGAAATAGTGAACTAACGCGATAAATAAAATGGTAGGAATCGATACAAGCGCGTGATAGCTAAATACATATTGTGTTACTGTCATATCATTAAACATAGGATATTTAGCAAGTTCCTCTGCAATAGCAACGTTATCACTGCCCAGCGGTGTCGGTACGATCGTTGCTGAGGTGGCAATAACAGCACCAATACTTAATGTAGACATCCCCGCTTGTTTTAATACAGGATACAAGGTTGCAAGAAGCAGAATTGCTAAAGTCGACGCACTTGGAATAACCAAAGATAAAACGTTTCCAAGCAAAAATGTAAGTGGAACTAGAAAATAAACCGATTTTACTTTATTAATAGGTTTTGTCAATACTTGAACGGTTAAATCATTTGCACCAATGGAAGACATATAAGCGGTATATCCTCCAAGAATAAGAATAATTAATCCAGCTGAGCTCAGTGTTGCTTTGAACTGTTCAACAATTACCTGTAATGGATCGAGCAGGGCTGAGCCGGTAGACTGAAAGTCCTGAAATACAATATCTTTTCCCATTGCTAAACTAATCAAAAGCAGAACAATTCCCATTAAAAATAAGGCAATTTTAATATCCATTTTCTTGATCAGCATATAGACAATAACGACAACAGCTAAAATAGCGGAACCGTACATAATAAGATTATCTAACATGATGTCTTCCCTCCGAAGAATGGTTAATGCTTAATTACATTTTTGAATGCTTTCCATAAACCATTTTTTAAATTCTTTCGCATCAATATCAACACAAACGTTTACATTTGGCGTTTTATTCATTTTTCCTTTTAAATCAACAACGGTTGTTCCTTTTGTTAAAGCACCATCTAATTCAACATCGACATAGGAATGTGCTACTTCAAACAGCTCCGGTTTTAGCAAATAAGCAACTGCACAGCTGTCATACATTTTCAAACCATGATTGAAGCTTCCACCCCGGTATTTTTTAAACAAATGATAAATCATATTTCCTGTCTTATTCATATCTTTTAAAACTTCGCTGTCTTCCGGATAAACAAGTGCTTTTAGACCAACATCCAATCCAGCCATAGCAATAGGGACACCGCTTGCAAAAACGATTTTAGCAGCTTCTGGATCTGCATAAATATTAAATTCAGCCATTACCGAGGAATTCCCTCTGCCTGTTGATCCTCCCATCATGACAATTTCCTTAATGTTCTGCTTCACTTCCGGATAAGTTCTAAATAACAATGCAATATTTGTTAATGGACCAATCGGTACAAGTGTCACTGGTTCATCGCTTGTTAGAATCTCTCTCTTCATCGCAGTTACAGCATGTTCATCTAAAAGAAGGCTTTCATCTGCTTCTTCAAAATCATAACCATCCATGCCTGTCTCTCCATGAATATCACTGGCATCAACTGGATCAACGATTAATGGTATTGCAGCACCTTTGGCAATAGGAACCTGCTTATCAAAGAATTTCATTAATCGGAGCATGTTATACGTAACTTTTTCTAAGCTGACGTTTCCATTTACCGTTGTAATTAAGCGGACATCGAGTTCTTCACTGTATAAAGCAATTCCCAGCGCAACTGCATCATCAATTCCTGGATCTGTATCAATAATAACTGGTTTCTTATTCATGACAATTCCTCCAATATTTTTCTATGTTGAATTTTGTTCAATGCTTTAAAAATATTTTTTTATAATAAGCAGGACATCTTCTCTCCCGGCTTAACAGATGCCTGCATCTTTCTTCTGTATAATTACTGTTCTTACCTGAGAGAAAACCTTGCTGCTTTATTGACTCTTTATTCTTTTGATAACCTCTGCTCTTGTCGGCATTCCTTCCTGAGCTCCCATTTTCTCTACAGCTAAAGAGGCTGCGGCATTCGCAAATTCAATTGCTTTCTCTATATCTTTTTCTTTTGCATATTCCGTTACAAAGGCTCCGTTAAAGGTATCTCCTGCTCCAGTAGTATCCTTTACCTTTGCCTGAAAAGAAGAAATTGTCTTCTCTTCCCCATCCGGTAAGGTGAAGGCAACACCGTGCTCTCCTTTTGTCTCTATAATCTTCTTTTTTATAGATAAAGTATCTATGGATTGCTTCATTGCCGAATGCTCTGATTCATTCGGTGTAATAAACGTTGCTTTTTCTACAACTTTCTTCATAACCTTGTTATATGGGGCCGGATTAATAACAACAGGAATACCATGCTTATATGCAAGTTCTACCGTATATTCAATCGTTTCCATCGGTATCTCAAATTGCATTAATATGATATCGCAGGAAAGAATAATTTCCTGTTTATCTTTCACCATTTCCGGTGTTACATATTTATTTGCGCCTGGAGCAACAATAATTCGATTATCACCATCAGAAAGAATAATGGTTGCTACACCTGTTGATTCATGAGAAACGGTTATAATTGCTTCATCATTAGCGCCTTCATTACGAAATCTTTCTTTCAGGCTTTTTCCGAATGCATCATCACCAACAGCTCCAACCATGACAACCTCAGCTCCCAGTCTGGCTGCTGCAATTGCCTGATTTGCTCCCTTACCGCCGGGGTAAGTTGTAAACGACTCACCAAGAACCGTTTCACCCTGTTCAGGCACTTTATCCGTTGTTGTTACCATATCCATATTGATACTTCCGACAACACAGACTCTTGGATTTTTTTTCATACAATTCATTCCCTTACTTTGTTGATTGTCTTTTGATTAATTGAACAGTGTATTGTTCAGAAGTAACTTCCTTCTGCTTATTTTCCATCCGGTCAATAATTATTTCAGCAGCCCGCTGTCCAATTTCATAAATGGGCTGCCCCATCGTTGTCAGTGCCGGTGTTGTAATTTTCCCTAATTCAATTCCATCAAATCCAATAACAGATAAATCTTCTGGAACACGCAGGTTCAAAGCTTCAGCAGCCTTTAAGACGCCCACCCCCATTAAATCATTCGCAGCAAAAATGCCATCAATTTCAGGGTGTTTTTTTATTAATTCCTTTACTGCCTGATAGGCGCCCTCAAAGGTATATTCTCCCGAGGTAATAAAATCTTCTGAAAACCAATTCTCTTGTTCCACTGCTTCCAAATAACCTTTTTTACGTTCTACTGCACTTGTTGTATCTTCCGGACCACTTATATGTGCAATCCTTTTACAGCCTGACTCCTGCAGATGCCTTACTGCTTCTATTGCACCTGTCCGGTTATTCACCGTAACAGAAATCATATCCACAATTTCCCTGTCTAAAGCAACAATTGGAACGTTTACTTTATTTAGCGTTTCTAAAGGAATAGAGCTTGAAACCATTACCACACCGCCAATTGTTTTTTGCAGAAGGGCATACAGATATTTCATTTCCTTTTCCCGGTTGTTGTCTGTATTACAAAGAATAAAAGTATAACCCGACTTATTTGCAGTATCCTCTACCGCCCGAGCCAGCTCAGGAAAGAAGGGGTTCATAATATCCGGTACAAATAATGCAATCATTTTAGACGTCCCCTTAAAAAGAGTCCTGGCTACATCATTTGGCCGATAATCTAATTCTTTAATTGCAGCTTCTACTTTTTCTTTTGTTTTTTCATTGATATATCCATTTTTATTCATCACACGGGAAACAGTAGCAACAGATACGCCGGCAAGCTTTGCAACCTCTCGGATAGTCGCCATAACATTCCTCCTTCTATTATTTATGTAACCCGTTACATACAATTATAAATTTAAAACGGATTTATGTAACCCGTTACACAATATTGTAAAACGATTTCATTTCATTGTCAATGATTTTTCTTTTTAATATTTTATGAAGTATATACATCCATTACAGCTAATTTCTTACCGCTTCGCACAGATAACAAAGCTATCCAATGATTTTGCTTCCTCTTGCTGATGATTCATTAAATGATAATAAATATTTATAAGAGATTGATATGCTTCTCCATTTTGATCAAAATCAGTCCGGATATCATTTGCTTCGTTGATTTCCCAGCCTCCATCCTGAAGGTATGCCGCATCAATAATGGTCTCCCTGGTTATTTGAAATCCTGTGTTCTCCAGAATTCCTTTCACTTGTCTTTTTCCAAACAGGCATTGAATATTTCCACCATTTCCGATTTGACTGCTGTGAAGTGCTAATAATGATGCCGCTAAAAAATGTGCCCGTTGCCCGCTTCTTGTATAATCCAAATCCCATTCTGCAAAGCAGATTTGATTCGCTATCTCCTTTACTTTATCAATATAATCAATAAGAGTCTGTTCATTTTCAAAGTACCAGGAAGCATGCGATAAAACGACTGCGTCAAAGGCAAAGGCTGTTTCTTCCTCGAAGGCTAAAAAGTCCGTTTCAAAATGAAAAGAAATTCTATCCCCAAGTGAAGTTCGCATTATTCGATTGGCCGCCTCTTCCAAAGTTAATGGCGCTCCATACTCCTTACTTGCGATATCAATGGCTGTTACTCTTCCGCTTTCCCCGACAGCATCTGCAAGTACCAACGTTGTGTCCCCTTGCCCGCATCCTATTTCCAGCACATGCATCCCCTCTTTAATATCAAAAGCTTCCACTAGATGGATCCGGTGAGCCAATTGGATTTCCTGGATTGGATCATTTTTGTATATATCGTATTTTTCAATGATTTTCCTTGCTTTTTTTAAATTATTTTCTTTCAATGATATACTCCTCCAGTCTTTTATTATTAGAAAAGGATGAACTAAAATAATGTCCACCCTCTTACTCATTGTATATTCTATCCGATTCCTTTGGTACAGGCTGTTTCGATCCAGCCTGCAGCCGCAGGAAATAAAATATCCCGGTAATAATCAGCACGCCGCCTATCATCTCTACATGAGTAAGCATCTCATGTAAAAGAATAACAGCCAGGATAGATGCACCAACCGGTTCTCCCAATGTACTCATAGAAACTGTTGTTGTATTTACATAGTTTAACAGCAAGTTAAAAATAATATGTGCCCCGGTCGGGAAAATAGCTAGCATGATAAAGACCAGCCAATCATTTGAAGTATAACCTGTAAAAGCTATTCCGCCAATAAGATTAAACACAGCAACCGTAATCCCTGCTACCAGAAATACTAAAAAGCTGTATACCCAGTGATTAATTGATTTTACATTTCGTTGACCAATCATTAAATAAAGTACCACAGAAACAACAGCCAGGAAGGATAAAATATTTCCCAGCAAAGCTGAACTGCCGCTGCCTAAGCTGCCTCCCCCAACAACAACGACACCTATAAAAGCAATTCCCATTGCTATTACAATACGTATATCTAATTTTTCTTTAAAGAAAATCAGACCTCCAATTAAAGCAATTGCAGGCTGTAGCGCTAAAATCAAAGTAGAGCTTGCCACTGACGTATGAT
Source organism: Oceanobacillus sojae (assembly GCF_007991515.1). Lineage (GTDB taxonomy): Bacteria > Bacillota > Bacilli > Bacillales > Amphibacillaceae > Oceanobacillus > Oceanobacillus sojae. Next base: position 15,032 of record NZ_BJYM01000012.1, read on the forward strand.
TTAACGACTCGAACCATAATCCAAAATGGCCAGCCAGAAAAATTCCGGCAAATACAATGGCTATCCACTCTTTTCTATTTATCTTTAAAAATGATTTTCGATATTTAAAAACCATAGGAAAAATTAATACGCATGCTAAAAACATCCGATACATTACCATGATGGTAGAAGGTGCATCCGATAATTTCACAAGTATTGCCGATAAGGATATGCAGATAATTGTGATAACTAATAGTAGATTAATGGTTCCCTGTTTCAATTATTACCCCTCCTCTGAGATTGCGTTCTGTTTTGTTAAGAAGAGGTCAAGCATTTCTATTTCAAAATCACCTCTTACATTAATAATATAAATAAGATCATTACCAAATAATAATAGCATGCTGAATGCATTTTTGACATCTATTCAATTCATAAAAGAGTCCATCCTTCCATTCTCTCCTTAGTAAAGCAATTAAATTTTACAAACAGACAAACTATGGTAAATTCTAATTGAAAATAATTGAGACCAAAGGAGAAATTATGCCAAATTTAAAAGATCAAGTCGTACTAATAACCGGAGCAAATCGCGGACAAGGGAAAGGTATTGCTAAACACTTCGCTTCACTCGGTGCAAAAGTTGCAGTAGGAGCCAGAAGTTTTGAGGATGCTGAAGCACTCTCCGCAGAAATCGGAAAGAATCAAAGTCTTCCTGTCCAATTGGATGTGACAAACGAAGCTGATTGGACTGCTGCTGTCCAATCTATTATCGAAGCTTATAATAAAATAGATGTACTTATTAATAATGCCGGTATTTTCATTAAAAAACCTTTGTTAGATACATCTGTGGAAGATTTTCAACAGTTAATCAATGTGAATCAGCTCGGTGTTTTTATGGGAATAAAGGCAGTCGCACCTTACATGGAAAAACAGCAAAAAGGGTCTATTGTTAATAATGTATCCATCTCTGCTTTTGCGCCAATCAACGACGCAGCTGCTTATGCAGCATCAAAAGCAGCTGTTTCCAACCTTTCTAAATCTGCTGCAATCGAATTAGGTCCAAAAGGGATTAGAGTGAATTCTATCCATCCAGGTGTTATTCAAACAAATATGGTGAGCGGCAGTAATCTGAATATCAATGAAGCTGATGCCATTCCATTAAGGAGACTGGGCCAAGCTAATGATATAGCTCAAGTAGCTGCTTTTCTTGCTTCTGACGAGAGTGCTTATTGTAACGGCGCAGAAATTGTGGTGGACGGCGGGCTTACTTTAGGTACGGATGTTTAATTAGAAGCTTATATATTTTCCATCATGCAAGAAAATAGAGAGGCTGATAAATCACCTCTCTATTTCAAGTCTCTAAATGGGATAGATAATTATTAAAAGAGGATATGCTTATTCTGAATTTCATTCAAGACTTTTTAAAAATAAAAAACCACTACCGCTTCAGGTACTGGTTGGAGAATATAGCAGATCTATTCTGAACCCGCTAAATAGATATTTCATGTGCTACTAATATCCCATAGAATGTCTTTCTTTCTGTTCTAACACTTGCTAAAATTTTATTAAGATCTAAAGCTGTCTTCTAAATTATAAGTCAGCCTGATAGTATACAAAAGTGAGATGCTTCCCTTCATAAGTAGTTTCTTCTCTGCTTATTTCTTCAAAACCCCTTTTTTTCAATACTTTTTGAGAAGCTATATTATCAGCAGTTGTCTGCGCTTTGATTTCCTTCAATTTCAGCATCTTTGCTTCTTTTTTAAGAAGCTCTAATGCCTGTCCTGCGACTCCTTTTCCTGTATAAGCTTCTCCTACTCTATATCCTAAAAAACCGCTCTTCAAAGAATAATCAATATCTGTTAAATTTATTCTTCCTAAAATTTCTCCATTGGTATCTTTAATTAAATAAAAATAAGATTGCTTATCAGCTTGTTCTTTCAGTAATTCTTTAAGCCTGTCACGAAAATAATCCTTTTGATAATAATCATCGCCCCGGGAAGGAACAAATTTTTCAAAGTAATTTCTGTTATTTGATTCAAATGCATACAGCTTATCCTCATCCTCCATTTGCAGCGAAGCAATATGTATCATCAAAACAGCATCCTCTCTCTATGTGCCACACCAATATATATGACCACGGGATTTTTTATATATTATTTCACAAGAGCAGATTCCTGTCGATAGGATTTAAAATTTTTATTTTAAACATAATAAAAGCAGCCGGATTAAGAAGCACTGTAAAAACGAACAGCACTGCTCCGGCCGCTTCAAATTAATCAATTACTCTGTGGTTTTCATCTACCTGCAGCTTTTCCGTCTTTTCTACAGCGGCAACAAACCCGTCACCATGACAAACGGTACATGTATAGTGCCACTGTTCGTCGTCCATTAATAACCCAGTCCCGTCACAAGCTTTACAGGCGTGTTTCTGAGATCCCATAGCTGACTTCCTTTCTATTGTTTTTCTTTAATCCAATTTATAATCCCGCCGGCCAGCAGGATTTCAAGATGCCGTTTGGTAAGGTCATGCTGGACGGTAATCGTGCGATCTGTTCCTTTCAGTTTTATATCAAATGTACGCTGATTTTGAATTGTTTGATGGATATGACGAAATTCAAGTATATCCTCCGGATGGAGCAGATCATAGTCTTCCTCATTCACAAACGTTAACGGTAAAATACCGAAGTTGATCAAATTCTGCAGATGAATACGGGCAAAATCTTTCACAAGTACAACCTTTAATCCGAGGTAACGTGGTGCGAGCGCTGCATGCTCCCGGCTTGATCCTTGTCCGTAATTAAAGCCTGCTACCACCATATGGCCGCCATCATCACGTTTTTTCATGGCCTTTTCGTAATAATCCTCATCAATAATCTCAAACGCAAAAGTACTGATTCTTTGAATATTACTGCGAAATGGTAATACTCGGGAACCGCCGGCAAGAATCTCATCTGTTGAAATATTATCCTGCATTTTTAATAAAATAGGCAAGTCGAAGTTATCTTCAATTGGCTGAAAATCTGGTATAGCGGTGATATTCGGTCCTTTTTCCAATTTGATTTGACTGTTATCTTCCGGTGGTGCTTCCAGCATTCCTTTTGTTGAAAAGGTAGTTGGCTCTTTTATTTTCGGATAAGAAATATCTAATGTCCTTGGATCTGTAATAACACCTGTTAATGCAGAAGCGGCTGCTGTCTCCGGGCTGCATAGGAAGACACTGTCTTCTCTTGTACCGGATCGGCCCGGGAAGTTTCTTGGTGTTGTACGTAAACTGTTTCGTCCTGTAGCCGGAGCCTGACCCATTCCAATACAGCCATTACAGCCTGCCTGATGCATCCGGGCTCCAGCGGACAAAAGATTTGCAATATGTCCATTCTCTACAAGCTGCTCCAGCAACTGACGGGAGGTTGGATTAATATCAAAAGAAATCCCGTTAGCAGCCTGCTTCCCTTTAACAATTTCACTGGCAATCGCGAAATCGCGGTATCCCGGGTTGGCCGAGGAGCCGATATAAGACTGATATATAGCTTCTCCTGCAACTTCTGTAACTGGTACAACATTACCCGGACTTGATGGTTTTGCAATCAATGGTTCCAGCGCAGATAAATCAATTTTTTCATGTTCATCATATGTCGCTCCGTTATCCGCTTTTAATTCTACCCATTGATCTTCACGTCCCTGTGTTTTCAGAAAACGCTTCACTTCTTTATCAGAAGGAAATACGGTTGCAGTCGCCCCAAGCTCAGCACCCATATTGGCAATAACATGCCGATCCATAGCAGATAATTCTTTGATACCCGGTCCATAATATTCAACTATCCTGCCGACTCCGCCTTTTACGCCATGACGGTGCAGCATTTCTAAAATGACATCTTTAGCGCTGACCCAGTCTGGAAGCTTCCCTGTAAGCTCTACCCCCATAATACGGGGCATTTTTACATAATAAGGTTCTCCTGTCATCGCCATTGTCACATCAATTCCACCTGCACCAATTGCCAGCATTCCCATACAGCCGTTCGCACATGTATGACTATCTGACCCTAATAAGGTTTTCCCGGGGCGTGCCAGCTGCTGCATATGAACAGGATGACTGACTCCGTTCCCCGGCCTGCTGTAGTAAATCCCGAATTTCTGTGCTGCACTTCTTAAAAACAAATGGTCATCCGCATTACGAAAATCTTCCTGAATCAAGTTATGATCTACATATTGTGCAGAAGCCTCTGTTTTCACCCGATCAATTCCCATTGCTTCCAGCTCCAGCATCACCATCGTACCTGTAGCATCCTGCGTTAATGTCTGATCAATCTTTATTCCAATTTCTTCTCCGGCCTTCATCTCTCCTGACAGCAAATGATCATGAATTAATTTTTGAGCTGCATTAAGCTGCATGTTGCTTCCTCCTTAAAATATACTGTCCTGATTAGAATATGCTTATATAGTATTTATTACACATATCAAATGAAGTTAAACTGTATATTATTGTGTTAAGAGCAATCCATTTTTTTTGACAAAGCTATTTTATACATAGAATAATCATTTTATCATTCTTGTCTTCACGCTCTTTAAAGTACGACAATACTTCATTTTCCTCTCCATCATTGGATGAATAAATACTCCGTAAATAAATCCACCTGTCCCAAAACCAATAATATTGATCCAATAAGGTTCCCCTCCAAGAATAAAGCTGACAATAAACATCATTACAAAGCCTGTCAGAGCAAATAAAAAACCATTTTTCCAGCGCGCTTCACCGTTCCTTTCAGTGTCTTTTATACGTGTCTTCTCCTCAAGAAAACACAGAAAATGATGAATATAACCTCGGCATTCACATTATTCTATTTCATCATTAAAATGGGAGGAATATTCTTCATCAGAAATTTTATTACTTTAAAATTTGCACTTATCGTACTAGCCCTATATAATAAATTAAAATATTAAATTTGAAATAAATCCCAAAGGGGAGTAGCATAATAGCAGCTGTCGTCATTACAGGAGAAATCCTCGGCACTGCTGGCAGCAGTTTCATTTCGTTGCTTGCGAGACCTTTGTCCAAATTATGTGGGCAAAGGTCTTTTTTGTTAGCTTTTGCCACACTTACTTCAAGGAGGAAAAGAGATGTCAAGACTAACAAAGCTTCTAAAATCTAAAATGGTAAAAGAAGGAATTAAGCAGGCACAAAAACATGCCCTTCCTGTCATCAAAAAAGAGTTAGCAAAAAGAAAAGGCAGTTTTAAGAAATAATGAATCAGTCCAGATACAATGATTTAGCATCCACTGTTTTATTTGCTAAAAGAAATGGACGTATAAAAGTACTCAGACATCACGATGACTTAAAGTTACATGGAACAGGAAGAAGTGCTGCTGTATTCAAAATAAAAAATGAAAATAGAGTGATTAAAATTTTTTACCCGACTTTTGAAAAAACAGCAATTCAAGAAAAACAAAACTACGAAAGTTTAAATGGGAATCCTTATTATCCCACTGTATATGAAGCAGGAACCAATTACTTGGTTATGGATTTTATTGAAGGAAAGACATTCTTTGAATGCCTGGCAGAAGGAATCCCATTAAAGCCACACTATATTGAACATGTTGACAATGGATTAGAATTTGCAAAAGCAGCAGGATTAAATCCTTCAGATATTCATCTGCATAATCTTATCCTTACAAAGGAAGATAAAGTACGTATTATTGATGTAGCACGCTTTTCACAAAAGAAAATGTGTACCCAATGGGAGGACCTAAAAAGCGGATATATACGGTATTATCAACATCCATTTTTCCCGAAAAAAATCCCCAAATGGGCTATGTACGCTGTGTCAAAATTATACCGGTTATATAAGTATTTACCTATTAAAACAAGGAAAAGAGTGAGATAGCCGGCTCTTTTCCTTTTTAACACTTTAGAAATTCAAAATCATTTACCTTTTACTAGTATTTAATCAAATTCTCCTGAAACAATTCAAAGTAAGATAGCTTACGATTGTTATAATGCTTATCGTCGATAAATTGAAATCCCAATTTTTCTATTACCTTCTTTGATTTCATATTATTTATCCTTACACGTGCAGTCAGCTTTTCAATTTTAAGCGATTGAAATGCATATTTAATTACACTGTCCGCTGCTTCTGAAGCATATCCCATCCCCCAAAAACCAGGATCAAGCAGGTATATAATCTCTATATCCTCTGTATCATCAATATACCTTAAGCCGCAATGTCCCATTATTTTCCCACTGGATTTATTTACTGCCGCCCATACGCCAAAATCATATTGATTCCAATGTTTTATAATTTTACTCACGTACTGCTCTGTTTCTTCCAACGACATGCCTTTTCCTATACCAAGCCATTTTCCTACACTGTCTTTCTTCACTATTTCGTAAAACTCTTTCATATCTTCGGCAATGACTGGTCTTAAAAAGATTCGTTCCGTATTAAGGTTCATATTGGGAGTTTCATTCATCACCTCATTTTTTCTCACTGCTGAAACAGCTCCTTTTCTTATATCACTTCAGCTTTCCCTAAGCTAAATAGCTGATAGTAAAGCTTTACATCTCAAAAAATTAGCCAGTACAAATCATAATAATATTCCTGTCTGGATCACAAATTGTAAAAAATGAAAAATCATCAAGGCGGGTAATTTCTGATTCAACATCATATCCTGACTCTTTTACATAGGCGTAGGACTCCTCAATATTATCTGTATGGAAATTGAATATTGGATACGTACTGGACGATTGCCTTTTTGTAATCCCCTCCGGACCAGCATCCAAAGTTAAACCGGTATGATCAGCAATTTTGATATTATATACCGGTCTTTCTACAGCAGTTAAATCATACTCCTGACCAAGTAATTCTGCATACCATTTTACTGACCTCTCCAAATCACTGACATGTACAAAAATCGTGTTCATTTTATTCATTATTGGACTGCTCATATTTTCACTCCTCTTTATTTTAAAATTCCTTCAGCTTATATAACGTTTTTGAGAGTGAAAACCTTACAGCCAAATTTGTTTTTCTTTTAAAAAATATGATAAAAATATGCTGCATTCAATTTTACATCCAGTTCTTTAGCTGCTAATTGCATCATATCCCACGAAAAACAATAAAACTTCCAATAAGTAATCTTATCATTATTCATTTCCACATAATGAATGTTATTAAGATAAAGATGCGTATCTAGTTTTCTTTCTAACTCTATAATAACTGGACGTCCCCATAACTCAATATAATCCGAAACAATTTCATGTTGTTTCTGAACAATTTCAGCCCAATCTTTTAATGAATTCTTCTCCACTTCATCTTTACCATATTCCAACCCTGAATGGGTAATATCCGTGATGACATTTTCATCCATGAGGGAGGCAATTAATTCTGGATTTTTATTTCTAAAGCCCTTCAGTAATAATTCCACAGCAGCTGTTGGAGAAATATTATTAATCGGCTTTGTTCTTTTGGAAGCAGCAGCTATTTCTGGATTTGAAATGTCACGTAAAGTCTGTCGTGCTCTGCTTATGTTTGTATATACAGCAGATTCAGAGGTGGACATAATCTCTGCAGCTTCTTTTCCTTTAAACTGAAAAGCCTCCGTTAGAACAAGTGCTATATATTGAGTTGGAGTCAAGTGACTCACTAATTCACTAAGGTTTTCCATAAGCTGAAATGATTCTGTTGCACTTATATCTTGAAACAGCAAATCATTATAAGGTAAATCAATATGCTTCTGTTTTCTTTTCTGATCAATCCATAAATTTGTAGCGATTTTAAATAAATAAGCTTTTGTATCTACGGACTGAAATAATTTTGCCAGCACCGACAGAGACTTTAATAGTGTCTCTTGAACCAGATCCTCAGCATCCCATGGTGATTGCGTTAAATTTAAACAATATCTCCACAAATCGGTGCGATAAGGTTCTATTATCTGTTTAAATTCTCTTTCAATTTTTCTTAAATTATTGCTTAAACCATTAAGATTATCAATCGACATCTATTAACCCCCCCTGCTTAGATACATTATCGATTATTTCTTCAAATTCTTAATTCCTCATCTAAACCATTAAATTGAACCGCAGATGCCAATAGCCGCTTTGCATAATCACTCTGAACATCTGCCAATTTTTTTGTCTCTATCTGTTCAGCAATTTTTCTTTCATTTAAAAATATTACATGATCACAGAGATAAGTAACCGTTTGTAGATTATGGGCAATAAATAGACAGGTTATATCCATCTCTTCTTTGAGTTGATGGAGTAAATCCAGAATTTGAGTCTGAATAGAAATATCCAATGAACTGACTGCTTCATCTAAAACTAAAAACCTCGGATTTGTACGAATCGCTCTTGCGATACATATCCTTTGCAGCTGCCCCCCACTTAACTCATGAGGGTAACGATTCAATAATGATAAAGGCAAACCGACTTTTCCCATTAAACTTTTCGTAGTTTCGCGAATGCAATTATTTCGGCAGGATACCTTCAAAGGCTCATTGATAATATCTTTTATCCTGAATGCAGGGTTAACGGATGACGTATAATCCTGAAAAACAACGCTCATTTGTCCTCTATTTTCTTTCCGCCATGCGGTTGCATTTCTCCCTTCCAGCAGCAGGCTGCCTCTATCTGCTTCTTCCAAGCCCAATATCAGTCTGCCTAATGTACTTTTTCCGCTGCCGCTTTCACCTAATAATGCGACCCACTCCCCAGTATTTATCTGAAATGACAAATCAGCTAATACAGATAGCTTCTCCTTTCTAAAACCTGTTCCTTTTTTTGGGTAACTTTTGTAGACATTTTTCATTTCAAGCATCGTAAGGACCCTTTCTCATTATTTTTTCGAAAGAACAGGCCAGATTTAATCTTGTATCTACCAAATACTTTGTATACTTATTTTGAGGATAGCGAAATACCTCCCTCGTCCTGCCATATTCCACAGATTTTCCATCTTTCATTACAAGCACTTCCTCGGTCAAATGCCGGATTACTCCAAGATCATGAGAAATAAAAATAAAGGTTATTCTCTTTTGGGCGTGTAGCCTTTGAAATGTGGCAATGACTTCACTTTGTGTAATTGCGTCCAGCGCAGTTGTTGGCTCATCGGCAATGATAACATCAGGCTTTATAGCAACTGCGATGGCAATCATACATCGCTGCAGCATCCCGCCAGACAATTGATGCGGATATTTCTTCATCATCTGTGATGCTTCTTGAATTCCCAGGCTTCCCAGTTCATTCAAGGATATTTGTTTTGCTTCTTTCCTGGATATTTTCAAATGTTCGCATAAGGTTTCCATCATCTGTTTTCCAACCGTATCTAAGGGATCAAATGCAGACATTGCATCCTGCAGAATCATACTGATATGTCGAGCTCGTATATTTTGCATTGCTTTTGCCTTCATCTTTAACATATCTTCCCCTTCAAAATATGCTGTACCGGAAACTTTCATCCAGGGAGCAACAAGACCTAATATTCCCTTTACTGTCATTGATTTTCCGCTGCCGCTTTCTCCGACAATTCCCAGATTACGTTGCTGTTCTAATGTAAAAGAGATGTCCTCTACGATAGTGTCTTTCGTCTCTGCATCATATATCGATAAATTTTTCACTTCCAGCAGCATTAATTAATCACCTCCATCTTTTCCTATGTTTCACGTTGTAGGCATCTTGTAAGCTGTCTCCCAAGAAATTGAAAGCTGCTACAACAAAAAGAATTGCTATACCTGGCGGAAGCATTAACCCTGGATGTATAATCATAACGTTCTTGGCTTCGCTTAGCATCATTCCCCATTCAGGCGTTGGTGCCTGTACACCTAAACCTAAAAATGATAAAGCTGAAATCATTAAAATAACGGAACCAATATCAAGGGTAGCAAGCACAGCTATTTCACCAGTGGCGTTCGGCATAATATGCTTTCTGAAAATATGCCATCTGCTGAAACCAGAAACACGTGCAAATTGAATATAATTTTTATCTGTATATTTTATTACAATCGATCGAATCATACGGGTGTACCATGCCCACTTTGCTATAATACTGGCAATAATGATATTAGTAATTCCCGGTCCCATCATTCCGATGATAGCAAGAATCATTACTTCACTTGGAAAAGACATAAAAATATCACAGATTCGCATTATTATTTCATCTATTTTCCCTCGAAATAATCCTGCTATTCCACCAATTAAAGTACCAATTATAATCGTTGCCGCCATTGTGATAAATGCAATTAATACAGTAGTGCGAATACCATAAAGCAGTCTTGAAAGAATACACCTTCCTAGTTGATCCGTCCCCATTGGATAGGTCGTACTTATTCCCGCAAGCTTTTCTTTTACATTCACATCAACTGGATTATGCGGTGCTAGCCACGGTGCAAAAAACCCTGTTAATACCACAGTGACTAGAAAAATGATACAAATCATGGCGAAACGATTTTGTATCAATTTATTTAGAGTCCCCATGATTATACCTCTTTTCTCATTCTTGGATCTAACATAGCAGTAACGATGTCTACCAGCAAATTACAAGCAACAAATAATACCGCCATCAGAAAAACATACGCCTGGATAACTGGATAATCATAATTAAAAATCGCCGCCACACTTAGTCTTCCTATTCCTGGCCACGCAAAAATATTTTCTACAATTACCGTACCTGCAATTAATTTTGGGATAGACATTCCCAGCGCTGTAATTGTTGTTTGAAGGGAGTTTTTAAAAATACGCTTTAAAATAATTCTCTTTTTCATTCCCCGCGCTTTTGCGTACAAAACAAAATTTTCACTTTTGTTTTGTACCATATTATTCCGTAATAGTCTTACATAGGTTGAAATATAAGCAAGTGCTAATGTTACCCCAGGGAGGATAACAGATGCCCATGAAGTCATTCCACTTGTCGGCAGTAAATTTAACTTAATAGAGAAAAACCACATAAGTAAAAGTCCAATCCAATAGCCCGGCATAGCTTCGCCTATAAATACAAGTCCGCGAATCGTACGGTCAATCCAGCTCTCCTCAAAAATAGTACATATAATGGATGCGGAGACGCTGATAACAACAATAATAATGAAGGAAACCAGCGCAAGCAGTAACGTTGCCGGTAAAGCTTGTACTATTTCATTTATCACTGGTTTATTATTAATAAAACTGTTTCCAAAGTCGCCTTTGATACTGCTTGTCACCCACGTTAAGTATCTTTCTATAAAAGATTTATCAAGACCCAGCTCCTCCCGCATTTGTGCAACAGCTTCATCGGTTGGTGTGATTTCATTTACGCGCAGTGCTACTTCAGCTGGATCACTTTCACTTAAATTAATTAAAATAAAAGCTAAAAAAGATATTCCAATTAATAAAGGGATGACGCTTAATAATCTTTTAATAATATAACGCTTCATTTAGTTCACCTACATTCTTACGCTAAAGAACCAAAAAAGCGGATAGAAATCCGCTTTTTTGGCTTATTCCGCTTCAAAATACATTTTTTCAAATGGTATTTCATACTGAGAAACATTAAAAGTGACTCCCTGCAGCTCTGGGCGATGAACAGCTTTTGTACGTGAATACACGAGTGGAATATACACGGATTCATCGTGAATATAAGATAATACCTCATCATACATAGCTTCTCTCTCAGCTTCATCATTTTCAATCATCAAATCTGTTATTGTTTCATCCAGCCATACTTTCCTGTCTAATCCTATTTGCGCCTGATAATCACCATGTGCCGGAATTCTCCAGGATGACAGATAGGATTGTGGATCATAAGGCGTGCCCCATGATAAAGAATATTGCAGGTCAAATTCTCCAGATTTTTGCCTGTCTAAAAATGCTTGTTTCTGTTCCCCTGTTATATGCAGGTCTACACCTATTTCTCTCAAATCATGCTGAATATATTCACTAATTGTCTTTTCTTGAGCATTGTCTGAATTATAATACAAGCTGAGTTCTAATTTCTCCTCATCTTTATACCGGTACCCGCTGTCATCCAATTTCCAACCGGCTTCATCTAGTAATTCACTCGCTTTATCGGGATTATACTCCCGCGCCTCCAGTCCAAGATCACTATAAGGAGCTGTTGAAGAAAGCAGTGTAGGTGCAACAGACTCAGTCCCGTTTAAAACACCATCAGCAATCGATTGTTTATCAATCGCATATTGCAAAGCTTCTCTCACATCAACATTCTTCGTAATTGGACGATTGGAGTTCAATAAAATAGCCCTTGAAGCAATTGGTTCACTCATTTCCGTTATATATTTCCCTTGCTCCTCCAAAGCTGAAAATGAGTCAAGATCGATCATATCTCCATCAGAACCAAAAATCAGATCAATTTCCCCTTTTTCAAGTGCAAGCAGGATGGTCTGATGGTCAGGCATCACTTTCCACCTTACATTGTCAACTTCCGGCTGTTCTCCCCAATACTCTACATTTGCAGTAAATACTGCTTCCTGATTCTCATTATGCTCTGTTAGAATCCAGGGCCCGGTTCCTGAATAACCATCAACTCCATCTCTTGTTGTTGCATCCACAAAATCATTTGGAGACAAGAAACGAAATGGACGTGTAAGTCCTAATTCAGTTAATGTTGGGTAATACGGATGCTTCAGGACCAGTTTATAGGTATATTCATCAACAACTATATTCTCTTCTATTAAATTGACTAAATCAAGCCAGGCATGCCGTTCTTCATTATCCAGAATTGCATCCATGTTTTGTTTTACTGCTTCAGCATTGAACTTTTCTCCATCTGTAAAGGTAACATCCTCTCTTAAATGAAATATATATTCCATACCATCATCTGAAATTTCCCAGCTCTCCGCCAGCCAAGGCTCCACCTCATCTTCCGTATTAATAACCAATGATTCAAATACCATATTTTGGGCTGCCATTTCTCCACTATATAAATGCGGATTAATATCACGAATATCTTTAGAGCTGGCATATACAATTTCCTCTTTAGCTATTTCTGCATTATCCTGATTACTACAGCTTACCAGTAAAAGACAAAACAATATTGCAAGCAGTACTATACTAAATTTTCTCATTCGAGTTCTCCTAATTCTCTTGGTGTTATACCTAATGAAGTATCTGACACTGAACCGTCTTTACAGCTTCTTATCCATATGTAAGGTCTTCCAAATCGGATCCGGTTCAGCCAGCTTTTCTTCAAAACCCAGCGCTTTCCAGAATGGGACCCCGCCTGGAAGAAATGGATGGGTGTGCAGGTAAATCTTCTCATAACCAGCTGCACAAATAGATTTTAAAGCAGTTTTATATAAAGCGGAGCCAATTCCTAAACGTCTATATCCGGGATCTATATAGCATCTTACCAATTCTGTCGTTTGTATTTGCGCATAATAATCCTGCAAATACTCAAACCGATTATCGTAGGGTAAATACCCTATGGTTCCAAGTACCTCTCCTTCTTCACTTATAGTGGCAAATAACGCAGAATCATTTCTACCCAAATAATATGTATGAACATGAACCAAATCCGCCGGTAATTGATTATGGTTCAACATTGGAAACAATTCTTTTCGAATGGATTTCATAAATTCTGCTACTTGTGCAGCTTCCTTTGTTTCTACCTGTTTAATACTATATTTTACAGACATTTCTTATTAACGTCTCCATTTCTTTACTATCTCATAAAACTCCAGCATAATTACTTAAAAATTTATTACGCCTTATGAGCTGCCACTTTTAGATAAAAGCATACATCCTTTAAACTATTTCAAAGTTAAAAAGCCTGGATAAATTTCTATAATTGCTTCCAAACGGATTCATACACCTGTTTTAATGGGATATGATGTTTTTCAGCTATATTCTTACAGTCATCGTACTCTGGTGAACTTTGGAAAATCTCTCCTTTGGAGATTCCTTGTTTTACCGTAACAGGGCCCCACTCCGTCTCTACTTTAATAAATCTTCGTTCCATCCGATGAACGGTTATTGGATAGTAGCGGATTCCAAGCGTTGTCGTTTCTTGTAACAAGATACCCTTTATTTTAGATAAAGCTTGACTAGAACAGAGTAATTGCAATAATATACCCGGTCGATTTTTTTTCATATAAATGGGCGTATAAAAGACATCATTTGCCCCGGCTTCAAATAAACGGTCCATTACAAACCCAAGCCACTCTCCCGTTATATCATCCAGATTCACTTCCATTTTCATCATATTATCATCAATATGTTCATGGTTTGGAGGATGTTTTGATGTCAAGCAGAAAACTCCCTTCTTAATTAACTAATGCTACTTTTCCTTCCCTTGAGCCAGCCGATCAATTAGTACAGCATTATATGCACCGCCAAAGCCATTATCAATATTAACCACACTGATACCGCTCGCACAGGAGTTCAGCATTGTCAGCAGTGCAGACAAGCCTTGAAAATTCGCACCATAGCCGACACTTGTCGGTACTGCTATGACCGGATGAGAAACAAGGCCGCCAACAACACTCGGAAGTGCTCCCTCCATCCCTGCAACAACTACTGAAGCCGTTGCTTCCTGAATCATCTGCGCCTGGTCTAATAAACGATGAATTCCGGCTACACCAACATCATAAAATCGGCGCACATTGCTTCCCAATACCTCAGCTGTAATCGCTGCTTCCTCCGCAATCCTCAAATCAGATGTCCCTGCACAAATAATGGCAATAAAGCCTTCTTTATTTTCTTTCTTCTCTTTTGCTTTCCATGAAAGAATCTGCGCTATATCGTGATAAGTTAGTTCAGGATGACTTTCTAATATTACTTCTGCCTTGTCCTGAGAAACTCTTGTAATTAAAACATCATTTTGTTTTGCTTTTATTGCTCGGAGAATGGCAGTGATTTGTTCTATTGTTTTTCCTTCTCCGTAAATCACTTCCGGAAAGCCTTGACGCTTTTTCCTATGATGATCAACTTTTGCAAAACCCAGATCTTCATATGTTGCCAATCTTTTCTTTGCGTTATCTATGCTTAATGTTCCATTTTGAACTTCCTTTAAAATTTCCTCCATGTGATGTCCTACTCTCTCAAACTTTTTTAATCGCTTATGCTTGTTCACCCAGAATAATCCGAAGTACATTTGGATGGTCCGGGAATGTTTTTGTTCCGGCACCATAGCCTACCTTCATCACTTTCATGGAAGGAAGATCACAAAATTCATTTGCTAATACAGCAGCAAATGCTGCTCCAGTCGGCGTTGTCAACTCGGCTTTCAAGTCACTTTGCGCAATGGGCACCCCGCGTAGAATTTCTAAAGTAGCTGGTGCAGGGACAGGGTAAATCCCATGGTCAATGTGGATTTTTCCGGATCCCGTGGGGACAGGTGCTGATTTAATATAATCAATATCAAGCTCTTCTATTAAAATAGCAGTTCCAACAATGTCTATTATTGAATCGACTGCTCCAACTTCATGAAAATGAACATCCTCCAACGGTACACCATGGATACAACCTTCCGCTTCACCAATTTTTTTAAAGATACTTAATGCTATAGATTTTACTTTTTCTGATAGATCTGCTTCCTGAATCATTTTTACAATATCCCGATATGAACGATGATGGTGGGTATGTCCATGATGATCATCTTCATCATGGTGGTGATGTTTATGATCGTGATCGTGGGAATGCTTGTGAGTATGTTTACTATGACCATGTCGAGAATGCACATGCTCTCCATTTTTCAATATAACATCAAATTTCGTGCTCGTAATACCGTTCTTCACTATTTTATGTACTTTCAATTCATACTCATCCTGCAAAGGCAGTTTCTGTAATTCCTTCTGCAAATGAGAAAAATCTCCGCCAGCATCAAGCAGTGCTCCTATTGTCATATCCCCGCTGATTCCAGAAAAACAATCTAAATATAAAATTTTCATAACAAAACTCCTTTTTATGTAATTTCTGACTTTCTATTTTACGTGAAAAAGCAGTTGCTTCAACTGCTTTTTCACGTAAAGAACAAGTATTTTTATTTTATGCGTTGGCAACGTGTTTTTGTTCTGCAGCAGCTTCCGGTAATACTTTATTCATGCTGCCTGTACGATAACCACGTAAATCCACAGACACATAGTCAAAGCCAAGAGATTCCAGTTTATGCTGAATTTCCATGCGTTTTTCCAGTAATTCCACAATTTTATCCGCTGTTACTTCAATACGTGCCACGTTATCATGATAACGTACGCGAACTTCTTCAAATCCGATACGCTTTAAATAAAGTTCTGACTGATTAACTTGATTCACTTTTTTCCTATCTAATTTTGTTCCATATGGGAATCTGGATGCTAAACTGCAAGAAGCTAATTTGTTCCACACAGGAAGATTGAGTTTTTTGGCAAGTTCACGGACTTCCGATTTATAAATATTCGCTTCCTGAAGTACACTACGAATTCCTTCTTCCGTTCTCGCTTTCAATCCTGGACGGAAATCTTCCTCATCATCCATAATCATTCCGTCTAAAACATATGGATAACCTAATTCTTGGGCCAGCTGATTAAGATGCATGTAGAGCATTTTTTTACTGTAATACCAGCTATCTGGATTATTTGCTGTAATTTGTGGGCTGTCCAATTCCTTTATTTCTGTTTGATATACTTTCACACCTAAATCTTCAGCCAATTGAACAGCTGCTTTAAATTCGGATTCACGGAACATTTCTGATGCCACCACAACTGCTAAGACGTTATCTCCCAGCTCTTGCTGAGCTCTTTTCAAAACGACAGCACTGTCTACACCTCCTGAAAACGCAACCATTACACGGCCCATTTCTCTCAATGTGTTACCTAAATGACGATTTTTATCACAGATTTCCATCATTTTACTCACCTCATTTCCCCTGACTAGATAGGGGGTATTCGTTTTATTTTTACAAAATTTATACAAATCGAAATATAGATACTTATAATAAAAATCTTACCTTTTGTTTCGTTTAGTTGTCAAACAGATTCAATTCTATTATCAATATACAACTTCTCAGCTTAGGAATTTACTTTCTCTTCAACATAAGGAATTGTCAGCGGGCCAAGTGGAAGAACAGCGACTGTCATAGACTCCTCATGCTTTTCCTTTAATTCTTCTAATGTCTGTTCAATATCATGAGTTGGCTTTAGCATTGTATTGGTTATTTGTTCATCGGATAACGTTGAATAGACATAGACATCTGCCCAAACCTGAATCACTGCCTGCTTTTGCACCTGCCACTGGTCAAACATTTTAAATTCTGGATTATTAATCATGTCCAGCAAATCTTGCGGACTCCTGGCCATATCAAAAATTTTCGCATAGTTCCCATGATCAGGCAGACCATCAGAACACTCTGATGCCACAATAATCGCTCCGCCTTCTTTTACAATTTTATGCGCAGCACTCATTCCTTTTACAGCTTGATACAAGTTCTGATCTAACGGATAACCGGAATTTGATGTAATAACAACATCAAACCGCTTATCACATCGGAACATGGCATGGTCTTTTGCATAAGCGCAACCTTCATCGTGTGCTTGATACAGTTCACCCGCAAATACATTAGTAATTTCTTTTTCCCGGTTTAATGTAACATTTAGCATAAAGTCAGGTTTACACATCGCATTAATTTCCCTAGTCATATCTTGAACAGGGTTATTCTCCATATTCCCCCATGTGGAGAGAGGGTCTCCTATCATTCTTGCATTGTGGAATGTCATAATTGTTTCAATTCCCGCTATTCCTGGCATAATTCCTTTTGGTCCGCCAGAAAATCCTGCAAAAAAGTGTGGTTCAATAAAGCCGGTAACAATTCTAAAATCAGACTCCACGTAGTCTTTATTCAGATAGACATCACAGCCAAATTTACTTTTGCCAAGGTTAACAAGTGTATTTTTATCATGACATTGGTTGTTTATAATCCGTATATTATCTACAACCCAGCTTCCTAGCATTTGTACAAATTCCTCTTTTGTCTGGTCACGATGTGTTCCAGTCCCGTTAATAATAACAAAGTTTTCCAGCGGAACGTGATTTAATTCTTCAATTAGTAATGGGACAAGGATATGATTTGGTGTTGGTCTTGTAATATCGCTAATAACAATGGCTACTGTATCTGTTGACTTTACAGATTCTTTCAAAGACTCGCTTCCAATTGGATTTCGCAGAGCCTGTCTGATTGCTTCTTTATCATTTTCTAATTTTGGCAAATTGGTTGGTTCAATAAGCAAAGCGTCTTCAGGTAAATCTAATGAAATTCCATTCTTTCCATATAATAGATCTGTTTTCATGTAAAAACCTCATTTCATTTAATAGCTTGAATCCTGCAGGTTCTTGAAATTTAAAAGAAAGCTGTAGGTAAAACAAAACACATCCCTAAAATATCAGTCGTTTACCGCATGTTTTGTTTCATTTTCATTCCTTATTAACCCCAAATCTTCCCTTGTACCATCAATCCCTTTTCTTCTTTGATACTTATCCATCATAATAACACCTAAAGGACAAAGCAGCGAAGTCGTAATTGTTGATATAGAAATCTGTGCAGTTGCAATTGGTACGATGCTCTGGATCGCTTCAAATTCTGCTTGTGTCATCGCTCCAGCTCCAACGGCTACAGACGCTGCTGCTGCCACAGCTGCAGGTGTGGCAGCAGCATTGCCAGCTGTAGAAGCTTCTGAAATTGGTGCAATATAACTTTTTTCTTTAAATAATTTAAACACAAGGATACCAGTACCAGCTGAACAAACAAATGTCAGAACAGCTAGTGTTAAGCCGCCTGTAAGTACAGCAGGGTTAAAGAAGTTTGCTAAATTCATGCCTGCCCCCAGCGCAAATGCGAAAAATGGAATAGTAACAGACTCACCCGGCTTAAGAAATTCTCTGATCTTTGGATCCAAATTTCCTAAAAGCATTCCAATTCCAATCGGAAGTAAAACAGCAATAAATGAAATCATCGGGAAAGCTGTTCCTAATACGCCTAGTGCAACTAATGTCAGGAACGGTCCATCATTGATAGCTAGAATAGAAAGGCCTCCAACATCCGATCTATTTCCAAATTTTCCAGTCAAAGCAGCATACATTCCGCTATTACTATTTGTCATTCCAGCAATTAGCGCAAGAGTTGACAGTCCAAATAATCCGGTAATCGGATCAAAGAAGATTCCAAAAGCCATTCCGACAGCTACTCCTGCTCCGTATTTAGAACCAGTCAGTAGTACACCCTTCTTCAATGCTTTTCCGCCAACTTTCAGGTTCATCTGGCTTCCAACGCAGAACAGGAATAAAGCTATCAGTACGAGTGCACTATCTTTAAATAATTCTTGTGAAAATCCGCCAATTCTTAAAAACTCATAGTATCCTTCTTCCGTTTGCGGTGCACCAAGAAATTCAAGAACTCTCATCACTGCCGGAATATGCATTTGGTCAATTGTGTTTAAAGAAGCTCCGAGCAGAAGCGGGACTACCATTAACCCTCCAGGTACTTTTTCAATCGTATCCTTAATTTTCATAAATCGCTCCCCCTTTTATATAATTAATAGAATGAAAATAAGAGCGTACAACTTGTTCAGCACTCCATTCCAAGAGCACAGCTGCATTTCTTACAGCTTCTTCCAAAGTCATTGGTTTATTAATAATGCTGTGGATGCTTACAACACCAAAATCATGAAGTACGGCTGCATCTTCACTTACTGACCCTGCCATAATAACTGTTGGAATTCCTTGCATCTTTGCTATTTGCGCAACTCCCATCGGCGTTTTACCTGAAGCAGTTTGCTCATCCACTCTCCCTTCACCGGTAATGACTAAATCTGTTCCTGTTAAAAATTTATTTATGTTACTATACTCCAGAACAACGTCTATTCCCCTTTCTACTTCACAAGGAAAGAAAGCTTGGAAAGCTCCCCCAATACCGCCCGCAGCTCCTGCACCTGGCATATCGTGCATCCTGATTCCTGTGACCTTCGCAACTTGATTGGCCCAATGTGCTAGATTTTGATCAAGTTGTGCTATTATTTCTGGAGTTGCCCCCTTCTGTGGTCCGAAAATATGAGAGGCTCCGTTTGAGCCAATTAATGGATTTTCTACATCAGAGGCAATTAAAAATTTACAACCTTTAATTCTTGAATCAAATGAATTTGTGTCTATCGAAGCAATTTTGTCTAAAGAACCCCCTCCATATCCGATTTCATTTCCATCTGCATCTGAAATTTTTAATCCCAACGCTTGGAGCATACCGGCTCCTCCATCATTCGTAGCGGAACCGCCTAATCCAACTACAAAAGAAGTAAAACCATCATCGAGAGCCTGCTTAATTAACTGTCCTGTCCCGTAAGTTGTTGCTTCTAAAGGTGAAAGCTCTTCATTAGAAATCAGAGTAAGCCCTGAAGCTGCTGCCATTTCAATGACACATGTTTTCTTATCTCCTAAAACACCGTATCCGGCCTCAACTTTATTCCCTAATGGGTCAATGACAACCACATTCCTTATCTCTCCCTTTGTAGCAGCCACAAGTGTTTCTAATGTCCCTTCTCCGCCATCAGCTACGGGAATCAACACTGTTTCTGCTTCTGGAAAAGCATTTTTGATACCCTTATCTATGGCATTAGCTGCTTCGACTGCACTTAAGCTTCCTTTAAATGAGTCTGGAGCGACGATAATTTTCATTAAATCACTTCCCTTGGTAAGCGTTTTCATTAATATGTAATTTAAATTATACGAATCTTGACTTAATTTGTATATAGCTATATCATACAAAAAAAGAGGAAATATTATGCTCATTTTTGTATGATACAGCTAAAGGAGAATAAAACATGGATATGTTAACAAAGGAAATTGCCAATGTAATCGTCAGAGAAACTTCTTTACGCTTAAATAGAAATGTCAATATTATGGACATTAGAGGAGAGATTATTGCCACTCGGGATGAATCAAGATTACACACCGTTCATGAGGGAGCCGTAGAAGTGTTAAAAAGCGGAGAAACACTCACTATTTATCCTGATCAGGGGGAAGCATGGAAAGGTTCAGAACCTGGAATTAATCTCCCCATCGTCTTTCGTGAGAATATCATTGGAGTCATCGGGGTTACCGGCGACCCCGATGATATGGAAGATATCGGGGAGCTGGTAAAGATGACTACAGAGCTGATGATTGATCAGGAATTTATTACTTCTCAGCTTGAATGGAAGCAACGTACAAAAGAGATGATTATTGATCAGCTGTTAAAAAGGAGCTCATCTTATAAAACAATCCAGCAAGGACTTGATATGCTTAAAATGAAGTTAGAACCTCCATTCATGGTATTTGTCATTCAAATAGATAACCTCGCCATCCAAAAACAAGAGTTCATTCAAAAAATAGAGAATTTATTTGGTAACCGTTATGTCATAGCTGGATTTATAAACCTTAATCAGCTATTTATTGCTGCGTCAGAAATTGAAGAAACCGAGGCATTGCGAAAAGTAGAGTTGCTGCATGAGTTATTCCATAAAAAGCGGATCAAATTTAGAATAGCCTACAGCTTAGCCTTCCATGAATTACACCAATTTTACCAGGCTTACTTTGATTGTGAGCTCGCCTTAAAAATAAGCGAACCGACAATTGAAATTATTTCATTCAGCCAAATAGAAGTAAGAGCATTACTTTACCAGCTTGACCAAACGCTGAGAGAAAGATTTTCTAAGCGGATTTTAAAACGTTTAGACGAAACGCAGGCAATAACGTTAAAAGCATTTTTTGCAAATGATTTAAATATCCAAAAGACTGCCGACGCTCTATTTCTACATCGAAATACACTGCTTTACCGGATAAATAATATAGCAAATGAAACAGGATATAATCCAAAGATATTTAATGATAGCCTCATTTTACAGGTTGCATTATGGCTTCATGAACAAAATAAGTAGCGGGAGATGTGGTCAGGATAGTTTAATACTACTAAAAAATTTTTATGCAGTATCTGGCTGTTCTTCTATTGAGTTGTGCTAAACGATTGCAATAAATGGTTTAAACATCGAATCGATATATGTTGATGATAAATGTTGAATTTCTTCAGATAACAGTTATTTTATCATTTTGTTAGAACTAATTTATGTAAACTCAATTGCACTGTTTGTTAATCAGCAACTTATAATCAACATTTCGAACTTTCCATTTCCTTATGGCATGTTAGCATCTTAAAAAAACAGCAATGGAAAAGAAACATCAGCTATGAAGTGATGCTATTATCGTATTTACAAGATGAAATAATACGAAAGGAGAATCTTATGTTTACGAAAGCAGCACAGATCAGCATTTTTGTGAAAGATCAAGAAGAAGCCAAAGCATTTTATACAGACAAACTAGGCTTTGTAATTTGTGATGATATGGAGTTTTCACCCGGGTGGAACTACCTTACTGTATCTCCTTCTAAGAATAATGAAACCAAATTGGAATTGGTGACAGCCGACACTCCAGAAAGTATTGCATTAATCGGCAAGCAATCTGCAAATCACATTCTGGTAATGTTTGAATCAGATGATATTGAAAAAGATTACCGAGAAATGAAAGCTCGAGGAGTTAGGTTTCACGGAGAACCAAAAACTGTTCCTGGAGGTATAGGAGTTGGGTTCGAGGATTTGTATGGGAATCAATTAGATTTATATCAACCATTAATACAACACAATTAACTCAAAACTTATAGCTATTATGAAGCAAGAAAATCATCAACACTAAAGGAATGCCATCCGATGGTGTTGATGATTTTCTAAAAAAATTTAAAATCTGTCTATGCGAAGGACCTTACATGTCCATAAAACAAAGCATTCTTCAACTTTTTTCTATTGCTTCATGATTTCTCTCCTTCGATTCCTTTCCGTATAAATAAAAAAGCAAAGAATCCTAAAACAGATAAAGCGGTTATCGCGCCAATTAGTCCCCAATTTATTTCTCCGTTACGGAGCACGCTTACAATCATAACTCCTGCAATAACGCCTAGAAACAAATAAACATATGACTTTATTATATTAAGCATTTTCATCCCCCCTTACTATTTTTCTCTTCATTTCCTTTATTTTTCTTAATAGCTTTCAATGCTTCTGTTTTACTGAGCCTAGACAATGGTGTTTTATCAACAAACTCAAGTACAGACTGTGGATTTGTTTTGGAATATTCTCTCAGCGCCCATCCAATAGCCTTATTAATGAAAAACTCCTCTGATCCCAGACATTGATTGATATATCTAAACAGAAGATCCTCATCTGTCAGTTTTTTATATTTTAATTGAAATAAAATTGCTGTTCTTTGCAGCCATATATTTTCCGAATCTATCCATTTACCAGTGACAGCTTTTTTATTCTGCGGATGTTGCATAAAATAATGCCCAACATGTTTCGTTGCAATCCAATCTACTGTATCCCACCAGGATTTATTGATGACGAGATACTCCAATAGTTCAATGTCTTTCTCTTTGAAATGTTTTATTTTTCGATCCAGCAATTCTAAGGCGATACTTTGGTAATCTCTTTCCGGGAATTCCCAGAGCTCCTGAATGATTTCTCGAAAATGTTCTTCTTGCGGAGTGCCTTGCTTTTTAATTAATGACCTTACTAATTCTTTTCTTTGCGGAGCTCTAAGACCGTAAAACTCATATTGGTTACGCATATATCTTTTCATTTTTACAGCCTCATTACTGTCTGCATACTTCAATAATAAGTCATGAATTATTTGCGTGTATTCATAGTTCATTTATTTACACCTTTGTTTAT
Organism: Oceanobacillus sojae; assembly: GCF_007991515.1. Classification (GTDB taxonomy): domain Bacteria; phylum Bacillota; class Bacilli; order Bacillales; family Amphibacillaceae; genus Oceanobacillus; species Oceanobacillus sojae. Next base: position 38,699 of record NZ_BJYM01000012.1, read on the forward strand.
TTGACATTTAAAATAAAAAACAGGGCTTATAATCTCATTTCTTCTCATATAAAAAGTGATTACAGGGGATTTTTTCTTATAAATCAGCATATATTTTATTTTTATCGCAGCACAGCTGTTATTAGTCGAAGTGCACAAGTAAAAGCAGGTTTTGTTCTAAACTCTCCAAATTTCTTATCCCATTCACCTGATTTAAGATCACGCTCGAGTCTTTTTACTAACTTGTCTTCCATTCCTTCAGGTAAAAATCCCCATGCTGACTGCGACAGCCGGATTTCTTTTTCTAAAAAGGCTTCAGGCCTCCCGTAAAATGCCTCTTGAAATCCATCTGCACAGTCAAAAGGAATTGGAACAGATTGAATGGTACATTCTACCCCAAGCGCTTCTGTAATGAAATCCATCGTGGGATAACGTGCTTTTTCTACTTCAATCAGCTCTGGGAAATAATATGCATTCCAAAAATTATCCAGGGCTTTCGGGTCAAAGGTCATAATTAAGATTTTCTCTCTTGTAACTCGCTTTAACTCTTGCAATCCTTTACGTATATCTGGCCAATGATGAACTGTTACCATTGCCATAGCGGCATCAAAGGAATTATCATCAAATGGCAAAGAATCTGCGGTGGCATTGATAGCAGGAACCTTTTGTGCCTTTTGACGTTGAGACCGCATAACACCCGATGGTTCTACCGCTATAACATACTTGTCTTCAGGCTCATATGATCCTGCCCCTGCACCTACATTCAATACCGTTTTTGCTGAGCCAAGGGCTTCATAAACATATTTTGCAATTCTTCGGTCTGTTTGTCTATAACCCGAATATTTTTGTCCATGCTCATCATAGTTAAAAGAAGGATCTTTTATTTCCACAGTATCTCCCGCTCCTTTTATAAAGATTCTTTTGAATCGTCATTGGATCACTGCAACATAAATTACTATTACCATTCAGTATTTAACAATATTTCGAATAGTCTGGCCCAGACTTTTGTTATATAAAAACAGCTATGTTAGAATTTGAAATATAAAATTAACTCGACTTAAATATTCTTTCACAAGAAAAGCACGCCTATAACCTCTCCATCCACTGATGAAGACAAAGGAGGTCTCAAATAAATGAAATATGTGAATGGTTTATATGCATCACTTGTATTGATAATGTTAGTTCATTTAATCGATAGTACAATATTTGATAATAAGTATTCCAGTATAGCAATTTTTATCTCTTTATTTATTTTCTTAGCTGGAACGATGTTTTTTATCAATGCAAAAAATCATAATAAATAAATAAATAAATACATAAAAATATCAAGAGCTAAGGAACCTTGATATAGCTGTTTTTTTACGATTAATAAGTAAACATTTTGTGGGATATTTCCTCATCTTTCTCTATGATCGTCCATTATTTTTTCCTGCTGCTTCGCATGGCTGGGAATACTTTTAACTCTCCACTCTCATTCTCAGAAAACTGCTTATACTCAGGTGTCCCGATACCGTAAAGCGCAATTTTTCCTTCTTTGTTAAAATGAATTCCCCAGCCCAGCTTCTTCGGCAAGGTAGAACTTCGTAAACAAGCTTGGGATTTTGCAAAAAAAACCTCTTCTTCCGCAGCTAGATTTTCTTTTGAAATCTCTTTATGCCTTACATGTACCTCAAAGAGCAGCTCACTTTGGCTATAGGTATAAGGATTAGCGGATAACAGTTCATATTCAATTTGCACTTTCGTCGGCTTCTTACCACGGGCTGCAGGAATCTGTCCGGCTGTTGCCGTGCTATCCGGGGCTACGGTTATAAACGTCTGATAATAATTCAAATCCTTCTTTACCATTTGCTTGCCTCCCTGCTATTGATATTTTCTTAATCATATAGTTAAGTTAGTAAATCTTCCGTCAAAACGGAGCTTTGCATAAATTCTTATCGTATCAATTCGTATTCTGTGAAATCATCTGTCTTCAAGCCTGTCCACTGCATACTTTTGGTATATAAAGTCTTTTGAAGCTCTTCATTATACGAAATGGGTGATGTCTGCTCTGTCTTATTATCTTTAAAAAATTCTCCAGTAACACCCTCTATCTCACTGGATACAGCTAAATAAACCGGACAAGTTGCGCCCTGCTCAGGATCTTTTGAGAATAACTTCATTAATGGTCTAAATAATTTTGGCGACATTCGTGTTGCCTGCGGTGTATATATAAATCCCGGATGCAGTGCATTAACAGTTATACCACTCTCTGCCAATCTTTTCCCCATATAATACGTCATCATAAGAATGGCTGTTTTTGCAGTTTTATACGCCTGCATTCCTGAATAGCTGGAAGAAGTCTGGTTTATTACATCATCCGGATTAAACTTTTTATCCTGCATGACGGACGCAATATTAATGATTCTTCCTGACCCGGATGCCTTTAATTTATCAAGCAGCAGATGACTTAATAAAAACGGAGCCAGATAATTGACGGCAAAGGTCATCTCAAAACCGTCCTCACTGACTTGATACTGACCAAATACACCGCCCGCATTGTTTATAAGAACATCTATTTTTGAATAATGCTGCTTAACCTGCTCTGCCAGCCTTCTGATATCCTGCTGTGAGGACAGATCAGCAACCAGCAAGTCCATTTCCCTGTTGCCAGTAGCATCCATTATATATTGACGTGCTTCTTCGCCTCTTTTCTCATTCCTGCACACTAAAATAATATGACAGCCTTGTTCAGCTAAAATGCGCGCTGTTGCAAATCCAATACCTGAATTAGCTCCTGTTATTAAGATAGTCTTTCCTTCCATCTGTATCCTCCTTCTTTTTTACCCTAGAGATTTAAAGCCTTTCTTAATTCCTGTGTGGTTTCTTCAGTTGTAAAAAAATCATTATTAAATTTACCAAAACTAGTTGATTCCGAAATAGAAATTGCATTTATATCGTATGTCTCAATCATCAGCATTTCCTTCTTTGGTTGACATCCTATTAATACAAAAACGAAGGAAATGATATCAAAACGATAAATAAAAATCGCAAGTTCACTTCGACCTCCTCCAAATACAGAATAATTCATTCTAGCTTGTTTATTATTTTACAATTTAAGGTACGCTTATCTATCAATAATAACAGAAAATTTAAATTTATACGATTATTTCCTTTTGAATCAAAAGCCCAGTTATGCTAATATATTCATGAATTAGATTTCTATAATTCATTTAAATTTAAAGGAGTTTTTTTATGTATTTTCAACCTCTTCTTTATAGCTAATAACTAGATGTAGATTATTTCCAAACCCAGTTCATATTTTTTTTGCATGTATGATAAGGGTTTATTTGTCTATGTCTTTTTTCTGTCTAAATAAAGAATGAGGTGGCTAAATGAATAAAAGAACATTGGCTGCAGAATATGCAAGCCATTCTGAAGCTATTTTTAAATGCCCTGTCTGTAACTCATCGATGAGGGTTTTCGAGCTGAAAAATTTAATCTGCTCAAATAATCATACCTTTGACTTTTCAAAACAAGGATATATCAACCTGATGTCCCATCCGGTGAAAAGTATGTACAACAGGAGTCTTTTCCAGGCACGGCGGAAACTGATTACAGAGGCCGGCTTTTTCGAACCGTTAATTCAAGCAATTGCTGAAATGATATATAAGCATGCTGCGATTGAAAGGGAAAGTCTTTCGTTAATTGATACGGGATGCGGTGAGGGTTCGCATCTCTTTAACATTTGCGAGAGTATTCGTTCTAAATATCAAAAAACAGTAACAGGAGTAGGGATTGATATTTCTAAAGAAGGGATTCTGGAGGCTTCTAAAAGCTATGCCAATAAGATTTGGACTGTTGGTGATCTTGCGAATACACCTTTTATGAATGAGCAATTCGATGTTATTCTGAACATCTTGTCACCATCAAATTATAATGAATTTAACAGAGTCCTAAAAGCGGATGGTTTATTAATAAAAGTTGTTCCGCAAACCAGCTACTTAAAAGAACTAAGAGAAATTATTTTCAATCAGCCTGAAAAACAATCCTATTCTAATACAGATACTGTTGTAAGATTTAATGAAAATTTTCAAATGGTGGATAATTCAAGGATAAGTTATACTCTTCTTCTTGATAAACTATCCATTCAATCGCTGGTTGAAATGACTCCCTTATCGTGGGAGGCGCCAAAGGAACAGGTTAAATCCTTCTTGGATGAAGATACAACTCAAATAACCGTTGATTTAGAAATATTAATTGGCAAAAAACGATAATATACAGTTAAAAGCCCTATAAAACAAACCTGTCCGTTTTGTTTTATAGGGTTCTCTTTATCTTGATATTAGTAATTTAGTTATTATTTTTCTCATAGATAACAGCAGCTACAAACCCAATAATCCAGGCCAGATCTACTTGAATAAATGCTAATCCTGCAGCTAAAACCAGAGCAATAATTGCAGCCTTGTTTGTTTCAGAGAATTGTCCATCCTTCTTATACAGCTCTTCCACATCAATCTTTTGTTCTATGAGAAAGTAATACTCAACAATTAAAATGGCTATTATTTTGTCAATAGTTCACCTTTTGGTTCACCAATAATACCCTTTTCAAGGTCAAATACAACATTTCCCCGTAAGATTGTTTTGGTTACACGGCAGCCGATTTTTCTTCCTTCATAGGCGCTGTGCTTGTTCTTATAGTATAAATTTTCTCTTGTTACAGTATAAGACTCATCCGGATCCAAGAAAATGATATCCGCATCCTTTGCAATTGCAATTTCACCTTTGTTTGTTAAATTGAAACGCTTAGCAGGGGTTGTTGCGATGAGTTCGACAAATCTTTCAATAGGAAGTCCGCGCTGCTTTACTGCAAGATCGAACATTAAGTCAACATTATTCTGCGCTCCGCTGATACCGCCCCATGCTTCAAAAAAATTATTGGCCTCTGTTTTTAAGTTCTGTGTACACGGTGAATGATCAGATGTTAACCAATCAATATTGCCATTTAATAATTCTTCCCATAACTTGTCATGCTCTGCTTTCTTTCTTATTGGCGGCTGACATTTTGCATATGCGCCAATCTCTTCTACATCCTCTGCAGACATTGCAAAGTAATGCGGACATGATTCTACGGTTACATCTAAACCTTCTGCGCGAGCTTTTAAAATTTCCTGTACTGCTTCAGAGGTACTAATATGGACGATATGAAGCCGGCATCCTGTTTCTTTTGCAAATAATAATGCGCGCTGTACTGCCTCAACCTCTGTAAATACTGGACGTGCATCCGGATAATCCATTGCAGAAACCTTTCCTTCACGGATGAATTCTGCCTCTAGTTTCGAAGTTATATCCGAATTTTCTGCATGAAGGCAAAGGATTTGATCTAATTCTGCCAGCTTTTTCATGCCTTTATACAAGGTGAAATCATCAACGCTTTCAAAATCACCCGGAATATCCCTGCCAACACTAGATAGAAATGCTTTAAATGCAAGAACTCCAGCCTTATCCAATTCTTCCAGATCATCTATATTTCCTGGTACAAGCCCGCCATAGAAAGCATAATCAACATAGTTTTGTGTTTTAGCTGCTTCCAGCTTTAAATCAAGTGCTGCTTTATTTGTTGTAGCTGGCAATGCATTTAAAGGCATTTCCACATAGCTTGTCGTACCCCCGGCAGCTAATGCCTTTGATCCGGTTTCAAACCCTTCCCATTCCGTTCTCCCGGGCTCACTAATATGAACATGCGTGTCCACCATACCTGGCAGCACATACTGTCCGGAAGCATCTAGTATGTCTGCAGATGCTTCAGTAATTTCCTCGGCAATCACAGTAATTTTCCCGTCTTTAATACCAATTTCAATCTTTTTCGGACCATCAGCTAATACTACTTCACCATTCCGAATAATTAAATCTAACATTTTGATTCCCCCTCTTTATAAAACGAGATCAAGAGAAATTGTTACCGTTATCGTTATCGTTGTTATACTTCGAAATCTTTTCATGATATCTGACTTAAGGGCAACGGCTTTTTTTACTTTTTGGACATTGATATTATGGGATTATTAATCCTTGAATTAACAGCAGAAGCAGTATTTATCAGTCTATTTATATTGTGAAAACTTGTGAGCAGGAAGGAATATTCATATAGAAAGCGCTTATTTTCCACCATTGAAATGAGCACGTATTAAATAACAAAGCTAAATACATGTTTTTAAATAGAAAATCATTTCCCCTAATATTACAATTAGTTTGAGCCTGCTTTTCCTTCCTGCTCCTCATTATCTTTATCTTCCCCACGCAATTCCTTTAAATGCTTGAGATGCTCCGTCCCCCAGCTCCTCATAGATACTAGCAATGGTGTTAACCCGTGTCCATATTCCGTCATCGAATATTCTACTTTTGGGGGCACTTGTTGGTAGACTTCACGATGAACAATGTCATTATATTCTAACTCTCTTAATTGTGAGGTTAACATTTTTTTAGTGATTTCCGGAATAGCCCGCTGCAGCTCGCTAAAACGTAATTTTTCATTTTCCATAAGATGAAATAAAATAATCGGTTTCCATTTACCAACAATAATATCTAATGCAACTTGAAGCTCTCCACAATTTTCACCGGCAGTTAGATTCGCCATTTTTAAATTTCTCCTTTATAAAGATATGCGTGAAATCCTTTTATATCAATTGGTTTCCTAAAAGAAACTAGGTTTATTTAAAGTGCCTTCTTCTCAAAAAGAAACTTTAGGTTTATTATAACTCTAGTAATCAAATTAATACAAACTTATTATTTGATTCATTTTATATAAATTTATACGGAGGGTTACAACATGACTAGAATTGGTATTATTACAGGAAGCACACGTGACGTACGTGTTAATTTACAGGTTGCAGAATGGATCAAAGATTTTGCAGATAATAGAGATGTGGATGCAACATTCGAAATTGTTGATATTAAAGAAAGTGGTCTTGGACGCTTCAATGAAGCAATTCCGCCGCTTATGACAAATAAAGAATATGCAACAGAAGAGCAAAGTACCTGGTCAAGAAAAATTGATTCGTTTGATGGCTTTATTTTTGTTACGCCTGAATATAATAAAAATTTCCCGTCAGGTCTTAAAGATCATTTAGATTATTTAGGTTCAGAGTGGCATCATAAAGCAGCAGGCATCGTAAGCTACGGCTCCACTCTAGGTATCGCAGCTTCCCTTGCACTACGCACTACTTTATCAAACTTAAAAATTGCAACGGTAGAACCACAAGGTGCATTCAGCTTATTTAATGACTTTGAAAACATGGCAACTTTCAAACCAATGGAGGTTCATAAACCAAGATTTGGTGAAATGATTGATGATGTTGTTGCTTGGTCAAACGCACTTAAATCTGTTAGAAAAGAAAAAGCCTTAGTGTAAATCTTAATGTACAAATAAAAGGAGCTATCGTCAAATACACGGTTATACATTTGATGATAATAGCTCCTTTGTTTACTATATCCACTATTAATTGTCCCCTGCTGCTTCACTGCAATAATGATGTATCTTTTGAATAAAATATAATTTCTTATTTAAGATTGCTTTTCTTCTTGTAATGCCTTCGCGCTTTTTCCCGATTCCCGCAATCTGCCATCGAACACCAACGGCGACTTTTGTTTCGGCTTGAATCAAAAAACAACCATCCGCACGGTTCTCCTTCACACTGCTTTATCCTGTCCAATTTTTCCGAAAGTAAAAGATCTATTGCTGACTGCATAATTGGCCAAAGCATATAATCAAGCTCGTGTTCTCCTTTTTGAAAGCTTAAAGCATACTTACTTTCTTTTGGAACGATTTCTGCCAAACTATACGCCTTTGTCAAATATGTATTTAAAATAGCACGATCAAGTGGATTGGTTTCTAAACCAGCAGCAATTGATCTAAATAAACGAAAAATAGCTTCCCTTAATTCGATAGCTTCTTCTAAAACCTTTGCAGCTTGATCTGGATGATGATTTGCCTTTTCATGTAATCTCTTTTGTTGAGGACTGCTTAAAATATCTGCATATCGACTCCACTCCACTAATTTCCCATAATTTATTAACCGTTCCTTTGGGTTATCGCTGTTATGCCAGCTAACAGTATTGGCAAAATCTAAACATAAACGTTCCCCGATAAAATTCCCTGTATCTGTGCTTATCTTAGACAATTTCTGCACCCCTTTTTATAACCATTATAAATGGTATTGACAGTTATAATCAATCTTTTTATAATATAACTATCAAAATTTATTTAGAAGGTTATATTCAAACAAGATCAATTTCATATTTTAATCTAAAATCATCTGAAAACGCTTATAAAAATGCATTCTTTTGTAATCGGACTGCAATTAATAATCTTATGAAGAGTTTAATACTAATAACTATTCAGAGTATGCATTACAAATTTTATTGGAGGGATGAAGATGATTGAAGTGTTAAAAAATGCAATTAAGACGATGGTAAAGGAAACATTCGAGGGACCATCAGGTGAAGGAAGTATGTTTACTGAATCACGGCCAAACAGCGGATTCTTCGGGACCCTGGAACAGTTATCCGCAAATGAAGCTTCCATTGCAGTTAATGGTTCAACAATCGCTGCTCATGCTGATCATACGCGTTTTTATTTATGGGGAACGAATATCATTTTAAAAGATGGTAAGCAGCCAGAAATGAATTGGGGAGAAAGCTGGCAGATTAATTTAGTTGATGAGAAAAGATGGAATCAAATTCAGGAAGGATTACGTCATGAATACGTAACATTTTTGGAGAGGGTCGATGCTATTGAATGGAATGAATCACTTTCCAAAGAAGCATTGGCTTCTTTGGCCCATTCAGCATATCATCTTGGAGCTGTTCGACAAATGTTAAAAGTAATCAAGAGTTAGCTTTTTTTAATCATTATGATTCATTAATTTATAACAGATATTTCCTAATCACACCATTTAATAGTTTCATTTTACCTGGATATTTCCAAAGGGAAAGGGAGTCATTTAAGAACCTCTTTTCCTTTGAAAATTGTAAAGATGTCGTTTTACAATAAAATTTGATTATATTCTCTTATGTTATTCCGTGAAAGTACCAGACAGCTGATGGTTTAAAATAAATCAGTTTCGAAGTTGGTACCAGTCACTTTTTAACAAGGAAAAGGAGTAATGATCATAATATTTTCCTCTAAATAAATGCTTGTCTCTATAAATACCTTCATTCTTAAATCCGAGCCTTTCTAATAATCTAGTAGAATTGATATTTCCTAAAGCAACATATGCGGTAATTCGATTTAATGCCATATTATTAAAACCACTTTCAATTGCACTTATTAATGTCTCTTTCATATAGCCCTGTCCCCAGTATTCATACCCTAAGTCATACCCTATCTCAGCTATATTGTTCGTTCTATCCCAGCAGTCATAACCACACGTGCCGATTCGTTGATGTTTGTTATCTTTTGTGACCAATACCCACCGGTTGTATCTTTTCTTTCAGGCTCTGAATTCTAATCAACGAATGCTGCCACATCATTTTTGGTCGTAAATAATTCTTCATCATATAAAAATTCACATACTTTTTCGTTACTGAATAGCTGATAAATAAATTCAATATCCTCTTTACCTATATTTCGCAAGATCAATCTATCTGTTTTCAAATCGGGAAAATTCCTAAGTACATTCATTAAAAAACTCCTTTTGAACTTTTTATCTTAAGCAATATTAAAGTAACTGGTTGAAACATCACTTCAATTAAACAGCCCATTTGTTGCATTATTTCAAGATCGAATCTGCCAGCATTGTTGTATCAAATTTTACAAACATTATGTAATTTAATTTCAAAGCTGCATAGAGATTCCTGTTGGAGTCCGCATAATCAGGAGGAAAAATAACTTTGTAAATATCTTACTATCCAATAATATTTTGGGAATTTAATAATCCTCCTTCTTTTAAAGTTAAAGAAAACATTCATAATAAAGAAGGATTCATTATGCAGCTTGCACATCACTTAAAGGATAATTAGAATTGAATGTAGATATCAAAATTCTATTATAAAATGAGGAGTTTTTATATGAACGGAAAAGAAATCTACCAAGCTTGGATGGATGCCTGGAACAAAGACATATCTATTCTTCATAATATTACAGATGATAATTGTACAGTTCACCAAGCGAGAACAGATGGTAAAGATTCGAACAGTACAAAAGGAGTAAAAGCATTAATGGATGTTGTTGAATCTGCTAAATATTATTTTGAAAATGTACAAATGTCGCTGGTAATTCAGCCAATTGAAGAAAGGAATTATGTCTCTGCCCGCTGGAATTTTAAAGGTACTTATAATGGTAATATGGTAGAAGCAAAAGCTGAGAAAGGAACACTTGTTTCTTTTGACGGAACCGACATCTTTCGGATTGAAAATGGTAAAATCAAAGATTATTGGGTTTCTTCCGATGTTATAGAGTTTATGAATCAGCTGGAAGTATTTTAATGATATTTTTTCCTTTGCATTCACTTAAAATTTAATAATCTAATGCTAATTTGCATTTAAAAAAACAACAAATAGAACCCCCTTATAAGGTACATGTGTTTCAATACAAGGAAGCATTAGTTAACAAAAAAGCACCCATTTCAAATAGAAAAATGAGTTCAAAAAAATATCAAAGGTTTGAAACCTTTGATATTTTTTAATTTACCTATTGATGCGGTCAAGAGGATTTAAACCTCCACGGGTTATTCACCCACCAGACCCTCCATCTCGTTCGACCGTATCATATGTACCAAAACCGTTAATACTGTACTTTAATTTATTCTCATTACTTCATTTATCTTATCTTCACACTGATTTAGTCAACAAAACGGCAACAATAAACAAAACCAAATATTTTTTGAATAAACATAATTATCATGCGGATTTTAATTTTCATCTTTTTAACTTAGGATACTTCTTATTTTCGCTTACTTTGCCAACAGTGATTTTATATTGCTTTAATTCATCTGTTCAACTCATAAGTGTGTCACTGTCAAAATCGGTGGCTACCTTCTTAAAAAATACGCCCTTGATATCATCTTCCAATTTCCTTTCAAAAGTTAATGAATAAGAGTTGTTACTTTCCGTTTTATGTAAATATGCATATTTCCCTTGCTCATTAGATTAATTATAGTGTTTCAATTGTTACGAAGATAAAAAAATGTAAATCTAATATAAGGCATTTTACTGATTAAGAAATTTTTAAAAGGTCCATAAATAATTACTTTCCAGTATGAATCTTCTATATGCATAGTAACTCTAACTGAGTGAAAGTATGTTTATTAATAAATGCTTTTAGGCTAAGAAATATATCACGATTATTTTCACTTTTTTTATATGAATTTGATTTGCTTCAAACTTTTTACTTAATTTATGTATTTCAGAAATCGTATATTCTAATTCTGCTTTGTTAGAATTTTCTTCTTCATTTACTTGAAGAGGATTACCTCAAAAAGAGTCTCCATCCCTTTTGATAATTGTGCAGCTTTTTGAAATAGATTAGATGTAAATGACTCTGTATCAGCCATTACTAATATTTTGTCCATCACACGATACCCTCTACTCATTTTTTATCACTATAACAAACCCCTATTTTATTTAAAATAATTTAAACATTGTACTTGCAAAGTTCATTTAAATTGTATAAAATCTAACGTACGTTAGTTAGTTTTATAGTTAAAGGAGTTGTTTTAAAGATGGTAATACCTTTTATATAAAAATAATATAATTTTTTATCATTAAAATCTAACGACCGTTAGTTAGCTGCAATACAAAAAAGGAGAGATTATTATGGCTTGGTTGTATTTAATTATTGGTGGAATTTTTGAAGTTGGTTGGGCGCTTGGACTTGGCTTTTCAGAAGGTTTTACTAGAATAGAAATTGTTATCCCGACAATTATATTATTAATTCTTAGTTGGTGGTTCTTCGCTAAAACATTAAAAATACTGCCTGTTTCAACAGCGTATGCAGTATTCACTGGTTTAGGCGCTTTTGGCACAGCTCTAGTGGGGATGACACTTTTAGGAGACTCAGTGAGTTTAACTAAAATTTTGCTGGTTGTTCTTTTAATCAGCTGTATTATTGGACTTAAACTAATTTCAGACGAACCCGAAGAAGAGGAAAATACAGGAGGTAGCGTGTAATATGTACTGGTTATTTTTAATATTAGCTGGCGTTTTTGAAGTTGGAGGTATTATTAATCTAAAATTAACGGAAGGTTTTTCAAAATTAAAACCTACCATCTTTTTTATTTTATTTATGTGTTTAAGTTTTTTCTTTCTTTCCGTTTCATTAATCGAAATACCTATTAGTATAGGTTATGGTATATGGACAGGCATAGGTGCATCAGGAAGTGTTTTACTGGGAATGTTTTTATTTAAAGAACCAAAAAATGCGAAAAAGCTTGTTTTAGTTGCGGGAATTATTTTTTGTATAGTAAGCTTAAAATTAATAACTTGATGAACGTTATCAAAATGAGGTGAAAAATTCATTGAAAAAAGGGGAAGAAACAAAAAAAAGGATATTAGAACAAGGTTTAGGCTTGTTTTCCTCCTATGGTTATGAGGAGACATCTCTTAAAGATATAGCCAAAAATGTAAAAATTAAACCTCCTTCTATTTATGCTTATTTTGAAAGTAAACAAGCTCTTTTCGAACAAATTGTAAATTTTGTGATTGAAGATTATTTAAGTTTTATCAAAGAACAATCCTACGTTATTAAGGATTTTCCATTGAAAAAAAAATTATATTATATTTTAGTTGAGCTGAATAAATACTATTATATGAATGAGAAAGGTCTCTTTCTAAAAAGATATGGAATTTACCCTCCGGAAAATTTCAAAGATCTTATAACAGCTAAAAACAAAGAAGTAGAACAAGCAATTCGAAACCTTGTTTTTTCTATCTTAAGAAATGATAAAACGGATAACTTAATAGACGAAGAAGCAGTAGTGACTTCATTTACCACTTTATTGGACGGTATGCTTTTCTATATGATGAGTTCTCCTTATGAAGGTTATGAACATAGATTAAACACCATATGGTCTGTTTTTTGGAACGGTATTCATGCTAATGCAAAGGAAAAAAAATAATTCAAGAAAGGAAATATAACTAAGATGAAAAGTAACCAGATTTTCGTTGAGAGCGAATTTGCCCCGCTAAAAAGAGTAGTTTTAGCACAATCACAATTTTCTTTACCAGCTAGAATCAATAAAGAAACAGAGCAATTTCTGACTGAAGACTCGTTAAAAGCTTTAGAAGGTGCTGAAGGAAAAGATATTGCAGATGCTTTCCCAGCTTTACAAAATAAGTGGGAAGTCGAAAAAGAAAATTTTGAGAAAATACTTCAAAAATATAAAGTTGAAATTTTACGTCCTAGACTGCTTACCAAAGAAGAAAAAGTAGAAGGAAAGGAAGATGGCTACAGTAATTTCTTTGCAAGAGACCCTTTCTTTGTTATTGGACAAATGATTATTGAGGGAAGTATGAAACTTGGTCATAGAAAAAAAGAAGTAATGCCTATAAGACATATTCTGGAACAAGAATCTGAAAAAAATAAGTGCCTTTATCTGTCAGTACCGCAAGCAGATCGATCAGGTGATTTTTTTAATATGAAAGGTCCTTTTCTTGAAGGTGGTGATGTATTAGTTCTAAACAAAGAAATTTTCGTTGGTACATCAGGACTTGCCTCTAATCATGAAGGCATAGTTTGGTTAAGAAATTTCTTATCAAATTTCGGATACACGGTTACCGAAGTACCGCTTCATCCTAAGATATTGCATTTAGACTGCGCTTTAAGCTTAGTCAAAGATGGTTTAATGATAGTTTGCGAAGAAGCGTTTCTCGAAGATATCCCGGAAACTCTAAAAAATTGGGATAAAATATCTGTTTCTTTGGAGGATGCGCAAAAATTAATAACAAATGGTTTACCTATAAATGAAGATGTATACGTAACGGACATGGAATTTCAATCCATTGGTGAGCAATTAACCAAAAAAGGGGTAACGGTTGAGTATACTGATTACCGTATTTCCAGAGGTTTTGGCGGTTCTTTCCGCTGTACAACCCAACCTTTATTACGGTTCAATGAGTAAATTTAGATTTATACTAAAACATTTACGTTTTACAGTTATCTAAAAAACTAAATAATTATTTTATCAACATATTCTACACTTCTTAATTTTTCAAGAAGTGTTTTTTTATTGTTTGAATTCTTTCTCTTCCCCAACATATATTTTAGTGCCCATAAAATGAGTGCATAAAAAAATATCAAAGGTCTAAAACCCTTGATATGAATGATTTATACATATGATGCGGTCAAGAGGATTTGAACCTCCACGGGTTATTCACCCACCAGGCCCTCAACCTGGCGCGTCTGCCATTCCGCCATGACCGCATAGAATATAAATGGTGCGGATGAAGGGAGTCGAACCCCCACGTCCTTAACGGACACTGGAGCCTGATTCCAGCGCGTCTGCCAATTCCGCCACATCCGCAAAAAATAAAATGGTGAGCCATGAAGGATTCGAACCTTCGACCCTCTGATTAAAAGTCAGATGCTCTACCGACTGAGCTAATGGCTCCTATGTTAAATGGAGTATTGCTTTATTTAGTGCTTCTCATTTTGGCGGACCCCTGCATCTGCAAGCCCTCGCTTTGAAGTATATGCTTCGGGGTTACTCGAAGCTTATTCGGTGGAAGCTTTGCTCGTTGCTCTACCGACTGAGCTAATGGCTCCTAAATAAAATACTGCTTTTGAAATAAAAAAATACTATTAACGTGAATAGTATTAGCATGTACTCCTTCTAAAAATAAAAATGGCTGGGCCACTAGGATTCGAACCTAGGGTACACGGGATCAAAACCCGATGCCTTACCGCTTGGCTATGGCCCAACTATAATGGCGGTCCGGACGGGACTCGAACCCGCGACCTCCTGCGTGACAGGCAGGCATTCTAACCAACTGAACTACCGGACCAACTATTTATTTTAATTTTTTAGAAAGATGACCCGTACGGGATTCGAACCCGTGTTACCGCCGTGAAAGGGCGGTGTCTTAACCGCTTGACCAACGGGCCATTATGAAAATTTAAATGGCGGAGAAGGAGGGATTTGAACCCTCGCGCCGCTTACACGACCTACACCCTTAGCAGGGGCGCCTCTTCAGCCACTTGAGTACTTCTCCATTAAAGGCTCCACAGGTAGGATTCGAACCTACGACCGATCGGTTAACAGCCGATTGCTCTACCACTGAGCTACTGTGGAATGTAAAAGTATACAGTCACTTGCTATGTAATATCTTAATTACGCAACAACAAGAAATATCATACAATATATCCTGTTTTTTGTCAACAAAAACTTTAAAAGTTTTTCTTTGCCTAGAAAGTTAACCAAAACTCTGTGCAATTCGACAATGTCTGAAGACAGGTTATTCTCAAGAAAGAAGACTGTCATTTCGTATCAGCTTCATTAATTTATCATGGAAAATATTATTCGTCAATACTTATTTCAAAAAAATTTAAACCAGCTTTAATTTCCCTCTGCATTTGCCGCATCGATACCTGGACACATCCACTTTTCTTACTCTTTTATAAACAGCTTTACATTTTTGACACTCATATATATAGCGGTAACGTTTCTGTTCAGAAGGCAGTTGTTTACAGTGACGGGGAGAACCTGTTTTTGCAAGCAATTCTCTGAAATCCCTATCGCGGTGCCCATAGCCCTTTCCTTCAATATGCAGATGATAATGACAAAGTTCATGTTTAATAATACCGTAAAGTTCTTCCTTTTCAAATTCCAAGACATATTTAGGATTTAATTCAATGATCCGTCTGCTCGGAATATATCTTCCACCAGTAGTCCGTAAACGGGCATTAAACTGGACTTTATCAATGAACGGCTTATTAAAATAAGTCTCTGACAACTGGTTTACCAGCTCATACAATTCCTTATCTGAAATGGGACTCATCATATATTTCATCTCCTGAAAAATAAAATCACACTTTATTCTGCAGAATTTTTCTCTGCCTTATCGCAAATTCAAAAACTTACTTCCTATATATCATTGATTATACCCTTTTAGCAGTCTCCCCTAAAAAGCGAGCCTGCTCACTCATTAATAAACAGAAATATTTTTAAGAACATCTATTCTATTATAATATGATTTATATCAAAATTCAATTCTCATTTAGTTTATCTAATTGAGAATAAATAGAATCTTTCATTTAGAAACTTATTTCTTAACAAAAGAATATAAAACTTTTCTTTTGTTTGTTAATAGATACGTTTTTACTGCCAACACAGAACTCAATTATACTATTAATAAAAATTCATATAAATAACACAGAATATTAATAGCAATCTACTAGTTATTATGTTATTATAATAATTGTATTTAATATATACTTAGGAGGGAAACTATTTATGAGTGAAAAAAGAAAAATGACCACTGCATTTGGTGCTCCTGTTCCAAATGATGATGATTCCAAAACGGCCGGTAAACGTGGTCCATTATTAATGGAAGACTTTTGGTTCCTTGAAAAACTTGCACACTTTGATCGTGAAGTAATTCCTGAACGTCGTATGCACGCAAAAGGATCTGGTGCTTATGGAACATTAACAATTACAAACGACATTACAAAATATACAAAAGCAAAAATCTTCTCTGAAGTTGGTAAGAAAACAGATATGTTCATCCGTTTCTCCACAGTAGCTGGTGAGCGTGGTGCAGCTGATGCTGAGCGTGATATCCGCGGAACAGCTATGAAATTCTATACAGAAGAAGGTAATTGGGATTTAGTTGGTAACAACACCCCTGTATTCTTTATGAGAGATCCTAAACGTTTCCCGGACTTAAACCATGTTGTAAAACGTGATCCAAAAACAAACATGAAAAATGCTGATGCAAACTGGGACTTCTGGACAAATCAACCAGAAGCACTTCACCAAGTTACAATTGTTATGTCTGACCGCGGTATTCCAAAATCTTATCGTAACATGCATTTATTTGGCAGTCATGCTTACAGCTTATACAATGCAGATAACGAGCGTGTATGGGTGAAATTCCACTTCAGAACACAACAGGGAATTGAAAACCTTACAAACGAAGAAGCTGCAAAAATTGTCGGTGGAGATCGTGAAAGTCACCAACGTGATTTATATACGAATATTGAAGAAGGCAATTTTCCTAAATGGAAAATGTATATTCAAGTAATGACAGAAGAAGAAGCTGCAAATATGCCTTACAACCCGTTTGATTTAACGAAAGTATGGTATAAAGATGAATTCCCGCTTATTGAAGTTGGCGAATTAGAGCTTAATAAAAATCCTGAAAACTACCATGAAGAGGTAGAACAGTCTGCATTTGCTCCAACTAACATTGTACCTGGAATCGGGTTCTCTCCAGATAAAATGTTACAAGGCCGTCTATTCTCTTATGGAGATGCACAGCGTTACCGTCTTGGTGTTAACCATTGGCAAATTCCGGTTAACTACCCTAAAAACGCGAAAAACTTCCATCCATATCACCGTGATGGAGCAATGCGTGTGATGCCTTACCAAGGTGGACAAGTCAGCTACAGCCCGAACCAATATGGTGAGTGGGAAGATAGCAAAGAGCATCAGGAGCCTGCATTACAGCTGGGTGCAGATGTTGATTACTATGACTTTGATGAAGATGATAGTCTTTACTATGAACAGCCAGGTAAGTTATTCCGTTTAATGTCTGATGAGCAGAAACAACTGCTTTTCCAAAATACAGCAGATGATATTGCTCCTGCATCAAAATCAGTAAAACTTCGCCACATCAACAACTGCTATAAAGCAGATCCAGATTACGGTAAAGGTGTTGCAGAAGCAATTGGCATCTCTCTTGATGAAGTGGAAGCAGCAAACGAAGCATCTGTAAAATAATCACAAGTAAAAAATGAGGATTTCTCCCTTATGTAAGGCGAGAGTCTTCATTTTTTTATTAGAAAAGGAACTTCAAGTTGCTGAAGTTCCTTTCCTTTTTACTAACTACTATGTTTATTGAATCATAGAAAGCGCAATTCTGCCTTTTTGGACATTCACATCGTCCACCCAGACAGTAACGACATCACCTACAGATGCAACATCCATCGGGTGCTTAACGAACTGCTTTGACATCTTAGAGATATGCACAAGCCCGTCCTGTTTCACACCGATATCAACGAATACTCCAAAATCAACCACATTACGAACCGTTCCCTGCAGCTCCATACCAGGCTTTAAATCTTCCATATTCATGACATTTTTCTTCAATAATGGCTGTGGAAAATCATCCCGCAGGTCGCGTTCCGGCTTGCTTAATGCTTCAAGAATATCCTCCAAAGTCGGCAAACCGATCCCCAGTTCTTCTGCTGCAGCTTGTTTATTCATTTCTTTAATCTTTTGCTGTAAAGGCTCTGTGCCCAATGCCTGCTCATCTAAATCAAATTTGTTTAGTAAAGCTTTTACATGTGGATAGCTTTCCGGGTGAATAGGTGTACGGTCAAGCGGTGTATCTCCGTCTACAATTCTCAGGAAACCAATTGCCTGCTCATATGTTTTTGCACCAAGCCGCGGAATCTTCTTTAACTGCTTCCGATTCGTAAACTTCCCTTCCTCTTCCCGCCGTTTAATCACATTATTCGCAACAGCTTTACTTAATCCGGATACATATTGTAAAAGGGAAGAAGAGGCTGTATTTACATTTACACCGACCTGGTTAACAGCTGTCTCTACTACAAATGTTAATGAATTGGACAGTTCTTTTTGACTGACATCATGCTGATATTGCCCGACACCGATAGACTTTGGATCAATTTTCACAAGCTCGGCTAACGGATCCTGCACCCTTCTTGCAATAGAAACAGCACTTCTTTCCTCTACCTGCAGATCAGGGAATTCTTCTCTTGCCAGAGCAGATGCAGAGTACACACTTGCACCAGCTTCATTCACAATAATATACGGCATATCCAACTTATTATTTGTTAACACATCCGAAATAAATTGCTCTGTTTCTCTGGATGCCGTTCCATTTCCAATCGCAATCAGCTCGACATCAAACTGATTAATCAATTCCATAACAACCTTTTCTGCTCCCTTCACATCTTTTCTTGGAGCAGTCGGATAGATTACATTTATTTGATGGACTTTCCCGGTTTCATCCACAACAGCAAGCTTACAGCCAGTACGGAAAGCAGGGTCAACTCCCAGAATAACCTTTCCTTTTAATGGCGGCTGCAGTAATAAATTTCTTAGGTTAACCGAAAAAACCTCAATTGCCTGTGCTTCTGCTTTTTCTGTAAGTGCACTTCGTATCTCTCTTTCCACAGATGGCTCAATCAGCCTTTTATAGCTGTCTTCCACCGCTGTTGTTAGCAATTCCTTTATATTTTGCGGGCAGGTTTTCTTAATAACCTTTTGTTCTAAATAGGAGATTATTTTATCCACTGGAGGCTCCAACTGAACTTTTAAAATACCTTCCTTTTCACCGCGGTTAAGTGCAAGAATACGGTGGGAGACAAGCGAACGTACTGCTTCATTATATTCATAATACATTTCAAAAATCTGTTTTTCGTCAGCTTCTTTATTTTTATCCTGGGACCTGATCAGCCCCTGTTTCATCGTTGTATCACGAATAAATTCACGGTAAACAGGTTCATCAGAAATCCATTCAGCGATAATATCATTAACTCCCTGGAGTACTTCTTCTACTGTGTTTAACTCATGTTCTTCTGAGAAAAACTCTGCTGCCTTCTGTTCTAAATCAACGGATTCCTTCTGTTCCCAAATAATTTGTGCCAGCGGCTCCAATCCTTTTTCTTTAGCAATAGTTGCTCTTGTCCGGCGTTTTTGCTTATAAGGACGATATAAGTCTTCTACTTTTTGAAGCTTTGTTGCTTTCTCAATTTCATTCCTTAATTCATCTGTTAATTTACCTTGTTCTTCAATGATACGGAGAACTTCCTGTTTTCGCTCAGACAGGTGAAGCACATATGCCCATCTATCCTGTATTTCTTTGATTTTTACTTCATCCAGCCCACCTGTTGCTTCCTTTCGATACCTTGCAATAAATGGAACTGTGTTCCCCTCATCTAAAAGAGAAATTACTTTCAAAACAATTTTATCTTGTACTTTGGTATCCTTTGATACGATTGTAATTAATTTTTCATCTAAATTCACTGGTGATTCTCCTCCTTACTCTGCTTTCTATTGTATCAAATTAAGCGGAGCAATGCTTTCTGACACAAAAAAAGATTGATTTGTAGTCCAATAACAGCTGAAACAGCGTTCATGTTATTTGCATACAAATCAACCTTTTTCTCCTTTGTACCTGATTGCTAATAATGTTGTATCATCTTGTCTTATATTGTCACTATAACGTGCATAGGCTTCTGTAATTCTGTCGACATTATAGTCTTTAAAAAAATACTGAGATAACTCTTTATCCATTACCCCGTCAGAAAATACAATGAAGTTTGTCCCTTCACTTAATTTTTCTGTCATCACTTTTACACCACGGTAACGGGAGCCCAAATATCCGGAGCTTGGGATATTTCTCTTTTTTTTAACTCCATTTTCCAAAACAATTATTCCTATATTTCCTATGGAAGAAAAAGTAAAGGTCTGTTGAATGAAGTCTATTTTTAAAATGCCCATAACTGCTCCACGCATGCCAATTAGCCGTTTGTTACATAGCTCAATGATTTCTTTAACTGTTTTGTACTTATGCTGGTTCACAATATCTATGACAGCCTGTGAGGATTCCTTTGCAATTTCTCCGCTTCCAAGACCATCTGCGAGCACTCCTAAAAATATCTGGTCTTCTTCCACAAAAAAGTAACTATCTCCACAAAAATGGTTACCTTTTTTTGATTTTTGATAAACAGAAACATCTACATATTTGCCGGAAATCAATCGAATACCTCCGTGCTTTCCGTTTGCATTGTTTCTCTTAATTTACGGAGTGCTCTTCTTTGAAGCCTTGAAACATGCATTTGTGAAATTCCCAGCTTTTCTCCTGTTTCTTTTTGACTCATATTTTTGAAATACGTACATTCCAGAATTAATTGCTCCCGTTCTGATAAAACCGGAAGTATTTTTTCAAGCATCATTTTTTGCTCAAGGTTTTTAAAGCTGTTATCTTCATTTCCAATTAAATCTAAGATGGCAACTGTACTGCCATCTGAATCAGCTTCAATTTTATGATCAACAGATAAAGCTTTGTAGCTTTTGCTCATTTCCATCGTCTCTAAAACTTCTTCTTCTGGTACACCGATATGATCTGCGATTTCTTTAATGGTAGGAGATTTTTGATTTTTGGTCGTCAGTTCATCAGCACTTTTTCGAATTTTTGGTCCCAATTCTTTAATACGACGAGGTACATGAACGCTCCATGTTTTATCTCGTATGAATCGTTTTATTTCACCAATTATTGTCGGGATCGCGAATGATTCAAACGACTTACCATAAGATGGGTCGTACCTCTTAATTGCACCAAGTAATCCAATCATGCCCACTTGTACTAGGTCTTCATGAATGGCACTGTTTTTGGAATACTTCCGTGCAATAGATCCAACAAGATTCTGATAGGTTAAAACAATCTTTTCCTGTAATTCTTCGTTGGTCGGATCTTGCTGAAGAGTACTTATCCATTGGTAAACCTCATCTCCCCCTCTATTGAATGGTTGAGACTTGGTCGTCATCCATGTCCACCTCTTCTTCTCTATTGTATTTAGTCATAATGACCATTACACCATATTTGTTGTTGATTTTTACTTCGTCCATTAGTGCTTCAATCAGGAATAAACCAAACCCTCCTTCCCGTATTTTTTCAACAGGTTCATCGGAACGATATGGTCCAGTTTCACTTTTTACCTCTTCTAAATTAAAGCTTCCACCGCGATCGGCTACCATTATTTCAATCCGATCCTCATATAAACCAAAGCCCACAGTGATTTCACCGGACTCATTTTCTCCATAAGCATGCTCTACAGCATTGGTCACAGCTTCTGATATAGCAACCTTTAAATCCTCAATAGCATCATAGGAAAAACTCATCCGATTAGCAATGCCTGATAAGGTTAAGCGCATTACTCCGATATATTCCGCTTTAGCCGGGACCTTCATTTCGATATAATCAAATGCTTCCATCACTCGTTGCCACCTCGAATCGCTGCTTTTATATCTATAATTTCACTAAGACCGGTAATTTCAAAAATACGGCAAACACGTTCTTGAACATTTTTCAAGGTAAAATGACTTCCACTTTCTTTGGAGGCTTTTAAAGCACTGACAAATACACCCAATCCAGTACTGTCCATATATTGGACATCTTCTAAATCCACCTCAATTTGTTTGCCGCTTTCTTTCACTAACGGCATTAATGATTCCTTAAGCTCAGGTGCTGTGTAGGCATCAATTTCGCCGCTTACTTCTAAAACTTTCAAATTACTATCCTCATTGATTCTCACTGATAAATTCATAATGACCCCCTCTGTCATCAAAATCCTGGATAGATGACTATACAATCTAAATTTATTTTAATCCCGTTTTTCATTTTATATACGGTAAATGAAAAGTTCTTCTCTAAACTTTTCTTTACTCTCTCTCAAGCTCTTAAATAATAATTTAATCACTTTGCAGACTAATATACTATATTCCCGGCTTTTATATCTTTAAACCTCTTTCCGAAGAACAATTAATGTAAAATCATCCCGCAACTGAAAATCCTGCAATTTCTCAAAGTATTGATATACATTATCCACCAGCTCCTGTGCAGGTAAATCAATATATTTCCGAATTACTTCTAAAAGTTCTTCCGTTTCAATAAAACGGTCTCCATCCCGGCACTCTGAAACACCATCTGTCAAAAAGATAATCAAATCATCTTTATTAATATTTAATTCATATTCCCGGTATTCAGCATCCGGCATCACACCGAGAACAATACCTTTTGTACGGATTTCTTCAAATTCTTCCGTTTCTGCACGATAAATATATCCCGGTTCATGACCCGCAGAGGATAGTCTTAATTTACTTTCCATTGGCAGATAGTGTGCATAACACATCGTGATAAACATGCTTGAATCAATATTTCTCTCTACAACCCGATTCAAGTTTTCCAGAACCTTGTTTGGTGACATCGTTGCTTCGGGATAGCTGTCTATTGCATATTTAATCATAGACATACATAATGCCGCCGGTATCCCTTTACCGATAACATCTGCGATGGCAATTCCAATTGTTCCATTACTGCCTGCTGTAAAATGGTGATAATCCCCATTCATCTGATGAGCAGGTACACTAATAACCCCTATATCTACACCGTTTCTTTCCGGTTTTTGGGTCCCTAATAATGTCTTCTGCATATTGGCAGCAACAGAGATTTCAGCGGTCAGAACATTTTTTTCCTGTCTCAAATAATCTACTTCCTGCAATGCGAGTCCATAGAAAACAGTAGCTTCTAATAAAAATTCCATTGAAAGCTTATATTCATCCATTAACTGAGGATAGATATTCTCCATTGCCTGGATATGCAAATTAATTAATTCTTCAGGTAAAATGTTCTTTTTGATAAAAGCTTTACTAATTAATTCGAGGTCATATAGTGCTTTCTCATCTTGTGTATTTATATATTTTCTTAATAGCTCCTGATATTTAATTGAATTCTTTTCAATGGTCTCTTTCACTATAGTTACTCCCCCTATATTCCAAAGAACCCCGGAATCTTCTTTTCTCTTTTTAGGCTCTCCCAGAGATTGACGGCAGGTGTGTACCGCTCTTATGCATGCAATACTTTTATTCAGGTTTTGTAACTCTTTCGTTATACCCGTCAGCTGTCTAATTATCCTGTATTCCTATTCAAATAGGTACGATAAAAAAAAACTAATAGCTAAATTCTCCAGTCTGACAGAGTTAAGATTACCTGTCTCATCAGTAGGCTTTTCAACCTATATGATTCCGAAAGTCAGCGCCCGTAAACCTTCCGCCAATCTCCACTTTAAAATAGAAAATGGAGATTAGCGGAAGGTTTTATCTGTGATAAAACAAGGAAAGTTACTAAAATTAAAGGATTATCTGATCCATTTAATCGCTTTAATCTTAGTTCCTTCCCCGACGGTGGATTCTATATCAAAATCATCCATTAAACGCTTCACTCCAGGCAGACCCGCACCGAGTCCTCCAGAAGTAGTATAGCCATCTTGCATAACGCTGCTTATATCTTTAATTCCTGGGCCAGTATCAACAGCAATCATTAATATTCCCTTTTGACTGTTTGTATAGATGTATTCAAAACAAACCTGTCCATTTTCAGCATATAAATATATATTACGAGCTAATTCAGATACTGCTGTAGCGATTCTTGCCTGATCAACGGTGCCAAATCCAATCTCTTTTGCCATTTCCCGGCCAAGCTGTCTTGCTCCAACAATATCCCACTCTTTATGAATGTTGACACAGGATCTTGGGTTCATATATTAACCTCCCAATTCCTGGTGCAGCTTCACTAATCCTTGTTCTAAATCTAATGCAGTAGGGACATTTTGCAGGTGTATTCCTAAATCGATTAATGTCATTGCAACAGCAGGCTGAATTCCTGTTAATACGACGCGGGCCCCCATTAAATCCGACATGGATACAACATCACCTAGCACTTTTGCAATGAAGGAATCAATAATGTCTACAGATGTCAAATCAATTACAACACCTGTGGCACCTGTTTTATGAATTTTCGCTAATAGGTCCTCCTGAAATTGAATAGCTGTTTGATCGTCAATCTCAGTCTGAATAGAAATCAGCAAATATTTATGTAGTTTTAAAATAGGTATCCGCATTTTCTCTACTCCCCCTTAAGTGAATGCATTATATCTTCAATCCCTTGATTTTTAACATGTAAATCAACAACTTCTCTCTCGGTAATCTCAAGTGCTTTTGTAAAGCCCTTCTCCAATGTGCTTCTTGTTGGGAATTTACTTAAATCAATACCGATGTTTACAATGGTTTGGGCAATTTCCGGACGAATCCCTACAAGGATACATGTTGACCCAATCAGTCTGACCGCTTCTGCAGCCTGGATAATATGATGCGCGACCATCGTATCCACCACTGGAACTCCGGTAATATCAATTAATACAACTTCGGAGTTATGCTTAATTGTTCCCTCCAGTAAATTTTCCATAATCAATTTAGCTCTATCTGTGTCAATAGTACCAATCAGCGGCATTACCGTTATTCTTTCCATAACTGGAATTAACGGTGCTGATAGTTCCTGCAGAGCTACCCGCTGCAGAGAGAGGATATTTTCCCAGCTTCCTGAATACTCATTAACAAGCTGACGGATTAACGGCTCAATCCACTCATCCACACTAGTTAAGACATTTGAAAAATGATTCGAATCAACCTGATCTGCTTGTGCAAGTAAAAAATCAATGGTTACACGACGAAAAATCTGCAGTCCATCTGTGATGTAACTAAGAGGCCAGCCAAGGTTAATAATTTTCTCTGAGAACTCCTCTACTACCTTTGAGGATCCTTGATTTTGAATACTTGTGAAAATAACATTTACAAATTCACGGTTGGTATTTTCATAAAGCTCATCAGATATACTTGCCGTATAATTTCCAGCCTTTATCCTTCCAACCTCGTTCATCCAATTATCAACAATAGAATCACTATTATTGATAATTAATTCTTTCAGATTTTCATCCATAACTCGTTCCCTCCATATTTTCTTTTTCTAACATTTTCATTATATTACTGCTATTATTTGCTGCAATTACTACAAAAATATACCTATAGTTTTAGAAGGTTTACAACATCTCCATTGTAACACATATGGAATATATCTAACATTGATGTACTTGCTATAGATGCTTCTATCAAAATAGCTGGTAAATTTATATACCTCAGCATTAAGAATATAAAACTTTCATTATAGTTTTCACAACATATTTTAAGCGTTCTGCAAAGATATATATCCCGCTTTTCTTACTGCATTATTAAGACTCCAGAAAAAAGTCTAACAATTCCTTTGCACTATAGACAATTTTATCTGGTTTTGCAGCAGCTTCCGGCATTTGTCTGTTGCGATGATTCATCCAGACAGCCTGCCACCCGGCTTGCTTTGCTCCAACAACATCATTTGCAAAGGAATCTCCAACATAAACTGTTTTCGATTTTGTTAAATCAAGCTTATCTTCAATAAAATGAAATGCTTCTACAGAAGGTTTCGCATGTCCAATCGCTCCTGAAATGAATAAATAATCCTCAGGTATCCATCTGCTCAGCTTTAATTGCTTTATTTTCATGGTCTGGTGATCTTCTGCACCATTTGTTAAAACAGCCAGCTGCTTTTTACCTGCTGTAAGATAATCCAGCAATTGGACAGCTTCGTCAAATAATTCGATTTTCCCCTGCTCCTGAACATAGGTATTCTGAAATTCTAGAGCCTGCTCTGCTGATATCTCTATACCTGTATCTGCACAAGCATCTTTTATACGGCGAATATGCATTTCCTCCAGCGTTATTTTACCTGCTACCTGATCATCAAATAATTCATCACTATACTTACGGCTAAGCAGATAAAGATTGTCCAGCTCGCTATCCTCCAAGGATGCATTCAACATTTTTTTACATGTGGTTCTAAATGTTGCTGACTGGTCATACAAAGTATCATCCATATCAAAAATAATCGTATCCACAATTATCGACCTCCTTCTTCATTTTACTATATTTTTCAAAGGAGGAAAAATACTTACTGATACAGGAACTGATTAAGCTTTTTTCAGAATTAAATTAAGAGCTGCGCCCGGCTATTCCTAAAAAATGAATTTATGCTGAGCTTTGCATTTTCTCGGATTAATAAAAAAGACGGTTCTCTGTGAAAGAACCGTCTTTTTTATCTATTTATCATGAAATTATTAATTATTACTGTACACATCTCTTAAGCCAAGGCTTATTTCTAATGATTGATTGATTTTTTCCATCATTTCTTTATCGAGCTTTGTAATTTTGTCAGTTAATCGCTGCTTATCTAATGTGCGGATCTGTTCTAACAGAATGACTGAATTCCGGTCAAACCCATAACGTTTTGCATCGATCTCAACATGCGTCGGTAATTTAGCCTTTTGGATTTGAGCTGTAATAGCCGCTACAATAACAGTCGGACTAAATCGGTTACCGATATCATTTTGGAGAATAAGAACTGGTCGTACACCACCCTGTTCCGAACCAACCACAGGGGATAAGTCAGCAAAATAAACCTCGCCTCTTTGAACGATCACAAGTGTTACACCCCGATCACGGAGCGCTCTAGAGTTATTTCAGCCTCCTCTTCAGCTTGAAAAGCCTCTGAAGCAATCGTCAGATTAATTCTTGCCATTTCTTCATATCCACGTTGCATCGTTTCATGAAAACGCTGGAGGTGTTCTTCTTTTTTATGGTTTAAATAAATTTGAGTTGCTTCACAAATAAAATCGCTTAAGTCGGAGCTATTCTCATATTTCATTAACCCATCCACCTCACTCAATAAATTTTTCGGTATTTTCACCATGATTTCTTCTTTATTTTCAGCCAAAATCAAGCACCCCCGCCAACAATTAACGTTCATTATTAAATTTAATATCATAATAGCATTGTGAGCCTACTTTTGCAAAGGGGTTATGGCGAATTTGTAAAAAAATCATGTAAATTTGTCGTTTTAAACCTTAATTTATGTGGTATTTAAAATATTTGAAGTATAAAAAAATAATATTTTACCCTTTCGCTAAAAAACATTATTTACCATATAATTTTATGTTTCTTTAAGCTTTACAGCAGCTGCTTCAGAAAAATCCATACTAATTACAAGGATTAATTACGGAAAATATTTGTGTTTTTGTTAAAATTAAACGCATCATTTTACAATTCAAATAAATATAGTGCAGATATAATACTTCGTTTTATCTATTCAACGAAATAAATACCTGTCTATTAATTATATGCCAATATGTTAAAATCATACCTCTATAAGACAATGTTCGAGATTGAGCCAATTGACAAGCAGCAGATTTCTTCATTGATGAATACTTTCAAACACTTATTTTAAGCCAGCTTTAACGAAGCCGTAATATAACAAAAGCAGGCCCGTTCACACGAAGCCTGCCAATATATAACCGTATCATTTTATTGTTTGTCCTTGAACAGATTGTGCTACTTCAATCATTTCTTCTTTAGTCAGCTCCGTACTTGCCAGTTGATAATCAACGCCTTGATAAGTCCATTTTAATGTGTTACCTTCCAAGGCTCCAACTGTAGTACCAAGATTTACAATATCCCCATCCACTTCTTCAGGAGCTGCACTAGCCGGTGCGGTTTCTCTGATTTCCTGAACAAGCGTAAAGTTTTTCTCTCCTTCAAAGGTTGTGATAATGCGCTCGCCATCCTCTAAAGCTACCTCTTTCTTCTCCGCCACCTCTGCTCCAGCTGTAAATGTCGGGTACAGTGTCCGTACTTCCTGAGCTGCTGTTTCTACTGCTTCACCTTCTTCTGAGGCGGATGCTTCATCATCTGCTTCTTTTTCCATATTTTTCTCCATTGAAAAATCATCTTCTTCAAATGCTGCGTCTAAATCAAAGCCATGAAAAGTCACATTAACCAACGGTTCGCCATCTTGATTTAAAACATTGACCATCACTGGAGTATAGCTGGATTTATCAAAGTAGATTTCTTGAGCTGGTAAATTATTGTTACTTTGGTAATTTGTCTTTGTCTTAAAAATATAATGGTCTTCTGTTGTTTCAAATTGCGCCTCTGGATCACTTACAACATCATTAACAAGTGATTGAAATAAATACGGCTGACTGCTATTTTCCGGCCATTCTGATTGGAATTTGAAGCTTTTCTCCAATGCCGGCGTTAGCACAAAGACACCATCTGTATTTTTTAGGATTACTTGACTTTCGTTCTGCTCCGCTTCATTTTCAAGCTTTACTCGATATTGATCATCTGCCTGATACCATATATCAATTAAAAAAGTTTGTTCTTGATCACTTGTATTCATCGTCATATCCGCAGTCGCTTTATAACCGTCTAAATCCGCAACTGCCTTCTGCAATTTTTCCACAACATCTTCCTGTGTTTTTTCTCCACATGCGGAAAGCAGCAGACCCAATGCACTTAATAGTAAAACGACACCGAAAAAACGTTTCTTTATCATTAGCATATCTCCCTTGTCTCAATTAACAGAGGGAACATTTTGTTTTATGAAAAATTCACACCGTGTTTAAGAAAATGTACGGATTGCTTTCGGAATACCTTGAATAACATCTCCCGCAAGCAAATCCTGTTCCGAGTGCTTTTCTTGGACTAGTAAGTCTGCAGATTTTCCGTGCAGGAAGCAAGCATTATTTATCCCTGCAAAAAAAGATTTACTTTGCATAATCATAGCTAAAATCATTCCGGTCAATACATCCCCGCTGCCGCCTTTGGCAAGTCCTGGATTCCCGCTCGATTCGACTGTCTGGTTTCCTTCCGGGTCAGTAATAATCGTATGCTTTCCTTTTAACACAAGATAGCAGTTAAATTTCTTTGCAAAATCAGCGCTGTACCGGAAAGGTTCCAACAATAAATCAGAAACAGATATATCCATCAATGCTGCAAGTTCGCCAGGATGCGGTGTTAAAATAAGCGGAGCTTGTCTTGCTCCAAAATCTGTTAAATACGATTTCAGATGGTAAAGACCGTCAGCATCGACAACGATTGGCCCTTTATACCTGAGCAATGCCGGAAGAATTTCTTTTCCGGTTTCTTCCCTCCTGCCTATACCTATTCCAACAGCAATCGCGTCAAAACTGGACAAGTCAATATTGTCGATTCCAGCAATATAGCCATTTTTTTCTGTAGTAGAGATATACATAGCCTCCGGATTATTCCCAGCAATCATAGAAATAACGTCTTTTACTGATGCAGTCGTTAATAAACCTGCTCCAGTCCTCAGTGCTGCCCTCGTCGTCATTAAAACAGATCCTGGCATAAACTGGCTGCCACCTATAATCAGTCCTCTTCCATGATCTCCTTTATGTGAATTCTCTTCCCGCTTTGGAAAAGACTCCTGAAAACTGGATGTGGTCCACAAGCGTCTTTTTGTTTGCTTCTCAAAAAGACTTTGAGGAAATCCGATATCAGCTATAATCCATTCTCCAAAATAAGAGGACATATGCTGACAGACTGCTGATTGCTTTACTGCACCAATCATAATCGTTGCATCTGCTTTGACTGCTTGAAAAACCGGTGAGCCTTCCTCTGCTGGCAGACCACTCGGTATATCAATGGAAATAACATAAGCATTTTTTTCATTCACTTGTCTGACTGCAGTTAGTATATCTCCTCTTAATTCACCGCGTACACCAATACCAAGCATTGCATCAATAATAACATCCGCTTCCTTTAAAGCAGTTTCTGATACACTTTCTTGATACTGCTCGACCCGGCCGCCAAATTGACGATAAATTTTCTTATGATAAGCTGCATCTCCTGTTATTTTTTCATCTGGTGCAACCTGGATTGTTTTGACAGGATAACCTGCTTCTAAAAGTACACGGGCAATGACAAACCCATCTCCGCCATTATTTCCGCTGCCAATCAAAATAACGATCTTATTTTCTTTGGATATCCTTTTCTCTATTTCCCTGCTTGCTTCTCTACCTGCATTCTCCATGAGTATTTTTGCATCAAGTCCAATCGTACCAATTGTTTCCCGGTCAACCCTGTACATTTCTTCCGCGGTAACAATATACAATTTTGTTCCCTCCTACCGCAATAAAATATATGAGACAAACTATGCGTTTATGCATTTCCTGTTTGTATTTATTTTCTTTAAGAGCTTATTTCTTCTCTAATAAAACCTGTGCAACCGCGTGCTCCCTGCTGTGGGATATAGACAAGTGGATATGTATATCCTCCATGCCCACTACCTGCATTTCAGGTGCTCCATTGAGGTTATTTTTAATTTCGATTTGTTGAAAGCCTATTTTCCCTATCCCTGTTCCATTTGCTTTTGCAAAGGCTTCTTTTGCAGCAAATCGACCTGATACATATTCCACGCGACGATGGGCAGTTAAACCCATTGCTTTTTCTTGTTCTGCTTTTGTTAACACTCGCTCTAAAAATCGGTCATTTTTCTCCAGCAGCCGTTTAACCCTTTTTAATTCGATGATATCAATCCCTGTTCCAAGTATCATTTTCACTGCTCCTAAAAGTTATTCCATGTATGAAAACACCTTTTTAATGGTCATAATCTATATTATTTCTTATTATATTATATAGGATATCTTATTCACTTTGAAAGCTTTGACTATGAGGGGGCACTCTATGTTTATCAGAACGGAACGGAGCGTAAAGGAATTTTTTCAATTATATCCCGTTGTAACAATTATTGTCGGGATCAATATATTATTTTGGTTTATTATCGACTTTTTAAATTTACGAATTGGCAATGAAATAAGATTTTACGGGATAGGGATTAATGCCGCTATTGCAGCCGGAGAATGGTGGAGGCTGATTACGCCTGTTTTTCTTCATGCCGGAGCTATGCATATGCTGTTTAATTCCTTTTCGCTTGTATTGTTTGGCCCTGCCCTCGAGCAGATGCTTGGTAAAATCAAATTTATATTAGCTTATCTTGGTACGGCTGTTACAGCAAATGTTATTATCTACCTGATAGAATCACCTAACTACGCACATTTAGGTGCATCCGGAGCAATTTTTGGTTTATTTGGGATTTACGTTTATATGTCTATTTTCCGCAAAGATTTAATCGATCAATCCAGCATTCAAATCGTCGGAGTGATCGTAGCCATTGGACTGGTGATGACATTTTTAAGAAGCAATATTAGTATATTAGGACATTTATTTGGTTTATTCAGCGGTTTTATCTACGCTCCGCTTCTCCTCGCTGGTGTGAAAAGCTATTCTCCATGGGCACGTCCGCGACCGAGGAAAAGAAAGTATGCAGATGACGACAATGGACCGCAGTTTGATCCAGACCGTTGGAATAAAAAACGAAAGATGCCAGAGGTTATCCGAAAAAATATGCTATGGATAGTTGTAGGTATTATCGCTGTTTTATGGTTATTAGGACAGGCAAATATATTATAGGATTTCATTAAAACACTCAGCTGATCATGGTATTTTCTCATGCTCAGCTTTTTTTATTTTATTGAAAACTTGAAACATATGTAAACAAACCTACCCTTTATGCTATAATAATCTCACCTCGTAATTCCCCCAAATTAAATAAAGGAGGTTTCTTATGGAAATCTGCATTTCATTGATTTTTTTCCTGTTTGGAATCATTTTTGGTTCGTTTTTTATGGTCGTAGGCATTCGGCTTCCACAAAAAATCTCATTTACTCACGGGCGCTCTAAATGTCCTTCCTGCAGCTGTCAGCTTGCGTGGTATGATAACATTCCCATTCTATCTTATATCCTTTTAAGAGGCCGCTGCCGGAAATGCCGCTATAAAATTTCCTCATTATATCCGCTGATAGAAGTTTTTACAGGCTTTCTTTTTGTCCTCTGTTACCTGCACGCAGCCTCTCTTCCAGAACTGCTTCTTTCCCTTTTATTTATGTCATTATTGATTATAATTATCATAACTGATTTATGTTATATGTTAATTCCTAATAAACTGCTTGCTTTTTACCTTCCCGCTTTTATTCTCTTCCGTATAATAGAACCTTTGAATCCCTGGTGGAACTCTGTGGCAGGAGGACTTACCGGATTCCTGATTATCTTTATTGTAATCTTATGGAATAAACAAGGGATAGGGGGTGGAGATATGAAATTATTGGCTGTACTCGGCATTGTATTAGGACCGTCTCATGTCATTGCAGCCTTTTTGCTGGCTTGTTTTTCTGGAGCATTAATCGGCAGTATTTTAATACATTTTGGACTGATTCAACGGAATAAACCCTTCCCTTTTGGACCTTTCATAGCTTTCGGAGCTATCCTTGCTTATTTTCTTGGAGAGGTGATTATCCAGTGGTATTTGAATTTATTTACCATATAGAAATATCAGTAAACCTTCTGGCCAGATTCATAAAATATATTTTATTCCAAGCAAAACAAATAATACAAATATAACAATTAATATCCCAGCTTACTTCCTGATAAATCTAATATTTTTTATAATAGAAAAACCCTTGTAAAATTTGTTATTACAAATTTACAAAAACATATGTACAATTACCGTTATTTATGTCTATAATAAAATTGAATAAAACATAACAAGATTAAAATTATCTTTAGATAATTATAAAATCTTAATAAAAACCATGTTATCGACTTCATTACTGCAGGCAGCTGCACTTGCAATGTAACACACATTAAAAAACAAAGAGTATAACTAAGCAGTGGCAGAAGCGTTGAACAAACTGTACAATGAAGATAAATAATATTTTCTATTCAACATTAAAGACGAGGGGGAAAAAATAATGAATATTATCCAAGCAGAAAATTATCAGCAAATGAGTGAGCTTGCTGCAAAAAAATTGATAGAACAGATAAACAGTAAATCAGACAGTGTGCTCGGTCTGGCAACTGGCTCAACACCAGAAGGGCTATATGAAGAAATTATTAAAGCGCACAAAGAGGGCAACGTTTCCTTCAAGGACGTTACAACCTTCAATTTAGATGAGTATGTCGGGCTCTCCAAAGACAATGATCAAAGCTATTACTATTATATGCATAAGCTTCTATTTGACCATATTGATTTAAAAGATAACCAAGCTAACCTGCCTAATGGGGATGCAGAGGATCTACAGGAAGAATGCAGCCGATATGAAGCTTCCATTCAACAAGCCGGCGGTATTGACATTCAAATCTTAGGAATCGGCTTAAATGGGCATATCGGATTTAATGAACCAGGCACACCCTTCTCGATCCAAACACATATTGTTGACTTGGATGCGTCGACTCGAAATGCCAATGCCCGCTTCTTTGATTCCATTGATGAAGTACCATTACAAGCTATCACGATGGGTATTGATTCTATTATGCAGACCAAACAAATTATTCTGTTAGTATCTGGATCAAAAAAAGCAGAAGCATTAGAAAAATTGGTAAATGGCCCAGTAACGGAAGATTTTCCGGCTTCCATTTTACAAAAACATCCAAATGTAACGATTATTGCTGACCGCGAGGCATTGGCTGAACTTTCTCAATAAGAAAATATAAAAAAGCATTGGCTGGTGTATGATACACTGGCCAATGCTTTTTTATTGTCTTTATTATTTATTCTTAACGGTCATCCCGTCTTTTACGCTGGAAATTACCTTTCCCTTTGCGATTTCTGCCGCCTTGATTACGTCCGCCTTGTCCACGGCCTCCATAATAGCGTTTGTTATTATTACGACGGTTATTATCTTTTGAGCTTTTAGCTTTTTTCACGCTGATTGGTGCTGCCGAAGAAATACGTACAGGTGTATCTCTTCTTTCTTTTGTCATCATGCTGATTGCAGCAGCAACAACTGTAACAGAATCATGATCCTCTAATAATTCCTTTGCAGCATCAAAGTAAGGCTTCAAATCTTTTTGATCAATTGCCTTTTTCATTTTATCAATGGTTACTTGTTGCTGTCCGCGTTGTGCATCCTGATTTGTAGGCGGGGTCAAACGCTTCATTTTACTTTTTGTTGTTTTTTCAATCAAGCTTAGATGAGCCATTTCTCTTGGTGTAATAAAGGAAATAGCTTCCCCTGTTTTTCCTGCTCTTCCAGTTCTTCCGATACGGTGAACATAGCTTTCGGGATCCTGAGGAATATCAAAGTTGTACACATGTGTTACACCGGAAATATCTAATCCGCGGGCTGCAACGTCTGTAGCAACAAGAACATCTACACGTCCCTGCTTAAATTTATTCAATACAGACATACGTTTACCCTGTGTCAAATCTCCATGAATTCCTTCAGCACGGTAGCCTCTTGCTTGAAGCCCTTCTGTAATTTCATCCACACGTTTTTTTGTTCTGGCAAAAACGATAGCTAATTCAGGAGAATTAATATCCAAATGATTATTCAGCGTTTCAAACTTGAATTTCTCAGGAATTTCAATGAAATACTGATCAATATTCTCCACTGTCATTTCTTTTGCTTTTACTTTTACTTCTTTTGGTTCTCTCATAAGCGTAGTGGCAATATCGCGGATTTCTTTAGGCATGGTCGCAGAGAAAAGCAATGTTTGTCTGTCTTCAGGAATACCTTTTAAAATTTCACGGATATCATCAATAAAGCCCATATTAAGCATTTCATCTGCTTCATCAAGAACTGCTGTATGCACTTCATCAATGCGAATTGTTTTGCGGCGCATGTGGTCCATTAAACGTCCCGGTGTTGCAACCACAATTTGCGGGCCATCTTTTAATGCACGAATCTGGCGGTCCATTGGAGATCCTCCGAAGATTGCAAGTGCCCGTATACGTTTGAATTTAGCTAGACGATTGATCTCTTCAGCTACCTGAATAGCAAGCTCACGCGTAGGCGCAACAATTAAGCCTTGTACCTTCCTCAGCTTGGGATTAACTTTATTAATTAATGGAATACCAAATGCAGCGGTTTTCCCTGTACCAGTTTGCGCTTGTCCAATTACATCATTTCCTTCTAGCGCATATGGAATAGTCTCTGCCTGAATAGGAGTTGCTTCTTCAAACCCCATTTCTTCTAAAGCTTTCATTATTGGCGCAGAAACACCTAGTTCATTAAATTTAGTCACGTAATCGTCGACTCCTTTTTGTTTTTTATTGCAAAAGAGGCCTTATAAAGAGTTTCTCATACTTTTCATCATATTATACAAACCAGTAAAATTCCTGAGTCACCCGGACAAACAAGCAGAGAGTTATTTACACCATTCTGCTTTTATATAAATTTATTATGGGTAATTGTCCATAAAGTTTCCATCTCGAGTCAATTAGGATTGTTGGTCACACAAGTGTCTTCAATGGCAGAGTAATCACAAATATTTTCGATGGGACAAGTAATCCTGTTCCCAGAATGTAAAAGTCTCAACTTGTGTTCCTTCTTAATTTAAACAGGAGGTAAGTCTCCCTGAATCACTCAACTTATCTTCAGTGGAAGAAAAATTTAATTCCTTCACTGAATGAAGCTTCGTTTTATCATATTTACTGATTTACTACCTAAAAATTGCTGATTGAATGAATATTTCACTCCACATCAGCAATTAAACGAATAACGTATTTCATGTGCGTATTCATTATCAACGTTTAAAGTACAAAAAAGGCATAACCAATTTTAATAAGGTAAGAGGCCTCTATAAAAATGCTCCCTTAATCATACCACACTTATAAGTCAGATATCCAGTGCACAGATTAAAATGATTTTTTTTTCGTAACATGATAAAATATAATTGGGTATGTATGCGTGTGCACTAGGAATTTCCAGCTTCATTTTATATAGAGACTGCTCTTTTTATCAATGAAGTTTATTACAAATACAATATACGCTCACATACAGTTCTTCGCGTTGAACAAGTAATTCTATCAAGAAGAACAATACATAATGATGAAAATGCGAAAAGGGAGTTATCACCATGCGTCAGTCCGCGTTCAACCCTAAAGCAGCAGTTGTTATTGGGGTTTTTTCTATATCTACATCAGCAATTTTCGTCCGGCTTGCTTCAGAAGCATCTGCTTCCATCATAGCAAATTATCGTCTTTTATTTGCTGCTTTACTCTTATTGCCTTTTATTTTATTTCATTATAAGCATGAGTTTAAACGTATTACCACTAAAAATTGGGGCCTCTCTATTCTTGCCGGTGTCTTTCTTGCTTTATTTTTTATTTTGTGGTTTGAATCATTAAATCATACCTCTGTTGCCAGCAGCGTTGTGCTTATATCACTCCAGCCAATCCTGGCCTTTATCGGAACATACTTTATCTTTGGCGAACGTTTTTCATCCGGAGCTGTCATCAGCATATTTATTGTTTTACTCGGTGGATTGATTATAGGCTCTGGAGATTTTCAATTATCTGGAGACGTACTATACGGGGACATGCTTGCTTTACTCGGAGCGATTGCTGTAACTACTTATTTTTTATCAGGTCAGCATGTGCGGAAAAATGTTTCTCTGATTACCTACACATTTATAGTCTATAGTATCAGTGCGGTTACCTTAACACTTTTTAATATAATACAGCAGGAAAACTTCTTTTCTTACCCGGCCAGCCATTGGTGGATTTTTATCGCTTTGGCGATTATACCAACCTTTTTAGGGCATTCTCTTTTTAACTGGTCGTTAAAATGGTTAAGCACGTCTACTATTTCTATGGCAATTGTATTTGAACCTGTCGGAGCGGGTATCCTTGCTTTTCTTATTTTAAATGAAGCACCGACCTGGGCCCAATTTCTTGGGGGGACTATAATTGTAATCGGACTATTTCTGTTTATCCTCAGCACTTCACGGAAAAAAAAGATTACCATTTCAACAAAGAATTATAAATAAATACTCATAAAGTAGGTGAAGCAATGACAATTCAATTAATGACAGACAGCTCTGCTGATTTACCCGTATTCTTAAAAAACAAACTTCACGTAGAAATTGTTCCTTTGTACCTTCATTTTAGTGATGGTCAGTACACTTGCGGACAAACGATGGATATCGAATTATTTCATCAGAAAGTGAAGAATTTGGGAGAGGTACCGCGTTCAGCAGCGCCCAGCCCTTCCGATTTCTATGAAGCGTATAAAAAGATTTCACCTGAGAAGAAAATTCTGATGTTAAGTATATCAAGTGAAATAAGCAGTACTTATTCAAATGCAGTAGCAGGAAAAAACATGTTATTAGAGGAAGAACCTGATCGTGTTATTGAGGTGCTTAATACAAAAACTGCTTCCTGCGGGATATGCCTGCTTATACATGAAGCTAATAAAAAAATAAAGGAAGGGTACCAATTTAACGAACTTGTCAGTCATTTAACAGAACGCATTGAACAGACAACTACTTTATTTGTATTAAAAAGTTTAGATAATCTTGTTTTAGGCGGACGTTTAGAGAAAATTAAAGGAAAAATTGCAAAAACATTAAATATAAAAGTGCTTATGAAAGCGACAGATAAGGGTGCTATTGATGTCGTTGAAAAAGTACGCGGGGAAAAGAAGTCATTGCAGCGGTTCATTGATCAAATTGGGGAGTATGCAGAGGATACTGAAAATAAAATCATTACAATGACCTATTGCCGGGATAAAGAAAGGGCTATGAATGTTTTAGAAAAAATTCGCAGCAAATATGCTTTTTATGATGTTATTTTAGAGGAATCCGGTCCGCTCATTTCAACATATGGCGGAGAAGGGGCCCTGGTTATTTCATTCTTTAAAAAATAATACAGGAGAAAATCACTTGTTATTTAATACAGTGACTTCCTTACTGAAAAGATGTCCACTCCAGTCTCTGTTTTATATTTTTATTCTTGAAGAAAGGCCGGGATTTTTGTCCCGGCCTTTCTTTTATGCAGGTGCTTCCGTCAGAAAACCATAAATCATATTGTTTAATGTGTCTTTATCGGTACCCAGGCAAATTAAGTGTTTGGATCTTTCAAAAAAGACAACTTGTTTTTTTTCAGAGTGAATTAACTTATCTAAATAGTATGCTGTTTTATAAGGCACCATTCCATCAAGTTGCCCCTGAGCAATTAATACCGGCGATTGCACTTTGTCCAGATATTTTCGTGTAAAACGGACAAGTTTCATAAACTCAAAATGTGCTTTTAACGGTACAACCCCCATTTTTTTCTTATAGTGATTAAATAACTGATTTTCTTTTAAATGACCTCGCAGTCCATCACCAATTACTGCAGCAGCATCCAGGCCAAGCTGCTTTAAACATAGATATTTTCCTGAAGTAGCCAGGAGCACAAGCCTGTCAATTTTATACTTTGCTGCTAAATAAGAGGCAATCATCCCCCCCATAGAAAATCCGATAACATAAATTGTTTCAAACTGTTTGATTAGTGTTTGGAGCTCTTCTTCAGCTGCTTGAATCCAGCTCTCATAAGAAGCGTCCTCCAAATTTAACTCTGTGCCATGTCCCGGCAGGGTTGGCACCTCAATATGCCAATCCGTGTTGTCTCTTAAATAATTTGCTAATGGCTCCACTTCATAGGGCCCTCCAGTGTACCCGTGAATAATTAAACATCCAATCATGATTTTCTACTCCTTCTCGTAATTTACACTTTAAAGTGCATGTTCAAAAAATGGCATGTATTCGACTCTGAATATGAAGGCATGAACGGCTATAATGACTTCTGCGCTGTCCGTACGACTTGGCG
The DNA here is from genome assembly GCF_007991515.1 of Oceanobacillus sojae. GTDB lineage: Bacteria > Bacillota > Bacilli > Bacillales > Amphibacillaceae > Oceanobacillus > Oceanobacillus sojae. Next base: position 77,996 of record NZ_BJYM01000012.1, read on the forward strand.
GTTTTAGTAGAAGATCATTTTATTTCCGTTTATCCTTCGGCCACTTTTGAACATCTTCTTAAAGGAATTTCCTCCTAAGATAACTATTTCAGGAGGATAACCTTATCATCTCTTGAATTTGTTGATATATACCTACATAAATCCTTTCACAAAGGTGCTAAACTGCTTTACAATGGGAGAAACTTGATGGTAAGTACTTGCTATTTGCCCAACTTTGCTAATCACTGTGTCAAAATTCAATGGATTGCTCTCATTTGCTCCTCCGCCGTTTATGCTCTGCTGTGACTGACTTTGCTGTTGAGACATCAAATATTGTGTGGGTAATTCCGGCTTTGAAAATAATTCGTATGGAGAAAACTCTTGCCTCGTATTTCGCTGGTTTATATTTGAAGAAGCTGGTATATAAGGATTATCTCTATTCAATCCGTTGGGGAAAGTATGCCTTTGATTTAATGGTCGTTGTTGCACATCTATCACCTTCTTCTGCCTTTTTAAGTTTAAGATTACTGCCATTTTATGCAATAGAAGGCTTATAAGTGCAAACCATTTATCTATATTTAAACACATCCTCAAAAGAAAAATTTTCATCACTTAAATTTTGTTTTAACCCTAATTCATAAAGAATTTTATTTTCCTGATTTCCTTCTATTTTCTTACCATCGATAAAAATTGTCGGTGTTCCAAAAACCTTCATTTCCTGCAATTCTTTTAGATAATCTTTATTTTTCGTCACATTTTTTAATTCGTAGGTAACATCATTTTTATCTAGAAATGCCTTTACCCTATCAGATGCCTCGCTGCCTTCGCTGACAAATAATGTAACCTTCTTCATAAAAATCCTCCTACCGATTCCTACTTTATATTCACTTATTTTTAGTTACCCTATTTTTTTATGTATAAAACTTACTCAGCACATTTTTTCGCCTGAAAAGACAATCCATTTTCTGGGTATTCCAAAGGATTCCGGCTCTCCTTTTCCTAGCTCCATAGAAAAAACACCAAAGTGGTGAACTTTGGTGTTTTTATAGCTATTATCAGTCATTTTCATAATCTATTTCTAAAGAAAGAATGTCTCCAGTTTCTCCATGGACATCAATATCAGCTTCCTGCTGTCCATTAACAAGCTCCAATTCATAAACATATCTGCCATCATCAAAATCTAATTCAATTTGTACGACTTCTCCATCAAATTCCTGCTTCGCAATCTCAATGGCTTTCTCCTGTGCTATCAGATTACTCTTATTATCTTTATTGTTATTTTCTCCATTTGTTTCCTGCTGTCCAGCTTCCCAATTTCTATCATCGTCATCTCTGTCATCATTATTTCTATAATTGTCGTCAATTTCTTCGTAGACAACTTCTCCTGATTCAGCATCCATTACCACATCATATTCTTGTTTATCAACGATAACTTCTGCTTCATAATATAACTTATTTCCTTCTTTATCCAACTCTATTTCTTTAACCGTTCCTTGATATGCTTCTTCTAACTTTTTAGTTGCATCTTCAATTGTTACGTTTTCTACTGCAGCAATTTGCAGCTCCCCTTCTTTCGAGCTTGATGCTTCTGTATGGTAAATTCCTGTACCGACAACTCCTGCTAATACAATCGCACCAGCAATTATTCCAATTTTTTTATTCATTTATTTTTCCTCCTTATTTCTTATTAATTACATCTTACCCGGTAATAATGACAACACCATTTGAGCAAGATTAGAATTTCATGAGAAATGTATGATCAGGAAATTCTAATGGAGGGCCTGAGCTTTTTACCGTTTTAAATATAGTTTTATTCCTGCCAAATGTGAATTTCACCATTATAATAACAGTTGTCCCAGGCTGATTATCAGGAATTACATGAAAGCATTTATCAATTCAATTATCGTTGTCTGCAGGCTTTTACTCTTTTCTTGATATTATTGCTGACAGCTAATAAAAAATCTGGATGAATTTAAATTCTAAGCGCAGAATTTTGAATTCATCCAGACTTTTCAAAAGTATATTTATTAATCATCTATATCAATTTCTATCATTACTACATTCCCTGTATATGCATTAATCTCAATCGATGCCTCATCTTCTCCATTAACAATTTCAATTTCATAAATATAAACCCCGTCATCCGAATCCAATTCCAGATCTGTTACTTTACCCGGAAATTCCTTGAGAGCAATTTCCTTAGCTTCTTCATGTGTTAGCATCGCATCATTTTCTGTCGTTTGTTTATTAGATTTATTCTCCGTTTTTCCTTCGTCAGACTCTGAATCATCAGCTTCTGGATTTTCCTCAGCAGTATTCTCTTGTTTTTCTGTATCGTCTTCTTTATTATTAGTTGCTGTTTTTTCTACAGCTTTTAAGTCAATCACCTGTCCGGTATCTCCATTCAGCTTTAAGGAATACACGCCCTGATCCTGTGTGACTTCCATTTGATATACCGGCTCCCCGTTTTCAACACTCAGTTCCGGTTCCGAGTGCTGACCAGGATATTGGATATTAACAAGCTCGATAATCTCTTCCGAATTAAGATCCGGACTGGAGGTTGTAGCATTTGTCTGATATACAGTTAAACCAACGATAATTAGAGCAACCAGCGTACCAATCATCCATATCATTTTCTTACGCACGTCATATCACCCCTTTCCTACAGTATAAACGGCATTTTTTATGAAAGCATGGCAATTAGATTAGAATTTGATGAGAATGACCAGTATTTCTTTACTTAATAAGCTTATTGAAACGTGATATTTCCCAAAAATTTGCAGAAAAACCTTCTTTGTATTTATTATTAATGTTTTTCTCCCAGCTCCCAAGTAAACGTTGAGCCCTTCCCGACATCACTTTCCACGGTAATTTTCCCGCTATGTGTTTCAATAATTTCTTTAGCAATAGCCAGTCCCAGACCAGTTCCGCCTGTTTCTCTATTTCTCGCCCGGTCAACGCGATAAAAACGGTCAAAAATCTTCTCCTGCTCTTCAGATGCAATACCTTCTCCAAAGTCTTTAAATTGAATGAAGCTCTTCCCTGCATCCGAATACATTGATACAAGAACGTCAGTTTCACTATATTTCAAAGCATTTTCAATTAATATATATGGGATTTGCTTTAATTGATCTAGATTTCCATGAATTTTATAATTTCCTTTCTCTGCATCAAGCTGAATTCTCCGCTCGGGATAGGCATTTTGAATGGTCTGAATAACTTGCTCTACTATCTCTCGTATATTTACTTCCTGCTTCTTATTCTCGTTCTTATGCTTTGCTAATAAAAGCAGCTGCTCTACAAGCTTTTGCATCCGATCAGCTTCTGAATCAATTGCCCCTACAGATTCATCCAGTAATTCAGGCCGGCTCTTCCCCTGACGTTCAATGAGCTGTGCGTAGCTTTTTATAATCTGAATAGGTGTTTTCAGTTCATGGGAAGCATTGGATACAAAGGCTTCCTGCTTCTCAAAGTTTTCTTTTAATGAATCTATCATTTCATTAAATGTGATTTCCATTTCATAAATTTCGTCTCGGGAACGTTTTTCAACGTCTATCTTCTGCCAATTTTTATTATGAATATTCCGGCGCATCGTATCCTTTAATTTTTGGATAGGCGTTAATAAAAAGCGGCTCAGGACAATACTTGCTATAACTGTTGGAATCAATAGCACAGCACTAGAAAAGAGAAGAACGTATGTTAATGATCCTATTGTTTCATCTAAATAGACCAATTCATTCGCTATTTGAACAGTAACAATGTCTCCATTTTTCCAAATAATTGGTTTTTCAATAATTGCAAAATGACTTTCAGTATCATCTTGAACAATACGGCTTGTTTCTGTTGTTGTATAGTTTATTCTCAAGTCCGCATAACGCTGTGATCTTACTTGCACGGGCAGAACATCGTTTCCTGTTTCATTTATAATTCGAATGATTCCGTTCGCTGGCAGGTAAGCTTTTAATAGATCCCCCATTTCTTCTTCCGATAAGGAGTTATTTTCTGCAATGGCTTGTACTAAGGCGTCAGCCTGTATATGAAGTTGGTCAATCTCTCCATCAGAAGCTGATCGGTAAAAGAGAAAATAAATCGCAGTATGTGAAATAACAATCACTAAAAACATAAAAACAGAAGTAAATAAGATAATCTTTTTACGTAACGTCATTGGTTTCCTTCCTTAATAGAGTAGCCTACTCCACGGATTGTTTGAATGAACGCCTTATCATATCCTTTATCTATCTTTTGGCGCAAGTAACGGATATATACATCCACCACATTCGTTTCACCAAAGTAATCAAAGCCCCAGACCTTTTCAATTAATTGTTCACGTGTAAGTACTCTATTTTTATTTTCTAATAAACATACTAATAAATCATACTCTCTCGGGGTTAAATCAATAATATTTCCTGAACGGGTAACTTCGTGTGCTGCTGTGTCTACTTGTAAATCCCCCATCTGCAATGTCTCGTTACCCGGTCCAACCTGGACTTTTTTTCGTAAATTAGCTCGAATACGGGCCAATAATTCTTCAATTTGAAAAGGCTTCGTAATATAGTCATTTGCCCCAAGATCGAGACCATTCACTTTATCATATACTTCATCGCGGGCAGTCAATAAAATAACAGGCGTTTCATTCCCCTGCCTCCGGACTCTTCTTAATACTTCTAAGCCGCTTAATTCAGGTATCATAATATCTAATAAAACAAGTCCCCACTCTTGGGATTCTAAATATTCCAAAGCTTGTTTGCCATTTGATGCAACGGTGGTTTCGTAGCCTTCATAATCTAATTCTAATTGCAAAACACGGCTGATTTTTTGTTCATCCTCAACAATTAGGATTCGTTCTGACATTGGTCATGCCCCCTTCTCTCCCAGTTAATAAATGATTGTACAAAAAAACTGTCTCCAATAGCTGCTTGAACAATTACCTTTGTAAATAGTTCTACTTCATAATAAAGCAGAACTGCATATTCGTTCAATATCTTTTGGAGACAGTTTATTTCAATGTATGAATCGCTTAGCCTAATTGTTGTTTTAAAAATTCTATAACAGAATCTGGTGTTTTGGTATACGCACTATGCTGATGTGCTATTTTCTCACCGTTTTGAAATAGAAGAATACTTGGAATACCCATTACTTCGTATTTCTCAGCTAAACCAGAAACTTCATCACTATTTACTTCATACCAATCATAGTTCTCAAATTCTTCCATTACTTCCCCGATAAACATATCCATCCGCTTGCAATCCGGACACCAATCTGCAAAGAATTTAATAATTACGGGTTTCTCACTTTGAATAATTTCTTGAAATTCTGCTTCTGTATTAATTGACTGCATCGTTATCTCTCCAATCCTTGTTTTATTTATATTCTAATCTTCCTAGTGCCAAGGCTGCAATCAATCCGCCTATAAATAAAAGTACGGATACGATAATATTTCCTGCCCCCACTGGGATCCCTGGAAAGACAACAGTGATTGCACCGATAACAAATCCGATAATAATAGCATAGGTTATGGTGAAATAATTCCTTAAAAAGTATGCAATAACTTTACTCATAATAATAAATCCAAGTGCAATCCCTAATCCTGTTACAATAATAATGGAGAATTGAAAATGGTTAATTGCAGCAATAATGGTTGGATAGACCCCCAATAGTAACATCATCATTGATCCGCTGATACCAGGGATAATCATTACACTGCTGCCGATAAAACCTGCGACAAATAATAAAATATATGTGCTTGTATCAATATCCTGAATAACCTGTCCTTCACTCGGGTTTAAAATTCCCAAAGCACTCACAATAATAACTCCAACGATTAGCATAAGATAATGCTTTGTTTGAAATTTTGTTTTTCCTTCTGCCTTTTGATACAGGTAAGGGATGACCCCGATTACTAACCCTAAAAAGAAAAATTGTGTCTGAATCGGATAATTTTCAAAAAGCCAGCCAATTACTTTAGCAAATGAAAATATAGCTATAACCATACCTATTCCTAAAGGGGCTAAAAAGACAAGGTGTTTTTTCCAATCTTTACTAAAGAAACCGCCTATAGCTCCAATTAACTGTTCATAAATTCCTAATAGCACAGCAATTGTTCCACCACTTATGCCAGGAACAACCTCAATCGATCCCATAATAAAACCACGATAAAAATTTTTCCACTCCATATATTCTTTTTCTCCTTCATCTTTCGTTACTACCAAATCATTTTATCAAAAGTAATTAGAAAAATATACTTTAGAAAAGCTTTCTTATTGATTAATTTTGTAATGAAGCAAACATTTTCGTTGAAACATTTAATTATCAGGATGCTTCTATCATGACGATAGTTGACAAATCCTTTATAATATTTGTATATATTAAAACTTGAAAAGAAATAATACGAAATAATCATCATATATTATCATATGTATTACTGTGTTCGATTTTTTAGGGGGCAGAAGCATGAAACGCTATTTAACAGTAATCCTATTTGCAGTAAGTATCCTTATTATCTACATTGGGGCTAAATTACAAATCTATTGGAGCGGTATTCTTGCGTGGGGACTCGCATTGGTTTGTCTTATTTTTGCAGTACACTATTCGAAGTACATCCCAAATGAAAAAGCTTCTAAAAAGAAAAAGAAAGAAATATAAAAATCTCCCCGCTACCCATTTTGCCGGCGAGGAGATTTTTCCATGTCCACTAGTTTATTCCAGTCCTGCTAAGCTGCTAACCAGCTATCCATCCCAAGTACATTAAATTTCGTTTAAGCAAAGCATACAAGTTTTTATCATTTAAGTATATTATCTCTCTGCCTATCTGTACATCTGGCACTCCCATCATACTGTAAGATAAATGGATTTATTTTAAAAAGTGCGTAATAATAAAGTAAGACTTTATTTCAAGGAGTCTTTTCGGAAGACCGGGGTTGGTTACCCGCCTATCAAAATCGTTGGGGGCTGCGATTACTCGCCCCATGAAATGCGTTGGTACTGCGATTACTCGCCCCATCAAGACCGTTGCATCATGTTAAAATAATAAATATAATGAATTAACGGAGAGAGTTTCCTAAAGCAGAATTGGGGGTTCAAAGTACACATGATAAAAGATATGAAAGAAAAATATACGATTCACTGTCAAAATGAATATGACCCATTACAGCAAGTAATTGTTGCTCCACCAGATTATATGAAAATCACTACAGTTATTAATGAAACACAATCCTATTATGCAAAAGAAAATATTAATATAAAAAGAGCAACGAAGCAGCATCAATTTTTTATAGAAACATTGGAGAATCACGGGGCAGAAGTGATCCCCCTCCCAACAAAGCCTGACTTAAATGAGCAAGTCTTTACAAGAGATATTGGTTTTACACTCCATGATAGATTATTCGCAGCTAACATGGATCGGGATATTCGTAAGGAGGAATCAAAACTTCTTAAAAATTGGCTGTATGAAGAGCAATTAGACTATACTTCTTTTATAAACACAAGTATAGAAGGCGGAGATGTGATTATTGATAACAATCAGATTTGGGTCGGTTTAAGTCAACGTACAAAGCAAACAGCTATTGACTATCTCCGTGAGCAGTTTCCTCATCTACAGATTACAGCTGTTCCATTACGGGCAGATATTCTTCATTTGGATTGTGTATTTAATATTCTGGAAGATAAACACGCGCTGATTTACCCAGATGGAATGAGCGAGAGTGCCTACCAGATATTAACAGAACAATATACATTGGTTGAAGTAACGAAAGAGGAGCAATTCAGCATGGCGCCCAACATACTATCTATTGGTGACAAAAAAGTGATTAGCCTTCCTGAAAATAAACGGGTTAATAATAAATTGAAAAAGCTTGGTTACCACATTATAGAAGTTCCTTTCTCTGAAATTATCAAATCTGGTGGATCCTTCAGATGCTGTACACTCCCTCTTTATCGGAAACACTCATAGAAAATTACTTAAAGAGAGCCGGACCTGATGCAAGATAGATAATTCAGGTCCGGCTCTCTTTAAATAAACACAATATACACACGCAGAGACAGCAGCTTTTTAACCCTCCTCTTATACTTATAACCATTCGATTACTTCAAACATCTTTTTTCTTTTATCAAAAAGGAGTATAATGAGTTAATGTGGGTAAATATTTATTCAATGATAACTGAAGTATTATTTTTAGAGAATTCTATTTTGTAAGAGTATACATACAAGAATTTTAGATTAGGAAGGTTTGTGACAATGATGAGGAAAGATACGAATCAAACAGATGTCATTTTAATCGGCGGTGGAATCATGAGTGCCACGATTGGTTCCTTATTAAAAACACTACAGCCTGAATGGCAGATTAATGTTTTTGAAAAGCTTGGCCAGACAGCACAGGAAAGTTCTGATGCATGGAATAATGCCGGGACGGGTCATTCCGCTCTATGCGAGATGAACTATACACCTGAACAGGCAGACGGGTCACTCGATATTACAAAAGCAGTAAAAATAAATGAACAGTTCCAATTATCAAAGCAATACTGGTCTTATCTGGTTAAGCAGGGTATTTTAGATAACCCAAGTGATTTCATCCAAAACGTGCCACATTTAAGCTTTGTAGAAGGTGAAAAAGATGTGGAATTTCTAAAGAAACGTGTGGAAGCCCTTGTAGAAAACCCGTTATTTGAGGGTATGGAAATAACGGATAATGAAGAAACCTTAAAAGAATGGATTCCTCTTATGATGGAGGGCCGCAGTAAAAGTGAACCTATCGCTGCTTCAAAAATTGAGTCGGGGACAGATATTAACTTTGGAAGCCTGACACGTAAGCTGTTTAATCAATTAGAAGAACAGGGTACACGGCTTTACTTTAAACATGAAGTAGAATCCATCGGACGCACAAAGGATAATTTGTGGAAAGTAAAGGTTAAAAATCTATTCAATGGGAAAGTTTCTTATCACAAAGCAAAATTTGTATTTATTGGAGCAGGCGGCGGCAGCCTTCCATTATTGCAAAAAACAAATATTCCGGAATCGAAGCATATTGGCGGCTTCCCGGTGAGCGGATTATTTATGGTTTGTAATAATCCGGAGGTTGCAGAGCAGCATCACGCTAAGGTTTATGGCAAAGCTAAGGTTGGAGCTCCGCCAATGTCAGTGCCCCATTTAGATACACGATTTATCAACGGCAAGCGTTCCTTATTATTTGGACCTTTCGCAGGCTTTTCTCCTAAGTTTTTAAAAACCGGCTCAAACTTTGATTTGTTTGGATCAATTAAGCCTAACAATGTAACAACTATGCTTGCAGCTGGAGCAAAAGAGATGGCACTTACAAAATATCTTATTCAGCAAGTACTCCTCTCTGATGAAAAACGTATGGAGGATTTGCGTGAGTTCATCCCTAATGCTAAACAGGGAGAATGGGATATTATTGTAGCCGGCCAGCGTGTACAGGTCATTAAAGATACAGAAACAAGCGGAAAAGGAACGCTTCAATTCGGTACGGAGGTAATTACTGCAGAAGACGGATCCATCGCAGCTTTACTTGGAGCCTCACCTGGTGCTTCTGTTTCTGTTGATGTAATGCTTGATGTTCTGCAGCGCTGCTTCCCGCATCACTTTAAAAAATGGGAGCCGAAAATTAAAGAAATGATTCCATCCTATGGTATTTCTTTATCAGAGCATCCTGACTTATTTGCTGATTTAAATAAGAAAATAAATAAGATACTTCAGTTGGAAGCGGAAAAGGAAGTATTATTAAGCTGATAATTCAATCACCTATATATTTCAATAATTATTAAAAAGACTTCGATTCTAATCTCATAGAATCGAAGTCTTTTCTTTCAAACTACTTTCACCGGCGCCCAGGATACAGCATTTAATATAAAGGATGATAATTCTTCTTTATATTTTTCCACTTCCTCTGAAGTATGCTGGAATAAAATTAAGCCTCTTGCTGTAGATTCAATTAACGAAATAACAAATTCACTGTAATAGCTGGAATTGATATCTTCCCGAATCTCCCCATTTTCTTTCGCAGCTTCAAGATAGTCAGCAATGAGATCGTATAAAGGACGATAGATAACCTTCCATTTATCTACATCTCCGCTTCTTGTAATACCTGCATAAACAATAGAAGGAATCGTTCTATCCTCTTGATTCACTTCAAAAATACGATCTATAGCTAATCGTAAATTAATATCCAACCCCGCCTTTACATCTCCATGCTCTGTAAGGTATTGTGTATAATTAGAAATGATTTGCTGGGCTAGATCAGGAAGGACATCCATTTTACTATTATAGTATAGATAGAAAGTACCTTGAGCAATTCCTGCATTCTTAACAATCTGAGATACACGAGTATCCTCCAGGCCTTTTTCTTTAAAAATATCATAAGCACTTTCCAGAATAAGTTCTTTTTTATTCGCCGTTTTAGCCATTTCGACGCCACCTTTTAAAAAAATTAAAACTGACTGATTGTCATTCATTTATATTTATGATACCATACTTTTAGGAAAAGTTGAACATAAAAAATAAATTGCGACAGTTTTCGGGCACCCTGAACTGTACACAGCTATTTCTTGATTAATCATTAAATAATGAGACCTGCGATTACTCGGTCTATTAAAAACGTTGCTATATTTTTGTTTGAGAAAAGAGGAGAATTTTTTTGAAAAAAGCTTTTAAAATTACAAAACAAGATATGAAAAACATCATTCGTGTACCTTCTGTTCTTATTTTGATTATCGGATTAGCGATCCTCCCTTCTTTTTATGCTTGGTTTAATATAAAAGCATCCTGGGATCCATACTCCAATACACAAGGAATCAAAATTGGCGTAGTCAGTGACGATGCCGGCACAGAAGTAGAGGGCCGATCTATAAATATGGGAGACGAACTGGTAGAAAACTTAAAAGAGAATGATTCATTAGGATGGCAATTCGGTGATTCCATTGAAGAAGCAGACGAAAAGGTTTATAAAGGGGAATATTTTGCAACCATCCATATCCCTGAGAGCTTCTCCGAAGATGTAGTCAGTATACTTAATGACGAACCACGGAGTGCGATCGTTCAATATAAGGTGAATGAAAAAGTCAATGCAATCGCTCCTAAAATGACCAGTGCCGGAGCAACGCAAATCACAGAAACCATTAATGATGAATTTGTGCAGACTACGGCAAAAACATTGCTGGAAGAATTTAATAATGCAGGAATTGAGCTTGAACAAAATCTGCCTACGCTGCAAAAAATTAAAAACGCTGTGTATAATCTTCATGACCATATTGAAGATATTGATAAAGCCGGCGATCTTATTGTCGAGTTAGACGATGACCATGATAATATTCAGGGCTATGCTGATAAACTGGAGAGTCTTGGAGAGTATGAGTCAAACATCAGAGAAGGCGGAGATCAAATTCTGACTGCTCAATCCCACTTGGATGATATAAATCGGATGGGAAGTGCTGTTGTTGAGTTAAATCAAGCAATGCCTGATATCGAAAATGCGCTAACTCGAATCAGTTCTATTCAGCAATACTTCCCTGAAATTAATCAGGGACTGCAGGATGCCTATGCAGCGAGTATTACTGCCGGTGATACGTTATCGAACGTGCAAGCACGTATTCCAGAAATTAATAATCAGATTCACGACTATCAGGATCAGGTGGACCAGGCTCAGGATACATTAGATGAAGCAGAGCAGGCAAAAGACGATGTTGCAGAGCTTATTAACAATCAAATAAACGACGCTGAAAAGATAATTAATGGTCTTCCTTCTTTTGATTTTGGTACAGAAGGATCTGTTACACCAGACTTTGTAAATAACGTAAAGGATTCCGTCGGTGATTCTCAAAATACAATTGAGAATATTCTAGAGGAGCTTCGTGATTCTAATTCTATAGAGCCAAATGAATCTATTGAAAAATTAGGCAGCTCTGCAGATGCTGCAAGAGAGCAGGGAAGCGAACTATCTGCCGGTCTAGATGACATGCTTACAAAATTAGAAGAAGATAATTTTACAGAGGAGGATATAAATAATTTAAATGAGGCAATAGCCAATTATCAGGCTTCATTCAATAATACTAAAGAAGATTTAGCAAATGCTGAGTTTGTCCCAGGCACATCAAACAATGAAGAAGGCAATGACAATTCTGGAGAAGATACGCAGCAGGATGGTGAAGAGACGGAAGATACTGCAGAGGATACACAGCAGCGTGATGAGGAAATTGATAATGTAATTAATGATCTTCATGAAGATACTGTCAAAGCCTTTGATGAAATTTCAACCGTGTTAGATCAAAATATCGACCTGGCAATAAGTAATATCCGTGCATTGCCTACATTAATTGCCATGAAGGAAAATCCGGAGACGGAGGAATATGCAAATGAACAGATTAAAGCTGTTCAAGAAAGTATCAAAGGTCTTCAATCTTCCGTTACAAGTACACAGGACTCACTTGCATTACTCGAGGCTCCTGAAAACAAAGAGGAATTAGAAAAGATTCAAGATGCGCTTGAAAATAATGGTTCCAACTTAAATGAGTTAATTGATTTTCTGGGTAATAATGATTTTGACCTTAATCAATTAGAAGATATGAAAGACAATGCGATAACTAATTTAGAATCATTGCAATCCTTTAACGAGGATACATTGAATCCCTTTATGAACAATGCGTTCACTACTTTGGAAAACAAATTAAATGATGCAGATTCAAAATTAGATGCTGCTTTGAATTATACAGCCTTAGCTTCTGATTATTTATCTCAGGCTTCAACCATAATTAATGATTCACAGTATTATTTAAACCTTTTAAATGAAAATTTACCATACTATGAAGAGCAGTTCAGCGATGTATCTGATACCGTAAATCAATACTTCCCCGACTTTAAAAATGGCGTGGATATGGCAAGTTCATTTTTCCAAAATGATATGCCGCATTTAGAGGATGAAGTAAATAATCTAGCTGGATTTGTTACCAATGATATGGATGATTTAATTGAGCAGTATAAAAATTTAAATTCACTTGTTCAAGATAATTTACCAGAGGCTCAGGAAGCAATTGCTGAAATGGCAGATTTCATCCGCAATGATTGGCCGGGCTACAAAGAAGATATTCAAAATGCCTATGACCGGATCAAGCAGATGGAAGATGATCAAATTATTGAAGAATTGATTTCTGCACTGCAAAATGATTTAAGCGATGAAACAGAGTATTTCTCACGTCCGGTACAGCTGGATGAAGAAAAACTCTTCCCCATTCCAAACTATGGTTCTGCCAATACACCATTTTATACCGTACTTGCACTCTGGGTTGGTGCATTATTACTTTGTAACCTGGTTACAACAGAACTGAAGGATAAAAATAGAGAGGAATTCAGCTTAAGAGATATTTATCTCGGCAGGATGGCTCTATTCTTAATAGTGGCTGTTTTACAGGCAGTGATTGTTTCACTTGGTAATATCTTTATACTGGATGCTTATATGGCACACCCAGCTTTCTTTACACTCTTTAGTGTTCTGATTGCGCTGGCATTTATGATTATTGTCTACACGATGGTTTCCTTATTTGGAAACGTCGGAAAGGCGATTGCGATAATCTTTATGATTCTGCAATTATCAGGAGGTGGAGGAATGTTTCCTATTCAGGTAGCGCCGGAGTTTTTCCAGGCAATTCACCCGTTCCTTCCTTTCACGTATGCTATCGACATTCTCAGGGAAGCAACCGGAGGAATTGTATGGTCAGTTGTATTTAACAGATTCCTGATACTCGCCATCTTCCCGGCTATCTTCATTCTATTAGGATATACATTCCGGCCATGGATTGCACCTCGTGTTCATAAAGCATATGTAAAAACTAAGAAAAGTAATATGGTTGATTAATCTTTAAAAATAAATTAAAACAAGCTCGACAAGTTTTTTTAAACGTCGAGCTGTTTTTTATGCAATGAAATGACTTACTCTCTTTTACAATACCAGGTTTTATAATAAAATGATAAGTATCGTTTCTTTTTTAAGCAGCTTTGTTTTGCCGGTTTGAAAATGTAAAATAACAACGGAGGTTTATTGTGAAGTATTTCATAATGATTTTGCAAATTAGTGTATTATTTCTTTTTAATTTTATTGGTCAGCTTATTCAAGGATACTTCTCTCTCAGCATTCCCGGCAGCCTGATTGGCATGCTGCTGCTTTTTTGTCTGCTGTTTTTAAAAATCCTTCCTTTAGTGTGGGTTCAAACTGGAGTTGATTTTCTTTTAAAAGATATTCCCTTTTTCTTTATCCCGGTTACGGTTGGAGTTGTTCAATACTTAAGCTTTTTCTATGGAAAAGGCAGTCTTATAATTTTATTAGTTGTCATAAGTACCTTCTTTGTTATCGGTGTCAGTGGAACAATAACGAACTTCCTATTAAAAAAAGAGGTGAAATCCTATGAGTAGCTTCTTTACCGGGATAGCTACTATTGCAGGTGCTTTTATCCTTTATCAATTTTCAAAGAAGATGTACAGTATGAAGCCCAGTCCGTTTACGATGCCGATTTTTCTGTCAACAGCCAGTATTGTCATCTTTTTAATTTTAACAGGAATTCCTTATGAAACCTTTATGATTGGCGGTCAGTGGATAGATATTTTTCTTGGCCCAATCGTTGTTTCTCTGGCAGTTCCTTTATATAGGGAGATTCATTTAATAAAAAAATACGCAGGGGCAATAAGTATCGGTATATTTGCCGGTTCTCTGACCGGCGTTCTTACCGGAATAGCGGGAGCAAAGCTCTTTGGATTTGAAAGCTGGCTGATCCAATCTGTTGCAGCTAAATCTGTAACTGCTCCGATTGCCATCAGTATTACAGATACAGCAGGAGGGAATGTTTCACTGGCAGCAGTTTTCGTCATGATAGCTGGTGTCAGCGGGGCAATGTTTGGACCTGTTATTTTGAAAATTTGCCGTATCCAGCATCCCATTGCCAGAGGACTCAGTTTCGGAACTGCTTCCCACGCCATTGGTACCGCAAAAGCACTAGAAAACGGAAAAATAGAGGGTGCTATCAGTGTTTTATCGATGACGATCAGCGCAGTGTTTGTTTCTTTTCTCGTCCCTATTTTCTTAGCTATTATGTAACGCACATTCAGCATGCTTTGAAAACCTATCTAGTTTTTTATCCATAAAAAAAGCCGTGCAAATCTTATGTTAGAGATTTGCACGGCTTTTTGCTTATTTTTTCTTAGCTGCTTTTTCACGTTCATTTTTATTTAAGATTTTTTTGCGAAGACGAATAGATTCTGGTGTAACTTCACAATACTCGTCATCACTTAAATATTGTAATGCTTCTTCAAGAGACATATCTCTTGTTTTACGGATTGTTGATGTCTGGTCTTTCGTTGCTGACCGCACGTTAGTTAAGTGCTTTTCTTTCGTGATATTAACGGTTAAGTCATTTTCACGGTTGTGTTCTCCGACAATCATACCGGCATAAACTTCCGTACCTGGAGTGATAAAGATAACCCCACGATCTTCTAAATTCATAATTCCATAAGTAGAAGCTTTTCCATTTTCAAGTGCTACAAGCACACCCTCGCGGCGTCCGCCAACCTGTCCTTTAATAACAGGCTCAAATGCTTCAAACGTATGGTTAATGATTCCATAACCGCGTGTTTGTGACATAAATTCTGTTGTATATCCTAAAAGTCCGCGAGACGGCACTTTGAACTCGATACGAACCTGTCCATTACCCTGGTTAGACATATCAAGCATTTCGCCTTTACGTTCTCCCAGAGATTCCATCACGGCTCCTGTGTATTCTTCCGGAACATCCACTTGTACACGCTCCATCGGCTCACACTTAACACCGTCAATCTCTTTAATAATTACTTCCGGTTTAGACAATTGGAGCTCATAGCCCTCGCGACGCATGTTTTCAATAAGAATAGATAGATGCAGTTCTCCGCGTCCTGATACAGTCCAGGCATCTGGTGAGCTTGTTGGATCAACACGTAAGCTTACATCGGTTTCTAATTGTTTTAACAAACGCTCTTCAATTCTGCGGGAAGTAATATATTTTCCTTCTTTTCCTGCAAACGGACTGTTGTTTACGACAAATGTCATTTGCAGTGTCGGCTCATCAATACGCAGCCAAGGAAGTGGATCTGGATGATCTGCCGGACAAACTGTTTCACCGACATTCAAGTCTTCCATACCTGAAAGTGCCACGATATCTCCTGCTACTGCTTCTTGAATTTCAATCCGTTTTAACCCGATAAAACCAAATAGTTTGGAAACACGGAAGGATTTCTGTGATCCGTCTTCTTTTAAAACGACAACCTGCTGTCCTACTTTAATAGTTCCACGGACAACACGGCCAACACCGATACGTCCCACATAATCATTATAGTCCAATAAAGTTACTTGAAATTGTAATGGTTCTTCTCTAGTATCAATTGGAGCCGGGATATGGTCCAAAATAGTTTTAAACACTGGATCCATTGTTTCCTGCTGATCTTCCGGCTCTAAACCAGACGTTCCGTTTAATGCAGAAGCATATACAACCGGGAATTCTAATTGGTTATCATCCGCTCCCAGTTCAATAAATAAATCCAATACTTCATCAATAACTTCTTCTGGCCGTGCATTAGGTCTGTCTACTTTATTTAATACCACAATTGGCGTTAATTTTTGTTCTAAAGCTTTTTTCAATACAAAACGCGTCTGCGGCATAGTTCCTTCATAAGCATCAACGACTAAGGCAACACCGTCAACCATTTTCATAATACGCTCAACCTCACCGCCAAAGTCGGCGTGACCCGGTGTATCAAGGATATTAATTGTCGAATCTCCATATTTCACAGCTGTATTTTTAGCCAGGATTGTAATCCCGCGCTCACGTTCTATATCTCCAGAGTCCATCGCACGCTCATCTACGTGCTCATTTTCCCGAAAAGTCCCAGAATATTTTAATAGCTGATCCACTAATGTTGTTTTCCCGTGGTCAACGTGTGCAATAATTGCGATATTACGAATATCATTTCTTAATTGCATAAATAGTACGCTCCTCTAACATATCGAATGTAAAACCAATTTATTATATCATATTTTGAAGAATAATGTAAAATTATTTTTTTATTTTAATATGTGTCCGTTTCCTATTAATTATTATGACAGCATTACCCTGTGTTATAATTCAAATAATAAATAATAAAGGGTGGTTTCTATGTGGAAAGATATACTGATACCCGGAGCTGCTGCAGCAGTTGTCTCTTTTATCATGTTTCTTTCCAGTAAAAACTTAGAAAAAAAGACCATGGATTTGTATTTAACTATTACCGGCTAAGCTATCGACGCAGATTAAAAAGAAATTTATGGTCTATTCCTGTTATAGTTATTGGACTACTCATTATCTTTTTCCTATCAAGCTTTTCAACAATGTATAGTACAATGATTATAGCTTTTTTCATTATTCTTTTTGCTATTGAAATTCTTTATAATTTGAGGAAATGGCAAAAAGAAAAAGCAAATTCTTGAACTTTTCCCTGTTGAATAATTTTATAGAAAAGACTTCTTTCCCGCCTGGTGATTAGGCATAGAAAGAAGTCTTTTCTTAATTCTTTACGACTTTAATTTTTTATTTCCTTTAGTTTTATTAGGTACAGGGAGGCACATAGTAAATTTTGCCCCGCCTAATTTTTTGGATTTTCCAGCGTATATTTTTCCATTTGACTGTTCAATAATTGCCCGGGCAATAGCAAGACCCAATCCAGTCTCTCCGCCTTTTCCTTTGATAAATCGATGGAAGATTTTATCCATATCTTCTTCGGAAACTCCTTTTCCATCGTCCTCAATATCAAAGAAGATGTAATTCTTTTTCTTATACACATGGATAGATACCTCTTCATGAGCATATCTAATAGCATTAAATACCACATTTGTAACAGCTCGCAAAAGTTTTTCTTCGTCAGCATAGACCGTAATCGAACCGTCCACCTTCTGCTGAAGCTTCAGTTTATTTTCATTGACGATTGGCAATGCTTTACTCAAAATTCCATCAACGAAAGTCTGCACGTCAATTTCTGTTTCTTCGTACACATCAGGCTGAGAATCTAATTTAGCAAGCAGAATCATCTCATTAATAATTTTCTTCAGCCGACTGACCTCCGTTACCATAACATCTAAGCCTTTTTCTGCGTCCTCCTCATCAAAAATACCGTCACGAATTCCTTCTGCATAGCCTTGAATCGTCATCAAGGGGGTTTTCAGCTCATGACTCGCATTTTGGAAGAAGGTTTGCTGTGATTTCATATATTGCTCCAGTGTCTGTGCCATATCGTAGACAGTCTGCTCTACTTCTTTTATCTCACCGCTTGCCCGAATTCGTTTCATTTGATCAAATTGCCGATTTTCCACCTTTTTCAGCTCTTTTTTCAGCAGGGACAATGGCGTAACCAGTTTATTCGTCATAAAATAGCTTAAAATAACTGCGGCTAATGCTCCGATTAAAAATACCCATGCCAGCCGGAAGAAAAAGTTTTGCTGTACAGCTCTTAAATCATTGATCGGCGTTAATAAGATTAATTCCAGCCCCGATTGCTCCGGGGAAAATATAATTCTTTGTGTTACGAAACGGTCATTTCCATGCTGCCACAATGTTTCTTCATTATCTTCAAAGTTATTTTCATCGAAAAATTCATTTACTACAGAAATTGACATGGTAGAAAATAAAACCGTATCTAAATTCCGGTCATACAAGAACAGCTGTAAATCCTGATCCTGTAAAAAGTCATTGATATTCCGGTACTCACTTGCATCATCATATTCTGAAAGAAAATTAATCAATAATTCTCCCGTCTCTGCAAGCTGGCGCTGCTCATCTTGAATTAACACATCTAAAACGAGCGAATAAATAACTAAGCCTGCAGCTGTCATGATTACAAGAAGCAATGCTGTAAAAGCAGCATTTAATTGTGATTGTAATTTCATTGCTATGCTTCCTCATCTTTTCTCAGACGATAGCCGAATCCCCATACTGTCTCAAGAGGAATATTCTCCATCTTTTTACGGATTCGTTTCATTAGATCATCCACAGCCCGGTCACTGCCAAAATAATCATCACCCCATACCTTTACCAGTAATTCCTCACGGGAAAAAGCACGGTTGGGATTCTCTGCTAAAAGAAGCAGCATATCATATTCCTTAGCAGTTGTTTCATACTCTATCCCTTCAAAAAATACCCTGCGCTCATTCTTATAAACAAGGAGCTGGTCCACCTTGACACGGTCATCAGCTTCCTTATCCATGATAGACTTTGGCTGGACCCGTTTGAACAGCCTTTTAATACGGGCAATTAATTCTCTAGGGCTAAACGGCTTTGTTAAATAGTCATCGCCTCCGAGCTCTAAGCCCAGGATTTTATCAATTTCTTCATCTTTAGCTGAAATAATAATAATTGGAACATCACTTTCATTCCTGATCTTTTTGCAAAATTCATAACCATCCATCCCCGGGAGCATAATATCTAATACCCACATATCAGGAGGGTTGTTTTCCCATAATGTCCAGCCATCTTCTGCATTATCTAATACGGTTACCTGGTATCCTTCTTTTTTCAAATAAGCAACGACAATATCTTGTATGTTTTTATCATCTTCTATCAAACCGATATGGTATGACATATGTTCTTCACCTCTTCAAATACAATATAAACTGGAAGTTCTTTTCCTGCAAATAAGGCCTGCATACTGGATATAGTTATAGTTTGAAAAAACGCATAAATTTCATAAAATTTCATTTTACACTATCTATTTTTACATGAATATACTTCCAATGACAAATCAAGTTCAAGATTACACAGTTTTTACACAATTATACCAAAGGATTTCCCACGATACCCACTATAATAAAGATAAATCAAATAACTTGGAGGTGCTTTACAATGAGTAATAATGATTATCAAAATGAAAAAAATGAACACGTACCGGGTGGGATAGAAAATAAAGATACTCATCCGGATGATGAAGCATCGACAATTGAAGAAAATAGATCAGAGCAAGATTCGACAAATGAACAGCAAACAACATATATTGCTTCATCAGAAAAAAAATCAAAAAGACCAAAAACTTCTAAAGGCTGGGTCCGCGGTTTTTTTAGCGGAGCACTTGGAGGAATTGTTTCTGCCATACTTGTTATCATGCTCCTGGGAAATCAATTGTTGTCAGCTTCTGGTGATACGATAAACCCGACGGGAGAACAAAGCGCAGCATCCGAACAGTCATCGGATTCAGTCATCCCTACCCTGGCTTCTGATGATGCTGATGTATCCGCTGATGTCTCTGAGGTATCAAAAGCAGTGGTTGGAGTCATCAATATGCAGCAGCAAAACCTGTGGGAAGGCAGCCAGGAAGCTGGAACCGGCTCTGGAATCATTTATAAAAAAGAGGATGGAAAAGCTTATGTTATCACGAATAACCACGTTGTAGAAGGTGCTGAGCAAGTCCAAGTGGCTCTGGATGAAGAGCATCAGGTTGATGCAACAGTGCTAGGAACGGATGCTTTAACAGACTTAGCAGTTCTTGAAATTGATGGTGAATATGTAGATACGGTAGCCAATTTAGGATCCAGTGAAGATGCACAAGTGGGAGAAACAGTACTTGCTATTGGAAACCCTCTTGGAATGGACTTTAATAATAGTGTAACAAAAGGTATAATCAGTGGATTAAATCGTTCTGTAGAGGTAGATACAAATGGAGACGGTGCTGCTGACTGGGTAACTGAAGTTCTGCAAACAGACGCAGCAATTAACCCGGGTAACAGCGGTGGAGCATTAGTTAATTCAAACGGTGATGTTATTGGAATAAACTCTATGAAAATTGCTCAAAGTCAAGTAGAAGGTATTGGCTTTGCCATTCCTATTGACGAAGCTCTCCCAATCATTGAAAAACTCGAAACAGATGGTGAGGTTTCCCGTCCGTTGATTGGTATTTCTACTGCACCATTAAGTCAAGTACCGGCAGAATATCAGCAGGAAATTCAGCTTCCTGAAGATGTAGAAGGCGGCATGGTTGTTGCTAATGTACAGCCAAATTCTCCAGCAGATAATGCTAATCTGCAACAATTTGACGTCATTACCAAAATCAATGGAAATCCTGTCAAATCTATAATTGATCTCAGAAAAGAGCTTTATGCTCAAGGACAGGCTGGTGAGCATGTAGAAATCGAATTTATACGTGATGGTGAAGTACATTCCATTACGTTAAAAATGGATGAGCTTCAAACAAATGAATCTTAATGCAAAGTTAGAATAAGAAGCGTAACAGATATTTAAAGAAATATTAGAAGCGGCATACAGGAGCAAATCAGAGCTCTGCATGCCGCTTTTTTAATGCATCATTTTTTCAGAATAATATTGATTTCCGCGCATAGGATACGCTGAATAGAGAATTATGTAAGAAAAGCCTAGAAAGTCACTTGGTCTTTAAAACGATGGTGTTCTTACCAAGGAGATGTCCGCTACGGGAAGTCGCTTTCTGATGGGACGAGTAAGCGCAGAACACAGAAAAGAAAGTTCGGTTAAGTTCGCGACGTCCTGTCTCAGGCACCGAACTGACATACGTCCTGCATGCCTCCACAGAAAAAAGTGCTCTTCTTTTTTTTCGAGGAGATAAGCTCGGGGCCTACGGAAAGCGTAGTATATTTCTGAGTTTGCGATTATTTATCCCATGAAAACCGTTGGAGTGGCTATTCTTCAGCATTTTTATATTCTTTCTTATTCTTCAAAAAAGTCTATTTTAACATCGTCTTTAATAAGAAAATCAATCCAATAACCCCTACCTTTCCTCCTAAAGTTCATATATAATTAACAATTAAAGCAGGATTTATCTTATCTTGTCGAATTATTTTGAAAGGAAGTGATTTTTTGATTTGTCCATCATGTAATCAAGAAACGGAGGAAGGAAAGTTTTGTACGAAATGCGGGCAGCCTTTAAGCCAGCAGGAAACCACGCCAAGTGAACCCGCTGAACCTGTAGAAGCTGTCAAACTGGCGAATGAGCCTGTTCAGGCACAACAGACATATGAAGCTGCAAACGCACAGCCCAGTCAAGAACAGGCAGCGCCAACTGCAGAAACAGCTGGTCAAACTGCTCAACAGCAGCAGCCAGAAACAACGCCTTACACAATGAATGACTTGGGAGAAGCAGTTAAAAAGGCATCAGGCGGATTTGGTCGTTTCGCGCTTAATCAGCTGAAGTCCCCCGGGCAAGCAAGAAGCCTTACAGAACAAAGCTGGATTTCCGGAGCAATAACAATTGTATTAACAGCCCTTTTATATACTATCATATTGTACATTACACTTAATGAAATTTCTTCCTCATCACCACCGTTTGTGGAATCTTTTTTGGTGCCTTTTCTTAAATTCTTACTATTCTTTATTATATCTGTCGCAGTAATTTACGGCACAGGAAAGCTTATGGGGAGCCAGGACAATTTCTTTAGTACAACTGCAAAAACAGGCGGCTATCTTTTTCCTTATTCAGTGCTTTTTCTTGCAGGGTATTTGTTCGCTGTTATCGGTCTGGACTTCATGGTTTATGTCATGCTTTTGGCTATGCTTGCACCAATTTTAATTATACCGGCTTATGTATTAATGGAGTCTCTTCCAAGAGAAATTGATAAGATATACGCACTTATGGTTGTTTACTTAATACAGCTTATTTCAGGCTATTATCTGCTACTGCAAACGTTATTTTTTGCTATATTTGATGGTGTGATGAGCTCCTTCCCATTTTTCTAAATTGCTTTTATTAGTAGCAATCATTTATTTTTTTATCTTTTGTGAACCAAAAACTGCTCCTCTACTATACAAATTGAGGAGCAGTTTTTGGTTCGCTATCTAATCCAGTTGGTTTTCCAGCACTTTTTGCCTTATTCTTCATCGTCAATTCTCTGTTCATATGCCTCATGATTAGGCATCACACCTGTATACTTCCCCTCAATATCTGCCGCTAGAAAGTCCTCTACATCAATTTCCCTTTCTTCTTCATCTCCAAATTCATTGAAATTCCCTGCATACTCTATCGAAGAACTGGATGTGCCATACTGCTTGACGTCTTCCCAGCTATTTTCTCCACCATCATCCCTGCCTTTAAATACCTCTTTGGGTGGTGTATCTCCATGATATGCTGGTTTCTCCGCATGCTCCGCACAGCAATCAGCAGTCGGCAAAGCTTCTAAGCGCTCTGGATCAATATTTCCTCCACACATCTTACAGATACCATACGTTCCTTCCTCCATAGCGTGCAGAGAATTGTTTATCTCTTCCAGCTCTGATTCTGCAAGCCTTCGTAAAGCACTGTCCCTCTCTTTGTCAAAGAGCTCAGTCCCAGTATCAGCGGGATGATTATCGTAATTAGATAATTCACCTGATACTTCTTGACTGAATTCATATATTGCCTCTGTCTCTTGATTTATTTTTTCGATTAATTCTTCCTGCCTTGCAAGAATACGCTTCTTCAGCTGATTTATATTAATCGTCATTGTTCTCCTCCCCCTCTATACATTCATAAGCAACTACTGTTTTATTGTGAAATCATTTTATACTATATGTATCCTGCATGATTCAATGCAAGGCAATCGTTGCCAAGTTAAACGAGAATATTTTTATGTAAAATTCTGAAATCATATTAACTGAAAATAGTTGCGTTTCGCAAATTTTCGTGACAAACTCAAGGTAAAGCATCTATATAAAGGAGATGGATATAATGATCACTGCATCAACTGCAACAATTGGCTTTATTGGTTTAGGTGTTATGGGGAAAAGCATGGTAAAAAATTTAATGGATGCCGGCTATAGCCTGAATGTTTACACAAGGACGAAATCGAAAGCGGAAGAACTGTTAGAAATTGGTGCAAACTGGCACGATGATCCAGCAAGCTTAGCAAAAGCAAGTAATGTAATTATTACGATGGTTGGTTATCCTGCAGATGTAGAAAAAGTCTATTTTGGTGATAACGGCATTTTAAAAAATGCGAAAAAAAATACTTATGTTATTGATATGACAACCTCTAAGCCCAGCTTGGCAATTGAAATTTATGAAGCAGCAAAAAAAGAAGGGCTGGCTGCTTTAGACGCGCCAGTCTCCGGCGGAGATATCGGTGCAAAAAATGGTACATTGGCAATCATGGCCGGTGGAGATAAAAATGCTTATGATGAAATTGCTCCGATATTTCGCGTTTTAGGTGAAAGAATTCATTTACTCGGACCTGCCGGAGCAGGTCAGCATACGAAAATGGCAAATCAAATTGCTATCGCTACCAATATGATCGGAGTTTGTGAATCAATTATATATGCAAAGAAAGCAGGATTAAATGCGGAAGAAGTACTAGCAACTATTTCCTCGGGAGCTGCCGCCAGCTTTTCTCTGTCTAATCTGGGTAAAAGAATGCTGGAACAGGATTATGAGCCCGGATTTTATGTGAAGCATTTTATCAAGGATATGGAAATCGCCTTAGAATCTGCCCATACTATAGGAATGCCTGCGCCCGGGCTGGAACTATCATTAAAGCTCTATAAAGAATTAGCTGATATGGGTGAAGCTGACAGCGGAACACAGGCCTTGATTAAATTGCTTGCGCATGAAGCAGAGCTGACATTATAAGCAAGCTCATTTTCAACATTAAAAAACCCCGAATGCCTCTCAAGACATTCGGGGTTTTTTAACCAGGTCACCCTAGCTTTTTATATTACTCATATTCGAATTACAGACGAACAACGTTAGCAGCTTGTGGGCCACGGTTGCCTTCAACGATTTCGAATTCAACATCTTGACCTTCTTCAAGAGTTTTGAATCCTTCAGCTTGAATTGCAGAGAAGTGTACAAATACGTCGTCTCCGTCTTCACGCTCGATGAAACCAAAACCTTTTTCTGCATTAAACCATTTTACTTTACCAGTCATTATCATGACCTCCTTATACAAGATATGCAAAGTCATTGAAACCTAAATACTTTTACACCGTCTTGGAAAAGAGATCGTAAAGTATTCTTGTAACTCCAATTACCTTTTGCAAGTATTATTTTAACCCCTTTCATAAAAAAATGCAAGTCAATATCGGTGAGTATTATCAAACAAAATTCGACGTTTTTCAATGGAAGAAGCGTTTTCATAAAACTGCAGCTACTGCTTTAATAAAATCCATAATTTTTTATAATTACCATAAATAGTAATAAGATATTATTCACCTGTTTATAAAGGGGAAAAATACGTAATTATAAGTTAAAGGGAAGCTTTATTCAGCGGGAGTCTTATAGCCATTTCCATTATGGCAAATTAAACTCCCTTTATATATATAAAGGGAGTCCAGGTAAAGTAATATAATTTTTTCTATTGTGATTACTCCAAGAATTCTTATAAAATATCCAGACTTACTACAATCGCCACAAGTAATTGAATTAATAGCTGAATATTAATTGCAATATCTGTATCTGTTGTTGTTATATTAACATTTTTCGATTTTTCGACAATAGTTTTTTGACGGTTGCTTTGTTTCGTTTTCATCACTTGTTCTAAATCCTGGAATACAGCCTTTGCCTTATCCGAATCACCTAATGAAATACTGAGGACTAGAGCAATAGCTACTTCAATACCTACCTGTAAGCTGATGGCTGCTTGTGTATCAGTCGTTGTTACTGTAACTCCCTCGGAATCTTTAATAATAATCCATTCCTCGGAGGACTGCTTCGTTACGTTCTTTTGTTTCGCATCCTGCTCTACATCTGCTTGATTATTACGGTCGTCATCACAGTAGTCTAAGGCTCTCCACTCTTTTTTGTGCATCATTTTATCTTACACTCCTTTCTATACCATATTGAGATTACAGAATATCAATCATGATTACCAAAGCAATGAGTATTTGTAAAAGCAGCTGGATATTTACCGAAATATCAGTGTCCGTTGTTGTAACAGTTGCATCTTTTGTATTATAGATAAATATTTTTTGTTTATTTACTTGACTGGAACTGATTGTTTGCATTAATTCTTGTTCGACTGCTTCTTCATCTGCAGAGCCAGCAATAGATAAACGAATAACAATGGAAATAGCTAATTGCAAAGCAGCTTGCAGAGAAGCACTGATCTGAGTGTCTGTTGAGCTCACTGTGATATTGCATGATTCTTTTACCCAGATAACCTCCGCAGACTCCTGCTCCATATACGAATATTCATCTCCAGTTTGAACAACACTTGCCTCACCAAAATTCGGGCTAAAGGAATTTTCAAAATAAGTCGGTGCAGATTGGTAATTATTTGTATCGCAGTCTGTTTCTTTAGGCTGACACGCATAATCGTCTCCATATAAATCTTCATGAAAACGATTTGTTCCTTCTGTTTTACTTCTGTAGACAGACATCAATTAACACTCCTTTCTAAAAGTACTAAAATAATTTATGGTATTGATAACTATACTTCCTGTACACCCGCACAAAGAACACGGAAAATAACAAAATCACCTAGTCCAAATTTAGGGAATATGCAATAAAAGAAGCCTTATAAAGAGAAAATTTCTTTTCATCTCTAATTTATAAGAATAGGAATAGCATCATGGTGTTTTTACTGTCACATAAAAATGTGAAGAAATAATTGATTTTCTCCACATTTTCAAAATCACTATTCTTCCGTTTTAGATTCATTCCTTTTTTGCTGAAACTCCTCCACTTGCTGTTTTAAATCCGTAACCATTTCCTTCAGCATTTCGCGCTGCTTTTCAGAAAGGTTATTTTTGACCTCTTCCGGCTTTATACCATTTTTACGAAAAACACTGTCCACCATTACCTCAACCAGTTTATCCGGCATCGTTGCTTTTTTAGATGATTCACTCATTGATTTTTCCTCCTTCCATCATAGATACTTCATTTTATGGAGGGCAGGACTGGATTGACTATGCTCGAGTCCAAGGGCTTCTAAATAATGGCGGACATATTTCATTGTTATGGACTGGAATCAAGCAGAGAAACATGCTAAAATAAAAAATTGCAAGACGAAAAATGAATAAACGAAACCCAACTCATTTGTATCTTGCAAATACAAAATGAACAGGTGGTATACCAAATGGAAACAAAACAAGATTATCAGGTTTTACTTTATTACAATTATGTACACATTGAGGATCCTGAAACATTCGCTGCAGAGCACCTTAAGTACTGTAAGGAACTTGGGTTGAAGGGGCGTATTCTGGTAGCTGAGGAAGGTATTAACGGAACAGTTTCAGGTACTATTGAGCAGACAAATGCCTATATGGAGCATATGCATGCTGATCCCCGCTTTGAAGATATGGTATTCAAGGTGGACGCTCATGATAAACATGCTTTCAAAAAAATGCACGTACGCCCAAGAGGTGAATTAGTTACGCTTCGTTTAGAGGATGATATTAACCCATTGGAAACTACTGGTAAGTACTTAGAGCCAAAAGAATTCTATGAAGCATTAAAGGACGAAAATACAGTGGTATTGGATGCCCGCAATGATTACGAATTTGATTTGGGCCATTTCCGCGGAGCAATCCGTCCAGACATTCAAACCTTCCGTGAATTGCCGGATTGGGTACAGGAAAATAAAGAAATGCTTGAAGATAAAAAAATTGTAACGTATTGCACAGGAGGCATTCGCTGTGAGAAATTTAGCGGCTGGCTCAAGGATGAAGGCTTTGAGGACGTAAGCCAATTACATGGCGGTATCGTTACCTATGGAAAAGATCCTGAAGTTCAGGGCGAATTATGGGATGGACAGCTATATGTATTTGATGAACGTATCAGCGTTCCTGTTAACCGCAAAGAGCATGTTATTGTCGGAAAAGATTACTTTGACGGGGAACCTTGTGAACGTTATATAAACTGTGCAAATCCCGAATGTAATAATCAAATTCTCGCTTCTGAAGAGAATGAACATAAATATTTACGCGGATGCACACATGAATGCCGTATCAGCCCACGTAATCTTTATGTAAAAGAGCATAATTTATCTGCAGAAGAAGTTAAAGAGCGTTTAGCAGCTATTGGCGAAACACTTCCGGAAACAACAACTGTTTAAATAAATATATAATCGAAAACAGGCTGGAGAATCTCCAGCCTGTTTATTATTTTTGATAAATAATCAGCCATTCATTATCCTTGTTTTTCATTCCAGTACCGATATACCCTTCCTCCATAAGATTTGTTTGACCAGTAATATCGTTCATTTTTATTTCTCTATGTTCTCCATCACCAACGTTGTGCAATTGTAAATCATTACAATAAATATAACGCAGCTTCCCGCCATACTTTTCCTTCACTTTATAAATCCGCATTCCCAGAGCAAATTTATCTTTCATACTCGGAATATTTCCCGGGGCAACTGTAGCTAAAACATAGCGATATGCAGTTGAATCCAACTGCTCCATAATAAATTTTCCCATTCTTGTCTGCAATCGATTCCCCCGAAAATCAGGATGTACATTAGAAATCTCCGAATAGATAATTTGTGCATAATCTTCTTCTGTCAGCCCGATATCTTTTCCCAGCCCCTCTTCATCTGCAGCAGGATTTAGAAAAGCCCGAAATGCAACCAGCTTCTCCTGATGAAAAATGCCGACCATCAGCGAATCTCCCTCTAATATTGTAAGGAACTCGTCCTCGTCTAAGGGCTCAAGTCTGTTTTTATCCTCCAATGCTTCATAAACTGCTGTTTGCAGCTCTATAATTTCGGGTAAATCAGTAGTAGTGAGGTAGCGTAAATAAGTATTTTTATCTTCCCCATTTAATGGGAGATATTTTACAATTTCTGTCACAGGTAAACGTCCTTTCTTGCTATGATACAATTAAATCAGATAGAGCTATTCTTTTAGAGGATGTTCAAAAAGTCTAATAAAAATGACACGGCGAATTTCTGCGTTGATGGGAGTTTCTTGGTCCTATTCATCGGACTTTTTGAACACACACTTTTAGATGCATTTACATCTTATCATTTTTTTAAGGAGGAGTAATATGACAAGTATATACGATTTTTCAGCAAAAACAATTGAGGGTGAAGAGAAGCCGCTGTCAGATTATAAGGGGGATGTGCTGCTCATCGTAAACACAGCCAGTAAATGCGGCTTTACTCCTCAATTTAACGGACTGCAGAAATTGTATGACCAATATAAAGATCAGAGCTTTGAAGTGCTTGGCTTTCCATGCAATCAATTTGGACATCAGGATCCTGGAGCGGATGAAGAGATTAACCAGTTTTGCAAACAGAATTACGGGGTTTCCTTTCAAATGTTTTCTAAAGTGAATGTAAAAGGAAAAAATGCACATCCTCTTTTTGCTTTTTTAACAAGCGAGCAAAAAGGTATACTTGGCGAACAAATTAAATGGAATTTTACGAAGTTTCTTATTGATAAAGATGGACAAGTTGTAAAACGATTTGGTCCGCAAAAGAACCCGGATATAATAGAGAAGGATGTGGAAGCACTTCTAGATGGATAAGCAATAAAAGCGCAGAGGATATATTAAGAACATGACTTAGTTTAAACCATGTTCAATCTATCTTCCGCGCTTTTATCTTTAGAGTACTTTTTCCAAAAAGCTTTGGGCCCGTTCGGTGCTTGGATTAGTGAAGAATGTATTTGGCTCCGTTTCTTCCAGCAATACACCATCATCTAAAAAGAGTACCTTATCTGCAACTTCCTTTGCAAAATTCATTTCATGCGTAACAATTACCATCGTCATGCCTGTCTCCGTCAAGCCTTTCATAACGTCGAGTACCTCTTTTACCATTTCCGGATCAAGTGCGGAAGTTGGTTCATCAAAAAGCATAATTTCCGGTTCCATTGCGAGTGCTCTGGCGATGGCAACACGCTGCTTCTGTCCGCCAGACAGTCGATTGGGGTATGCTTTTTCTTTATCGGTCATACCTACCCTTGCCAGCAGGTTTTTCCCAATCTGCTCCGCTTCTTTTTTCGATAAACCCTTTACTTTTTGTGGTGCATACATTACGTTCTCCAAAGCAGTCATATGGGGAAAAAGATGAAAATGCTGGAATACCATTCCAATATTTTTTCTTATTTCCATTTTGTTAACCCTTGGAGAAGTAATTTCCTCGTCATTTATATAAATTTGTCCAGAGGTTGGCTCTTCCAATAGATTAAGACAGCGCAGAAAGGTTGATTTTCCAGATCCGGAAGGGCCGATAATTGTCACAACCTCACCTTTTCCAACTGTTGTACTGATACCTTTTAACACTTCATTCTTACCAAATACCTTTGTTATATTATCTGCTTTAATCACTCTGTCTCATCCTCCGTTCAACATACCTTCCAGCCAAAGTTAGTATGGTAACCATCACCCAATAAATTACTCCTGCGAAAAAGAGCGGTTCGAAGTTTCTATATAAATCGGCTCCGGCAATTTGTGCACGGCGCATTAAATCCAGATAGCCAATAGTAGAAACTAATGCCGACTCTTTTGTTAATGTAATAAATTCATTCATGAGTGCAGGAAGAATATTTTTAAATGCCTGCGGTAAAATAATATTTAGCATCATGGAACGATAAGGAACACCTAACGCTTTGGCTGCTTCGGTCTGTCCTTTATCCACTGCCATAATACCGGCACGGATAATTTCAGATACATACGCGGCTGAGTTCAAGCCGAATGCTAATACAGCGGATAAAAATGCCGATATATCATAGCCAGTTAATTGGGGGATTGCTAAGTATATAATCATTAATTGCAAAATAAGCGGTGTACCGCGAAAAATAGATGTATATACATCTGCAATTGCCTTCAACGGCCAAAAGCCCGTTATTTTAAAAATTGCCAAAATAGTACCCAATATAAACCCTGCCAAAATGGATACACTAACAAACTTTAATGTTGCACCTATTCCTTCTAGTATAAAAGGAATATAAGGCACGATTTGGGAAAAATCCAAATTCATGCCCTATCACCTCGTTTCTTTATGCTGTATTTTATTCAACAGAGCCTGGTATCCATTCTTCTTTTAAGCTCTTTAAAGTGCCATCTTCTTCTAATTTTTCTAAAACGGCATTTACATCATCCACTAAATCACTGTCTTTAGGGAATGCGATTGCCATACCCTCAGTTGAAGAATTGGGATCATCAAATCCAAAGAATCCTTGGGAATCCATATATCCCAGAGCAACTTCCTTAGACAGATAGACAACATCGATACGGTTCGCATTCAATTCCTGAGCTAAAATCCCGGCATCATCTACCTTTTTCACCTCAATATTATACTCTTCCGCTAAAGCATCTGCGCCATTTTCTTGAATGGAGCCCAGTTGTACACCAAGTGTTTTTCCTTCAAGCTCATCTAAAGATTCCATTGCTTTATCTTTGGTAACAAACATTTGTCCAGTATCATTATAAACATTAGAGAAGTCTACATTCTTTTTACGGTCTTCGCTTGCATTCATTCCTGATATGACCATGTCCACACGATTTGCTTGCAAGGAACCAATCAGACCTTCAAATTTCATATCTTCAATTTCTAATTCCATATCCAGTTCTTCAGCGATAAGCTTTCCTAATTCAATATCAAATCCTTCAAACTCACCTTGAGGATTTCGTGATTCATATGGAGGGAAATCAGCTGATGTTCCCATTTTTAATACATTTTTATCCCCGCCAGATGATTCAGATTCATTATCATCTGATCCGCAAGCAGCCAGTAAAGCTGTAAATAGTAATGTGCTGAAAAGTAAAATGAGCTTTTTTTTCATTAGACGTTTACCTCTTCTTTGTTTTTATTAAATTCTTCCTTCATTGCCTGAACCGCTTCTTCATTTGTCAATAAATCATAGCCTGTTTTCGCTAAAGAAAGAGCCCCTTCATACAATGCCAGATGCCCATCCTCAGTAATAGTCTGATTAGCAAATTCTTTCGTATGAGCAATTAAGCCTTCTTTGTTTAAGCCGATATACGGATGAATAGCCGGAACTACCTGGCTGACATTTCCCATATCAATCGAACCATAAGATTCTTTTGCTCCATAAACAGGCAGGCGGCTTGTCTCTTTTAAATTTGCAGTAAACAAATCAGATAAAACCTGATTCGTTGTCATATCGTCATAGCTTAATTCATAGTTGGATATATTTAATGTTGCTCCAGTCATTAAAGCTGCTCCTTCAGCAATATGCTTTACCTTTTCTACTACTTCATTAAGGTAAGGACGATTATTTGCCCGGACATAGAACTGTGCAACTGCTTTATCAGGAACCACGTTCGCAGCTTGTCCTCCATCAGGAATAACTCCATGAATACGGACATCTGATTTCACATGCTGTCTCAATGCATTAATACCGTTAAACAATTGAAGCACACCATCTAAGGCATTAATCCCTTTTTCCGGAGCTGCTGCAGCATGTGCTGTTTTTCCATGATACTCAAATTGGATTGCATCCATAGCCAGTGATTCGCCGCTTACCTGTGATGTATCACTTGGATGTAAAATCATCGCAGCATCAATACCGTCAAACACTCCCTGCTCACTCATCGGTACTTTAGCTCCGTTTGTTTCCTCTGCAGGAGTACCGAATACATAAACAGTGCCGCCAATTTCATCAATAACTTTACTTAATACAACTCCTGCACCGACACTCATCGTTCCAATTAAATTATGCCCGCAGCCGTGACCTACACCTGGAAGTGCATCATATTCGGCCAGATATGCAATTTGAGGACCAGGCTTTCCGCTTGAGTAGGTTGCTTTAAAGGCCGTATCACGACCAACAATCCCTTTTTCTACTTTAAATTGATGTGACGTTAAATAATCTGTTAATAGCTTCATAGATTCATATTCTTGATCTCCAAGCTCTGGATTATCAAAAATAGTGTCGCTCAAGTTCGTTAAATCATTAATTACTTTATCTAGTTCGTTTTTTAAATTTGACTTCATATTTATTCCCTCATTTAATGTATAATTATTAATTAATATGTATATTTATAACACGATTTTGCATGCTTATGCAATAGGCAAAATAATAATTATATTTTCAGATAATTATTCAAGCTTATATATTGATATTTACAAGAAGTATATCCCTCAACCCAGGATCGTATTTTTACTAAGAAAGGTTACTTTAATTCCCCAATAAACCATCATAGCGGTATCCATCTTCATCTGTAATTATTTCTTTAAAGCCTGATTCTTGCATATCATTTGGAATGGATATACCCCATTCAGTCTAAATTTTTCTACTATCAGAAAGAGGCAATCCCTTAAGCACTTTATATATTATCTTTAATACATAAAAGCAGACTGAGCTGCAAAACCCAGTCTGCTTCCATTTTTCAGTTATTAATACGCTTTTGCCCAGTAAACTAATTCCTTTGCCTGCTTCCCGCAGCATACGCATGTATCAGATACGCTTTCCGGTTCAAATGGAATACAGCGGGAGGTTGCTGTTGTTTCTTCTTTAATCTTTTCTTCACAGGCTACATCTCCACACCACATTGCTTTGACAAAGCCGCCCTTTTCAATTTCTGTTTTAAATTCATCCATATTTTTAGCTGTATGGGTCATCTCTTCACGATGCTCTAATGCACGATTATACAGATTTGCCTGTACTTCATCCAGCAATGCAGCAAGACGCTCTTCCACATCTGCCAGAGCAACAAATTCCTTCTCGCCGGTATCACGGCGGACAAGAACGACCTGCTCTTTTTCAATATCCTTTGGCCCCATCTCAACTCGGACCGGGATACCTTTCATTTCATATTCATTAAATTTCCAGCCTGGCATTTTATCACTGCCGTCAATATCGACACGGGCAACTTTTGCTAATTTATCACGTAGAGCATAAGCTTTGTCCAGTACGCCTTCTTTATGCTGGGCGATTGGAACAATCATTGCCTGTGTCGGCGCAACCTTTGGAGGCACTACTAGTCCGCGGTTATCACCGTGCACCATAATTAAAGCTCCCATAATCCGGGTAGACAAGCCCCATGAAGTTTGATGAACAAACTGGCTTTCCCCATTTTCATCCAGATAGGTAATATCAAATGCTTCTGCAAATCCAGAACCAAAATGATGCGATGTAGCAGATTGCAATGCTTTCCCGTCATGCATCAATGCTTCAATCGTTAAGGTAAATTCCGCCCCTGCAAATTTTTCTTTATCTGTTTTCTTTCCTTTTAACACGGGGATGGCTAAATATTCTTCCACCAGCTTGGCATAAATTCCAAGCATACGATTTGTTTCTTCGGTTGCTTCTTCATCTGTTGCATGTGCTGTATGCCCTTCCTGCCAATGAAATTCAGAAGAACGCAGGAACGGACGTGTCGTTTTTTCCCAGCGGACCACATTGGACCATTGATTATAGAGCTTTGGCAGATCACGGTAAGAGTGAATATTATTTGAATAATAATCACAAAACAGTACTTCAGAAGTTGGGCGTACTGCAATACGTTCTGTTAATTCCTCATCTCCGCCATGAGTTACCCAGGCAACCTCAGGAGCAAATCCCTCTACATGATCTTTTTCCTTTTGCAGCAGACTTTCAGGAATAAACAGCGGAAAAGCAACGTTCGTATGACCTGTTTCCTTAAACATACGATCTAATTCATCTTTAATATTTTCCCAGATTGCATAACCATAAGGTTTGATAATCATTGTTCCGCGCACTTGACCATAATCAACAAGCTCTGCCTGCTTGACAACGTCTGTATACCACTGTGCGAAATCGTCCTCCATCGCTGTAATTTTTTCTACAAATTGTTTATTTTTCTTACCCAATTGTAAGCACCTCTTTCTTATTTAACTCTTCTATTGTTTGAAATTCCATATAAGTGTGTGTTCAAAAAGTCTGATAAATAGGACCAAGAAGTTCAAGGCGGTGCCGCTTTGAGGAACGGAGCGTATGCTTTAACATACGTGAGTACCGGAAAAGCAAACCAACGCACTTCCGCAGGATGCGGTGACTTCTACGTTGCCCACACGACGTGGGCGTTCTTAGTAGAAGATCCTCTTATCGCCGTGTCATTTTTATTGGACTTTTTGAACATCCTCTATAAACGCAAAAAATCCTCCATCCTTATGAAAGGGACCGAGGTTAAACAGGTGGTACCACCCTTGTTTATATATAAGCTGCTGTCTATTATTTTACAGATAGGACCGGCAAATATATACACTTCATTTGATAACGGCCAAAACCGCGCCAATTTCAGAGCAGTATCTCCTTATATGGCGAACTCGGGAGGCAGGTTCCCTTGTATGTCTATGAAAAAGTCTCAGCATCCTTTTTCTCTCTGTATTAGACAGTAACAACGTACTATTCTCCGTCAATATTTCAACTATGCTTTTAATATATAGTTCTCACTGATGAAAGTCAAGAAGCAGACGATTTTTTACAGTTAAGAAAATGGGGATAAGGCATTTGCTGCCTGCTTATAACCAGACCGCGATAAAGAACCAGACAATCATAATCAACTGCAGGACAACTTTTGCAAAAGAACCTCCTAAAAATCCTAAAAAAGAACCAATGGAAGCCCGGATTGCTTCTTTCACTGTTCTCCGTTGCATCATTTCGATAGCGAGCACTGTTAAAAATGGAACATAAATAATTCCAAATGGCGGAGTAATAAAGGAACCGATAATAACAGCTACCGCAGCGCCTCTTTCTCCTGCTTTACTGCCTCCAAATTTTTTCACAAAATAACTGTTGGCAATAATGTCCGCAACAAAGAGAATAACTGTGATCACAATCATTCCTGCCCAGAACCACCAGTTCAGGGTCTCACTATTTATAAAGAAGTAATAGATTAGAAATCCTCCCCAAATAGCAATAACAGACGGGATCATCGGAAAGATAATTCCCAGAAAACTTGCGATAAATAACAGGATAATGATTATCCATAATAAAATATCCAATTCTTGCACACTCCTTAATAAAAAGCTTACTTTTTCAGTATCCCCTATAATATAAGTTCAAAAAAACCCTTATCTAGGCACTCTTTTTAAACATACTGGATAACCTTGTCTCTTCCTTTAATATAATCCGGCGATAATTCTCCATATGCTTGTATATACAAAGCAGTGTTAAAAATATAACCACCAGCGCAGGCCCATTTCCAAAGAAATAGTAGGTTGTAATAAGAAAAGATACATACATAAACAGGACGCCGATAACAAGATAGTCTGTTGCAAAAGTAAAGAACAATAAAATAGCAATTCCAATTAAAGCAACCCGCCAGTCAATGGCAATTAATGCACCAATCAGGGACGCGGTACCTTTCCCGCCGCTGAAGTTCATCGTTATAGGATAATTATGCCCAATAATAACAAATAAAGCAGTCAAATAAATATATAAGGAAGCCTCTCCAGCCGGGATTCCTGCTTCTCCTAAAATAAATAAGACGAGTAAAATGGCAAGTGTAGCCTTAAAAATATCAATCAGCGCAACCACAATACCATATTTCCAGCCTAACAGAATTGTTGTATTAGATGCTCCGGCATTTTTGACACCTTCACTCTTAATATCCCGCTTCTTTATTTTCCCGATAATTTGCGATCCATGAATACAGCCAAAAATATAGCCTATTAAACAGCTAATGAAGTAATACATTGATTTCCCTCCATTTCTGTTAAGTTTCTCTTATTATATGTCCAGAATGCTTAAGAAATCAATTTGTAAAACAACCATATTTATCTAGTTGTTCAATGCATCATCAGGAACTTGTTCATGTTATGATTACTAATAGAGAGAAATTTTTTAAAGGAGTCAGAAATAACGAATGAAAGCTTTAAAGCATTTTACGCTTTCCTGGATTGCTATTATTCTTTTTATAGGTTTGCTGTTCTGGCTTTACCAGCAGACAAATTCTTCTTATGAAAGAGTGGATGGAGAAGAAACGATATCAGAACTTCATCCCGCTGTCCAGGAAGCTGTCGATACGTTAATTGATCGTGCTGATGATATTGATATAGAGGTTGTTATTACAGATGGCCTGCGTACAGAGGAAGAACAGGAAACGCTGTATGCAAGAGGCAGAGAAAACGAAGAAGATATTGTTACCCACGCCAGAGCAGGTGAAAGCTATCATAATTATGGTTTGGCTGTGGATTATGCGATTCGGAACAACGACGGAGAAATTATCTGGGATATTCATTATGACGGGAATAACAATGGAGAGCCGGACTGGTTTGAAGTTGCAGAAATCGCAAAAGATTTAGAGTTTGAATGGGGCGGAGATTTCAATGGCTTTACAGATTATCCGCATTTGCAGATGACATTCGGATTGAGCATTTCTGAACTGCAACAGGGATATCGTCCCTCCGTTGCAGAAGAATAGGATGGTAATTAACATATACTCCACGCAAATATTTTTCATAAAAAGAAATTCAGGCAGAGGCTTTTATTGTCTGAATTTCTTTTTATTTACCAAAGTATCCAGCAGCTATTAAAACAATTTAAGTTCCTTTATTCCTTTCCTTGTTTCATCAGTCCCTAGCTCGTACAATTTACGATAAATGGCAATCAGATACTCCTCATAGCTATCCCGTTTTGCATCGACAGGCCGTTCATCAAATGGTTTCCCTACGAATTTCACTGCATCCTTAGCATTTTTATCTTTTCTCGCAAACAGAACTTCAATTTCTTTTACCTCTTCTGGTGTTGCATATATCTCATACTCAATACCGTTGTCAGGCAGCGAAACCTCGCTAATTTCTTCCGTATCAACTGTTACAAAGTATTTATTTCGTGCCATTATTGGAAACCTCCCTTTTCTTATAAGGCTTTTCCCTTTTTAGCCGGGTTAAAACTTCTCTTTAAGATTATAAGAAAATGTTAGTCGAATTGTAATATTTCTAAAAAAATCGTTTGGAATTCGAGCTTTAATCATTATACTAGTTCAATCTCTATCATGCCTAAGTACTCTAAAATTACGCCCAAAGAAAAAAGACCATCGTTTGATGATCTCACTTTTCATATCTTGAACACAATAGGTCAACATTTTCTTCGTCCAACAACGTTTATCCTTTATGCTTTCGTATTCTTTTTATTTGCCAATGTGTCTATCAGCCAAAAAAAGACACTCGGATAAGCAGACAAGAATATAAAATTAATTATCATTTCTCTGTTATTAAAATCAGGGAAAACTCCACCTAATACGAAATATGCCAATAAAGCAATTACTATTCCCGCTAAAACATGCAGGACGGCTCTCAAAGTATTCCCAGCTTCTGTATTCATAATCCCGGATGTTATTTTATCAATTCCGGCAGAAGCTGGAATCCCTGCAAGAAAAACAATTGGAGCTATATACCAAAGAGAAAACAAAAAAGAAAATAATAAAACTTCCGAAGCAACTGTAAAGAATGCTGTATTAATTTCCTTGCTTGCAGATTCAGTTATCATAGTAAATACAAATCCCATATTGAAAGAAGTAATACATGCTGCCAATAGCTTACTTTTTGAAAAAATATTTTTTAACATAACAACGTCCCTTACTGAATCTCAATTACATCCATTAAAAACAGTAATTCTTTTTGAAATTTCCTTACTCTATTCTTCTTCATCCTCATAAATATATTGCGAAGTTTCATCACTTCCGTAAGCCTCAATAAATACAGAAAAAGAAGTATACCACTCATCCTTCCAAATCCAGATTCCCTCTTGTTCATGTTCTTTATAATAGATATTCTCAGTCAGAAGGTTGTTCTTATTTTCTTGAAAGAAATTGGCAATAAAAATGCGTGATGCACTGGCAGTAAATTTATTTTCTTTTATCTCATTATCATACACATTATACTGCAGCAGAAGCTGTCCGCCATCTAACTCTTTTGTGTCATTTCGAAAGAGAGTATTTCCCGAAATCAACGTATCACGGGTACCGCCTCTTTCTTCATCATATCCGCCGATAGATATTCCGGTATAATAATTATGTGAAACCAGGTTATCTGTTATTTGAATATCCTCAGCATATTTCCCGGCATGTTCTGATGTAGCTTCAATTCCAATATCATTCTCATACAACTCATTCTTATCAATAAGAATATCTTTCCCTCCATCTACATAAATAGCCGCTGCATTATACTCCTCGCCATACGCCGGATTAGCAAAAGAGGATATATGGTGCACCGTATTATTTTGCACCTTACCGTTCCGAACATAATCAGCGTCAGGATTATCGGCAATTCCTTCGTATCCTATCAGATCAATTCCGATATTATCACTGAACCGTACCATATTTTCTTCTACTGTAAATCCATCAATATCGCCATTTAATACAATCGATTCACTGGCACCCAGCTTTAAATCCTCAACAAGGTTATGTACGATATTTATATCCTTCATGGAACCTGTTCCATATGCGGCAATTCCATGACCGTTCCCTTCCTCATGCAAGGTTTTTATTCCTTTAACAGTATTGTCCTCCACTGTAATATGACTGCTGGAGCCAGTAATAAAAATACCCATTACTGTTTCATCCATCAAATCCGTCGTTACATTTTCTATCGTTAATCCTTCTATGTTTATATAATTCTTATCCTCCAGAACAACAAGCGCTCGGTCTCCATCTGCAGAATCCATATTGCCGCCATCAAGGGTAACTTCTTCCTCTTCATACGACTGAAAAGTGATTGGCTTCTGCTTCGTACCGGTGTGCTGAACAATCAGCGGCTCCTCATACGTTCCTTCACGAATAAATACTGTTGTTCCTGCCTCAGCTTCAGAACTTGCTTTAGCAATTGTTCGAAATGGGTTTTCCAGTGTGCCTTCATTTTGATCGTCTCCATCCATTGCTACATAAATTACCTGATTGGCAGGAAGATGCGAGCAGAAAGCAAATAACACACCAGCAGCACATCCTAATACTATAAATAATCCAATTTTCTTCATGATTTTCTCCTAAACAAATTTATTTCTTTTCTTCTTTCTAATTCTCATTATCCCTGTCGTTATCCTTTTCCTCCTCTTCATCAGGAAGCGGATCTATTTTATGCTTATAGCCGTATCCTTTTGATAAAGTAACTAAAGATAAAATAATAACCATTGCAACCACAATGACTGAAACAGCAATTACTGCGATATAAGACCCCATGATATACCTCCATTATCCCTTCTTATCTTCTATCCTATTAAACTATACATACCTTTTCAATAAATTTCTATCCTTCCTCAAAAATGTTATTCCTGAGTTATATAGAGAATAAGCAACTATACTACCGGATATATTGGTATTTTTAAGTTATTTCCCAATCATTCCATTAAACAGCATATAAAGCATATTTTTGCTGAAATATACAGTTTGAGAATATTTTTCTTTCTCTGTAACATATTTGTTAACTCATGTTGATTTCATGTAATATTCTTTTTTTAGAGAATAGCGACAATGTTAATCAACATTTTTTATTATCTATTATTTTTTAAGGGGGAGCATTTAGTTGAGGAACAAAATAATACTTATTGGTCTTGCTTTATTTCTATTGCTGCTGGCTGCTTGCGGCGGTTCAGATAATAGTTTAGAAAGCATTCAGGATTCTGGTACGGTCGAAGTCGGTTTTGCAAATGAATCACCTTATGCTTATGAAGAAGATGGTGAATTAAAAGGAGCGGCCGTCGATATTGCCACAGCAGTTTTTGCTGAGCTTGGTGTTGATAATGTAGAAGGTAAATTATCTGACTTCAGTGAGCTGATTCCAGGAGTACAGGCAGGACAGTTTGATGTTGTTACTGCTGGTATGGCTATCCAACCGGACCGCTGTGAAAATGCACTTTTCGGTGAGCCGGAAATGGTATATGGCGAAGGACTTGTTGTGGAAGCAGGTAATCCATTATCTATTGAAAGCTACAAAGATATTGCAGATAATCCGGATATAACAGTAGTTGTTATGGAAGGAGCTACAGAAATTGAATTTTTAAAATCAGAAGGAGTTGCCGATGACCAAATCATCACTGCATCTGATATTCCTGCAACCTTCTCTGCTATACAAGCAGGACGTGCTGATGCAACAACTGGTACGGAAATGACCGTTCGAATGGCTTTTGAATCTGCTGACACAGAGGATTTAGAAATTGTTGAAAGTTTTGAACAGCCAGAAATAGACGGTGTACCAAGCTATGGTGCAGCTGCATTCAGCCTGGAAAATGAAGAGCTTCGTGATGCATATAACGAAAAATTAGAAGAGTTAAAAGAAGACGGTACTGTTGCTGAATTATTGGAACAAAACGGATTTCATCCAGAAAGCAATTTTGTTGAAGCCGGCTCTGTAACAACGGAGCAAGTATGTCAGGGTGAATATTAATCTTGAAAGTAGATGAAACAGATATTTTCAGACTCCATAGGGCGGTTCCTTCACTAAGGAGCGCCCTATCTTTGTTTTGGCGAGTAATAAAATCCCAGTAAAAATGCACACACAATAATTATTAAGGAGGTATTTACCATTAGTGCAA
Organism: Oceanobacillus sojae; assembly: GCF_007991515.1. Lineage (GTDB taxonomy): Bacteria > Bacillota > Bacilli > Bacillales > Amphibacillaceae > Oceanobacillus > Oceanobacillus sojae. Next base: position 119,357 of record NZ_BJYM01000012.1, read on the forward strand.
TATTAGAGGTTGCCCCGCAATTATGGCGTGGTATTCAAATAACTGTATCTATTTTATTTGCTTCTGCACTGTTTGCATATGCTATGTCATTTATAGCAGGACTATGCCGGCTTTCCAATAATTTTATATTACGAAAATTGACTGGATTTTATGTAGAGGTATTTCGGGGGACATCGTTGATTGTTCAGCTATTCTGGCTGTATTATGCAGTTCCGATGCTATTTGGGATTAATCTGGGTTCAAATTGGTGGATTGGTGTCATTGCAATTGGCCTAAACTATGGCGCATATCTTTCAGAAGTCGTCCGCAGCTCCATTTTATCTGTATCTCAAGGACAGTATGAAGCTGCAACTGCGTTAAATATGTCTTCTTTTCAAAGGATGCGCCTTATTATTTTCCCACAGGCAGTACGTATGATGCTTCCTGAATTCGGTAACTATACCATTCAAATTTTAAAAGGGACCTCTCTTGTCTCTTTAATTGGATTAACGGATATTTTATATTATGGAGATGTAATGCGAAGCACCAGCTTATCTTTATCACCATTGATTTATCTAACTGCACTTATATTCTATTTCATATTAGCCCTTCCGTTAATTTTCCTTACCAGGAAGGCTGAAAAAATTGCTAAAAAGGGGGTAGCTAGCTGATGAACCTGAATTATTGGAGCTGGGATACATTTTTCGATGCGTTACCAGTGGTATTACAAGGGCTTGGGATTACGATTGGACTGACGTTTGCCAGCTACCTTTTTGCCTTAATTTTTGGTTTTTTGTGGACATTCTTACGCCGCGTCCCAAATCGTTTTATTCATTTCATTGTCACTTGGACCATGGAATTTATACGCTCTACGCCTCCACTTGTTCAATTATTTTTTATCTATTACGCCTTACCGGTGATACCTTATATTGGAATATCACTTCACCCATTCGCTTGTGCCGTGTTGGGACTTGGTATACACTTTAGTACGTATATTGGTGAAATTTATCGCTCTGGAATTGAAAATGTGGATAAGGGACAATGGGAGGCTTCTACTGCACTGAATATTTCTACATGGGATAAATGGCGAAGGATTATTCTTCCGCAAGCAATCCCGCCGACCATTCCAATGCTTGGAAATTACTTTATTATTATGTTTAAAGAGGTTCCTCTGGCATCTACCATCGGGGTAGCAGGTATTATGCTGCTTGCCAGATCATATGGTGCGGAAAACTGGTCCTACCTTGAACCGTTAACCATTGTAGGAATCATTTTCTTAGTACTAAGCTACCCTTCTGCAGTGCTGATTAAGAAGTTAGAGAATCGTTTCAACAAAAGATTCGATAAAAATCAAATCATGAAAGACAAAGGAGCAATGCAATAATGGCTGAACCAATCGTTACCTATAAAGATGTTCATAAATCCTTCGGCGATGTAGAAGTGCTGAAAGGAATTGATTTAGATATATACCCGGCTGAAAAAGTAGCTGTCATTGGCCCAAGCGGTTCTGGAAAAACAACCATTATCCGTCTGCTGATGACATTGGAGCAGCCAACAGCGGGCGATATTATCGTGGATGGCCGTAATCTGTGGAAAATGGAGAAGAACGGGAAATGGATTCACGCAAATGAAAATCATTTACGCTCTATTCGCGGAGATATTGGAATGGTATTTCAGCATTTCAATCTGTTTCCACATATGACTATTTTAGAAAATTGTATGACAGCGCCTGTTCATGTGAAAAATGAAGAAAAAAGTGATGTGAAAAAACGTTCCATAGAAATGCTTGAACGTGTAGGACTTGGAGATAAGCTGGATAACTATCCCAGTCAGCTCTCAGGAGGACAGAAGCAGCGTGTAGCTATGGCCCGTGCGCTTGTTATGCGCCCAAAAATTATGCTGTTTGATGAGGTTACCTCAGCACTTGACCCTGAGCTTGTGGGGGAAGTTTTAAATGTCATTCGTGATATTGCAGAAAACGATGATATGGCAATGATTCTTGTCACACATGAAATGGACTTTGCCCTGGATATAGCAGATAAAGTACTCTTCTTAGATGAAGGGGTTATCGCGGAGCAGGGAACTGCAAGTGAAGTTATTGAGCATTCCGAGAATCCCCGCGTACAATCGTTCCTGCAGCGTTTTAGAGGATAAATGAAGAGAATTATACTGCTGAACATTGCTTATAAAAGACCAGCCAGATATTTTTTGCTCTGGCTGGTCTTTTCAATGTATTTATAATCAATACAAGAATTAATCTATCAGATTCTCCTGTTTAAGAAGCCTCCAATAACTCCGCCTGGTTTTTCTCCTCATGCTTTCTAGCTAAGCGGACCAGCAGATACGCAAATGGTGTGTCCATCACTGCAACAATAAACTTCCATATATATTGTGATACAATCATTCCAAGTAAAACTGTTGTCGGGACAATCCCCCAAAAAGCAATTGTAATAAATAATATCGTATCAATGAGCTGGCTGGTCATCGTTGATAAACTATTACGCAGCCATAGCTTTTTCCTGCCATGACGATGCTTTAATCCATGAAAAATTGTAACACCTAAGTTCTGGCTGACAAAATAAGAAACCAGACTGGCTAAAATCACGCGGAAACTCCCATTAAAAATTTCTTCAAAAGCAGCCTGTGATTGAAAATCCGCTGCCGGTGGAAGCTGAATCGCAATATAAATAAATATCATAGCAATAATCTGTGTGAAAAATCCGGCTTGAATCGTTTTTCTCGCAGCCTTTTTTCCATAAACCTCGCCAATAACATCCATCATTAAATACGTAATCACATAAACAATCGCTGCAGCCGGCAACACAAAGCTTCCCATTTGAAATAATTTGACCGACAAAACATTGGACAACAATAACAGCCCAACAAAGACAGCATTTAAGTAAATATACATTATCCTGTTCCCTTCTCTCCAAAGGTTCAAGGACCTAACGTTTCCCTCTATCGATTATCTACAGTTTCCGGATACATATCATGCTGCATTAACCGGTCTTCTGCCATCTTTTCAAATTTCGTTCCCGTTTTTCCATAATTACAATATGGATCAATGGAGATTCCTCCGCGTGGCATAAATTTTCCTCTCACTTCAATATAACGGGGATCCATCAGTTCAATTAAATCATTCATAATGATATTGACACAGTCCTCATGGAAATCACCATGGTTTCGGAAACTGAATAAATATAATTTTAAAGATTTACTCTCTACCATTTTAATATCTGGAATATAGCTGATATAAATTGTTCCAAAATCAGGCTGATTTGTCATTGGACAAAGTGTTGTAAATTCCGGACAGTTTAATTTCACAAAATAATCCCGGTTCGGATGCTGATTATCAAACACCTCTAAAATCTCTGGTGTATAATCAAACGCATATTTCGTTTCTTTATTTCCCAGCAATTCAATTCCTTGCAGATCCTTTTCACTTCTTCCTGCCATGCTGCTCACCTCCTTTTGATATTTTAAGATAAACAAAAAAGCCATGCTCCCAAGGAACACAGCTTGATAATTACAAGTTGTCCTTAGTTTTTTATAGAGGGTTAACGCTAAGAACCTCTGCCTATTGGTTAAAATTAACACTTCATATTATAAGAATGTAGACTCTGAATGTCAATCTTTCTTTTATATTACAAAGTTCCGTATCTTACCTTTCATGCCCGGAGCCTGCTCTACAATTTTATTTCTCCATATCCTCGCCAATAATGCGCACTTCACGTTCTAACTGTACATCAAATTTCTCTTTCACTGTCGCCTGGACAAATTGAATTAATGAAATATATTCTGACGCTGTTGCATTATTTTTATTGACAATAAAACCAGCATGTTTTGTAGAAACTTCCGCTCCACCAATTTGCTGTCCTTGAAGATTACTGTCTTGAATCAGCTTGCCGGCAAAAAAACCGGGCGGCCTCTTAAATACACTGCCGCAAGATGGATATTCCAATGGCTGCTTGGATTCTCTCTTATATGTAAGATCATCCATTACTTCTTTAATTTCTTCCTTGCTTCCGGGTTTTAGAGCAAAGGTTGCTTCTAAAACAATATAGCCGTTGTCCGGGATATTACTTGTGCGATAGCTGAGATCCAGCTGATCCGCAGTTAATGACAGCAGCTCTCCATCTTTCGTTACAACTACTGTGCTTTCCAGCGCATCTTTAATTTCTCCGCCGTATGCGCCTGCATTCATATACAGAGCTCCCCCGACAGAACCCGGAATCCCGCATGCAAACTCTAGTCCCGTAAGTTCTTCCTTCAAAGCAAAACGGGAAGCATCAATAATTCTTGCACCACTTTGAGAGATGACCTTATCCCCTTCTCGCCAAATGGACGCCAGCTGTTGAAGGTTCATAACAATTCCCCGGATTCCGCCATCCTTCACGATTAAATTAGAACCATTTCCAAGCATTGTAAATGGTACATTTTCCTGGTTGGCAAAGCGGATAATTGCCTGTACTTCTTCATAAGACGATGGCGTGATATAAAAATCTGCAGCCCCGCCTAATTTTGTATACGTATGTTCTCTTATCGGCTCATTGATTAATACATTATCTTTATTTGTATGTTGAATTAATTGATCGTAGAGATGATGGTATTTATTCATGCTATCATTCCTTTAATTTGCCAAATGATATATATACATTTGGCATTGTTATTCTTTTTTCTGCCACTGTTTAAAAGCAGACATCCCAGTCTCTCCAGCTTTAACTTTCAATAAGGCTGGAGTAATCTATTTTTGATGAATCCTATACTATTGTAGTTGAATCCAATTAATCTTGCCACAAAAAGCTATAAATCAATTTATCAATTTGTGGGCTTTCATGCATAGCACTGTGTGTCAGCTGCGGATCATCAATGATTGTCTCTTTATAATTTTGTTCCGGTATTATATTCCTTAAAGTCTTTACACTTTCCGGCACTGCAACAGTATCTCCTGTACTGGCTATGCTGTACACATTAACATCTGCCGGAAACATATTCTCCCGCAGTACATTTAAAGCGCGGGAATCGGGTTTTAAATCGTCTGCAGCTTCATCCTGATGTAATTCAAAATAACCTTCATTATAAATACCATCAAACGGACTGCCAATTGCAACAAGCTTATTTACTGTTGGATAACCATTCAGCGGATACTCCATCGTATATTTCACTGCCAGAATGCCGCCCATAGAATGGCCAACCAGATTAACCTCCTCTACACGATAGTTTTCCTTTAAGTGCAGGAGCACATTTGCAATCCATTCTGTACTGTTCTGAAAGCTTGCACGGTTGTCTTCCAGAACAATCTGTACAAACGTCGGTGCGTATCTTCCCTTATTTAAATTATAATCAATTATATTCCCATCTTTTTGAACATAGTAAATAAAACCTTTATTACCCCACTGGTACGTATTTTCAAAGCGGTCAAGCATATATCCAAACGAATTTTCCGTTCCTTTATAGCCATGTATAAAAATAGTCGGTGCCCCAGTATATTCTTCTGCCTGCGTTTGATTCTGCTGATAGAAATAAAAACCTGAAGCAGCACCAATCACAATTACTATACTCAAAACAATACCTGCTATCTTCTTTCTCATGTATTTACTTCCCTCAATTTCTTTTGTAAATCTATGTTTGCATTATTAACAAAAATACATAGCTATTATAACATCCTTATCCTGTTAAGACATCTTTTCCGATGAAGAAAAATTGGCAGGTCAAGCCTTAAAAGATACAGATTTACCAGAGCTGGAACCCCTCTTTTCACCAAAACTCACGCTGCAATTTCACTTCTTTTTTATAGTGCAATAAAAAAGCAAATAGAATCTGCTTTTATAAACAGCATTCTATTTGCTATTAATCATTAATGAGCAATTAGTTCATGAACAATCTCATCGGTATCTAAATCAGATGGATAATATGTCGGCCAGTTATCCATTTCTTCTAATAAGGCGTCATTATCATCTCCCATATACAAATGGAAATGCCATGATTCACCAGGAGCAATTCCATGGTCACTAAATTGAATATATCCCGGCAGATTTTCATCCGCTTCTCCTTCTAATTCGAAAATATAACGGACACCGCGGTTTCCAGCTTCATATTCAAGAATTTCATAGCTGTCATAAGCATACGTTCCTGTATGCTCTTCGCCATTTTGGTAAAAAGTAATTTCGTCTCCATCAATGACGATACGCTCTATATCTGTTTCATAGCCAGTTGTATAGTAATCTTTATATTCATCCGCTGTCATATCATCACTTTCTTCTGCTTTATGCTCGAATACTTCATCTAAAGAACCATCTTCTAAATATGGATAGATGGATTGCCAATCACCTTCCCAATCAGCCAATGGACGATCTTCTACCTGTTCGTCTTCAAAATATCCTTCATAGATTTGCTGGCTCTCCTCATCATCTCCATGATGGTGATGATGACCATGCTCATGGTCATCGATTGTAATTTCTGTTACAGGAGACTTAGCAACAGCCTCGTGATCATCACTGTAAAGAACTGCTATAACCTCCTGCCCATCTACTTCTGCGTCACCAATATAAGAGTCCTCAAATTGATCTTCTACCACAGTCCATTCCTCTTCAGAAGAATCACGTATGTACCAATGCCAATGATCCAAGTCCTCTTCCGTTACTGCTTCTAACTTAAAGACATCGCCTGTATGGTAATGGTCGGATAAACCTTCAATTTGTATATTTTCTGGTACATCATCAAAGGAAACAGCTTCATCACCATGATCGTGATCATGCTCTTCTTCTTCATGATTCCCTTCTGCCTCTTCTTGGCTATCTGTTCCTTCCTCCTGGCTGGCTGCTTCGTCATTTCCCGATTGACAGCCGGCTATAAATAGAAAACTAATTAAACCTAAAATAATTCCTAATTGCCAAAACTTCTTCATATAGATGCTCCTTTCATTATACGTAATGATTACGTTTCGTAATGATTACGATTTAAATTATACATAGGTGCCTATTAATGGTCAAGAGATTTTTTACCTTTTTAAAAATACAAATTTGTTTCTAATAGATTTATAAGCTTTATTACATGCTAAGGAGGATTTATTTTTTAAGAATTTTATTCAAGGTATTGATGACGACGTAACGTAATGTGATTTAATGATAATAAGGAGGTGCTATCGTGGAAAAAGAAAGCAGATTTTCAATCGGTGAAATCTCCAAGCTTACCGGTGTCACCGTCCGGACGTTACAATATTACGATAATATCAATTTAGTTCCACTGGAAAAAGATGAAGAAAATGGAAGAAGATATTTCAAGGAGTCAGACTTAACAAGACTGCAGCAGGTTTTGTTTTACAAGTCTTTAGGGTTAAAAATTAAAGATATTTCCAAGCTGCTGGAAGAAACCACAACAGCAAAGCAGCTTATTAACGTATTGGAAAAACAAAGGGAGATATTCTACTATAAGCTGCATGATATCAAAAGTAATATTGCTTTGATTGAAACAAGCCTCGCTGGAATGAATGAAAATGATTCACTTCCTTTAGGGAACCTCGTGCAATTAATTATCTCTTTAAACAAGGATACTATTTATCAATATAAAGATGTTGCATTTGATAAAAAAGCAGAAAATACCTTTATGGAGCATTATCAGAATTGGGAAGAGGTTTTAGAAATATATTGGGATTGGAAAGCACTTATATTAGAAGCTGTTGCTCACATACTAAACGATATTGAACCGGATAGTAAGCAAGGGCAAGCTTTTGCAAAAAAATGGATAGAGATGGTTGTAAGTATTTCAGAAGGAAACCAGGATTTACTCTCAGCTCATAAGAATTCCTATAAAAACCGGGAACAATGGCCGGAGGAGGATTATCGGCTGATGGAATTTACAGATTCCTTTATCGATAAGTCTGTAGACTACTATTTATCCTCTGGCAAATCTGATGTTTGGAGGAATAAAAATGATTGAAATAAAAAACTTAACGAAAACCTTCAAGGATAAAATCTCTGTAAATCAATTATCGCTCATTATTCACCCCGGTGTTGTAACAGGCTTTTTAGGTCCTAATGGCGCAGGCAAATCAACAACGATGAAAATGATTTTAGGATTAACGAATCCGAGTGAGGGCAGTGTAACAATTGATGGACAGAGCTATAAAGATCTAAAGCAGCCTATTTCCAAAGTAGGGGCCTTAATCAACGGGGATGCTGTAAACCCAAAATTAACGGCGAAACAGCATTTAGAATTAATCGCCGCAGCAAGTGGTATTCCTGAAAAACAAACAGAAAAAATGCTAATCGAAACAGGATTGGAAAATGTAAAGCACAAGCAAGTCAACACTTTCTCCTTAGGAATGAAACAACGCTTAGGTATAGCAACTGCTCTTTTAGGCAATCCGGAAACAGTTATCCTTGACGAACCTTTTAATGGATTGGACGTAGATGGCATTCATTGGTTACGTGAATTAACAAAAAAGCTGGCACAGAATGGAAAAGCAGTACTGATATCCAGTCATCTGATGAGTGAGATGCAAATGATAGCAGACAGAATGATTATTCTTGCTCAAGGAAATTTAATTGCAGATATGACAGTAGCTGAACTGGCAGAAACAAGCCTCGGCGCTTATGTCAAAGTAAGATGTGAAAATAATGAAGAATTAATATCCCTGCTAACAGAAAAAGGTGCGGATATTAAACAAAATAAAAATAAAGAATTGCATGTTCATCATTTGGAGATGAAACAAATCGGGTTGCTGGCAAAGGAAAAGAATTTGGCTTTATACGAATTAACCAAAGTACAGCCTTCCTTAGAAGAATTATTTGTAGAATTAACAGAAGGTAAAATGGATTACGTATCGACCGGCACTACTCCTGTGGAAGGAAGGGAATTAAAATGAAAAATGTTATTCAAGCAGAACATAAAAAAATTTTCTTTCTCCGCTTTTCAAGAGTATATTTACTTTTTACAATTGGAATCAGTTTAGTAGCAGGATTTATTTTTTCCGTAACTACACATGTTACACAAGGTAGAGCCATCACAGATTTATCGGTCCTTGAGGTAGTTTCAGCAAATATGTTGGGAATTGATTTAGCCAGTATTCTGCTGATTATTTTTACAGGATTGTCTATATCCAGAGAATTTACTGCAGAAACGATTTATTCCTCTTTGACTGTCTGTCCAGATCGAAAAAAGTTTTTTATGGGAAAATATATAACCTTTTTCTTCCTGTCTATTGTACTGAGTGTCCTGCTTATTGCTCTCATTTATTTAAGCAGCCAAGTCATTCTAATGATGAATAATATGGATGCTGCAAATCTTGCAAATGCTGATATCAGACAATTTGTTCTGGGCATCATGGTGATGCCGGTGTTTTATTGCCTGCTTACCGTTGCTGCGACTATTTTTTTCAAGAGCAGCGGGGGAGGCATTGCTTTCTCCATCATTGTTATAGCATTTCCGGCGCTTATCAATATGTTTTCAGATACCGTTCAAAAAGTACTGCTGCCTATCATGCCTCAGTCAGCAATACACAGTTTATCCGGGACTGCTGCTGAGGGATCCTTTGAAGCATTGGGAACTTTCACAAGTATCGGTCTATTATTACTTTGGTTAGTAATTACATCTCTTATAGCTATTATCTCATTTCAAAAAAGGGATTTTTAATTTATTATATAGAAAAAGAAAATCTAAAGCAGCCCTGGTCAACTATCAAAGTCAGCTTTAGATTTTCTTTTTCCTCCTATTATTTAACAACCAACACTTTACACTCTGCCTGATGAACAATTTGACTGCTGACACTTCCCAGGAAGAATCTTCCTACTCCTCCCAGCCCCCGGCTGCCCAGAACAATCAATCCTATTTCATTTTCTTTCGCATAATCAATTAATTGTGAAGCTGGATTACGGAAGGTATAATCCATCAGAATATCTGTTTTACACGCAACCCCTGCTCCTTCTAACTCCTCACGAATGCTTTCAATAGCAGGGCGGGCCTCTTCGGCCAAATCGTTCATAAAACTGCGGGCAAGAGCTACATTTACAGTTGGCCCGCCATTCGAAATAACGGTTACAATATGCAGGACGGCGTCCTCCGCAAGCTTAACCTGTTTTTTTGCTTCTTCTACTGCTTTTCTGCTAAGGTCGGATCCGTCATAAGCTACTAAAATATTAAAACTCATTACTATTCCTCCCTAATTCATATTTTCTTCCTAATATTATCGTAACACATCTGCAAAAAACTTTTATAAAATAGAAATATGCTGAAGAAGAGGCATTATTTAATGGAATGATGGTGAATCTCTTCTCCATTCATACTGCATATATAAGAAAAACCGCACTCTGTTAATATATCTTTTGCTTCCTTAAAATGAGCAGCAATTTCTCCCGGACGGTGTGCGTCAGAACCAAGCGTGATTATCTCTCCGCCAAGTTCACGATATAAGCGCAATATATTTTTACTTGGCAACGGAGCATCCATGCCGTATTTATAGCCGGATGTATTTAACTCAATTCCTTTGCCTTCCGAGATAACTAATTTTAATATTTCTTCTATAATATCCGTTGGCAAATGCTCCAGTCCTCCAGACGCGTATCTGCTGACTAAATCAAGATGTCCAAGAATATGATAATTTTTAAAATTCTTTAAGCACGCATAGTATTCTTCAAAATAAACACGGTATGCTTCATCTATGGTTCTATCCTCAAAAAATTCACCAGAATGTAAATCCTGTCCATTCGTTGCATGCATAGAACAAATGATAAATTCCGGCTTTACCCGGTCAATAAATTCGGATGTCTCCTTAAGCACATGCGGCTGTACGCCCACTTCAATCCCTTTACGTATTTCAATTTTATCTTGATATTTCTCCCGTAAACCTTCTAATTTTTTTTGATAAGCTTCCGGATCAAAACTGAAATCCCATTCCTCATCCGGATAGTCTACATCTAAATGCTCGGTAAATGCAATTTCTTTAAGCCCTTTTTTAATCGCTTCCTGAATCATATCCTCCATTGGTGCTTCACAATCTGCCGAGAAGCTTGAGTGCATATGAAAATCATACATAAAAGTTTAACTCCTTTCATTGACTTTTTTTCTGAACATTATTATAATACTAGATAACTTTAATTAGATAAAGCATTAAATTAATAAAGCGTTAAAAGTATGTGTTCAAAAAGGGCGATAAATAGGACCAAGAAGTTCAAGGCGACGTGCTTTTTACGAACGGAGCGTATGCTTTATAATACGTGAGTATCGGAAAAAGCACGTCAACGCAGAAATTCGCTGAGTGATCTTTATTGGACTTTTTGAACATCCTCTAAAAATAGAAGGAGAATTTTATGAGAAATAAACAATTGCTTCATTCCATGTTCTACCCGAAACAATACGCTAAAAAACGTCATGTTATCCATAAATTAACCAATCGGTTCACAAAATTCGGCTATCAGCAGGTAGAGACACCTGTTTTTGAAGATTATGATTTATATAATGATGTCCAGGGAACCGTTAATACAGCTGACATGCTAAAGCTGATTGATCCCTCTGGAAAAGTGCTTGTTCTGCGTCCAGATGCAACCATTCCAATCGCCAGGCACTATACCCACCTGCAGGAAAAGGTGACATCCGGCCGTCTGTCTTATGTGCTCGATATTTTTCGTTCTACTTTAGAAGAACGTTCCCGTACTCAGGCAGGTGTCGAGCTGTTCGGAGAGCGCACACCTGAAGCAGATGCGGAACTGATTGCATTAGCTGTTACAAGTTTAAAAGAATTAGCCATTCCTTCCTTTAAAATAGAAATCGGCCATGCAACCTTTTATAAAGAATTATTACGTGAAGCCAATCTTAACGCTATGCAGCAAAAACAGCTGGATCAATATATTCAATCCAAAAATATCTCTGAAATTGTTCCTTTTTTAAAAGACTTGGACTTGGACGCTTCTTTAATCGAAAAGCTTCGAAAAATTCCTATGCTCTACGGCGATGCAAGTCTTGTTATCGATGAAGCAGAGAATATTATCTCAACAGAACGCATGCGTGAAGAGCTGGACTATTTGTCTAAAGTTTATCAGCTTCTTAAAGACTATCAGGTTGATTCCTACATTTCAATTAACCTTGGACTGATTAACCATATGAATTATTATTCAGGGATTATATTTCAGGGATTCGCAGAAGGTTTGGGACAGCCAATTATGATGGGAGGACGCTATGATTATTTAAGCCGATCCTTTTACCGGGAAATGCCTGCCATCGGATTTGCCTTTGAGGTGAATTTACTGGTTGACTTACTCTCCGGTGTTTTTACAGAAGAAGAGATTATTGAGCTTCATTATGAAGCTTCTGAACGCCAGCGAGCATTTCAGCTTGCAGAAGCGTTAAGAACGGCAAATTATACGGTCATTGTCAGAACTGCTAAAGAGGATGAGCAACTCTCTGATTCACCGGGAATATTCGTAAATACTGAAAAATTAGTATATAGTAAACAAAAAGAACAAAGAGAATTTAAAACCGAACAGGAATTACTAGATTGGTATTTAAGAAAGGACGTTGAATGATGCAGCCCGTAACGATCGCTTTAGCAAAAGGACGTCCTGCTAAGCAATCCATTGATTTATTAGAAGCAGCAGGAATCCATTTCGAAGATTTTCATGAAAAAACACGTAAACTTGTTTTTTTCAATAAAGACAAGACTCTGCGATTAATATTTTTAAAAGGGATGGATGTCCCTATTTATGTAGAAAAAGGTGCTGCCGATATCGGTATTGTCGGCAGAGATAATATAATAGAAACAGAGGCGGACGTTTACGAAATTCTTGATTTAGGGATTGGAAAATGTAAATTCTCTGTCGCTGGAAAAAAAGGTGTCTCTCTTCCTGATAATCAATCTTTGACGATTGGCACCAAATATCCGAATATCGCTAAAAATTTTTTTGATAAACGCAATCAGACGATTGAAACCGTGCATCTCAATGGCTCCGTTGAGCTGGCGCCATTGATTGGTCTCGCAGATTATATCGTTGATATTGTCGAGACAGGAAATACGCTGCACGAAAATGGATTGGAAATATTAGCAGATATCGAGACGATCAGCACGAAATTTATTGTGAATAAAGCAAGCTTTGTCACACGTTCAAAGGAAATTCAAGATGTACTAAAAAAATTGGAACAGGTTGTGAGTGAGAAAAATGCAAATTCTCGATTATGAAACGTATCAACAAAATGTAACAAATACAGCAAAAGCAACACAGATGATGCAGCAAAATTTAGATGAGCAGGTTTTAGAAATCATCCGTGCCGTACAGGAACGCGGTGATGAAGCAGCACTTGCGTATACTAAAAAATTTGATAAGGCTGCTATTACCTCTCTCTCTGTTTCAGAGAAAGAATGGAATAATGCCTTTAATAGTATAAAAACAGGGCAACCGAAACTTTTTAAAGCATTAACAGCTGCAGCCGAGAATATTCGGCAATATCAGAAAAAAACAAAAGAAGAAGGCTTTCAATTCAGCCCGCAGCCAGGTATTCAGCTGGGACAAAAAATTACACCGCTCAATCGTGTCGGTGTCTATGTACCTGGAGGAAAAGCCAGCTATCCTTCAACTGTATTAATGGATGTTATTCCAGCTGTGGTTGCCGGTGTAGACCAGGTTGTCATTACAACCCCTCCCCGTCCGGATGGAAGCCTGGACCCCGTCGTTCTTACAGCCGCAAAAATTGCAGGCGCTACCGGTGTTTACAAAATCGGCGGGGCCCAAGCTGTGGCTGCTTTAGCCTATGGAACAGAGAGCCTGCCTAAAGTGGATAAGATTGTCGGACCAGGGAATGCCTTTGTCGCCCGTGCGAAGAAATGGGTGTTCGGCGATGTAGCAATTGATATGATTGCTGGTCCGAGTGAAATTTGTGCCTTCGCTGATAACACCGTCCCTCCTTCCTATGTTGCCGCTGATTTATTATCACAGGCAGAGCATGCTGAAGATGCCACTTCGATATGTGTGACTACAGATGCTGATTATGCAGAAGAAGTGCAAAAAGAGATTGAGCGGCAAATTCCATTACTGGAGCGTGAGGAAATCATCCGTGAATCCATTCAGGCAAATGGAAAAATTATTATCTGTGATGACGAGGAACAGGCTATTGAGCTAATTAACTCCATTGCTCCGGAGCATTTGCAATTAATGGGAGAAGGAGCCGAGGAGCAGGTTCAAAAAGTAAAGCATGCTGGAGCTATTTTTATCGGACCATATTCCAGTGAGCCTTTGGGAGACTATTTTGCAGGCCCTAACCATACCTTGCCAACAAACGGGACAGCACGTTTTTCTTCCCCGCTTGGTGTATATGATTTCATGAAAAAATCAAGCACTATTCATTATTCAAAAGAACGGCTGCTTGATTATGCAGATACGATTATTACCATTGCAGACGCGGAAGGTCTTACAGCTCACGCGAATGCTATTCGAATTCGAAAGGAGAATAACTATGCGTCAAGCTGAAAAAAAACGGCAAACGAAAGAAACGAGCATATCTCTTGCTCTTAACTTAGATGGAGAAGGAAAATCTGAATTAAAAACAGGGGTCGGCTTTTTAGACCATATGCTTACTCTCTTCACCAAACATGGTGGACTGGATTTGCAAGTTGAATGTGATGGAGATTTAGAGGTGGATCAGCACCATACTGTTGAGGATATCGGTATTGTGCTTGGCCAGGCATTTAATGAAGCATTAGGAACAAAAGAAAGCATTAAACGCTATGCTACAGCAACAACACCGATGGATGAGTCTCTCTCTTCTGTTTCTATCGATATCAGCGGCCGTTCCTTTTTAGTTTACCGGGTAGACGGTCTGAAGGATAAAGTAGGGAGTTTTGATACGGAATTAGTTGAAGAATTTCTAATCGGTTTTACCAGCCATGCAAAGGTAACACTTCACGTCGAGGTTTTGTATGGGTCAAATACACATCATATGATTGAATCGATGTTCAAAGGATTGGGACGTGCAATCCGCGAGGCAGTATCCATCGATCCAACAATGAAAGGCGTACCTTCTACCAAAGGGAGTCTGTAATAACGCTTATCTATCTTTTTTTAAGGAGCCTAGCATATGATTGCCATTATTGATTACGGTGCAGGAAATATCAAAAGCCTGCAGTTTGCATTAGATAAATTAGGGAAAACCTCCAAGCTGACAATGGATCCGGAAGAAATTAATCAGGCCGATTCCATTATTCTTCCCGGTGTCGGCGCCTTCAAGGATGCGATGGAAGCATTACAACGCTATCAGCTGGATACTATTCTGAAAGATGAAGCTGCAAATGGCAAACCGATTTTAGGAATCTGTCTCGGCATGCAGCTTTTCTATGAATACAGTGAAGAAAATGGAGGCTGCCATGGCCTTGGTCTCCTGTCCGGTTCTGCTAAACGTATTTCTGACAAAGTAAAGGTCCCACATATGGGCTGGAATATTCTCCAGCAGGCAGATCAGGCCCGTGCCTTGTTAAATAATCTTGGTGATGAACCATATGTTTATTTTGTCCACTCCTATGCAGTGGATGGTCTGGAGGAGAATACACTTGTTGCAAGCGCAGATTATGGTGGACGCGTACCAGCTATTGTACAGAATAAAAATATAACAGGCATGCAATTTCATCCGGAAAAAAGCGGTGATGTCGGGATTGCATTATTGAAAAATTATGAGGAGTCGATTTCATGATTATTTTTCCAGCAATTGATGTAAAGGACGGAAACTGTGTACGTTTAAAACAAGGGGATTATAATCAGCAGACTACTTATAACAACTCCCCTGTAGAAACAGCAAAAAAATGGCAGGAGGCTGGCGGGGCTTTCCTTCATATGGTTGATTTAGACGGTGCTAAAACTGGTGATGCCAAAAATAAAGAAGTCATTTTAGAAACCATTCAAGCTTTATCAATCCCTGTAGAAGTCGGTGGCGGCATCCGTTCTTTGGATATTATTAAAGAATATGTAAAAGGCGGTGCTGCAAGGGTTATCCTCGGTACCTCAGCCATCACAGATTGGGATATGCTTACAGAAGCAATCAGGTTATACGGTGATAAGATTGCTGTGTCTCTCGATGCGCGTAATGGCTATGTTGCAACTGATGGCTGGACAAAAAACAGCGATACAAAAGCAGCTGACCTTGCTAAGAAATTAGAGGAAGCCGGTTTAGAAACGATTGTATATACAGATATTTTAAAGGATGGCATGCTGCGCGGACCAAATCTCGAAGAATTAAAAGCAATGCAGAAAGCTACCAGTATGAATATTATTGCCTCTGGCGGTGTTTCCCGTAAAGAGGATGTTGTTAATCTTCAGTCGCTCGGCCTTTATGGAGCTATTATTGGAAAAGCGCTGTATGACGGAACCATCCAGCTGGAGGATGTTGTAAAGGAGGATAATCATGCTCGCTAAACGAATTATCCCCTGCCTTGATGTGGATAAGGGACGTGTTGTAAAAGGAAAGAAATTTCAAGATATCAAAGATGTTGCTAATCCGGTCGAATTGGCTGCACGCTATAACCGGGAAGGTGCAGATGAGCTTGTATTTTATGATATTACAGCCTCCAATGAAGAACGGAATATCTTCTTAGATGTCGTAGAACAGGTTGCCCGTGAAATCGCAATACCATTTATGGTCGGCGGCGGTATTCGCACAATAGAAGATATTCACAGTGTTCTTCACGCAGGCGCCGATAAAGTATCCGTGAATAGTGCTGCCGTACAGCGTCCAGAATTAATTAAAGAATCCTCCGACAAGTTCGGGAGTCAATGCATTGTTCTTTCGATTGATGCAAAAAAAACAGCAGATGGCGACTTTCATGTATTTATTAATGGCGGAAGAAAAGACACCGGAATGGATGCAATTGAATGGGCAAAACAAGGAGAAGCACTTGGAGCGGGCGAGCTTGTTGTAAATGCCATGGATTCTGATGGTGAGAAAAACGGCTATCAAATTGAATTGACAAAGAAAATTGCAGATGCAGTAAATATCCCTGTTATCGCCAGCGGTGGTGCAGGTAAATATGAACATTTTTCAAAAGTTTTCACAGAAGGAATTGATGCAGCACTCGCCGCATCCGTCTTTCATTACGAGGAGATTCCAATTCCGGAATTAAAAGAATATTTATCCTCACAAGGAATTCCAATGAGGAGGAGAGCATAATGGAAATTTCAATAAAGTATGATGAAAATGGACTGATCCCGGCTATCATTCAAGACTATACAACTGGAGAAGTGCTGACCTTAGCCTACATGAATGAGGTTTCTTTAGTAAAAACATTAGAAACCGGTGAAACATGGTTTTATTCCCGCAGCCGCAAGGAACTGTGGAATAAAGGAGAAACCTCCGGTAATAAACAGCTGGTAAAAAAAATAAAGGTTGATTGTGATCAGGATGCTTTAGTAGTCCAGGTTCAGCCATTAGGTCCAGCCTGCCATAAAGGTACAACCACCTGCTTCGAAAATACATTATTAGAAAACGAGAAGCCTTTATTCTCTATGATTCATGAGCTTACCGGCAAGATTAAAGACCGCAAAGAAAATCCGCAGGAAGGTGCTTATACTACTTACCTGTTCAATAAAGGGCTGGATAAAATACTGAAAAAAATCGGTGAAGAATCAACAGAGGTAGTTATCGGCGCAAAAAACAATGATAAAGAGGAATTAACAAATGAATTAGCTGATTTATTATATCACTCGCTTGTCTTAATGGAAAACCAAGGTGTTACTACCAAAGACATTAAACAAATACTAAATGAGCGTCATATTGAAAAAGAGGGACAGCATCGTGAGTAAATTCTGGAATCCATTAATTAAACAGCTGGAGCCTTATGTTCCTGGAGAACAATTAGATGACCCTGCCATTATCAAATTAAATACAAATGAGAATCCCTTTCCGCCATCTCCTAAAGTGCTGAAAGCTATTCAAGAAGAGTCTGTAAAATTACAGCTTTATCCTTCCCCTACCGTGGATGAGCTTAGAGAGGAAATCGGCAGCTTCTTTAGCTTGAAAAAGGAGCAGGTCTTTGTCGGTAACGGATCTGATGAAGTGCTTGCCTTCAGTTTTATGACATTTTTTGAACCTGGAAAAACAATAAAATATCCAGATATCACCTATAGCTTCTACCCGGCTTTTGCAAAGCTTTATCAGCTGGATGTGGAAGAAGTTGCTTTAGAGGACGATTTCAGTCTGCCTGTCGAAGCCTTCTTTCAATCTGAAGGCGGAGTTATTTTTCCTAACCCAAACGCCCCAAGCAGCCTTTATGTAAAGATAGAGGCAATTGAAGAAATCTTAAAAAATAATCCGGATCAAGTGGTTATTATTGATGAAGCTTATGTCGATTTTGCAGAAGCTTCCGCTGTTTCGCTGATTGACAGCTATCCAAATCTGCTTGTTGTACAAACCTTATCCAAATCCCGTTCCCTTGCCGGATTACGTGTCGGACTAGCCTTGGGTCATCCAGATCTGATTGAAGGGTTAAACCGGGCAAAGGATTCCTTTAACTCCTATACGATGGATCGGTTAGCTATCGTTGGAGCAATAGAGGCGTTTAAGGATACAGCTTATTTTGAAAAAACAAAGCAGGAAATTATTGCAGTAAGAGAGTATTTTCGTCAGGAATTGGAGAAAAGGAATTTCTATGTTCTCCCTTCTCAAACCAATTTTGTCCTTGCTTCTCCCTCTGATATGGAGGCAGAGAAACTCTTTACTCAATTGAAGCAGGAAGGCTTCCTTATCCGTTATTTTAATCAGCCAAAGCTGGAAAACTATGTGCGGATTTCAATTGGAACGCAAGAACAGATGAGTAAGCTTCTAGATGCAATCGATAGAATTATTAAAAAGTAATTTATCTGATCCAACTAAATAGATTAGCAGAAAGCTGTTAGATATTAATTTTCTAACAGCTTTCTATACGAAACACTACTTTTATATAGAAAAAATTCATAAAAAAGTTGTATAAATTTTCGCAATAACTATAATAAAACTATGACCATACTCACTTTTTGAATACAGTCATACTACTAAATCAATGAAAAAGTCCCGGTTTTAGCAGTATAAAATTAGAACATATCTACACTTTCACTCTGTAACTACTCTATCTCATATAATTTAAAATCAGCCGATTTATTATGTTAGATTTCTTGACATGAATCTATTATTTCAATTATTATTTAGGAGTTAGCTATAGAAGATTTTTCTGCCAAAAACAGAATTATCTTTTTTCTGATTTTTATGTAATTGAATTATAGAATAGATTCTCTTACAGGAAAGCAGAAATAAACAAGATTTCATGGTGGATAATGAATGAATCATAAAGAAGATTATTTATCTGAGAATTCCACTAGGAAGAGTTCGTAAACATACTAGATGAGGAGGATCATAATGAACTCAAATATTTACGGTAATACACCGCCGCTACTTGGCGCAAAAAATCTGACAAGTACAAAGGACTATGATACAGATGTATTAATTTATGGCGTGCCATGGGAAGGTGCTTGTACATGGGGGGATTATACAGGCTGTGAGCTTGGTCCGAAACAAATTAGACTGGCTTCTGCCAGATACAGCACATATCTGCCGGAATTAAACCATATTAATGTAGAGGATCATTTAAGCTTAGGTGATGTCGGTGATGTCAGCATCGTCCCTCATGATGTTCCGGAAACAATGAACCGAATTGAAGAGTTTGCAGAAAACTTGTGGAAGAGCGGGAAATTTCTTGTAGGACTTGGCGGAGACCATGGTGTGACTTACCCTATTGTCAAAGGTCTGACTAATATCGGTAAGAAAGTCGGTATTATTCATCTTGATTCTCACTATGACAATATGCCGCATCATGATGGAGATAAGTTTGCAAGAAGTACTCCTTTTATGCGCTTATATGAAACAGAAGGAGTACGTAATGAAAGCTTAATTCACACTGGTATTAAAGGCCCGAGAAACAAGCCGGAAACAGGAAAGCATGCTAAAGATGCCGGTGCTGTAACAATAACGATTAATGACATCCGGGAGCAAAAAGATTTAAAGAAATATGCTAATGAAATATACGAAATGGCTTCTAAAGATGTAGATGTTGTCTATCTGACTATTTGCAGTGATGTACTTGATTTTGCATTCAATCCAGGCGGACCGGTTGACGGCAATGGATTGACTTCCTATGAGCTTCTTACAATGATTTATGAATTCGGTAAACGAGGACTCTGTGGAATGGATTTTGTGGAAGTGTATCCTCAGCAGGATTTCAATCAAAATTCATCACACTTTGTATCCACAGCAGTGTTGTATGTGCTGGCAGGACATGTTCATGGCGGACATGCATAGAAAACTTGGCGTTTTCTATGCTTTTAAAGACATACTTTAACCGGGGCTGCAATTACTTGCCCTCGAAAAACGTTGGATTTCAGTAAACCGGAAAGCTTTATACTTTCCGGTTTACTGAATAAATAATAAGGGAACTCTCCTTATTAATTACAAACAAAGGAGGAGTTTACTTGGCTCAGTCAAAATTTGTTGAAAAGTTTAAAGCCATCGGACCGGGTGCAATCATTACCGCTTCTTTTATCGGACCAGGTACTGTAACAACTGCAACACGGGCGGGAGCAGGATTTGGGTTTGCTTTATTATGGTCCGTTATCTTTGCCATTGTAGCCACGATTATCCTACAGGAGATGGTTGCAAGAATAGGAATAGTAACAAAGCAGGGATTAGGAGAAAATATCAGGGAACTATTTCAAAATCAAATTCTGAAATTTGCAACAGTATGGATTGTTTTAATAGCTGTCTGTGTAGGATGTGCTGCATACATAAGTGGTGATTTAATCGGGACGTCCCTAGGTGTTTCGTATTTAACTGGAATTCCTGAAAACTATGTAGCACCAATTGTTGGTGTAATTATCCTGATTCTCGGTATCGCCGGCGGCTACAAATTCATGGAAAAACTGATGATTGTCTTTATCGGTATTATGAGTCTTACCTTTATCACAACGATGTTTGTGGCTACTTCAGACGTTCTTGGTGTATTAAAAGGAGCTTTTATTCCGACAATCCCACAAGGCTCCATACTAGTCGTTATTGCTTTAATCGGGACTACTGTTGTTCCTTATAACTTCTTCATTCACGCTTCAACAGTTGGAGAAAAATGGAACAGCGTTAATGACTTAAAAGCAGTGCGTTGGGATACTATTGTTTCCATTACTGTCGGTGGTATTATTACAGCTGCGATTCTAATCACAGCTGGTGCATTAATTCATGGCACTGAGGTGACAAGTATCGTTGAGCTTGCAGCTCCATTACAGCCTTTAATGGGAGATTTAGCCCCAATATTTGTCAGTGTTGGTTTATTCGCTGCCGGTTTTTCTTCAGCTATCGCCTCCCCAATGGGAGCAGCTGTTACTGTCAGCAGCTTTATGAGATGGGAAGGCGGCTTCTCCAATAAAAAATATAAAATCGTCTTTGCTTTAGTCATTATTTTCGGTATCATCACTTCAGGACTTGGATTTGAACCACTGGAAGTGCTGCTTATCGCACAAGCATTAAATGGTTTAATCCTGCCGCTTATTGCAATTTTGATTATGATTGTTGTTAATAAGAAAAATACAATGGGTAAGTACGTTAATGCCCTCTGGTTAAATATTATCGGATGGTTGGTTACTGCTGTAGTAGCATTTCTTGGTATTTACAGCTTAGTAGATGCAATTAACAGCTTTTTATAAACCATTAAAATGATGCTAAAAAAATCCAGTCATGCTAGCATGACTGGATTTTTTGCATCTTCTAATTAAATTAACTCTTCAATTTCTGCAGATTCTTTCAGTTCATTTACTTTTTCTGCATATTGCTCCCGTTGTTTATTCTGTACAATCATTCCTTCAAGCTGAGCTCTGGTTTCGTCATTCAGCTCTCCTATCTCTTGATCACCAGCCTGCTCTGCCATTTGATCATACATCTCTTCAACTTCTTCATCTGTCACTTCCATATCAAATTCATTTTCCATATATTTTGCGGTTGCAAGGTCAAACTCTAATTGTTCTGCATACTGTTCTTCGCTTAAATGTAATTGATCGAGCGTGGTTTGAAATTGTTCTTCACCCGCTTCTTTCATTGCATCTAACTCTGTTTGAACTTCTTCATCTGTCACTTCCACACCAGCTTCAGTTGCTTCCTGCATAATAAGCTCCTGCTCTACCAGGAATTGAATTGTCTCATCCTGCAATGCCTCTGTATCTTCTACATCTTGTCCTGATTGGAACATTACTGATTTAACCAAAGGATAGGCTCTATTATAAGCATCCCCTTGAACTTCTTCTCCATTTACAGAAACAACAGGTTCTTTTTCGTCAAGAAACTCATCATCTTCAAATTCCGGTGTTGCCTGCTCTTGTTGCTCTGGGGCGCCTTCTTGTTGTTCTCCAGCGTTTTCTTGCTGCTGATCTCCTTCCTTTTTTTCTGCATTGTTATCATCGTTTCCACATGCTGCTAATAGCATGGTTATAATCATCATTATCGTTAATGTAAATTTCTTCATTTAAACATCCCTCACTTTAAAAATTTGTCATGTTCCATTCAATCATACATGGTTATCTTGTTTCAAGTTTTCGAGCAATTTATTTTTAACAGATAACATGACCTTCCATATATCCTTCCCCACTTTCATAAACAAAAAACTCATGACTTAAAATTAAATTATGAAATACATCCTTTGAAGCTCCATTAATTATTTAAACGGTTCTTTCGAGGTATTTTCTTTTACTTTAGGGAGATAAGGGCTCCATGTTGTTAATTTCATAAGACAGAAAACAAAAAATATCCTCAAAACTGTTGAAAGCAATCACACATGACTTTTAACAGTTTTGAGGATATAAAAATATTGATAAACTTGAATTATCATAAAGTCTTCCTCTTTAAGATTATAATTAAGAATGTTACTCCACCAACGATTTCAATAATAATTGAAACGACGCCTTGAGCGTTAAAAATATGGTTCATAATAAAATATGCACCCGTTAGTATCAAGAATCCGATAGCAAGAGCCATTGGAAAAATATATCTGTGATCATAGGTTCGCGCCAGCTGATAACTCAACGTTGCAACCAAAAAGCCAAAGAAAGTCAGCGGACCAACTAAAGCTGTTGATATTGACATCAAAATAGAAACTAATACAAGAACATAAATGATACTAAACTTATGATTAACCCCTAAAGAACTGGAAATCTCTTTCCCGAGTGACAATACATTTAATTTCTTCGCATAAGCAAAGAGGAGGAATGCTACAACGATTACTATTGGAATTGCAATAGGAAAATATTCTACATCTGCATTATTGACAGATCCAAACAGCTTTGCCTGTAAAATATCAAACTCAGAAGGTGCAAGCAGTTTTCTCATAAAAGTTGACAAAGATCTTAGTCCCGTTCCGATAATGATTCCAACTAAAAGCATAAGCTGTAAATTTCCATACTTTCCAGAAAGTAACCATCCATAAAGGATTAAACACATCGCGACCATAATAGCCACTTGAAATAAAAATGATCCAGTACCCATATAACCTATAAACGCAGTGGCACCAAAGAAAAACATGGTGCTCGTATGAATCGTGGAATAAAGTGCTTCAAACCCTAAAAGCGAAGGAGTTATAACCCGATTATTTGTAACCGATTGGAAAGCAACCGTCGCCAAGCTTTGACATACTGCGGCAATAATCATGGAAACAATAGCCACCATTCTTCTTTTAGCAACTGGGATAAAGGATGGGGAGTCTACTGGAACTGGATTATTATAAACTAAAAGTCCATATGAAGAAAGAATACCCAAACCAATCAGCGTTATCAATAATATCCAATAACGTCTTTCCTCCTTTTTGGAACGGAAAGCTTTAGAAGGTTTATCTTTATTAGGAAGGCTGGAATCCATTTTGACTTTTTTTTCATTAGTATATTCCAATTTGTTATCCTAGCCTCCTTCTTCTTAACAAAATAACAATAAATACGACTGCCCCCACTGTTCCAAGTATTAAAGAAACAGGTACCTCAAATGGCATAATAACTGTCCGGGATATGATATCAGCAGCGGTCAAGGCAGCCATTCCGGACACACAAACCCAAGGCAGATTACTCCTGAGATCATCTCCTCTAAACATGGAAACAATATTTGGGACAATCAAACCTAAAAACGGCAAGTTTCCAATCACAGCCGCAACAATACCAACTGCGACAGCAATAAGCGCAGTACCAATAAGAACGATCTGATTATAACTCACGCCAAGACTTTTTGTAACTTCCTCCCCTAGTCCAGCTAATGTCAGTCTATTAGCGTAGATAAAAATGAGAAAAGTAATGGCAACAATCAGCCATAGATATTCATATCTTCCGACCTGAATCGATGCAAAAGAGCCTACAAACCAAGTTTCAACACTTTGCGACATTTGAAAAACAAGCCCAACAAACGTGGAAACTGCAGAAATAACCGCTCCAAGCATGATCCCGATAATCGGGACAATTAAAGACGATCGAAGCTTCACTCTTCTTAAAAACAAAAAGAAAACCATCGTTCCTATAAAGGAAAAAATGATTGCTCCGGTCATTCTTTGGAATAAAGTTGGCGCAGGAGATAATAAATAAACAACAACTAATCCCAAGCCTGCCCATTCAATCGTTCCTGTTGTGGTAGGTTCAACTAAACGATTCTGTGTAATAAGCTGCATGACGAGCCCGGACATCGCCATTGCGGCTCCGGTAAGCATTAGTGCAGCTGTCCTTGGAATACGAGTAATGAAAAACATATCCATTCCATCTTCTCGTCCACGTATGTCGTAAACTCCTACAAGCATGGAAATAACACCTAGAATAATAACAATGATGACTGCTAATATAAAAGGCTTTGTCCATATTTTTTGATGATTAGAATGCAGGGGCTGAGAACTCCCAGCCCCGAACATTTTTTGTATTGTATTTTTTAGCACTATAGTTATACTCCTCTATACTATTCAGCTAAAGTATTTGCAAGGTCTTCAAATAATTTAGTAAATGTTTGTATGGATTCATTTGTATAGGTGTCTGCTGGTGCATAAACTATCTGTCCTTCAGTAACAGCAGTTGTGTTTTGAAGAGCAGGTGCATTATCAATTACATCTTGAGCAGGGGTTGCCTCCTCTTCAGATGATACAGCAGCATCACGATCCATTACGAAAATCCAATCCGGATCCGTTTCTGCAATAGCTTCAACAGAAATATCATCACCCTGGTGGTCTGAAGAAGACTGATCAATTTCTAATGACGGCGTCCAATCAAAGATATCATACAGTGGGCCCCAAACACGACCGGAATGAGGAGCTGCAAAATTAATGTCTCCACCAGATACGATAACACTCATTATTGTATCTGTTCCATTATAAGCTGATTTAGCATCTTCAATCGCTTGATCAAAATCAGCTGTCAATTGTTCAGCTTCCTCATTTTTATCAAAAATTTGTCCAAGAGAGTTAGTAACGTCCTTAAATCCATTTTCTAAATTTTCTCCAGGTGTGTCAGCTTCTTCGGAAACATCAAAGTTAAGATCAATAACAGCTGCATTTGGCACTAATTCTTTTATATCTTCATAATAATTACCAAATCTTTGACCGACAATGACAAGCTCAGGGTCTACCGCTGCGATAATTTCAAGGTTTGGTTCACGGTGGTTTCCTATGTTTTCAATTGATTCATCAGTTGCATACGGTATATTTTCAGGTATTAAATCCCTTGGAGCAGCAGATAATTCAATGCCCCAGTCAGATAACGTTTGAAAAGTTCTACTATCTAAAGAAACTACATTCTCCGGGTTTACCGGTACTGTAACAGTTCCATGAGCATCCGTAATTTCTACAGTTGCATCTTCGGCAGAATCCTCTGCTCCTTCATCTGTTTCAGCAGAATCGCTTGTCTGATCATCAGCATTTTCATTTTCATCACTTGAATTTGAACAAGCTGCCAGTGTCAATGCAAAGATTGCGAATATTGCTATAATAAACGTTGACTTAAAAAACTTTGATTTTCTCATTCTCCTACCTCTTCCTTTATGTATGTTTTATTAATGATTAGACTATTTAATTGATCAAATTAATACTCTGCATTATATTTTAGCGCATGATTTAAATAATAATTATTATTTCTATTTTTGCTATCACATATTTTTTGATAATGATAATCAATCTCAATTAGTCTGTTTAAAGTATATCAAATTGAGAAGCGTTGTCAACAGTATTTTGAAATTTATATATAATACAAAAATCACCAATTCAAACGTTTCTTATTTTTGTTTTATCATGAGCAGATTAGGAAAATACGTGCCTCACATCATAGACATGCGTGCTCCCTATGAAAGAAGCACGCATGAGTTAGATTAATCATTGCCAGTTAACTGCCACAAAGAAGATGAGTTCCCAGGTGTTTATTGAGAAACCATGTCAGTCTGCGTATTTATAAGAAAACAACTATCTGCTCGACTTGTTGGCGTTTAGATGCCCCGAACGATTGGCTGTATTTAACTTATATGCGAATCAAAGTATACACAAAAACGGCAGCCGTTTTGCATATGGACTGGAATATGCATATCATAGACTTCGTTTAAAGCCTCTGAATTAATAATTTCGTGTGTTGGACCATCTTTTATTAGCTGTCCATCTTTTAAAGCTACAATGTAATCCGAATAAACAGAAGCAAAGTTAATATCATGCAATACAATTACAACTGTTTTACCCAGCTCATCAACAAGCTTGCGTAATATTTTCATGATTTGTACAGAATGCTTCATATCCAGATTATTTAATGGCTCATCCAGTAATATATATTCTGTGTCTTGGGCAATAACCATAGAAATAAATGCCCGTTGCTTTTGACCTCCGGACAGCTCATCTAAGAACTTATGCTGGATATCTGTTAAGTTCAGATATTCAATTGCCTGATCGACAATCCGATTATCCTCAGCATTTAGACGGCCTTTTGAGTAAGGATAACGGCCAAACGATACCAATTGCCGAATCGTTAATTTTACGTTAAAAAAGTTGGATTGTCTTAAAATGGCAATACGCTTGGCAAATTCATTAGATTTCATATTCTTTATATTATTTTTATCAAGTAATACATCTCCAGTATCTGCATCAAGCAGTCGGCTTACCATGGAAAGCAACGTTGATTTCCCTGCACCATTTGGTCCAATAAACGACGTAATTTTGTTAGGCTTAATTTGAACCGATACATCTTTTATAATAGGTTTACTTCCAAACCTCTTTGTCAATCCTTTAATTTCGATCATCTCGCAGCCCCTACTTTCTTTAAGTATTAACTAAAAAATAGAAGTAAGTGAAAAAGCATTAGTATGTAACCAGATGCCAAATCTTCCATATATGCAAAGCCTTTCTCTGCATGAATTCAACAAACTTCCTTATTTTTAAAATTCATTCAAACTTCATCCAGATAATAATCATTATCAAATTCCAATCATTCTAAATAATAATGATATTCATTATCAATTAGATACCAATACCTAGTATATCAAATTTTCAGCCATCGTCAATGGAAGATTAATATTAATTAGAGAATAACAAAAAAAACTGCCCCTATTGGCAGTTTTTTCTGATCTTCGTTCAATTTTTTGTTATATTCATAGTCGTTGGTACTAATTAAAGGAAAGTTCCCTTTAATTTACAAGGGTGTTTATAATAGTTTCTTCTTTATTTATTCTCACATCCATCACCAGTACAATAGGATGTTTTATTCTCATTTGGGTTTAATGATTGCAAAACAGGCTTTTCCTGCTCCTCTTGCCAAACTTTTTCAAGTACTTGTGTAAAAGTCTTTTCCGGCTGTGCACCGGAAACAGCGTATTTTTCATTAAATACGAAGAACGGAACTCCCTGGACACCAAGCTGTTTTGCTAAATCTATATCTTCATTAACTTTATTACGAAATTTACAGCTGTCTAATACATTTTCTGCATTCTCTTTATTCAAACCAGTTTCTTCTGCTAAGCGGACCAGTGTATTTTTATCACTCAGCAGCTCAGAATCTGTGAAATAAGCCTGAAATAAACGCTCTGTCAGTTCAGCTTCTTTATTATTTTCAGCAGCCAGCTTAGCAATTCGATGCGCGTCAAAGGTATTACTATACTTCATCGTATCAAAATGGTAAGTTAAACCAACTTCTTCAGCTTGATCGGCTACCTGTTTATTCATTACAGATACCTGCTCTAAAGGAATACCCTTCAGCTCAGAAAATGTCTCAGTAAAGTTTTTATCCGGGATATGCTGCGCAGTCGGGTCAAGCTGATAGCTTCTAAACTGCACTGCTACTTGATCACGATGTAAAAATTTCTTCAAAGCATGTTCAAACCGGCGTTTTCCAATATAACAAAATGGGCATACAAAGTCAGACCAAATTTCAACTTTCATTTATGTTCACCTCAATTTCCTCACTTATTTTAGCACAAGGAAACCTGGGAACAAAGTAATCTGCATTCATTCTCGTCAATGAGTATATTCACACTCAAAACAGCAGGGTAATAATGAAAGAACATCAATAATTTCTTTTATCTTCTATCGCCCCATCTGCCCGGTAAATGGTCAAGGATGTCCCTTTGTTTTTGGCGATTTCCGCAGCTCTTTTCACAGCCTCATCTTTGGTATTAAATATTTGACTTGCCTGACTGGAGCCTGTAGACGCTATAGCCCATCCTTCATCATGGCTATAGACCACTTCTCCCTCTTCCAGACGTTCCGGGTTATTTGTTTTTTCTTTCCCCTCTTTAGAGCGTTTTGTTGGCTTTCCGCTTTTTTCATAGCTGCGAACCTCTTCTTTATCAGCATTTTCATACCATTCTTTTGCCTGCTCAATAGCTATTGGAATAGCCCTTCCTTCCTGATAGCCGTCATCAAGCATAGAATTAGCAATATCAATTGCTTTTTTACGAACAGGTTTTTCAAGTTTTTTCATGGAGCTTGGATAATCATTCATTGTCCAGACCATTAAGAACTCCTCCTTTTTATATGGAGTTTTCCCGTTTCTAATTACATAAAACATCTTTACTCATGAGAAAAACCAAGAAAATCACTT
Source organism: Oceanobacillus sojae (assembly GCF_007991515.1). Taxonomy (GTDB): domain Bacteria; phylum Bacillota; class Bacilli; order Bacillales; family Amphibacillaceae; genus Oceanobacillus; species Oceanobacillus sojae. Next base: position 148,396 of record NZ_BJYM01000012.1, read on the forward strand.
GGCCTTTAAAATACTGGTGTTCTTTCCAAGAAGATGTCCACTGCGACGGTTTTCGATGGGACGAGTAATCGCAGTCCCAAAAGAAATACACGGAGACTCCTGTGGGAATGCGCAACACGAAAGGAAGTTCGGTTAAGTTCGCGACGTCCTGTCTCAGGCACCGAACTGACATACGTCCTATATGCCTCCGCAGGTAAAAAGTGCTCTTCTTTTTTTCGAGGAGATGAGCTCGGGACCCACGGAAAGCGTAGTGTATTTCTAGGGTTACGGTTAATCACCCCATGAAACCCGTTGGAGCGGTTACTCTTAAGCAATTTCTATATACTTTCCTATTATAAAAAAAACGCGGGATTACTCCCACGCTTCTTTACGTATCTAATAGCGATCTTCCATTAATGGAGACACGCTTCGTATTTTTCAATTCATCAAGATTGACAGCTCCAATGCCGAACATAGTCATCTTCAGCTCTAACTCCAATTGCTCCATTGTTTGAACAACGGCTTCTGCTGATTCTGTCGCTGCCTGAAGCAGATGTCTTGCATAACCGATGACATCTGCACCAATTGTAATTGCCTTTGCAGCATCTACCCCTGTTTTCATACCGCCGCTAGCAACAAGCGGAGCATCAGGAAGCTGGCTGCGTACAGACACCAGACAATCCTTCGTTGGATTCCCCCAGTTATTAAATGCTTCTGCAGCTGCTTTCTTCAATGGGTCCTTAGAACGTAACTTCTCAACCTGACTCCAAGATGTTCCTCCGGCTCCGGCAACATCGATATAGGATATTCCTGCATCATAAAGCCTTTCCGCTGCCTCTCCATCAATTCCAAAGCCAACTTCTTTCACGCCGACCGGTGCATTTACCTGCTTACAGACCTGTTCAATCTTTGGCAGTAAATCTTTAAAATTTAAATCGCCGCCATCCTGTACTGCTTCCTGCAATGAATTTAAATGCAGTACAATAGAATCAGCCTCCGTTTTATCTATAATACGCTGACATTCTTCTGCTCCGTAGCCATAATTTAATTGAACAGCTCCAATATTCACAATTAACGGCACAGTTGGAGCCTGTTGACGGATAAGGAAGGATTCTTTATGCTGATCACTTTCTAGAAACGCCCTTGTTGAACCGATTGCTAAAGCCCATCCTTTTTGTTCCGCAGCCAAAGCTAAATTTTGATTGATGGTTGTCGCCAGCTCTGAACCGCCTGTCATGGAACTGACAAGAAATGGCGCCTGTAAAGCTTTGTTTAAGAATGACGTTGCAAGTGAAATTTCGGCAAAGTCAATCTCCGGCAAAGCATTATGGAGAAAATGAATTCCTTCCAGCCCAGTTGATTTATTAACACCTTCTACCTCTCCCTCAAGGCAAAGACGGATATGTTCTGTTTTACGTTGGTTAATTCCTTTTTCCATAAATGTCCCTCGCTTATCTCAATTTAGTATTATATCTAGTGTACTTGTTTCGTGAAATAAATGAAAGATAAATGACGTTAGTCCAGCATATTGACAAAATAAATATAAAGATTTCTAAACAGCTCTTATTTCAGGCACTTTATCATATAATATTCAGATTATACACGTGTTTTCTGTTATAATAATACTACTTATTTATGTTTTTGGGAGGAAATAATGAAAAGAAACCACGCAAAAGCTTTTGCCACAAAAGCTCATCAAGGGCAAGTACGTAAAAATTCAAGCGAGCCATACATCACCCACCCTATTCGTGTTGGAGAACGCTTAGAAAAGGAAGGCTGTTCAGATGCTTTAATCAGCGCAGGATATTTACATGATGTTGTAGAGGATACCAAAGTCAGTATTGAAGATATTGAACAGCAATTTGGGAAAGAGGTCGCGGACCTTGTTGCTTCACATACAGAGGATAAATCAAAATCCTGGTGGGAGAGGAAAAAGGCAACTGTGGACCATTTGAAGAATGCTCCAAAAGAAGTGAAATATCTGATTATTGCGGATAAACTGGATAACCTCTTAGAACTGGAGAAAGAGCATAAAGAGATTGGTGATGACATTTGGAAGAACTTCAATGCCGGATATAGTCAGCAAAAATGGTATAATGAAGAAATCGCTAAACAAATGTATGCTCACTTATCCCCTCATGAAATTCCTCCTTATTTTAAAGAGTTTGAACAGGCTGTAAAGCGTTTTTTCAAATGATTAGAAAACACCTTCTCGCTTTTACTTAGCGAGAAGGTGTTCTTGCCAAGGAGATGTCCGCTACGGGAAGTCGCTTTCCGCGGGCAACGCCTCAGCCTCCTCGAAAGAAGAGCACTTTTTTTCGAGGAGATAAGCTCGGGGCCTACGAGAAGCGTAGTGTATTTCTGGGGTTGCGATTACTCACCCCATGAAAACCGTTGGAGCGGCTATCCTCAACATTTTATACTTTCTTACTCTTTAAGATATAACGTTCGAGATTAGCGTTTGTTCATTTCATTTGGATGTGTTCCGCTTCGGACATTGCGATCCAGACCGTCAATTGTTTTCAGTTCTTCTTCACTTAACTCAAAATCAAATACGTCCAGATTTTCTTCAATCCGAGAAGGTGTTACTGATTTTGGTATCACAATCAAATCCGATTGCAGGTGCCAGCGAAGAATCACTTGCGCAATTGTTTTCCCTTTTGCTTCAGCAATTTGCTTAAGAGCTTCATCCTCCAAAACATCTCTGCCGTTCATAAGCGGGCTGTAAGCTTCTACATGAATGCCTTTTTCTTTACAAAATGCACGCAATTCTTTTTGCTGAAGATATGGGTGGCATTCCACCTGGTTCACAGCAGGAACAACTTCACATTCGTCTAATAAGCGTTGTAAATGCTCCACTTCAAAGTTGCATACACCTATAGCTTTTGCCTTGCCATCCTTGTATATTTTCTCCAAAGCTTTGTACGTATCAATATACTGGTCATATTCTGGAGTCGGCCAGTGAATCAGATATAAATCTACATAATCAGTTCCAAGTCTTTTTAAGCTTGCATCAAATGCTTTTAAGGTTTCATCATAACCATGGTCTGCATTCCATACTTTGGTTGTAAGGAAGATTTCTTCACGTGCTACACCGCTATTTGCAATTGCTTGTCCAACGCCTTCTTCATTTCCATAAACCTTCGCTGTATCGATCGAACGGTAACCAGACTTTAACGCATGCTCCACAGCAGGAATCGCTTCTTGATTTTCTACTTTCCAGACTCCAAAACCAAGCTGCGGCATTTCCATTCCATTATTAAGTGTCACGTATTTCATATTCTCAAATCTCCTCCTGCAAGTAATTTTATTTCTGTTTGGTACTATTAGATTGTGTCTTTTTCAAGTAATTCATTTTGATTTTACAATAATAGACAGACAAAACAAAGAAAAGTGCTTAGTACTATTAAAGAATATCCTCATTGCATGGAAAATCCGCAAGCTGTGAAATTATTTTTTACCACTTAAAAAACAATTTGTCGTATGGTCATTTACCATGCCGGTTGCCTGCATAAATGAGTAACAGATTACCGGCCCGACAAAGGAAAACCCTCTCTTTTTCAAATCCTTGCTTATTTGCTTTGACAAGTCTGTCTGAGCAGGCACATCTTCATGCTTTTTCCACTGATTTACAATAGGCTTTCTATCGACGAATCCCCATATATATTGATCGAACGAGCCATACTCTTCCTGAACCTGTTGGAACGCCTTCGCATTTTTTATTACAGATTCAATTTTTCGTCTGTTGCGGATAATTCCCTCATCCTGCATCAATGCTTCTACTTTCTCATCTGAATAAGCAGCGATCACATCTACTTCAAAGTTATCAAAAGCCCGGCGGTAATTTTCCCGGCGTTTTAGAATTGTAATCCAGCTTAATCCCGCCTGCGCACCTTCCAGGGTCAGCATTTCAAATAGATAGCGGTCGTCGCCGAAGACCGGAGTTCCCCATTCTTCATCATGATAAGCAATATAAATAGGCTCCTCACTCACCCAGGCACAGCGTTCCTCACTCATCCTCTTCACCAACAGTTACTTCATTTTTTTCATAAGAAATCCAGTCACTGAAGCTGCCTGGATACAGCTTCACATTAGTAAATCCGACACTATCCAGCGCAAGGATATTCGGACATGCCGAAACACCAGACCCGCAGGAAACAATAATCTCATCGTCTTTATTCAACTGAGAAAAATGCTCCTGCAGCTGCTTCTCATTTTTCCAGGTGCCATCTTCTTTTAAAACACCCTTCCAAAAATAGTTCACTGCTCCTGGAATATGACCCGCGCGGGAATACATCGGCTCTTCATCTCCTAAATATCTGGCGCTTGCCCTCGAATCAATAACTGTTGTCCCAGGAGAGGTCAGCTTCTCCTTTACTTCTTCCATATCAACATAGCGATTTTTCTTCTCATTTCTCTGAAAGGTTTTAGGCTGAAGATTCGGAACTTCTGTGGTAAGCTCTCCCCCCTCTTCTACCCAGCGGTCTAAACCGCCGTCCAGAATATACACCTTCTCGTGACCTAAGTAGTCAAGCAGCCACCAAAAACGCGGTGCAAACATATCGTTTCCCTGGTCATATACCACAACCGTTGTATCGTTTGAGATACCTAGTTTCCCAAGTTTATGTGCAAACAGCTCCCATTCGGGTAAAGGGTGATTTCCGCCATGCTTCCCCGCCTTGCCAGACAAATCTCTATTTAGATCCATATAGACAGCACCGGGTAAATGGCCTCGTAAATAAGCCTTCCGTCCAGCATCATCATCCATTAAATCAAACCGCACATCAACAATAACAATATTATTTTGCGTTAAGCGATGCTTCAATCTTTCTACGCTAATGATGTTTTTCAAAATCATACCCTCCCAAATTCTATTTTTACTAATCATATCATTTCTTGTTTATTTTAACAGAAATCGGATAAGTACGTATTCAAAGAAAGCCAAGTTAAAAGCAAGAATCTCATTACTTCGACACTTATCATGTGAGGATTTTTTAAATTTCCTTTATAAGTTGAGTTATGCTTTAGCTGTTTTTGAAAATATGCTTTATTTGATATACGAAGGGGCTATTCCATTGATGTTACCTGACAAATATATAGCAGATCTGCTTGTAAGAATGTCTCATTATTCCAATGCAATAGAAAATAACACCATTACATTACCAGAAACAGTATCTATCATTGTACACAGCGTTATCCCTAATAATGTTTCATTAAGAGAATTTTATGAAATTGATAACCACCAATATGCTATGGAATATGTACTGTCTGCCAATATACTTGAAGAAAAATTTTCAATTGATACATTGCTAAAGATGCATGAAATATTGATGGATAAACTTCATCATGAAAAGGGAAGTTTAAATCACAATATAATGCTATTTTAGCCGTTGATTTTGATACAGCTTCCCCTGCTGATACTCCTTTATTGATGAAGCAATGGGTCGATAATACAAATTTCAGGCTTGAATTAGCCAAGACGCAAAAAGAAATGATTACAGTGATTTGTGAGAGTCATATTGAATTCGAACGTATTCATCCCTTTGCTGATGGAAATGGGCGGATAGACCGATTAATGATGACTTATTTGCTTTTAAAAAATAATTTACCGCCTCTTATTATCAAAGGAAAAGAAAAAGTAGTCTATACAAGATTCTTAGCAAACCAGGATATAAAAGAATTTAGTGGTTTTGCAGAGGAGAAGGTGACAAAAGAAAAGGAAAGAATTAAAGCTTTTGAAAACAGGCAATCCAATGATCTATAAATAAGGGAATTTTTGAAATCATTAAAAAATATTCCAATACAGATTTTTATTTAGACTATGGTAAACTATACAAAGAAACGTGGAATGAGCATTGCATTCATTTTCACGTCAAAACTACTTTAACGAAATAAAATTTACTTAGAAGGAGTCTTTTTAATGAAGGAAAAACTAATCAAACGTCTGGAAACCTATGCAAAAATAGATACCCAATCGGACATGAACTCGGAAACAACGCCTTCTACACCGGGACAATGGGATTTAATTAAACTGTTGGAAAAGGAACTGAAGGAGGTTGGACTGGAAGAAGTATCCTATGATGAAAATGGTTATTTAATGGCTACGCTTCCGGCTAACACAGATAAGGATATTCCAGCGATCGGATTCCTGGCACATGTCGATACCGCAACAGACTTTACCGGAAAAGGCGTATCGCCAAAAGTAATCAATTATGAAGGCGGGGACATTGTATTGAATGAAGCTTTACAAGTAATTCTTTCCCCGGATAAATTTCCAGAGCTTTCAAATTATCTAGGACATCAATTGATGGTTACGGATGGAACAACTTTGCTTGGTGCAGATGACAAGGCGGGTATTGCTGAAATTATGACTGCAGTGGAATACTTGATAAATCATCCGGAAATCAAGCACGGAAAAATTCGTGTTGCTTTTACACCAGATGAAGAAATCGGCCGCGGTCCGCATAAATTTGATGTAGAACGCTTTGGCTGTGACTATGCCTATACCGTAGACGGCGGACCATTAGGCGAGCTGCAGTTTGAAAGCTTTAACGCGGCAGCTGCCAGAGTAACTTTTTATGGAAATAGCGTACACCCGGGAACAGCAAAAAATAAAATGGTAAACGCCGGCAAAATGGCTGCACAATTTATTTGCAAATTTCCTGATGAAGAATCCCCGGAGCACACAGAAGAATACGAAGGCTTCTATCACCTGATCTCTGTAGAAGGAGATGTGGAAAAAACAACCGTATACTATATCATCCGGGACCATGACCGGGATAAGTTCGAAGCCCGTAAACAAACACTTACACAGTATGTGGAAGAGATAAAAAGCGGATATGGCGAGGAGTCAGTTCAATTAGAAATGAATGATCAATATTACAATATGCGTGAAAAAATTGAGCCTGTAAAGCATATTGTGGATATTGCCGGTCAAGCGATGAAAAATCTTGATATCGAACCAGTTATCCAGCCTGTCCGCGGAGGTACTGACGGCTCACAAATCTCGTTTATGGGACTGCCGACTCCAAACCTGTTTACTGGAGGCGAGAACTTCCATGGCAAGTTTGAATATATTTCTATAAATAATATGGAAAAAGCAGCGAAAGTAATTGTGGAAATCAGCCGTTTGTTTGCAGCTGAAAAATAATATGCACTTTTCCCTGCCAAAGAAACCTGATAAAATCAGCTCGTTGATTTTATCAGGTTTTTCCATTAAAAATTATCTCTTTCTCACTTTCTTTCTACGCTAAAATTACATATACTAAATATAAAATAAAACTTCTATTGGCTGGAGGTTTACGAACACTCATACTGTGGTAAATTTATTCTACAAAACACTGTTAAAAACATAAATTATCAGTTTATAAAACTTTATTTAAAGTAAGGAGATTTCTCAATGCAATTACTTAGCTGGATTATCTTCCCGGCCGTCTGCTTAATGCTTATCACCTGTCCATCTCATGAATCCCTTAAAGAAAATACAGATTCGAAAGCTTTTAAACAGCTTATCACGCAAGCAGAATCATATGTCAAAGAAGAGACAACTCCTCCTGATGCCTATCTGCAGAAGTTTGACCAGGACGAGAATGTACAGCTGTTAAAAGCGGCTTTAAACCAAATCGGCTATGATTTAGAGCTATCTGATTTTTACGATGAAGAGCTTACCTGGGCTGTTACAGACTTCCAGATACAATCTGAAAATGCTTCTATTTCAGGCATTTATGATGAAGCAACGAAAGAAGAATTACTGTCTTATTTTAAGGAAGATAAAAATATTGAACCTGGAGAGGGTTTAGCTCATCCCCCTGAGGAACCGGAAGTTACAGAAGCTGGGACAGAAGTTGTCGGCAACCCATATGATGAATTAGCATTGGTAAACAAAAGCTTTGCACTTCCTGAGAATTATATCCCGGAAGACTTGATGGTGCCAGATGTGCCATTCCCTTTCACAGAGGACTTACCTAAAAAATACATGCGCGAAAATGCAGCACATGCACTTGAAGATTTATTTGATGCTGCTGAAGATGCCGGGCTGGAATTGTTTGCCCAATCCGGATACCGTTCTTATGACCGGCAAGTGGAGGTATTTTCAGCCAATGCCTCGCAGCATGGTGAGGATTACGCAAACACATTCAGCGCACGTCCCGGGGAAAGCGAGCATCAGACCGGGCTTGCTATGGATGTAACCAGTGCAGAAGTAAATTTAGAATTAGTAACAGAGTTTGGTGAAACAGAGGAAGGTAAATGGCTTGCTGAAAATGCACCGGAATTTGGTTTTATTATCCGATTCCCTGAAGGCAAAGAAGATATCACCGGGTATCAATATGAGCCTTGGCATGTTCGTTATGTAGGCGAAAAAGCGGCAAAATATGTAACTGAAAAAGGCATTACTTTCGAAGAGTATATAGAGCAATTTGATAAATAGATTTATGGAGAAAATGCGGTGGAATATTTGTACATTCCAGCGTATTTTCTTATACTGTAAAACTTATATAGAATCTCCACAAGGCTTTCCTCTCCGGGAGATATGTTAAAATTGATATTGAAAATTAAATTAAGAAGGGTTGATCATATGAATAATAATGAGTCTATTAAACTAACCGCTTTATCCTCCAAAGGTGGATGCGGCTGTAAAATCGGGCCGGCAGATTTACGACAGGTTTTACAGTCCCTTTCTCCTGCAACAGATAACCCTAATTTATTAGTTGGTCTGGATACCAGTGATGATGCAGGTGTCTATAAATTAAATGATGACACGGCGATTGTTCAGACACTCGACTTCTTCACACCGATTGTAGATGACCCTTACTCCTTTGGGCAAATTGCTGCTGCCAATGCAATCAGTGATGTCTACGCAATGGGAGGAAAGCCGATTACAGCTTTAAATATTGTCGCTTTTCCAATTGCTGATTTAGATAAACAGATTCTTTCCCGCATCTTAGAAGGTGCAGACAGCAAGCTGAAAGAAGCTGGCGTAGCCTTGGTCGGCGGTCATTCCATCGATGATAAAGAACCCAAATTTGGATTGTCTGTTACCGGAACAATCCATCCAGATAAAATTCGCACAAACAGTGGTGCACAGCCAGGTGATGTTCTTATTTTAACCAAACCAATCGGCGTTGGAATTCTGACCACATCTATTAAAAGAGGCCTGGTAAACGAAGCAGAAATAGAACGTGTCACACAGGTAATGGCGACGCTGAATAAAACGGCTGCAGAAACGATGGATAACTATGAAGTACATGCCTGTACGGATGTTACCGGATTTGGTTTACTTGGACATGCCTCTGAAATGGCAAAAGGAAGCAATGCCGAAATCCGGATTTCGAATCAACAGGTGCCTGTTTTGCCAAGAGTGAAGGAGCTTGCTGAAAACGGAGCTGTACCAGGCGGTACGAAGAATAATTTTAATTACTTAAAAGAAGATGTTACTTTTGCGGAACCGCTGAATCAAATTGATCAATGGATATTATGTGATGCGGTAACCTCAGGAGGTTTATTAGCAGCTGTAAAACAAGCAGATGCTGAAAAATTACTTGCAGATCTTCGTGATAAAAACATTGAAGCTGCAATTATTGGCAGCGTCGCAGATGGGAATAATGGTCATATAACTGTGGAAGAATAATTCGTTTGTTAGGACGTGAAGATATGTTTCAGGATATTGAGTTACATGATTTATTGAAGAGGCAAAAGGAAGGCTCCATTGCATTAGTTGATGTGCGTTCTCCACAGGAATTTGCTGAATTCCATATTCCGGGAAGCATAAACATTCCTGTCTTTAATAATGAAGAGCGTGCAGAGGTAGGCACCATTTATAAACAAATCAGTCCAGAAGCGGCGAAGGAGAAAGGGCTAGAGATTTTTTCTGCAAAGCTGCCGCAGTTTATTGCCGAGTTTCAATCACTTGGAAAAGAAAAGGTTGTCTACTGCTGGCGCGGCGGGATGCGGAGTAAAACTGCGGCAACAGTAGTCGATTTAATGGGACAGCAGATTTCCAGATTGAATGGCGGTATCCGCTCATACAGAAAATGGGTGGTAAACAAATTAGAGCAGAAGCAGTTCTCTCCAAAAATGTACGTGCTAAATGGCTATACAGGCTCTGGTAAAACTATTTTGTTACACCGGTTAAAACAACTGGGTTATCCTGTCCTTGATTTAGAAGGGTTGGCAAAGCATCGGGGCTCTATATTCGGTCAAATCGGATTGAATCCGAATAATCAAAAAACCTTTGAATCTTTACTGGTTCAGGAAATGGAACGCTATAATCAAATGCCTTTTATTCTGCTCGAAGGAGAAAGTAAGCGTATTGGCAAGGCAACACTGCCTTTATTTTTACATGAAGAAAAAGAAGCAAGCATGCAGCTGTTTATCCATTTGCCTTTGGAAAAAAGAATTCAAAATATATTGCGTGAGTACAATCCTGAAGAACATCAAGCGCAAGTAATAGAAGCTTTTCAAAGAATTCAAAAGCATATTCACACACCTGTAGCTAAACAAATTGCCGATGACATAGAGCAGGGTAATTTCTCGTCCGCTATAGCACTTTTACTGGAATATTATTACGATCCAAGATATGAGCACACTCTCCATCATTATCCGGGGGACAAACAAATTCATATCCATGCCAATGATCTTGATGAAGCACTAAATGCGGTTGTCAGCTTTATCAGGCAGGAAGAACATACAAATATTAAGCTATAAGTGGATATTTTATAAGCTCCCATCCCCTATGATAATCATCAGTCGGATGAGAGCTTATTTCATGTATTGAATTAAATCCACAGCTTAATTCGTGAACGTTGTTGCTGAAGCCGCCCCTTTCTCGTCAGCCTTCACACAATCAATAGCGACAACAAGTGCAATAATGGTGGTTTCCATCTCTTCATTCACTACCTGCACCTTGTAGCTGTCTCCCCAGGTAAACCACTCCTTACTTACTTCTCCGACGAGTTCGCCATGCTGATACACCTGAAAGCGCATATCCCACCAGTTACCACGTACCTCAATACCTGCCGCATCAATTGAATAGCGTGCTTTAAAGAAGGAAATTCCCTTCTTAATCGCTAACACTTCCTGCCCATTTACCTCCACAAAAAACTTCGGCAAAAAGCTGAATGTTTTTTTCGTTATGTGTGCTACTTCCTCCTCTCTTGCGTCCTTAATAGAGAACGTCTTTGGAATTCGCATAAAGCTGCCTGCCACAAAGTAGACATCTTTTTCCTGTTGATCCTTCACTGTAAACTTTTCATTGAAGCTGAATACCTTTTGCTTTATATATAATTGTTTCATGATTTACCTCCTTTGATATACTGCTTTTATTTAAATCTAAATACGTTTGTCTTACATACAGATTCAAATGATAAGGTATTATTTAATACTAAAATTCTCCCTATAAGGTTTCACTCTTATAGGGATTTTATCAAATTATACTGTCTGGCTGAAACTTATTACAGCTTCCAAAGTATTTTCGGCTTTTCAACAAGCCAACTAAAAAAGTAACTTTCTTCCACATCACAAAGTCCAGATTGTGCATAAAAAGTTATTTTCTGAACAAATTAGGGATAATCAAAACAACGAGGTGTCCGATGTTATGTCCTATCGTAAATTTCTAAAAAAAATGAAACCTAAAGAGCAAAGGAAAGATTTAGAAAAAGTTGAACAAAAAAGCATTGGCACTTCGATTACCGAAAATCTGAATATCATCAAACAAAAAACTGGAAATAGTCCAGATATCATTATCCGCATGCTTACTTTTAGTCATGATCCCGAGGTGTCTACTGCTATTGTTCATGTAGACGGGCTGGTAGACAATCCAACGATTAATGAATTTTTGGTGCAATCCATGGAGGATAGTGTTCAAGAAAAACTGGAGGAAAAAGATCTTTTCAAGGTTTTTTCCGAAAAAGTTGTTGCCGTCAGCAGCTTGGAAACCCTGAAAGATTGGGATTCCTTATTCTTGGCTCTGCTTTCCGGGGACACCGTTATTCTCGCAGATGGAAAAAATGAAGCACTGATTGCAAGTACCCGAGGCGGAGAAAGACGCCTCGTTGAACAGTCTGATTCTGAAATAACATTACGCGGATCTAAAGAAGGGTTTACCGAATCCATTAACACTAATACTGCACTCGTGCGCCGAATTATTAAAAATCCGAATTTATGGGTAGAATCCATGAATCTCGGAAAACAGACGAACACAGACCTTTCCATTATGTATATCAATGGCATAGTCGATACCGACATAGTGAAAGAAGTCCGCCAACGCTTGGCACGGGTGAATCTCGATGCCATTCTGGATTCAGGTTATATTGAACAGGTAATTGAAGATGAGAGTTCCGGGCTGTTTCCAACAATCACTCATACTGAACGGCCTGATGCGGTTGCCGGCAATTTACTGGAAGGCAGGGTGGCTATTTTTGTCAGCGGAACTCCTCATGTGTTAATTGTTCCTGCTGTCATGATTCAATTCTTCCAAACGCCGGAAGACTATTACGTGCGCTTCCCGATTAGTACTTTGATTCGGATGCTGCGCGTTTTCATGTTTTTGATTTCTTTGATTGGTCCTGCTTTTTACGTGGCAGTTACAACCTTTCATCAGGAAATGATCCCAACAGACCTGCTCGTTATTATTGCTTCACAGACCGAATCCGTACCTTTTCCAGCGATTGTAGAAGCGCTGATTATGGAAGTCACTTTTGAGATTTTGCGGGAAGCCGGTTTAAGGATGCCGAATAAAATCAGCGCGACCATCTCGATTGTTGGGGCGCTTGTCATTGGGCAAGGGGTTATTCAGGCCGGGATTGTCTCTCCGGCAATGGTTATTGTCGTTGCAACTACAGCGATTGCCAGTCTGGCCACTCCCAATTATGACATCGCTATTTCTGCCCGTCTGCTACGCTTTGCTTTTATGCTAAGCGCAGCGATTGCCGGATTTTACGGTATCATCCTTGGCTTAATTATGCTGATTGTCCATCTCGCCAGCTTGCGTTCATTTGGGATTCCTTATCTGACCCCATTGGCACCATTGGAATGGAAAAGCTTAAAGGATACCATTATTCGCGGTCCAATCTGGTCATTCAATGAAAGACCAGAATCCCTTCATCCCCAAAATCCAGTTCGCCAAGGTAAGAACCAAAAACCTCTGCCGCCTTTAAAACGGCGAATGGTCAGAGCGGATACGAAAGAAGGAGATAAAAATGAATCGTAAATGGATAATTTCTTTTTTCGTGGCAGTCTGTCTCCCTTTCCTTTCCGGGTGCTGGAGCAGTATCGAATTAAAAGAATTAGCAATTGTCTCAGCCTATGCGCTTGATAAAAAGGAAGACGGTACGTATGTCGGCACTTTTCAATTAATCAATCCAATGAACGTGCCCGGGGCGCTTCAAGGGGGAGCATCCGGGCAAAAGCCAAGCATTGCCACTTATACTGCAACAGGAGGAAATCCGCTGGAAGTAGCTGATAATGCATCCACAAAGGTTTCAAGAGATCTCTATTTTGCACATACCAGCCTGTTGGTTATCAGTGAAGAGCTTGCCAGGGAAGAGGGACTTTCCTCTATTTTAGATGCAATGGAGCGCGGCCTTGAATTTCGGACAACAACAAATATAGTGATCAGCCGGGATATCAAAGCAGGTGATTTCGTTCAGGTTTTAACGGCTATTGATCAGGTCCCTGCAGAAAAAGCAATTAAGTCTTTAGACTTCACTGAAAAACTGTACGGAGAAAATATAGCTACCAATCTGCAGAAATTCATCAAGGCTGCTGTTTCAACAGGAAAAGAGCCGCTAGTAAGCGGATTCATTGTATCAGGAGATATCGAGAAAGCAAAAACCATGGAACAGCTTCAATCATCGGAAGGGGCAGCAACAATTGAAGTAAATGGTATTGGCGTTTTTAAAGAAGGGAAGCTGGTAAACTGGATTGAGGGCGAAAAGAGTGAAGGAACGTTATGGGTATTAGACCAAATCCAGCAGGCACCTGTAGATATTGATTGGGAGGGACAAAAAGAAGCCATCTCCTATAAAGTCATACGCCAAAAAACAAATGTAGAAGCAAAAACAAAAGGCGGTAAGCCAGTAATTTCAGTGAAAATTCGTGCAGAAGGAGATCTTCGCGCGATAGAGGTGCCAGTTAATGTGACCGACCCGCATGTATTGTTACGGATTGAGAAAGTATTGCAGGAGAAAATTAAGGATGAAGCAGAAGCAACAATCCAGGAAGCACAGAAAACCAAAACCGATATCTTTGGCTTCGGAGAAAAGCTGCATCAATCTGAACCAGATAATTGGAAGAAACTTGAGCAGGAATGGCAGGATGTTTATTTTCCTGCATTGGATGTCGATGTGACAGTGGAAGCCTTTATTCGCCGTACAGGGATGAGAAACAACCCGTATCTTTTTGATTTGAACAAGAAAAGCGACTAAAAAGGAGGGAATTCGTGTATGGAAAAGGCAAAAATCAGCACAAGTCAATTGTTTATCCTTATGATTTTATTTCAGCTAAGCAATTCGCTGCTGATTCCTCTTGGAATGAAAGCGGGGCGTGACAGCTGGTTAGTAATTCTGATTGCGGCGGTGGTAAGCATCTTCTTATTTTTTATTTATCGGGCGCTTTACCTGTATTATCCTTCACTCTTGCTGACGGACTATACAGAGAAACTGATTGGGAAGTTTTTAGGAAGAATCCTGGCATTCTTATATATTCTCTTCTTTTTATACTGTGCTGCGAGAGTATTGCGGGAATTTGGTGTTATGCTGCTGTCTTTTGCCTTTCCGGAAACCCCTCTATTCGTTGCGTGCGCTATGATGATCCTTGTGGTTATTTACACTGTGTTTAAAGGCATTGAAGTAGTTGCCAGAACAGGGGAAATGCTTTTTGTCATCATGATTATGCTTGCATTCTTTCTGTTTCTCCTTATTGCTATCTCAGGTTTGATTGATGTCTCCAATTTAAGACCGGCCTTTGAAGATTCATCAAAAGTATTAAATACTGTCTTTACAGAAACTCTGTATGTTCCCTTTGGCGAAATCATCGTATTTACAATGATTTTCCCCTATTTAAATCAAGCAAAAAAAATGGGAAAAACAGGTGTAGCGGCAATCAGTATAACCGGCGCCGCTCTCGCTTTCACCACGGTTTTGAATATAAGTGTTCTCGGTGTACCTCTTATTGAACGCTCCCTTTTTCCCTTATTAACAACCATTCAGTCTATTCAAGTCGGCGGATTTTTACAACGTCTGGACGTTATCTTTATTCTTGCTCTGGTAATTGGGGGGTTCTTTAAAGTTACAGTATATACATACTGTGCTGTCATCGGTGCTTCCAGTTTGTTTGATATTAAAAAACCCTCTAAGCTGGCTTATCCGATGGGGATGACAGTTTTATTTTTATCCATGGTTATTGCGAGTAATTACTCTGAGCATATTGAAGAAGGGTTAAAGATATTTCCGCTCTATGCACAGCTCCCTTTTCAAATTATTCTTCCTGTTTTGCTGCTTATCATCGCCTTTATCAAAAACAGAAAAAAAGAATAGAGTGCCTATATTAACGGAAAGATATTTAAATATTGATTGGAGAGTGTAATAAAGTGAAAATCATTGGTATTTGTTTGTTCATGTTCATCATTCTAACTGGCGTTTCCTTAGGGATTGATTATTTGAATAGATATGAAATGCCCACTTTTAGATCTCTGAATCCTTTATATGTAATGGAAATTCCTGAATTAGCAATCATGTATATGCTTCTTCTCTTCTTATTTGTTGACCCTTTACTTTCTTTTTTGCAAAAACGGCGAAATCGAAAAAAAGGAGATTAGAAAATACATTCTCCTGCCTTCGAGATAATATTTTATGATTTGTCATTTTAATTTTAAAATCCATTTGCAAAGATTTTATAAATTCGTTACAATTTAATTGATAATAGTTATCAATTAAATTGTATAGGGGTTTATTTTATGAGTCGAACAGAGCTTGCAAAATTAATTCGCGAACGTCGCGCCATCAAAAAAGGATACAATGATAAGAAAGTAACGAGAGAAACTGTGATGCAATTATTGGAGGAATCCATCTGGGCTCCCACTCATGGGATGAGGCAGCCATGGCGCTTTGTATTTGTTGATAAAGATCACCTTCCCGGTTTTGCTAAAAAAGTTGCTGCTACATATCCTGAAGAAAGACAAGAAAATCGTGAAAATTACTTAAATGAGCCAAATGCCATTCTTGTTGTCATCATGGAGACTTCCGATATACCAAAGCAATGGGATGAAAACTTTGGTGCTGTCTCCGCCATGATTCAGAATTTTTGGCTATTGGCATGGGAAGAGAAGCTTGGTATCGTTTGGAAAACGAATCCACATATCTATGATGAGAAAGTAAAAGAGATTCTCCATGTGAAGGACAATGAGAAAATCGCCGCTTTTATTCATATGGGTTATTTTGATGAAACACCTGAGGAGAAAGAACGTATTCCTTTGGCAGATAAATTTGAAGTATTTGAAGAGGATGTTCAAAAAGTCCAATAAAAATGACACGGCGAATTTCTACGTTGACGAGCTTTTTCCAATACTCACGTATTATAAAGCATACGCTCCGTTTGGAAAAAGCTCGTCGCCTTGAACTTCTTGATCCTATTTATCGGACTTTCTGAACACACACTTAAAGATAATAAAATCAGATAATTTTATTTTTTTCTATAAATCTATTGACAAGTGCCCGTCTCTTCGTTTAGTATTAATTTCAATAATTAAATGATGTGGCGTTGATGAAGAATAGTAATTACAGGTGAACTCTCAAGAGAGCTGATGGCCGCTGTGAATCAGTGAGTATCCTTGTAATGAATGGACTTCGGAGCTCCAAACCGAAACATAATCGGAGTAGGCTTTGGCGGAATGGTTTCCCGTTATGGAAACTTAGAAGATAGTAATCTTCTTTTAGAGTGAGCTGCATGTCAGCTAATAAAGGTGGTACCACGGTCCCTCGTCCTTTTTATATATGGATGAGGGGCCTTTTTGATTTCAGGAAAAATAAATGTTCAAAAAGTACGATGAAAAAGACCGAGAAGTTCGAGGAAGCGCCGTTTTGAGTAGCGGAATGTATATTTTTAGATACATGGCGCCACGGAAAAGCAAGCTAACGAGCTTTGATAACTTCTACGTTGCCCACACGACGTGGGCGTTCTTAGTAGAAGATTCTTTTCTAGCAGCGTCATTTTTATTGGACTTTTTGAACCTCCTATATGATAAGCGATGATGAAGAGTAGTAAATAATCTGCACTGCATAACAGAGAGCTGATAACTGGGTGGAATATCAGTATGCAGGGATTATTGAATGGACTTCAGAGTGTTTTTCTTAAATGGTGCATCTGTACCTGAGTAGGAAAAAACGTATTTCCGACGTTATACGGATAGGGTATCTGAATTTTTTCAGTACCTAATAAAGATAGAAAGAGTATTCTTTCTAAACAGAGGTGGCACCGCGGCTCCATCGTCCTCTATAAGCACATAGCTGTGTTTATAGAGGGCTTTTTTTATTTCAAAATATTAATCACAGAATCTTCAAACATAAAGGAGAGATAATCATGACTGCACATATAACACATCAAACCTGTTCTATAGATGGATTAATTCCCATTCAAGTTTTTCAAGTCTTGCCAAAAGCAAAAAAATACCTGCTGGAAAGCAGCTTTCCACATGAAGAAAAAGGGCGCTATTCCTTTATTGGTCTTCATCCTTATCAGGAAATTATCGGATGTGGGAAAGAAACTATGCTTATCAGCGATTCTCATGTAGAACCGCTTGTTGTACACCAGCACGCGCTGCATTTCTTACAGGAGATTATGCCGAAAATTAAATTATCTCTTCCCCTCCCCTTCTATGGCGGAGCAGTCGGGTATATCGGCTATGATACCATTCAATCTTTTGAAGATATTGGTCCATCTCCATTTGATGATCGGGATATGCCGGATATTCATTTGATGCTTTTTGAGGATACGATTATTTTCGACCATGAAGAAAATAAATTGCATTTTATCGCTATCGACCGGAACGGCGATGCAGAAGAAAAACGTGCGCAGCGTATTCAAAAACTGAAGCAATATGTGGAGCGGGCCAAATATACTGTACTTCCTGAACCACAAAAATATGCTTTCACTCCGGAAACAGACCAGAGAAAATTCGAAGAGAACGTACAGATTGCCAAGGATTACTTACAAAAAGGTGAAATTTTTCAGGTTGTTTTATCCCAGCGTTTTTCAAGAGAGATTGAAAATGAAAGAGAGTTCGGACTTTCCTTCTACGAGCAATTACGGAGATATAACGCTTCCCCATATATGTTCTATATTGACTTTCTGGACTATACCGTACTCGGTGCTTCCCCGGAAAGTTTGATAGAAACAAATGGAAGCCGTGTTGTCACCAATCCTATTGCAGGAACAAGAAAACGGGGACAGAACGAACTGGAAGATCAGGCACTCGCTGAAGAGCTGCTTGCCGATGAAAAAGAACGGGCAGAGCATCGGATGCTTGTTGATTTAAGCAGAAATGATTTAGGCCGCGTTTGCGAGGTAGGCAGTATCGAAATTCCAGTCTATATGACAATTGAGCGTTATCAGCATGTGATGCATATTGTTTCAGAGGTTACAGGGGAATTACGTTCCGATTATTCAGGGATTGATGCTCTTATCTCTTGTCTCCCCGCTGGAACAGTATCAGGAGCACCGAAAATTCGGGCGATGCAAATCATTAATGACCTGGAAACAATAAAACGCGGTCCTTACGGCGGTGGAATCGGCTTTATTAACTTTGAACATGATGTGCATATTGCACTTGCCATCCGCTCCATCGTTATGAAGGGGAACAAAGCTTATTTTCAATCTGGAGCCGGTATCGTATATGACTCCGTTCCGTTCAATGAATATATGGAAACCATTAACAAAGGAAGATCTTTTATGGAGGTGCCTGAACTTGATTCTATTAATTGATAATTATGATTCTTTCACATATAACCTGTATCAATATGTTTCCGAATGTGGCGTACATGTTGAAGTAATCCGTAATGATGAAGTCACTCTGGAAACAATCCAATCATTAGAGCCCGAAGCTATTATTATTTCACCTGGACCAGGTTCTCCAAAGGATGCCGGAAACTGTATTGATATCGTGCAGTCCTTTTATAAACAGCTGCCGATACTTGGAATCTGCTTAGGCCATCAAGTGATCATGGAAGCTCTGGGCGGAAGAGTTATTCAGGCCTCTACCATTAAGCACGGAAAAACATCGCTGATTCAGCATGATGGCTCTGGACTGTTCCAAGATCTCTCTAATCCAGTTGAGGTGATGCGTTATCACTCTCTTGCCGCGGAGCAAATCTCGGTACCATCTGAACTACGTATTACAGCAACTGCTTTAGATGATGATGAAATTATGGGTGTAACACATCAAGTGTACCCAGTTTATGGATTGCAATTCCATCCTGAATCAATCGGAACACTGGATGGAAAACGAATTATTTCTCATTTTGTTGAGAAAGTGATAAAGCAGAAGGAGGAAGTAACCCAATGAAACCGCATTTTAGTCAATTACTCGAAGGAAATAACTTATCATTTGAAGAAACAAAGGCATTATTTAATGCCTGTTTCCAGGAGGATGTTTCAGATACTGAGCTTGCTGCCATCTTAGTTGCTTTAAAAATGAAGCAGCCGACAGCTGAAGAGCTGGCCGGTCTGGCGGAAGTGATTCATACCAGCTCCCCTTTCCAATTTGAATTGGGAATTCCAGCAATGGATAACTGCGGAACAGGCGGAGATCGTTCTAACAGCTTTAATATCAGTACTTGTTCAGCATTTGTTTTAGCAGGTGCCGGTATTACTGTTGCTAAGCATGGAAACCGCCGTATTTCCAGCCAGACCGGGAGTGCAGATGTATTAGAAGAACTGGGAGTCTCTCTGAATCTGACAAAATCACAGCTCAAATATATGCTGAAGGAGAATCAAATTGCCTTTTTATTCGCACAGCATGTTCATCCAACCCTGAAACAAATTGCCGGCGTACGTCAGAAGCTTCGTACACCGACCATTTTCAATTTAGTGGGTCCTTTAACTAATCCTGTTGCTTTAAGCTCACAGCTGATAGGCGTTTATTCCAATGAAGCATTGCCAATTGTGGCAAAATCTTTAAAAACGCTTGGCAGAAAACGGGCACTGGTCATTCATGGTGCAGGCGGTATGGATGAAGCCTCTCTTCAGGGTGAGAATAAATTTATTTTACTGGAAGACAACGAATTAAAAGATGGATCTCTCCATCCAGAAGAAGTTGGTTTATCCGTATATGACAATCAGAAAATTGAAGGCGGCGATGCCAAGGTCAATGCAAAAATTCTGCTCTCTGTATTAAATGGGGAGCCTGGAGCATACCTGGATACAGTTCTGTTTAATGCAGCAATCGCTTTATTTGCCACCGGGAATGTCGATTCAATTAAAGATGGAGTCGAAGTTGCTAAAGACAGTGTATTCTCCGGAAATGCAAAAGCAAGATTGAATGCATTAGTTCAATACAGTCAGGAAATAAAACGTGAGGTGGTTTAAATGACTTTTTTAGAAAAAATAATTGATAAGAAAAAACAGGAGATCGCCCAGCGGAAATTACAGGTAGACGGGAATTATACTCGAACAAATCCAATTTATTCATTGCATGAAAAAGTCCAGGCAGCCGATCATATATCCATTATTTCAGAAATCAAACGGGCCTCCCCTTCCAAAGGGCCGATTCAAATGGACGTAGATATACTGGAGCAAGCAAAACAATATGAACAATCCGGCGCAGCTGCGATTTCTGTTTTGACGGATGAAAGCTTTTTTCACGGTTCCTTAGAAGATCTCAGGGCTGTCAGTGAAGCTGTTTCCGTGCCAGTTCTGTGCAAAGATTTTATTATTGATGAGATTCAAATCGATGATGCAAAAAATGCAGGGGCATCCATTATTCTGTTAATCCTCGCTGCATTGCCGCTTGAACGATTTCAGCGTCTATACAGCTATGCGACAGAGCAGGGCCTCGAAGTATTATGTGAGGTCCATAATGCGGATGAATTAAAAGATGCACTATCAGTCAGTCCAAAAATCGTCGGTATTAATAACCGCAATTTAAAAACATTTGAAGTGGATTTACAAACAATCGCAGAGCTTGTTCAGCAAATAGATGAAAAGGGACTTACCATTATATCTGAAAGCGGTATGCGCACGAAAGAAGATGCAGAGCTGGCAAGAGACGCCGGTGCTAATACCATTCTGGTCGGTGAAACGCTGATGCGTTCAGATAATGTGGAAAAAGATATGCAGGCACTGCAGGTACCACTCTCCTCTGCGAAAGGGGCTTCCTGATATGCTTGTTAAAATCTGCGGGATCACATCTCCTGAAATTGCACAGGTCTCAGTCCATGCTGGAGCAGATTTTTTAGGATTTGTTTTTGCGAAAAGCAAGCGTGAAGTCTCTATAAATCAAGCACGAGAAATTATTGCAACGTTGCCTGACCATGTAAAAAGCGTTGGTGTTTTTGTAAATAAAGATGTACAGGAAATAGAAGAAATCGCTCAGGAAGCAGGACTTGATTTTATACAGCTGCATGGAGAAGAATCTGCTCAAGTCGTCTCCCAGCTCACATATCCGGTCATTAAATCACTTCCCGGTACAGAGGAAGGATTAAAGAAGACGGCACAATATGATGCTGTTTCTTATCTGCTGATGGATAGTCCTCCCCTGCCCCATGCACACGGAGGGAACGGGACTACATTCAACTGGTCCATCTTAAATGGAATTGACTTTTCTGACAAACTGATTTTAGCAGGAGGACTGACACCGGAAAATGTTGCTGAAGCCATTAAACAGGTGAACCCGATTGGTGTGGATGTTTCCAGCGGTGTAGAAACAAACGGAAAAAAAGATCTGGATAAAATAAAATCATTTATCCACGCAGCAAAAAGAACTGTAGAAAGGAATCAATAATATGCAAACATACACATTCCCAGATGAATCAGGAAAATACGGCAAATTCGGCGGCAGATATATACCCGAATTACTTATGCCAGCTGTCTTAGAGCTTGAAGAAGCATATGAAGCAGCAAAAAAAGACCCTTCTTTTCAGGAGGAATTAAATAACTATCTGACAGAATACATTGGCAGAACGACCCCGTTTTATGAGGCAGAGCAATTAAGCAAGCATTTAAGCGGACCAAAAATTTATTTAAAACGGGAGGATCTCAATCATACCGGGGCTCATAAAATTAATAACACCATCGGACAGGCACTTCTGACTTTGCGGATGGGCAAAAAGAAAGTTGTCGCTGAAACAGGAGCCGGTCAGCACGGTGTAGCTACAGCAACCGTCTGCGCTCTGCTTGGTTTAGAGTGTATCGTTTTTATGGGCAACGAGGATATTAGAAGGCAGAAGCTCAACGTCTTTCGAATGGAGCTTTTAGGAGCAAAGGTTGTCGGTGTCTCTCAAGGAAGCGCAACATTAAAGGACGCCGTGAACGAGGCTCTACGCTATTGGGTTAATAATGTTCACGACACCCATTATATCATCGGCTCTGTTGTCGGGCCTCATCCCTTCCCCCGCATTGTCCGGGATTTTCAATCGGTTATTGGTTCCGAAACAAAGCAGCAAAGTCTGGAAAAGCAAGGGAAGCTGCCAGATGCTATCGTAGCCTGTGTTGGCGGCGGAAGCAATGCAATGGGAATGTTCTATCCTTTTGTGGAGGATAAAGAAGTTGCCTTATATGGTGTCGAAGCAGCAGGGAAAGGCGTTGACACCAATGAACATGCAGCCACGTTAACTGGCGGGTCTCCCGGGATGCTGCACGGTACATTTACTTATTTGCTGCAGGATGAAGCCGGTCAGATCCAGGAAGCAGCCTCTATATCTGCCGGATTAGATTATCCTGGTATTGGGCCAGAACACAGCCACCTGTATGATACCGGCCGGGTTACCTATCCTTCCATTACAGATGAAGAAGCATTAGAAGCCTTTCAGCTGCTTGCCAAATTAGAAGGAATTATCCCTGCTCTTGAAAGTGCACATGCAGTTGCCTATGCCTGCAAGCTGGCTGGAGAAATGTCCTCTGACCAGTCATTGGTTATCTGTCTGTCCGGACGCGGAGATAAGGATGTAGAACAAGTCAAAGCAAAACTGGAGGAGGATTCCAATGGGAAAGCATAAATTAGAAAATACATTAAATCAGATAAAAGCAACCGGAAAGCCTCTTTTCATTCCATATATGATGGCAGGTGACGGCGGCATTGACCAAATCAATGAACGCATTAACTTCTTAGCAGAATGTGGTGCATCTGCGATTGAACTGGGCATTCCTTTTTCCGATCCAGTGGCAGATGGCCCTGTCATTCAGGATGCCGGGCTGCGTGCATTACAGAATGGAACGACATTAAAGCTTGTCCTGGATGAGGTGCGTAAGCAAAAAGAATCTCGGAGCATCCCAATTATTTTAATGACCTATATTAATCCAATCTGGAACTATGGCTATGAACAATTTGCTAAAGACTGTGATGCTGCAGGAGTAGACGGCATTATTATCCCGGATATCCCAATGGAAGAGGAAGAAGATATTGCAGCACAGCTTTCCGCTAATGGTATCGCCTTTATCCGGTTAG
Source organism: Oceanobacillus sojae (assembly GCF_007991515.1). GTDB lineage: Bacteria > Bacillota > Bacilli > Bacillales > Amphibacillaceae > Oceanobacillus > Oceanobacillus sojae. The sequence goes on from NZ_BJYM01000012.1 coordinate 172,028, forward strand.
CTGCGATGACAAGTCCAGATGAACGCCTGAAGAAAATCGCAGGAATGTCAGAAGGCTTTTTATACGCTGTTTCTGTCAGCGGTACTACCGGCGAGCGTGCACAGCATGAAGAAAACACACTTAACTATTTGGAAAAACTAACTAAATTGAGCTCTGTACCTGTTCTGGCCGGCTTCGGGATTTCTAATCCAGACCAGGCAAAATACCTAGCTGCTTATTGTGATGGTGTTATTGTCGGCAGTAAGATTGTCCACTTATTCGCAGAAGAAAAACAAACTGAAATTAGGGAATTAATTGGCGAGACAATTAAATAAATGTATGTTTGCATTGATATAAGTGACGAGACAACCATTTTTATATTGCATAAACTATATTAGAATCTAGACAACGTTGTCATTGATTCAAACCATCACAACAACCCATGCCTTGAGGGAGCTGTATGCCATACACAGCTCCTGTTTTTTTGTCTTCTTGTTCAAAATTGTACCGTCACAATTCCTTCATATATTTTTCAAGCAAAACACTTGTCATTCTGCATAGAATACTATATCATCTAAAAAGACTAACCAGTCAGTTTTAATAAACAGACTTTTAACCCGACAAATTTAGGTTATAAAATGTTCATTAACTAATCTGACGTATTAAATAGACAGTTTATCTTCCGGGAATTGCCTAGCAGGTTTAAAAACAGTCTATTATCTGTGCGGAAAAGAAGGTGAAAAGATGGCGCCGCGAATTTCTGAGGAAGCAAAAAAAGCAAGGAGAGATCATTTGCTGGAAGCAGCACTCGAATGTTTCTCCTCCAAAGGATATTATGCATCAACAGTTGATGATATAGTTCGTTACGCTAATCTGAGCAAAGGCTCTGTCTATAACTACTTTGAAAGTAAAGAGGATATTTTTATCCATTTACTTGAAAAGAAACGCACAGAGTCTATGGAGCATTTAAAAGAAAAGCTGGATAAAATAGATAGTCCGACGAAAAAATTACAGCACTGGATTCATGAAGATATTCCTTACAGCCTGAATAAAAAGAAATTTATGCGTGTTCACATTGAATTTTGGCTCTACTCCGCTGATTCACCTAAGCTGAAGGAAATTCTGTCAAAACGCTTTGACACAATGGTTGATATGACAATAGCCATCATCACTGATGGTAAAAAAAGAGGCGAGTTTAGACAGGATTTAGATGTGGAACAGGCAACTGCCATGTTTTGGTCTTTGCATGATGGAATATGGCTGCATGCAGTAATCGGCTATGATGTTAAAAAGCTGGAATCTCATATCAGAGAGATGGAAAACGTGTTTATGGCATATATTCAATAAAAGTACACATCTTTTCCTTTTGCTTCACATACATTAAGAAACTGACCGGTCATTTTTAAAAAGGAAGGTGAAATATATGTTAAAGAAACTTTTTGGACGTAAGCGTAAAGCACAACAGGATATTTATATGCAAAATGAAGAGCATTTACTACGTGAACGCTTAGCTGTTGAATACGATACAATTCGCGCTGGCATCAGATAATTTATAAATAACGCCTCAGTACTCCATCCGGAAGCACTGAGGCATTATTTTTTTTGTCTATCCCTATAGTAATCATTTAATCTATATACTTTGACTTTTTTACAAAGCTGCATTTCTTTGCCAGATAATACCCCAGAAGAAACCCAATAAAATTTAGAATAATATCATCTATATCCACAGACCTTGTTGCAAACCCTATATAATGGAATAAAAGCTGTCCAAGTTCAATAACGACTGGAATTAAAATTGCTGCTGTGATTGTCTTTTTTAAAGAAACCCCATTAAAATACAAATAAACTCCCATCGGTAATGTAAGCAAGATATTCCCTAACAAATTAGTCCCGGCAATCCAAATAGAAATATCACCAGCAAAAATAGCTTTCACATATCCGCCGATTATATAAAAAGGAACTGCATTTATAGTTATATATTCTAATGCTATAGGCAAATAAAACCACACGATGTAAGCTAATATAAAAACATAAAATAGAAACACCATATGGATAATTTCTGTAGACAGATAATCAAATTTCTTCCTGATTAATTTATAAACTATGTAAAAGATCAGGATTGGTAAAAAAATAAAACTCAGCTGGACAATACTTAATAGCAGAAAATTCACCGCCCTGCTTTACTAGTAAAATACAGAATAAAGGTTCTCCCTCTATTCTGTATTTTATTTTTATTCATCCTCAAATTCCATCTGGTTTAATTCAAAATACTGATATTGCTTCATAGAATCTGCCGCTTGAATAATGCCTTGATAAACGTTTTCCCCTGTCTCCAAATCAAACACGTTTATGGAAACGTCAGTCGCAGTTAATGTAGAAAACGCAGGAAATGCAATATAGAAGTACCCATTCCGGATAGCAGTTATTGGATAAACATCCTCTGGATTGATCTCTAAGTCGCCATTTAACACGTTTTCTTCAAAAACAACGTCTTTTTCCTCTAAATTCTCATCAAATCTTGTTAAAATGTAATTATCTCTTTGCAGCAACCCCACGTAAACAGCTCCATCATAGATTCGAAGAAATTCTCCTTCATATAATGTGTCTCCAAGAAGGTCAACCGATTTGAAACTATCTTCCTCTACATTATATAGCCGCAATTCATATTTGAGCGGAGAATCTCCTATATAACCGCCGTTCTGGTCTACTTTATATTCATCATAGATATAGAGATAATTCATTTCTCCGTTAATCAGACCGCTGTCCTGATAGATTAAAGTAGTATATATCCCTTCTTTTTGCTCAATATCTTTTGCCGGGAACTTGATATCCTCTAAAGTTTGATTATTTAAATCAATGACAAGAATCGCATCCTCATCCTGATAAATATCAGTTACCTCATCATACTGTCCTTCCATATATACCTGGGCATATAATTTATTATCATTGACACTTATAGAATTCACACCATAGATCCGTTGATTTTCTTCGACAGAAAGTTCAAATTCGTTTACCAAATCTGTTTCTTTATCAAGTATTTCTATATGAATATCATTCGATTCATCGATTCCCCAGCCTAAATTGTCTCCATCTACATAAATAAGCTGGTTTTCTGTTTCTATAAAGTTCTCACTCCAAGTGTTTTTCCCGCGCATAAAGCTTTTATACTCTTTAACATACTTTTCCATCTGTAAATCCTGATAGTACCAGCCATAATACATTCCTCTTCCTAGTTCAATCCGCTTTGATTCTTCTAAAGATAAACGGAAGGGATCTGGTACTACATTATAATATGGTGAGTAGTAGCTTCGTTGTGCATCACCATAGATTAATACATCTTTTACAGCCTCTTCATCCCCTGATACTGTTTTCCAATTAAAATCAACCTCTTCCTTATCTATTAAGTAAAAGCCGATGATGATAACGGAGATGAAAATTAATGCAATATATATGGTTAGGTAGCGTTTTACATGTTTCATCTCTATCACACCCTTATCTTTCTATTTAATAAATGATTACTAAGGAAAATCGATATGATGGAAAGAACAATTGCTATTGCAAATTGCATCCACAAGACCTCATTATCAAAAAAATAGTCCTTCATAATTATTTGCAAAATATATGGTGAGAACACCAGAATTAACGCTCCGATTCCATAAAAAGCTGCTATAAATACACCACGGAAACGGTAGCTGCGTTCAATTAAAATCATGGTAAACAGTACAATAACGAAGGCTATACCGAAACCGTAATTAATAATAAAATCAATAAAATTCTCTGGAAGCAGGAATCTTAAATAATATAAGCTTCTAACCATGCCCTGAGTGGTTAGATCTAACCGGTAATCCACCGGGATAATCAGCTTTAATATGACTTGCATTACAGGCAGGATAGCTACTTGAAAAGCAACTAGCCCAAATACTAGCATCAAAATGACTGCTCCTTTTGAGAAAAACAGCTGAATACGTTTTACCGGCAGCATCAGCAGACGGTAAATGAAGGTATTCTTTCCTAACCAATCCCGATACCAGATAAATAAAATATAAATAAATATAGTCACTGCTGCAATGACAACAGGCAAGCTAAATATAAAGCTGGACAATATATTTATCATCGAAGCATACCCATTATCTTGAAGGAACTGCTCTTTGGATAACCCGTGTTTAACGATGCTTTCCGTAATTTCAGATTTCACCATAAAAGCATAAAATATTACACTGGCAGCCTCTATCAAAAATACAATCACTAGCAAAGTAATATAGATTGGTAAAAAACGCATAAATTCAAAGTTTACCAGCTTTCCAAAAAGCTTCATCCCTGATACACCTCCCTCATCACATCGATAACGGATTTGGCCTCTTCTTCTCTTACTTGCTCCGTCATAAATTCTTTTCTCACAACTCCATCAGCTAATAAAACAGCCTTATCAATTAAATGCTCAATATCACTGATTTCGTGTGTTGTTATAATAACGCCGCGGTCCTCTACCAAATGACTGGAAAATACGTCTGCAATCTGCTCCCGACTGAAGATATCTATTCCGGAGAATGGCTCATCCATTAATATGTAATCAGCATCCATCGCAAGCCCCATTAATAAATTCACCTTCGCTGTATTTCCTTTAGACAATTGTGAGATACGTTCTTCCTCTTTGAGCTTAAAGAATTTTAATATTTCCTTTGCCCGTTCATCATTCCAATTTTGATAGAAATCACTCATAAATTGAAAAGCATCCTTTATCCGCATTTTAGGCAGAAGCGTCATCGCATCCGGAATATATGTTACCTTCTCCATTACTTCTGGAGATAATTTTTCACCATCAATCGTAATCTCGCCTTTTTGATAAGGTGTCAGGCCCATAATAGATTGAAGAATGGTCGTTTTGCCGGCACCATTAATTCCGATAAGACAAGTAATCTGCCCTTTATCCGCTTCAAAAGTAATCCCGTTTAAAATTGATTTTCTTCCATATCTTTTTTCTATACCAGTTAATTTAATCATGCTTTATTTCACCCTCCCCGCCCAGTTCATTTAATTTTGACTGTACAAGCTCAAAAACCTGTTCCTTTGGAATTTGCAAAGAGGTGATACGATCTACAAATTGATCAATCGCTTCTGTTATTAAAGTTTCACGAATTTCTTTAATACGCTTCGTTTCTTTTGTGATGATACTTGGTTTATTTCCATCCGTATAAATCAAGCCTTCCTCCTCCATTTCCTTATAAGCTCGCTGTACGGTATTTGGGTTAATTTTTAATTGCTGTGCTAATTCTCTGCGTGAAGGGATTTCTTGACCAGATTTCAATTCTCCAATTGCAATCTGCTCTTTAAAATACCTAATCACCTGAATATACACAGCCTCTCGCTTATCAAAGTGGATAGCCATCCAATTTCTCACCTCATTCTTCTAGTGCATACATATCTGCTGTATTAATACATTGATACATCTTGTAAGTGTATTATATGTATAATACACAAGAAAGACAACTATTTTCTTTATTAAAATTTAAATTTCTTAATTCACATTAGATTATCTTTTATATTTTAAAGCTAAGCAGGTTTTTAAAATGGAGAAATTACTATTTATTAATAACTCCACTTTCGCACCTGAGAATAAGCATCTATACCTTCCTATTCCAGGATGAACATGTTCTTCATTATCCTGCCTGCATATTGTTAAATCATCTTACTATTGAAATGAAGGTTGTGTATAGCTCCGCTCCGA
>NZ_BJYM01000013.1 GCF_007991515.1 Oceanobacillus sojae
CGTAATTCATTTAATGTAATAAATACATTTATCAAAAGACCACCACTAATTGGTGGTCTTTCTTTCTAAGTATGCGATACAATCATCTCCGCATTGCCTTGCAAAGAAAAATCCTTTATCGTATTTGGAATAATAAAATGCACTCCTTTTTCGAGAGGGAACGTTTTATTATCTATCACAATTTCGGCTTTCCCCTTTATAACACTCACCTGCAGGAAATCTCCTTTTCTTTCCAAAATAGCATTCCCTCGCAAGTCCCAATGATAGACCGTAAAATAAGCTTCTTCAACCAATTTGCGGATAGTCAAATCCTCTATTGTTTCTTGAACAATTTCCTCTTTCGGAGCTTCATGAGGTATATTGGTCACTTCAGCAGCTTGCTTCAGGTGCAAATCTCTTGGATTCCCATTTACATCGGTCCGGTTATAATCATATACACGATAGGTAATGTCTGAGCTCTGCTGTGTCTCTAAAATCACGATTCCTGCCCCAATAGCATGAATCGTTCCGCTTGGCACATAGACAAAATCTCCTGCTGTTACAGGTACACGCTTTAATAAGCTGTCCCATTCTCCGTTCTCCATTGCTTTTTGCAATTCTTTACGGTTCTTGGCATGATGACCTAAAATTAACTCAGCGCCTTCTTCTGCATCCAGCACATACCAGCACTCTGTCTTTCCATAAGGAACATCTTCTTTTTCTTGTGCATAGCTATCATCAGGATGAACCTGTACAGACAAATTTTCATTCGCATCCAAGATCTTTACAAGCAGCGGGTAACTCTCGCTGGCAGCTCCTGCCCGATTAAATAATTTGCCATGTTTTTCCCATGCGTCTTGGAGTGTATTACCTTCCAACGGTCCGTTTTTGATTTTACTTGGACCATTTGGATGAGCAGAAATAACCCATGCTTCTCCTGTGTGCTCATAAGGGGTCTGGTACCCAAATTCCGTAGACAGCTTATTTCCTCCCCAAATCCTTTCCTGCAATACCGGCTCTAAAAAAATAGGTTCATTATACATACAGATCCTCCTAAGAAAACATTCTCTTTCCCTCTATTAACTTTACTACAAATATATAAAGTAATAAAAGAAGAACCTCTATTATCAAAATTTATTTGTCAGAGTAACTTCTCTCCATGAAAAACTCCTCTCTCCCCCTGTCTTGCGCACTTTATTTCCACCATAAAAACAGACTGCCAAATTTGCATGACAGCCCGCTTTTATAGTTAAATGATTTTATCAATTAACCCATATTCTTTTGCCTCTTCTGCACTTAAAAAATAATCACGCTCCGTATCTTCCGCCACCTTTTCAACAGGCTGACCTGAATGCTCCGCAATAATATGATTAATTTTTTCCCGAAGCTTGATAATTCTCTTCGCTGAAATATCAATTTCTGTCGCCTGCCCGCGGGCTCCTCCCAGCGGTTGATGAAGCATAATCTCACTATTTGGAAGCGAAAAACGTTTCCCTTTCGTTCCAGAAAGCAATAGCATAGCTCCAAACGAAGCTGCCAAGCCAGTGCATATAGTACAAACATCAGGTTTAATAAATTGTATCGTATCAAAAATGGCGAAGCCTGCAGAAGTCGAGCCTCCAGGGCTGTTGATATAAATAGAGATATCCTTCTTCTCATCCTCCGCAGCCAAAAATAACAACTGGGCAACAATGCTATTCGCCATCTGATCATTAATTTCATCACTAACCATAATAATCCGGTCTTTTAACAATCTGGAAAAAATATCATAAGACCGCTCTCCGCGATCTGACTGCTCAATAACATAAGGAACTGTATTCATATGCATCCTCCTTGTAAACGCATGAATTTTGACAGTCTATGCTGCCATCGAGAGAGCGTAAGGAAAAGAACGATATATTTGCTGACATAACCTTTATCCCGTTTATTTTGTGACAAGAAAAGCAATAATGCAAAGCTGACTGTAAGTCGTTCGGAAGGTCGTATCTTCTTTATTTTTATTCGTGCCAGGCCCAGCACACATGTCATTCCTTCCTTTTACGCTTCTCTATCACATAAACGATTACTGATCCCAAAAAGATACGGGAGTTTGAAAATTTTAAATCACCTCTTAAATCCAGCGGTTCTATTTCTTATATTATTGTTTCATTATGACAATTCCCGCAAAAAAACCTTTGACATTCTTATAATATTGATGTAAGTTACTAATACACGAACATTTAAATTAAAAAACAATTTAATATTCGTATTTTGATTATCTATATAAATTTGGAAATATGGTCCAAAAGTTTCTACCAAACTACCGTAAATGGTTTGACTATAGAAAATCACAAATGATCAATAGAATAAGATAGAATAACATGTATCTATTTCATCTTTCGGGTGGATGTATCGCTGTTTTTTTGTGACTGAACAATAGATAGCTGTTCAGTTATTTTCACAGCGTATTTAATGGACGCTTCAGCTGAAGTGATATACAAGCGAATGTCGCCCCGTTTACATTGGTCTTTTTTGTGTTTTTCATATGCCAAGCTTGAAACTCTAGTAAAGGAAACTTACTGGAGTTTTTTTATTTGCATCTGACCATTGACTTGGCAATACATCTAAGGAGGAAAAACACAACATGGAAAAAGCACCACAAAAAACAACTATTATTGGACATTTAAAAGAGAATTACCGTCTGTATGCTATCGCATTTGGGATTGTTATTATTGCTGAGCTTATCGGCACAATCCAATTCAGCGTCGGCTCCGCACTAATTGTGCTTTACCCAATGTTATTCGCTATTATTATCAGTATTCTATTCGGAAAAGATGTACTTGGATTTCTAAAAAAGAAGGAAGCCAAAAAAGCATCACAGCTCGTTCTTGTTGCTATCTCCCCATTCATGGCAAAAATAGGCGTTATGGCAGGATCTAACCTTCCTGAGCTTGTCAATGTCGGTCCAGCACTGGTTTTTCAGGAATTTGGAACAATTGGTACGATGCTGTTTGCTCTTCCTATCGCTCTACTGCTCGGTCTTAAACGAGAAGCAATCGGTGCAACCAGCTCTACCAACCGCGATAAAGACTATGGACTAATCTGCAGCAAATACGGAGCAAACTCTCCTGAAGCCCGCGGCTCCCTTTCTATTTATATCATTGGATTTCTGATTGGGACAACTTATCTCGGTTTATTAGCAAGTATTGTTGCATCGTTTGATTTCTTTCATCCGCTGGCTCTGGCAATGGCAAGCGGCATCGGAAGCGGTGTTATGATGGCGGCCGCCTCAAGTACGCTGGCAACAATTTATCCGGCCTATGCAGATCAGATCGTTATGCTTGCCGGAATGAGTGATATGTTATCAGCGATTACCGGTATTTACTTTACACTATTTATTTCACTGCCGCTTGTAAATAAAATGTATACCTGGTTAGAGCCTAAAATCGGACGACGAGGAAAAAACATTTCTCATAATAAATCAACAGAAAGCAGGATTTCACAATGAATATGAGTATGAAAGACTGGACAATCTCTCTTTTATTTACCTCTGTCCTTACAGCGATTATTGCAAACTTTTTTCAAAATGATGTTTCAATTATAGAGTCTATCCCTGGTGTATTAATTTTATCCAGTATTGCATTTATCGGGATATTCATAGCGAAGCTCGTTCCTTTTAAAATACCTGCTGTTGTGTATGTTGCTTTAACTGGCTTACTTTTAGCCAGCCCGATTTCACCAATCTCTGATCCAATTATTTACTATACATCTTTGATTTCTTTTACAGCACCACTCACTGTCGTTGGTACTCTGGCAGGAATAGGATTGGATTTTAAAGCCTTTATGAGCCAAAGCTGGAAAATGATTATTATTGCTGTATTTGTATTTACAGGAACATTCCTGCTTCAGGCAGTCTTTGCACAAGTATTTTTAACAGTGACGAATGCTTTTTAAATAAGAATAAAACTATGTTGAAAAAGGCTGATAATACAGTCTTTTTCAACGTGTTCTAAAAGGAGAAATACGATGAATGCAGATTTAATAATTAAAAATTGTTCTATACTAACCCCTGACTTTGAAATTATTCATGATCAAAATATTGTCATCAAGGAACAAACAATCATAGCAATCGAGAAAGAACGCACAGAAACATATGATGTAAAAGAATCTCTGGATGGAAAAGGCAAGCTTGTGATGCCAGGCTTTATTGATGCGCATACACATACCAACCAGCAGCTTTTGCGCGGCAGGATTTCAGATGAATATCCGATGATTTGGACTCGTATAATGGTTCCATTTGAAAGCAATCTCAAGGAAGAAGATGTAGCAATCAGTGCAGAGCTGAGCTGTCTGGAAATGCTGAAGGCTGGAACCACCGGCTTTATTGATGCAGGCGGGAGCTATATGCACAAGGTCGCAGAAGCTGTAGAGACTTCTGGTTTACGCGGTGTGCTTACCTGTTCCACAATGGATACAGGAGCTGCTATACCAGAATCGATGAAAACAACGATTGAAAATAATATCGAGAGAAATAAAGACCTGTTTAATGCTTATCACGGAAAAGCAGATGGACGAATCAAGGTGTGGTATTCCTTACGATCACTGATTACATGTACACCTGAACTCATTCAAAAGGTCTATGAAACAGCAAATGCTGCTGGAACAGGTATGCAGACACATATGAATGAGTATACAAATGAAATCAGCTATTGTCTGGAAAACTTCCAAATGCGCCCATACGAATACCTGGAGTCCTTAGGCGTGCTGGACGAAAATTTCTTAGGTGCTCACAGTATCCTCTTATCCGAGAATGAGATGGATCTCATTCAGAAATACGATAGCAAGGTAGCTCACAGCCCTATCAGCAATGCGGGAAAAGGGGTTACCAAAACTCCCGGTCTGATGCAAAAAGGCATAAGTATCGGTTTAGGGACAGACGGCTCTGCCCACTCAGGCCTAAGCTTGTTTGATCAAATGAAGGTCTTCAAATCCTTAATGCGTGCCTTCTGGGGAGTACCGATTTTTGATCCTGTTGTAATGCCTTCGAAGAACATCTTAGAAATGGCGACACTTGGCGGGGCAAAAGCTATGCTGCAGGATGAACAGCTTGGAACGATCGAAGTTGGTAAGAAAGCGGATATGATCTTAATAAACACGGATCAGCCGCATATTGCACCGACTCATCAGCTGACAAATACCTTAATTGAATCTGCAAACAGCAATGACGTTTCGGATGTGATTGTTAATGGACGTATTTTGATGAAGGATAGAGAAGTACTTACCTTGGATGAAGAAAGAATTAAATATGAAAGTAAAAAAGCTATGGACGCCCTCATTATTCGTGCTAAAATTTAGATATTGAACAAAGTATACGAGCGATTTAACGCAATGTTGAAGCGCTCTTCTCTTTGTTCAGGACAAATTAACAAACATAGTATTCAGGAAAAAGCACTTAGAAAGTTGAGGTCACTTAGATGTTAACGTTTTTTATTGTATTTATCGCAAATTTAATTATCGGGATATTAGTAGGATTATCAGGCGTCTCAGGCTTTTTGCTACCAATTATTTATGTCGGCTTTTTTGGGCTGCCCATACACGATTCTCTGGCTCTCAGCTTCCTCGCTTTTTTGGTTGCCGGTATCATTGGTGCTTATTCTTATTGGAAGCTGAAATTTATGGATTTAAAATTAGCACTTTATTTAAGCATCGGCAGTCTTCCAGGAGCTTTTCTCGGTGTACAAATTAATGTGCTTATTTCCGAAACATTGGCGAAGCTGCTGCTTTATTTATTTGTTTTGTTCGCGGGACTTTCCATTATACTGAAGAAAAATAAAGCTCCAGCTGATAATGAAACAGAAACTGACCAGTCCGTTATTTTAAAAAAGCCTATATGGATTATGGTTCTCGGGCTGTTTACCGCAGCTATCTGTGCTCTGACTGGTGCAGGAGGTCCAATTTTAATTGTGCCATTACTTGCAGCTCTTGGTGTAAATATCCGGACAGCAGTGGGTGTCGGGCTGTTAAACTCGATTATCATTGCTCTTCCATCTATATTCGGATATTTCACATATGCAAGCATCGACAATATGCATCTGTTTATTCTCTTTAGTTTAATTGGTACAACGATAGGAATCTTAACAGGTTCCCGAGTTGCCAATAAGGTTCCTGTGGAACAATTAAAGATTTTTATTGCAGTGATTACTATTATTTCTTCCATTTACATGCTTATCAGTCTAGCATTAGGAAATTAGAAAAGCGCAGCATGCGGCTGCGCTTTTTCTTTATCTATTAAAGGTTACTCTTTCTTCCGTATCATTTAACAAAATGGACGCCTCACTTGGTTTTGTGTGAGCAATCATTTTTCCATTTCTGAAGGAGTGTGTCACAACAGCCTGCTTACGGATTGCATCGTATTCATTATCAGCGGACAAAACGATGAAATTCGCAGGCTTGCCTGCTTCAATGCCGTAATTCTCTTCAATATGCAGTGTTTTGGCACTGTTTTTTGTAATTAAGTCGATGGAGTTAACAATCTGCTCATAGCCCATCAATTGGGAAGCATGAATACCCATATGCAGCACCTGCAGCATATTGCCCGTTCCCAGCGGATACCAAGGGTCAAAAATATCATCATGGCCAAAGCAGATATTCATCCCTGCTTCCTGAATCTCTTTCACACGGGTTAAGCCGCGGCGTTTTGGATACGTATCAAATCTGCCCTGAAGATGAATATTTACAAGCGGGTTCGATACAAAATTAATGTTAGACATCTTCAGCAACCGGAACAGCTTCGATGTATACGCATCATTATAAGATCCCATTGCTGTCGTATGGCTGGCTGTCGTACGCTCGCCCCAGCCGCGTTCATAGGCTTCTTTTGCAACTACTTCAACAAAGCGGGACTGTTCATCATCAATTTCATCACAATGAATATCCACTAATTTATCGTATTTCTCCGCAAGATCGAACGCGACTCTCATAGAATCTACGCCGTATTCTCTTGTGAATTCGAAATGCGGGATGCCTCCTACAACATCAGCACCCATTTTCAATGCTTCCTCCAAAAGCTCCTTGCCATTTGGATAAGAATGAATTCCCTCTTGCGGGAAAGCTACCAGCTGAATATCTACATAAGGAGCCATCTCTTCCTTAACTTCCAGCATTGCTTTTAAAGCCGTCAGCTCTGGATCAGTTACGTCCACATGTGTACGGACATTCTGGATTCCCTGAGCAATTTGCCATTTCAATGCTGTTTTGGACCTTTTTTTCACATCTTCCATCGTTAACGTTTCTTTTCTTTCCGACCAGCGCTGAATCCCTTCAAATAAAGTTCCGCTTTGATTCCAGGCAGGTTCTCCTGCTGTTAAAGTCGTATCTAAATGGATATGTGGTTCAATAAAAGGCGGGAGAACCAGCGCGCCATTTACATCCATAATCTCTTTATCTTCAGATGATGGCAACTCCTCTGTTACCGCACTAAACTTACCATTTTCTATAACAATATTCCAAAGGCCATTTTTTCCTCTTAGCTTTGCATTTTTAATAATCACTGACTACCTCATCCTTCTCTTTTAATGGTACGGTGACCGTTTCTTTTTGAGACATTATTTTCATTCCGGCAACATAAATGATAGATGTTCCTACTAATGCATTAATCGGCGGAATTCCCGGCGCAAAGTTTGCAGCTGCTACCCCTCCGGCCCAGGCAATAATTGCTACCCAGTTTACAGCCTTAAACTTCATTGTTTTAAAAGGCTCATACTTTCTGCGGCGGACCAGGAAGTAATCTGCCAGGATAATCGCTCCAATAGACGGCAATGCAGACCCCAGAATGTTTAAGAATCCAACAAAGTTATTGTACAGCCATATCGCGGCAAGTGTCCCGACAATTCCATTGAACACCACAATTTTTTTCTTCGGTAATTTTGTAATATTAGCAAACCCTAAACCGGATGCATATAGAGCACTATCATTCGTTGTCCAAATATTTAAGCCTAACACAATAATAGCAGGAATCATCAGTCCTTGTAAAAACATCACGTCCGAAATATCTGCGATTCCAAAAGCCATCGCACCGACTGCCCCGAATAAAAACATCAATGAATTCCCAAGGAAGAAAGCAATAATATTTGCCCACACTGCTGATTTCGCTGACTTTGCAAAGCGTGCAAAATCAGGGGTCAGTGTTCCCGCACTGATAAATGATCCCACACAAATAGTTAATGCCAATCCCACACTCATTATCTGTGTTGGTTCATAAGCGAATAACCCTTGCAGCCCTCCAATTTCCTGCGCCGAGTTAGACATGGAATAGCTTCCAAAAATAGCAATCGCCGGTACCGCAATAAATCCTAATATGGTTAAAGTTTTCATTCCAAAAATCGCTGAAACAGTCATTAGCAGGCCAAAAACTGCGATAAGCAAGTAGACGTTCCATCCTGTTGCTGTGGCAACTGGAATAGCAAACATCGCCAGCCCTACTCCAAACCAGCACACTTGTGTAGAAGCAAGTAAAAAGGAAGTCAGGTAAGATCCTTTTTCTCCAAATGCATAACGTGCTAATAAATGTGTAGATAATCCGGTTTTGGAAGCAATATAAGCCAGGGACCCTGTATAAAGTCCAAGGATAAGGTTACCGGCCAGTACAATCCAGATAAATTTAGAAAAGTTTAATCCTGTCCCCAATGTTCCTCCAGACATCATACTGGCTGAGAAAAAGCTGAGCGACAGCATTACCGCTAAAATCTTCCAAAACCCGTTTCGATGTGATTGCGGCACTGCCTGTAATGAAAACTCTTTATCTATTTGTGACATACCAATTCCTCCAGTGTTTTAATATAAGAAACTGGCACCGAAAAACTTATTCTTTCGAGATTATAGACAAGAAAAAAGCTCCCTGTCCAATCCCTGACAAGAAGCTTTCCCCTATATAATGCACACCTGAAGACACCTCACACACAGGGTATCCACAGGTATTCATTATGTTCGCGCTGTCCTTGTCAGCCTCTCTGGACTGATTTAAAGGTACCAGTATGTTTATCAAAATATATTATGGCACAAAATTCTTGATTTGTCATCCTGGAAATTTCAGGTTTGAAGTTATTATTTACAGACTTTAAAATAATTAAAGGCTACGGCTAACCAGATATATTTATCAACCCATTCTATTCCCTCCAAAAAAGCTTAAAGTCTTCTATTTCTTCATAAAAGAATTGACCTACTCTCTTCCTTACTAATATGCTAAAATAACAAGGTAACAACGAATTATTGAAAAATTTGATTGGGGTAGAACAATGGAAAAGAAATTTGTTTCTGCAAAGGACGTAGCTAAATTAGCAAATGTGTCACAATCCACTGTTTCAAGAGTCTTTACTCCTGGAGCCAGTGTTTCTGAAAAAGTAAGAAGAAAAGTGTTAGAAGTAGCAGAAGAATTAAATTACCGGCCAAACGCCCTTGCAAGAGGATTAATTAACAAAAAAACCAATATTGTCGGTCTAGCAATGAAAGACATTCAAAATCCTTTTTACCATGAAGTGCTTGGGATGTTTTCAATGAAATTAAGAGAAAAAGGATATAATGTATTATTTGTATATACGAAAAATGAAGAAATCCAGCAGGAAGAAATCAATCATTTTCTGGAATACAATGTAGAAGGAATTATTATTACTGATGCGCTCCTTTCCTCTAATGTTGTAGCCAAAATTCATGACAACAATATCCCTATAACTCTATTTAACCGATACCATAAAGATATTCCGTGTAACTCTGTTTCCAGTGATAATATAAACGCCTCAAAAGAAATTGCATCCTATTTCTATGAACAGGGATATCGAGATATTGTCTACATCACAGGAAAAATAAATACATCTACGAATAAGGATAGGCAAAAAGGGTTTATAGAATATCTAAAAGAAAAAAAAATTGAGGTTACTATTTTAGAAGGAAACTATACTTACGAAAAATCTTATTACCTCACTAAAAAAATGATTGAAAATGGACATCGTCCGGAAGCAATCTTCGGCGCAAATGATATTACTGCTATTGGGGCTTTAGATGCTTTACGCGAAAAAAATATTTCTGTACCAGAGGAAACAGCTGTTATTGGGTTCGATAATATAAAAATGGCCTCCTGGCCTTCATATATGCTATCCACTTGGGTTCAGCCAATAGAAAAAATGGTGGATGAAGCTATTCACTTGCTCTTAAATAATGACAGGGTTAATTCTCCAAAAGCGGTGAAATTAAAAGGAAAATTCATTCATAGGAATACAACAAAATAATAAATATTAAATTCCTCTTGACATTTGAAACCGTTTTCGTTTATTATTTTTTTAAAGCTATTAGCCGTAGCTTTTTTATTTTAATATTATTGCATACGTATTCAATATGATGTATTTTGCATACGTATGCAAATGAAGGAGAGGAATTATATGTCAATATATTTAAAAGAAGGAAAAATTACTGC
Organism: Oceanobacillus sojae; assembly: GCF_007991515.1. Taxonomy (GTDB): domain Bacteria; phylum Bacillota; class Bacilli; order Bacillales; family Amphibacillaceae; genus Oceanobacillus; species Oceanobacillus sojae. Next base: position 10,424 of record NZ_BJYM01000013.1, read on the forward strand.
AGATATTCAGCAGGATGACGCTAAGGTTGCTGATATTGTTCGTTCTACTATTAAGGAAATTGAAGATAAAGGAGATAAAGCAATTCGTGAGCTTTCCGAAAAATTTGATAATTGGAGTCCAAAAAGCTTTCAATTAACTAAAAAAGAGATCGAAGAAATTTGCGAATCAATTCCTGAACAAACTGTAAAAGATATTGAATTTGCACAAAATAATATCCGTAACTTTGCTGAACATCAAAGAAACTCCATGAAAGATATCGAAGTTGAAACAATGCCTGGTGTGATTCTTGGTCATAAAAATATTCCCGTAGATAGTGTAGGCTGTTATATTCCCGGAGGACGTTATCCAATGGTCGCTTCGGCACATATGAGTGTTTTAACCGCTAAAGTAGCCGGAGTGAAACGCGTGATTGCTTGTACTCCTCCGATAAATGGAGAAATCCCGGCAACAACTGTTTATGCTATGCACAAGGCTGGAGCTGATGAAATTTATATTCTAGGCGGGATTCAGGCAATGGCTGGAATGGCAATTGGAACAGAAACAATAGAAGCTGTAGATATGATTGTAGGACCAGGAAATGCTTTTGTTGCAGAAGCTAAACGCCAATTATATGGACGAGTTGGAATAGATTTATTCGCCGGGCCAACTGAAACACTCGTGGTTGCAGATGAGACAAGTGACCCAGAAATGATTGCTACAGATATCCTGGGTCAGGGAGAACATGGCCCTACATCGCCGGGAGCTTTAATTACTACTTCTAAAGCAATTGCAGAGGAGACTGTCAAAGAAATTGAGAGACAACTGAAAATCTTGCCTACTGCTGATGTAGCACGTGTTTCCTGGGAGGATTACGGACAAATTATTCTGGTTGACGATGAACAAGAGGCTTTAGAAGAAGCGAATCGATTAGCTTTCGAGCATGTTGAAATCTTGACAAAAAATCCTGATTTCTTCTTAGAAAACATGACGAATTATGGCTGTTTATTCCTTGGACCAGAAACAAATGTTGCTTACGGAGATAAAGTAATTGGAACAAATCATACCCTGCCGACAAAAGGAGCAGCAAGATACACTGGAGGACTTTGGGTCGGCAAATTCCTAAAAACAGTAACTTATCAAAAGGTTACCTCTAAAGAACAAAGTGCTTACCTTGGAGAATATGCTGCACGGCTTTGTCAATTAGAAAACTTTGCCGGTCATGCAGAACAAGCCTTATTGCGTGTTCGGAAATACGGTAAAAAGTCATGATTTATTCATACCTCAATATAGGCGGGTGAAGATATGATAAGTATGATTGGATTAATTGGCGGGCTGGCACTATTAACCTTTTTAGTGATGAGAGGAATGAATCTGTTAGTTGTTGCTCCACTTTCAGCCCTTTTTGTTGCAGTACTAAATGGATTACCTTTGTTCCCTCAGCTTGCTGCTGAGGGACAAGCAGACTTTGTTACTGGCTATATGGATGGATTTGCCGGCTTTATTACGTCCTGGTATCTTATGTTCTTAGCAGGCGCAATTTTTGGTAAAGTCATGGAAGATAGCGGTGCAGCAGAAAGTGTTTCTAACTGGATTGTATCAAAAATAGGTATGAAGCATGCTGTTCTAGCAGTTGTTCTTGCCTGTGCAGTATTAACCTATGGCGGAGTCAGCCTGTTTGTTGTTGCTTTTGCAGTCTACCCAATGGCTATCAGCTTGTTTAAAGAAGCAAATTTGCCAAGAAGATTTATCCCGGCTGCATTAGCCTTTGGCTCAACTACATTTACGATGACATCAGCTGGTTCGCCGGAAATTCAAAACTGGATTCCCATTCCTTATTTAGGGACGAGCCCTTACGCGGGCTGGCAGGTCAGCTTGATTGTAGCAATTTTCATATTAATCTTGGGCCAATGGCTGCTAATGAAAATGATTCGCAAAGCCGTTGCAAAAGGAGAACATTTTGTTGAAAGAGAGACGGATAATAAAGAAAAAAGAAACCGTTTACCGTATCCCTTGTTGAGTTTAATTCCTTTGCTGGCAGTTCTTGTTGTATCATTTATTTTCCATGATTCTTTAGAACAATCAGCACTTATTATCGCCTTGCTTAGTGGTATTATCACCACTTGGTTATTAAACCGAAAATATTTCAGAGATTTTTGGTCAGCGGTTGGGGATGGAACAATGGGAGCTTTAATTGCTATTGGAAATACTGCTGCAGTTGTTGGGTTTGGCGGCGTCGCAAAAGTCACACCAGCATTTGAAACAGCTGTTAATTTTATGACAGATATTCCAGGAAGCCCTTTAATTGGCGGTGCTATAGCAGTAATGGTTATCGCCGGCTTAACAGGATCTTCTTCCGGAGGTCAGACGATTGCATTACCTATCTTAGCCCCCCACTATTTAGATATGGGTGTAGATGCTGAAGCGCTTCACCGGACTGTTTCACTTTCATCAGGAACATTGGATTCTCTGCCTCACGGTGGATATGCAGTCACAACGATACGCTCTATTTGTGGTGAAACACATAAAAGCGCCTACCCATCTTTTGGTGTAGTAACTGTGCTCGTTCCACTCATTGGAGTAATTCTGGCAGTTATCCTATTTTCATTAGGGTTGGGTAATTAATGTATTTCCTTTATTAATTTTACTGAAAAAGCTAGATAATAACAAAACCATCCTTATCACTCCATTTCACATGAGCAACAGGATGGTTTTGTTATTTATTCATATTTTGGCGCTAACTCATATGCAGATCGAATTGCTGCAATCATACTTTTCTCATCAGCAATATTTTCACCTGCAATATCAAATGCTGTACCGTGATCGACAGAGGTACGAACGATACCCCCTTTTAAGCCTACTGTTATATTTACGCCTTCTTCAATTCCCATTACTTTAATCGGAGCATGCCCTTGATCATGGTAGCAGGCAACAACCATATCGAAATCTCCGCGGCCAGCTCTGAAAAATAGCGTATCTGCCGGAAGAGGACCAGTCACGTCGATTCCCTCTTTTTGCGCACGCTGAATACCTGGCTCCAGCTTTTCTTCCTCTTCTCCATTACCAAATAAGCCGTTCTCACCTGCATGCGGATTAATGCCACATACGGCAATTCGTGGATTCTCCATTCCAGCATTACGCAATGTATCGTATGCCAGCTTGACTACCTTATAAGTTCTTTCAGGTGTAATACTTTCAATTGCTTTAATTAAGCCCATATGGGTTGTTAAATGAATCACCCGTAAATTAGGCGTAGTCAGCATCATAGAGAAATCTTCTGTATCTGTTAACTCAGCTAAAATTTCAGTGTGCCCTGGATACATATGACCTCCCTTGTGTAAGGCTTCCTTATTCAATGGAGCCGTGCAAATAGAATTAATGCGTTTTTCCTTTGCAAGCTCAACTGCTTTCGCTAAATATTGATAAGCAGCATTTCCAGCATCTGCTGATACTTTTCCGAAAGGCAGGTCAGCGGATAATAAGTTTAAATCAATCACATCGATTGTTCCATAGCTGAAAATGGCTTGCTCTGGTCCTTCTACGCTATGAATTTTCTGCTTAGATTCAACAATTGGTAAAACTCTTTCAAGAATTTCCTTATCTCCAATTACAATAGGACGACAATTCTTATAAATTTCTTCATGATTTAATGCTTTCACAATAATTTCCGGTCCGACGCCCGCAGCATCCCCCATTGTGATTCCAATAATCGGTTTTTGTTTCATTTTTTACTCTCCTCTCAATTTCTTACTAGCATCAATTAAAACATCATCTTGACCGAATCCACCAGCCTTCGTTATTGCAAATAAATTTTCTATTCCAATAAAGCTTGAAATTGGTACACCAACCTCCAACTCATCGTACAGAGTAAACCCTGTAATATCCCAATGCTCACAAATTTTCTTGGCAGTATCTCCGCCGGTCATAATAATTCCTTGAAAAATACCTTCTTTTAATAGTTGAGCAGCAACTGCGCCAATCATCTTCACAATCTCCCGGCTTGTTTCAGTAAAATTGTAACCATTACTTTCGCCAATTTTTCGTGCATAATCGATGTCGTCACGTTCACCGGAAGAGTATAAAACAATATCATGTCCACTTGCCACTTGTTTTTTCACTTCATTATAAACACGTTGCTCTTCTTCTTTTCTCTCACCCAAAGAAGAAACAGCTTTATACGAATCAATTTCTATCGCATACGCACTCTTATCAGCAAGCAGCTTGTTTAACTGATTTCGAGAATTAACATTGACACTGCCTACGACTGTTAAGATTGGCTTGTTTTGATTAACTATTTGATAGGTCTGTTCTTTCGCTTCTAACCCAAAATAAGCAGGTAAGTAATTAGCCAATCCTGCTGATCCTACTAACCCGGCAGCTGCAGATAATTTTTTTACTTCTGATAGAAATAATTGCAAATCTTCCTCTTTTTCGGAATCAACGATGATATACGTAATCCCCTGCTCTTTTAATACATTTAGCTTCTGAATAAACTTCTCAGAAGAGCGCAATTCTGCAAGACTGATTAAACCAGTCTCTTCACCAATTTGACTCTCCAATAATGCAGGCAGGTAAGATTCTGCAACAGGGGTTACCGGATCAAGTGAGATTTCTGTTTCTCCCAAAAGCTTTCCATTCAAATAGTGGTAGCCGTCGATTACTTTGCGGTTATTTGATGGATATCCTGGAGCAATAAAAATAAAATCGGCTTGGAGCTCCTGCTGCATCCCTGCTAATTCTGCACCAATACTGCCTCTCATTGTTGAATCAATCTTTTTATAAATATTATTAATTCCTTCATCTAATAAGAAACGAGTAACCTTAGCTACTAATTTCTTCGCCTCAGCTGGAGCCATTGCTCTGCTATCTGTGTCGAATACAATGGCCTCATTACTCTGTACATTACCTTTATCCATTTTAAAAAACACAGATGTCTGTAATCCATATTTCGCCAGCTGCACACCACTATCATTCGCACCTGTCAAATCATCTGCGATTATTGCTAAATTCATCATACCTCTCCTTCCATCATTAAAAAAGCCATAAGTATATGGCTTTTTTAATTGTTTACATCGTCGGATTTATCTCTTTAATCGGCTTACCCGTTTTCTTCTCTAAACGCTTTGCCAGTATCCCGATAAATATTGGTAATAATATCGCAGTTGTTACAACACTTGCCGCTACTTGTACTGTTGCTAATTCTGCAACTGGCATAAAGGACGCATTCGCAGCTGCAATAGCCATTGGTGTTCCAACAGCATTTCCCGCCGTTGATCCTTCTGAGGCTCCAACAATTGGATTCCAGCCAATCCATTTAAAGAGAAGATACCCGACTCCTCCGGTGATTAATACCGTTATTACTCCTAATAATACACCGCTCAATCCACCTTTAATAATCGCAGTAAAATTAATACTCATTCCCAATGAAAATGCAAAGAATGGAACTAATTTGTCACTTCCTTTATAAAGAAAGTCCCCCATTTCCTTATCCAGGTTCCCAATAGCAATACCTACTGCCAACGGAAGTAATACTGCAATAAAATCTGTTGGCGAGAACATTCCTTCAGCATATCCCATCGTACCAAAAATAGCTAAGGCAACCATGGTTAAGAACGGCCCATCACTTAAAGCTAAAAACGGATAAGCTGCTTTATCATCCTCTTTCCCGTATTGACCTGCAAAGGCAATATAAAGACCTCCATTTGAGTTCGTCATAGCTGCCACAATAGCAATTGGAGCAAGGCCCAAAAATAAACCATTGGAATCAGCTAGCATAATAGCAATTAGACCAATTACTGCTCCAATGCCCCATTTAAACGCTAATAACGTCAAACCTTTTTTAACTGATGTTCCTGCCGTTTTAAACGTGATCTGAGTACCGGCAATTAAAAGAAATAAAGAAATAAGCGCACTGGAGCTATCAACAAATAGCGCCTCTGTAAAACCGCCAATTCTTAATATATTTGGAAAAAATGTATTAATAGTTGCAGCCAATAATAATGGCACAACCATCATTCCACCAGGAATACGATCTAAAGTTGCTTTAATTTTCATTACTATCTCCCCCACATTTTTATAAAGCGTTTTCAGCAACCGCCCTATCATTAGATTAGACCAAATCGATTTATAATGCAACACTTAAATTTAAATTAAATAAAATTGTTTAATATTGCAACAAAAATAATTTATATTCCTCTTTTGATAAAAAAAGCCTATCAATACCTTATATGATGGCATTAATAGGCTTCTTGTATTCACTCTTTTAATTTTCTCCATAATGTAGCACGATTAATTCCTAATCGTTTCGCCGCTTTCGTTTGATTATTGTCCTCTTCTCGTAAAACTTGTGCAATAATTGCCGCTTCCATTTCTTTCAGAGTTCCGTTAATTGGAAAGATCTGAGGTAATTGATTTTGTTCTGATATGGCTTCGAGTGTTTTTTTATGAAGAATGTAGTCCTTTTCATTTAACGTAGCTTGTTTAATTAAATCTCTAAGGCTGTCTACATGATTTTGATAGGATAATCCTTTTAAATAGGTGAGAGCCTCCTCTGAAATTTTCATCGCAGTAGTCCCGTATTTTTGATGGTAGTCAGCTAAAAAGTAAATAACCAGCTCTTGTAAATCATCTATTCGTTCAACAAGCTTGGGAAGATGAATCTGATGGAGCTTTTCCTGTTCAACAGTCTCATGCGACCAGCTATGCTCCGAGGTAATAAACAGCTGTACATCATTCTGTTCACATAGATTTTTTATATCTCTTATCCACCCCAGCGTTTCCTGGTTAGGAATCACATTGTACAAAATCAAACACTCTGGTTTTAAGAAAAATAAATCATTCGCTTTTTTCATATTACATAAAGCAGCGTCAATTTCCATTACTAAATCATTTGGTGCGATATCTATATGAACCTGTGTCGCTAAAAACTTTTTTCCCGTGCCCTTTTCTCCCGTTATTAAAATTGGTTTATTCTTTTTATATAAAGCAATCATCGTTTTCATATGTTTTTTTATTTGTTCAGATTGACTGGCAACAGGTTCCTTCTGAAGTTCTGATTTCAGTCTAATCCCCTGCTCTTGAAGCCTGTTTAGAGAGTATTTTTCTAAGAAGTACAGCTTAAATTGCTCTTTTCCCTGATAGCCTGTAATCCGTATCTGCTCCTCACCAAATGGATAATACTTCGTTAACTGATAGTTTTCTGATTGAATCGAGCTATGCAACACATACCAATCCTGCTGAGATAAAGGATTATCAGTAAAATCTTCAAAATGCTTATATACCATTTCATTATACTGGTTAAATACAATGATATTGCGATGCTCTTTAACTAGTATATCTTCAAATAGGTTTTTAAAATGTGTTTGTTTTTGCAGCTGTTCTGCTAAAAAGGCAGCTTCTTCGATTGCCCGGATGATAGACTCTTTCCCTGATTGCAGCAGCATTCCTCTTAATCCAATCGCTTCAGAGGTCTTAACTGTAATGACATCTCCAAGAATATGGTAATACCCCTCTTCCTTTAAACGTAGTAATAAGGGAGCTACTTCTTCTGACCTGGTAACAGTAAAAACCTTTAATGGCAGGTTCAACAATTCAATAATAGAGCTGGCACCTGTTGTAATATTAGAAAAGCCGACCACAGCTGTTTTCTCATGAATTTGACTAGCTAATGTTAGAGAGCGTGTTAAGTCATAACCAGATAAGTGGATGTCTACAACAGGAAGCGTCATGTGCTCCTTTAATATTCTTGCCGTCCCTCCACGGCTGATAAATATATCGACATCTTCCTTTTCTTTTTGTGCTGCTACCTTTACACCCTCCTGTAAATCTCCAACAGAATAGGTAATTTTAATATTTGAAAACATTTGCTGACATTCTTCTATAATAGGAATCATTGCTTGATAAGGGGCAATAATATGAAAATGTAACATAATCTTCTCCCTTCATGAATCGATTCATGTCATTATTGAATCATATTCCGCAGAAAAAAGGTAGTCGTATAGATTGCTTTAATAACTATTTGAAGTAAGTATCTCTCAAAAAACTTTCACTCCTCTGTAATCTTAATCCTTTTAAACCGCTGCTTGATAATGGTATTTCTTCCGTATTTTAAAGCCCAATGGTTATACAATTTAGATACATTTTTATCCTAAAATATTTCTTATCCCGTCTACTTTGTCTCTATCGATATTTTCTTCAAAAGACTGTTTCCTCCTGACTCCGCTGCCAAAATGATATTCATCTGCTTGGATTGTATTATGTAACGTTTGTATATTATCTACATTCAATCCACTTCCAGGCAAGATACCCGGCCCTTGTAATTTATGCTGTAATTGAACTAGCATACGCAGAGAATCCACTCCTGCCGCACAATTATCCTCACCGCCAGAGGTTAAGATTCTTTTAATATTTTTCCGATAAGCCGCTAAAGTCTGATAGGCCTCTGTCTGATCCCTAACCTCATCAAAAGCACGATGAAAAGTAACATTCAATTTAGGAAATTCCCTGAATAAATCATCCAGAAAAGCTGTATCTATCGTTTTATTTTCATTCAACGCTCCAATGACAATTCGATTATGTCTCATTTCGAATAGTAAAGAAATATCCTTCTTCATAACCTCTTTATCATCCTGATTATATATAAATCCATAATCATGAGGTCTGATCATTACCTGCACGGGGATTTGAACACTGTCAATGACACTTTTGAAGGTTCCATAAGTTGGCGTTAAGCCGCCTAATTCGATTGCTGAAACCAATTCTAATCTTGTAACTCCTAATTTTTCAGCATCCTTTGCATCTTTTGCATTTTGTACAATACATTCAATCATTCCAAAGTTCCTCCTGTTGAACAACGAATTCATAAAGCAGTTTTGTTTTGCTTTCACGTTAACCCTATAAGATAATTTTTGTTTCTCCTACTACCTCCCCAGCATCACTCAATATCTTTGTAGAACGCAGCTTATATAGATTATCAATTGTTTGCTTATTTTTATAATTTATTTTCTTTAAAATTTCAGCAACAACTAATGGCCATAGCAATTCGGTTCCACTTTGAACCTTTAAAGCAATACTGATTTTTTCTTCTTTCAGAGCAAGACAATATACTCCCTGCGCTCCGCCCTTTGCAATAATATTCTCATCCTCCAGCAATACCGTACATATAAAATCATGAGAGGCAATAATCTCTGGATAAGCCTGCATTGTATCAGAAATTCTCTTCAGTACCTTCTCTTTTTTCTTATCATTAATCATTTCCGGCTTCACAAACTTAAGATAAGATAGAGCCATGTTTCTTAATGGAATGCCGTACACCGGCACTCCACAACCATCTTTTCCTGCATTCATTTTTTCTTTGGGGTATTCACTTAAAACCTCTATTTCCTCTCTAATTCGTTCTTGAATTGGGTGATTAAACTCTCCATAGTCTGCGATGCTATATCCCAGTTCTCTTGAATAAGCCAGGAATCCAAGATGTTTACCCGCACAATTATGCAGCAATTTCCGTTTTTCATGCCCTTTACAAATATAATCAATTTTTGGAGATTCATTTAAAGGATAACTCTCATTGCATATAAGTGATTCTTCACTTAAATCTAATTTTTCTATTAAAGATTTCAAACTTTTCTGATGATAGCTTTCTCCTCGCTGAGAGGCGCAAAACAATGCCATTTCATCAGTCGCAAGGTTATATTTTCTTTCAATACCTGTGTCAAATACAGGTATTGCCTGGATCGGCTTCATGGCAGATCGGTAAAAGACAGGTGTATGCTCCACATCTCCCTTTGAATAAATCACTTCTTTCTGTTCATTTAGCACGCATATTATTCCATTATGCTCATTTTCTAAACTTCCGCCACGGTATTCTTCTGCAATAATCGTACTTTTACTCATTAAAAAGACTCCTCCTTATTCTTCTCTCTATACTGACGCTCCCTTTCTGTCACTACCGTATAATGGTGCTCCTCATGAATCCTTAAAAGTTTCACCACCTGTACAACATTCGGATATTTAGGTACAGGGTCCGGATACCTTATCCAGTAGCATTGTTCTTTCGTAAGAGGCTCTACACAGAATTTCATCTTTTCTGTCTCCTCCTCCAGTAAATCCCTTAGCTCCTCAAGCGTATATTCCCGCTTCATCTTCGGTTTTAAAATAAAGGGAGCCTTCATTGTCTTTCCACGATATATATTCTCCATATTATCTATATACCGTTTTATTTCGGGCCGGCGAAGCTGCATATAAAAACAAGCTATAGGCAAATAACAGGCTGACGTAATTCGGGTAAGCTTCAATAATAAATAACAGTGGTAGATTGACTCTGCAACACTCCATTTATCAGGTACTGATCTTGTATGAATCGCTGATTTGAAAATAGCTGTATTAAAATATTTATCTCTCATTATCTGGATTTCTTCAAAAAGAGGGGAAATACCTTTGTACATTATGATCACCTGGCCAGAATTATTTTTGTTCAGAAAACTGTTTCTTCTACTCTATCACAGAGAAGGAGCGGGAAGCTTCTTTTTCTGTTTAATGTTTACTAAATAAATCTATAAAAAAAGAAGGCTTTCTGCATCGTAACTCACTTGATACAGGAAACCTTCTGACATTTTCCGTTGTTTGATATAAGATTATTCAATATCTATTTAATCCAGAGACATAGCAGGGCTTATTTTAACATCTGGCCTCTACAATTAACGCTTTACATCCTCCTTAGCTCCTGAAACAGCAGCTAAAATCTCCGCCTCCGTTGACATTGGCGTATCTCCTGAAACCGTACACGCCAGCATACCTGCTGCAGCTGCAAATTCAACAGTTTTATCAGGTTCATAACCTGATAATTCACCATGCAGAATTCCGCTTGTATACGCATCACCCGCACCAATACGATCATATACAGAAAAGGTAATCCTTTTGGAAAATACAAAGCTATCTTTTTTATACATATAGCCTTCTAAAGAATGCGCGTTACCCTCATTAATATTTCGATGTGTACCCGCAATCGTTTGAATGTTGTACTTCTCAGCAACCTGAGGGATTAACTCCTGAAGCTGTTCTTTTCTTTCCAGCTTCTCTGTTTCCATCCCCAATATATACATGGCATCTTTTTCATTCATCATTACGATATCAGCCAATGAAAACATATCCTCATAATGCGGCTTTGCTTTCTCGTAGTCTCCATCCCATAAAGAAGGGCGGTAATTACAATCAAAGCAGACTATTCCACCGTTCTCCTTTACCTTTTCAGCAATGGCTTTCATATTTGCACGAACTTTATCTGTCATTGCAAGGCTGATTCCGCAAAAATGAATAACATCCGTTGTTGCTGCAATCGATGCCAGATCATAATCGGAAATATCGGCCGTATTAAATGTACTTTCTAAGCGATTTGTATATGTGACTCGGCTCGCACGCTGCCCAAAACCATTTTCTAAAAAATACATCCCGATATATTTACCGTCCCTTACAATAAAATTGCGTTCTATTCCCAAGCGCTGCAGGAAGGACATTGCTGCATCCCCCAGCGGATTGTCCGGCAATTTTGTAATCAGATAACCGTTGTGCCCAAGTTTTGTCATGGCCGAAGCAACATTTACCCCTGTGCCCGAAAAGGAATACTGTAAATTGCTTGCCTGAGTGAGTAATTCATATCCAGGCACCTGCAATCGCATCATTACTTCTCCAAACGCAACAATATTCTTAGGCATATTTATCAACCAGATCTTTACTGATAGTGAGAAGCTTTTTAACATCTTCCTCATTGGTTTTTCCAGTCTGCTTGTTAATAATCGAAGAATACACATGAGGAATCACTTTTGGCACTTTTGCTTCTAATGCTATTTCTAAGATAGTCGCGAAATTGTCCAAATCAATACCGCCTGTTGGTTCTAATGCAAAGCCTTCCTCCCCACAGGCTTTGGCAACTGCACGAAATTCTTTTTCTGTTTGTAACCCTTTCATCGGAAAATATTTCAATGCGTTTCCTCCCATATCACGAACAAGTGCAATGGCAGCCTTAACGGGAACAATAGCCATCTCACCCGCTTCTGCGCTAATTGGACCAGTAGAAATATTAACATATCCCACTTTACCGGCAGGCGATACAAGTGCGTTAATCCAGCTATCTTTTTCTCTCAGATTAGCCCGTGTTGCTCCCACAGCAGGAAAAACCTGATTAATATGAGATCCAGGATAATACTTTGCGATTTCTGCAACAACTGCTGCCTGTCTGTTATCACCTGCACCTAACCCTATGGAAACAGCTTCTTCAATTGCCTCTCCATATTTCTTCATAGCTGTGACAGCTGTATCAACCGTCGGGTAGTCCTTGGAAAGTACACCTACCAGTACATGACCCTCCGCTGCATCAAAAACTTCCTTTGCATTTTCAATACTATTGGCTAACACATTTAACGCGATTCTATTTTTATAAAAACGCTGATCCATATTCATTATCTATTTCCTCCTAAAATGGATTTTAATTCTGATTCAATAATATGAATGTCGTCACCCTGTAATGGGCGAGGATCAATATCAAAGAAACCCTGGCGGATTCCGTAATCACGTGTATAAATTGCTATTTCACCATTGCGGAGTTTGTCATTTACCTCTTTGGCAGTTATCCCTGCTGCTTCAGAATCAATTTGAATCCGGGCTCTGAAAATAGCACGCCCTGCTTCATCCTGCACAACGGTTACAGTTACTCCTTGGAATACATTTAGTGATTCCAACACTTCTAAGCTTCTCTTTTCAGCTTCACTATGATCTGTTTTCACAAAATACTCATCCAATGCCTGCAGCAGGCCAAATGTATTTTCCTTTCCTACCTTCATGCTTCTTCCAATATAGTGCAGCTGTGTTTTTACCCACTCCACATAATCTTTCTTTCCAGCTACTATTCCAGATGTTGGCCCTTCAATGGCCTTCGCTCCACTATAGATGACTAAATCGGAAACCCTTACATATTTTTTCAAATCCTCTTCCGCCGCTGCATCAACAATTAACGGAACATTTTTTGCCTGCGCGACTTCCCAGGCCTCTTCCACAGAAATCATATTTTTTTGGACAGCGTGATGGGATTTTACAAATAAAATTGCTGCGGTATTTTCATTAATAGCATCTGCTATATGCTCTTTTCTTCCTTCATTGGCATAGCCTGTTTCCACAAGCTTTCCTCCGCCAAGAGCAACCATTGTTTCTACTGGAGCGCCATATTGCACATTATGGCCTTTCAGCATCACAATCTCATTTTTGGAGATGCCTTCCTGATGCAGTTTTTCACTTTTTCTCCGGTTTCCTCCTGTTACAACCGCTGCAACAGAAAGTGCGATACCACTCGAAGCAGAATTGACGACTACAGCAGCTTCTGATTGAAGCAATCCGGCAATATGTTCTCCTGCTTTATCTACCAGATCTGAGATTTCCACATAATTCTGTCCGCCGTATTTCATCGCTTCCATAACGGTATTTGTTGGAGCGGAAACCCCTAAAATACTCATTCTTCCACTTGCATTAATAACCCGCTTCAACCCATACTTAGCATTCATTGTATTCGCCATTAACAACCACTCCTTTTACTTCAATTCTCTGATCAGCCTTCCGCTTCTCGCCGTCTGAGTCAATTAAATCTATTGTCTCATCTTCCACAGAAAATAGGGTAAGATTTGCAATATCTCCTTTCGCAATTCGTCCAAGTTCTGGTTTATTTAACCACGCAGCAGCGTCAGCTGTTACAGCAGAAATAACTTCCTTCAGGGAATAACCTAAACATAAAAATTTATTTAAAACATTTGCCATATTGTACACCGGTCCATGCAGCCGGTTTTTCCGGTAAATATCTGTGCTGATGGTATTAAAATGGATGCCATACTTCTTGGCTTGCTCAGCTGTCTTAAAAGAAAAGCTTGCATTACCATGACCAACATCTAAATGGATACCGCGCTCCATTGCTTTTAAAAACTTAGGAAGCGGTTTTCCCTGATTATCAAATAAATTATTCGCCTTTCCGTTCAAAAAGTGTGTAATCACATCATTTTTCTCCAATAAATCCAATACATCATTAATATCTGGAGGCCCGGATCCAATATGAACCATTAACGGTAATCCCGTCTCTCTGGAAAACGCACGTGCCATTTTTAAAGGCTCTATATCGTTCGCTCCTACTACACTATTGCTGATTCTCGCTTTTAAACCAACGATAAAGTCTCTATTCTCCCTGACAGCACGCTTTACTTCCTCTTTATTCAACAAAGACAAGTCCGATAATTCATCCACTCTCTTTAATCCGATTCGTGAGATATTCAGGAAAGCGAATACATTTGTCTTAGAATTCCGGGAATTTTCAACCAGGTCATGAATCCGATCAGCCCCCGTGCTTCCCGCATCTACAATTGTCGTTACCCCTGTTTTAAAACCAATCTCATCGATATCATCTCCATATGGATCGAACTCTGGAAAGGCATGTACATGCATATCAATCCAGCCGCTGGAAGCATACACTTTATTTTGATAATCAATTATTCTCTCACCAATTGCTGTTCCTGGTGAAGCAATGTCCACAATTCTCCTATTCTTTATCACAATATCCGCAGAAGTACTCCCCAGCATTTTTATATTCTGCAAAACTACATTGTTTGCCATTCCCATCATCCTTTTTGGTCAGCTCTAGTCATTAAAGTAATAGCTTTAAATATAACAGTATAAAAGTTCCATCACGCTCATACTTTTTTTAATCCTATATGAAATAGATTAACATTAATTTTTCGCGCAGTCAAAATAACGTTATAATGTTTAAAGTTGATAGAACAATAAACTATATAAATTGATATGGATGGATTCACAGAATCTTTTCTTCATAAAAAAACTGCATCTAATGATACAGTCCATTAACTTTCCTTAATTTCTTTAATCTGTTTATTTATTTTCTTAATTTCATCCTCTTTTTTCTTCTTCTTCATATCTTTAGATTCAATTTCTTCTTTTTTCAGCTCCAAACTGTTAATTTGCATATCCTTATTATTAAGCTCTTCTCCAAGCTTCAGAGCTTCTTTGTGATTATCAAGCTCCAGATAACTGCTTCCAGCGAGATATTTAGCTCGATCATTATCAGAAAGATCACCATAAATATCTATAACACGCTCAAAATCTTCGTTAATCCATGCCTGTTCAATCGTGACCTCCGGGGCCTCGGATTCAATATCGAGAATAGCTTGTTGTGCTTCCTCTCCTTCTATTGATCTCAACTCATTAACCACCTTAACATTATAGGCAGGGTCCAATTTACTAGCCTTGATTAAGCTGTCGACAGTTCCTAATTTGATATATTGCTCTATTAAGGTATGCTGCGCCTCTTCATCTAACTTCTCTATACCTTCAAAGCTGGCAATGGCTTCTTCTACCCGACCTGTTACTGCTAAATGATAACTTTCGATTAATTTATCATTTTCCGCAATTTCCGCTTCTAATGCTTCTTTTACTTCCGTGAGCTCTTTTTGTTGATCCGCTTCTGCGGTAGAGGCTTCTGTCATCGGTACAACTTTAATCATATAAAGCAGAAGCATTCCTAAAACCATCCCAAGCACTAATCCAGCTGGCACAACTATTTTCGACTTATTATATTTTTGGAAACTTTTCTTTAGTAGGCCATCAGTTTTGATAGTATTAGTCACTGTTGCAAACTGACTAATCACATTTCTTAACTCTTTTATCGTAACAGCTTCCTGTATTTCTCTGATAAGCGGCTGTTCTTGTGCCAATTCATCAATGTTAATCTTGTTTATGTCTGCATAGTTCACTGCGCTAAAAAGTCCGATTATTATCGGCTTTACTTCATGTATTACTTGTCGTCTCGTAAACTCGTCAGCTGATAATACAAAGCGAATACCACGTTGTGCAAATTTTATGTCCCCTTGTTCATTGACATAGATATTATCTGGATGAATAAGTGTCGTATATTGCGTACCAACTAATTTTTCTACAGCTAATATATTTAACGCTGCATTAACTTTCAAATCATTACTCTTAGCCTTAAAACTGGATAACGACCTATATCCTTGAGGCTTTTGATAATAAATACGGACAACATCACCTTCTAATGAATACCGCTTAAAATCGAAGAAAAGATCGTCTCTTCTATTCAGCTCTTCCAATTGTTCTGCGTCCATTAAATTGGTTTTGGATTTTGGAATTTCATAAATGACTTGATCAGCTACTTCTTTAATTGATCCGTATTTCTCCTCATTCAATCCTGCTCACCTCCATGACATATTATTTGTTTTGGGAATAGATAAACTCTTTCATTCTCTCCCGGTAGGGTCTGTTTACTTTGGCAAAAGCGGAAATCACTTTTTCAATATTAGTAAAGCGTTTATCTGGATTGGTAGCTGTCAGTTTCCTTATTACATTGGCAAAAGTCTTGGGAAGACGATTATAAAGAATCTTCTCATGGTCACTCGTATAAATATTCTTACCATTACTCGCTAGATAAAATAAGACTGCACCTAATGAAAATAAATCCGAGCGCAGATCCACTACACCATTCTCAAACTGCTCTGGAGCAGCGTAACCAATTGTGCCTAACGCATTCACCTGCCCTGCCTGTTCAACAGTGGCGGATATACCAAAATCAACCAAATATACCCTCTGATCCTCCGTGAGCATTATATTAGATGGTTTAATATCTCTAATCACGATTGCCGGTTTATTCTGATGAAAGGCCCGGATGGTATCAGCCAACTGTTTTGCAATATCCAATATTTCCTCCCAAGTAAATTCCTTTCCTTTCTCTATCATGCTAGAAAGGTCATTCGCCGTTAATTTCTCTATTACAATAGCATTATAATATTGATTTACCGTCAATTTATCATATAGTTTCGGGATTCGGTCATGATTTAATGAAGCAAGAATGGCTGCTTCATTATTTACTTGGTTGTTCAACAAAGTATCTGGACTCTTTACCACCTTCAGCAAAGCATGTTCACCATGATTCAATTTCACCTCATATAATAAAGATGTCCCGCCTTCTGCTACATAGTCGATAATTTCATATTTATGCTGAACTATCTCATGCTTCTTCCACATAGCTATTCCTCAGTTCTTTGGTTAAAATTAACCGCTAAGACCGACGCATCATCCGTACGTTTCTTTGCTTTTGTTAATGCATAAAAGTGAGAAATAATCGCCTGCAGCGACTGCTTTTTCTCTATCTGTGCTGTCCACTCCTTATTTAACTCATTATTTGTAAATAAAGTATGAAATCCATCCGTACACAACAAAAATGAATCTGAAACGGTAAAAGTACCAGAGGCTGTATATGGTTCCACTTCACCTTTCACTCCCATACATTGTGTTAAATAGTGGGCCTTGTTATGAGATTCAGCTTCTTCCACCGTCATCAAGCCTTCCTCCACTTGCATGGAAGCAAATGAATGATCAACCGTTAACTGGAGAAACACCTTTTCTTTATTCAAATCAATCGTGTCACCATTGGACTCTTCCAGCTCGATAATATTCTCCCGATAACGATATATCCGGCTATCGCCAATGTGGCAAATAAAGTATTGATTCTCGATAAATAAGAGAACACTTAAGGTAGTACCTATTTCTGTCTGTTCTAATCTACTAATCTCAATCAAACGGTCATTAATCTCATGGAAAAGGGTAATTAATTGCTCTTTGCAAGTCGATAGAAAAGATGCTGGTTCTTCATTCATCCAAATGGTGCTACGCCACCATTTCAACACATAATCAACAGCAAAACGGCTGGCAACATCGCCTAAAGAGTGCCCCCCCATCCCATCTGCAATAACTGCCAGATGCACTTCCTGTTCAGACGACAGCCTATTACTGGAGTAACCAAATGCATCTTGATTCGATTTCTCCAGGGAAGGTGTTAAACTGAATTTCTCCATCTGTATGACGTTGCTAAGCTTTGCGTTATTCATTCAGACACCTTATAAGTGTAGACTGTTTTTCCAATTTGGATGGTATCCTCACTTGATAGCTCATAAATTTTATAAGGAATAATTTTTTCATTATTAATATAAGTTCCGTTTTTTGCTCCTAAATCTTTAATACCATAAGTATCCGATAATTTGACCAGCTCCACATGTAATCGGGAAATACCTACAGCCTTTTCGATAAGGTCGGTTCCCTTTTCTGCCCGTCCGATGATAAAGTTATCCTTCTCCAGTTGAATTTCTTCCTCTGTTCCATCACGATCAATCACTAAATAATTTCTAATCTTCTTCCTGCTTTTCTCTGGTATCATTTCGGTTTCATCTAATAACATCGTTTGGTCATTTGTTTCTTCCTGAATGTCATCATCTGTGGAAGTTATTGGCTCAACCTCCGCAGTATCCTGGCTCTGCACCTGCTGATTAGTAAAGATTTCCGTAGCTGATATTTCTTCTACTGTTTGTTGCTCTTCTATATTTGTTTCTTTATTATTTTTATAGGAAATCATCTGTTTGGCTGGCTTACTTTTTACCTTGACCTCTTTTTCCGTAATAATCGGTTTGACACCCGGCCTCCAAACAAACCAATACACATACACTCCAGAAATAATGATTAGGGATAATATAATGGAAACAATCAGCATAGGAGTATTGCCTGCATCCATATATAATCGCCATACTCCTGCTAATAATAACAGACCAATCAAAATAGAGTATGTCTTTACCTTACTGGCAAGAGGCGGCATTTTGCGTACCTTTTTTATCTTTATGATTTCTTTAGGCTGGGAAGCTTCTTTTTGATAGTCTGATTCCTCGTCTTCCCCCTGGCGGCTCTGTTTTTGCAATTGGCTCAACAACTGCTTAATACCATGCAAGCTAAAACCCGGGTCTTTGATATAGTTTAGAATCGTTTTAAATTGCACACCATTCAACCCTTTAACTTCACTCGCCATATTTAGTAATAATTTCTTCAGGCTCTCGTAAAGAGCTGAATTAGCCACTCCCTCTTTTAATGGGACATACATTAAATAAACCTGATGATATCCGTCGCCAATATAGATATACTCCTCATCGAGAACAAAATGATCTTCACTTAGCATATTATTATTTGAATCTTGTAACGCTTGAATAATATTAATAAACAACGCATAATAGTTTTGCATCGAGAGAGGACGTTCCTTAGCAAAAGGACGTAATTTGCGCAATCCCTCCGTCTTATAAAATACAGTGATTTCTTCATTCATTTCTTCCAAGCTTATTGGTAATAATCTTGGGATATCATTAGATTGAATCATTTTTAATTGCAATTCTTGAAAATCATCCGCGGTGAAACCTTTTTCGCTTGTTTGCTTAAGTTTCATATAACCGCCATTTGATGTTATTTGGTCTATATGGTATAGCTCCAATGGATTAGACACGAGCTATTCCTCCTTTGTTTGATGCTGTTTCTATTCTTTAAGAGATATACATATAATAAAATGCAGTAATTACGCCAGGTACAACTGCATATATAAATGGAAAACGATTAGACACATTTTTTTTAAAAGTGTCTAGTGGCGTTAGTGACCGCTTCTGGATACTCTCTTTGATATGTATAAAAGCCAACAACATGTTAATAAAGATCGTTTTGGTAAACAATAAAATAATAACCCCAATAATACCGGCAAAAACAATGGAATACATCGTCGCATATAAGGTAAATAACACTCCGGTAATCGCACCAATCGCTGCAAACAATTTTACATCTCCCGCGCCAATTGCTTTAAATATATATAATACAAGCATAATTCCGCCGCCAGCTAATACTCCAAACACAGACTGCAATAAACCATCGATTTGATGTACAAACAAGTGATATAAAATGCCCGCCAGAACCCCTGTTACGTTAAGCCAATTGGGAATCCGCTGTTTACTGATATCGAAATAAGCTACAACAGACAGAAAGATAATTAATAGAATAAAATTTCCCTGCAATGTTCAGATCACCTTCCTTCCTAATTTCCAACCCAGCCACGCTCCACTGCCACTTTTTTAATTTTAATCTCTTTCTCAAAGAAGGGGAGTACCATTTGCATCGTATTCTCGGCTTCAATCTTGACATCTGCAGCATCCCCGCTTGTACCATGCGGGAAGGAAGAATTGGTTACACGAATATTCTCAGGGCTGAAAAAGCTTGAAGAGGGCACATTTTCTTGGTACATTCCTTTTACAATATCTTGATATACACTATCAGAGAAATGGTTAAGTGCTTCTCCAGATGTAGGAATTACATCTTTTCCCACTTCACCTAATTTGTTTAAAATATATTCAGCTACTTCATCATTTCCAAGCTTACCAGCAGCATTATCTGTCAATGAATCAACAAATCCATCTGTCTGACTCTGAATCTGATTTTGTGCCAGCATCGCTAGATAAGAATAATGTGCTACCGACTGTGCTGTCTCATTTACAGCTTCTTGTAAGGCCATCTCAGCGATCGATATTTTCACTAATGAAGTCAGAAATAGTATAAAAGTTAGCAAAAGAGGGATGATTAATGCTGCTTCCACTGTAATGCTTCCATTATCCTTTTTTAGAAATCTCAACATAACTCCCTCCACTTCATCTTTTGGGGCTTGCCTTAGTTAATGTTCACACATTGATCGGGAATCCTCTCATAATTAACTATTTTTTCTATTTCATATTAATCATTGATTAAAAAGTGCTCCTTGTGATTTCCATCACTTGTTTCAAAAAATGTAATAAATCCCTTGTAAAACTATTGCTTTTCTAGTCTATATGTAATGCTTCACAGACCTCTATATTAACGATATAATTTGCTTGATACGTTCCTTTTGCGAAATTCATGCTCAGTGCTTCTTCTATAATTGCTTCCTTAACCTTTGCCTAATCTAAATCTTCTATAAACATTTGTGGTTCGCTGTGACCCTCTGATTTTGTCTCACTCTCTCCCATTCGGCAAGTAATAAAAAGCAAGCACCTAATATCATGAATGTTTTCTTGAATCCAAGCAAATCCTATTTTTGAAACAAAATGATTATGCAAACTTGAATATAATGGAGATTATTTGTGAGGAGAAGTAATTTCTCCTCACCTGATTTATCATTTATTTTTCTGGGTTTGGTAATTCAAAATGTGTTTCTGTATCTGATGTAAATTCATATTTCAATAAAAATGCATCAGCATAATCTGTTGTTGTTGTATAAACCAGATGTCCTTCCACTTCATCACCTGGAGCTAACTCTTCATCTCCTTCAGGGAAGAATTCATCATAGGATGTGTGCCCACCATCTTCATCAATACCTGAAAAATTGGCAGAAAACATTTGGTTAGGAACATAGCTCTCATCACTAATATTTTTAATTGTAATATCCACAACAGCAAATACATCTTCCTCACGAGCTCCCGAAAGATAATCATCAATCGTACTGCCATCAACCTCTTTCGTTAACTGAAAATCGTTTACCGTTACTTCATAATCAAATTCATATAAATCACTTGTAATTACTGCTGTTTCCCCGATTTGATAGACTTTTTTCTGCTCCGCTTCTTCAGAAGTATCTGCGTCAGTTTCATTTTCTGTTGTGTTATCTGTATTTTCTTCCCCAGTATTTTCCGTTGCTTCTCCCTCATCACTACAAGCCGCTAATAACAAGATGGCAAATAATAAAATAAATATTTTCTTCATTTGAAATTCCTCCTAGTTAATACGAATATACTTTTCGTCTATCAAAAATATAATAACTGCCCTCTACATTACCTGGCAAAACTTCCGCTAATTGAGGTATAAACCATAGCTTTACTCTGCCTTGTACATTCCCTTCAATATAAGATGGGCTGTTATTTAAATGAACACCAGTTTCTTTCGTTATCACTGCCTGCAGCCTTCTCGCTTTTTCGTTATTATATGTTTCATTTGTTGACTTCATTGCCATTATAATACGCAGGAACATCGGCATATTGATTGGAACACCTTTTCCGCCAAACGTTTTAAATGGGTTCCATTGTAAAGTATATTTACCAGTAGTAAGAGTGTTCACGTCCTGCAAAGTGGTTATAAGCGCTCCTGACAGTGCTTTAAAGAAACCTAATGGTCCGGCAAATCCTCCCTGTAAACCTTGACCAATCAAATTTCCCACAAATAAAATCAACGCAATGTCCTTCATAAACATAAAATAATTCATTCCAGCTACATTATAGCCATAGGTGATATATTGTGCTTTTTTGGTAGAAAATGCATAAGATTCCGCACTGGCTAACTCATAAGGTGCTTTAGATCCATAGTTCGCCATAATATATTCATTAATATACAACTCGTTACGAACTGATGTCGGAAAACCTTGCATAAATTCAACAAATTCTTTAAACCGCTCGAATGCATCTTTGATAAATTGCAGGCGGCTGGATTCTCCATCATCTCCACCTTGACCTGTCACTCCATCATACTCTGCAATAATACTATCCAGTTCGGCATACAATTGATTATCACCTGATATTTGATTTTTAATATCATTGTACTTGTTCAATTCCGCCCATAAACTGCCAAAGCTTTCATCAGCTTTTTCTTCTTCTGCCTGAATATCCACATTCTCTAATGCTTTTTTTACTTTATCATATTTTTGCATTTGATCTTCTATTTTTTTCACTTGCCCTTTTTTCAGATTACCTAATTTATTTTCTATCGACTGAACGATCGCATCAGCAAGCGCTTTGTCACCATCTTCTATCGCTACATAAAAAGCTAAAAATAATTGGCCTACACTGAAATTCCCCAAGTTTCCTTGTTCCGGACTGCCTTCCAAAGACTTGTCAAACCGGATATTTTCATAGATTTGATCCTCATTATCCAGAATATCAGTAAAAAATTCATCGTTTAATGTAAATTCCTCTAATTCTTCTAAGGATTCACTACCTCCCATTAATTCATTAATCTGGTCATTATAATCTTTGGCTGAACCACTTGCCGGATTATTCACATCTCGATTGGAACCAACCAGATGCTTCGGTATGTCCGTATGGTATATTTCCATATCGATAACACTTTTATATGGTTTTTCTTTTACTCCATCTTCATAGCTTGTAATTTCCTTTTCCTCATCAGAGGTCAATTCTTCTTCATTTTCTTTTTTTTCCTTTAATTCTTGATATCTATCAAGATAGAAAACAAGCTGTTGAAATGTTTCAATACCTTCAGGGATGGTTTCCTCATCTGAAGTTACTTTTTTACCAATAACTTCAGCACCTATATCCTCTTTAATCAGTTTATTATAAGGGGTTAACTGTTCAATTGCCTTATCAATTTCTGCATTTCGTTTTTTCATTAAATCCAGAATCTCTTCATAGTTTTCTACTAGTTCTTCTGCTTTTTCTACATCTTCTACCGAAATATCATTATTTGTCAGTAAATCAAATAAATCTGTACCCATTTGTACCGGTGCCTGATACTTCATGCTCTCTACAACCTGATGCCTAAAAACACTATAATCAACCAGGTTTCTTGACGTATCAAAGCTGGCTGTTGCACTTGTAATCATTGGTCTGGATAAATTCTGTGTACCACTTAGCTCAGAGGAAGAATAAAACTGATTATTCATATATGTAGTAAAGTCAGTTCCTGCATCCTCACCACCGTATGCAAACAAGCCAACATCTGCCAAGTCAGAACTAAAATGCGACATAGTCGAACGTAATGCAGTCTCCATTGCACTATCTATTTGACGCTCAGCACTGAGGATACGCAGTGTATCGATTAGTAGTGCGTTTAGCACAAAGATGGGCAAGATAATTATAATGGCATAAATCGAAACGGATCCTTTATCCTTTAAAAACAACCGTTTTATTTTCTTTTTCAAATTATTCACCACCAAAGAACTTCTTAATGGAGTTCACTGCATCACCTACTGCCCCATCTTTGCCAAACTCACTCCATAAATACTTGGCAAAATTAGCTGTTCTGACTAATTCCGTTGTCTCGGTAACTACATGGCTGGATGTTGCTTGTACCTTGCTGCCAATCATATTTTTTAGAAAAGAAGGGATAAATAAGCTCGATTCAGCGCTCACTTCTACCTCACTGTAAATCAGCGTATTATTGTAATCTACACTGAGTGTTATTGCACCATTGTATATGTCTGCTTTTCTTTTTTTGTCACCAACAATATCATCTTGAGTAAAACCGCTTAAATTAAAAAAGCCCAAAATATCATTATCGGTAATTCGCCAATATAATCCATCACCGTCCGGTAAACCGGTGTATTCTTGTACAGCTATATCACCTGTTTTAATATCTTTTTTTGTACTGTTCCATGTATAAGCAAGTTCATCAGATACTTTGTGTGCCATATAGCTTGCTGTACCCATTTGGAAGATAACAATACAAAAGAATACGCCGACTAAGGTAAACATTAGAAGAGCAGGAAAAACCAAGGTAGATTCAAGTGTAAAACTTCCACGATCCTCTTTTAGAAAGGTCTTCATATTAGTTGCTCCTTCTTATGCTGTTGTTTATTGTATTTCATCTTCGCTAAATTCCCATTCCGCTCTCGTCTTAATTTGATCCCCGGCATGACCAAAAGCAAGGTTATATTGCTTTGCTTGTGCTACATCAAATACAAACGTACCCTCAACGGAATCTCCAGGGGCTAACTCACCCTCCACTAATGTTATTTCTGACGTGTTTCCCAAATAATCAGGGCTGATTGCTGGTGTATATTTATTAGAATCCAATTCACCAAGGGCAGGTGTAAAAATATCAGCAGCATTAAATGCCTTTTCATCCACATTTTTTACAGTCACATCAGCTAGGACAAAGGTATCTTCATATAAAGTAACATTTTCAAGTTCATCACGATAGCTCACTTCATTCACTGTCACTTCATACTTATAGTCCTCCTCTGAGCTAACAACGATTGCTGTGTCACCGATACTCAATCCCAATTGATGCTCGATATACTCATCATTAATTGATGATTCATCCTCTTCTTCTGTAGAAGCTTCATCAGCTGATTCTGATTCAGTACCTTCCTCCTGGATATCTGTTTCGGTTTGCTCTGTTTCAGCCGGCTCTGACTCTTCAGGTTGTTCATTGTCATTCGAACAAGCTGCCAGCAGCAAACCTGTGATTAACAATAATAGAATAGCTATTTGTTTATTTTTAATCATTATGGTCCGGTCCTCCTCAGAAATTCACACGTAGCTTATTAAAGTTTTTTCAGCTAACCCAATCTCTTTATTTTCCTTTTATTATGTTTTCAACTCATCATTTTGAATATTTATAATGAGATCTTTCTTCATTGACACTTTTAGAAAAGCTTACGGTATTGATAAATTGATTTATCTTATGGAATGATGTTCCTCATGGAGAATACATAGCTTGATTGAAAAACTTGTTCAACCAAGCTATTTTCCATTTAAATTAGTTCATAATTTCGGTATCAATATCGTTAAATAATTTATTTGCCCATTCCATAATTTTATCTTTAAACATAATTGCAATAACAATAAGTACAGATAAAATCAATAGAATTTCAATGGTTTCCAATCCTTCTTCGTCATTCCAGAAATTTTTAAAAAATGTTGTTAACTGTTCCATTATAAATCTCTCCTTCTTTTTTCTTAAAATACTGCTATTGCAGGATATATAACAATCAGAAGAACTGCGGCAAATATAAAAATAATCGGAAATACCAACTTAGACGATGCTTCCTCACCTTTTATCCTTGTAACAGTTTTTCGTTTGTCCCATAGTGATACAGATAATTCATTTAATGATTGCACTAATAGTGCCCCGCCTTTGCGGTAATTCATCATTACTGTGGTCGTAAAAATCGATACTTCCTGAATACCGCAGCGGTAATTAAGATCCTTCATAACCTCTTGGAAAGAAGTATTCGCAGACATCTTATTTACAGCCTCATTCAGCTCAAAATATAATGGAGAATCATAAATCTGATTCTTCTTCTGATCGACACTTTTTTTCATAGCTCCCTGAACAGTTTCACCAGCATTTACCAATAAAATAATTTTATTGACAAATTCCGGAAGTTCAATAATAATCGAATCCTTCCTTTGCTTCACTTTTTTTTCCAAATCCTTCACTAGAAAGACGCTTACTACTATCATCAATAGAAATCCATAAATCAGATTACTATTTCCCTCGTCGCTGACCTCTACTAAGACAAAGGTAAAAAAGAGCATCAAGTTAATTAAGGTAATCATTTTTGCTAAATATATTTTCGTATAATCCCCAGATAGTTTACTTCCTCGCAGAATAATCATTTTCTGATGGATAGCATTGATTAATTTCGGCATCCGCTTATAAAGGTTCAATCGATCTATAATGCCAAAAGCAAACGGCGCTAAAGCTGGTAAGGTAATTTCATCTTTATATTGCTCAATAAAAGCAGCATAGACCCTTTTATTCCTTAAAACGCCTAATAATGTTACTATTACAATGCTGAGAATAATGATTTTCAATGTCATAATCGCTGCTCCTTTCTTATCTGCTTACTGCTATACCTTGATATCCATGATTTTCTGACTGATTAACAAACTACAGCCTACACAAATCAATACGACAGTCATAATAATAGGACCAGGTGTGCCAAATTCATATAATGGAGCTACAAAATCTGGCGATGACATTTTCAGAAATAAGGTAATGCCTAAAGGGGCTATCGCCATTATTTTCGACTCAAACTTTTTCTGAGAAACCAAAACTTTGATGTCCTGCTGTATCTCAATTTTATCGGTAATGATATCAGCCGTTCGTTTAATAATCTCTACTAAGTCTCCCCCTGTACGTTTACAGGTAATAAATACATCAGAGAAATTCTTAATATCATCAATATCTGAACGGTTGGCAAAATCTGCAATAGCTCGTTCGACAATCTCTCCAT
Organism: Oceanobacillus sojae; assembly: GCF_007991515.1. Taxonomy (GTDB): domain Bacteria; phylum Bacillota; class Bacilli; order Bacillales; family Amphibacillaceae; genus Oceanobacillus; species Oceanobacillus sojae. The sequence continues at coordinate 37,252 of NZ_BJYM01000013.1, forward strand.
TTTCAATTCTCCGATTAATCAGCTGAAATTCCTTAATGATGTAGGTGTTTTCATCTGGGTAAAGAAGCTTCAAGTCTCTCAACACATCACGGAAGGCATTCTCAATTGACTGCCCCGCCGCTAAAGAAGAGGCAAGAGAGGAAATAGCCTCTTTAAACTGTAAACTTAGTTCATCTTTACGTTTATTTTTTAAATCATTCTTCTTAAATTTCGGATAGATTATCCCCAAACACGCAACTATGAACGAAAGAATGAGATGATCGTAGAATAGATAAGAAATACCGAAAATTACGATACCTGCGATAAGGGAATACTTCACCTTCTCTTGAAAGCTCATCTCATAAACAGCATAGTCAATCAGTGTCTCTCCGCCGATGTTTCTCTTTCGGATCGCTGCTATGCTCTTCTCTCTTATTTCTCCTTCTCTTTTCTCCAGTTCCCGTTCCAACTGTCTGGCCTTTCTTCCCTTGATTACACGACGCCCTACTAATACACCTATCAAGATAACAATTACAACAGAGCCAATTATTTGTTCAACATTCATCCTTTGACCCACTTTCCATTACGCTTTGGTAAACTGTTCTACCACATCATTCTTGCCTGCTAACTTCAATTTGTTAATAGACTGCAAAGAATGCTCTGTTTTTTTCAGTTTACCGATAATTTTACCGCGGTAATCCTCACCGTCCTCTTCAAACACGTAAAGGGGAGCGGTAATAATTTCACCATCCTCCATCCCTAATACTTCGGAGATCTGTACTACTCTTCTGGAATGATCGCGAAATCTTGTTAAATGGACCATGATATCAATCGCAGAACTGATTTGTTTACGAATCACATCAATCGGTAATTCGGCACCACTGAGCACCATTGTCTCTAAACGGCTTAACATATCATTAATTGAGTTCGCATGACCAGTAGATAAAGACCCATCATGACCAGTATTCATGGCCTGCAGCATATCTAACGCCTCTGCTCCACGAACCTCCCCGACAATAATACGTGATGGTCTCATCCGCAATGAGGCCTTGATTAAGTCACGAATTGTAACTTCTCCTTTTCCTTCCGTGTTTTTATTCCTTGTCTCTAAACTAACAAGATTGGGAATATTGACAATTTGTAATTCAGCGGAATCCTCAATAGAGATCAACCGCTCATCTTTCGGGATAAAATTCGATAGGACATTCAAAAATGTTGTTTTTCCTGAACCAGTCCCTCCGCCAATGAAAATATTATACTTGGCTTCTACTAACTGTTGCAGAAAACTGGCAACCTCTTCATCGAGTGCACCAAACCGGATTAAGTCCTCAATCATCAATGGTCGTTCTGGAAACTTTCGGATTGTCATAGCTGGCCCTTTCAATGCAATTGGGGGTAAGACGACATTTACACGAGATCCGTCCTCCAGCCTTGCGTCCACAATAGGGCTTGACTCATTTACCACCCGATTTACCTTTGATACAATGGTCTGAATGGTATCCTCAAGCTTTTGGCGGCTTTCAAATTTAACTTTTGCATTCAAAACTTGGCCATCGCGCTCAATAAAAATTTCTTCATGATTATTGATCATAATTTCTGTAATTGTAGGGTCATCCAAGATGGGTTGCAGTACGCCCAACCCTCGAAAGGCATGATACATTCTATCGACAATACGCTTAATCATTTGCGAAGTCATTTTATGCTCCTTCGCATACTCTATTACAGTATCCTCCACCATTTCCAAAAGCTCTTCATTCGTAGTGGAATGCATAAAATCTAAAACCTCACGCAATTTTTCAATTAATAAAGCCGTTATCTCATCCTCTGTCTGCGCAGTAACTTCTTCTATTTGTTGATTATTCTTCTGTTCTTTATCACTAACCTTCAACAAGGGACACCTCCATATTGATGTCTATCTCCTCTGCAACAGATTGAAATAACTTCTCACCGATAATGGTATCTTCTAACATCTTGGTCTGTTCATTTTCCAATAACCAGTGAGAATGAAATGGAATATGTATTTCAATACTGAAGTTATAGTTATTAAACCCTGCAAAAGGCCTCGCTCCGACTTTATTCAATACAAAATGAAGCTTATTGTTATCAATATGCTTGTCCAGGATACTTTGATTTAGTTTATATTGCGATCTGGCAAAGCTATTCTGATCAGAGCTTAATAGCCATACAACCTCATCACTAACCCGCATTGCCGCCTGGTTTCGCTCATGCAAGGAATCATCCAGATCGACAATTATATAGTCGTAACTTTGCGAATCTTTTAAAGCTTGAATCAACAATTCTACTTCCTCACCCGTGATATGTTCCATTTCCTCCGGTAAGACGGGCAAAGAGAAGTAATCAATATTTGTTAAGCTGTCGGTAGATTTTAAGGATTCAACTTTTGCAACTAATTTATTAATATTATTTTTTAAATAGTAGAATACTTCAACAGAAGACGCCTTTTCTTCTTGAAAAAATAAATAGGTGCTATGTAATTGTTCTAAATTAAGATAGAAGGTTCGTTTACCCTGTTGTGTCAAATATTTCGCCAGACAAAGAGAAGCTAGTGTCTTCCCTGATCCAGCACTACCGCTATAGAAGCTGACTACTTTTTCTTTCTGTTTCTTATTCATTAACGTACTAATCTTGTCATTTGCTTCGAAGTATATCGCCATCACTTGAGACAATGATTCCTTCAATGGTTGATATTTAAAAATGCCCGCCTCTTCCTGAGTCATCTCCTGCCCCTCTGATAGGCGAATAACCATATCGAAATTAGCACCATCCTCTTCCGTCACCTGCATATCTGTTAATAAAATGTGCTGCTTTTGATTACGGATATGCTTATGAAACGCCTCCGAATCTGTGTATATCTTCGCTGAAAATCTCATCCCATTCTCTGGGTTTCTAATATAGTTGGAAAAATAATCAGCATACGATTGATCAGAAGTATAAAGTACGAGATTAATTTTGTGCATCTTGCTCACCTTTTTTCTGCTAATCTTTATTTTTTATAAGAATACTAAATATATGATATATTGTTAACCTTTTAAGAGAAAAACAGTTAATTTCGCCTATTTTTAGGATATGCCTTCATTTTTAATACAAGTTATCCTACTTATGCCTCTCTTCTATACCTTTCATATGAACATTATTAAAAACATTTGGGAAAGACTGAGCTATTTTTTGAAGAAGCATAGATAGCAGGTTTTATTGATAAGACAATACATTCTCGCAGGAAATAAAGCATATAAAAATAAAAAGCAGCTTTTTAAAAAGGTCTGGTAAAATGGGCAGGCCTGAGGAAGTAGATTCTACTAAAATTGTCTTGTCTTTTGATAAATTTATTGAAAAACAGTCTATACAGATACAAATAATAAAAAAGCGATAAGGGTATTTAGCATAGTTGAATACTTCCTTATTACTGGTTTAATATTCCATAAATGGTTCATATTAGATTAAAAATCATACTAAAATTATTTCTTTCACTCTTTCTATAAAAATATCTAAGAGCCGAAGTTTACCCTTGACTTAAGTTCCTCTTTATACATATCTATCTTATATACCAACCTAAAAAGCCGATTTCTACCGCAAATGCAGTAAAAACCGACTATTTTCATCCTAACAATCTAACTTCCTATCATTAATCCTGATATACTTTCAAAATAGCTTTTGTTAAAATATCTACACCCGTTTGAAGCGCATCCTTATCAAAGGCCATATCTGGATGATGTAATCCAGGCCCTAAATCACATCCTAATCCGAGCATCGTTGCCTTTAATTCTGGTTTTTTCACAGTATAGAAATGGAAATCATCTCCGCCCGGAGTGAGAAGCGGCTCTACAATATTTTCCTCGCCCAGCACATCCTTCACTGCTGCACGCATAAAGCTTGTTGCTTCCTCATTTGTTTCAGCTGCCGGCACACCATGAAAATCGGAGATATCAATATCAACATCATAAAGATTTCGGACAGAATCTAGAATACCATCTACTTTCTTCACCAGCAGGTCCATCACTTCATTCGTCTGCGCACGTAAATCTAAACTGAACGATGCATTTCCCGGAATAATATTAGAGCTCTTAGCACCTGCCTGAAATTTCGTCATTTTCGCTGAATGCGGGACTCTTGGGTCCATATGGATCTGCCCCAGCATATTGACAATCTGCATGCCGACTTCAATCGCATTATCATTCAAATGCGGGCGTGCGCCATGTGCATCTTCTCCTTTAATGACCGCTTCATATGTTTTCGTTGCACCATGAACAATAACTGGAGCAGCCTGTCCTGCAGCGGCTTCCTGCTTAGGTCTGAGATGAACGCCAAACAGGTAATCCACGTCTTCTACAACCTTCTCCTCTACCATTTTCAGCGCACCGCCGCCTGCTTCTTCAGCAGGCTGATAAATAAACTTAATTGCAACTTTATCCTGGATCCCCGGGATTTGCTGTAATGTCCATAGCACACCTAATACAATTGACATATGTGCATCATGCCCACAGGAATGGTTTGGCTGAAATTTCCCGTTCACTTCCTGCCATAATGCATCCATATCTGCACGGACACCTATTACTGGCAAACCTTCATCAAAATTTCCAAGCTTTCCAATGACGCCGGTGTGGTCTGGAAAGGTAATTGTTTCACAGCCTGCTTCTTCTAATCTTTCTTTTATATATTTGGTAGTCTCTACTTCTTCCCAGCTGATTTCTGCATGTGTATGCAGGTACTGAAAAGTTTCTAACACGCTTTTTTCTATGTTTTCTCCCATTTGTCTTCCCATCCTTCTTGGTATTGAAAGTAAATAAATTACATTTTTTAAGTATTCTTATTATTTCGTATTGATTTGAAGTATAAACGCTACTATAGGCAATTTCAAGTTATTGAAATTCCAAAGAGAGTGCTTTTATCGTACAAATCTTGATGGGGAATTACTTTTTGGTAAAGGGAAAGCAGTTATAAAAAGAAACTTTCTTCCTTGAGGACTCATTATAATGGATAAAACATCCTTGTTGTTGCAGTCATAGATCAAAAAAAAGCAAAGTCAGGATGAAGAAAAATCCTGACTTTGCCTCTTTTTATATTACTCTGATAAACCTTCTTGTAACAGGCTCTGCGCCTGCTCAGGATCTGCTTTCAGCTCCAGCCCGGTATCTACTAATGAACTAAGAGTAGAAACAGCCGGTAATTTATTGCCTTCATAGAAGGAGATAAATTCTTCCTGATTAATAGAATATAGTACCGCTTGGCGTAATGCTACATTATCAGCAAGCTCGCTATCTTCCAAATTAAAGCTCAGATAGGAAACACCATTACTCTCGTTTTGCTGTAAGGTTAAACTATCATCCTCTTCCACTGTGTCATAACGGTTTTCAGCCACACCATTCAGGATGTGAATCTCATTATTACGGAGCGCAGATAATGCACTTTCCGGGTCCTGAATGAATTTCACTACTACTTCGCTGATTTTAGGCTCATATTCTGATCCAGGCATATACCCGGGATTCTTCACGAAATCTGCTTCATAGTCATTTTTAGAAACCATAATGTACGGTCCACTTGCATAAAGCGTGTTTTCTTCATTACTATCTTCCAGCACAGTCCGCTGGTCACCATAAGCAACATCTTCATTGACATCATAGTCTTCTACATCAAACGTATTGATGCTTTCCACCTGATCCTTTGATACAATACCGGCTGACTGATGTGCAAGATAGTTTAGTACCTGCGGGAACGGATCTGCTGTTGTAATTTTTACAACCTGATAGGTTCCTGCATCATTATCCGCCTCTGTTTTATCCGTCGTTAATGAATCAATCTCTGTATCAAGTCCTTCTTCTAAAGCCTGTTTAATTGTATTTCCGTCTATGGAAGCAGTATCCTCTAATTCAGAAAGATCATCTACAATTTCAATCGTTTCCATACTTTCATGCAGACTGTAAGTACGATGATCCGGAACAGAATTTGGATCTTTCGCCCGTTCTAAACTGAATTGAACATCCTCTGCACCTACACGGTCACCTGTATCAACTGCTGTATCGCCGTCTACCTCTGCAAAATTAATATCGTCACGAAGTAAGAAATAAAAATCCTGGCTGCCATCCGCAATCACGTGATTTAAAGAAAGCGAACCATCGGAAACGACCTCATCATCATCTGTTAAATTGACTAAACGAACATACATATTTGTATTTAACGTATTAATAGAACCGTCATTTCCTTTAATTGGATCTAATGAAGTTAAATCACTAATTGCCTGGTGAACAAGTAAAGGCTCACTATCACGTAAGGATGTATCATTATAGTCTACATTTTCCCATACTGCCGCACGTGATTTTGGCAGACGGACTGTTTCTTCATTAATAATATCGTGATTTACACCCTGCGCTTTTAAAGAAATATAAAGCGGTGCAATATACGCCTGATCAAAAACAATTTGTTCCTCTAATTCTTTATATGTTTCTTCATATTCGCCCGGTAATTCGGTACTTGCTTTATCTACAAGCTCATCTGCTTTTTCATCTGCGAATAACGAATTATCACCATCTGAGGTGAACAGAGAACGGACAGCATAATCCGGGTTTCCAGTAACTGTTGTCCAGCTGTTCAGGGCAATATCATAATTCCCTGCATCACGCTGTGTTGTAAAGCTGCCGTAATCCGGCTGAATATTTAATTCTACGTTAAAGCCTGTATTTGTTAATTGATCACGCAGAATATTTACGTCATTTTCCTGCGTACTTGTTGCTAATATCTCAATTGTCGGCTGGTCTGCATCTGCACCACCACCGCCTGAACCTTCTTCCTGAACATCAGATTCTGTACTCACACACCCTGCTAACAGCAGAGCAAGTACGAGTAAAAAAGATAAACTCCATTTCTTCATTTTCTGTATTCCCCCTTATAAGTGTGTGTTCAAAAAGTCCGATAAATAGAACCAAAAAGTTCAAGGCGGCTAGCGTTTCCGAACGGACTTCCACAGGATGTGGTGACTTCTGTATTGTCCACAGGACGTGGACGGTCTTAACAGAAGTTCCTCCATGCTCTTATATACGTGAGTAACGCTTTTGGTGGGGCGAGTAATCGCAAATGTTTTCGATGGGACGAGTAATCGCAGTCCCAGTCCCATCGGAAAAAGCTCGTCAACGCAGAAATTCGCCGTGTCATCTTTATTGGACTTTTTGAATATCCTCTATAATGTAAAATTAATTTATTTTTGGATCTAACGCATCACGCAGGCCATCCCCTAAAAAATTAAAGGCTAAAACCAGCAAAATAATCGCTATCCCCGGAAAAATCGCTAAATATGGTTCGGTTTCTAAATAAGCACTCCCGATTCGGAGGACATTCCCCCACTCTGGAACATGAGGCTCTACACCGAGTCCCAAAAAGCTTAAACTGCTTGTTGCAATAACTGCTCCGCCGATTGTTAAGGTAGCTTTGACAATCATCGGAGCAAAAGCATTTGGAATAGCATGCTTGGTCAGGATCTTCCAATCCGATTCTCCCAATGCTTTGGCTGCTTCAATATATTCTAAATTCGATACCATTAAAATATTGGCCCGCATCGTTCTTGCATAAATCGGAATCGACCCGATACTTAAGGCAATAATCAAATTGATCGTACTGGATCCAAATGCTGCGATAATAGCAATAGCCAATAAAATCCCCGGAATGGCATACAAAGCATCCATCACACGCATAATCACCTGATCGGTAGCTTTATAATAATAGCCTGCCAGCGCCCCCAGTAACCCGCCGATAATCATTGGAATAATCGTTGTCAATAAACCAATGACCAGGGAAATCCTTGCTCCAAAAATAATTCTGGAAAATACGTCACGGCCGAAGTTATCCGTTCCGAAGGGGTGCACGAAGCTCGGCTCCTGCAGCAGGGAGCTGTAATCATTTGCCGTTGCAAAGCTGGTTACAAACGTACCAAAGCTGGTAATGGATATTGAAAAGGTAAAGATAACAAATAATAAACCAATCATTGCTGTAAAGCTTTTACCCAGCTTTATCCAGAAAAACTGCCATTTATCAATCACGGACTGGTCTTTCTTAGAGATTTTTAACAGGATACTGTAAGCAAGAATAAATCGGAATATATTTCCTGTTAAAGTGGCAATAAATAAAAACACTGCTAGCAATCGCAATGACTTTTTCCCGGCCAATGAGGTATCATATTGCCGATGAAAGAAAATTACCAAAGCTATATCAATAATTAATAATGCCAGTAAAATACCCATAGATAACATGAAATTATTAGATACATAGGCTTTAAATAAATTCAATGATGTAACCGCGATAATAAGAAAATCTGTAATGAGCATATAATATGCAAATGTATATTCAATAGATGTGTTCTTCTTTAAAAGCCGAAAGGCAAATGTTGCTGTAAAAACATTTCCGCAGGCTAACGACAGAACCTGTACTGCAGCCAGCATACGTGTACGATTCCCGATTTCTCCTGTTTTCAATAAATCTTTACGTAATAAAAGCACGATAAAAAGCTGATATAAGCTGTTTATCAAAAAGATAACAGTAAAAATGCTGAAAACGGTGTGAAATGTATTCGTGCCAAAATCATAGCTATTGAATAAAAAAATCAACGTTAATACGAGCGATATAACAAATGCAAAGTGACCGTGCTTATACAGATCGGATCGCTTTAAAGACTGTAGATTAGCATGATTCATGTAAGCCTCTCACCCTCCTAACTATTCTTCATTTGCGAACGGATACGCGGATTCAGCATCGCATAAACAAGATCTACAATTAAATTAACAATTGAAATGGTAATAGCGATATAAACGACACCTGCCAAAATTGCCGGTGTGTCGGGAATAAATTGTTTATCTACAATATAGCTTCCTAAACCGCTGATATTAAAAACTTTTTCCGTTACGGCAGCTCCGCCGAGCATACCGCCAAACTGCAGCCCGATAACCGTTAAAATAGGAATCCAGGCATTTCTCAGCGCATGACCAATAAATGTCTCTCTTCCAGTCAGCCCTTTGGCTTTTGCAGTAATCATATAATCCTCATTCATGACCTCCAGCATAGATGAGCGTGTCATTCTGGCAATCGCTGCAGCCAGCCCTGTTCCTAGTACCACAATTGGCATAATCAACGATAAAAAGTTTCCTGGTGAATAACTCGACGGCAGGAGATCTCCCTGAATCGAAAAGGTAAGAATGAAAATAAGACCTTGCCAAAAGCTCGGGATAGACAAGCCAATCAAGGCAATGAACATAAACGTATAATCCCAAAAAGAATTAACACGTGCTGCCGAAATCATCCCTACCGGCACAGCGATAATAACTGCCAGAATAAGAGAAGAAATCGCTAAAATCAGTGTCACAGGAAAACGATTTGAAATACTATTCATAATCACTTCATTGCCTGTATAAGAATGCCCTAAATCAAACGTCAGAATGCCGCTTAACGCATGCCATAACTGAACGAAATAAGACTGATCCAGGCCATACTGAATATTAAAAGCATCACGCTGCGCCTGTGTAGCAGACTCACCCAATATATTGGCAGCTGCATCAGACGGCGAAATATACAGAATGGTAAATACAATCACGATAACAGAAATAATTACAAAGAACGTCATAACGACCCGTTCAAATACAAAACGCCGAAAAGCACCTTGATAAATAAAGTACATACTGTAAGCTAAAATTCCAGGAATAAATGTAGGTATGAGGAAACGCTTATCCAGCAAAAGACCATGGAAAAATTCCATATAGTTCATCGGCTTTCTTGTCTCTAATCCCAGTTCTTCCTCCACAATTGCTTCGGAGCGCTTCTTGAGCTGCTGCTGAACAAATTTTTCTTTTTCTGTCTCTTTTATCGGGCGCTGGAAGTATGCCTGCTTTTTATCATATTGCTTTTCATAATCACTTTTTAAAGCTGCATATGCTTCTGATTGTATAAAAGTATGCATTTTTTCCTTAAACAAAGCATCATATGTATTAGACTTTCTTTTACTGAAATAGATACAGAGAGCAATAATATGAATTGGAAACCCGATTAAAAATTGAATCCACCTCAGGAAAACCTGACGATAAACAATCAAAAACCCGCGGGATAACACATTCTCGGATGATGAATTTTGCAATAAGTTTCTTACTCCCTTCTTAAAATCTTGATAATTCCTACCTTTTTAGTATAGAATATGCTTATTAGGAATTATAGAAAGGAATGATGTAATTGTCAAATTAATTTTACTGACTTTGAGTTCCTTACCGTTTTAGATTTCACAGAGTAAGAGTTTACTATATTTTAAAGTCTTAAAATTAATTGTAATAACATTACACACTTCCTGTTATATATATGTATATATTCAGAGTCTTGTTTATTCACCCTGAAAAAATTTATTCTTATATATTTTATTGAAATGACAATTTGTCTTACATTTTTATCAGGTTAAATGTTCTGCTGCTCTGGTGTACAGGAATATATAATAAGTCAAATATATAATTAAATGGAGATATGATAATGAAAGACATATTAAGTGTTAAAAATTTATCTGTTCATTTTCAGACTACGGAGCAGAAGGTTCAGTCCGTTAACCAAATTTCTTTCTCCGTCAAAAAAGGAGAAACCTTAGGGATTGTTGGTGAGTCCGGGTCAGGAAAAAGCGTTACAGCAAAAACAATTATGCAGCTGCTTCCCGGCCAGTCCGCACATATCCAAGCGGAAACAATAGAATATGAAGGAAATAATCTGGCAAATTATTCTGACCATGATATGCAAAAAATTCGCGGTCAGGAAATCAGTATGATATTTCAGGACCCAATGAGCTCTTTTAACCCGACAATGAAAATCGGTAAGCAAATTGATGAAGTAGTCAGCAAACACCGTAGGATTTCTGCACATAAAGCGAAAGAAGAAACGATTGAAATGCTGAAGCTGGTCGGGATAACCTCACCTGAAGAACGGTATCATCAATATCCACATGAATTCTCAGGTGGTATGCTGCAGCGTGCAATGATAGCAATGGCCTTAATCTGCCGGCCAAAGCTATTAATTGCTGATGAACCGACGACTGCATTAGATGTACGTATTCAGGCACAAATTCTGCAATTAATGAAAAACCTGCAGGAGAAATTTAATATGAGCATCATTTTGATTACTCATGATTTTGGGGTTGTTGCAGGTATGTGTGACCGGATTGTTGTCATGAAGGATGGAAAAATTGTTGAACAAAACGACACAACATCCATTTTCACTCATCCTGAGCACCCTTATACACAACGGCTGCTTCATGCCTTGCCGCGAATTGATCAAAAGAAAGCAAACAGATACACGAAATCATTTCAAGATACTGAGGCCTTAATTAACGTGAAGGATTTGAAAAAGATTTTCCCGTTAAAATTAGGCGGCCTTGTGCATGCAGTTGATGATATTGACTTTCACATCAGACCCGGTGAAACATTAGGATTAGTAGGAGAATCCGGCTCTGGAAAATCAACGACTGGACGCCTTATTCTGCAATTACAGCAGGCAACAGAAGGAGAAATTCTTTTCGGTGGAATGGGAATCCATGACTTTAATCGCAAAGAACTCAAAAAGCTCCGCAGAGACGTTCAAATTATTTTCCAGGATCCTCAAGCCTCGTTAAATCCGAGAATGAAGGTACTTGATATTATCGGTCAGCCGCTGGATATTCATAAGCTATGCAAAACAAAAGCTGAGAGGCGAGCCCGAGTCGAGGAATTATTAGAGCTGGTAGGTCTGACAAAGGAACACGCCAACAGGTATCCGCATGAATTTTCAGGAGGACAGCAGCAGCGTATTGGTATCGCCCGGGCGCTGGCTGTAAAACCGAAATTTATTGTTTGCGACGAGCCGTTATCCGCTCTGGACGTTTCCATTCAATCACAGATTGTGGATTTATTAGAGGAATTACAGGAAAAGCTTGGTTTAACCTATCTATTTATTGCACATGACCTGGCAATGGTAAAGCATATATGTGACCGGATTGCAGTCATGTATTCCGGCAAAATTATTGAGGTGGCAGAAAGCGAGGAGCTTTATGAAAATCCACTTCACCCCTATACTAAATCACTGCTGGATGCGGTGCCTATTCCAGATCCGGGAATTGAAGCGAAAAAGATTCGGGAACATAATATCAAGACAGAAACCTATCATTTTGAAAGAAATTGGTTAGAAGAAGTAAGACCGGAGCATTGGATGCTTGTATAAAGACAGATAATCATAAAAAATCTCCAGCTATTCTGCACAGAATAGCTGGAGATTTTTTTGTTTTCATGGATTTATAAAGCTGATCATGATTTTTTGTGAAGTATTTTTTAATATCATTTAACTTTTTTAGAAAAACAGGCATAAAAAGCATTAACAAAAAATAAAAATTACTATCACGGTACAAAACACCTCATGTTCCTGCCATAAAAAATCATAAACAATCAAATGAAATCATACATTAAACAAGGAGTGGATGGAGATTTTACCAGCAGAAAGATTAGAGTCATTACTGGAGTTTATAGATGATAAAGGAACAGTAAATATCATCGATTTAACAAATAAATTTAATGTTTCCAAACCAACTATCTTACGCGATTTAAAAGAATTAGAGAAACAGAATCTTATTATCCGGATTCATGGAGGAGCTAAAAGTAAAAAATTGAAAGGAACCCGATTTGAGCCCCGTCATGTTATCAAAGAGCAGGAAGCCATCCAGGAGAAAGAAGAAATTGCGGAACTGGCTTTCAAACATATCCAGCCTGGGGAAACCGTTCTTCTGGATTCCGGTACAACAACCTTGCTGCTCGCTAAAAAACTAGCATCACACTGCACTGAAAATATAACAGCCATTACGAATGACATTAAAAACGCCATGGTTCTCAGTGAAAATGACCTCATAGACATCGTTGTTATCGGCGGGCAAAAGAGAAAGGGGGTGTATAGCTTAAATGGACCATTTGCAGAAGATATGCTGCGTCAGCTCAATGTAGATAAAGTATTTTTAGGAACAGATGCTATTAACGCGGATAAAGGATTAACCAATTCCAACATTGATGAAACCAACATAAAAAAAACAATGATAGACATTGCCAATGAAATTATCTTACTGGCAGATGACAGAAAGTTCAACCAGGTAGCATTTTCATCCGTCGCCGGAATAGATGCACTAGATAGAATTATAACAAATAAACCTTTATCCGATACAGAAATGAAGGATTACAAAAAAGCGGGGATCTCAATAGATACCCCTAAAGCAAAAAACTGAAGAGAAAGGAAGTTATTGATGACTTGGTTAAAAGAAGTAATTGGAACAGAAAAAGCAATTATCGCAATGTGTCACCTGCAGCCCTTACCCGGAGATCCATCCTATGACTATAAAAAAGGAATGGATTATGTCATTGAAGAAGCACGCAAAGATTTAAAGGCATTACAGGATGGCGGTGTAGATGCTGTTATGTTTTCCAATGAATTCAGTCTTCCTTATTTAACAGAAGTAAAAACCGAAACAGTTTCTGCGATGGCCAGAGTAATCGGAGAACTGATGAATGATATAAGAATACCTTATGGCGTTAACGTATTATGGGATGCGAAACGCTCCCTTGACTTAGCCGCTGCCACCGGGGCTCAATTTGTACGTGAAATATTTACCGGCGTATATGCCAGTGACTTTGGATTATGGGACACAAATGTCGGTGAAACCATCAGACATCAGTATCACCTGCATGCCCAGGATGTAAAACTGCTGTTTAATATTCTGCCTGAAGCAGCAAAATATGTTGCTGACCGAGATATCAAAGATATTGCCAAATCTACTGTATTTAACAACCGTCCCGATGCGCTTTGTGTTTCTGGACTAACAGCTGGAGAACAGACAGATTCTCAAATCTTGAAAAAAGTAAAGGAAACTGTCCCTGATTGCGTGATACTGGCAAATACGGGAGTACGTATTGAGAACTTAGAGCAGCAGCTGGCAATTGCGGATGGTGCAGTAGTTGGAACAGCATTCAAATATGATGGGAAATTTGAAAACAGGGTTGATCAAAAGCGTGTAGAAGAATTTATGAATAGAGTAAAAGCCTTTCGGGAGATAGCTATTCAAGCTTAACAATAGATAGAGGTCTACTTCATAATAAATCATTTTCAATTAAAGGAGAGGTCAATATATGAAAAAAGTAATCGTAGCATGCGGCGGCGGAATTGCAACTTCAACATTAATAGCGGATAAAGTCCGCCAGACATTGGACGAAGCAGGAATTGATTATCAACTCACACAGACTACCTTATCTGAATTAGTTTATGAGAACAGCGATGCAGATCTAATCGTGACAAGCATGAGGGTAGAATCCGACTTCGGAGTCCCCTCCCTCTCAGGAGCCGGATTCTTAACCGGGATTAACGAGGAAGCTATTAAGGAACAAATTATTAGCGCTTTATCCGACTAAAGCATAAAGGAGAGCTTAACATGCAAAGTGTTGTCGATTATATATTATCCTTAGGAGCAACTATTTTTGTCCCTATTGTTCTTTTTATAGTTGGTTTAGCATTCCGTTTAAGCGTACTGAGGGCAATTAAAGCGGCTGTAACTGTCGGTGTCGGATTTTTAGGTCTCAATTTAGTCGTCAGCTTAATAGGTGATTATCTTTCACCATCTGTACAAACCATGGTTGAGCGGTTCGGCTTAAATTTATCTGTTATTGATTTAGGGTCAGGAACCTCCGCCGGGATTGCTTTTTCAACTACTGTAGGAGCTCTTATCATCCCGGTTATTTTTGGCCTGAACGTACTTCTATTAATCAGCAAGCTGACCAAAACGATGAATATTGATATTTTCAACTACTCTCATTATGCACTGACGGGATCTGTAGTTGCTCTCATTACCTCAAACTTATTTTACGGTATTATGGCTGCAATTTCGCACGCTATCTTCTCACTTTTCGTTGCTGATTTAACAGCCAAAAAAGTTCAAAGGGTTATTGGCATTGAAGGGATATCTATCAGTCAGGGATTCGCTACTTCTACCGTCCCTTTTTATGCCCTGATGGATAAGATATTCGATAAAATACCGGCTCTAAACAACCGGAAAATGGATACGAACTTTATTCAAAAGAAGTTTGGAATGTTTGGAGATCCAGTGATTATCGGAGTTATCCTGGGCGTAATTATTGCTATATTGGCAGGCACAAGCTTCGTGGATGGCAGTCAGCTGGTCATTGTAATCACAGGTATTATGATCCTTTTCCCGCGTGTTATCCGGATTATTGTAGAAGGGCTGATGCCCATTTCAGATGCTGCGAAAAAATTCTTTCAAACAAAATTTAAAGGCAAAGAATTCTTTATAGGACTAGACTCAGCAGTTACATTAGGCCATCCGACAACCATTACAGTAGGAATCTTAATTATTCCTATTACACTCGTCTTAGCCGCCATCCTGCCGGGCAATAAAGTGCTTCCTCTCGCAGATTTAGCTTTTGCTCCTTTTTTTATCTGTATGGCAACGATCATGCATAAGGGGGATGTTATCAGAACGCTGATCAGCTCTACCTTCAATATGGTATTAGTGCTTTATATAGCTACCTTCTTTTCTTCTTATTATACAGACTTAGCCAGCGCTGGCGGATTTATCGAATCTGTGGGCGGAACAGAAGTATCTGCATTATATATTGGAAATGTGTTTAACTTTATTATTACCATTTTAATGAGAATGGAAGTATTAGGATTTATTATCCTGGCACTATTTATTATCGTGTTGTACTACTTCGTATTTAAAAAGATAAATAGAAAAGAAGAGCCCGAAGAGACATCATAAATATTATTATCTAAAAGCACTACTGGAGGTTCTGGAATGAATCACAATAAAAACGGAGATAAATTAAAATTTGATAAAGATATGATTATGCTGAATATCCGTGCCAGTTCATCGGATGAATTACTGAAGGAAATAAGTCAATTATTCTATGACAAAGATTACGTCCATGATTCTTTTAAACAAGCAATTATAAAACGTGAAGAACAATATCCGACCGGGCTGAAGACAACTTCCATAGGTGTTGCTATTCCACATGCAGATCCAGTCCATGTGAAGCAGGAAAGCTTAGCTGTAGGAATCTTAAAGGATGCAGTTACCTTTAATGAAATGACTTCAGGTGAACCTCTAAACGTGGAAATCGTTTTTATGTTAGGAATTACTGATTCGGGTCAACATTTAATCATGCTGAAGGCAATTTCTGAAATATTGAGAGATAAAGAAAAATTATCGAACATTCGATATGCAGCTACAAAAGAGGAAGTCTATCAATGTATCCTTCCTTATATAAGCGAATTATTAGAATAAACAAGCAGGAGGCTTGAATAAAGTTGAAAAAACAAATCCTGGCTCCGTCCATTTTAAACGCTGATTTTTTACATTTAAGCAGTGAAATTGATATTGCTGAAAAAGGCGGAGCGGAATTTTTACACTTGGATGTGATTGATGGTATATTTGCGCCCAGTATTTCATTTGGAGCTAATATAATCTACTCGATAAGAACCTATACTGATCTGTTTTTGGATGTTCATTTAATGATTAAAAATCCAAGTCAATATATAGCTGATTTTGTCCATGCTGGTGCTGACAGCATTACTGTTCATGCAGAGGGAGCCATTCATCTGCACCGGCTAATCTATCAAATAAAAGAGCACGGTATAAAAGCAGGCGTTGCTTTAAACCCGGCGACACCCATTTCTTTGATAGAACCCATCTTATCAGATATTGATATGGTACTTCTAATGACCGTAAATCCCGGTTTCGGAGGGCAGCCCTTTATTAAAGAAGTTTTATCAAAAATAACAATGCTGAGCCATTTAAAATCCAGCAGAGCGTATTCCTTTGCTATCGAAGTTGATGGCGGAATTACACCGCAAGAAGCATTATGGTGCTCTCAACGAGGAGCAAATATCTTTGTTGTCGGATCGTATATCTATTATAAAGCAACCGAAACAGAAAAATTACAGGCAATGAAAAATATAAAAAAGTCTTTAGAAACAGGTGATTCAAAATGAATATGAACGAACATCTGAAGGCATTATCCATGATAAATGCTGTCAGTTCACAAGAAGATGCAGTGATTGATTATATGTATCATTATTTTTCTAAACAAATGGAGTACGTTGAAGTGGATACAATAGGCAATGTGATCGGGTTCTTACCTTCTAACAAGCCAAACAGCAAAAGAATAATGATTTTTGCCCACATGGATGAAGTAGGGTTTATAGTAAGACATATTGATGAAAATGGTTTCTTATTTTTCGAACGAATCGGCGGTGCTAATGTGAATGTTCTTCCAGGTAATCAGCTTCAAGTACTGGGGGATAAAGGAACGGTCACCGGAGTTGTTGGAACAAAAGCATATCACTTCTTAAAACCCGAAGAAAAAGGGAAGTTTCCCGCACAAGATCAGCTATATATTGATATTGGAGCAGTCTCTAAAGAGGAAGCATATCAAAAAGGAATACGGGTTGGAAGCACTATCTGCTTTCAAGCAAGCTATCTGGAAAGAGAAAATGGCCGGGTGACAGGAAAAGCGATGGATAACCGGGTTGCCTGCACAGTCTTATTAGAATTAGCAGAACAATTAATTTCAGCTCAAGCATCCTTAGAGTGGGATATATATCTGGTTGCATGTGTCCAGGAGGAATTTAATATCAGAGGTGTCCTGCCAGCAGTCAGGAAGATAAAACCCCATGTCTCTATCGGCTTAGATGTGACACCAGCATGTGATACACCCGAACTGACAAATTATTCTGATGTTGGCTTAGATAAAGGCCCTGCACTTACATTTCTTAACTATCATGGAAAAGGAACACTTGCTGGTGTTTTGCCAGATTCCAAATTAATACAATCTCTAATAAAAACATGCCAAGCAAATAAAATTAACTATCAGAGAGAGGTAGCAGTAGGCGTCATCACAGAAAATGCTTTTATTGTTTTTGAAGAAGCAGGCATCGCTACTGCCAATATTTCCATCCCGACACGCTATACACATACACCAGTAGAAACAGTCAGTCTTCGGGACGTCAAACAAACCATTCACTTATTATATGAATTTTTGACAAGCTTAACAGAAAAAAGTACTTTCGGAAAAGCAAGGTAGGTTATAGATATGCAGACAAAGAACCGTGATTATAAAGTTTGTTTTTTGGATATTGATGGCACACTGGTTGATAACAATAAGCAAATTTCTAACCAAACGAAGAAATCTCTGGATCAAATAAGAAATAGAGGCGTAGAAGTGATTATCGCTACCGGGCGTCCTCCCTACCACTTTTCCAGCATTGCAGAGGAACTAAAGATTAATTCATTTGTCAGTTTTAACGGTGCTTATTCTGTTTATAAAGGAGAAGTCGTTCATAAGCACGGAATGGATGCATCCGCTCTGCAAGAACTTATTGAATATGCCGGCATGAAACAACATCCATTAGTTTTTTCAAGTGAAAAGAAGTCTGTCAGTAATACACTTAATCATCGTGAAATTATACAAACCTTTAAAGACTTACATTTGAATTATACACCAGAATTTCATCCTGATTTTTGGAAACAAGCAACCTTGTTTCAAGCAATGGTATATTGTAAAAACAGAGAAGAAATTGATTATATTCAAAAATTTCCAGAGTTATCTTTTGTCAGATGGCATGAATTCGCTATTGATGTCATGCCCCAATCTATTTCAAAAGCATCTGGCATTAAAGAAATGCTTTCGTTTTTAAATGTAGCTCCCGACGAGGCTATAGCTTTTGGAGACGGACTGAATGATAAGGAAATGCTAGATTTTGTAGGTGTAGGGATTGCTATGGAGAATGCACATGAAGAACTCTATCCTTATGCAGATATCATTACAAAATCAAATGAAAATGAAGGAATCACACATGGTTTAAAGCTGTTAAAATTAATATAGATAAATATAAAATAATCCCAAATACACATGGCAGATAGGGATTATTTTATATTTTTTCCATTTACGTTAGATACTAATTGCATCACTTTACCTAATTTATCTATGCTTAGCTTAAAGGCTTTATGTTAGCACAGGCCCTCCAAGACTCGCTATGAACGAATGACTAATTTTTTCTCTACGAGTACGTTGCATTATTTGACATGCTATCTTCCAAAATATTTTCGGGAAAATCTAATTTAAACGCTTGTGCTCTCTTTATGTAAGCTTTTAAATATCGGAGCTGATGGAATTCCGTCCAAGTTTACATCCTTCATATACAATGCTGACAAATAACCAACTATATGTCCTGATTTTTTCAGAGCTAAGCTCGTATACAACAAGCAGCAATTTTTAATGAAGTGAATAATCACAGTTTCATTAAAAAATTGCTGCTTGTAAATGTTTGTCCTTTATATCTGTTTTTAAAATTTGTTTGTCTTCCCTTAGTTACTAGTATACGTTTTAAAACCTTCTAACGCTTCATCCAACTCTTCTTCCGTTAATGGATTGACACTATTCAATACATGACTTCCATAGGAAAGTAATGCCAGCTCTTCAATTGCTTCCGCCCTTCTATAAGCATCAGCTAATGTATCTCCGACAGCTACAACTCCATGATTAGCTAACAATACACCGTTTGCATCTCCTAATGTCTCTACAGCATACCCGGCAAGCGATTCAGATCCATACCTGGCATATGGCGCAACAGAAACTTCTCTGCCAATATCTGCAATGACATAATGAACCGGAGGAATAGCTTTATGTGCACAAGCAAAAATAGTTGCATAAGTAGAATGCGTGTGAACAATCGCTTTTATTTCTTCTTTTTGTAAATAGATATTGGTATGCATTGGTGTTTCAGAGGATGGTTTACGATTGCCCTCTATGACTTTTCCTGTTGTAAGATCTACTTTCAATACATCTTCCTCTGTCATTTCATTATAAGGAAGTGCAGAAGGTGTAATGTACATCATATCTCCTTCTCTCACACTTACATTTCCAGCTGTCCCCACTACCAGTCCTGTTTCATAGCACTGCTTTGCTATTTTTACTATTTCATTTTGAATAGACATAATTTCTCTCACTTCCTTCGCTTTTGTTTTATTCATCCAAATTATAATGATAATCCTTCTGAAAATCGATATTCTCGCCAACTTTTGAAAGAAGATACATTTTGTAGGCAACATAAGCATTGTATTCTATTCTTTCAACCATATCGTATGCTTTTTCCAATGACTTATCTGCCACCACCAGACCATGTCTTTCTAATAATAGTCCGGCAGGTATTTTATCTGCATCCCGTTCTGCAATTGTGTCTCTGACTAAAGCTGCTAATTCCGGAGAAGTTGCCGGCCGATAGTCTAAACATGGGATATCACCGATTTTTTGAGTAGCTTCTGTAATATTTGGCATATCTTTCCCCATGCTTGCCCAAACCATAGATTCTTTTGCATGCGCATGAATAACACAGTTAATAGCAGGATTCTCTTCATAACAAGCCATGTGCATATTGATTTCTCTTGTCAGTCTTCCTTCACCCTCGATAATATTTAATTCCTTATCTACTACTAAAATTTGAAATGGACTTAAATCACAGCGGTAGTTTTGAGACATTAAAGTAGGTGTCATAATAAAATGTTTATCACTAACCTTTAAACTGAGATTTCCACCGGCCGCATTCGTTTGAAATCTATCAAACATGGTCTTTACAATCTCACACATTTTCTTTCTCTCTTCTGAATATAGCATTATATCACCTCATGTATTTTTAAATTATTTTCAATAAAATTAAAGTCTTCCTTATTAATTTGACAGCTGCTGTAATGCTGTACTTTGCTGGCAGAACAGAGAATTCCCCACTTAACCCTGTCTGAAATATCATATCCATTGGCAACACCATAAATATAACCGGTCACAAATGCGTCCCCTGCTCCTGTATCACTCTGAACCTCGACTTTAGGAGGGACAGCCTGATAGAATGTGTTCTCGACTTTATACAATGCACCTTCAGAGCCTAAACTGCATACCGCATTTGGCACTTTTTCGCAAATACGGTTAAACTTTTGATGGATCGGCTCATCTCCAGGAAATAAATCATTCATCTCGTGCTTATTTGGTTTAATAAAATCTATCTTTTCCTCGATAGCTACAGTCAAGTACTCACCTGCCACATCACATGCAACATAAGCATTTTGCTCTTTCAACAGGCGAATAAGATACCTGAAATCCTCAACAGAAAATCCTTGTGCCGGCTTTCCAACAACAGCAATATCCTCCGAATGAATGTTTTCTTTGATATATGAATACAGTTTTGCTTTATCGCTATCTGAAACCTTTAATCCTCTTTCTGTTATCATATAGCTGCCGCCGCTGTTATTAATCACAATAATACTTTCCCTGGTTCGTTGATCAGGTATGTTGATAAATTCATGATTCATGTGGTATTTATCAAAGATGGATACTAACTCTGCTTTGTTTAACTCTCCTGAAAATCCGGTGGCCCTATTAGGTGTATCTCCAAGCTGTTCCAATATAGCTGATACATGAGTTGGCTTTCCGCCAAGATCAACATATCTTTCTTTGGTTATATTGTTTTTTTCAGGAGTCAGATCACCCTCAAGGTAAACAATTCTGTCTATTGCCGGATTTGGTGTAATTGTATAAATCAAATTATCCCTCCTTTCTTGCCAGCTTTTCTCTCATCTTCCCTAATCTATTTTTATATGCTGAGAATAAAATATCCTCTGCATATAACTTCACTAGAATGCTAATAATAAAAGCCGTAACCCACATACTTAAATCTTTTGTGAAGAAACCAATTACCATTAGCAGAAACGCTAAGACAACCATAAAGGACCAAAACAGTTTCGATTTTAAAATAAAATTCAATGGTCTCACTCTTTCATGTTTATATTATGGGTTCAAAAAGTCGGTAAATTAGAAGCAAGAAGATCAAGGCGACGTGGTTTTTACGAACGGAGCGTATGCTTCCAAATACGTGAGTATCGGAAAGAACACGTCAACGCAGAGATTCGCCGCTTATCATTTGGTGACTTTTTGAACATCCTCTTATATTATTTTTCTGCTTCATTAAAATATTTTTCATTATCTCTCTTTCTTCCAAAATAGAATATGATGAACAGTCCAAGCCAGACGATGGCCCCTAAGATTCCCCACCATTCTCCAGCCATTGCATTCGCAAACACTAATTTAAATTCACCATTTTCAATTGTGCTCCATGTCAACATACTTCCGGCTTCTACATTTACCGAACCCGTTTCATTTGCCAGCCTTGTTATATAAGGGGCAAAGTATGTGGAAATATATAAGAAAACAGGCGCTGTAATGACCCCGTATATAATGGATCTCACAAGGTTTCCTCTAGTCAGCAGGACTACTGCAACACATACTGAAAGGTTAACGATACCCCCAAACGGCAATACAGCATTTCCCGGTAATATGACGGAGAACAACAGCAATACAGGGATAATAACGATTGCAGATACCCAAATTTCGTTCCTGCCCGCTAGAATCGGCCAATCTAAACCAATAAATATCTCTCTATCACCAAAACGCCTCTTCATAAACTCTGAAATTGCGTCGGAAATAGGTGACAACGCTTGCATAAACAACTTAGAAACCATTGGAAATAAAGTTAAAGCTGTGGCAGCTTGAATACCTAAAACAAGTGAATCCTGTATTCCATAGTTTGCTGCCAGCCCCAATAAGAAGCCTATGAGACCACCCATAATGTGGTTTTCCGCAAATACGCCAAGCTTATCTCTTAATGCCTCTGCATCCATCTTTTTATTTAAGAAAGGTACTTTGTCCATTAATTTATCGATTGGATAAAGTAACGAAGCAATAATTGTCATATGGTGTGGTACAGTAACTCCTGGTATTCCAGTAAGATCTTCTATTTCCTTTCCCCAGATGTCGCCGATCTTCAGCTCGATAATAACCTGGATGCTGGCAACAACGAAACCTAAAACCACGCTGCCGGAAAGAAACATAACCAAAATGGCAGTGAATATTTTTCCCCATACATTCCACATATCTACATTAAGTGTTTTAGTCAGTTTGAAGGCCAGCATAACAATATTAATCCCTACCGTAATTGGGAACATAAGAAATGCTAAAGGCCACGACCAAGTAATGGCTGCAGCTGTCGTCCATCCACCGTCAACGGCATTTAAATTAATACCTGTATTTTCAGCAAATGATTGCGCAGCAGGACTGATGGAAGCCAGCATAAAATCAACAACTAATGACATACCTGAAAAGGCTACTCCAAAAATGATTGCTGCGCTTAATGCATCTTTAAACTTCATCCGCGCAATGAGTCCAATAACTAGCATAATTAAAGGGACAAACACGGGAGCACCCATGTCTAAAATATATTCAACAATATTTTGCAAAAAGTCCATCTGTCTTCTCCTTCCTTTACATTTTAATTTTTAAGGATTTGAATCAGCTTTTCTGTCTCTTCCTGAATCCCCATACCAGTCAGGAAAGCAATTCCGTTTAACATTGGAATATCATATTCTTTACCACCCTTTGTAATAGAGATATAGACATCCGCCGATTTAATATAGCTGTTTAGAGACTTAATATCGACTGCCTCAACATTTGCTTTGATTTTATTTTCATCTAAAATTCTTTTTACCTTTGAAGCTACTGTCTGACTTGTTGCTACACCACTTCCGCAAGCTACGATAACATTTTTCATTTTAATTTCCTCCTGTTAAAAAAGTATTTAGTTTTTTCTCAAGCTGTTTTGTATCTTTTTCCTCGAAAATTATTTTGGAGAACTCCTCTGTCTGGAAAAGCTCCATTAATGTTGAAAGCAATATCGTCTGGTTCTTTGGTTCTGTAATTCCAAGGAAGAAAATAAGCTTTACACTTAATTCCTCACTGGCATTTCCCATGTTTTGAAATTCCAGCTCATCCCGCAGTTGAACAAGGTAAATAAAAGGAGTTTTTACATGAACAGCATCCGTATGCGGGATAGCAATATTACAGTAATTTGTTCTTAAACCGGTAGGAAAACTACGCTCTCTTTGAATCAGGGCATCCTGATAAGAACCTTTTACATATCCCTGTGACACTAGGTCCTGAGCTACCTCTTCAAAAAGCTTTTCCCTGCTTGGATAAGGGTGATTCAATTTCATTAATCTGGAGCTAAATAAGCTCTTGAATTCCATCTTTGCATCTCCTTTCGATGAGCTTAAATGCGTCTTTATCGGTAGAATTATATAAAGTATCCATAAACTCAATATCCATAAAAAGACTATTTAACTGTAATAATTTTTTCACATGAGAGTTATCTTTATTAGGAGATAAACATAAAACACAAGTCTTTATCCTGGGATTGACCACAAGCTGAAAGTCTTCACAATATGCACCATCGTTATGATGTGCATGAGGCAAGTAGACTTCCGGACCAATCAGCATAGATTCATATTTCTGTTTGAAGATGTGCAAGGCTGCACCTGTATACGCAGGTGCAATGGATTCTCGTTCCTGCATTTTCTCCAAGCCAATTTGCGCCATTTCAAAAATATTATTCACGTGGACAATGCTGACCTGTTCCTGTCTTAAAATTGAATAGCTTGTATCTGTATTTTCTTTGTCATCCTGAAAGAAACGATGTGCTTTCTCCTTGATATCCTCAAACTTTTCTTCTGGTATGACGTCACGCAGAAAATTCATTAATTGTTTTGTTTTAATACTTGGATTGGCAACAATATGGTTCTCTACCTTATTGATAAATTCTTTTCGCTTTTTTTCATCGAAAAGATTGACCATAACAAAAATTTTCTTATCTGTCTGAAGCGGAGCGGTAGTAAAAACAATATCGATATCTGGATTCTCCTGATAAAATCGCCGCTCGCTATATGTTCCCAGGAAATTGATATTTGGGAACATATCCTTCAGCTGTACATTCATTAATTCAGATATGGAGTGACCACTCTGACATACGACAATTGCTGTGACTTCTTTATTATTCTGATAAGCATCATTGTTGACCTGATACATATGTCCAAGCACAATCATAGAAAGGTAAACAATTTCAGCTTCACTAAGAGTTATCTTTTTATACTCATCTACAATTTCCTTAATTACTTCATAGACGGGATAATATCGATTAATAAAGTCCTTTTGTATAGGATTTTCAAGGGTTAAACCCAATCGTTTCCTGATTAAAGCAGGGCTTAGATGCTGCATTAATTTTTTCTTAAATTGATTATCCTGGAAGTTGAATGCCAGCCTGTCCTCCAGCTTTTTAATAATAAAGAAAACAAATTCTTCTACTTCCGTTTCACTTGCGAGACTTGAATCCAGGTCAATTCGATTAGCTCCCAGGAAGATTAAAGATAAATAGGTCAAATCCTGCATTGATAAATTGGGATATTCCCAAAATAATTCTTGAATTTTTTTGAACTCACTCGTCTGATTCAATTCTTGATACTTAATAGACAGGCTCCATTCTTCTTTTATAACGCTTGCCCGTTTAATCATGATCAGAATAATATAGGGCAGCTTTGAAAGATATTCATCACTGAGCGTAATGTTTATCTTTCTTTCGAGCTTTCTGATTCTTTCCGTGAGCAGAAAATATTCACCTTTGGCATGAATTGCTTTATCTTCTAAAAGACTCCTTCCGTTTGGATATAAAAATAATCTGTCTATAATATTAATCAGCTCAGCTCGGATTCTGACTTCATCTCCCGCTAAATAAAAACCATCTTTTCTTGTGTATTGAATAGAAATTCCATCATCTTTTATATCACTGTTAATTGCTTTGATATCATTCGTTAGAGTATTTTTGCTGGCCAAGCAATGATCTGATAGCTCTAATAAAGATAAATATTCACTGTCATCCAGCGCAATCTTTAAAAATGCTATATCTCTCCTTACTTCTGGTTTGAATATTGGAGTCATTTCATCAATGGGAATATGATAATGACTGGCAATATTTTTACTGTGTTTGTGGGGAATATAGATAATTTCATCATTGCTTAAAATAATATCTTGATGGAATTGTGAATTGATTTTACTTTTCAGCTGCTTCAATTCTTCATAGGTTAAATTATAAGAAGTTAAAAGCTGTCGGATGCTGAGATGGTTCTCTTTTAACAAGTCACTTATAATTTGTTTCTCTGAGTACTTCATTCCGCCACCTCCCATTTGTGCACAACCTCATTATAAGACAGAATATTTCGCCATACGTGACTATTCATCACAACTTTGATTTTGGCTGTTTTATTTTTGTGATGAAGTCTGGACTTTTGTTTCTTCATAGAGAATAGCTTATTAGCTTCTGATGCCCTGTAATTATGCCAACTGAACTAGCAGATTGATAGCAGAGATTTTTTTCACTCCATCTGGTTTCCATTCATGACTATAGCTCAGGTAAAGTAGTTCCCCACAAACATACAGGTTAGAAGAAAGCTCTACTTTCTTCCCTACGCAAAAGAAAAACCGGGCAGCCCGCCCGGTTTATTTCTAGTAATAATTTAATTGATAGCCTCATAGAAACCATAATGACTTATTCGGTATTTACTTTAACCTAGTACTATATAAAAATGATAAAGTAACGGAGCAGCAAGCAATTGCTTTAGAAAGAATTAGACACTTTGAGAAGTTCTTAAGTGAAATTGGTATGCCGACAAATCTGTCACAATTAGATATTCCTGATGATAGATTTAACGAAATGGCAAAGAAATGTGTTGAATTTGGCCCAGTTGGCATCCTGTAATCTGCCTATTTTTTATCTTCCTTTCTAATAGAAGAATTATTTTTTACAAATAAGCTGCATCTAAAGTTGTGTATTGTAATTATACCAGTAAATAATGCGCTTACATAAAATTGTGCTTCTAGTAACATTGTGTAATACAGATACTTGCAAAAACATTCTACTTTTCATTGCCAATGTTTTTTCTGTTAAACAACTCTTATCATTATTAATGTATAAAGTTATTCTTCATATTAACTTAGCATTACCCTGGATTATGATTGACACTTTTCTCATTTTCAGTATAGACCAGCATCTCTAGCTTAAATAATACATTCCAAACTTAAAAATATATTAACTTCAACTTCTATATAGCAATAAAAGTGCTATAAAATACAATTTTTATTCGTTTTACATTATTAATTTTAATATTATGATTAATAGTATGAATAATCTTTCATTTAGTAATCAGCTGAGCAACCTAAAGAAAGCGTTATCATTTAAATGGATATCTTATCAACTATTTGTTTCAGACAGAAGGAGATGAAGAAATGACAGAGACTAAGAAAATAAATAATACTCTGGAAAAGAAAAGTATTTTCCATGAGGAAATCTATGGGATTAAATTTCCATTATTCTTGATTATATTATTACCAGCTTTTACAGCTCTTTATATGGACCTCATACCGATAAATATTGTTACATCCTTAATGATTATGATGGGGTTAGGCGGATTATTGATTTGGATAGGTAATGTCATCCCTATTTTTTCTGACTTTGGCGGCGGTACTATTCTCTGTATCCTGCTTCCTGCCGTCTTAGTATATGCAGGTATTCTGCCAGAAAATACGTCGGAGCTGGCAGAAAGCTTTTACAGCCAATTTGGTTTCTCAGATTTCATTGTAGCTGGCTTAATCGTAGGGAGTATATTAGGAATTAAGAAGGAAGTTCTGATTACTGTAGCGGTTAAAATGCTCATTCCTTTATTAGCAACTATATTACTGGGAGCATTAGTTGCAGGTATTTTAGGACAAGTATTCGGATTTGGATTTAAATACACTATTCTGATGATGGTTGCGCCGATTATGGCCAGTGGTATAACAACAGGTGCTATCCCATTATCAGAGATATATGCCAGTAACTTAGGCGGAACTCCAGCAGATTATTTTGATATTTTGGCTCCAGCTGTGATGGTCTCTAATATTATTTGTATCCTTCTTGCTGCAGTATTAAATTATTTAGGAAAAAGAAATAAAAATATGTTCGTAAAAGGTTTTTCCGGGGAAGGAAATCCACTACGAAAAAGCGCAAATAATTTCCAGCATAACAAAGAAAAAAATCTGATAGAATCTCTCCGTAATGTCGGCATAGGGATGATGATAGCTGGGGGATTATATGTATCAGGCTCCCTTTTAAGTGAATTAATCCCTACATTCCATACTTTTGTTTGGATTATTATCATAGCTGCCATCCTAAAAGTAACGAACATTCTTCCGGAATATATTAATATCGGGGCAGAAGTCTGGTTTAACTTCATCACTAAACTTTGGGTACCAGCTATACTTGTAGCAATAAGCGCAAGTTTAATAGATATTAATCGTGTTATTTCTTTGATACTGAATCCATCTCATATGTTCTTAGTTACTATCATTGTTATTGTTTTAGCTACTATTGCCGGATTTGCCGGCTGGCTAATTGGCTTTTACTTTATTGAATCCTCCATTATTTCCGGGCTTGCTCTAGCCGATATGGGAGGAACCGGAGATATAGCTGTATTAAAAGCAAGTGATCGAATTCAGCTATATCCATTTTTACAAGTAACGACTCGTATCGGGGGTGTACTAACGCTTATTGTGATGGGGATTGTAGCTTCTATTTAGTAGAAAAGAGATGCTGCAGGAACAGCATCTCCCTTTATTTCACATTTTGAAAATAGGTATGAAAATGATCGATAGCAGAACGTTTGGATGAGCTTGGATTTTTATGAGTAAGCTCATAGCAAGTATACGGTGGAGGAGATTCAGAAAAATGTTGAATAGATACATCATGATTGCGGCTGGATGTTTTGGCAATCCATTCAGGTACAATAGCCCAATAAACTGGATTCTTTAAAATATCTAACAGCAAATGAATATCGTCTATTCTGATTTTTTGAATACTTAAAGGGTCCCACCAATAATTATGCCATCCTTTAAATTCTTCGCCCCATGGCATAAATAATTCATATTGCGGATCTAACTCTAAAGGATGTACTGTTGCATTTTTAATAGAACCAGAACGAATAAGTACCAAATCAGATTCAAAGCATTTCTTGACATGCACATTTTCAAAGTTTCTATGAATCAAAGCATAACCGATATCCAATGTTTTATTATCAACACCAGCATAAATTTCACTGGAATGGAGGGTATGACAATTAAGATATATGGAAGGCGTATTATTAATCTCTTTATAGATATTATGCAAAAAGAATGTATTAAAGCTATCTATAGATCCTATATTGAGATCTAACTTTGGACCATCTTTTTTCAATATTTGCAGGTCATTATAAATGTTTTCCCATTGTTCAGCTAACCTTAAAAACTCTTCACCGGCAGGAGTCAAAACAATATTCTTCACTCCTTTGCCGCGTTCGATTAATTTAAAGCCCAGCTCTTTTTCGGCAACATTTAATCGTTGACTTACAGTTGTCTGAGCAACATACATATGCTCAGCTGCTGCACTGATAGACTTTTTTCGAACAATGGTCAAGAACGTCGGGATAAAATTCAAATTCATTTTTTATGCCTCCTTAATATCAAAAAAATGCTATTTAATAATCTATATATCTATTTTACGCTATAAATATAATATTTACACTAATCTTATGATTCGAATAATTAGATATAACAACTAACATGATGGAAGGGAAGTGTGTCTATTGGCAAAATATAAGGTCTTTCTTAATGAATATATTGATGAAGAAGCTATAGAACTTCTAGAAAAACACGCTGATATTACAAATAATTTAGAGAAAATAAGTGAGATTGATGCAATTATTCTGCGTACCTTCCCTGTTTCTCGCAAGCTTATTGAAAACGCTCCAAAATTAAAGGTAATCGGAAAACACGGGGTCGGCTATGATTCCATAGATATAGAAGCCGCTAAAGAACACGGAGTCAAAGTAGTCTACACCCCGGAAGCGAATATTCAATCCGTATCTGAATTAATTATTGCATTGATGACAAATGCAGCACGCCGAATTAGCTTAAGTTTTGAAAAAGGAAAAAATAATCAATTAACATCGATTGGTCCCAAAAATCTTATAGGCTATCAATTAAACAAAAAAATATTAGGATTAGTTGGTGCTGGAAAAATTGGATTAAATACAGCGAGAATAGCTAAAAATGGTTTTAACATGAAAATTATTGCATTCGATCCACTCATCAGTAGAGAACAATGCGAGGAGCTAGGCATTGAGAAAATAGATAATCTGAATGATCTCTTAAAATTATCAGATTTTGTATCTATCAGTGTCCCATTAAACAAAGGTACAAAGCATTTAATAAATAAAGATAATCTCAGTTATATGAAATCAAATGCCATTTTAATAAATACTTCCAGAGGAGGAGTCGTTGACGAGACAGCTCTATACGATGCGCTGAAAGAGAATAAAATCTTTGCCGCTGCCAGCGATGTTTTTGTAAATGAACCCCCAACGGGTGCCAATCCTCTACTTCATTTAGAAAATTTTATTGGTACCCCCCATATTGGAGCAAACACTAAAGAAGCGGCAAAATTAGTAGGGTTAACTATTGTTCAAGAAGTACTGTTAGTTTTAGAAAATAAAGAACCGAAATATAGAGTAATTTAAGCCAAAGAAAGGAAGCATATTATGACAATTGGAAAACGTATCATAAATCATAAGCAAAGAAAGGAAGAAAGTTTAATAGAAGCATTCCGACATTGTAATAGCGCAAATGTATCTGATTGCATGGAGCGCTTATACAGTATGAACGCTTATATCAGACCAATAGGTACAGGGAGAAAAATAGTTGGACAGGCTGTAACTATCAAGGCAGCCCTTGCCGATAATCTATTATTCCACCAAGCCCTGTTAATGGCTGATCCAGGTGATGTGATTGTGGTAGATTCCGGCAGAGATATGAATTATAGTGTCTGTGGAGAAATTATGTATTCCTATGCCAAAAGCAAAAAAATAGCCGGATTTATTGTAGATGGTTGTGTACGTGATGTGGATTATCTGTTAGCAGAAGATTTCCCTGTATTTGCAGCTGGAATTACAGGTAGAGGTCCCTACAAAAAAGGGCCTGGTGAGATCAATGTTGATATTTCATGCGGAGGCCAAGTCGTACATCCAGGTGATATTATATTAGGTGATGAGGACGGGATAGTTGTAATTCCTCCAAATGAAGCTGGTCAGATTCTTGAAAAGGTAGCCATTTTAAAAACTAATGAAGAGAATTCTTTAGCCCAAATAAAAAATGGTCAATGGGAGAGCAGTAAGCTGGCTACGCAAGTTGGTGAACAATTAAAAAAGGATGGGTACTTGTTTTTATAATTTTGTAAGATTCTCTCTCCTTTTCTTTTAAAACTATACGGTATATTGTGTGATGATATCTGTATTTTCTTCAATAATAAGGAACGGGGCTATTTATATTATATACAGCCTCATTCCTTATTTTTTGTTAGGAGTGAAGAGCATAAATAGGATTTTTCCTATACAGCTTATTAAACTTAAATCTCGATAGTTGTGATAAAAAAAGACAAGGGCTTTTTTTATAGAATATGCGTTTATAACACGCAATTACAGACGAAAACAATCTTTTACATCGTTGCTTTCCATCTCTCTATTAATATTTAAGATATTACATGGTAAATCCAAAAATTATTCATTTGCTTGAATGCACCCCGAAATCCTTGAAAACAATCCTTCATAATCAATATCCGCAAAATCAGTAACATCCACCTCATATAAATATCCAAGAGAGAAACGATCATATCCTCTCGTTTTACATCTTTCTACAAACTCGCTATACTCCAGCAAATTATCTCTTCGCAAACCCTCAGAAAGCACATCTCCTTTACGGTATACCGTCAGTAAATGCCCCGGGTGCCTGTCATCCTCCAGATCTCTTTTTTTCTGTCTGTCGAATAAAACATTTAAATCCGCTGTCAGACGAATGGTCATTACTTGGTAATTATAATGTTGAACCAGAAATTCCAAACGGTTCTTTTGCTTTTCACTGAACGGATAATCTGATAATACATAATCCCTCTGTTGAAAATGTTCCTCCATTTTTGTGTAATAGTCATCAACACTTTTTTTATTAAGTACTTCTTTTTCCTCCAGGTTATTAAACCCGAACAAACCCCAATTCTCCTCCTTCATTTCATCCAGTGATAACATTTGAAAAATAGGAAACCTCTGTTGTATTTTTTTTGATAAATAGGTCTTCCCTGTTCCAGGATAACCGCCTATTAAAATAAGTTGACTCATTTTATCTATCCTTTACTCATATAGATAGCTCGATTTCCAGGTGATGCCTGTCTGCTCTGTAAAATGTGGAAACAAATTCTCTGGGCACATTATTAATATCATAGGAGACACGTTTTATTTGAATGATAGGGCTGCCTATATCTACCTGAAGAAGATCGGACAGCTTCTCTTCAGCCAGAATAGAATAAATTTCCTGTTGAGCATAGGACCATTGTATATTATAAAAGTTTTTCAAGAATGCTCTCAATGACTCTTTTGAAAAGTCCCGATTATATACTTCTGGAACAAAGTTATACTCGTAATAATTTAATTCCAGATAGGACGGTTCTTTGTCTGCGCACCGTAACCTCTTCAAGCAAATTAAAGGAGTATTTACCTCAACCTTCAGTCTTAATGCAAGTTCATCATCTGCCGGCTGAATATTCACATCAACCGTATGCTTACTTACTATTGTTGAATCCGCCTGATTCTTCTTACTGTAGCTGATTACTCTGTTCAAATCATTTTTAGGTTTCAAGGCTGTAACAAATGTTCCTATTCCTCTTCTTTTTTTGACTAATCCGTCGTTTGCCAGCATCTCCATTGCTTTTCTGGCAGTTGCTCTGCTCACATGGTAGCTTTCCATCAGTTCACTTTCAGCAGGAATCATATCACCGACACGATATTTCCCATTCATGATATCCTGAAATAATAAACTGTATATTTGATAATATAATTGTTCTCTTCCACTGAAATCTAATTTATTCATATTCCAACCTCCCTGGCCATCTACTAATCCATCCATTCACCACCTGCCAGATTAATAGATTGACCAGTTAAATAACTTGAATTATCCGTTAAAAGAAATATGGCAGCGTTTATTACATCTTTTATTTCTACCAGTCGATGCATCGGAATATTTTTCTTAAAATAATCCATTACTTCATCTGGTTCAATATCCCGTTTTTTTGCATAATCATATTTTAATTTTTCCCACATCTCTGTATGAACAATACCTGGACAGAGGGAATTTATACGAATGCCTTTGTCGGCGAATTCTTTTGCAATAGACTGTGTTAACCCCATGACTCCAAATTTACTTGCGCAATATACCGTCTGCCAGGAGCTGGCTTTTTTCCCGGACAGGGAAGCCATATTCAGGATTTCCCCACCCCCGTTTTCCAACATTTTTTCTACTGCAACCTGGCAGCATAAAAATGTCGCTTTCAGATTTACATTTAAGGTTAAGTCCCAAAATTCCTCTTCACTTTCAAGAAATGGTTTCATTTGAGAGACTCCAGCAGAGTTAATCCACGAAGTAATCAATCCCAGTTTCTCCTCCACTTCATTTGTCCGCTCATGAATCTGCTTTTTACTTGTCACATCGCACGGAAAAAACTCGGCACTTCCTCCTGAAGCTCTTATCTCTTCAACGACTTCTGTTCCTTTTACTTCATCTAGATCAAAGATTGCTGCCTTTGCACCTCTATTACAAAAATCTTTAGCCAGTGCTGCTCCCATGCCACTGCTTCCACCAGTGATTACAAATACTTTTCCGTCTAATCTCTCTGTATTCATATGCTCACACTGCCTATCTCAAGTACTCGGAAATACTGACAGGATTATCCTGCGGCATCACCTGTATATATACATTTACCTTTTTGTCCAGGAGCTCATTAAATTGTTCCTTTTCTTCACCGTTTGTTGAAATATTTTTATATAAAACGGTTCTATCCTTTCTTGCTCCCATTCCTCCTACGTCTATTTCATCAATATTAATACCGTTATCCACTAAATAATTTAATACTTTCGGGCCTTTTACCAGCAGGATAGTGGGTGCATC
The DNA here is from genome assembly GCF_007991515.1 of Oceanobacillus sojae. Taxonomy (GTDB): domain Bacteria; phylum Bacillota; class Bacilli; order Bacillales; family Amphibacillaceae; genus Oceanobacillus; species Oceanobacillus sojae. Next base: position 71,256 of record NZ_BJYM01000013.1, read on the forward strand.
TAAACCCTGCTCAAAAAATCGCACGCCATCCTCTTTTGTAAAAATGCCGATTGCTATTTCTTCCGGCACAGCCATTTCAAGCACTTCAATCATGTATTCATCATTTGCCGTGTCATCGTCTACAATAACTACCTGCTCTGCTCCTCTGTTTTTTATCCAGGCTGTCATAACCTGCCCATGAATAAGCCTATCATCGATTCTTGTCAACACTAAGTTTTTCACGTTTACTTTTCTCCCCTTCTTTAAATAATTTCGCCTGAACACCTAATGAGCCTTCACTTGTTACTTTATTGACCAATTCTTCTAAGCTTTTATCTCGTGATTTTTCAAAACACAGCGTCAGCAGCATCGGTAAATTCATCCCTGAAATTAAACCGATCTTATACTGCTTCGCCAAATATGCCGCACTTTGAAAAGGAGTGCCTCCTGGAATATCAGATAATATAATTGTTTCTTGTTCACTATCTGTATGATTCTCTTTGATGGCCTCCGCCAGCTTTACCCTAAACTCTTCCGGCGCTTCTCCTTCATTTAAAGAGACCGCTTTAACACCAAAGTCCTCTCCTGCCACCATTTTTAAGCTTTGTAATAAACCTTGGCAAAAAGCTCCATGACTGATTAATATAACATTGACCATACATTCACCTCATTGTTATCCGTTATATCCTAAAATCCCTAAATAATAGCCGGCAATCCCCAGTACGAATATTGCCAGTATAATCCAGCCAGTATTGACTTTTCTTTTCAACATCCACCAGACAAATAGTGTAATTCCTAACGGGATCAATCCCGGTGCAAGGGAATCTAAAACACTTTGAAAGGTGGTCGTTCCTTCTCCAATATCTATTGATAAAGGTGTCATCACTTTGACCAGACTGGCTGCTAAAGCTCCGACTACCATTAATCCCACTATGCTGAAGGAATTAATGATACGATCAATCGTCCCGCTTTTCAGTATTTTAAGCAATGATGTCTTTCCTTGCTTATATCCAGTGAAGAACATCATGTAACCGCATCCATAAATGAGTAATTCAAAAATTAACACTGCCAGAATTGGACCTAGATAACTTCCTTCCAAGGCCAGCGAAACGCCAATCCCGAAGATAACAGGGAAAAGAATTCCTTGCATCACCGTGTCTCCAATACCAGCTACAGGTCCCATTAGTCCTGTCCGCACTGAATTAATATCATTTTCACCTATATCCTGCCCATTGGCACGTGCTTCCTCCATCGAACAAGCTATACCGTTAATAATCGGGCCAATTGTATGAGGCTCCGTATTATAAAAGATCATATACTTTTTCAGCTCTTCTACTTGCTCATCCTTGGTATCATATAATTTTCGTATCGGTGTTAACATGAGATTGGCAGATCCCAAGGCTTGTAATCTCTCATAATTATAACAAGATTCTGCAGAGGTAGACCATAACCATGTTTTAACCAAGGTCGCTTTCGATAACCTCTTCGTATATTCCTCTGCCGGCTGTATCGCATTTGCATCGCCAGTAACGGTAACTGGATTGATTTTTTTATCTACAGTCAGCCGTTTTACTGTTTTTCCTTTCTTTTCTTCTGCAGGCTTGCTGCTATTATAATATAAGATAATAGCTATAACCGCTGCGAATATTGAGACTCCCGTTATTCCCAGGCCGGAGTATACAGTAAGGAAGAAACCGCCGATAAACCATGGAAGAAGCTTTTTCTTTCCTAAATAATTCAAAAGCATGGCAATACCAAGAGCTGGCATGATTCCCCCGACAACCTCTAAAGCACTGATAACACTTTCGGGAACAGTTTCTATTAAATTCTGTGCCCAGCTGCTTCCTGAAACAACCAATAAGTATGCCGGCACACCATATAATATAAAAGCTACAAAAAACGAAGGTACATAATTCATCAGCCGCACTCCACGCAGATTACCTTTTTCCAGCAATTTATCTGCCCGATGAATCCATGCAGCATTTACAGTCATATACACCTGGTTTAACAATAAGCCAAACATACTGAATGGTATAGCAAATGTAATAGCCAGTGTAGGCTCTGCTCCAGATAATAATGTCATAGCTGTACCGAATACACCTGCAACGATTGTATTGCTGGGCATTGTCCCGCCTGCGGAAATCCAGCCCAGATAAATCAATTGTATATTTGCTCCGGCTAACATTCCCACCATCGGATCGCCCATAAATACTCCGACAAGCGTCCCTGTTACTAATGGATATACCAGACATTTTGTGATAGGCCCGAAAAACCACCATTGTCCTAATGTTGCCAGTAAAGCTATCAATATCCCCGATAAAACCATTTGATTCACCCCTCTAATGGATTAATTTAATATTCTCCGCTCAGATAAACCATTACTTTACCTTTTTTTGAATGTGTCAGGTTCTGTAATTCGGTTCCAATTTCATCTAAGTTAAGCTCGGCACTAATAATTTTCTTTGTATCAATTTTTCCTTCTTCTAATAAGTTAATTGCTCTTTGGGAGGTATGAGGATTTAAATAGGAAGTATAAATACTTACCTCTTTTTTATAAGCTTCAAATTGATTAAAACTTACGAATTCATCTGGATTACCTAATCCAAATAGGAGTACCTTCCCTTTCTTACCTGCTATTCTTATCGCCTGCTCCATTGTCTTTTTCAAGCCGATACATTCAATGACATAATCAACATTTATCTCTTGACTGATATCTTCAATTTCCATATCATTTACTGCTTCTGAAGCTCCTAACTCGATTGCCAGCTTTCGCTTCTCTGCTTCTTTCTCCACTACAATAATTTTTGCTGCCCCAGAAAGGGAGAGCAACTGCAGCATTAAAGAGCCTATTGCGCCCATACCATACATGACAACTGTTTTCCCGCTTTCCATTTCTATTAGATCCAGTCCATGGACAGCGCATGATAGCGGCTCTGTAAAAGCAGCACTTTTCAAATCAAGCGAATCTGATATAAGGTAGACATTTTTCTCAGGAGGGTATACATACTCACTAAACCCCTTTGCTACCCCGTGCCGTTCATGGCAAAAGTTAGGGAATCCCTGCTTGCACCAATTACATTTTCCACATCCATAGCTCGGATCACAGGCTACACGATCTCCCGGTTTAAATAAAGTACAATCAGGTCCAACTGCTTCAACGACGCCTGAGCATTCGTGCCCCAGGATAATGGGAGGGATGACCACACTTGCACCGTTCATCCCCTGGAATTTATGAATATCCGTGCCACAGAGTCCGCACCAGGCGACTTTGATTTTCACCTCAGACTCTTTTGGTTCCCGATTTGGAATATCTCTTACTTCATATTTATAATCTCCAATATAAAATCCAGCCTTCACGATGTATTACCTCACCCTTCTATATTTTTGAATAGCTGTATCTTCCTCTCAACAATTTCTTCAATCACTTCTAATCCGGGAATAATATTATTTCTGCTCGATACATTTTCTTTATTCTTATCGTACAATTCCTTTGATTTTTGATTCCATCCAACTAATAATTCGGTTCCTACATTAAATTTTCTAATACCTAAATCAATGACTTTTTTAACGTCTTCATCTTTAACTCCTGTTCCTCCATGAATAACTAATGGGATACTTACTGCATCTTTTATCATTTCAAGCTGCTCAAAATGGATAGATGTTTTTGATTTGTATTGCCCGTGATTGGTGCCGATAGCGACAGCAAGTGCATCAATCCCTGTCAGTTTGACAAAGTCAGCTGCGTCCTTAGGATTCGTTAATTGCACCTCATCCTGATTAACGATAATGCCCTCCTCTGCGCCACCAATCGTTCCTAATTCGGCTTCCACACTTACGCCAAATCTTTTAGCATACTCTACCACGCGCTTTGTCCCCAGAATATTTTCTTTTAAGGGAAAGGAAGAACCATCATACATTACAGAGCTGAATCCCGAATCAATTGCCTTACGAATATCATCAAATTCTTTAGCATGATCCAGATGCAATACTGCATCGACACCATATTCTTCTGTCATCGATTTACATACAGCCACCAAATTTTGATAGCCGATATAATTGGCAGTTCCGCTGCTGACTTGAACAATGACTGGTGATTTCTGTCTATATGCAGCCTTGATAATTGATGGAAACATTTCTAAATTATGCGTGTTAAAAGCCCCTATTGCCATATTTAAGTCATCAGCTTCTTGTAAAACTTCTTTTAATGTGACATACATGATTTATAATCCTCCAACCTGCTTATTTACTTCAGATACTCTCTAAATCCCGGATAGACCTAAACATCCGGATGTTATAATATTTAAATATACGTATATTTATTAATTTCATTATATAGTAATAAAAACGCTTTCAGTCGCTGATTAAGTGAAAATGTTTCCCGAAAAATCAGCTAAAGCAGGCAATTTTGAAAACTTATTCATCATATAGCACCTTTGTTTTTCATAGATTGCTGATTACAGAATTAGGAGGATTTAAGATGATTATCCAGCTGGATAAAGAAATTTACGAAAGACTTTCAGAATCTGAAGCTCTTGTAATAGATTATATAAATCAAAATGAAGATAAAATTCCTGTAATGTCGATTACCAGTATTGCTGAAAAATCGTTCACCTCTTCAGCTACCGTTTCCAGGACCATACAAAAATGCGGCTTTTCAGGAATTTCAGAGTTAAAGTTCAAAATTTCAGAACAAAAACAAAAAAAAGGAGAAAACCATTCTCCTTATGAAGTCAATAAAATTTTGGCAAAGTCTTTTCGTGAATGTACTTATACGATAGACAATATAAGCACCACTGCCATACTCGATACGATTAAATTCATAGAAAACGCCAATCGTGTATATATTTTTTCAAGAGGATTTACAGCTCTGGTAGCAGAAGAGTTCCAAATGTATTTACAGCTGGTAGGATTTAATACGGTAATTGTCAAGGATGTTATGTGGATGCTTAATGCAGGGAAAATTGTCAAAGAAGGAGATTTAGCCATTTTTATTACGATTCAAAGTACCACTCCTGAATTAGCACGTGCTGCAAAGGCTATTAAGACTAATAATGCCAAAATAGTTACTATCTGTTGTAAACCGGGAACAAAATTAGAGGAACTATCAGATATAACCATTCTTGGACATACCGAAAATATTATGAAGATTAAAGGATTGGATGTTTATTCCAGAATCCCTTTAAACATCATTACCCGGACAATTATAGAATATATCAGTAAATGAATAGATTTTCATAATGCTTTCTTATTCCTTCTATTTATGGAACCATTTACATTGCAAAATTGAGTACAATTATATTAGTAATGAAATTCTCAATATGAATGGCAAGGAGGTAATCAAATGAGTATTCTTTCTATCGGCCAGGCAGTTTACGATATAACATTCCCTGCCGATACACCGATTGTTGAAAATCAAAAATACCGTATTCCGCAAAGAATAGAATGTATGGGAGGACCTGCTGCAAATGCAGCTTATCTGTGCGCACTGTGGGGAAGCAGGACTTCACTTATAGCACGTATTGGAGAGGATTTATTCGGCCAGAAAATAATGGGGCAATTAAGGACTGCCGGAGTTGATACTGGCTCATTAAAAATGGATAATCAGCTGGCTACCAGTATCAGCTGTATCATTGTTAATCAGCAAAATGGTCACCGGACCATTCTAAATAATCCTTTGCCTCAGGAAAATTTTGAGATAAAATGGCCGGATCACTCACCAGACGTCATTCTCATTGACGGGCATGAAAAAGAAAGTATTCTTAAAGCAGTCGAAAGATACCCGCAGGCAATTACGCTAATGGACGCCGGAACTTTTAAACCGGAACTTTTAGATATTATTAAAGCTGTTGATTATCTGGTCTGTTCCAAAGACTTCGCCTATCAATATTCTGGAGTAACTATCGATATGAATGATGATCAAACCTGGAAGGACACCTTTTCCAGACTGGAGGAAATAAACGCAAATACGATCGTAATTACCCTTGGGAGTTATGGGTCTATCTACAAAAAGGGAGAAAATATTTATCATATTCCCCCTTTTACCACAGAGGCTGTTGATACTACGGGGGCAGGAGATATATTCCATGGGGCTTTTGCCTATTGCTTAGATAATAATTATTCTTTAGAAGATACTATACTGATTTCTTCACTAACCTCTTCCATTTCTGTGGAATCGCTTGGGGGACAGCTCTCCATTCCAACTTTAGAGAACGTTCGGAATCGAAAAAGAGAAAGGGGAATAGAAATAAATATTTGATAAACTTCCATTTATCAAGGTAAAATGTTGAAAGGGTTATATTGACCAAGAATTACAATAAAAACTGCATGAGCAAGAAAGTGTTTATATTTAGTAGAAATGGCTATTTTTTATAATGAAAATTATTAGTATAGAAACTCAAAGTTCAAACGCCCTCATAAAAATCACAGAAAAACAATGAAAATACACTGTTTTCCTGTGATTTTCCATTTATCCATCTACTAATTCTTATCCAACACTGCTAAGGCCTCTATCAGCAAATCTACAAACTTATCTCTATCTACTTCGTCCAATACCAAAGTGTTTTTTGTTTTATCGGAAACGAATCTTTTATCGGCAAAGGTCAAACCTCTTGCGGTTCCATCTGTCACAACATCAACTGAATAGAAGCATCCAGAAAATATGTCCGGATTTAATATATATGCGATAGCACATAGATCATGTATCGGACTGTTAGTAAAGCCAAATTGTCTCCCAGATTGATTATAGAAATGGAGCAGTTCATAGGCCAGATGACTCACTCTGCCTTTATGCTGCAATGATTCAATTTCATCTACTGTTATTTCTGCTTTCTCGGTAACATCCAATCCAGACATGACAATGGGAAGATCTGATTGAAATATAATCCTCGCTGCTTCCGGATCTACATAGATATTAAATTCAGCAAGGGGGGTTATATTACCATGATCCAGCCCTCCCCCCATAATGCTGATATATTCTATTTTATTTTTTATCTGAGGAAACACTTTTAGCAGCAATGCTATATTTGTCAAAGGACCTAACCCGACTAAAATCACCTTGTGATCACATTCCATAATTTTATTGTACATAAATAGAACAGCATTATCGGAAGCAATCGGGTATTTTTCACCATGAAAGTAAGGGCCATCCATTCCGCTGTCTCCATGTGCTTCCGGAGCAATACGTAAACTTTTCGTTAGAGGTTCTGCTTGCCCGGTCGCTAAAGGGATACTAGAATCAACATACTCCAATATATTTTTTGCATTAGCAGTGACTTTTTCTAATGTCTGATTTCCACCAATGGTTGTCACACCTAGAATATTTATTTTCTTTTTATTAGCAATCGCAGTTATGATGGCTAATGCGTCATCGTGTCCCGGGTCGCAATCAATTATAATATGTTTCATTTTTATCCCTTTCCAGCAGTTCTTCTATCGTGAGAATTCCTTTATATCCCAAGGTATCTGCTAATTGACATATAAACGGTTGTTTTAAATCACTTAATTTCAGAAGTTCTTTATCCCAGAAAATTTCTCTTGGCGAAGCATCTCTTCTTTTTTGCTTATTTGCCAAAACAATAACTCGCTTAAATTCACGAACAACAAATTCCATATCATGTGTAATTGTAATAACTGTCTTGTTTTGATTTGCTAAATGACTAATCAGCTTGCCTAAGCGTTCTATTGATTCTCTATCCTGCCCTGCCGTGGGTTCATCTAAAATAATTACATTTGGATCAGTAGCCAACACTGCTGCAATGGTAATGAATTTCCTTTTAGAATATGGCAGATTATATGGATGTTCATTTAAGGATTCTTTCAATCCGCAAATTTCGGCTGCAGCCTCCACTTTGTTCTTCATCACAGCTGATTCTAGCTTTTGATTTTTCAGGCCATACGCAATTTCTTTATAAATAGTATCTTGAAAAATTTGATCATCCGGGTTTTGGAATACATAACCGATCATTTTAGAAATCTCTGCTGTTGTCGCTTTTTTTGTAGAAAGGTTATTGACGAATACCTCGCCTTCTGTTGGTATCAGCAGCCTGTTCATTAATTTAACTGCTGTTGTTTTACCAGCACCATTCTGTCCGATAATAGCGGCTGATTCACCTAAATCAAAATCTAAATTCATATTTTGGACAGCTTCATACCCATTCGCATAAGAATACGATACATTTTTTAGAGAAAGGTAGGACATTTATGCTTCACCATCCTTATTTAAATGATCATAAACTTCTTGAACCGTTAATGGTACCTGACTTGCTGATGAACCATTCGCCTCTGCTTTTTTGATAAAATATAAAGCCACTTGAGGTAATTGTCCCCCATACTCTACTACTTTGGGATCCGATAGTATCTCTTTCACCGGCCCCTGCATAACAAGTTCTCCACAACTAATTAATAAAATTTCATCACAATATGCAGCCAGTAAATCTACCTTATGTTCTACCAGTAAGATTGTTTTACCTTGTTTTTTTAATAACTGAATGATTTCAAAAATATCTTCGGTACTTTTAGGATCCAATTGTGAAGTTGGTTCATCTAAAATAATTATTTCTGGATCAAGTGCAACAACTGATGCAATAGCTACCCTTTGTTTCTGTCCTCCGGATAGTTCAAAAGGGTTTTTATCTATTAAGTCTTCTAATTGGAACATTTTCAAAATCTCATTAACTTTCTGGATCATCTTGTCACGTGAGACACCTATATTCTCCATGCCATAGGCGATTTCTTCATAGACAGTATCTTTTACTCCGGATAATTGTGTGAAAGGGTTTTGGAATGAATAACCAATAATAGTTGCCAGATCACCAATGTTATAATCATTGATATTTTTCCCCTTTATCATAACCTCTCCAGTCAATTCCCCTTTATATAACTCAGGTATAAACCCTCTGATGATATTGCATATTGTTGTTTTTCCGGATTCATTTGCCCCTGTTAAACCGTAAACACATCCTTTTTCCAAGTCCAGAGAAAAGGAATGGATGGTCTGTTTTTCTTCTAAGGGATAAGTGTAGTTAATATTTTTTAATGATATAATACTCATAATTTTATCCTCCAAACAATATACACGATGAGAACAAGTATACAAAATATCATGATAATATAATCGAATTTTTGTTTTTTCAACTCATAAATCGATGTCTTTTTGGCTTTTGAAGAAAATGCACGTGACTCTAAAGCAAGTACTCTTTCTTCGATTTGCTGAATAGAAGACAGAACTAGAGGGCCAATCATAGGAATAAATGCCTTCGCTCTGACGAACAGGTTTCCTTCCGTTTCAATTCCCCGTGATTTCTGAGCATCTGCAATGGTTCTAGATAAGTTCAGCATCTGAGGAATAAGTTGAATCGTAGAAGCAATCACAAAGGTTACCTTTTGCGAAACACCTGATTGCTCTAAAGCATAAACGATATCTTTAACTCGTGTGACCTGGAAAAACCAAATGATGCTTGAACTGATGGCAACGATTTTGGATGTCATCGTTAAACTTGTCATTAAGCCTATTTGAGAGAAATGGATAAATGCCCATATTTGTTGAGAATCCTCATTCACAATAAGAAAAACCTGAAAGATAAAAATAAATATTATAAGAATTGGAATAGATTTCATAAACGTTGCTAAAAATTTTATCGCTGTCCCTGAAAAGAGACTTATTAGAAAGATGAATAGAAAAATCATATACTGAAATATAAATCCGGGTACAAACATGCTCAACAGAATAATCAGTATTATAAAAGTAAATTTGGAAGAAGGATACAAATTCCCTATGCGGCTATCCATTTACGTTCACCTCTTTCTTAATATAAGGTGCACCGTAATTTAATTTAATTAAAAATCTGTCTGGTACTTTTCTGATAATCAGCCAGCTGATTCCAAAATTAATAATGGTATTGACTGCTCCTGAAATGAGATTTGTAGATACAACGGAATTCCATAATTCCCTGCCTGTTGCAAGAAATGTTGCTGTAATTAAATCTGTTCCCGCACCGGTCACACCACCAAAAAGAAAAACAGTTACAATAGCTGCAGAAAATGCCTGTACAATGGTCAAAAGAACACAGGCTATAATGATTCCGAAAATATTTGTATAGAATCTCCATTTGGAAAAGTATCCTGATACAAGGCCAACACTTACTGACACAATGCTAAAGCCTATTGCAATTGGATTCAGCATTCCATTAACAACATTCCCTAAAAGTCCCGCTAAAAGTCCAATCCATGGACCTGCAATCATTGATACCATGATGGTTCCGATTTGATCAATAAACACAGGCAGCTTAAGAATGGTTGATAGTTGATACCCTACCACATTCAATGAAACACCTACTGGAATTAATAACAGTGCCAGTAACGAGAAATCATGCTTTATCCCTCTTTTCATCATCCTGCTCCTTTTTTATTAGATTTTATAATGTATATCCATCAATGGCATCCAGGATAATCTCCTTGCCAAAGATTTGTAATTGAATATACTTAAAGCGCTCTCATTTCCTGGAAGGTTCTCTATGTTTAACCCCAGTATATCCTCCTATAGAAAAAAACTGAAAGGTCAAATGTCCTTTCAGATGTAACTTTTATCTTCACTATTCAAGTAAAATGGCATTGGGATAAGCAGGAAATATGCCCTGCCAATTTGTGAATCGTCTGTATTTAATCCTGATATAAGTATTTGTTAATGTTATAACTTATCTTCGCTAACCCAAATATGCTGTTTCATCTTAATATACTGCTGTTTTGTCATCATTAATTTTCTATTTAAACCAGTTATCTCATCAAGTGCTTTTAATTTTTGTATACTTCTCCCCACAGTGCGAAGACTTATCCCTGTTTGGCTGGCAATATCTTTATAATAATCACCGATATAAATGCTATCCGTTGCTTGTTTCATCGCTTTATCTTCATAATATCGGGTTAAATAATACCGGACTCGATCAATCCCCTGATAATGATAAAACAGACCATCATTTCCAGATCTGCTATATAAATCTTCCGCCAGCAGGACAGAACACCTTCGCAATAGTGAAATATCAGACATTATTAATTGATAGACCATTGCAGAATCAACCTTGATTAATGTAACTTTGGTTAAACATGTAATGGTAGCAATATACTTTTCCCTCCTGGAAATGACTTCAAGCAATCCTATATTCCCGTTCGTCTGGTCCACCTGAAAATAATTATAGTCCTTTCCATCCTCATAATCTCTTAAACCGGTAGCTACTCCCTCTTTAATAAAGTAAACATGTGTCGGGAAATCACCCCTGGAGACAATGACAGTATCTGGTTTCAAAACCATCTCCTTGCCAAACTCATCAAGGAATTCCGAGATAATTGAAAAATTAAACTTGGTTTCGTCTGCGTACTTATCCCACACTCTCTTTAATTTCATTCGATATCTCTCCTGTACTCTATACTAAATGGTTTTATGTTTATATCAGTGGGTCGACACTAATAAATGAATAATTATATTACAAGAGTATACGCTTGATGGAACATTGGCCAATTTCGATCCAGAAAAAAATACACTAAGATGCGTATACCTATCTTAGGATATATATCGCATATTAATTTTAGTTTTTTATTTTATCATACTCTTTTTTGGTTGTACTGCAATTTTCCTGGTAAAGTGGGCTTTTATTCAATGGGATTTTTTCTCTTTATCCTCCTGTGAATGGGCCTGAAACTACGATTACCTGTCCTCTAAAATATACGTGTAATCCTTCTCAAAAAGGGTATCAAGATACTATAGCACTTTAGAAAATTTCCATATTCATTAACATCTTTATCTTTTTAGCAAAGCAAGTAAAGGAGGTATTCAACATGGAATTTTCTTCTCTGATATTTATTCTGCTTTCTTTAGCCGTTTTGGTTTTTGCTATTATTTTTGTTCCAATCGTCTTATTTATCTACATATACTGGAAGGATCGAAAGCAAAAACAACATGCCATTTTGCGCAATTTCCCGCTGCTTGGCAAGATACGATATGTACTGGAAAAAGCAGGTCCAGAGCTCAGACAGTATTTATTTGATGCAGACACCTCTGGTAAACCATTCTCCCGTGATGATTATCGCGATATTATTATGCCTGCCAAATATCATAAAAATATGATCGGCTTTGGTTCCCGGCGTGATTTTGAGAAGGCGGATTTTTATGTAAAAAATGCTGTGTTTCCTAAACAGCAGGAGGAATTAGATGTAGATAATACAAAACAGATTGATTCAAAAATTTACGCCGTACAAGAAGATAATTTATTAAGCCGCAAAGAAAAATTAGAGAATAAACAAATTCAGCCCTGGCTTTTAAACGACAAACATGCAGTAGTTATTGGCCCACACTGTAGAGAACCTTTTCGTGTAAAGGGACTGATTGGTATGTCTGCGATGAGCTATGGCGCATTAGGTGAAAATGCAATTTCTGCCTTGTCTAAAGGGATTGGAATGGCTGGGGGCTCCTGGATGAATACTGGTGAAGGGGGTTTGTCTGATTATCATTTAGCCGGGAATACAGATATCATTGCCCAAATTGGTCCCGGGCTTTTTGGTGTCCGTACAAGAGCAGGCGATTTCAGCTGGGATTTACTAAAGGAAAAGAGCGAAATCACGCAGGTCAAAGCTTTTGAGCTTAAGCTTGCGCAAGGAGCAAAAACCCGTGGAGGGCATGTCGATGCAGAAAAAGTAACAGAAAAAATTGCTGCTATACGTAATGTTGCGCCCTATCAGGAGATAAACAGTCCGAATCGCTTCCATGAATTTGATGATGTTCCGTCTATGTTCTCTTTTATCGAGCAGATTCGTAATCATACTGGGTTACCCGTTGGCATTAAATTAGTTATCGGCAGCCCGGACGCATTAGAAGACATTGCCAGTTATATGAGAGAATCCGGTACAGGTCCTGATTTTATTACGGTAGATGGTTCAGAAGGAGGAACAGGTGCAACCTTTCAGGAACTGGCAGACCGGGTTGGTCTTCCCATTAAATCTGCGGTTATCATTGCAGACCAGACATTGAAAAAGTACGGGATTCGCGACCGCGTTAAATTAATCGCTTCCGGAAAGCTTTTTACGGCAGATCGGATTGCCGTCATTCTTGGTATGGGCGCAGATCTCGTTCAGATTGCGCGTGCATTCATGATTACAGTCGGCTGTATTATGGCGCAAATCTGTCATACCAATCGCTGTCCTGTCGGTGTAGCCACCACAGACCCAAAGCTACAAAAAGCACTTGTTGTCGATGAAAAGGCTTACCGGGCATTGAACTATCTCGTTACTCTCCGTGAAAGCCTGTTTCGTATATCGGCAGCTGCGGGTGTCACTTCACCAATACTGATTCAATCATCACATATTCAATATAAAGATGACTATCAGCGCGTTTGTTCATTGGATGATTTAATTGCGAAAGATTTTCCCGTTTCGGTTTCTAGTTAGTCAGGCTTTTTTCATGTAGAGCTTTTAGCGCAGCCTTCTTTTATTATTATAAAACGAAAATTCCTTTTTGTAGGAATGATTGCTTTTCTCTCACAAAGTCTCGTGATTTTTTCACTCCATTAAGGTTTTTGTTAGTTGAAAGGCTCATAGGATTAGTGTTCAATATCTCCCGGCTTCATAAATTTATTATCAGTCACTCTTTTTAGCCGGGAGAGTTTCAAATAATTCTCTATGAAAAAAGAACTTCGAATACATTCAAATCCCCATAATATTTCTTTAAAACTGCGGTTCAAACTGCAGAGTATACAAACCATTCCAACCGGTAATCTTCACCTTCTGTCCTTCCTTCAATTCCACATCAATATCCGGCTCCAGCGGATCAATCAAAACTTCAAAAACCTGCGGCTGCTCTCCTTCTTCAAAAATCTCCAGGTAGCCCATTCCATACTCCGAGTCTGTTACAACAGAATAATTTCCAGGTTCAATATCTTTCCCGACTTCCGAAATACCCGCTGTTAATTCATTGGAACTATTTGTCTCTTCTGGAATCAGGATAAGCTCGTCAATTCCATCTGCATAGACAGTATGAGAACCATTTAAATCTACAGTTATGCTGCTCACTCCATAATAACCATCCACCAACGCCTCTATCAGAAGCATATCCTCCTCATCATATACAAGCACGCGGCCAGATTGATAATAATCTTCGGGGCTTATACCAATGCTGTATCTGCCTTCCGGTGGAGTAATTTCTTCTCCCTCTCTTGGGAGTGGACCGATGACAATTTCTTCTGCTTCTGCATTACTGCGGTCAATAGATTCATACATCGTATCACTGATTTCTCCAATAATCTCTTCCTTTTCTTCTCCAATAATTTCACTATTTTCCTGATAGCTTAATACCTTCTTTGATTTAGGGGAGTTTTGACTGCATCCAGCCAGCACAAACAAACAAATTAGAACAATAATGAGGAAATACATCTGTTTCACTACATCCACGCTCCTTCCTCATAGCATTACAGCTTACTATCTTCATGATAGTATTTTTCGTAGTATTCAGCTGTTCCGAGCGGTCCAATTGTTAATTCTTTATCTTCATAAGAAGACAGTCTGGTAATCCAGGCATTCTTTTCAGCTTCATCCAATTTTGCAAGAGGAATACAGCATAGATGGTTCGCAATATAAAGATGGTCCTCCGGCAAAGATTCCTTTAATGCTCCATACTCCTCAGAGGATAGATCTATTTTGATAAATTTCTCATCTGCACGGCTGAAATCCTGCTGATGAATAATATTACCATCTTTTAAATAAAGAACACGATCTGCATATAAATCTAGGTTGGAAAGCAAATGCGATGCTACAAATATCAGCTTTCCTTCTTTTTTCATCTCCATCAGATACTCTGAAATAAGGGCAACATTCGCTACATCCAGCCCATTCATTAATTCATCCATCAGCATAACAGGTGTATCTGCAGCAGCAACCATAGCAAAACATAATCGCTGACGCATCCCCAGGGAATATGTTTTTACCTTCTTTTTTACGTACCCTTCCATATGGAGCTGTTTACAAATCTTCTGAACATTCCCCGTGCTTCCCTTCCACATATTTGCATACAGCTTCATATGATCTATACCGCTCAGCTCTTCAAATAAATCTCTCTGTTCCGGAAAGGTCGTCAGCTGCTTATGAATCGCTATTTCATTTCTTTCCGTTTTATATTGCAGCTTGTCATGAAAGATAACTGTACCATTATTGGGCTTTAAGAAGTTAGAAATCACATGAAATAAGGTTGTCTTCCCAGTTCCATTTGGAGCTACTAAACCGATGATTTCTCCGCTTTCTGCCGTAAGTGAAAGGTTATCTAATACTACTTTATCTTTATAGCTTACAGAAATATTTTTCAGCTTCAGCATGATAAACCTCTTTTCTCTTTGTTTATTTTAGAATGTTTTTTCCAGCGGCATATCCTTAGGCACTCTCTGGTAATTAATTTTATTAATAGCATAAATTACACCGATTAAGAGTAGACTGAGACCACCTAATACAGCCATTGCATTCCAATAATCAATAAAGCTGTTCTCCAGTTCAACAGCAAGTTCACCGGACAGGACCTTGCTCATATCAATAAATTTAACTGGATGCAAGAAGTTCCAATTGAACCCGGCAGCCATTGCAATATCAGGTAATAGATAAATACCGAGGCCGACCAGTATATTTGCAAAAGCATTCTTGAAAAGCATGTTTAACAAAATAGATAGCAATAATAAGAGAATGATAACCAGAGCCATCCCTAAAAAGAGATAAAGAAGGTACTGGCTGGCTGAAATCGCTGTATATTCCTCATTTTGATAGATAAGTATGGGAAAGGAGAATTCATTTCCTTCCATTTTCGACGATAGATACAGACTGCCTATCGAAAATCCGAGGAGAAGAAGCAAGTAAATAAATATGCCATAAACCATAATCTTGCTTGTTACCTTCCGCATAAATGCTAAAGGTAAGCCGCGCATCACTGACTGGTGCTTCAGCTCATAAACAAGTAATTCATTCCCGCTTATTAACATAATAACCAAAAACACCAGACCGGACACCATTGCAAAGGCATCTGCAAAATAATTGTTGGTCATAAATGATTCTGAATCAATTGGTAAATCGTTCTGTTTAATATACTCCAGCAATGCATTTTCCTTTAATATTTCTTCCTCTGGAATGATTAAATAATCTGGAATACCTTCATTTCCTAACTCATGCACCTTCAGTCTTAATTGATTAATCTCAAGCCCGTCTTCAACGTATTGCTCTCCATCTTTTCCGCTGCCAATATTCCACACCTGCATACCGAGCAGACTTTGAATTTGTGTATGATAATCATATACCTCCGCTACCTCTGGCATATCATGACGCTTTTGATCGAGATGATAAAAAATGGCATAGGAGGCCTGTGTTTCTGCTCTTTTCTGCTCTGTTAAGGTTTCCGGCTCCTCCTGACTATAGTACATAAAAAACAAAGGGAAGAAGAGCAGCAGAAATAGAGCGATAAAGGCGCTTTTCCGATTTCTCAATAATAGCTTGATTTCAAAAAGGCTAAATTTCCGAAACATATGAATTATCCTCTCCGGCTAGTGTGATTTCATCATTGTCCGATGAACATATCTTCCAATTATGCCGCTTTGCGATAAAATTTACGTTTGTTTATCGCTCGGGAAATTACAAACAGAATGATTTCCAGTACGACAATGCTGCTTAACAAGACAATAATCCCCTGCTGATAGGTAATGGACTCTAAATGTATCAAGTAATATTTTTCACCGGAAATGACCCGTCCAAAATCAAAATAGGTCTGCGGGAAATAACTCAGATCGATTCCAAAAAGCTCTGTTGTTGTCCTGGAATAGTAGATTCTCTCCACAAACAGAAGAACTGTACTGACCATGATAACAATCCAGGGGTTCTTAAATAATAGACTGAAAATAGCATTTAACCGGATGAACAGGTAAATAAGAACCGGGATAATGCCCAGTGACAAAAGTAGAAATTTTGCAATCGTCATGTTATCAAATTCACTGAACCGGTAGCCCATATAATCATCCGGCTGTGAGCTCGGCAATGTAATCGGCACCGGCAGCTTGAACGAACCAAAGCCATTCTGGATAGCAATCAGAAGCATTGCCAGCAGGAATAATCCAAGCAAAATGACAAGTGTATACAGGAAAGCAACGAATGACTTCACATTAATCAGACGATACCAGCCAACCGGTACTCCCTGCAAGACACTGCGATGTTCTTTATTCCTCGTTATCATGTCACTGCTGAAATAAATTGCACAAAATAGTAGGATAGCAGCAGTCGTATCAAGGATAAATTTCACAGACGTCTGCAAGGCTGTTTTTTGTTCAATCATTTCATATGTAATCGATACGTCTGCATCTAAATAACCTTGATAACGAAGCTTTGTTAATTCAATATTACGTTCCATATCCAGACTTGGATAAGGCGCATCGGCAATCAGATTCCAATCCAGACTTGCTATACGCGTGTCATAATCGTTTTCTTTCATTTTCAATTGAACAAAACGGTGGAAATTCTGGTCTTTGAAAGCATGCACCAGCCGGCTTTTCACTTGAAATTCATATGTATTTTGGGCATATGGGGTTCCGGTCATACGATTGAAGCCGGTTCCTCCTCTATCAATCATCCCCTGCCGCATAGCTCCCAAGTTCTCCATTTCAGCCTCCTTCTCTTCTATATCAAAGGAATCAGCTGTTTCCCTATTAGGTAAAATTAAAAAACAATAAGCAACGATAAGACTAATCAATGCGATAATAAATAAAACATTCTTTTTGCTTCGGAGCATCATTTTAAATTCATGTATTATCATGGATATAGTCATTCATAATTCCCCTTTTGATACAAATTAATGAATGCATTTTAATATGCGTTTAAAAAGTACTGAATGATAAATGGTGAGAACCGCTCACGTCGTGGAGTGCAGCAACCTGGAAGTCACCACAATTTATGGAGTCTGGGTGGCAGGCTTTTTCTGGTAAGACTGGAGCTTGAATCATAATTACCTGCTTTGCTAAAAATCATTATAACTTCAACTAGCTACTTCTAATTCGATCCTTTCTGCATACTATTTTTATGTAAAAATTTTAAATTATAGAAATTTTAATTATCTTCTATAGTGTAGCTTAATGCCTATTAATTGTAAATAGGATTGAAAAAACTCTAAATTTTTTACATAATTGCCACGAGAAACTAAAGCGTATTTAACATTCCTTAGAAAAAATAGGTAATACTATCTGATATTTTCCGAAATATTCTCCATAAACGAATATAAAATCCTCCTCCTTTCCGCACATTTATGCTACATTATATAAAGTGAAACTTCCCTCAGTAGGGTTTTCTTTCATCCTCCACTGAGGGTTAGTTGAACCAATCGGGCTGTTACTGGCTGTTGGATCTCCCACTTAGAAATAACATGTTTCCTCCATTTCTTGAAGTGGGAGTCTTACAAAAGCTCTTCGATGGGGCGAGTAATCGTAAATGTTTCCGGTGGGACGAGTAATCGCAGTCCCAGTCCCAGCCAGTTACACTGCGATAAATAAAAGCAAAAACGGGGGAAGCCTATGGGAGCAACAGTCACAGCTTATATCGCTATTATGTCAGCTTCAGGTGTTTTTAATTTATATCTGGCTATATTCTCCTACGTCCGAAGACATTATTACAAACGCATCGCTCCCATATTTATTCTTTATACCGGCACGGTGACAGTTTATTGCTTCGCAGCTGCATTTGGTCTGCTTGCAACAAGCCTTGAACAAATAAAAATATGGACCGTTATTCAATATATCGGGATTGCTTTTGCCCCATTACTCGGACTTCTATTTATTCTGCGCTATTTTGGAATGGAGAAGGCTTTTAAGCGGACAAGTCTTTTACTTACTATCCCGGCTGTTACAGTTGCGATGGTAGCTACCAACGATTTTCATCATCTTCATTACCGTTCAATAGATACCCACCCTGTCTTAGGCGCACCCTATATTGAGCTGGTTATTGGTCCATGGTATATCATACATGGCATGTTCATCTTTGCCTGTATGTTCACGGCGCTTTGTCTGACTCTATTACAGCTTCGGTCTGCAGCTCCGATTTACCGTAAACAAATTATTATTTTAGCATTTGGTCAATGTATACCGATTTTGCTTGCTTTTTTCTATTTAACTGGGCTGTCTCCTGCAGGAATTGACTCCGTTCCACTATATTTATGGCTGACATCCATACTATATTTCTGGGCAATCAACAGTTCTTCTATGTTTACCCTTGTCCCCGTTGCCAAAGATGTTATTTTCCAAAGAATAGCAGATGCTGTTATTGTTCTGGATGACTCCCAGCGGTTAATCGAATTTAATCAGGCTGCTAAACACTTGTTTACGGATATTCATAAAAACATGTATGGACAGGACTTTTATTCTTTTTGGAAAGGACTTACAGATACAGATTTTTCATATGATCTTTCCAGCGCTCCGCTTACTGTGGAAATGACGCAAACACTTCATCAAAAAAACTATGTTTTTCATTTACGCATATCTAACCTATCTATCTCTCAGAAAAATAGTGGAAGTTTGCTTATCTTCACAGATATTACAGAGATGAAAAAGCTGCAAAATCAATTGGAGTATTTCGCTTACTATGATGAATTAACAAATATATTTAACCGCAGAGCATTTTTCAAGTATACGAAATCCGCTTTCATGGAAGAGAAAAAGCAGTTTACGGTGATTCTCTTTGATATTGATTATTTTAAATATGTTAATGATACGTATGGTCACTATAGCGGCGATTTGGTTTTAAGTGAACTAAGCCGGCGGATTCAGGAAATAACACCTGCACAATGTATTTTTGCCCGTTATGGCGGAGAAGAATTTATACTCGCTCTGCCTGGAAGAAGTGTGGAAGAAGGACTGCAATTAGCTGAAATGATTCGAAAAAAAATAGAAGTACATCTATTTTCCATTGAAGACGGGTCTATCACTATTACCATCAGTATGGGAGTAGCGGGAACTAACCTGCCGGCTGGAGAATTCACGCTGGAAGAACTCCTGAATAGAGCTGATAAAGCGTTGTATATCGCTAAAGAGAGCGGCCGCAATCAAGTACAGGTTGATAAAGATGTGTTTTAAAAGGCTGATGCTTAAAACAAATAAATAGCTGTACCTGATACTTTGTAAAAAGTACAGCACAGCTATTTTCATCATAAAATACAAATACATTATTTTGCAAAAAAAGAATGTACTTATTTCTCAAGCCGCTGGTCAATTTCCTCAATAATTCCAGGCAGCTCCCCAAGAGTCCGGATCGTAAAATCAGCTCCATGCTCTATAAAAGTCCTCTCTATTCCACTAATCAATTCCTCCTGCTCTGGTTCTGATAACGCATGAAATTCTTCTTCACTTAATCCCATTTCCGAGCTGCCGATAACGACCGCTACAGACCAGACTTCTGCGTTTAGTGCTTCATCTATATCTGGAACAGTATCTCCAATCTTAACCACATAGCGGGCAGCTGTGAGTTTCAAAGCTTCCATATTCCGATAAATCATATATGGATATGCTCGTCCCAATCCACTTGTTCCGTCAGCGGTAATATAAAAGTCCGGCCGATATCCTTTTTTCTCCGCTTCTGGAACAACCACTTCCATCATCTTTTGCGTATAGCCTGAGCTGGAGCCAATTTTCAAGCCTTGCTTCCTTAACTGCTCTATCGTTTCCAATACCTCTGGCTTTGGATCTGTATATGCTGCCAATGTTTCCAGGAGAGCAGTTTCAAAATCAGCATTTAAGTTCTCTACATCCTGCTCCGTAAACTCTCGTCCATATTCCTTTTTCCATAAAGCTGAAATTCTCGGCATAGACAGCATTGTCCGGATATGATCAATCTTCGTCAGTCCCATCGGCTCTCTTGCTTCTTCAATAGTTACTTCTATTCCTGCCTTTTTAAATACCGTAACAAATGCATTTACCGGGGCGAAACAGCCAAAATCAACTGTTGTTCCTGCCCAATCAAAGATGACGCCTTCTACTTTACTCATTTAACCACCACTCCTATATATTCTTGGATTACATTGCATAATCTTTCTATATCTTCTTCATAGACTTCTCCAATATTGCCGATCCGGAACGTATCGATTTCTGTCAGCTTGCCTGGGTAAAGAACAAAGCCTCTTTCCTTCACATAATGATAAAAATCTTCAAATACAAACGTGTCTTCCGGGAACAGGAATGTCGTAATAATCGGCGACTGTCTCTTATTCGTTATATAAGCTCGGAATCCCAGCTTTTCCAAGCCCTCCCGCAGCAGCTGATTATTACGCTGATAACGCTGAAATCTTGCCGGAATCCCTCCTTCTGCAATTAATTCATCAATTGCTTTAGAAAATGCTGCTACCACATGAGTCGGCGAAGTATAACGCCATTTCCCATCCTTATTCATTGTCTTCCACTGATCATATAAATCTAAGGAAAGACTGCTTGCATTTCCCTCACAAGCCTGCAGTTTGTTCAGCCTTGCAATGACAAAACCGAAGCCCGGCACCCCCTGGATGCATTTATTCGCACTACTGATTAAATAATCGATGCCCAGATCTGGAATATCCATTTCTACACCGCCGAAACTGCTCATTGCATCAACAATCAGTGTCTTCTGATAGGCCTTAGCAAGTCGGGAAATCATTTCAACCGGGTTCAATATACCTGTTGTTGTTTCACAATGCACCATTACCAGGTGGGTAATCGCAGAATCATTTTCTAAAATATACCTTAATTCCAATTCATCAGGATAAGCATTATATGCCACACTGTAATGCTTATAATTTAAACCGATATAATCAGCCATTTCTACAATTCGTTCCCCATAGGTACCATTCGTGATAATTAATGCTTTTTCCTTCTTACTTATTGCAGTTGTCATGACAGATTCAACAGTAAATGTACCGCTTCCCTGCATCAGTACAGCTGTATAATCCTCTGGGGAAGCTTTCGCCAAATCAAGCAGCTGCGCCCGGATTTTCTGGGTAATCTTCTTGTAATCCTGATCCCATGTACAGCGATCAAAGAGCATTTCCTCCTTCACTGCGGCCGTTGTTGTTAATGGACCTGGTGTTAATAGTTTATATTGTTCCAAAATATATCGCTCCTTTTTATAAAATAGGAAGGTTTAAAGATTCCGATAAAAACATTTTAATAGCCTCATCCTGCCACTTATTTTGCTGAATGAAAGAATTCCTGGTGCTGTTCCAATAACTCTACATCTAGCGGCTGTTCAAATGTTTTGGAATGTGCGGGTTTATGTGCCTCGTCAACTGTTTCTCCTTCATAAAGAGCGACAGGATAGTAGGTTAACAGCTCTTCTCTTGCGTCTGTCGAGATAACCTCTGCCATATCCATTGCCTTCTGCGTTTTTTCATCATTATCCTTTTTCACTACTGCTACTGCTTCCATTAGTGAGAAGTTCCCTTCTGTCGGATCAACAAAGGCAATTGGTGCTCCTGATTCTTTTGCTACAACTGCCTGATGCCTAAGCCCGAAACCGGCAGCCGCTTCTCCGGCCTGCACCTTGCTGATTGGACCGGAACCAGAGCTCTCCAGATGCGGTCCTACATTCGCGATTAGCTTTTGGAAAATTTCTTTCCCTTCTTCTTCTCCATACTCACTGATTACTGCCTGTACCATCAGCCATGCTGTCGAAGAATCATCAATATTTGGAATCGATACAAGTCCTTCGTATTCAGGCTTTGCTAAGTCAGCAATGCTTTCTGGAGTTGCTAATCCATGCTGCTTCAGTACCTCGGTATTTACAAAAATGGCACCTGTATTTCCCAAAATCGGGGTATAATATGGAGGATGTTCTTCGAGTGCACTTGTTTCATAAGTTAAATCTTCAAACATATCATTCTGTTCCTGGGCACTGTCCAGGAAATAAGAGCTCATGGTTACTACATCTGCTTCAATTTTGTCTCCTTCTGCCAGCAGTTTACCTCCTAATTCAGATGTCCCCTGAGACTGCAAAATATATTCCCCTTCATAGCCTGCATCATCTAATGCAGCCTCCATTGCTGACGTTGCTTCTTCATCTGCATTGGTATAAATGACGACATCATCACTGCTTTGAGTACCGCATCCTGCTAAGACAAACGCTAAACCAATTCCTGCTCCTATGATTGACTTTTTCATTGATTTCAACATGTTTTTCCCTCACTTTTTATAGATTGCAGCTCTTTTCTGAAGAGCATCACACACAGCTCTGACCAATAAATTGGTTAAGAAAATCAGTACGGACAAAACAAATATTTCATTGAACTTTGCAAAATGCTGCAGTTCATTAATTTTGCTTGCTACAACAGTGGTCTGGGCAGATACCAGGAAGATAACGCCGCTGATTGTTACCATCGCATTGATGAAATAGTAGCTGAACATCTCTAAAACCGTAGATACAGAGTTCGGTAAAATAACACGATAGACCGTTTTAATCCAGTTATCCCCCAGTAATTCCCCTGAAGTTTCCCAGTCCGGATTCATCTTTGTTAAAGCATTTTTTGCCATTAAATATGGTGTTGTAAAGTAATGCATGATATTACATAAAACAATAATGATAAAGGTTCCCTTTAAACTGCTGTCATTAAAAAGCAGTAGATAGGATAATCCCAGCACCATACCAGGAACTGTATTGGTAATCATCGAAAAAATATCTACAGTTTGTTTCCCTTTTATCGGTGTACGTGCATTAAGAAGCGCTGATCCGTACGTAATAATCGTTCCTAACACAGCAGTTAATACCGCCACAATAAGTGAATTTCTGTAAACCGATACCAGATCATTCGATTGGAAGATACCTGTAATATGCTGCCATGTAAAGCTTAAATCGTAAGGGAAAGCCGTCACAAATGGCGCAATGAACATTACCACAAACACAGAAAGCATTGCCAGCAGAACAACAGCAGAGGTAACTCCAAAAAAACTGTCTCTGAATTTACTTGGTGTCAGTTCTGTTTCACTGAACTTATCATAATGAAAATTAAATCTTTCGAGATAGTTCAATAGAATAACACCTGCGACTGCCGGAAATAACATCATTACAGCAATCACAGCACCCTGACTGAAGTCCGGAATCGAACCAAGCATTGCCTGATAAAGCTGCGTTGCAACAACGTCATATGTCCCGCCTACGGATGCTGGTATCCCAAAATCTGTGAAGCTGAGGATAAAGGATAAAACAAATGCTCCTCCCAAAGCTCCTAATAATGGACGGACAACGGTGTTCAGAAAACTCCTTAATGTCCTGTCCCCCATCAGCTTAGACACAATGATAAATTTCTTATCAATATATTTGAAAGAATTATGGATTAGCAGGAACGCTGCCGGCAACGTATAGATAACATATCCAATCAGCAGTCCGTTAAATCCATAGATTTCAAATAAATTTCTCCCAAAAAGCTTTGTCAATAATCCCTGATTTCCAAAGGTGTACATAATTGCAAACCCGTAAGTAATTGTGGGAATCAGCATCGGGATGAGAATTCCAACTTTCACAGCACTTTTTAAAGGCTGATAAATTCTTGTAAAATTGACGGCATATGCTAAAGTAAATGCCAGCATCGTAGTAATAATGGCTGTAGCCCCTGAAACCTTGATGCTATTGCCTATTGCACTGATTAATGTGTTATTTGACAAAGCTTCCATATAATTTGAAAACCCTGCTCCTCCATCGTCGGTGACAAATGAGCGGAAAAATAAGACAAGCAGCGGAGCTATCAGAAAGGCAAAAAACAGTATTAAGATAATGATAAAGATAACCCGCATTTCCGGTTTTGCATTACGCATATTTTTCACCAAATAAATTATAGATATTTTGCCGTTTAATCTGCAGCTGTCTTAAAATAAATTCCTTTACAAAATCATTTTTTGGCTGATTAATAATTTCAAATGGTGTGCCAAACTGCGAAATATTTCCCTGATTAATAATCAAGATTTTATCCGATATGGTTAAAGCTTCCTCCGGGTCATGTGTCACAATAATCGTTGTCAGGTTAAACTCCTTGGCAATCGACTTAATTCTTTCTTTTATCGATTCCTTAATCACACCGTCTAACGCACTTAAAGGTTCATCCAAAAGCAGCAGCTTTGGTTTCGTAACTAAAGTTCTAGCCAAGGCAACCCGCTGCTTCTGTCCGCCTGACAACTCTCCAATTCTCTTTTTCAAATGCGGCTTTAGCTCCAGAAATTCAATATATTCCCTGACTTCCTCTGCCGATGCAGTATCTTTTTTATTTCGCAGTCCATAAACAATATTTTCATATGCATTTAAATGGGGAAACAGCGCATAATCTTGAAATACTATATTAAATCCACGATTTTTCATATCTACATTACTCAAATCCT
Organism: Oceanobacillus sojae; assembly: GCF_007991515.1. Taxonomy (GTDB): domain Bacteria; phylum Bacillota; class Bacilli; order Bacillales; family Amphibacillaceae; genus Oceanobacillus; species Oceanobacillus sojae. Next base: position 96,605 of record NZ_BJYM01000013.1, read on the forward strand.
CGTTATTAAAGATAACTTTTCCCTGGTCAATCCTGGTCAGTCCCAAGATAATATTCAATAAGGTTGTCTTCCCGCTTCCGCTGGGTCCAAGTAGCGATACAATTTCACCGCTGTTAATCTTAAGATCAATATTTTCTAAAACAACTTTCTGGTCGAATTGTTTACTAATATTTTGTAGCTCCAACAAACTGACCACCTCCTCCTGAATTACCTCCATCATATAAAACGAATATTAAGATAAATCACTTATCGTGTTAAGAATATGTAAATTATGAATATATTAAGCATAACTTATGCATAAAATATAATTTTATATACTTGCATTTATGCATGATTCATTCTAAATTTTATGTAAATAGATTGATTATACTGCAAATTGCCCGTAAACTTGGTATAAAGAATAATCCAATCAAAACGTTATATGAGGAGGATAAAATGCTTCCAGTTGAGAGACAGAAGAAAATGATTGATTTATTAACGATTAAAAAAGTGATGAAGATGCCAGAGCTTCGGGAAGAATTAGGTATCTCAATAGACACACTGCGCAGAGATATAAATGCTCTTGCTGAACAAGGAAAACTTAAAAAGATATATGGAGGCATTAAATTGGTCGAGCCTAAGTTTGGCGAAGCATCCATGGAAGAGCGGATGATCACCCATTTGGACGAGAAAACTGCCATTGCAAAAAAATGTGATGCATTTATTGAGGATGGGGACTGCATTTATTTAGACAGTGGCTCGACGACTTATCAAATTGCAAAATATATTAAGGAAAAAAGGAATCTGACAGTCATTACAAACTCTGTTCCTGTCATCCTGGAATTAATGAACAGTGCTATTGAACTCATTGTAATAGGCGGAAAGGTCAGAAAAAAGGAGCGATCTGTTGTAACCTATGATTACTTATTTAACTTTCATCAATTAAACATCCAGAAAGCCTTTATCTGTGCAAGCGGAATTACGATGGATAAGGGGATTTCGGATTATAACGTGGAGGAGGCCCTTGCCCGCAAAAAGATTGTTGCGCTTTCCCATGAGGTCTATGTTGCTGCGGACAGCTCCAAATTTGGAAAGAATGTTACGGTGAATATTGCCGGGCTGGATGAGATTGATTATGTTGTAACAGATCAAAAGGTGGATCAAGAGGTTATCAAGCAATTTGATGAGGTGGAGACGGAGCTGGTTGTTTCAGAGGAATAATTGAGATTACATATCAGAATGCATATACAGATCATTCTGATATGTAATCCTCGATAACTATTCCATTTCATCAGCTTCAGATAAACAAGACTTAAGAGCATCTTTATCCAGCATATCAAGCTCGGATTGTTCCGCAGGAAATCCTTCGAAGCTTTCCATTATGATAAAATCGTCCTCCCCTAAAGAAAACCTGGCTAATATATTTGATTCTGTAAATAGGCTACCTTTCTGATCTTCCAATTCTTCTAACAAAGAAACATCTATTATTTGGAAAGGGGATTCTTCAAAAAGCATATCTGTTCTTTCACTTTGCAGACACGCCTCTAACGAATCCGCTTTCATTTTATTGTTACCACTTGTCAGCTCCTGTATCTTTCCCCCATCTGCATCCAGTTGCTCCGTTTTAGACAAAACCATGTTCTCAATTGGAAAAACGCCATTTTTCTCTGTCAAAACCATATAAAAACTGCTCGCTACCAAAATAAAACTAATGAATAATAAACTTGCTGTACCAAATGTAATTGCTTCTTTTTTTATAAAAAATAACCTGTTGACCACTACGAATAAATAAACAAGAAATGCCACCAGACCTGCCACGAGCAAAAATATTGGCCAAATCTCCATTCTTCTCTCCTTTCTCCCTATAAAAGCATAGGGTAATTATTTATATCAGTTCATAAACTGAAACTAATGACCTGATACAATTATACTACAAAGCATGTAATTTATTTCATCATTTTTATAAATCGAGCCATTATAACTATACCGTTATCTAATAAACAAGTTATTAAAAACCACAAACGTTTTTTGGTCTATATCTGAAAATAAAAAATAATGACTCCCGCCTTAAACTGCATGCGGAAAACCATTATTTTTCATCCTCATCTATTCATTTCTGCGGCATCAGCTTCAATTCCAAACCTTCCGCATTATCCATCCTCGTTTCATGATAATTCCCATCAACCCAATCACTCATCTGGTCATGATACCACTCACTTCTGAAATGTCCGTCCTGCCCAGGCCCGACAATATGATATCCTGCATTCATATCTCCGGCATCTATCACAAAGCGCCAGGAAGCGCCGTGATCTACTACACCTGTTTTGGAATTATAACTGGCAGCCATTGGTGTCACACTACTTCCTCCAACTGGTATAGCATCTTCATTATTAAAGAAAAATGCTAAAAATGGGCTGACTCCTGATAATGGATGATTGAATTCAACCTGATGGTAGTCGCCCCATGTCCAGGCCGCCATATCCTCTCCATAATCTTCTGCCAGCTTTTCTAAGGCTGCTTGCAAAGATCCATGCAATACATTTTCTACCCCGCCATTTTCACCCAGCCAGATCGACTGCTCTCCATCTCTAGCCAATCGCAGCATATTATCTATCGATTGGGACTCTGTTGAAAATAAGCTTCTCATCGTATCAGGGATTTTCCCTTCATAGATTTCATTTTGAATCTCCTGCATCCAATGCTCAAAAATCAGCGGCTGCGGCTTATCTTTATCTGCTGTAAAGTTCCAATCTGCCAGCAGCTTTAGAGCTTCTTGTTCCTGTTCTGTCAATTCCGCATCATTCAAAGTTTCCTGAAAGAAAGGAACAAATTCCCGTGCTCTTAAATCCGTCTGATCCATTTGCAGATTCTGCATATCTTCCACTGTAAAATTATCTCCGGATTCCAGCACTTCCTCAATCCGTTCATAGCGATATGGCTGCGCCCACACATTGCTGATATGATAAGAGTAGCTATCCGGCGCAATTTTGTTATTGGCAGTTGCAATGAAGCCTTTCTCCGGGTTCACAACAGCAGGAAGCTCATCAAATGGGATAAAATCCTGCCAATCATTCTCTGCTTCCCAGCCGTTTAACGGTAATAGAGCATCTTTTCCATCCTCATAAATCGGGATTTTACCATTTGCTTTATAGGCAATGGTTCCATCCTGAGATGCAAACACGAAATTTTGTGCCGGAACTAGAAACTTCTCCAGACCTTCTTCAAATTCCTCCCAATCAGCTGCACGATTCATCTCCATAATTGCCTCTAATTCCGTACTCGCATCAAGCGCTGTCCATCTTAAAGAAAGTACCGTCTCTTTCCCGGTATCTTCAGCAAACTCTGAAATAACAGGTCCATGGCGCGTTTCTGTCACTTCATAATGAATCGTTTCTCCATCCTTTACTTTAATCGGCTCCTCAATGATTGCAGCCTCTTCCCACTCATCCTCATATAAAAACTCATTAGCATTATCCGGATTCCGCTTCTCAATATATAATTGCTGTACATCTGGACCCGTATTGGTTACGCCCCATGCTATCTGATCATTATGACCAAGAATAATCCCAGGCACACCGGCGAAAATAACCCCGCTCACATTCAGCCCATCCTCTGATTCCAAATGCATTTGCAGCCAAATGGATGGAGTAGCCAGTCCAAGATGCGGATCATCTGCCAAAAGAGGCATCCCTGACGCTGTTTTATCACCACTGACAACCCAGTTATTACTGCCATTAAAAGGATGAGGAATAATTGCATCCTCAAAGCTTGCCGCAATATCCAGCTCCTCCTCTTTAATAATTGCCGGTCTGTTTTCTGGGTATGCCGGGAATAATTCATATGCTTTTTCCTCATCATATTCATTGAGCAGATAATAATTAAAGGCCTGCTGTTCCCAATGTCCGCCAAGATCAAATGCCATAAATTTTCCTATCGTCAATGAATCCACCGGCGTCCATTCCTCCGGCTCAAACCCCATTAATTTAAATTCAATTGGTAAGCTGTTATTTGCCTTCGCTTCCTCTATATAAGCATTTACACCTGTAGCAAAGTCCTCCAGAACTTCTATGGATTCTTCAGAATAAACCTCATAGGATTCCTCTGCAGCACGTCTTAAACCGAGTGTCCGGAAATATTTATCCTGATTGACAGCATCCTCGCCAATCACTTCACTCAACATTCCCGAAGCCTGTCTTCGCGAGAGCTCCATTTGAAACATCCGCCGGTCTGCCTGGATGTATCCCTGCGCAATATACAAATCCCGGGCATTATCCGCCTGAATATGCGGTACTCCGTCTTCATCCGTTATAACCGTAACTTCATTCTCAAGTACAGAAAGCTCTACTGTTCCTTCTGTTATCGGAAGGGATTTATTTATGTACCCGTTTACAAACAAAAACGCAGCAAGTCCAAGAATAACAATAAATCCAAATATGCTGAGCAGGATTTTCTTTTTACTGAATCTATTTTTCTTAGGCGATGTTTCATAGACTTTCTTTCCCAATTACAAAATCCCCCTTAGTAACTCTCTTTTTAATGTCTGTCTCTAATGAGAAGCATAGCATGTTGGATTGGGATGTCAAGATTGCTATATTATGGAATATATGCTGCCTGATTCATTTTTATATCCCGGAAACTGGTTAAAAAGGTAAGAGACGCACAGCTTCATTTAAAGGTATATCTGGAAATCAAACAAACAGTGCAATATGAGCAGTTTCACCCATATTGCACTGTTTAAAAAATCTATTTCAGCTCCGGCCAGAATGCTTTATTCACCTCGATTAAGTCATCTAAAATATCTTTTGCTACTTTTGCACTCGGCACAGTTTTAGATAAAGTGATAGCCTGCCATAATTTTTGATAAGAGCCTTCTTCAAACGCTTCTACTACTAATTTTTCCACGCCAACCTGCTGTTCCATCAGGCTTTTTTGGAATCTCGGTATTTCACCTACAACCAGCTTTTCCGGCCCTTTGCTGCCGACGATACAAGGAACCTCCACCATTGCTGTCGGGTCAAAGTTAATAATTGCCCCATTGTTCTCTACAATCATCAGCATACGTTCTTTTGTATTAAAGGCAATCGCTTTTGCCAAGTCAACAATGTAAGAAGCATGCTCATCGATGGTCAGCTTTGTTTCCTCCGCTGAACCTTTCTCGATAATATCCCGGCACTCACCAAAAATAAATTTCTCACGGCCTGCCATTACTTCATTAGCACGTGTATATTCTTTATTGGAATGAGCAACTTCATAGTCTGGATACAGATAGTATTTTAAATACGTGTTTGGTACTGTTGAAGGATCAAGCACTTGAACATCCTTTGCTTTTTTAAGTGTACTGTTCCAGCTCTCCTGCTGTTCCAATTCAGACGTTCCATCCGTTGCGTAACCATGCTGACTCACATGCTCTGTCACTTTGGACATCAGGCTGTTTCCTTGCTTGTCACGGATATCTGTCCACCAGCCAAAGTGATTCAATCCATAGTAATCTACTTCCATCTCTTTACGTGATGATAACCCTAAGTTTTTCGCAATCAATTCTTCAATACCAATTGGCATATCACAAATATTTAAGATCTTAGAGTTTGGTCTTAATTTACGTGTTGCCTCTGCAACAATAGCTGCCGGGTTAGAATAATTTAACATCCAGGCTTCTGGGGAATACTTTTCCATGTAGTCTACCAATTCCAGCACTCCCGGGATGGAACGCATACCATAAGCAATTCCGCCTGGACCGCATGTTTCCTGCCCTACAACCCCATGCTTCAATGGGATTTTCTCATCCTGTTCACGCATGGCATATTTGCCGACACGAATATGTGCCATGACAAAGTCTACGTTAGTAAATGCTTCTTCAGGATTTGTGCTGGCCAGTAAGCTTATTTCCGGTGCACGTTCTTTTAATAAAATCTCACAAGCATCTGCAATCGTTTTTTGTCTGTCCCCATCATTATCATAGAGTTTAATCGTATCAATCGGGAACTCATCCAGATAATCCAACAGCATCAAAATAATTCCCGGTGTAAATGTACTTCCGCCTCCAGCAATGGTAATGTTAAACTTTTTCATAATAAAACTCCTCCTCATATATGTTTAAAGTTTCGCTTCAAAATAATCTCTTACTTGCGGTACACTCAGGCCAACAATCACCTGTATACTTTGACCGCTTTGAGCTATTCCGTGCGCCATTTGATTATTTGTAAAGTAATCATTTCCTTTGACCAAATCAGGGTCATTGACTGTCACACGCAGTCGTGTTGCACAGTTTGTAACATCTTTAATATTTTCTTTGCCGCCAAGTCCTTCTAAGTAATAGACCGCCTTCTCTTCATACTCAGAATCATATTTAGGAGCTTCCTCTGCATGATTACCATCATGTTTCGCATTTTGATAATCCTGTTTTGTGTATAATTTAACCTCCTTCTCGTTTTTACGGCCTGGCAATGGAATATCGAATTTAACAATAAGCCATCTGAATATGACAAAGTACAATGCTACAAAAATAAACCCTATAATAGCTTGGACTATATAAATTCCTCCATGATTGGAAGAGAGCGGAATCCAGTTCAATGCAGCTATCTCAATAAAGCCGGAGCCCATCATGCCAACGACACCAAACATGTTCATAATCGTCACCATTGTCGCTCCAAGAAGCGCATGGATAACAAATAGGTATGGCGCAATAAATAAGAATGTAAATTCAAGCGGTTCGGTAATGCCTGCAAATACTGCTGTTAATGTAGCCGGCAATATTAACGCAAGTACTTTCTTTCTGTTTTCTTTAGGTGTTGAATAGTACATGGCGAGGGCAATACCTAAACAGCCAAACATTTTAATGTTTCCATGCATTAAGAATCCATATGGATAGAGATCCTTTAAGGCTGCTGTTGAGTTAGCAAATTCATTTAAATGGGTAATCCAGTATGGCTTTAACCCTTCATTGACAGCTGCCGGTCCATATTCAAACGGTGTATAGATAAAATGATGCAGACCCGTTGGAATTAAAACTCGTTCCAGGAAATGAAATAGCCAGACACCGAGATAACCAGCCTGTGTAATGAATCCTTGTAATGAGCCGATTCCCTGCTGCACATACGGCCATACAAATGCAATAAGAAAAGCAAAAGGGATCATTACAAAAAAGCCAATAATGGTAACGAATACAAGGCCTTGGAAAATTCCCAGCATTTCAGGCAATTTTTTATCATAAAAATGATTGTGAATCCAAATGACAATGCCTGATATTGCAATAGCACCAATAATATTTGTATCCAAAGTCGGGATACCTGCAATCTCTTTTACACCTGTTAAGTTTTCAACTCCCTGGGATAAATCTACTCCAAAGGTAGATGGCCAAAGGGTTAAAATAGCATTGATATAATTGTTAAAAACCAGATAAACCATCAACGCCGCAAGTGTTGCACGTGCTTGCGCTTTCTTAGCAAGTGAAATGGGCAGCCCAATAACAAAAGCCAGCTCCATATGATCAAAAATTGTCCATCCTCCACTTTCAATAATCGACCAGATGTTATACCACATCGTACCCTCTTCAGCGATGCTCCCCATGATAGCCGGATTTTTAAATAAAGTTGCAAGTCCGACAACAATACCAAAGAACGCAAATAAAAGAACAGGAACAATCATCGCACTGCCAAACCGCTTAATTGCATTCATAAACAAAAACTCCTTCGTCTTAATCTGTAATTCCAATATATAGGCAGCGCTTACAAATTCCAATAGGTTTGACGTGTTTAGAAATAGCATAGTAACATTAGATTATATTTTCATAGAACGAAAATATTTTCAGCAGAAGGGGTGAACGAGATGATTTTAGATAAACTGGTAAACCAATACTTTGATGATTTAAATGAGAACGACTTACATATTATTAAAACGATTCATGAACATATTGATGAAATGAAGACGATGAAAATTCAGGATCTGGCTAACTATGCTCATACTTCCATCTCTTCCATCCATCGCCTTACCAGAAAGATAGGTTTAGATGGCTATAGCGATTTAAAATCTTATATTAAATTAAATAGTTTCACCGAAGAGACAACTCAGGATTTAATGGAGCTGCTCAACCAGGATATACAGCAGACAATGAAGTACATGGAGCAGCTGGACTTTTACCAGCTAAATCAGCTGATTGATCGCGCTCCTTATATCTATATTTACGGCACAGGAACGGCACAGCTGGATTTAGCCAATGATGTACAGAGGCAATTATGGTCGCTCCATAAGAAATCCCAGGTAATGCGAAGTGAGCGGGACTTTACAGATGGACTTGGGGAAATTGATAAGGACGATCTGTTATTTATTATTTCTTTATCTGGAGAATCGAAAAACCTGGATGAAATCATTCATATGATTAAAACAAGAAATATTAAATATATCAGCGTAACAACATTGCGTAATAATTTACTTGCTCAAAACGCAATGTTTAATATCTATGTAAACAGCACACCATTTTATCTGTATAATAAAGTGGACAACTCGAGCTTTCTGCCGTTCTATATTGTTTTTGATATTATTCTCAGAAAGTTTAGTGAGTGGAAGATGGAACAGCTGAAGAAATAAAAATTAATTAACAAGCAGCGCTTAGGAGGAGCCCTGTATCCTCCTTATTTAAACCAAAGAACCTCCTGCATAATAAATTTGCACTGCTGATGTGCTCCATTATTATGCAGGAGGTCAATTATTAGAAAGAAATAGAAGAACAGCATGACAGAAAAGCTGTTCTTCCTTTTTATGTTAGTTGGTAAATGATTCTTTCTCCTTATTCTCCTCCTCTTCCTTCTCCCTTTCCTTTTTCAACCGCTCCTGGCGCTGACGCTGCCGATAGCCATAAGTCGCATTCAGCACAACATCTTCATCCTCTAACGCTGTACCCAGCGCACCAATAACTGTAGCCACACTGGCAGCAATCCAGGCAATATAGAAATAATTACTTAGCCCTGGGGTCCCCGTAAGCTGATCCTCCAGCATCCCCATTGGAATAAAAACAAATACACCGACAAGGAATAAACCAAACAGCATGACATAGTAAATACACACCGTAATCAATAAAGTAAAAAATGTCGTCGCATTATACAGCCTTCGCACATAGCTGATATTCTGATCCCGCTTCCTCTCCCATAACCGATGAATCAAAATAATCCATACTGTCATCGCCAATATAGAAAAGACAGTAAGCAAACACATTCTGAAAATCGTATAATGCTCGCTTAATAGCCACAGGGTTGGAAAAACAAGTGCATAAGAACCCGTAGCAAAAGCAATGATCAGGATTTTCATAAACGACGGAAACAGAGACCAGGGCCGATTGGCTCGTACCATTCCAGCCAATAAACGGATAGAAATACTTCCTCTGCGTCCGACTGTAAAACGCACATCCAGGTATTCCTCTTCCCCATCATTTGGTGTTTCACGCTTAAGCGGAGACAGCCAGCCAAGAAATCTGCTCGTCATTAGATTTTTCGAATCATCCACATCAATCCCTTTATGCTTGCTTCTCTTTGACTCAATACGCAATGCAGAACGCTCCCGGCTCTCCTCTGAGCTCCCATAGTACATTTCATTAACGAGCTGCATGATAGATTCCCGCAAACGCCTGATCATAAAGGTAGAGCCAAAGCTGGGCATGCTAATCAGCGCTATATTTTCATCCTCATTTGCCTCAGCCACAATCATTCGATTTTCTATAAACAATGGAATGTCCGTCAGACAGACCGCATAATCCCATTCCTTCTCCTCTTTCTTTTCCTTTGTTGCCTCCAGTATTTCTTTAGAATTTGCTCCCCCGCCGAGCAAGGGATCTTCTATATAATCAATTTTCCATTCTACTTCTTCTTTTACATAATAATCCAGCAATGATGGCAATTCATTTTGCAGCCTTGCTCCTATTTCTTTTGGATAACCAGGTGCAGTTATTAGACCGATATATTCTGTTGTTTCACTCAAATTAGTTTCACCTCTATTTTTTTGTCTGCTATCTTCTGGTATAACTATGTTCCTTTAACCGAAAAACGGAAAGATTAAACACTTCACTCCTAGAATTAAAATGAATCTGACTTCTGTCTAACCTTACCCATCATGTAATAAATATTAATTAACCTTGAAAAAATACATCTTTATTAAAAATAAAACTTCTACTAACCTGAATTTGCCCTTTTCCTCATAATTCATCAGCATCTGGATACGCTGTCATAATAATAACTCTATATTATTTTTTCTGAAAATTACTTGTTATCCCTCTATATTTATGTTAAAGTTTTAAAAAGTTTAAACTTCTTTTTCTTAAAAATGAAGGAGGGACTTCTTTTTGGAAAATGACCAACCAATTAAAGAATTAATTGAAATGCATTTTAATACCTTATCAAAAAAACAGCAAAAGGTAGCGAATTTCGTATTAAATAATCCAACCTTTGTTGGTACACATTCCGCAGCTGAGGTTGGAAAGAAGGCCGACACAAGTGAAACAACAGTTATTCGCTTCTGTTATGCACTTGGGCTTGAGGGCTACGCGCAGCTGCAAAAGAAAATCACCTTATTTGTTTTTAACCAAAATAGTGTCAGTACACTGGGGAATTATTTTTCAGCTAAAAGGAAGCTGTTTAATGATCACCATCTGATTGAGAAAGCAATGGAAAAAGATATAGCGCAAATTGACAGAATTGCTAAACAAATAGATAAAGAATTATTCTATAAAGCCACTCATCAATTACATCAAGCAAAAAAAATATATATTATCGGAGCCGGTGCATCACAGTTCCCTGTCCAGTGGCTCCATTTTACATTAAATATCCTGAGGCCAAATGTATCAATTATTCAAACAGATACACCGGAGCTTATTCGGACAATGCAGGAAATAGATGAGGACTCTGTCGTCATCGTTATTTCCTTACACCGCTACTTTAAAGAACCGATTCATATCGCGGAAGCCCTTCATAATCAGGGAGTAACTGTGCTTGCCATAACTGATTCCAAGCTGGCGCCGATTCAAAAACACTGTACCCATGCTTTTATATTGGAGCAAACCGAAAAATCAACAATTGATTTAATGCCATCACTTATTTCCTTCCTTAATTTAATGGTAACAGGAATGATGACATTTGATCCGGATTATTATGATAAGCAGCGCGTGAACTTCGATGATTTTAACAATAGTTTTATTTCTGACAGATGGAGTTGAGAGTAATGACAAATCAACAATTAGCAGAACGATTACAGCCAATCTTTGAGCATTTTCATAAGAACCCGGAAATAAGCTGGAACGAAGTAGAAACAACAGCATATCTGGTGCGTTTTTTGCGCCAGCAGGGTTTAGAACCGCATACATTTGATAATATGACAGGATTATATGTAGACATCGGGAAAGGGACTCCCAAGGTTGGGTTCAGAACCGATATAGATGCTTTATGGCAAGAGGTCGATGGAGCATTCCAGGCAAACCATTCATGCGGTCATGATGGTCATATGACCGTAGCTCTCGGTGCTGTCCTTTTATTAAAAGAGCTCGAGCCTACCTTGCCAGGAGCTGTTCGCATCCTTTTCCAACCGGCCGAAGAAAAGGCACAGGGGGCAAAGGCTTTTGTTGATCAGGGTGTTATCGATCCGCTCCAGTTTTTATTCGGTACACATGTCCGCCCTCTCATAGAATTAGAAGATGGAACCTACGCACCAGCACTGCATCATGGCGCAGCTAAGCTTTTCACTGGAGAGATCCATGGTGCAGAAGCACACGGTGCAAGACCGGAGCAGGGAGCAAATGCTATTGAGGCTGCAGCAGCGCTGATTGACGGCCTTAAGCGTATTTGGATCAGCCCTGCTGAATCTGCTTCTATCAAAATGACACAAATACAGGCAGGCGGAACATCAACAAATATCATTCCGGGCAGTGCAGCATTCAGTATTGATGCACGGGCACAAACAAATGAAACAATGGATGCTTTGACCGCAGGCTTTGAAAAGGCTGTTAAAGCTGTCAGTACACTGTATGATGTTTCCATTGATTACAAAGTAGATGCACATATTGCTGCAGCTCAAGTGGACGACACAGCCAAATCCATTATGAAGCAGGCAATTATCGATGTGGCAGGAGAAGAAAATTGCGTGCCGGAAGTCATTACACCAGGTGGAGAAGATTTTCATTTTTATACGTATTCCAAGCCGCAGCTGCAAACAACGATGCTTGGTCTCGGATGCGGGGTTACACCAGGACTCCATCATCCAAAAATGACATTTAATCGAAAACGCCTGCCGACCGGAGCTGAAATTATTACACGGGCACTTGTTCTGGCATTACAACAGACAAAGAAAGAAGCGATCCAAAATGATTCAATATAAAGAACTGAAAACAATGGCAGAAATGGAACAAATGCAAGAGCTTGAAGGAAGAGTGTGGGGAATGGCAACTCTCCCCACCCACCAGACGCTTACCGCAGTCAAAAACGGAGGCATCATTGTCGGAGCTTATGCAGACAGCAAACTAGTCGGCTTCAGCTATGGATTTGCAGGCTTCGATAACGGCAAAAGCTATCTATGCTCTCATATGCTTGGTATTGACTCGGCATACCGTTCCCAGGGTATCGGAGAAACGCTGAAGCAAAGACAACGGGAAATCGCCATCCAGAAAGGTTATGACATGATGAAGTGGACATATGATCCGCTGGAAACACGTAATGCCTATCTTAATCTCACCAAGCTGAACGGTATTTGCAACACCTATATTGAAAATTGTTACGGCGAAATGCAGGATGGCTTTAATAAAGGGCTTCCTTCAGACCGCTTTGAAATCCATTGGCATCTGAAAAGCCCATACGTGGTTGAAAAACAATTGGTAAACCCAGAAAACCCGATAGCTTTAAATACACTAACCTATAATCAGGCAGGCTTACCCGCCTTTCACAAAGGAAAACAACCACCTGAATTAACTGAATATTCCTATTCCATAAATATACCTAAGGATTTTCAAGGTCTAAAAGCAGCAAGTCAAGATTTAGCGATGGATTGGAGACTGCAGACAAGGGAATTGTTTCAGAAACTTTTTAAGGCTGGCTACGCAGCTGTACGACTGAAAGCCCTTGAAAACTACGGAAAATATATTTTTGTAAGGAAAGAAAACTTAGACCTTGGAGGAGATCAATCATGAAAATAAAAGAAATTACTATTCGTCATTTGCAAATGAAATTAAAAGCACCTTTCACTACAAGCTTTGGCACATTTACGAACCGGGACTTTTTATTACTGGAAGCAAAAGATGAGGATGGCACCATCGGCTGGGGGGAATCTGTTGCATTTCACGCACCTTGGTATAATGAGGAAACATTGCAAACCAACTGGCACATGCTGGAGGATTTTCTAATCCCGCTTATTTTAAATAAAGAATTAAAACACCCTGATGAAGTAAATGAAATCTTTTCAGCCATCCGGAAAAATAACATGGCAAAATCAACACTCGAAGGAGCCGTCTGGGACATTTATGCACAGCAGACCAACCAGCCTCTCGCAAAAGTATTAGGCGGAGCAAAAGAAAAAATTGAGGTCGGTATCAGTATCGGCATTCAAAAATCCATTAATGATCTCGTCAAATTAGTAGATGGCTACATTCAAGAAGGCTATAAACGCATGAAAGTAAAAATTAAGCCCGGCTGGGATGTAGATGTGATGCGTACATTACGTGAAAAATTCCCGGACACAGCCATTATGGCAGATGCTAATTCTGCCTATCGTTTAGCGGATATTGACCTGTTAAAACAGTTAGATGACTTTGACCTGACTATGATTGAACAGCCATTAGCATCCGACGATATTATTGATCATGCAAAATTGCAAAAGGAACTCAAAACACCAATCTGCCTAGACGAAAGCATTCACTCATTAGAAGATGCACGTAAAGCAGTCGAGCTCGGAAGCACAAAAATTATTAATATTAAAATCGGCCGGGTCGGCGGATTAACTGAAGCGAAGAAAATCCACGATTACTGTGCAGAAAACGGTATTCCAGTGTGGTGCGGCGGTATGCTGGAATCAGGAATCGGCCGTTCACATAATGTTGCCTTAACAACTCTGCCAAACTTTATTTTACCTGGTGATACTGCCGGATCCAGCCGCTACTGGGAAAAAGATATTATTACACCGGAAGTTGTTGCAGAAAATGGTTATATTACCGTTCCAACAGAAGCTGGAATTGGTTATGAAGTAGACCGGGAAGCTGTAGAGGCTTACACCGTAGCAAAGAAAGATTACAGATAAGGGAGATAGTCAGATGAAAAAGAGTTTTCAAATAGGAAGCGCCTTTGTTGGTCTTATTGTCGGAGCTGGATTTGCATCAGGGCAGGAAGTTATGCAATACTTTACCAGTTTTGGTATTTGGGGAACAGTCGGCGGAATTATCGCCACCCTTCTCTTCGTCTTTTTAGGCTACACCTTTGCCCAGCTGGGAACCGACCTGCAGGCAGCCTCCCATAAAGGCGTTATTTATTATATAGGCGGACGTTATATCGGAGCAATATTGGATATCTTGATTACCTTTTTCTTATTCGGTGTAGCCGTCGTTATGTTTGCTGGCTCCGGATCCACCTTTGAGCAAATGTTTGGAATTAATACAATGGCAGGAAGCATCATTATGGTGGCATTGACTATTCTGACATTACTATTAAATACACAAAAGATTATCGGCATCATCGCAGCCATTACACCTTATTTAATTGCGATTATCTTTATCATTTTAATCTATTCTATTTTCACAATGGATTTATCCCTTACTGAAGCAGATGCCATAGCAAAAGAACAAACTTCTGCAGCATCGAACTGGCTGTTAAGTGCTTTTCTCTATGTATCTTACAACCTGGCAGCAGGTGCAGCATTGCTAATCGTTATGAGCGGCGGCGAGAAAGACCGTAAAATTGCCGGTCTTGGAGGTATTTTAGGAGGCGTTATGCTTGGCGGTTTAATTATCCTGATTCACATCGGTATGTTCGTAAAAATAGATGTAGTTGCGGGAATGGACATGCCAACCCTTGCATTAGCGGAACAAATTCACCCTATTGTTGGTATTCTGATGGCCATTGCCCTGCTTGGTATGATGTATAATACGGCAGTTGGTATGTTTTACTCCTTTACCGTACGATTTATCGCACCTGATAGAAAAGCCTATAAGCCTGCTGTGGTTATTATTGGGTTACTTGGATTTGTGGCAAGTTTTGCCGGATTTACAACACTTGTCGGAAAGGTATATTCTACGATGGGTTATCTGGGATTTGCTTTGATTATTGCAGCGATTATTGCCTGGTTCAGAAGAGGTAAGGCCAAGGTATAAATATTTGAAGCGGCATTCTCAAAACAAAGCTATTTAAAATATCTTCTTTTAAAGTAATTATCAATTCTTATTGTCTTTATCATTTTATTGTGATAAATTTTATTCGTAATCAAAAAATAAATAGCACCCCGTATATTCCTGGTAATATGGTCCGGGAGTCTCTACAGAGTAACCGATAATTACTCTACTATGGACGGTTAATTATAATAGAACACACTGACTGAGCAAGTACACACGGAGTGTACTGATTTTTTGTTGTTGATTCTAGTTATCTGGTCGTCTATCTAAAATAGGCGGCTTTTTCTATATACAACCTGATTACATCTAATTGGCGGCTGGGATCATTCTATTATAATTACTGATAAAACCAACCTCTATTTAATTAATGCAGATATGCGGGTGCAAATGGAGGAAATGCATGGATATTTTAAAGGATATTCTGGCAGCATTAAGCGGTGTGCTGAATGGACTGCCTCAAGGCCTGTTAGCATTAGCATTCGGCTTTGCTTCAGTCCCTACTGCTTTAGCATTTATTGTCGGAGCTGTGGGAAATGCCTTTACTGGAACAGTAGCAGTCATTTCATTTCAAGCAGAGTCTATTACTGTTGCCGGTACGTTAGGGAAAAATATGAAGGAAAGGCTGTCTATGCTTTTCTTTGGAGCCTGTTTCATGGTGATCATTGGTGCCTTCGGTTTACTGGAGCGCATCGTGGAATGGATTGGCCCCGTTGTTACAACAGGTATGATGGCAGGAGTTGGTCTGATGCTGACAAAGGTAGCCTGGGATATGGCTAAGAAAGATAGACTGGCTGGAATTATCTCCTTTGCCAGTGCACTGGTTACTTATATTGCGACGCAGGATCTCGTTTATACCATCGCCGTTTCAGTGATTCTTTCCAGCTTGATTTACTATTTTGTTCACAAAAATGATACTGCCGGCGCAGCTCAATCTCTTCCTAAAGAGAAGATAGCACTCCAGCCCTTTGTTTTTAATCCAGCTGTTATCCGTGGAGCTCTGGCATTGGCCTGTTTAAACATTGGTGCTAATATCGCCTTTGGTAATATTAATAGTGCGATTGCTGAAAAAAGCTTAAATCTTGATGTTCTTACTGTCATCAGCGGTGTTGCTTCTATGGTCTCTGCTCTATTCGGCGGCGGTCCTGTTGAAGTTGTTATTTCTGCCACAGCCAGCGCTCCTCATGCCGTCTGGTCAGGCGTCTTAATGATGGTTATCATGGCAATTATTCTTCTTTTTGGCATCCTGCCGAAAATAGGGAAATACATACCGACCGCATCGATTGCAGGCTTCTTGTTTGTTCTGGGAGCAATCGTTACATTACCGGGTAATGCAATCGAATCTTTAACAGCAGATGGTTCTGGCGGCATCGTCGGAGCAACTACGATTGTGGTAACATCCATCACCGATCCTTTTGTCGGTATGGTCGCAGGTGTCGTCATGCAGTTCTTAATTAATTTATTCGGATTCTAATAAAACGAGGTGGACAGAATGAAAACATTTGAGATTGATATAAAAGGCTTGAAAAGAGTATTGCCAATAGTTGCTGTAGCAGAGGATTTAAAGATTGCCAGTTTTGATATTCTGGGAGATACGGAATTAGTCACTTATCTTGCTCCATTATTAGCAGAAAAGCTGCCGGAAATTGACTATATCGTAACAGCTGAAGCAAAAGGTATCCCGTTAATTCATGAAATTTCAAAAGTGTTAAAAATGGATAAATACATTGTTGCGAGAAAAAGCATTAAACCTTATATGCAGAACCCGCTGATTAAAAAGGTAACCTCCATTACAACACAAAAGGAACAGACCTTGTGTCTTGATGGAAAAGATGCTGATTTACTTCATGGAAAAAGAGTTGCCATTATCGATGATGTAATCAGTACAGGTGAATCTGTACGTGCTCTGGAGGAGCTTTTGGAAGGAGCAGGTGCAAATGTTACAGCAAAAGCTGCTCTTTTAGCAGAGGGCAGTGCTGCCGAAAGGAAAGATATTATCTTTTTAGAGGAATTGCCTTTATTTTAGGTAAGAATATAAAAACATCCGAATCCTAAAACGAAATTTTGTTTTAGATCCGGATGTTTTTGATTAGAATGATAAGCCTGAATTATTTGCCGGCTTGCCTTTAGATACCTTTCCCGCTCTTTAAAATATCCATTGGTAAAGTAGAAGGCGTCTCAAAATTCGATTTCATATTATAATATTTCTGATCCTTGCTGGAAGTATATAATCCCTGCATTGCTTCTAATACATGAAGGCCAAGTAAACCATCTGCCCGATGCTGCCTTTGCCTGAGGATAGCATCAGCCATGTCTAAAACTCCTATTCCCCTGCTATTTCCTCTGAAGCTATGTGTAAGCGGTACTTCTTCAAAATCTAATTGGCCCTGTTTTTTCACGTAAACTGAACCAGAAAAATTATTAGGATCCGGAACGATAAGACTGCCGGTGGTACCATGAATTTCAATATTAGAGCTTCTCGTTCCCCACACATCAAAACTCGTAATAAGTGTACCTATCGCTCCGTTTTGGAAATCCAATAAACCTGCTACATGTGTCGGTACATCGACATCGATTTCTTCACCGTAGTTAATTTCTCCAGTAATTACCCGCTTAGGAGAGGATATCTTTGCCATACCTGCCACACTCTTTATCGGCCCTAACAAAGCAGCTAGTGCAGTTAAATAATAAGGTCCCATATCAAATAGCGGTCCCGCCCCTTGCTGATATAAAAATCCCGGGCTTGGATGAAAGCTTTCCGGTCCACGGTACATCATAAATGCAGTAGCAGCAAGGGGAGCGCCTATCCATCCGTCATCAATTAATTTACGTGCTGTTTGAATTCCGGCACCTAAAAAAGTATCTGGAGCTACCCCAACTAACAGATTCTTTTCTTTTGCCAAACGCATAATCTCTTCGCCATCTTTTAATTCTGTTGCTAAAGGTTTTTCACTATAGCTATGCTTGCCAGCATCAAGTGTTTTAAGATGAATTTCCGCATGTGAATTCGGATTGGTCAAATTAACTACTAATTCAATATCCGGATTAGCTAAGAGCTCTTCAACCGTACAAGCTGCCGGTATACTAAATTCCTGTGCTTTCTCCTCAGCTCTGGAAATATCTAAATCAGCACAAGCTAATACCTCTATGTTATAAAACGCTTTCAAATTCTCAAAATAAATAGAACTAATATTTCCACAACCGATAATTCCCACATTTATTTTTTGCATATTTAAGATCCTTTCTTTCTACTTTTAAAAAGCCTATTTTAAACTCTTCATAATCTAATTATTTTAGTCCCTGTTCCTTAAATCAGCAACAATAGAAGCGTGAAATTTATCCAATTTGTAAAAAAAGAGAGCTATAATTTGAGCAATAGTCAGGACAATCAAACCAGCATACATAATAACTCTTATCATATCCTGAGCAGAAGCAGTAATAGCGTCAGGGTTATATCCTGCCCACGCCAGAGCATATGCCACTGCAGCCGATCCAATGGCAATACCAAATTTAGTGGCAAAACTATAAGCAGAGTACAGTAATCCATCTGTTCTTTGCCCATATTTCCACTCCTGATAGTCGATAGAATCTGCTAATAAAGCAAAGTTTGCAGCACCATTAACACCAATAAAAGTAAATGCGATGAAAAAGACTGTTGTAAAAACAGTAAATGATCCATTTTCCAATAAGAGCATGGCAATAAATAACGGAACACAAAGTGTCAGTAAAATAATACTCCCATTTCTATTGCCCAATCGTTTAAGAATAAAAGGGGCAATGGCTCCTCCTACAAAATTCGCGACATTTGCCAGAGTTAAATATAGCGGAACCATTTGCGGCTGTTCTAATACATAAGTTACATAGTATATTAACACCCCAAAGAATAGACCGATACGCAGAAAATAAATCAAAGAATTGACTGCCACCATCAACCAGGGTTGATTTTTAAACATGTTGACCGCAGCTTTTCTAAACACTATCGGATTATTTTTATCAACAGGTTCCGTAAAACGTTCCTTGCAAAACTTAAAAGTAAACATAAATAAAACAACGCCAACTACTGAATAAAGAGCCATCGTAATAGGGAACCCCAGCTGCTGGTTACCATTTCCCAATAAATCAACCAGCGGAAGTGTAAGAGCAGAGACCGCAATTGATCCGGCAGCGAGTCCCATCATTCGAAAACTGCCTAATTTGGACTTCTCAATGGAATCCCTGGTCATAAGAGGCAATAATGCTCCATAAGGCAAATTGATCCCTGTATAAATCATACCTAATAGAAAATAAGTAACATACGCATAAATTATTTTTCCTGTATTTGAAAAATCAGGAGTTATAAATGTCAGAACACTCAAAATCGCGAACGGAACTGCTAAGTATAATATATAGGGCCTGGCTTTTCCATGTTTTGAATTTGTTTTATCTACAATAATACCCATAATAGGGTCATTCACAGCATCCCAAATTCTTGTAATTAGAAAAAGCGTCCCAACCACTGCAGCTGATATCCCAAAAACGTCTGTATAAAAGAAGAGCAGATAACTTGTTGTCATTCCCCAAACAAAATTTGAAGCTAAATCGCCAAAACCATAACTGACTTTTTCCAGCATTCCTAATTTTTCCGGTTTTCCTTTTTTTATTTCCGGCACTGCAGGACTAACATTTAATTCTGCCAATACGTCTCTCCACCTCTCCTAAAATTATTTTTCCATCTGAAATTTATCTGCTTAAGAACAAGTTTTTCATATAAAATGCGTGTTTAAAAAGTAGTCAAATTAGAAGCAAGAAGATCCAGGCGACGTGACTTTTCCGAACGGAGCGTATGCTTTTAAATACGTGAGTAACGGAAAAGTCACGTCAACGCAGAGATTCGCCGCTTATCATTTGGGAACTTTTTGAACATCCTCATAAAGATAGCCCGAGTAACGATTAAATGAACCTTTTCTCGGGCTGCCCTCTGCTTCGTTTCTTCTTTTTCTACATACAGTTATCACAATACATTCTTGGGTACAATAAATAATGTTTAATTTAATTCAACAACTTGTCCAGTCTCTGCAGACTTATAAATTGCTTCTAAAATTTGTGTAACAACGAAAGCTTCTTCTGGTTTTACCAAAGGCTCCGTATCATTTAAAATACTATCAATCCATTGGGTTGCTTCTGCATCTCTCTGCTCAAGAGTCTCCCCTGAAAAACCGTATATTCCTCCAGCTCCCGACGGCGTTGTCTCCACTAATTGATTATGAGCAACATGATTAAATACAACGTAACCTTTATCTAAAAATGCTTCACCAAACATTTCTGCACCGCCTTTTGTACCACAAAGGGTTACTTGCGCTTCTTTTGTATTTACCATATTGAGAGCCCATGCAGATTCCAGAAAGATTGTTGCACCATTTTCCATTTTTATAAAACCAAAAGCCGAATCTTCAGTCTCAAATGACTCTGGGTCCCAATGACCAAACATGTTTCCTTCAGGTCTATCTTTTAGTTTCTGATAAGTCGAACCAAATACACTTTTAGGCTTATAATTGTTCATACACCATAGTGCTAGATCTAATGCATGTGTTCCAATATCGATCAGCGGCCCTCCTCCCTGTTTTTCCTTATCAGGGAAAACGCCCCATGTCGGTACACCTCTTCTTCTTACCGCATGTGCTTTTGTTAAATATATATCACCCAGTTCATCATTCTTACACGCCTCATGCAGCATAATGGAGTCCTGACGGAAACGATTTTGATAACCTATGGTTAGTTTTTTACCTGTCCGCCGTGCCGTTTCCAGCATTTGTTCCGCTTCTTTAGAATTAATAGCCATGGGTTTTTCGCACATAACATGCTTTCCGGCTTCCAATGAATAAATTGTAATTTCTGCATGAGATATATTAGGTGTACACACATGAACTACATCAATATCTATTTCTTCCAGCATGTTCTTGTAATCTGTGTATGCTTCTGCTTCACTACTTCCATATTCCTTTAATGCTTGTTCAGCTCTTTCTTTTATGACATCACAAAAACCAACCAGTTCTGTTTTATCCGTAAGCTTTACAAGAGCAGGAAGATGCTTCTGCAGAGCGATACCTCCACATCCAATAATGGCTATTTTCAACTTATTATCTATATTCAAATGTATCAGCCTCCAAAATAACTATTCATTTAGCATGTTTTTTAAATTTTTGTAACTGATTTCAATACTCTCTAGTTGATTTCTAGTTGTTAAATCCTGTTCTACTAAGATATATTCTGCACTTCCAATATCCTCCGCCGTTTTAATAATTTCTGGAATTTCCATCATTCCATCTCCAATTTCTGTGAAATACTCTGGCTGGGAGAATGGAATGAAAGCCTCAAAATCAATGACCGCATTCTCATCTATGCTTTCAAAAGCGTTCACCGGATTCGTTGATGACGGCATATCCTTCTGATGAATAATTTTACATCTCTCTTTTACTTTTTTAAGATAGTCTACAGGGTCTACGCCGCCCCTTAATGTCCAATAAGTATCAAATTCCAGTTTAACCAGCTCAGGATCGGTGTTTTTCAGTATAATATCAAGAACGTATTCTCCATCGAATTTTTGAAACTCTTGAAAATGGTTATGGTAATAAAAGTCAAGACCCTTCTCCTTACACTTTTGTCCATATTTGTTTAGTGTTTTACTGAACTCTAAAACCTCTTGTTTATTACTGAAAAATGCAATTGAACAGCCTATGCCTCCACTTCCCAGCTCTAAATTATAAGTTATTGCCTCTTCTATAATTTCATCAGTAAGAGGTGATACATGCATAGAAATCGCCTTAAGTCCCAGCTCTTCTAATCTATTTTTTAAATCTTTCGCTTCCAGGCCTTCTATCTTCATCTCTTTATCAGCATCATGGATAAAAAATTCTAAATTCCGATAGCCAATATCAGCAATCTTTTTTAATGTAGAGAAATAATCCTTTGCCAACTCATCACGTACTGAAAACAACTGCAATCCCATAGATAATGTCATATGCATCCCCTTTTCCTTTTTGTAATCGATTACATTTTTATTTTTAATTAATCGCAACCATCCAGGATATACTGTCTTTTTTCAAAGATTGATATTAGTATTCTTAAATATTGAAGATAGTTTACACTCAAATTTCAGCAAATGTAATCGATTACTTAAAAGTCTATAGCTCCTCAAAAATAATGTCAAGCGAAAATTCAAATTTATCAGTTTTTTCATTATTTACCAATATTTATTATTAATAAATCCCTTCAGGTGGTCTCACGAATTATTAAATGGTGGTCCAAAACTAGGCTTTCTACTTCTTCTCCTCTAATCTTACTCATAAGCATCTGAACTGAAATACTGCCCATATCATACATTGGTTGTGCTACCGTAGTTAAGGGAGGATATACTACATTCGAAAATTCAATATTATCAAAGCCAAACAAAGCCATTTCTTCCGGTACCCTTAACTGATTAATATGTAACTCTTTCAACGCTCCTACTGCTAATACGTCTGAAACAGCAAAAACAGCAGTTGGCCGATCGGCCTGGTTCAACAGGACTCTCATTGCCTGCTGTCCCGACTCAAAATTTAGATGCTTTGTATTATAAATCCAATCATCTTTAATTTCCAAGTCAAATTCCTTTAGCGCTTTTTCATATCCTCTGTATCGTTCTGATGCATAAAGAAATTTTTTATCAAAATTGATAAGCCCTATTTTTTTATGTCCCAGCTTGATTAAATGCTTAACAGCTTGATATGCTGCCCGCTCACTGTCAATCGTTACATAAGACAGGGTATTATCTTTAGCATATTCACTACACTGCACAATTGGATATTTAGTGGAAAGCTCAATTAATCTCTCCTTATTCACTGTAGGATCCATTGAAATTATGCCGTCAGCCAGTTTATTTTTAATCATATTAAAGAATATAACTTCTCTAGCAGGATCTGAGTCTGTTTCACACAAAAGAATATTATATCCAGATTCGATTGCTTTATTTTGAATACCATTTATTATTTGCGCGTAAAACGGGTTGGAAATACTGGGTAAAAGCACCAAGAAAAGCCTGGTTTGAGATGTTCTTAAGCTTCTTCCCAAAACACTGGGTTCATAATTTAACTCTCTGATTGCATTTTGAACTTTAAACTGCGTATGTTTTCTAACTTTATCCGGGGTATTAATCACACGTGAAACTGTAGCAACAGAAACACCTGCATATTTGGCAACCTCCTGTATAGTAGCCATTAGTATCTCCTCCATTCTTAAAAGTAATCGATTACATAATATTTTTCATCTGCCATTGAAATTTTTGAATATAGTTGATTTTTCTTATCTTTATTATCATACAATCAATTTTATATAATTGAAAGAGCATCTGTTCAATATAGCCTGAGACATTAAACATTTTTCATTTTAGTTTTTTGTTGTACATATAAAGAACTTGGATAATCCCTCAAGTATGAAAAAAGTACCTCCTTCCATAGATAGATTTATCCTGTCGGCAGAGGTACTTCTTCATTTGTATATTGATTCGTTGAAAAATCTCAGAACATAATAGCTTTAAATGTATGAAAATGACAATATTTTTTACTCTAAATAAAGGTAGTTAACAATGTCCCCCAAACCAGTGTAATCAGGGCTGCAAAAATCATGGCTAATGAAGAAAAAACAGATTCCTGTTTTCCATATTCCAATGCTTTACTCGTACCAACACCATGTGCCCCCATTCCTAAAGCCAGCCCCTTCGCAATCGGTGTCTTGATGGATAGCCACTTCAGCACTTTAGGTCCAATAATCCCTCCTGCTATCCCAGTTATAATAACAAAAACTGTTGTCAATGCCGGCAGCCCTCCAATTTCTTTAGATACCTCCATTGCAATAGGGGTTGTAATTGATCTCGGAAGAATAGATACAATAAAATCATCACTCAAATGAATTAACTTTGATAACAAAAAAGTCGAAATCATAGCCACAAGCGTACCAACCGTAATGCTGACAGCAATTGTTCCGATATATTTTTTTATAATAGCTAAATTCTTATAAATTGGAACGGCAAATGCAACTGTAGCTGGTGCCAGCATATGCGACAATAATTTCGAGCCCTGCAAATATTGATTGGCAGACACATGTGTGATAGTAATTAACACAATCAATAGGATTGGCGCCAGCAGCAATGGATGAAAGGCAGCTATGATTATTTTTTTATAAATCTTTTTGGAAAGTAAATAAATCAAATACGTTACAATAGTAAATACCACAATGATCAATGCCCTTCCTCCTTTCTTTTAGCAGATACTTTTTCTGCAGTTAAGGCCGTGACACCCATGACAATCATCGTACTGATAAGAATCAAAAATACAATTCCTATCCCCTGCAAACTGAAAATCTGTTGGTAATTCACAATTCCTACTGCCGAAGGGATGAAGAAGAGCAGCAGCTCGGCCATTAGCCATTTAGCACCCTGCTCTACCCATTCCAGCTTGATTATATTGCAGCACAACGCCACAAACAATAGAAACAATCCAAGCATAGAAGACGGGATTGGCAAAGGAATAAAGTATTTTAATGCTATTCCTAAGAAGAGAAAAACATGTAAAAAGCCTATTTGTAAAATAACCCCTATTATTTTCATCCGCTTCCCCTTCTTTTCCTTCATTTCAAATTAACTAATAACCATATTACGCTGCTTTACTCTATTCGTAAAATACATATTAATCATACTTTTCATAACTTAAAGTTATAATGAATCGGTTAAAATAAAATCAATGAATTTCCTTCCTGCATTGGAAATGTATTTCCCTTTTTTTGTAATGACAGCCAGTTTCCACAGGATAGTCGGTTTAAGACTGATAATATTAATATCCTTCGTAAACAGACGGTTACAGATTGATTGCGGTAAAATGGCTATTCCCAAATTAGCTGCTACCATCTCAGACATTAGATCCCACTGCATACTCTTAAATAAAATTTTAGGTTCAAAACCTGCCGTAATAAAGAAATGATTTCGTACAATTTGGTTTAAGGCAAAGTCCTCATGGTAAAAAATAAATTCTTCATCCCTTAGATCCTTTACATCCACTTCTTTAAAAGAAGCCAGCGGATGGTTCTTATGAACAATCAGCTTCATTTCTTCCTCCACGATGGGATAAACATCGAAAATCTGCTCATCTATAGGAAGTACTGCCACACCAAGCTCAAACTCTCCCTCTTCTACACTTTTTACAACCCTCGCTCCCCCATATTCGGTAATATCTAATTTGATGTTGGGATAACTGCGATGAAAATTCTTCATAACCTTCGGGAAAAACAGACTCCCGATAAACGGAGGCAGTCCAATATTGAGCTGACCCACCGAAAAATTAGTTAAATCGTTTAACGTCAATTTCATTTCATCTACTAATCCTGTTATTTCCTTTGTGTATTCTAACACCATATTTCCCGCATCTGTTAAGTCTATCGTCTTGTTAGTCCGGATAATCAGAATCGCCTCAAGCTCCTCCTCCAAAGCCTTGATAGACTTGCTTAGTGCCGGTTGAGAAATATGTATTTGCTGTGCAGCTTTTGTAATGCTTTTATGCTTCGCTACTTCCTTGAAATAAAGTAATTGTTTTAATTCCAAAATTGTCACCTCCGTTTTTTTACTATAACCAATATATCATTTTTCAAAAAACGATTAATGCCATACTTATCCTGTCCTCAATTAAATGAAATATTTCATTAATCCTTCCTGCAAATATCCACTCACGTTATAATGATAACTAAAGCATTTTACGCATCTGTTGAAAGGAGACAACCATGGATATTTTAATGAAGATTCAAGAAGACTATCTGAACTTTTCCAAACAAGAAAAGAAAATTGCTGATTATATACTGCGCTGCAGCCATGAGATTAACAATATGAAAATTGGAGAACTGGCAAACAGAACAGGTACTTCTAATGCATCCATTACAAGATTTGTAAAAAGAATTGGCTGTAATAATTATTCGGATATGAAATTTCTTATCAATGCTAAAGCAGATCCTGAAGAGAATCAGGAAACACAAGGAATCGCTGACGAAGTGCTTGTATACTACCAAAATGTCATAAAAAATACACAGCGGTTAATTGACATAAATAAGATTAAAGAGTTCCTGAGCTTAATAAAAAAGGCAGCCAATATTAATATCATCGGCATTAGCAGCTCTGGTGTTACCGCAGACCTTTTCAGCATCCGATTAATGCGGATGGGGTTAACGGCCAAAAGTTATTCAGACCCTTTATGGATGCTTATGCAGGCAAGTATAGCCAAGCCGGGAGACTTATATATAGCTATTTCAAACAGCGGTACTACCCATTCCATTGTAGAAACTCTTACGGAAGCCAAAAAAAATGGAGCAACCATTGTCTCTATCACCGGTTATTTCGAAAACCCCGTTTCTAAATTAAGTGATCTGGTATTTTATGTATATAACACCCGTTTTGTCCATGATGAAAAATTTTCTAACTCGCAATTTTCCATGGTTTATTTAATGGATGTTATTACCACCTTTCTTCTGGAGGATGAAGAATTTAAAGATAAAACACTCAAAACAAGAGAAATTGTTGGAGATTTATAAAAAAATATTAAAAAATTTTGCGCGGGAACTTGAGAAAAGGAAAATTATTTTCAAGTTCTTTTTTTATCGCAGTGTAACTGGCTGTAAGACTCCCACTTCATGAATAGAGTAAAATTAAATACTCTATATAGGAGGTCAACAGCCAGTAACGGCCCGATTGGTTCGAGCCTATAGGACGTAGGTCATAAAGGCGTTGCGACACGACGTCGCGAATTTAGCCTTTGTTCCTTATGTCAAGTGGAGGATGAAAAGAAAACCTCCACTGAATGAAGCTTCACTTTATATTTCTTAAATAAATAGGAGCCTCTTTTGCAAAAAGAATTGTAAAAACGCTAATTCCACGCACATTTTTGGTAATTATTATCAAAAATTACATATTGAAATAATAATTATCATCGTTTATGATATGTATAAATTCAAGAGCAGCACTAAAGGAGGTATTTTGTGGGGGAATACAAACAACCATACACAATATCAAATATAGAAATACAGAGGAACGATAACCAGCTAACAATACGATTAGCAAACGCATCAAAATCAGAGTATCAATTATATGTCGGCAGAGAACCGGAAGCAGAAAAAATCAATAAATTACTCGTTACCAGTTCAACAGGTGAGTTTACCGTTTCGTCACCGGTAGCGGAAGGACCGTATTATTTTTTAATTAAATCCGGTGATTTTAAGACCAATATCTTTTCAGAGCGTGTCATCCAATTACATGGAGCGATTAACATCCGGGATATGGGAGGCTATGAAACGAATGATGGCAGAGTTACAAAATGGGGACTGCTATTTCGGGGCGATCAATTATCAAAATTAGATACAGATGATGTAAAGCTGCTGGAACGAATGAATTTGAAAACCATTGTCGATTATCGTTCGGATCATGAACGCAACATAAATCCAAATGTAGAAATACCAAGTGTAGCAAACACTTATCATTGCGATCCACATTCAAGCTTCTCGGAAGCAGCAGCCAATGCGATCGATTTGCATAGCGAAAACGTTAAACTTGTAAGCGCTTTAGAAAAAGGAGAAATTGATCCTAAATATATTAATGGCAAAGGTGAAAATGTCATCGAAGATTACCGTAAATTAATTGATTCCGACGAAGCCAAAAATGCTTACGGAAAATTTCTTCGTATCTGTGCAGACAATGAAAATATCCCGCTGGTTCATCATTGCAGAGGAGGAAAAGACCGGACAGGCTTAGGCTCTATGTTCTTACTACTGCTGTTAAATGTGAAAGAAGAAGAAATCATACGAGATTATGTTCTTACAGGAATTATCAGAAGAGAAAGAAATCAACTGAAATATCAGCACTACAGTGCACTAACATCGAATCAAAACTATTTAGATTATCTCATGGCGATGATTGAAACTAGAGAAGAATATGTGAAGGCCAGTATTGATAGATTGAAAGAGCTTTATGAATCAGTAGATGCCTATATGATTCAACATTTTGGACTGACAGAGGAACAAATAGAAAGAATGAGAGAGATATATCTGGAGGAGAGTGTTGCAAAATGAGTCAAGTAGCAGTACTTGTTGCGAGTCACGGAGAGTTTGCCAAGCATGCATTGAAAAGCGCAGAAATGATTGTTGGAGAGCAAGATAATTGTGGTGTTGTCATAGTAAGTATGGACTTAACATTGGCAGATGCTGAAAAGGAGCTTGCGGAAGAATTGAATAAATTAGACCGCAGCGCAGGAACCGTTATTTTAGTAGATATTTTTGGAGGGACTCCCTCTAATATGAGCGGGAGAATCGTGCTTTCTGAAGAGAATGTCTTAGCTGTCAGCGGTTTAAATCTACCAATGCTGCTTGATTTATTTAGTAACAGGGACAGAAGCCTGGATGAAATTGCAGAATCCTTGAAAAGCACCTATCAGGATGGTTTTACAAATATAACAGAACAATTAAACAAAGGAGAAGATGAAGATGAGTGTGAAATTTTGTAGAATTGATGACCGGTTAATTCATGGCCAAGTCGTAACCACATGGGTGAATGTTCACAGTATTGAACAGGTAATTATTTTAAACGAAACCGTTGCACAGGATAAAATTCAATCAAATGTGTTGAAAATGAGTGCACCGAGCAATATTAAACTGCATATTTTTTCACCTGAAAAATTCCTGGAGGTTATTCAAAAAAACCCGCTTTCCCGGAACACCATGCTGCTGTTTTCTTCACCATTTGATGTAGAGAAGCTGGTTAATGCAGACTATGAGATTCCAAGCCTGAATGTTGGCGGAATGCGTGGAAACGCAGAACGTACCCAATATACAAAAGCAGTATCACTGACTCCGGAAGAAAAAGCTTCCTTTGAAAGATTACTTGCGAAGGATATAGATATTACGATTCAAATGGTACCTAGTGAAGCACGTGTAAAAATGAATGAGGTGATTTAGTCATGACCATGACTATTATTGTAATTACCTTAATAGCTTTTATTCTCGGAATTGATGATGTAAGTACAAAAATGTTTCGAAGACCATTATTAATTGCACCAATTATCGGGTTTATTTTAGGAGATGTTCAAGCTGGGCTGGCAATCGGCGCGACTCTTGAAATAATGTGGATGGGTATTGGAAATGTAGGCGCATATATGGCACCTGACCTGATTACAGGGACAATTATCAGTACTTCATTAGCTATTATGAGTACAAATGGAAGTATCGAAACAGCGGTTGCAACTGCGATTACTCTAGCTATCCCGACTTCTATTTTAGCTCAGCAATTACTGGTATTAATACAGACAATCAACGTTTCATTAAATAGCTGGGCAAAACGGCTGGCCGACAACGCCGATGTGAAAGGGACCTTCTGGTTAATCTATCCGCCAGCATTGTTAACTGGTGCAGCTCGTGCTGTTCCTACATTTATAGCTCTTTATTTTGGGGCTGGGGCAATTCAATCGGCTGTAGATGCTTTGCCAACCTTTGTCATTAACGGATTGGAAACCGCCGGCAGCATCATTCCGGCTGTAGGTATTGCCTTATTAATGCTTGCCATGCTTAAAAAGTTTGAGCTTTGGATGTTCTTAATTCTCGGATTTGTTTTTTCTTCCTACTTAGGATTAGATATTCTTCCAATGACTTTAATCGCGATTGTGTTTGCATATTTCTATGAAATGATTACACGCAAAACGGCAGCAGGCGCAAATGGAGCGAATGAATCATCCAAAAATACAGGAGAAGAGGAGTATGATCTGTAATGGAACAAAAACTGACTAAAAGAGATTTATGGAAGTTGTTCATGCGATTAAACACCATGCGAATCACATTGAACTATGAAACATTACAGGGTGTCGGATTTATGCGTGCCATTGCTCCTGTATTAGAAAAAACATATACCGATAAAGAAGAATTATCCGATGCAATGAGACGACACACTCAATTTTATAATTCTCATGTTAACGGTGATGCAGTAATCTTAGCAGTTACGGCTGCTATGGAGGAATCAACAGGACCAGATGAAAAAGAAGGAATTAATTCATTGAAAACTGGTCTCATGGGTCCATTGGCTGGACTGGGTGACAGTCTGATTAAATTCACATGGGTACCAATCATCGGCAGTATCGGAGCATCCTTAGCTTTCAGCGGAAGTATTATTGGACCTATTCTGATGTTTATTCTTTATAATATCGTGAACATTGGCCTTAGATATTATGCTATTGTATATGGATACAAAAAGGGTATTGGCTTCCTGAATGACAACCAGGAAAGCAATTTAATTCAAAGAATTTCCACGATGGCTAATGTCGTTGGACTGATGGTCGTCGGCGCACTTATTTCAACGATAATCAAGGTGCAGACCCCCTTAGAAATATCAACGGGATCCAGTGTCACCGGTGAAGTTGGAGAGAACGTCATTGCTATCCAGGAAATGCTTGATCAAATTATGCCATCTGTTTTAAGTCTGGCAGTTACGATTACTGTTTACCATGTTCTCAAGAAAACAAAAGGCTCTCACGCGGCCATGATTATTGTCATTATGATGCTTCTGACAATAGCCTTAACTTATTTTGGAATCTTATAGAGGATGGCTTACAGATAATTGGATAAAATATGGCGTCATTAACATTTTAAAAATATTAGTGAAGCTCAAAGTCTGAAACGTTGGAAAATCTTCGTTTCAGGCTTTTTTTACTGTCATCGCGGTTCCTTGCTAAGAATCGCACGGTTATATGTTTTACACATCCAAAAACCTGGATAAACAATTTAGTTTGTTCACCCAGGTTCTATCAGTCTGCATTACCCCATCATTCTTCTTTTTTACTTTAAATTTTTTACCCCTGTTTCTAACATTTCCATTTGCAGCAGCGTCTGCTCATCCGTAATAGTTTTATCCTTCCCATTTATCACAGCTTCGTACACATCATCGTATACTCTTCCGTAATCTCCATTGACGGATGGCACCTTTTCTTCATGAATGGTCCCTTCTTCATCAATATAAGTCAGTACACCGTAATGATGGATGGTATCTATACCAAAATCCTTATTATCAGGCATATAAAATAGCTTTAAGTGCTCTTCCTGACGATCCTTTGTTTCTTTGATAAAGCACCCTTTGTTACCATGGACAACAAAGCTCGGTCTTTCCTTCAGCCTGAAATAACTGGATTTCACAGATACTTTTAACCTGCCGTAATATAGATCGAGATCGAAATAGTCATTCATTCTTCCCTGCCCCAGCAATTGTTTCACATCATAACGGATATCATCCGGCTTGCCGAAATAGCTGATAACCTGATCCAGCGTATGACAGCCATGTCCATATAGAAATGATGAATTGGGGTCAAAGGAATCGGCAGACTCCGGCACTTCAGGGCGGTAATAGTCATAGTGCATTTCCACCTCCAGCAAGTCCCCGATTTTCCCTTCTTCTATCACTTTTTGAACAGTTAAAAAATCACTATCAAAACGTCTGTTTTGATATGCCTGTACAATTAACCCTTTCTCTTTTGCCAACGCAAATATTTCTTTTGCCTGTCCGGAGGTTTCCATAAAAGGCTTTTCGACCAGACAGTGCTTATTATGTTCTAACACAAGTTTTGCGTATTCATAGTGGCTGTCGTGTTTTGTGCAAATCACAATGAGTTGAATTTCCTCATCCTGTAATAGTTCATTTAAATCAGAAGTATAATGAACCCCTTTAATCTTATCCCAGTTATCATGGTCAGGGTTTCTCCGATAAATTGTTTTCACCTTTATATTCTCTCTTTGCAGTACGAATGGCAAATGGTATCTGTTTGTGCTTTTTCCATTTCCTATATAACCGATTGTAAGCATAGTGGCCTCCTAAAATAGATTTATATGCATTTTCTTCTATTATTACTTATAACCGGGTTTGGGTCAAAGACTTCATACAGCATGACAAAAAGTACCTCCTTCAATTGATAGATTATCTTGAAAGCAGGCACTTCTTTTATTGCATATCAATTTGTTAAAAAAGCCTGGATAAATATCTTTTCTCAATCATGTTTATTAACTGTTCCGCTTCGATATACCATCAGCTCATGATTGATCTGCTTGGTATTTGCATAGATAGATTGGTAGAGTGTAAATAATTTGCTGTACATTGTTACATTATCTCTGATTGGCTTTACTATTTGTTTTTCTTCTAAAAATTCATTTGCACAGCTCGCCAATGAAGGAAACCATCCTAGCCCATAAGCTGCCAGCATTGCTGCTCCTAATCCAGGACCTTGTTCACTGTTTAACTTAATTACATCTACACCAAAAATATCTGCTTGAATTTGCAGCCATAGATTGCTTTTCGCTCCACCACCAACAGATACAACAGTATCTATTTTCTTACCTTCCTGTCTAAACAGCTCCAGAGATTCATTCAAAGAGAATGTAATTCCTTCTATGACTGCTCTGGTAAAATTACTGCGTTCATGTGACCGGTCTATGCCAATAAAACTGCCGCGTATCGTTGAATCTACATGCGGAGTGCGCTCCCCTACTATATATGGTGTAAAAAGTAGTCCATTTGCTCCTATCGGCACATCTTCCGCTTCTTGTAACAGTTTTTCAAAAGCCGTTTCTGCTGCAAATTCATTTCTAAACCAAGATAAGCTATCACCTGCTCCCAATGTCACGCCCATTGTGTAATATGCATTGTCTGCAGCATGATTAAAATAATGTACAGCTCCATTAAAATTTTTGTCTCCAGACCCTTCATACGATAAAACAACGCCAGATGTCCCGATACTCACCATTGTCCTGTTCCCGGATAGAATACCAGATCCTACTGCACCGCAGGCATTATCTGCTCCTCCTGCAAAAACCTTTGTTTCTACACGCAAGCCTGTTCGTTCCGAAACTGTTTCATGGATCATCCCCACCATCTCATGCGAGGATACAAGAGATGGACATAAATTTATATTTACATTCAATAGTTCACAGATTTCTCTGCTCCAAGATCTGTTCTCTACGTCTAATAAAAGGGTTCCCGCAGCATCTGAATAGTCTGTATGTAACTTCCCCGTTAACCGAAAGCGCAAATAATCCTTTGGAAGTAAAAACAAGCTGGAGTTCTGATAATTTTCAGGCTCATTCTTTTTTACCCATAACAATTTCGGCAAAGTAAATCCTTCCAGTGCTATGTTTTTCGTTGCCTTGAGAAGTCTGCTTTTACCTAGTTTCTCCGTTATTTCCTGACATTCTGCCGTTGTCCGCGTATCATTCCATAGAATAGCTGGGCGGACTACCTCATGATTTGAGTTAAGTAAGATAAGCCCGTGCATCTGTCCTGAGAAACTTATCCCTTCAATATCCTCTACGTCACCGGAGAAATCAGCAACAAGCTCTGATAAACCAGCTATTGTTTGTTCAACCCAATCTTCCGGATTCTGTTCACTATAGCCGGGTTTTTCCTGTAATAACGGATATTCTTTAGATACTACCTGTTCTATCTCCCCTTGCTGGTTCACTAAAAGAAGCTTTACAGCACTTGTTCCCAAATCCACTCCAATGGCATATTTCACTTTTTCCACGCTCCCTGCCGATCCTGATAATTATTTGATAACAGTAAAGAAGCTAAGATAGAACCGTATTGCACATATGCCGTTTGCATTGATTTCCATTCTATATGCATACACGTTTCCTAACCTTAGCATCTCTCTCTTGACCGAAATTGCTGCTCATGTCTAATCCTATCTTTCACAAAAAGGGGAATCTCCTTCTATCTTAGCTGCTATGACTACCGTTTTTAACTATACTCTTTGAACAGAAGGGTCAGAAAAGATATCACTGGCATCATCACTGGTTGTCGAAAACTCACTGATTACCGCTCCCTTTGGCCCTGCCTGAAACCAATGCAAAACATTAGGAGAAATCGTGAACTGATCGCCTGGATAGAGGATATGTTCTTCCCGCGCTGTATAAAAATCTTCTTTTCCTTCAGGTACAGTTGCCTGAATAGCAGAAGATTTATCTCCTTCTACATAGAGATAGACTTTTCCATAACGGCATCGAAATGTCTCCAATTTCCCTTTCCTACCTTTAACAGGTGGATGACGATGCTCAGGACATGTCTGATTTGGCAACAGGACCATTTCTTTTGCGCAATAATGTGCATTGTTTTCATATACAACAAGATTCAGCGCTTCTTCTCGCAAATTTCTCAACCCAAAATCCGCTATCTCTAAATTTTTTACTTCCAGCGGGGTCAGAACGATACCCGCTTTTTGAAAATATTCCAAGACCTGTCTTTGATAATCTTTCATTTCCATTATTACACCCACTCTTAAGAAATTCTCAAATCGGATATATCTATATCTGCTTCTTCATGTTCTTTCACTTTATTTTCCTGAGCATCTGTAACCGGCTTTTTCAGAATGATTAGTGCAATCGCAGTTGCCAATGATCCAATGAGTAATGCAGCAATAAAACCAATTGGATTTTCCATTGTCGGCAATGCAAACATTCCTCCTGCAGGAATGCGTGAATCTGCTGCCCAAAGCATACTCAGACCACCACCGATGCCGCCACCAATTCCTGTAGCGACCACACAGCGGATAATATCATTCATAACAATCGGGAAACATCCCTCTGTAATTTGACAAATCCCCATTGGAAAAGCCGTTTTAAGTGTTTCCACTTCCAGTTTTGTATATATTTTTTTCCGAAATAGCTTAGAAATAAAATATGCCATCGTCATTCCAAATGGTGTTACCATAGATGCCAGAATTAAAACGGTAATAGGTTCATAGATTCCTTCACTGAATAAGGTAAACACGAATGAAAAGACAATTTTATTAATAGGTCCACCATAATCAATCGATGACAAGACACCTATAATCACTCCATAAAGAAATAGAGAAGATGTGTTCAAGTTACCAAGATAAGCAGTTAAATACTCTGTAAAAACAGAAATAGGTGTACCTATGATATAAAACATTATCAGTCCCGCAAGCGCTGCTCCCAGAAACGGTATGATCAATGTAGGCATCAAGCCTTCCATCCATTTCGGTACTTTCACATATTTCTTGATAAATTGAACAAGATACCCTGCAATATAACCACCCAGCAATCCTCCTAAAAATCCAGCTCCAATACTGCTGGATACCATTCCTACAATAATCCCAGGAGCAATCCCCGGTTTATCCGCGATAGAGAAGGATATCGCCGTAGCTGCAACCATCGGCAGCAGACCTAAGCCCAAATTCCCCATAGTAGTTAATGTATCAGCAAAAGTAAATCCCGCACTAAAGTCTTCTATATTTTGTCCGCCTAATATATTTCCTATTGCCAACAGGAAACCTGCTCCCACAACGACAGGTAAGAAAAAAGAAATCGCTGTCATCATATGTTTTTTCAATTCCATTTTTTTTAACATCGACATAAAGCTAACCTCTCTTCTTTTTGAAGCTAGTGAAGTTGTGTGGCACCTTAAGCAGGAGCCACAACTTCTTCTACTTTTTTGATAAATTTATTTGGAGATTTAATAACTAAGTCTGTCGGTACTTCAATGGTTTTCTTTCCTTTAAAACGATTTTTACCGTTAATTTTGACATCTGCAGCGATAACCACTACGTCAGCCTCTTTAATTTGCTCTTCTGTCAAATTATCCTGTGTTCCAATCGTCCCCTGTGTTTCTACAAAAATAGAATGTCCGGCTTCTTGTGCTGCTTTCATTAACTTTTCTTTCGCAATATACGTATGAGCAATTCCAGCTGTACAAGCTGCTACACCTACAATATTCATACAAGTACCCCCTTTATGGCAGCTTCAGACTGATAAAACGGAACGGTATTTTCTGCCTTAAATAATTTAATTTTTTGTTCTGCCACTTTCTTTGTTTCTTCCATGCAAGGCGGGAATAATACATTAGGTTCACGAATCTCATTGTTACCACTATTCAAAATTTCCCGCAGCTTATTTGCAAATACAATTTTTATATCACTGGAGATATTTATCTTGCAAATCCCCATTTCAACTGAACGAACAAGCTCCTGGTCTGGATTACTGGAGCCACCATGCAACACGAGAGGAATATCTACACGTTTGGCTGTCTCTTCTAAAATATCTAAACGAAGCTTAGGGTCCACATTTTTCGGATAGATTCCATGGGCAGTACCTATTGCAATGGCCAAGGAATCCACCCCTGTACGTTCAACAAATTCTTTGGCAGTTTCAGGATCTGTATAAACAACTTCTGAGACTCCACCTTCTACTGTATTTCCAGTGTCACCAATCGTTCCTAATTCTGCCTCTACTGCCACACCAGCTGCATGCGCTGCCTCTACTACCTTTTGTGTGATTTCGATATTTTCTTCAAAAGGCAGGTGGGAAGCGTCAATCATGACAGAGGTAAAACCTAATCGAATCGCTTTCATGACTTGTTCAAAAGAAGCCCCATGATCCAGATGGATACAAACTGGAATAGTTGTCTTATTGGCAGCCGCTTTCACCTGACCAATAAAACTGTCTGTTAAAAAGGCTAATTCATCTGGATGTATTGCCATCATTAGTGGTGCATTCAGTTTTTCACAGCTTTCCAGAGTTGCATTAAAAAGTTGACCTGATCCTGCGTTAAAAGCTGGTACTGCGAAATGATGTTTTTGCGCTACCTCTAATAGTTCTTTTCCATTGATTAACATATTCAATACTCCCCATTTCTTTTTTTATTTTTTGTAAACAGTTCAATAACTTCTTCTTCAGACCTTGCATTTTTTAAGCGTTCTAAAAAGTCTTCATCTGCCAAGAAAATAGCTACTTGCTGCAACAGCAAAATATGTGTTGTGTTTGCATCGCTGTCTTGAACGGCGAATAAAATTATCGCGTTCACCGGTTTATCATCAAGTGATTCCCACGAGATATTATTTTTACTAATTCCAACTGCAATTCGTGTTTTGAGAACACTGCCAGATTTGCCATGCGGAATCGCAATGCCATTTCCCAGCCCAGTTGCTCCCTCTTTTTCTCTTAGAAATACATCCTTTATAAATGCCTCTTGATCCGTTAAACACCCCCCTTCATATAAAAGATCTGTTAGCTCATAAATTACACCTTCCTTTGTCGTTGCCTCTAAATCTACTGTAATAAGCTCTTTCTTTATTACTTTTTGCAAGTCGATGGTTTCTAATTGTTCCATTACGACATCTCTCCTAACATTTGTTTGACTCTTCCCTCATCCTGTTTGGTAAATACAGCATTAACTAAAATGGACGGCGTTGGCAACTCCTCATTTAAATGAATGGTCGTCAGAATCAGATCAATATTTTTATACTTATCGATATTTTTTACGAATTGCCGCTGTGATAGCACCGCTACAATTTCCAGGTCCGGGAAGGCTTTATTTACTTTGACCTTCAGTAATTCTGAGGTTCCGACCCCGCTGCTGCACATAATCAGTACTCTACGTTTCACTTCTAATAACTCTTTATATTTCACAAAGTAAACAGTTAGAAATCCTATTTCATCTTCCGAAATTTTGTTTAGGTGAAACTTTCTGCAAGCTTTTTGCGCAGCCTCCTTAACCTTCTGAAATGTATCTGTATACTCTACTTTGATATCCTCTAACAAATCATTCTGAATCATGATTTCATTCTTCAAACGATATAATAACGGTCCCATATGCTTGTATAAATCCTTCTTATTAATTTCTCCAAGCTGCTGAATACCTATATTTCTTCCGGCTTCCAGCGAAAAAAAACCTGTCACTTCTTTTATAAGATCTCCACTGATTGGTGTACGGATAGATTGTCCAGCTATACGGGATGAAATCAGATATTGAAATAAATAAAATATCTCTATATCTGGCAGACTCGTACACAGATAGTTTTCTATTTTTTGAATGAACTTTTTAGAAATATGATAGAACTCTTTATAATCCTCCGTTAATTTCTGCTCTTCCTCATCCAGGAATCCATCCTCACTTTCCCGCGGCCTCCCTCCATCTCGAAAGCGTTTCACAAGAATATAAATATGTGACAGTATGTTCATTTTATATGGATAAGGGATTCCTCCTTCAAAGCACGCCTCCAGCTTTTCTAACAGTGACGTAATAAAGTTGATATCTACTGGACTGATTTGGTGTTCGACAGTAGTAAATTGATCATCTATCAAATCATTACTGCTGATAAGCATATTCACTACTTTGCGTATTGTTTTTTCATGGCCTTCAATAGAAATATATTTACCGTTTCTAATCAGATTCAGATCGTTTTGCTTTAAAAAGCTTTCTATTCTGGATAAATCATTACTAATTACGGAATCGCTTACAAAATAAGCACCAAAAGCTTCATCTATCCTGATTCGCTTCGGTGATCTAAACAGTAAAGATACAATAATATTATTTCTTCGGCTCAAAGGTTCACTAGCAGCTGTTCTTATTCCATTATTCTCTACAACCTGCTCTAAATATCTATCATAAATTAAGTCGAAACCTTTTCCGGAGCTGGATATAATAATATCTCCTTCTAAAGATGCTTCATTAATCTTTCGAATCGTCCGGTAAACAGTCTTCGTTGAGATATCACAAAATCCAGCTATTTCTTGAGCTGTCAGCGTTGTTCCTTGCTTAATAAAAACTTCTATTAATTGGCGCTCTCTTTTGCTTAGCTGCATATTTGTTAACCTCCTTGATTAATACTATATCTTAAATTAAAGAGCATGCATTTCATTAGGTGTCCATTATGACAGACATTTTTAAAACGCTTGCAAAATAT
Source organism: Oceanobacillus sojae (assembly GCF_007991515.1). GTDB lineage: Bacteria > Bacillota > Bacilli > Bacillales > Amphibacillaceae > Oceanobacillus > Oceanobacillus sojae. Next base: position 135,692 of record NZ_BJYM01000013.1, read on the forward strand.
AGCTTTAAACCAATGAAGTACAGAAATCCTCTTTGAAATGTATTCTATCTTTCACTTATAAAAATAAAAAATGCCATTCAATTCTCAGCTCGAATCGAACAGCATTTTCATAGCCCTATATTACACATATAATTATCTTTAACTTAAACCTGGATCTCTTTCTCATTCTCCAATACATAATCTTCCGCTTCTTTCGACCAGAGACCATCATATTTTTTCACAATCTCATGAAGCGGCTTAATTGTATCCTCCATTATTCTATTCAATGACTTAATTGGCATCTCTTTATGCACACAGTTCAATTTCTTTCCTCTAGATTATATTGTTTTTACTTTCTTATTCCAAAAAATATCCTCCAGACCCCATCAGCTCAATCAAACGGTCAATAAATACTTCTCGATTTTTAGCCCCGGCCAGGTAATTCACATGATAAGATTCGGCAACCAGCTCAATAATGCGCGGAAAGATTTGATTAAACATATGTGTGTCCTGTTTATTCACAGCCATCCCAATAATTAATTTTACTTCATTGCTGTCCCAATCAACTGGTGCATCTGGTATCAATATAATTAAACCTGTCTTATCCGCTTCATACTTCATTGTATGTGGAATAGCCACCCCACTTGGATAAGAAGTAGCAGAAATTTTTTCTCTCTGATTTAATTTCTCAAGATAATCTGCCGGCACATAGCTATTTTGCTGAAATACATCTGAGATTGTCTGCATGATTTGTTTCTTTGATAACTTTTCATGTAAATGGATTAAAAATTCCTCTTTAATAAGCTCCGGAATTTTCTTTTTTATAAAGCGGACATATTTGTAATGCTTGATTTCTTCGATTTTTCTTCGGATTAATGTGATATCATGCTTTGTGATAAATTCATGTATGCTTACAATTTCTGCATGAATCGTGGCAAAAGCGTTCTCTACTTGGTTAGCATCCAGTGTTGTAATAATGAATTCTGGCGAAAGGAGTGCATTTATCTCACTGACATCTTCATAGACTCCCGCCACTTCTAAATCCTCATCAAAATTTCTTTCAATAACCTGTTTAATATCTGACTGCTGCGACAGATAGGAAGGAGTAATAATAATCGTTTTAATTTTTTGTTCTTCCTCCGGCTGGCTATTCAGGTAAGAGCCGATATGCAGCGCGAGAAAAGCAATCTCATCATCATTGATTTCAACATCCAGATCATTGGACAAGACGGATGCCAGATAGACTGCAATATCAAAGATAATCGGATACTTGATACGTATATTCAGAACACTTAAGTTTCTCGTATATTTATTTTGTAATAAACGATTATAGAGATTTTGAATATGAATCAGCAGCCGATTTCTAAATGAATCATTATCAAAATCAACCATATAAACACCGCTTATTTCCTGAATAGCATGATCTAAAGCTTTAGCGATATCATTACTGGTATAGTTATTTACCAGTGTCTTATCCGGGTTAGATTGTCCGTCAAATAAGATAGAGAGTTCGTCTTTATCTGCTTGAGAAAGGCGAATCTGATGATTTTTATACAACCGCTCCGCTATTTCTTCCACTACCTGAAAGCTGACAGCAGTCCGGTTTTCAACTTGATAAGAGCTCCTCTCTAATTGCTCATCGTCCGAAGCACGGTCTACAGCTATCGCTAAATGCAGAATAAAATTTTTGAAAAAATACGTATTTGGATGCACATCATATTTTTCAAAGCTTTCTTTACTCAATTTCATTAACATTTGCAGGGATATATCTCCTAAAAACATCTGGATTTCCTGTTCTAAAGAGGTACTGGTCGGCTTCGAATAATCAATTAAATCAATCATCAGCTTTCTCCGGCTCTTTTCATTTCCTTTCAACAAATACCGATGATGCTGTTGAGTAATCTGCAACCCATGCTTATTTACTAACTGATTAAGCTGAGCCATATCCGAACGTATCGTTGCATCAGAAACATATAACGTATCTGCTAAATCAAATAAATCCAAACCGCGTTCAGACCTTTTAATCAGGCGCCTCAATATATAAAAACGTCTGCTCTCTGCATGACTTGTAGTGTTTGTACCTTTATGAACCTGCTTGTTTTCTTCTCCGATGCGATAGCCTGCTCTGCTGGATTCAATCAGGTTGGGATGCTTTTCATTGATTGCTTTCACATAATTCCGAACCGTACGATCACTTACACTTAAAGCCTCTGCCAACGTTTTGGAAGATACATAATGTTCTCCTGCCTGTTTTCTTAAATAATCTAAGAGCATTTCTGTGTTGTTCATAATAATCATTCCTTATAGAGAAAAAAGGGGTGCCTGCCACCCCTTTTTTCTATTACTGCTTATATTTCAGAACCATTTGTTGCGATAACCTGTTTGTACCAATCAAAGCTGTCCTTTTTAATTCGTTTTCCAGTTCCATTTCCTTCATCATCCAAATCGACATAGATAAAACCGTAGCGCTTGGACATTTGCTGGGAAGAGCAGCTGACGATATCAATTGGTCCCCATGCACAATAGCCGATAACATTTGCCCCATTTTGAATGGCACGTCCAATCTGTTCAATATGATCTCCTAAATAGGCAATACGATAGTCATCATGAACTTTGCCATCTACTAACTCATCATACATGCCAAAACCATTTTCAGCGATAACAATAGGTTTTTCATAACGGTCCCAATATTGGGAAAGCGAATTGTATAAGCCTTGTGGATCGACATTCCAGCCCCATGGGTTCGCATCTAAATGTGGATTTGGCGTAATAGAATCTGCTTTGTTCACATTCTTTTCTGCATCCACCATTTGTGAAAAATAATAGGAAATACCAAGATAATCCATTGTGTTTTCTTTTAGTAATGCCCGCTCTTCATCTGTGATATCCAAATGAATATTATTTTCTGTAAAATACCTTTCTGCGTAAACTGGAATATCGCCTCGGAACTGTACATCAGTAAAGAAATACTGCATACGGTTATGCTCCATAGCAAGAATAATATCACTAGGCTTGCAGGAATATGGATAAACTGTACAATCAGCTACCATCGTGCCAATTTGCAAATCATACGGCAAGGTTTTTGCGTATTTCCGAATCTTCGCTGAAGCTACCAATTGATTGTAGACACCCTGGTATTCCGCTTCTTCCTTGCGTTTATATTGATCACTGCATACGCCAAGCGAAAGAAATGGCTCAATCTGCACCATATTGACCTGATTAATGACAATCCAATATTTCACCCGATCGCCGAAACGTTCTAATAACACTTTTCCATATCGTTCAAACATCTCAATAACAGCTTTATTCGTCCAGCCTCCATACTCCAATGTGATATGAATCGGCGTTTCATAATGAAGCATGGTGATAATTGGCTCGATACCTAAAGACTTCATCTTATCAATCATTTTTCCATAATGAGCTAGTGCTACTTCGTTTGGCTCCTTCTCATCTCCGTTTGGAAATACTCTTGCCCAATCTATTGACGTACGGAAGGTTTTAAAGCCCATCTCTGCTAAGAGTTCCAGATCTGATTCATACGTATGATAGAAATCAATTCCAAAACGTTTCGGAAAATACTGCCCGGTATCTGCTACATTTTTCTTTACTTCTTCCAACGTCATCCCAAGTTTTTCTAATTGTTGAATTTCATCATTTGATTTTCCTTTTAAATAAGGCTGCACATCTGAGCTGTTTAGCTTTTTGCCATCAGCTTGCCAGGCACCATCTGCCTGACTTGCAGCAATTGCACCTCCCCAAAGAAAATCTTCTGGAAAGCTTGCGTAGTTATTTTTTCTCAATTTAATCATTCCCCTTCCTCTAATAATTCTTTATCTTGCTCTATAGCTTGTTTATCGTAAATTTTGAAAAATGGATAGTAAATAACCCATGAAGCTGCAAAAATCACAAAGAAGTAAATCAACCCAGTAATCGATGCTGTCACAAGCCAGTTTAAAATCGGTCCAGGTAAATACCAGAGCTGGAACGGTTCATGCGGAATTGGAACCAGACCAACCTTCAAAACAATCCAGGTTAATATTGGACCTACCAGTCCATTAATCCACATAGGTATCATTAAAACCGGGTTAAATGCAATTGGTGCACCAAATACAATTGGTTCATTAATATTGAAAATAGATGGAATAAGCGATGCCTTCCCAATCATTTTTAACCGCTGTGACTTAGCCATAAAGGCAAGCATAATACATAGCGCTAAAGTAGCTCCGCCCCCGCCGATCAAAAATAATTGACCAGCCTCAGCTGTGAAAATATTCGTTACTTCTTGGCCAGCTGCAAAATTAGCCTGGTTCTCTGCAATAGCCGGTAAAGCAATAGCCGATTGAACAGGATAAATAACCCATGTTGAAATCCCAAAAGTGTACAAAAAGGCAAAACCGATAAAGAAAATAATCACAAATCCCCAAAAGCTTTGTCCCAGATTAACTAATGGTAAAAAGATGGAATTAACCACACTGTATAAGCTGATTTCTAATTGGAAAGTAAATAGCCATCCAATTAATAGAATCACGATAATCGGGATTAACGTATTGAACCAGACAGCAACAAAATCCGGAATAGCTGAATCCTCACCGATGAATTTCCATTTGGAAAACAGATTCATAATAAACCCTACGAATATCCCCGAAACCAGCGCTGCAATCATTCCACCAGTTCCCAACGTATTAAAATCAAATTGAATCATACCCTCCGCTGTAAACTGCGGAAATACGAGTAATAGGAAAAAAGCGATACCAGCGAGTCCAGCCTGCTTCGAAACCTCTGCATGACCTTTACGCTTCATGATAGCTTCCGGAATAAGATAAGCTAAAAATAGAGAAAACAATCCGAAAGAAAAAGAGCTGATCATCGAGAAATCTGGAAACCCTTCCCAAAAGTCTTTTACAATCGATAGAATCGTTGCAAAGGACCCGATAAATACCATTGGCATGGCAGCTAGAATAGAATCCTGAATTGCTGCGACCCACGGATTCTTTGCAATTTTATTAACCTTTGGTGAAAAACTGTCCGTCATCCAAGCTGTAAAACGTTCCATTTGTTTCACCCCTTCAGTTCTTTATAAAGCTTAATTATTTCCTGCATCATATTTATTTCTGTTTTCACCGTCATTAACGTATCCTGCGCATGTCCAAATAATGGGGAGTAAGGAATATCAATACCTTCCGCCTCTTTTTGCAGCATATTTGTCTGTGCCTGATGAGCAGTTCCTACTTCGTCATTTGCCTCTTTTATTAATCGATCTGCTTCTTCAAATTTAGCTTCTGAAGCTTTATTCACCGCCTGAAACACCAATTCGCGCGCATTTCCTGCATGCAGAATCACCTGCATAGAAATGGATACTAATTCATCTTTGCTTACTTCTTCCATAATTACTCGCCGCCTTCAAGATAATCTTTTGCTACTTTAACCAATCCCTTGCCATCCAGGGCACCGTAAACCCGCTGTGGAATAATTCCTGCTTTAACTCCTGCTTCCTCACAGGCTCCCTGCACTTCTTCAATCATATATTTTAAATGTGGTGCCACTAATAATAAGTCAATTTCATTTAAGTGGTTATGCACCTCAGATTCACTTTTTGCTTTAAATTCAATATCTGCTTTCTCTTTCTTCGCAGCTTTTCTTGCTGCCGCAGCCATAAATCCTGAAGATGCTCCTGCACCGCAGATTAATAATACTTTTTTAGTCATAATCAACTTCCCCTTTCTTTTATAATTCAAGTTTATCAACGAGAGGAAGCGATTACATTTAAATCTATTTCCTCGTATTAGGAAGAGTGGTTAAACCGAAAAGCAGGTACATATACAAACATGTTTGCATCACCTTCAAAAAACCAAATAAGGCACATTCTGCTTCGTTAATAAGCAGAATGTGCCTCATTGTATTTTTTTATAAATAATTATCTTTTCAATCTACCTTATTTTATCGTCTCTTCATCCAGCAAGGAAGCTGCTTCCTCATCAATAATAACAATTACATTATCCTTATCTCTAAGTGCAGTTGCAGGGCAGTCTGTAGAAACTTCCCCTTCCAGAAGGTTTTTCACTGCTTCACTTTTACGTTTTCCAGATACAAGCAGGATAACTTTCTCTGCTTCCAGAATCTCAGTAAATCCCAATGTTATCATTTCTGTCGGGGCTTCATCTCTTTCAATATTGTATTCTCTCATGGTACTTTCAATGGTAGAATCATCATGTTCTGCCAGGAAAATAGTCGAATCAAAAGGCGTCCCGGGTTCATTGGCTCCAATATGCCCATTGGTTCCTAATCCAAGCACCTGAACATCTCTCGGATAAGCATTTAACACTTCTTTATATCTGTTGATTTCTTCCTCTTTATTATCGGCTTCTCCATTGATTAAAAAGATTTCTTTCGGCTGCGTATTAATTTTGTTATAAAAATTTTCATACATAAAGGTGTTTACTGTATAAACGGCATTCTTCGGACCAATATATTCATCCAGATTCATCATCACCGTATTACTTATATCCAGCCCGTTATTTACTCCTTCTACAAGCAAAGTAAATAGCCCTCTTGGTGAACCGCCAGTTGTCATTGATATTACCGGCTGTTCCTTTGTTTCAATCACATCTTTAATAATTTCATACCCTTTTTCCGACATTTCCTCATAGTTTTTCACAAAAATAGTTTTCATCTTTTTTATCATTAAAACAATTCTGTTTTAATGAATGTCCCTCCTTTATTACAATCCTTTTTTACATCGATTATTTCTTTACTTCCTGCTTCAAGGCTCGAGCAGCCTGTTCAACTTTGCCGCCATAAACAACCTGAATATTTTTTTGATCAATTTTTACAATTCCCATAGATCCTGTTTCTTTTAATAAGGCTTCATTAACTACAGAGGTATCATTTAGTATCAATCGTAACCTGGAAATACAATTATCGATCTCAACAATATTTTCTTTTCCTCCAAGTGCAGTCATAATTTGTGCACCTAAATTATCTCCTTCCTTTGTTGAAGCCCCCAGCTTTGTATCTTCAATTGTTTCCTCAGAATCTGATGTTCTGCCTGGAGTCTTGACATCCATCTTTTCAATAACGAATTTGAATACAAAGTAATAAGCAACAGCGTAGAAAATACCGACAAGTACAATTAAATACCATCTCGTATAGGTACCTTGTAAAATACCGAAAATCGTTAAATCAATCAAGCCGCCGCCAGCATTCCCAACTGCTACACCCATTACTGTCATCAAGAAGAATGAGAGGCCGGCCATAAATGCATGAAACACCCATAAAATTGGTGAAATAAAGATAAAAGCAAACTCAATCGGCTCTGTAATACCTGTCAGAAAAGCTGTTAATGCTGCAGCAAGAAGCATTCCTTTTACTTTTGGACGATTTTTTAAATAAGCCGTTTTATACATCGCATAACATGCAGCTGGGAGACCAAATACCATAAAAGCATGTGTCCCTTGTGTTAAGAAGCGCGTTGCTGCTCTTAATGTTTCCATGTCCGGCTGTGCAGAAGCAAGCGATGCGTTAAATATAGATAATGCTCCGGATACAGTCTGTCCGTCTACAACCGCCGTACCACCTATTGGAGTGAAACGGATTAATTGGTTTAATACATGATGCAGCCCCGTAGGAATAAGCAATCTCTCGGAAAAGCCGTATAAAAATGTCCCAATTGCACCCGACCGCCCGATTAATCCGCCTAAACCATTGATAGCTGTATTAAAGTATGGCCAGATTAAATAAGCAGCAAATGAAACAAATGGGATCGTTACAATAATCATAATCGGAACAAAACGGTTCCCGCTAAAAAAGCTGAAAGCAGTAGGCAATTGTTTCGTATGGTATCGATTATGAATAAAGGCAGTCCATAATCCTACAAGAATACCTCCAAAAACACCCATCCGATAGGTAAATACACCAAGCATTAATTCATAGGCATTGGATATTTCCACTGCCCGGACCTGATTCATGCCTTCTTGTAACAGATACTCCACAGATGTTGTTTCTGCGGTTATACCATTCAGCTTCAGGAAATAACCGATAACTACATGAAAGATAACAAATGCAATGACTACAGAAAAACCGGCTATCTCTTTATCTTCTCTTGCCATTCCGGTAGCTACCGAAATAGCAAATAGAATTGGCAGCAGTGCAAACATCATGGAAACAATCGCCTGTACCCCGCCAATAATATTTTGAATGATGACAGCATTAGCAAACGTTTCACCAACAAGTGATGGATTTTGCAAAATGGAAACAATACCTAGTAATAATCCTGAAGCAATAATAATGGATAATGGACCCATTAATGTCTTACCAAACTTTTGAATTTTTGTTCTCACATTACACACCTCCGTTTATCTGGCTGGCACTTGCAAAATCATATTATCTATTTTAATTGATTTAACGTAATTAACCGCCTCCAAATAAGTAATTAATTTGTATAATATCTTCTCTAGAGAAACTGCGCTTACAGAAAGCCTTTTCATCGCGATTTAAGAGGATTGTATCACCGTCGAATGACCTGAACAATATCCTTTCCCTTTTTTAAATTCATAACCTGTTTCTGATTTTTCATTCAAATTCGGATTAAATATTCAGGCAGCCTTAAAAATTGGATTTATGATGTTAAAAAGTCCGGCTGAATACAGATTGAGAAGGATATAGTGAAAAATTTCATCCGATCAACAATATGTAACCCTGATAAATTTCTGCGAGATCAGAACTTGAAATAAATCTGTAAATCAGCTTTATCGAGCAGGAATTAATCTTAAAAAATACTGTTATATCAATGCTTAAGCTCTCCGTATTATTTTTCCAGACCTAAATGATTATTCAAAATGTGATTATTCCATCTTCTTCGCTTCCAAATATTGTACTGCCTATTTTCAAGTGATACGATTAGCGCGAATATAGCTCAATAATTTTAAGGGAGAAGATACAATGAAAGTAAACCTAGATAGAATCATTAGAGATATTGAGACATTAGCTGCTTTTACATCTACACCGGGGCAAGGGGTTACCCGCTCCTCCTATTCAAAGGAAGATAAGCTGGCAAAAGCGTATATAAAAAACGAAATGGAGAAGATTGGCTTAAACGTATGGGAGGATGGATTTTCCACACTTTTCGGACGCAGGGAAGGAAAAAATCCAGACGCTCCTGTCATTATGATCGGTTCCCACTACGATTCTGTTGTTAACGGAGGAGCATTCGATGGAACAGCAGGCACCATCGCTGCATTAGAGGTTTTACGTGTTTTCCATGAAAACAATATTGAAAATGAATTTCCGATTGAAATGATTGCCATGAATGCTGAAGAAGGAGAAACATTCGGACCGAGCACCGGTGTATCCAACTCAAGAGCACTTGTCGGCACGCTAACGGAAGAGGAACTGGATAAAGTAAAAAACAGGCATGGTCTAACGAAAAGAGAAGCCATGAAGGAATACGGCTTGATTCCAGATTTAAAAAGCGCAAAGAGGGACAAAGAATCCATCAGAAATTTTATTGAACTGCATATTGAACAAGGACCTATTCTCGACAGTACGGATACACCTGTCGGACTTATTGAATATATTCCAGGGATAGGAAGATACAAAGTCAATTTTCATGGAGAGCTGGCTGATTCCACTGCACCAATGGCCAATCGGAAGGATGCCCTGCTTGCAGCATCACAGTTTGTTTCAGCTGTAAATCAGATTATCGACGGACTGGGAGAAGGCATTACTGGAATGGTCGGGGAATTGGATATTTCACCTAATTCGCATCAATTTGTTCCGGATTTTGTACAGGCAAAGGTGGAGGTTAGAACCTTTGATGCGGAAATGCTTCAGGGGATTAACTTATATGATCAATTGACAGAAGTATTAAACGAAATTACTAAACGGACAAACGTAAAAACTGAATTAATTGAAATGGCCAGGATTGGCTATAGTAATCCTACACCGCCAAGTGTTATGTTAAAAGAAAATGTAGATATCATGAAGGAAATATTTGAAAAACTGAATTACAAATATGCGATTATTAATAACGGCACCGGGCATGATGCTATGATTACGGCCGATTTTATTCCAACAAATATGATTTATGTTCCAAGCAAGGATGGAGTCTCTCATCATCCAGATGAATGGACAGATTATGAGGATTTAGAAAAAGGCATTAATGTAATGCTCCATTTAGTAATGGAAATATGTAAATAGCCCTGTCAAAACAGGGTGAATGATGCTTATACAGGGGTGAATACTTTTCCTGCATAAGCATCTCTTTTTTATATGGAAGAAGATTGAAATTATGATACATGCGTTTTCTTATAATTTGTAAATCCTTCGTACAGCAGACTGAGAATTAGATTTAATGTACAGAAGGATGAATCATTCAATTGATTGACTTTATTGATATTCGAGACCTGATAATACAAATTATAGTCAGCAATATAGGCTAATTCATTCCGTGAAAATACGGTAACAGAAATCATCGGCACATTTTTTACTGCTATATTTTTAATCATGGAATCAATTGACTTCATATTTCCGGAAAGGGATACAACCAGGATTAAGTCATCTGAATTGATTGTATGAGAAAGTAATTCAAGCTCCGTTTTACTTGGAATTATATTAAGATAAATGTTGTGATTCCACAGACATCTCGAGAATTCTTTTAACATTAAATCCTGTCCATAACCTGTTCCATAAGCAAAAATGCGTTTTGCATTTAATAAACGATGATAAATCTCCTCTAAGCTCTTATCTTCCTCAAAAAGCTTAATTGTTTCTGTCACATCCTTCAGCAAATTAGAGCTGTTAAAATAGTGGCTGTTACTTTGCAGATTTGCCTTGCTCATTCGTTCAGCCTCTTCTTTTAAGAAGTAACGAAATTCGCTGTAGCCATGAAATCCAAGCTTTTTAGTTGTACGTATAACCGTCGAAGAGGAAACATTGCAGTACTTCGCGACTTCCGTGACAGTTTTATCCTTGCACACGTCAATATTCTGACTGATAAAGCTGACAACATGTAAATCATTATCATTTAATTCTTCATAATGCTTATTAATCAGTGCCTCCAGATTCATTTGCTGTCTCTCCTTAAAGTATGTTTTTATTAAAATCTCAGCACTATCTATCCTATGGAATTGCATCCTGTTTCTTTTGAATAGTATAACACAATCTTTTTGTGTAAAAAGCGGCTAATAAATACCATGTCTCCTACAGCTAAGGACGAGGATTTCCTAGTAAATTCTTAGTAATAAGAAAAGCACTTAGAAAGGTTATTCACCCGTCTAAGTGCTTTACTCATCTATTTATTCTCAGCCATATAATCTAACACCGCGGTACCCAATACCTTAGCTGCAATAAGCAATCCTCTTTCATCAATATCAAATTTCGGATGATGATGCGGATACGTCGGCTTGCCGATAACCTCAGCACCTGTAAAGAAAAATGTACCCTTCACATGTTGGAGATAATAAGAAAAGTCCTCTCCACCCATGATTTTCGGTGATTCTGTTACCTCTTTAACTCCAGGCACTTCTTTTGCCAGTTCAGCAACAAAGGCTGTTTCCTCTGCATGATTGACAAGAGCCGGATAGCCTCTCTGATAATTTAAAACACCTTCTGCACCAGATAATGCACAGGTAGAAGCAACAATTGTCTCCATCTCGTTTTCAATCAAATCTTGTACTTTTTTATCAAAAGTACGGACAGTTCCTTTTAAGAGTGCTGTATCAGCAATCACATTATTCGCATTTTTTGCTTCAAAGGATCCTACAGAAACAACCGCCAGATCTAATGGGTCTACCTTTCTGCTGACTATTTGCTGTAAATTTGTTACAAGCTGGCTCCCTATTAAAATACTATCCTTTGTCTGATGAGGTGATGCTCCATGACCGCCTTTTCCCTGAATATGAATATCAAAGAAATCTGCTGCAGCCTGGAGAGGACCTACCCGGTAACGAATTTCACCAAGAGGAACCTGAGCTTGCAGATGTGTACCAAAAATCACGTCGACTCCATCTAAGCAGCCATCCTCAATCATTGGTTTTGCACCGCCTGGAATCATCTCTTCTGCATGCTGATGAATAAACACAACAGTTCCTGCTAAATCTTCTTTCATTCCATTTAATACTTTCGCTAAACCAAGCAGTGTTGCTGTATGCCCATCATGTCCACAAGCATGCATCACCCCTGGATTTTCAGATTGAAAAGGAAGATCCGTTTCTTCCTGAATAGGTAAGGCATCAAAATCAGCACGCAGCGCTATAGTAGGTCCTGGATTTGCTCCCTCTAAATAGGCTACAACTCCGTTTCCTCCTACATTGGTTCGTACGCGATGGCCCAGCTTTTCATGAAATGCTGCGATATATTCCGGTGTCTCCTTCTCTTGAAACGACAATTCTGGATGCCGATGCAGATGCCTTCTAATAGCTGCAATTTCTTCATAAGTATCATCTAAATTCCCATACAATAAGTCCTTTTCCTTCATGCTCCCTTACCTCCGCGTTTTAAATTTTATAACATAAATACTATTCTAACAAATTAATGAATTTAAGTCTCTTGGGTAGTAGGTGAGCATTTCTATGCCATTTTTCGTTATCAAAACAGTATCCGAATGTCTGAATCCGCCTAACCCCGGTACATAAACTCCCGGTTCAACTGTAACAACCATTCCCGGTTTCATTTCCCGATGATCTCCTAAATCAAAGAAAGGAGCTTCATGTCCAAGTATACCAATATTATGCCCTGTATGGTGTCTGGTCAGTTCCGTAATACCTTCCTGTTTAAAGAATTCCTGTACCTGCTCCTCTACAAAGGAGAAAGGTTTTCCTGGCTGAATAGCTTTAAAAGCAACCTCTTGTGCTCTATACATATAATCAAAATGCTTTTCCTGCTCTGGAGAAAATTCTTCCACAAACATAACTCTTTCCAGCTCACTGTTATAGCCAAAAACACTTGCTCCCGCTCCTGTTACTAAGGTATCCCCTTTTGATAGAATAATATTTTGTGTCACAGCATGCGGGAAAGCAGATTCAGGTCCAATCTGGCCTCTAAAAATGGCATGTGCTGTTCCGCCGTGCGGCTTATATTCTGGACCTAAGGTTTCAATCATAGCCAAAGTGGCTTCGTTAGATGCTTTTGTTGTAATTTCGATTTCACTTACTCCGGCTTTCGTGTACTTTTGCAATAAACGATGCGCTAAATTCCCCCAGCGGCAAGACTCTTTAATAAGCTCTATTTCATTTCGTGATTTTACAAATCGCAATTCTTCTATAACTCCTCGCAGAGATTGAAACGATTTTGCTGTAATAAGCTGATCAATACTCGGTCCTTCATATCCCATGGAAGACCCGTAGCCGATAGAATCATACCCAACTGTTTTCCCTTCAAATCCATTATCAATAAGGACTTCTTTAAAATATTCCATAGAATGCTTGATACCTGGGTATTCAGGATATGAATGAACATGGTCGACAACAGAATACTCTTCTGCATGCTCATGCTCCAATTGAGGTACAAACAAATGGAATTGATGGTTGGAATCAACGGCTAGCCCAATCGGTCTTTCCGTGGGATGAAAATGGAAACCTGTTAAATAAAAAATATCGGCAACTGCAAATATAACAGCCACATCACAGCTTCTCCCTTCCACCTTTTCAATGAATTTCTGCTGGCGTTCTTTAAATTCAGACTTAGGAATTTCTAATAACATCTTTTATTTCCTCCTTTGAATTTGTATATAGATGACAAGTCGCCTTATGTCCATCCGTAAAGAAAACTTCCTCAGGAGCTTTTTCACTGCAAATGTCCATAGCAAAAGGACACCTTGTATGGAACGGACAACCTTTGGGCGGATTGGCGGGACTTGGGACATCACCTTTTAAAATAATTCTTTTCCTCTCTTCTCGTGGATGAGCAACTGGAACTGCAGAAATTAACGCCTGGGTATAAGGGTGCTTGGGATTTTCAAATAGCTCCTCAGTCTCCGCTACCTCCACAATTTTCCCTAAATACATGACTGCTACTCTATCTGTCATGTGCTCAATAACACTTAAATCATGAGAAATAAATAGATACGTTAATCCGAATTCCTTCTGTAAATCAAGCATTAGATTGATGACCTGAGATTGTACAGAGACATCCAATGCAGAAACTGGCTCATCGGCAATAATAAAGTCCGGCTGTAAAATGACAGCTCTGGCTATGCCGATTCTCTGCCGCTGTCCTCCAGAAAATTCATGAGGATATCTATGCAAATGAGATTTAGATAGTCCCACAATTTCTAAAATCTCATGTATTTTCTTTTCACGCTCCTTTCCTTCAAACTTTTTGTGGATTCGCAGAGGCTCCATTAAGATTTCCCGCACAGTCTTCTTAGGATTCAAGGAAGCATACGGATCCTGAAAAATCATTTGAAAATCTTTTCTGAGCTTCCTCATATCGCTGTAGCTGATCTTTGTAATGTCTTTTCCCTGGAAATAAATTTCCCCGGCAGTTGCATCCGTTAAACCTAAAATTGTCTTCCCTGTCGTTGACTTTCCGCATCCCGATTCACCAACTAAAGCGTATGTTTCTCCACGCTTAATCGAAAAACTCACATCATCAACAGCTCGAATGATTGTTTTTTGTTTAAACATTCCCTTAGAAACCTCATAATATTTCTTCAGGTTTTGGACTTTTACTAGATAATCCTCTGCCATTTACCTCACCACACCTTCATCAGAGCTTTGTAACCAGCACTTACTAAGATGTCCATCTTCCTGAAATGCAGGCGGCGATTCTTGAAAACACTTTTCCATTGCTAACGGACAACGGTTAGCGAAAATGCATCCCTGTTTTACCTGCTCCGGCTTGGGAACCTGCCCTTGAATAGCGTATAGCTTACTTTTCCGCTCATTATTTGAAGGCAGTGATTGAATCAGTCCTCTAGTGTAAGGATGCAAAGGACGATCAAATAATTCATTGACTTCTGCCGATTCTACGATTACTCCTGCATACATGACAACCACCCAGTCACACATTTCCGCAACAACACCTAAGTCATGCGTAATTAACATTAGGCTCCTATCCTTCTTACTCGTTATCTTTTTCAACAGCGATAAGATTTGTGCCTGTATCGTTACATCCAGTGCCGTTGTCGGCTCATCAGCAATCATAAGCTTCGGTTCGCATAATAATGCCATAGATATCATTACACGCTGTCTCATTCCTCCAGACAGCTGATGCGGATATTCATGAATAATTTGTTCCGGACGAGGAATGCCGACCTGTTTCAGTACTTTTATAATCGCTGCTTTTTGTTCTTTATTTGATAATTGGCGATGCCTTTTTAGCGGTTCACTTAATTGCTGTCCAATTGTAAATACAGGATTCAATGATGTCATCGGTTCTTGAAAAATCATTGAAATTTCATTCCCGCGTATTTTACGCCATTCTTTTTCCTTCAACTTTGTTAATTCTTTTCCATCAAATAATATTTCTCCTGAAGGAATACTGCTTATTCTGTCCGGAAGTAACCCCATCACGGCCAGAGAGGTAACACTTTTTCCACTTCCAGACTCACCTACAATCCCAACTGTTTGCCCTGCCTTGATTTGAAAGCTCACTTCTCGAATCGGCTGCACAATGTGCTTCCCATTTTGAAACTGAATCTTTAAGTCCTTAATTTCTAAAATGGATTCTGCCACTGGTAAAACACCTCCCTGCTATTTCCCTTTGATCTTCGGATCTAACGTATCTCTCAGCCAATCCCCGAACAAATTAATGCCAAGTGCAGTGATAATAATAGCTAACCCGGGAAATGTAATTAACCACCAGGCACTAAATATAAAATCTTTCCCCTCGCTTAACATATTCCCCCAAGCAGGCGTCGGAGGCTGCACGCCGAATCCTAGAAAGCTGACAGAAGCTTCCGCAATAATAAACGAACTTATCTGCAAAGAAGCCAGGATAATCATTGGTGTAAATAGATTCGGAACAATATGCTTTATCAGGATTTCAAATCGGGAAACGCCGGTCGCTACAGCAGCCTGGATAAAATCCTTCTCACGCAAAGCAAGAACTTCACTTCTAATTACCCGTGCAAAAATGACCCAGCCTCCAATAGCAAGCGAGATAATGATATTCTTTAGACCCGCTCCCAGAACAGCATTAATAATAAGCACCAGTAAAATAAACGGAAAGCTCAGCTGTACATCGACCAGACGCATCAACACAATATCAATCCAGCCCCGGAAAAAGCCGGATATAATTCCGATAACTGTACCAATCAACCCTGCAATTAAAACCGTAGATAAACCAATAATCACAGATATTCGTGCTCCTAAAATAATTCTGGAAAGCAAATCCCGGCCTAAATGATCTGTCCCTAACAAATGTCCATCTGTTAAAGGAGGTAGAAGCTTTGCAGTCAATTCCGTTTTGACAGGATCATATGGCGCAATCCAATGTCCAAAAATACTTAGAAAGAGTAAGATGAAAATAATCGCAACTCCCAGCAGTCCCGTCCAGCTGTGCAACAGGCTGGTAAAGAATTCTGCTGCCTTTGTCTTTTGGGAAAATGCCAGCGAATCGTCTTCTGGAATCAGTGGTTCATTTGGTATACTAGAAGCCATAGAAACGCTCACCTACTTTACTCGAATTTGCGGATTAACATACGCATAGATTACATCTGCCAGGAAATTAATCACTGTATAAATTAATGCAATAATAAATACACCAGCTAACACTACCGGAAAATCCCTTGTCATCAGTGCTTGTTCAATCAATCGGCCAACTCCCGGCCACGAAAAGACAATTTCTGTAATGACCGCTCCGCCAAGCAGCTCGCCAAGATCTAGAGCCACCAGTGTAATAATTGGAATCAATGAATTTTTTAAAGCATATTTCATTATCAGCGGAAACGTCGGCGTACCGGAAGCTTTTGCAGTACGAATAAAATCCTGCTGAAGAACATCGAGCATCGCTGACCTTGTAAACCTGGTGAATCTGGCCGTACTATAGAAAGCTAAGGTAAGCATGGGCAGAATCATATGTATTGGTGTTCCTGCTCCGCCAGACGGTAATATTTTCAACTGCGCAGCAAATAAAAATATCAGAAGCAGTCCCATCCAGAATGTTGGAATAGCCTGACCGATAACCGTTAATCCAACTGCAACCCGGTCAAAAATAGAATTGCGGTAATAAGCAGACAAAACTCCTAATGGAATAGCTATAACTAAAGCAAGAATTAGTGCTGCCGCTGCTAATTGAAAGGTAGCCGGCAAACGATCCAGCACACTTTGCAATGCATCCTGTTGCGTTCTTAATGATTCACCAAAATCTCCCTGAACGGCATTACCCATAAATTCCCCATACTGCACATAGAGCGGCCTGTCTAACCCCATTTGGTGCTGAAATGCCTCAATCTGTTCTCTGGAAGCAT
Source organism: Oceanobacillus sojae (assembly GCF_007991515.1). GTDB lineage: Bacteria > Bacillota > Bacilli > Bacillales > Amphibacillaceae > Oceanobacillus > Oceanobacillus sojae. Next base: position 153,078 of record NZ_BJYM01000013.1, read on the forward strand.
CCTGAGGCAGGAAAAGTGTTGTTGGATCTCCAGACAAACGCATTAAAAAGAAAACTGCCGTAAGGACTAAAAATACAACTAGTATTCCTTGAAAAAAACGCTTCACAATGAAATCTAGCATGGTTGTCCCCCTTTACTGGTTTCTATGCAATATCTTTGTATTAAAAAGGCGGAAAGAAACCTGTATTTCCTTCCACCCTCGCATCATTCCTACTCCCAGGACATATCGTATATCACAATTCTTTCATCCACTCTTGGCTCAAAGTCCAAATCTGATCTGACTGCATATAAATCAGCCTGCTGCCATAATGGAACCCAAACCGCCTGCTCAACTAACTTACGCTGAAGCTCTGCATAGGCATCGAAGCGATCGTCCGGATCGAAAGTGCCGTTAGCATCATAGATTTCCTGATCAATCTCTTCATCATGAAAACTGCTATAAGGAGCATCTTCCGTAAATAAGTTTCCGATTGTTCCCTGCTGTTCAAAAGCAGGTCCCCATCCAAGAATAAACATATCTCCCATTTCTCTGTTTTGAATTCTCTCTAAATGATTTCCCCATTCATTTACAGAAACATCTACTTGAATACCAATCTCTCCAAGCTGTGCAGCAATCGCTTGTGCTACCTGATTATCCATAGGATAACGTCCACTTGGTGTTTCTAAAGTCAAACTAATCTCTTCGGGTGTGTACCCTGCTTCTTCAATCAGTTCAACAGCTTTATCCGGGTCATAACCATAATCCTCTGTTTCTACATAGCCGGAGTTAACAGGTGATAATGGGCCGGTAATCTTTGTGCCGTACCCGTTTAAAACATTTTCCAGCAAAGAATCTACATCGACAGCATAGTTAATCGCCTGACGTACCTTTTGATCCTGAAGAGGTCCATCATGGAATGTATTCAAAGCAACATAATTGATTCTTGATGAAGAAGCCTCTCCTATTTTAGAGTTATCATCATTTTCAATTTCTGCTACGGAGTCTACCGGGATATTTTTAAATAAATCAACTTCTCCACTTAAGAAGGCTGATAATCGGGAGCTGAACTCCGGAATATAACGAAATTCAACATTCTTAATCTCCGGCTCTCCTTTCCAATAATCATCATAAGCTTCTAATTTCAGATGATTATCGCGTGACCATTCCACGAATTGATAAGGACCTGTCCCCACTGGCTCATTGGCAGCTGTATCGTTCCCAACGTCCTCAACATACCCCGGCTCCATAATCAGCAAATCCTCTGTGATTCTCTCCATTAAATCCGGGAAGGGTCTGGATGTTGTTATTTCTATTTCATAAGGAGATATAACAGTTACTTCCTCAATGTCTACCCAGCGTGAACGATAAAAAGATTGATTGGATTCATCTAAAATATAATCAATACTGAACTTCACAGCATCTGCATTAAATTCAGCGCCATTATGAAAGGTTACCCCTTCCTTCAACTGAAAGCGCCATGTTAATTCATCGATATTCTCCCATGATTCCGCTAAATTAGGGACATAATCCTTTGTTTCTATATCACGCTCAATAAGAGGTTCATAGATATTCCTTATCTGTGCATCTGTGACGTAATTTACATCCGTGTTAGCCATCAGAGTTGCTGCATCGGATTCAAATCCAATGACAATTGAGTCCTTTGAGTCTCCTCCATCTCCGCTTCCCTCTCCTCCACTATCCTCTCCACCAGCAGTTTCTTCTGTACAAGCTGCTAAAACAAAAAACATCATTGAAAGTAATGCTAAGAAAAACATTTTTTTCATTTCAATCTCTCCTATTCTTTGTTTCTAGTAAAGCTTCTATCTTATTCATAGACTCAATCAACACCCCGACATCCTGTTCAGAAATATCTTTAATCATTTCTTCTACTTTTTCATTTGCTCTGTCCTGAAGCTTCTTTAATTCCTCCCTTCCCTTTGACGTCAAATAAATATATTGCACTCTTCGATCCTTGCTGGAAGTAACTCTTTCTATGAGCTCTCTCTTCTCAAATTTTCGAAGAATCTTACTAATATATCCCTTATCCAGCACGAAATAAGTGGAAAGATATTTGGCTGTGCAATCTTTCTTGTTGCTGGTTTCATACAGAACCATTGCCTCTGTGGCAGAAAAAGAACTGCCATCAGCATATAGTGATAAAATCCCCATTATTTTTATATAAAACCTATTAAATCGTTTTATTTCTTGAATCTGTTCTTCCATACCTTTTCTGACACCGCCTATTGATAACTTAAGATTCTCTTAATAATAAATTTTCTAATAATTATTTTAATAATATGGATATTAGTTGCATTTGTCAACTATTATTTTATAGAATAATTCAGTTAAAAAATCCACTTCATAGTAAAACAGAAGTGGATTCCTTATTAAGTCTATTTATTTCTTTTTATTTAAATAATCCTTATAAACTAAAACAGCAACAACTAGAAAACTAAAGCTTACAATCCGAAAAATCATCTCTATACTAACCCACTCAGCCAGCATACCTAATATGAATGCACTGACTCCAACGCCGACATCGAAGCTGGAAAAGAAAGTTGCATTAGCAGCACCACTTTTTTCTTCACTTACATTTTGAACAGCCCATGTTTGAAGACATGGCATTACTGTTCCATATCCTGCTCCAAATAAAATCGCCGAGATAATAAGATAAAAGTCGTTAGTTGCAAAAGACAGCACAACTAAAGATAAAAATCCTAAAATGGCTGAGACAATGATGATAGACCAAGGACCGTTTCTATCATACCATTTCCCTGTATACGGACGTAAAAGAGTTGAGACTGTCGCATTGACAAGGAAAAACAGAAAAATATTATCCAGATTCTGCTGTTCTCCAAAAACAACTAAAAACGTTATAATTGCTCCAAAACCAAGTGTTGAAATAACTGTCAGCAATGCCGGAAACCATGCGTTTCTTTCAAAAATCATATCAAAGAAACGAAATGGTGCTTTCTCTCTTTTTACCGGCACAGATGATTTAACAAATAAAAGTGCAGTGAGCGCTAATAGGCTGAGTATAACTGATGACCAAATTACAATGTCAAAAGAATAAAAATCATATATAAAGATACCCAGACTCTGCGCTATAATCGCCCCGACTGTTGTTGAAACAGAGAAATATCCTAACCCTTCTCCTAAGCGTGACTTAGGAATCGAGTCGACTGCCATTGTACTATTGGCTGTTGTTGATACGCCCCATGCAGCACCATGAAACAACCGTAACAATAACAGCATCCATATAATGTTAAGAAAAGGATAAACAAACGTAATTAACATTAGCATTGCACTTGCAACGATGGCTAAAGCTTTTCTTTTGTTATCAATTAAAAAGTAGCCCGCGAAGGGTCTGATTAATACCGCTCCTACTGTGAATAATGTGGTTACTAAACCAACTTGAATGGGAGATGCATCAAGGCTGATCATATAAGCCGGTAAGATAGGAAGCAACATTTCAAATCCAATAAAAATTAAAAAGTTACTAGTAAATATAAAAAGAAATGATTTGTTAAAAATTTTTTGATTTTCCATATAAAATTCCTCGCTTCTAAATTTTTTAAATTTAATTCAGAAGCGCCTGGAACACTGAAACATTTCTATATTTCCTAAGTTTTTTAAACACTGACCTCACCCTTTCTAACGACATCTTTCTATCTAACTTTTCATGTCTTTCTTCGAATAAGCTTCCTTGTATACATACTTAACTCAATTTTTTTCGCCTTTAAAATAAAAAAGATGCCGACGACAACCGGCATCTAGTAATTGTTTAGTTTTAATCAGAACGCACTAACAATTATATTGTCTTCTATAAACGTAATAAAGAGACAAAAAGTTCCCGGAAACTGTTTTCCATATGAATTTTACTAAAAAAGGACAGACTAATCCCGTCGCATGTAAATCTCCTAATTGTAAGAATAACTTTACTTCTTCTGCTATACTTCTGAAAACATTTCCCATTACTTTTTGCCTCCTTTCTCAAAGATTAATATTGTTTATTTTAGTGCATAACGCTAAAAAAAGCAAACGCCTCAGAGTTCATTATTGGCATTGTTGTCCTATTATCAAAAACAGAACTGATATCCTAACTGGATAACCATATTTAAAAATAAAGGAACCGTGAAAGCTTCTCCTATCTCCACTCGTAATTCTTTTTATGAAGCAATGCTTATCAGCTCTATAAGCATCACTTCATTCCTTACAAGCTCATTCCCTAAAGCTTGAACCGCCTTACCAATCCATTCAATTCTTCAGCAAGCTTCGATAACTGCTCCGAACTCCCTGCTACCTCATCCATTGCACCACTTGTCTGCTGGGTCGAAGCAGAAGTTTGCTCCACCCCTGCAGCTGCTTCTTCTGAAATGGAAGCTATTTCTGCAATCGATTCATTCATTTCCTTGGTATTTGCTGCAATATCAGCTAGATTACCAGATACCATATTAATATTTTCTGCCATTTTTGATATAGATTCATTAATCTCATGAAAGGTTTTTCCTGTAGTCCTGATTTGATCTGTTCCCAGTTCCACTTCTGTATAACCGTCTTTTAATGATTCTACGACAGCACTTGTTTCGCTCTGAATATTCATGACGATACCTGTAATGTCCTTAACTGAAACAGCTACTTGTTCCGCTAGCTTTCTTACTTCATCCGCTACAACAGCGAAGCCCTTCCCATGCTCACCTGCTCTTGCCGCTTCAATTGCTGCATTTAATGCAAGCAGATTCGTCTGGTCTGCGATATCTTTAATCATAGAAACGAGGTTTGATATTTGTTGAGACTGTTCATCCAGCCCTTCCACCTTAGCAACAGTTCCTTGAACAATCCGGTCAATTTTAGACATTTGCTCGGTGGTAGCTATCATTGCATCACTGCCCTTATTTGTCATATCCAGCACTTCATTCGAGTACTCCTGAACACGTTCGCCATTATCATTTACTTCCTGTACCTTAGCCGTGAATGTCCCCATGATTGATGCTAAGTCACTGGCGCTGGTTGCCTGCGTTTCAGAACCTGTTGCCAATTCCTGCATGGTGATAGCTACCTGATCAGATCCAGCTTTTACTTCATTTGCCGCCTGTGTTAATTCTTCACTTTGATTCGTAACTGTTTCAGACACACTATTTATTTGTGTGAGCAAATCACGAGTATTGTTTGCCATTTCATTGGCAGCATCAACCAGCTGTCCAATTTCATCTCTGGCATTAGTTTGTAAGTTTTCTTGGCTCAAATCTCCGCCTGCAATAAGCTTCATGCGCTGCATCACTGTTTTGATTGGCTTTGTAATGACTCCTGCCGTAATAAGTGCTGATGCAATGCTAAGAATTAGAATCAAGGTCGAAGCAATAACAACAATGGCCAATGTTTGTTCTCCATTATCAATAATCCTTTCGCCATGCTGGTTAATTTCTTCCTCCGAATGCGCTGCCAGTTCCTCAAACCCATTCATAATTTCACGGACTATCGGGGTCAATTCATTGAGGTTTTCTACGGCTTCCATCTGATTGCCGTTCTCATATACCTCAAATACATCATCAGCAATTGCTGTCCGCCACGCAACAGTTTTGTCAACTAAATCGTCGAATTCCTCCGTAACACCAACACTTCTTGCCAATTCTTCAAATTGCATTCCCTGTTCCGTATATTCGTTAAAACGCTCCTTCAAATTTGTTTCTCCGCTTAATATATATCCGCGGGCAGTCGATATCCGGTTGGCCATTGTTGTTTCCATGCCCTTATTTGCGATTAATTGCTGAAGATCGTTTTCAATTATATTTGTTGTGTCCTGATTGATCTGCTTAATTGCTGTGTAATTATATATACCTAGTAGAAACACTAATAAAATAACCACTGAAAATGCAGCTATAATCTTGCTCTTGATGCTTTTGAAATTGAATATATTCCTCATTTGTTTTCTCCTTCTTTATATAAAAAATGGAACACTACGCTGTTATCTTCAAGCTGTACACAGGAGATTCTATCTGTTTTCTGATTGGGTAAGGGCAATTTTATTTTTAAAATTGCTGAGTCAGAAGTTAATAACATGTCTCGTACGAAGATGGATGGTTTTTATACGTTCATAGCGTAGGGGCTATGATTGTACGTTAACCAAGAGAGGTGATAGTGCCTTTTCTTTATATCGGCTTTTTATGGGGATTTTTAAAGGAATATATTGATAAAATTTGGGATAAAAGTACAAGTAGAAATTCTTAAGAAATAAGATAATTACGGGAGTTTCATACTTTGATAAAACAATAATAATTGTTTATAAGCATAAAACTCCTCATAAACACTGACTTTTTTAAGTATGAGAGACAGAAAAATCTGAATCAATTCAGATTCAGATTTTTTCCATACTTCACATAGACCTTTTATCAAGTACATACTTGCTTAATAAATTTCTCAGCTTGTTTTCTGTAAGTAATGATACACCGCACCTATCAGGTTTGCATCCGCATTAAAATAGCATCGGTCAATTTCCGGAATCAATGTAGCAGCATCAATTTTACGCTCAATCCATTCTAATTCTTTATTTAACTGTTGGATTAAATCTTCCCTGGTACTAATTCCTCCACCAATTAAAATCAATTCCGGATCATAGATATATTGAATATTATATAAACCAATCGCAAGCATATGAAAGAATTCGGAAATGGCTTGTTTACATACTTCATCACCTTGTTCTGCCTTTAAAAAGATTTGTTCTCCAGTTATGGACGATATATCTATTTGTTTTTGTTGAGCAACACGCTTTCTAATAGAAAATGTAGAAGCCGTTTCGCTAAATGTATTCATTCCGCTGCCTAGGTTATTTGAATCAAGAATCATATAGCCGAATTCTCCGCCATGTAAATGATCGCCTTTATGAATGACGCCATTTTTAATGAGTGCCCCCCCAATTCCTGTGCCTATCACGACTACAGCCACTTCTTCCTTTCCCGTTGCCGCGCCTTTCCATACCTCAGCAAGAGCAGCACAGTTGGCATCATTTTCGATATGAACCGTCAATCCTGTTTCAGCTTCAATATGTTTTTTAATATTTGGCCCGTGTATATACGGAATAGCACTGAAGCCATAAATAATTCCTTCATCTGAAACAGAACCGGGAGAGCTGATGGCGATTCCCTTTATGCCTTCGTGTGAATACTGCTTTAGTTGATTTTTTATTAACAATATTAAACTTTCAAGCGTTTTGGGAGTCCGTTTTTTTTCTTTAGTTCGTATCTTTCCATCTGTATCAACCACACCATACTTTATATGTGTTCCTCCAAAATCAAACGAAAGAATATTCGTCATACCAGCTACACCTCTGTAATTAATATCGATTCATCAACTTCCGTTTACCGGAATGACACTTAAAATCCGTTGTGCTCAGCAACCTGACTGAACCATTGACCGCTCTTTTTTAAAGAACGCTCCTGTGTATCAAGATCAACACGATATAGACCATATCTATTTTTATAAGCGTTTAACCATGACCAGTTATCCATAAACGTCCAAATATGGTAGCCAAAACAATTTGATCCCTCAGTAATTCCTTTATGCAGCCATTTTAAATGCTCTTCATAAAATTCAATTCGATAATCATCCTGAATCATACCTGCCTTATCCAGAAAACGCTCTTCATGCTCAACGCCCATGCCATTCTCCGCAACATACCATGGTATGTTGCCGTAATTATCTTTGATATTAATAGCTATGTCATAGATTCCTTTTTCATAAATTTCCCAGCCTCGATATGGATTCATACGACGCTCTGGCCAAATATATGAATCAAAAAAGCTTTCTGGTAATAGATTGTTAGAATCAATTGGCGCTCCTTTTTCTTTAATCCGCCTAGGCTGATAATAATTAACACCTAAAAAATCAACTGTATTATTTTCCATTAAATCTAAGTCACCTTCATTTACTACAGGAAGCAAATCGTAGTCTCTCAATAATTCTATTAACTCTTCAGGATATTTACCTAGAACAGACGGATCTAAGAAACTTCTATTAAAGAATAAATCTGCAATCCTTGCCGCTTTCACATCCTCTTCAGAGTCACTCCGTGGATAAGATGGCGTTAAATTTAAAATAATCCCAATCTCACCTTCTAAGTTCAACTGCCGATAACTTTTAATTGCCTTGGCACTTGCCAGCATAGAATGATAAGCAACTACTGCAGCCCGTTTCATATCTACGACACACGGATAATGGTAATGATTTAAATATCCCATCTCGACAGGGACAATAGGCTCGTTAAAGGTGGTCCATCGTTTAATTTTTTCACCGAAAAGCTCAAAAGCTGTCTTTGCGTAATGATTAAATGCCTCGACGACTTCTAAGCTTTCCCACCCACCTTTTTCCTGCAGATGTAAGGGCATGTCAAAATGAAAAAGATTAATTATTGGTTCAATATCATTTTTCAGAAGCTCATCAAAAACATTATTATAAAAATCAACTGCTTTTTCATTAACATTGATTCCGTCTGGCAACAAACGTGACCAGGAAATAGACGTGCGGAATGAATTAAAATGAACAGCTTTCATACGTTTAATATCATCCTTAAACTGACGATAAAAATCGGACGTTATCATAGGACCGACACCTTCATGAAAACGTTCTGGTTCTATTTCAAACCAATAATCCCAAATGTTTTTTGCTTTTCCATCTTGCTGTGAAGCCCCTTCCGTTTGTGTAGCAGAAGCTGCAGCGCCCCACTTAAAATTATCTGGAAATGTATAATACGTTGACATTGTCATCACCTCTTTATTCATAAATTCATTGCATTTAATATCCAATGGCTAAATTAGACATAATTACAAAACAGAGACACTGCTGCTAAAGCCAGCTCCGTATTTTGCCCTACTAATAAAATGCCTCATTTATGCTCACTAGATTTATGACCATGCAAATAAGCATATTCTGTTCCAATCCATTTACTTACATTTTCTCTATACATGCTAATATATTGTGAATAAATCATATCAATAATAATTAATAGAGGAAGCTGGCCAGAAACCTGTCCAACTTCATTTGTATTTTTAATTTGAGATGTTAATAATGTAACATCTGCAAGCTCATCCATGACGCTCGACCGGTTTGAGGTTATTACAATAATGGTTGCCCCTTTTTGTTTTAGCCGCTTTAATGAACGGATAACATACTGGTTTTCCCCTCGTAATGATAAATATATAACTAGATTATCTTGATCTAATAGAGATGAAATCATTTCTATCGAATCATAGTCTTGAACAACCTCTACATATTTCCCGATTCTTGTAAATCGAAATTTAAAGTCTTCCCCTGCAATAGCACTTAATCCCAACCCATATATATGAATAATTTTATGGAGTTGAATTAATCTGCATACTGATTTTATTTCTTCTATATCAATTGTTTTATCAATTTCGGTAATTAATTCGTTATAACGAATTAATAAATTGCTTGTGATATTATTTTTATCATTAGAATGCTCTTGTAATGTTTTTCGATAACAATATATAAATTCCTTGTAATTACCAAATCCTGTTTTTTTACAAAACCTTGTAATGGAGGCCGTTGATACATTTATTTTTTTGGCTAATTCTGATTGTTTGAGCGGCGGATTCCCATTCAAAAAATAATCAGCGATTTGTTGATCAACTTCGGTAAATTTTAATTTAGAACTTTCAATGATTAAGAATATATCACTATTTAACAATTGACATCACCTATCATTTTTAATATTTGATAAAATAAAGAAGACCTTGCTTTATGAAAATTGGATATAAATTGTTTTAATTTCTTTCGGTTTAAAAGCACCTAGCTGTATCGTTTCACTTTGATAAGTCTCATTCTCATTCAATGTTTCTGCCATATTGGTAAATCCCCAAAATTGAATTGCTTTAAGACACATCACTTCTCCGCCATCATCAATCTTTTTGTCAGCAGGATTGAAATAACGAATAACAAATCCTTTTCCATCTCTCGATTTATGGAATGAGCTGAAGACAACATCCTTCACCTTAGCTGCATCAAACAAAGATATACTGTTTGGAACAGTCTCTGGTAGTGGCTGCATCACAAAATATTTTAAAGTTGTTGTAAATTGATTTAATGATTGGTGTTGATAGTAAGGCACAGAAACAGCGTAATTTTGATAATATGTGAATGCGGCAGCTTCTGAAAAAGTATCTCCAACCATAAAAGAGAATTTGAATTTGAGCTTTTTTTGCAGCTGACTATCTGGCGTTTCTATATATTTAAATTGATTGCCCGAAGCAACCCCGGGACGTCTAAGCAAATCTGGTTTCCCAAGATATCCGACAGCCCTGAATAATGTAAGAGCAATACCTTTTGAACTGGACCCTATTATCTCATACTCTTTGATACCTTTGGAAAAAGCATTGATACTTTTTTGACCATCATGCAAATTAACGTAATTCAGCATCGGGTAAATACCAGTCGGCTCTTCCTTCCATCCACTTTCTTGCCAGGATTCTAAATTTGGATCGATAACAGGACGGGAAATAGTTCCAAATGGGGTGTCCGCGATACTTTGATCTGCTTTCACATCTCCATTAACAACTAGCCGCATACGGTGATCAAAGGCTTTATTCTCCATGTCCAGCTGAAAATCAACACCCTCTGCTCCCCTTCTTAAAGTGATACAGCATTCATACGGAACTTCTCCATTATATTCTTCCTGATTCCGTTCATCCTGATTTACAGGAATAGTAAAGAGACCTGATATTTTTAACGAACTTTCTAGCTCACCCTTAACATATTGAACATGACCCTCAGAAAAATCAAGGCAAATAATTCTGTCCTTTTCTGGGGGTGAATAATCGTAGTTATCTCCATCATCGCCAGAATCTTCTATGAACAAGAAATTTTCGTACAATGTATCAGACACTTTGTTATATAAATTCAGTTGCCCATCAACACAATTAATTCTGTAATATTCATTTTCAATATGATTGAAAGGATTTTCATCCACTGATTGTGTGCTGTCGGCTCCTTTTTCACCTTCTACAATATCTAATACTTCATAACCCATTGCATTAAGTTCTATAGGAAGTACTATCTCTGATTCAAAATAATAAGATTCAGGAGACGGATTTTCCTTTTTACGAACCGGATCATTTGAATGCTTCTCAACGCTGATTATTTCATAAGCTATTTTCTTCCCTTTATGATAAATGGCAAAATCAGCATGCGCCAACGATACCTTCAGCTTTATCATCTGATTCCTGCGTACCGGCAATGTATTAAATACAGTAATCTGATTTTCTTTGATTTCATCCCTGGATTCACTAATCTTACGTGTCAGATAGTCGACAACGGAATAGGATAATTGATCAGCATCAATAAGTCGTTGTAAAATAGCTTGATTCGTCTTATCACTATTACAGCTTCCAGCACTATCATGGGCGTGATTTCTTAAATTCAGCTTCCAAATCTTATCAACCAGTTCTTTTTTATAAGGGATTCCTATTCGATCAGCTATGGCCATTAGAGGCTCTACTTGATAAATTAACCGGCGTTCAACTTTATCATTTAAATATTTATGATCAAACCTTGATGAATAGATAGAACGATGAATTTTTGATACTTCTGCATTTAAAAATTCTCCCTGAATGGTGGGTAACTCCTGTTCTTCACTTTTTATTTCACTAAATAAATTATCATAATTACTTTCAACTAATTGATCCTTCGTCAAGTTCTGGTTATAGCCGGCTATTCTTTCTTTCAAATTAATATCAACATACCTCTGGTCCCCCCCTACAGGAAGAGCAATATGGGATGATGCTGTATCCTTCTTAATTTGATTGATTAAAGATTCACTATCATCGGATTCAATCAATTGAACACCGACAAAATAGCCATCCTTTATGTTATAAGCAACAACACGGCTTCCGTCCTCAGACTCCCAAAAGAATTCTCTTTGCTCCATCTTATCTGATGATAATCCTCTCCAAAAAACAGATTTATCTATTCCCATTTGAGAAAAAATCTTAGGCATATCAATAGATTGACCGAATGCATCAGGTATATATCCCAATCTATCTGCTCCTCCGAGTGAATCACCCAGTTCGATGCCCAGTTGAAGATTACGGACTAAAGATTCTCCGCGAATAATCATTTGATCTGATTGTGTATACCAAGGCCCTACCTTTAATTTTCCTTTTTGAATAAGAGACATTAATCTGTCTTTTTTTTCCGGGTTTACTTCTAAATAATCCTCTACAATGCTCATCTGTCCATCAAGCATATAATAATCTAAAATATTCTCTTCCAATGCCTTAATCACTTCGTCCACATGATAACATAGTTGTATGAATGACTCGTTACTTGTAAAGTACCACTCATAATCCCAATGTGTATGTGCTATTACATGAATTTTGTTTGTCATTTTAACACCCTGCCTACTCTATACCTAATCGTTTAAATCACTTAATTTTCCCTGAACCAATTGATACATGTCTTCTTTTGATGAAGCAGCTAAAATGGAGTTAGTAAAGTCTTCATCAATTAAAGCCCTGGAAATCGTACTCAGTACTTTTAAATGCTCTTGATTTTTACCTTCAGGAATTGCCAATGCAAAGGTAATATGAACCGGTTTATCGTCCATTGATTCCCATTCAATCGGATGATCATATTTCACAAGCATCAACGCTGGTTTTAAGACCGTCTTATGCTTACTATGCGGAATAGCTATTCCATCTTTAAATCCCGTAGTCACTTCTTTTTCCCGCTTTTTCAAGCCCTTATAGTATGCTTTAGCAGATTTAACAATCCCTGCATTTTCTGCAAATGAAGCAATAAATTGCAGTGCTTCATCTTTTGTTTTTGTATTAGAATTAAATTCAATATTATTCACATCAAAAATATCATTCATCATCATTTATTCCACCTTTTTTTTAGTAAAACCGATTATTAACGCTGTAACAAGTACTCCCATCATAACGCTAAATATCCAAGTTACAAAAGGAATGGGCTGTTCGATATAACCGATAAACGTCCCTATTGGAGAACCAATCCCCCCATAAAACTTGATACCCAATCCAGCAGCAAGTCCGCCAGCAACTGCTGAGCCTGCAACAAAAGCGGATATCATTCGAACAGGGTCTTGTGCTGCAAAAGGAATTGCTCCTTCCGTTACGCCGACAATCCCCATCCCAAACGCACTGTGTGCAGAGACCTTTTCTGTCGGCGAAAACTTTTTCTTAAATAGGATAGATGCTAACCATATTCCGAGCGGTGCCACAGAAATCGCTGCTTGTGTTGCTGTCTGCGGAACGAAATTCGCCCCTTCAATGCCGTATTTCGCTACAGTATCCGTAAAAACTGCTGTACCAAATACAAGTGCTGTTTTATTAAATGGACCGCCTTAATCAATCCCAATCATTGCTCCTATAATAACACCCACGATAACAGGAGCTGCTGCATAATTTTCGTTTAAGGTTGTCAGCCCGTCATACATGAAGTTCATCATGGATGCCATAGGGTTTCCGACCACGTACAAAACAAATAAAGATATGAGAAGCGTACTTACCAATGGAATCAGCATAATGGGAACAATTGGCTGAATCAGTTTAGGATATGGAATCTTTTTAAGCAATTTAACCAGATAACCCGTAGCAAAAGCGACAAGTATGGCACCTAAAAAGCCGCCGCCAGCCTCAGCTCCAAGCATTTCTGCATCATTAGCAATATAAGTTCCAATCATTGCTGCTGCAATGGCAGGCTTACCTGCTATGGAATTGGCAACAAAACCAGCAAAAAGCGGTATCATTAATAAGAAACCAACTTGTCCAACATCAAATAAATTGGACATCAATTCTCCCATAACTGTCGATGTATCAAATCCCCATTCGATGATTCTTCCTGCTTCATCACGCTGAAATGCATAAACATTCGCTATAGCTAAAATTAGACCTGAAGCTATAACCATAGGAATCATATATGAGATCCCAGCCATAATATGCTGGAAAAAACCGCCTTCTTCCGTTTTACCCATTTTCACAGAGCCAGCCTTTGCTCCTTTTTCTCCATATATTGTTGCTTCATTCAAAGCGTTTTCAATTAGTCCTTCAGGATTCTTGATCGCTTCAGATGCCCTGACCCGCATGACTCTTTTTCCATTAAAACGGGACATATCAATATTTATTTCTACAGCTAATATAACAACATCCGCTTCTTCAATCTCTTGATCAGTCAGAGCATTTTCCACTCCTATTGACCCTTGCGTTTCTATCTTTATTTGGTACCCTTTTTCAGTTCCAGCTTTTTCAAGTGATTCTGCAGCCATATACGTATGTGCTATACCAGCTGAACAAGCTGTTACTCCAACAATCTTCTTTTGGGACATTTGAAAACCCGCCTTTCTTTCCTTCTTTTATTGTTAAGTAGGTTGCTTCTATTAATAGCTAATTTCATACAGTTATTTATTCTTACATCACCTATTTCTTCTATAGTAAAATGATTTCGGTTACAAAAAGAAAATAACAATTTATGAATCTGTTTTTTATTATATTCCTATATCAAAACTATGTATATACTTACAAGGAATACTGTGTTAAGTATCTTTTTTATATGTTTTAGTGAAAGTAATTTCATTAAAATATATATAAAAGATTATAAAGACCTATAAAAACACCATTTAAACCTGAACAAATAGCGACGTACTAATAATTCAAATTAATTTATTTTTAAATTTCCTATCTTTCAGCTGCCTCTATACTTGAATATCGTAAAAAAAGGGTTACCTCTATAATGCAAAAACAGAGCACCCAGCCAAAGAATTACCTTTACTGGATGCCCTGCTTTTATATACTACGCAATGCCCTTTGTGGATTTGAAATCAAAAGAGTCTGTATTTCTGCTTCAGAAACTCCTTTACTTTTCAACCTCGGTACAAAGTTTTCAATGATATGGGAGTAACCATATCCTCCATATTCTTTTAAAAACATTTTAAGAAAAATATCCTGAGAAACCAAAAGCTGATCTAACAGCCCTTTATCTAAGAGTCTTACAATTGCATTTGCATTATCTTCATCGGAAGGAGATTGACCTTCAGGAAACATCACTTCAATACCTATCATGTCATATTCCAGATAGCAGCCTCTCTCAGCTAAACTAAACTGATAATCCAATTCATTCATACTGGGATTCATATGATCTAATATCGTTTGTTCAAGATTGCCGCCTTCTTCTTCCACTATATCTAATATTCTATGACAATGCCTTTCCCATCCCGGTGTATGAATAGTCAGAGGCTTTCCTGTTTCCTTTTGAGCTCGGGCAGCTCCCCTTAAACTCTTTATTTCTAAATCCGTCATATCCGGTCCAACACCAATTTCACCAATAATTCCTGCTTTTATGTCTGTATGCCCAACACCTACCGTCAAATCTTTAACAATAGATTCTTTAATTTCTTCTATGGAGCAGTGTTCAACATATTCCGGGATTGTATCATGTAAGTAATAGCCGGAGCCCATAATGATATGGACATTTGTCCTTCTTGAAACTTCCTTTAAAGCAATGGGATCTCTTCCAATGCCAACAGGAGTTACATCAACTATGGCAGATCCTCCAGCATTATAAAAATACTGAACCTCCCGAACAGCTAAATCCTTATCAATCATAATACAATTATCATAATTACTATATGGTCTTAGCCTTAATTCTCCCAGGATGTCCATGCTTACAGGTTTGTTGGCAAATTGCTTTTCTGGTCCAATAGGATCTTTCCATAAGCGTGAACGATCTGTAAAAAGATGTTCATGCATTAAAGTAATGCCTAATTCATTTATATTTTTTGAACCATTCACAGTTTCTACAAGTCCCAAATAAAACCCTCCTGTACATGTTTTATTTCTTTTTGCCGAATACTCTGACATTTAATATGACAGCTATTAATAGAACCAGCCCTTCCGTAATCTGAATAATGTATGGAGACACATGCATTAAGGTTAATCCGTTTTTGATTACACCAATTAAAGCGACGCCTATTACACTGCCGACTACTGTTCCTGCACCTCCAAATAGCGCAGTTCCTCCTAAAACAACCGCTGCTATAATATCTAGTTCAAACATATTTCCAATATTTGATGAGCCTGAACCTAACCGTGTAGCAATAATCATACCGGCTAATGCCGCAGCCCCACCACTCAGCATATAAGTCATTATTTTAACTTTGACTGTATTTACGCCTGTTCTTCTTATCGCTTCTTCATTAATTCCAATACCTGTTACGTAATTTCCATATTTAGTACTTCTTAATAACAGAATCCCTAAAGCTACAAAAATAGCTGCAAAGACGACTGCAATTGGAACACCTAACACTCGTCCCTGACCTAATTGGGAGATAGAATGCTCACTTAAGATAGCAATGGAATAACCGCCAGTTATCAATAAGGCTAATCCTCTAATATAAATCATACTGGCCAGCGTCACTATAAGCGGCGGTATTTTAAATTGAGCTATAGCAAACCCATTAATAAACCCAACTGCTATGCCAGCTATTAATACTACTATTAACGTTGCCAAACTGCCAAATCCATTAGACAGCAAAACGGCCGTCAAGGCACTTGCTAAAGCCAGCACAGATCCTACTGATAAATCAATACCGCCAGTAGTTATAACGAACGTCATTACTACTGCCACAATAATATTCGGTGCCACCTGAACAATGATGTTTAAACTATTATTAACAGTTAAAAATGAGTTAGTCATAATGGAAAAAAATATACTGATTGCTAGTAAAATACCAAAAATACTTACTGTAGACATATTCTGTCTAATAAAGGCCCTTAATTTACTTTCTTTTACAATTCTATCCTGTGAAATTTGTTCTAAATTCATAAAGCATGAACTCCTTCTGGTACACCCATGATGGATTTGATTAGTGTTTCCAGTGTGAACTCATCTATCGGACGATCATCAATACATTTTCCTTCATAAAGTACGGTAATTCGATCACAAACTTCAAATAAATCCTGTAATCTGTGCGTGATAAGAATAACACTCACACCCTGTTTTTTAACTGTATTAATAAGTTCTAACACCATATTAACCTCTTTGACGCCTAACGCAGCCGTAGGTTCATCCATAATCAGTACTTTAGGATTAAATAGCATTGCTCTTGCAATTGCAACAGCCTGCCTTTGACCACCAGACATATTTTGTACATTTAATTTCGTTGAAGAAATATTAATCCCCAAACGGTTCAATGCTTCTCTGGATTTTTCATGTAGCTTCTCTTTATCAATCAGCATCCCCATTGACTTTACTGGTTCCCTTCCAAGGAACATATTACTGGCAACATCTAAAGTATCGCAAAGAGATAAATCCTGAAAAACAGTCTCTATATTCAGTTCTTTTGCTGTTTTAGGACTATCTATTTTAACTTGTTTGCCTTCAAATAAAAATTCCCCTGCGTCTGGAACAACAACCCCGCTCAACGTCTTCATTAATGTAGACTTACCCGCACCATTATCTCCAACTAATCCAAGCACTTCCCCTTCTTTTAATTTAAGATCAACACCTTGTAATGACTTTATTTCTCCGAATGATTTCTGTATATTTTTCATTTCAATTCTGTAATTTGATGACAATGAAATCCCCACCTTCTTATGCATTTACTCAAACAAATCACGAAATTCATCAATATTATCTTCTGTAACAATGGTAGCTGGCACATCCAGCGGTGAATTTACTTCATTTCCCTGGAAAATTTCATAGGCAGCATTCACAGCCTCTGACCCATATTCATCCGGATGCTGTTGAATGACAGCTTCTACAAAACCTTCATCAATTCCCTGAACCACTTGCGGGCTTAAATCCCATCCAAAAAGTTTAACATCATCCTGTACACCTTGTGATTTTATCGCAGAAACAGCTCCAATATAGCCAGGTTCTCCTGTAATATATACAGCATCTAAATTTGTATTAGAGATAAATAAGTTTTCAGCTGCAGTTAGTGCCTTTTCCTGAACATTTTCTCCGTCCAAAATATCAACTATCTCTGCATTTTCAATGGAATCTATAAAACTATCCTGACGGTTGACTTGAATAGGTGCATTTAGTGCAGTTATCACACCCAAATTAACTTCTTCATCTCCCCAATAATCATTAAAATACGCTGCTAAATTTACGCTCTCTTCCGCATTATCTACACCGATTTGCACATCGACCGCATCGCTTTCAATAATCGTATCAACGGAAATGATAATAATTCCTTCTTCTTTCGCCTTCTCAATAACAGGATTTAAAGAGCCTGGATCATATGCATTGATAACTAAGGCGTCTACTCCCTCGGCTATATAGTTCTCTACCGTGTTATTTTGTTCTACCTGATCATTGTTTGCATTATGGACATTTAGAGTAATGCCTAATTCTTCCGCTTTCTCTTCTGCACCTTTTACCATTTCGGTAAAGAATAATGCTTCCTGGTTAATGACGGACATCCCGACTACAAAATCTCCATCTCCTTCTACAGCTGTTTCTGCTTCACCTTGTCCTTCTTCTGCACAAGCTGCCAAAATCAACATAAGGCCAACAAAGATTGTTATAAACCACTTTTTATACATAATTAACCCTCCTTAGCTTCTTTATTGTTAAAAAAGGTATTTACTTCTTCTAAATACGGCATAGATTCGACCGCACCATGTTTGGTTACTGACAACGCTGATGCATAAACAGCATATTCCACAGCCTCGGAAAAAGAATGATCCATCCATCTTGCTGCAAAGCTCCC
This sequence comes from Oceanobacillus sojae, assembly GCF_007991515.1. Classification (GTDB taxonomy): domain Bacteria; phylum Bacillota; class Bacilli; order Bacillales; family Amphibacillaceae; genus Oceanobacillus; species Oceanobacillus sojae. The sequence goes on from NZ_BJYM01000013.1 coordinate 171,800, forward strand.
ACAAAAACAGTCACCAGCACCTGTTGTATTTATAACTTCTACTTGTGGTGCTGAAATATGATCTACTTGTTCACCATCTGCAAAAATACATCCTTGCGAGCCCAGCGTTACGATAATTTTTTGATTATCTCTTCTTTTTAAATCCCTGATGTGCTTCGTAACGTTCTCTATTGTTTTCATATTTTTTCCCAGCATCTGTCCAGCTTCTACTTCGTTTACTATCAGGACATCAATCATTGACAGACTCTGATTGGACATTTCAACTACAGGAGCTGCGTTCAATATTGTTTTAATACGTGCATCGTGTAACTTTTTAATGATCTCCTCTCGCGTTTTAATAGGCATTTCTAATTGTAATGATGCTATCTCCACATACTTCAAATCAGATAAAACGTTGTCAATTTCATCCGTTGAGATCGATTGGTTTGCATTTAAATTTGTAATGATTGTATTGTCACCAGAACCATTAACAATAATAAATGACGTACCCGTTTCCAATCGGGGGTCTACGATTAAATCACATAGGTTAATATTTTCTCTCATCAGAGTTTCTTTTATGTTTGTTCCAAAAAAATCCTTACCTATCTTACCTATAAATCTGGTATTAGCATGTAATCTTGAAGCAGCAACTGCTTGATTTAAAGCTTTTCCACCTGCAGTACTCATCGTAAAACGTGAAGCTAATGTCTCACCTATGCTGGGCATCCTATCCACATACGCAAACAAATCCATATTTATCGTGCCGCAAACTAGTAATTCTTGATTAGCAGAGGAAATATTCAAAGTTAATTTTCCTTTCTATCCCTTACTCTATGAACAATATTCATAAATTTTTTTGTTCTTTCTTCACTTACATTTTTCCACCATTCTCCATTTTCTTTAATGGAGCTACCTATAATACATCCATCTGCAACACGTAAAATTTCTTCAGCATTTTCTTCACTCATTCCAGAACCTACAATTACAGGTAAAGTGCTATTATTTTTAATGCTGGTAAGTTCATTAAGATCTGCAGCATTGCCTGTCCTCGTACCAGTAGCAATCAACACATCAGCATCAAAGAATATATTGTCATGCGTCTGATCCTGTATGGATCGATCGGCTACGATGGAATGACTTCCATGCTTTACATGGACATCGGTAAATATTTTAATGTTCTCTCCTTTTATTTGAGAGCGGTATCTCATCGCTTCAGCTGAAGCCCCCTCAACAAAGCCTTCATTAGCTATATAGGCATTAACCCACTGGTTTACCCTGATAAAAGGTAAATCCACTGCTTGTGCTATAGACAATGCCTGCAGAGCTCCGTTCGCCAAGACATTTATTCCAATACCTAAATCTGTCTGCTGCTTTATTCTTTGAGCAAGTGCAGTCATACTGGCTACTGTTTCATAACCAATATTCTCAGGCTTTCTAAACGGAATATCCCAAGCATTTTCAATGACAACCCCATCTACACCCGCTCTTTCCAGCGCTTCTAAATCCTTCATAGCAAAATCATAAATAGAATCTAAATTTCCATCTGAGAATCTAGGCGAGCCTGGTAAAGGTTTTAAATGGATCATCCCTATAACCGCCGTGTTTGTATGAAAGATTTCACGGATGTAGTCAGGCTTTTTTTTAAATATGGAATCACTCACGAGCATCTCTCCTTACCTACTAATATGATTAAGAATTCTATTCCAAACAGGTTTATAATAAGACCAATTCATAAACTCCTCTGATCCCCAATGTGGTGCACAATCGCTGGCAAAACAAGCTGTTTTCCCTTTTTCATACTTCCCCACAACTAAAAATGGATCTTCTCCTGCCGTTACCAGAACTTCGGCATCTGATTTTGCTTTAAATCTGTTATACCCTAAGAAGGCTGGCCAAGCTGTGATACCTTTTGTGATTTCATGTTCTTTAACTGTTTTAGGATTAATACCTTCCGGATATTCGGCACGATCATCATAGTCTTTCATTTCAACAGGAAATACTTCATTTAATATCGTATTTTTGTAATTCGCTTTCCCTTCGATTCCCATAAACGAAAGATAGCCTCCTATCATTAAAAATCCTCCACCATTTTGTACATACTCTTTAATAAGCGATAACGCGTTTGGGATTTTCTCCATATTATAAAAAGTCGCATTTTGTAGCAGGAATGTGTTACTGCCAATATCACTCAGAACAATCGAATCGTATTTATTTAATTCCTCTAATGTTTTAGGAAACCTTACTTGTACCTCGTGTGAAGGCATATATGTTATATCAAAACCTTCTTCTTTTAGACCTTCTAATAAATATGTTGCACCCTCTACATATTCCGTTGATTCAAAAGTGTCGAATCCTTTTGCATGAATCATGTGGATTGTCCATGATTCTCCGATAAATAATATTTTCATTTTTATCCCCTTTCTGTAACCGGTTACATATTATTTAAAAAATAAAAGAACATTGCATTGACTCTTCATCTGCTTTAATAGCTAATCATTTATATTTTGGCTCACCACCTATCTCATAAACTATTGAAAAACAGCTCCCCCTAAAGTTATTAGAATTTACCGTTTTTTCTATTACCAATAATAATAACGCATATAAATATAAAGTCAATATTTTTAATAGATATTTACGTTACTATTTTTCGTTTTTACTGATTTTATTCATTTTATACCCCTTATAATAGGGTTAATAGGAGGTGCAGCAGTATGGAGATTGGAAAAAGAATTCGAAATCTCAGATTATCAAAAGATTTAAGCGTTAATGGCTTGGCTAAAAAAGCATATATTTCACAATCTTATTTAAGTGATATTGAAAATGGAAGAACTGCTCCTTCTTTGGATAAATTGACTTTGATTTGTGATGCTTTGGATATTTCATTGAGTGAATTTTTCGGGGATGTTCCTGAATTACCAGCCGAGATTATAAAATTAATTGAAAGTGCGCGGAAATTAACAGATGAGGAAATTATGCTGTTGTCTAAGTTCTTGGAAGCTATTTCAGAAAGAAAATCAGGCGTATGAAGTTTGGAAATCACAGAGGGGTCACAAAGTAAGCTTAATCATTATTTAATAATAATTGAATGAAAAATTCTTATGGATTCCTTATAATAGTTCTAGATATATCACAGAAACAATAAGAACTGCTTTTGCCTTGGT
>NZ_BJYM01000014.1 GCF_007991515.1 Oceanobacillus sojae
AATCTGTCGTTTTTCGCGACAAGATATAATTTATCATGTTTCGTTTTTGTTGTCAACACTTTTTTTGAAGTGTTTTGTCGAAGTAATTTCGTTTTGATTCGTTCGCTTCTGACAACAGAAATTAATATACCATAGAAAATGGAGAAGGGCAATACTTTTCCACAAAAAAACTAAACAAATTACTTTTTTCATTTTCTTCTTGATAAAGCATTATAGAACTCTCTACATATAGATACTCTATTCCCTTTTCACCAAGAAATTATACCTTTTACAACCATTTATACAATGAATGCTGCTCTCTCATGCCCCCTTCTCTTGTCTCCTGTTATCTATTTCACCAAGAGTACACCATATCAACTGATTCATTCCTTTCCCCCACACTTCTATCATAATTTTCTCTATAGAATAATGCATGCTTGTACATATCTCAAAATATACAACATATATATAGACTAGAACAAACTATTTCGCACTACTTCAACTAATTCTTAATTTAATACAACAAAAAAAGGAGGAACAAAATTGAATCACTTCTATACAATTCGCTTGAACCGGAAGAAAATATTATTAATAACAGCTATTGTTTTCGCAGCAGCAATTCTTATTTGGACGCAAACCTCCTCTATCATGGCTATTTTTACTAAGGATGAACCTGCAGCTCTATCAAAAGGAAATGAAGATTTAGAAGATGTTGCCGTCACCTTTAACATTAGCTGGGGAGAAGAAAAAGTAGAAAGCATCCTTGAAGTATTAGAAAATGAAGATGTACAGGCTACGTTTTTTGTCAGCGGTGAATGGGCTGAGCGTCATCCAGATTTATTGGAAGCTATTTCTGAAGGAGCACATGAAATCGGCCTGCTCGGCTATCGTTACAAAAGTTATTTAGACCAAGAGCCGGAACAAATAAGAAAGGATTTGATAAAAGCACAGGAAGTAATGAATAAATTAGGGTATGAGGATATTCAGCTTCTTCGTACACCACACGGCCATTTAAACGAGGAAATTATTGAACTCGCAGAGGGTATGCAATTTCAGGTTGTTCATTGGAATGTGAATCCGGATGACTGGGAAAACCCTGGAGTAGAAGTAATTATTGATGAGGTTATGAAACAAACAGAAAACGGTGATATCATACTTTTACATGCTTCTGACAGCGCTAAACAAACGGCTGAAGCTCTGGAAACAGTTCTACCGGGCTTAAAAAATAAAGGGTTTGGACTGATTACTATATCTGAGATGATTAACCAGGCAAAAGCAGACGCGGAGCTGATTGATTAACTCATTCTGTCATTTCTGAATGCTGTTTCTTAAAAGATAAAGTTTTATTCACAAATTTAGATCCAGGCAATATGCCGGTCTTTTGAATATAGATTAGTTTGTAAACATTAAACAGGCAGCTCCTTTCTATATAGAAAGGAGCTGCCTGTTTAATTATCATAATAGAAGAAAGAAATCACAATACGGCAGAGCAAAGGAAAGGCCATATAATTATTTATATGAAGTTGCTTTACGCTTTTTTAGTTGAATTTTTTTTAGATTTTGATATAGATGTTTGCCCTTTTTTCGGTTCTTTTTCCACGAAAGGCAACCGATGAAGTGTTAAGATCTGATAAGTGTTACAAACTAATAATGGTACAACCATCAACCAGGCATAATCTATACTGTCCACCATTAATCCGGGTACCCATTCGACCGTTGTAAAAACAATCATGAAAAAAAGTGCAGGAACAAAAGCTGTCGAATTGGTTTCTTTTGCTTTTATCTTTGCAACACTCCATCCAATCACCAGCATCGCTGCTGCAATCAGTATAAACCAATATATCGCTGCATTTCCCTCTGCAGCACGATACGGGAAGTAGATAAGATCAAATAAAACAAAGACAATCAGACCAACCTGTACTGTTGGCCAATACCCTTTAAATAAATTCAGCCCCATCCGATTCACAAATAAATATGCAAAAAAACCAGTCATACTTACTGCCGCAAATGTCAGACCAAGCGCTAAGAAGAAAAGAAATACCCCGAGTAACTCCAATGCATCAAATGGAGACATATATGTAAGATATTCCTCTGGTCGTATAAAAAAGCTTGCAATTAATCCGGCAAGCCCACCAAACCAGAATGCTTTCCAAAAGAAATTAACTAATATTCTTGTGTTCAATTTTTCACCTCCTAAAGAAGTAACCACTCGTATTTTATCATGAAGTGTCCGATTTTTCTTCATTGCTTGTGTATATTTTGTTAAATTATCAAACATATTAAGAGTATATAGATTATGTTCTCATTACAGACCTTCTCATCAAATCGACACTGGAATTGTACCTGTCTTTATTGCTTGAGCAGGCGCTGAAAATTAAAACAGCCCTATCCTTAATGAAAGAATACATGCATGAAAAAAGTTTTTACTTTCTTATTTCGTAAAGAAAGGAGCGTATTTTATGAAACGTCACATATCCATTTTATTCTTAGTCTTATCCATTTTATTTATCTCTGCTTGCGGAAACAATGATGATTCTCATGAAGCAGAGTATGAAACCACTAAAAAGATGGTCATTGATATTCTTCAGACAGAGGAAGGTAAGGAAGCATTAAAGGATTTACTAGCCGATAAAGAATTACAGGAGCTTTTGGTTATAGAATCTGATGAAGTAAAAGAAACTGTAACAAAGGCTATATCATCTGAAGAAAGTAAAGAAAATTGGAAGAAAATGTTCCAAGATCCTGAATTCATACAAACTTATGCGAAGTCCATCTCCGGTGAGCAAAAAAACCTTATGAAGGATCTCATGCATGACAGCCAATTCCAGGAACAAATGATTGAAATATTGAAAAACCCTGAGGTCGATAAGCAGATACTTTCTATTTTGACAAGCCAGGCATTTCGCGCCCATCTTGAAAAAACCATACAAGAAACACTTCAATCTCCGCTATTCCAGGAAAAGATAAACAAGGCTCTAGAAGAAGCTGCAAAGAAAGATTCATCCGGTGGCAGCAGTGAGGAAAGTAACCAAAATTCATCTAACGGCGATGAAAATAGTGATGATTCATCCAGTTAGTACTTGAATAAACTTTCCTGCATATGTATTTCCTCTTTAAAACACGAAAAAGATAGAACGCTGCTGTCAAAACAAGTGTCCTATCTTTTTCTATCTTACCCCTCTAATTTCGCAATAATTTTTGCGGCAATTTTATGATATTCTTTTCCATTAGGATGATCCTCCTGGTAAACAGATGGAGCAAACTCATCCTCTTCTTCATAAGGCTGTTGGAGTGACAACTGGCCAAGAACCTTTGTTTTCAGTACGTCAGCAAGCTTCTTGCCGCCGCCTTTTCCAAAAACGTATTCCTTCTCACCTGTTTTCTTGCTTTCAAAGTACGCCATATTTTCAACAACACCAAGAATCTCATGATCTGTTTTCAAAGCCATTTGTCCCGCACGTGCTGCTACAAAAGCTGCTGTTGGATGCGGTGTAGTAACAATAACCTCTTTACAAGATGGTAAGAGCTCGTGGACATCCATTGCAATATCCCCTGTTCCAGGTGGTAAATCAAGCAATAGATAATCTAATTCTCCCCACTCCACTTCTGTGAAAAAGCTGTTTAACATCTTGCCAAGCATTGGGCCACGCCAGATAATCGGTGAATTATCTTCCACAAAAAAGCCCATGGAGACAACTTTGACACCAAAACGCTCAACAGGAATGATCTTTTCCCCGCGAACAACCGGTCTCTCTTCTATACCCATCATATCCGGTACACTAAAACCATAAATATCCGCATCGATAATTCCTACTTTTTTACCTAAACGCATTAGGGAAACCGCTAAGTTAACGGTTACAGTTGATTTACCAACGCCCCCTTTTCCACTTGCTACAGCAACAAATTGTGTATTGGAAGCACCACTGATTAACGTTTCTTCTTTTGCTTTTTCCGCTTCAGACTGATATTTCTTTATCGTTTCTTCTGGCAGCTGTTCAAATCGCAGCCCTACTGTATTGGCACCATTACGTTTTAAAATACCTACAATCTCTTGCTGCAACTGCATTTGTTCGCCAGTATTCATTTTGGAAATTCCAATTTTCACACTGACATGCTTTTTCTCTTCCTTAATCGTAACGGATTGTATAGCATTTAATTCCTCTAAGCTTCTATGTAAAAAAGGATCCTTTACAGAGTTAAGCAACTCTATAACCTCTTCTTGTATTAACATGTCTTCACCATCCTTATATGAATCTATCCATGAGCTAGTATAACATAAAACAAAACTTCATTCAGGCGGTTTGCTCTTCAACCGGCTGAATGGTAGTTGAGTTAATCAGGAGATGTAGCGTCCGTTTTTCTCCATTTATATTACCTTTTCTTCTCCCTTCCCAGCCGGAGAAATTACGGACGCTCATGCTGTGATAAAACAAAACTTCATTCAGGCGGTTTGCCTGCTTCATATTGAAAGGATATAAGTCAGCAGCAATACAATCAGAAGACGTCTTTAGGCAATACAGCTTAAGCAAATAAAGAGGCTTAATATCAGCCTCTTCATCTCTACACTTATTAAAAGTTTTAAAACAAAAAGATAATACCTTACTCACTCTCTTCTGTCTGCATTTCTTCCGTAACATATCGCAAAATCCCTTCATAAATGCTGGCTGCCATTTGACGCTGATATGTTTCATCCTTTAACTGCTCACGTTCCGTCACATTTGATAAAAACCCGATTTCTACTAATGCACCGGGTACCTCTGCATGCTTTAATAAGTACATATGATCAATAGCAAGCGGCTGTCTATCCGTGTTTTCCAAATTACGGATAATTTCATCCTGAATCATCGTTGCCAGATGCTCCCCCTCTTCATATTTTGGATAATAGAAGGTCTGGGCGCCATGCCACTGACTGGAAGGCAATGCGTTTAAATGGATGGAAATAAAGAATTCCGGCTCTTTTTCATGAATAAATGCTAATCGATTCCGTATGTCCTCCGACTTCCGGTTAGCTAGACCGCTTGTCCCCTCAGAAGCTAAATCAACATCCTCCTCGCGTGTTAAATAAACCAGCGCGCCGTGCTGCATAAGGTAGGATTGAACCATCTTGGATACTGACAATGCAATATCTTTTTCCACTGTCCCGTCTGAGCCCACGGCTCCTCCATCCGGACCGCCGTGCCCGGGATCAATCACAATAACTTTTCCGTTTAATGGCAATGCCCAGGTGGAATTAGAAGAATTAATTGCTTCCCTTGTGGGATACTGTAATAAGAAAATAAGTAAAAATAAACCTAGAAACCAAAAAGCCAGCTTCTTCTTTTTTGACATATCGCTTCGTTCCTTTCTGGCATAAATTTGTATTGCTTACCGCGATTGGAAATGCAAACTTCAAAGAATACCGTTATTTCAATACTGTTTGATACAGCATGTACAACTTTATAAAAATTAAACAGCAAACTCCTTTTATTTAAAATTTATGGGCTTATTGTTAGGTTTATGACTTATCTTTTCTTGTATGCTAAAATAAAAATAAATGTTTTAAACTATTCCTCATGTGATATTGTATATATAGGAATAATGATTCGGAGGTATAATTATGGCTGATTGGATATTAATTTTATTAGGTATTGGAGCTGTTCTGATTGGATTGGGCTTAATGGCAGTAGCTGGTTTTCTATTCCTAAAGCTTGGAGGAGCCGGCAAGCTCATTGCCAGTGCTCAAAAAACTACGGATCAGTTACCAGAGCAGGTAGAGGGAATTACCTCGCAAATAACGGATGTCCTTAAAACAGGTAACGAAACATTGCAGCAGGTCAATCAACAGATCAAGGAATTATCTCCTTTGTTCTATCTGGTTGGTGACGCTGGACGAGCTACACATAATATGACATCATCTGTACTTAAAACGGCAAATCAATTACAGGAAAAAACAGAAGAAGCTAATCTGACAATAGCAAATAAAAATTTGCAGGGAATTTACGGCTTAGCAACTATCGGTTATTTCCTTGTAAAGCTGAACAAGAAATAATGTCATAAAATAAGAAATCCGCTTGGAACCTCGGTTCCAAGCGGATTTCTTATTTCTCTTCTGCAATTCTATTTTCAACTTCCTGCCGTATCTCCTGAAGCTCTGTTGATTTTTGAAAGCCGTCATGATAAAGACGCTGTTCGAAATCACGGAGACGGGTTAATAATGATGGGTTTTCTTCTAAAGACCGTTTCTTTTTCACATATGCACCTGCAGTCCAGCCTAACGCAGCTCCAACAACTGTAGTGGCAACAATCCCGGCTTTATACGCTTTACTGCTCATGTGTATATGCCCGCTTCTCGCGTTTTAAATCTCTTTTTTTCTTTAACCAATAATAACCAAGAGCAACTCCACCATATACACCGCCTAAGTTATTTTTACCTGAAACTTCCTGACCTACCTCTGTTTTTGTTTTCACAGAGCTGGTTACATCTACTAGAGAAGAAGAAAGTTTTCTTGTAGCACTTCCAACATCGCCAACAATATAAAATAGAGGGCTTAATTGCTCCATCTTATCATTTATATCCGCTAAAGCCTGATTACTTTCATGAATAATACTTGTTGTCTCTTTTAAAATGCCATCCAATTGTTCCGGTAATTGCTGAACCGTCTTGTCAACGCCACTTAATACACTTGCTAAGTTATTTAATAAATGACCAATAAAAATAGCTAAAATAACACATGCGACTCCAATAATAATGACGCCAATCCCTATCAATGTCATTTTACTTCCTCCCTCTGCTGATTGACTTTATTCATTTTACTTGCCTGATAGCTCTTATAAATTTGTATCGCTGCTTCGCTCCAAGTGATACCTTTCATCGCCAGGTTTAATTTTTCTTCGAGTTTACCATCATCCAATGCCTGCCGCTTCACTTTATAAGCCTCGTTTAAGCTCTGAACAGAAGTGCCTACATCCTCTAAAGATCCAAAGACACTGTCTGTTGCCTGCAGTTTTTTGTGCGTATCATCAATTAAATGATTCACCTCTTGCAAAGATGTCGAAATTTCAGGTGTAATATGATTCATTTCCTCTTCCATTTTTACAACTGACCTGCCGAGCGAACGAATATTATAGGAAAGTCGATTTAATGTAAATGCTATATAACAGCAAACGACAGCGAACGCGATGGCAATAAGTAAAAGTCCTACAGAAATAATAGGCATATGTAAAAATCCCCTCCTTTTTCATTGCATGTTCAAAAGGATATAATGAACTTGCCGTTTCTTCCAGGCACTTGCCCGCATTTCTTTTATACATTCATTTTTTACCGGACTTTTTGAACAGCCTCTATAGTCAATATTATACCACCTGCCAAAATAAATAAAACGTTTCTTCTCTATAATATTACAAAAACGCAATCAGACTTATGTTTCAAAGCGAATGCAGCGGTTAATTCCATACAACCCTGTCAATACTCCGATTGCTCATTTCATAGAAAACCCTTAGGGCGAATGCGAATATTAGGACGTTCTATTCACCGTACAAACAGGAATTTTATCATTTCTCCCATCCACCAAGATTATTTCTTTTCATTTTCGGGTATAGAGTTCATATACCATTATCTTTTCCTAAACTTTATGAATATATTTATTCCATTTTTCAGGGAATAGCACTAGAATGGAAAAGGTATAAAAATTTATCATTGGAGGCGACTATGGATATAAAACAATTTGGTAAAGAATTTATGAAACGTTTTTCCGAGAATAATACGACACTACTTGCAGCTGCACTTGCTTATTATTTTCTATTAGCCGTCTTCCCGCTTCTTATCGTTGGCTTTGCAATTATTCCCTATTTTAACATAAGCCCGGACGACGCTGTTGGATTTATTGGATCCATCTTACCGCAAGAATTAGCTTCAACCTTCGAAGAAAATATCGTCAGTCTGGTGGAAACACCCCGTGGCGGATTGTTAACCGTGGGGATTTTAGGTACTATCTGGTCTGCATCAAATGGAATTAATGCATTTATTCAAGTCTCAAACCAGGCGTTTGAAGTGGAAGAGACAAGACCGTTCATTAAGGTGCGCGGAACAGCTGTCCTGTTGACTATCGGATTACTTTTAGCAGCAATTTCATCTATCACTCTGCTTGTTTTCGGTGATGTTATTGTTAATTTCTTAATCTCCTTTGTCGGCATCAGTGAAGGAACAGGACTTATTCTGCAAATATCACGTTTAATCATGGTAATTGTAATTGTTACTGCTATCTTATTGGGATTGTATCGTTTTGCTCCAAATAAGAAGCTTCCTTTCAAGCATATTCTGCCAGGTACATTAACAGCAAGTATTCTATGGTTAGTAAGCTCATTTGCTTTTTCTATTTATGTATCTAATTTTGGCAACTACTCAGCTACTTACGGAAGTCTTGGGGGAATTATCATCCTGATGATCTGGTTCTTCTTAACAGGTGTTATCCTCTTGGTAGGGGCCTTGCTAAATAGTATGTATCACCAGAAAAAAGTAGATGATTCCACGGAAGCTAGAGAAGAAACTGCAGCTGGTAAGGAAGAATAATTAAACAAAGCCCTGTCTTTTTATAATGAAGTCAGGGCTTTGTTTTCACTTATAGGAATGTTTCTGCGTCTCTCTAGAAAAAGTCGGCCAGGTATGGATGCTGTTTTTTAGGTAAATACGTGTCCAGCTTTACTATATTATCCAAGTCACCAGAAATAAACGCTTGCTGATATAGCTGCTCCAGCGTTATTTTCCCTAATAAAAGCATTGCTAATTGCTGAATACTCAACGATGCAGTCAAATTCTGTTCTGCCGGATTTTCTGTTTTTTCTATGTGGTGCGTTCCATTTTGAAAATGAATCTGATAAAAACCGCTATTTTCCTCACAAATTTCATCTTTCACTTTAATGGTATAAGTCTCTTCCCTGTCTCCCTGCTTTAAAAATGGATACACCTTTAGAAAAGACTCTACATCTACAATTCTCGTCATAAAATATGGTTTTTGCTCCTGCTTTGCTCTTGGCTCTTCCATAAAAAGCGGAAGTAAATCATCATCTGGGAGCGTCAAGTGTACTTCCTTTGCCATAGAATCATGATTGGAAATAAACTGAAGCAGCCTTTTTTTGCTGTCTGGAGTAATCGCAACCCATTCATCAATATTCATCTTGCTATCTTTTACTTTATAGCGTATATAGCCGTCAACGTTTCCCTTATCATCATAACTAATCGCTGTATTCAGCTCTTTCTTGCTGAAGATTTTATGCTCCCACCAATGATCATCGCGGGCGAGCATACCTGTATACTGCTTCGTGTATTCCTGATAAGCTTCCTTTAAAACGGATTCTTCTCCTGCCTTCATGCGTTGTACATTACCATTTATGCCCTTAAACTTTGGTACGCGCTCCATCGGAATTGTAAACTGCATTTCATTGATTGTCATTTCCCAGCCGAATTTTCTGTAGAATGGAACACTGAATGGTGCCAGATAAGAAACAAGATAGCCTTCTTTTTTCATTTCTCTAATAGCATGGATAAGCAGTTGACGAACAGCCCCCTTCCTCCGATATTCAGGCCATGTGGCAACTGAAGAAATGCCCCCAGTTTTTATGATTTTTCCATGAATACGTGTTTCTAATGGAATAAGATGAACCTTGGCAGCCAGATTTTCTCCCTCCAGCCATCCCCATACCGTTTCATGTTTTTTTGCTTCCTTTTTCTTTTCTATTTCTTCCGGTGCAGGTGTAAATTGAAAGGCAAAAGCGGATAACTCATAAATTTCATCATTTGTGATTGGAATCTGTTGAATCATAACCATCCTCCTCTTTTCGATAAAACTGACTTACTTCTTCTGTTGCCGGTACAGATCAATCGATTTATACCCTTGAGACAAAATATCAAACATCTGCTGTTTACGCTTAGCACGTGTCTTTTGCTGTTTTGCAGAAAATAAAAAACGGGCCCAGTCTTTTTGATAACCTGGTGTCAAACTTTGATAAAATGAAAGTATATCTGGATCATCAGCTAATAATGCTTCAATATCTTTTATATTTTCAGCATAATCCGCCACACGCTGGCTTGCAGAGACTGTTTTCTTCTTTGTTCGCTGCTCGCGTTTTAAGCCAATAACAGTAAATACATCATCCATACGCACCATACGGGAAAATTTCAAATCACTATGAGGTACATAACCTTCCTCGTCCACCTTCATTGCCGGAAAAATCTCATCCCTGTGGATAGACGTGTTATAGCGCTTATTCCCCTTTTTGGGATAGGCAAAAAATAAGTAACCCTTTGGAAGCAGTAACTGGCGTTCTATAACTTCCTTTGTATGTACAACCATCTCATCCAGGGTTTCTACAAAAATAAAAATAGCATCATGCTCTTGCTCAAGTGTCTGGTTTTGTCCTGTAAATATATCATAATCTTTTGGCTGATTGATGACAGCCATGTTTTTGTACTTATTGAGATTTAATTTATCTATAATCGCCACTATATTCACTCCCTGCTTCATCCAAATATATCATTGTGCCTCACTTTTTACCAAGAAGGCCCGTTAATCCTAAAAAAAGCTTTTTTTATTCCTTTTAATTAAATAATGCCTATTCGTTCTTCTCTAATTCTAAATGATTCACAATAAACGGTACCAGTGTATTCATCGGGTTAATAATTTTCTTCGATGTTTTTTCTTCAACTTGCTTAGCTGCATCAACCATGGATAATTGAGCAATGGAAATAATTTTATTGTCTTCCTTCACAGCCTGGTCTAAATATTTGTAAATTTTTTGATTGTATTTTCCCTTTAGCCCCCGCATGATCAAGTCAAACGAATTGCCGATAACCGCAACTTCTAAATCTAAAGATTTTTGATGGTAATCAGCATACTGTTTAAGCCGATCTATTGTTCCTTGAATTGTTGCCGGATTTGTAAAAAGAATTTTCTGGGGCTGCTCTATATTAGAGATAAAAGCAAAGAAAGGCTCGTCGATTTTAATAATTGGAACAGAGATAGAAAGCTGATCTTCCTTTAAAACAGCAATATAGTTTGTACAGGTGATAAGGATAGCATCAACATCACATTGAGCAATCCACTCTATTTGTTCATTCACTCTATTTTGAGCATCTGCTTCTTGAAATTTTTCATCTGAAGTAACTCGATGCATTAATCCTGGATCAGTAAAATGAATCAATTCAATATCATACGCGGAAAATGCCTCATCTATATATCCTATATTTGAATAATGAGCATGTAAGCAGCCTAATCTTTTTCTCAAATTTACCCCATCCCCAACAGATACTTTAAATATAGCTTACAAACTTCTTTCTCACTTATAAAAAAATCCCAGAATCAAAGCTATTTGATTCCAGGACATTCTTTCATTATCAAACACAAGAAACTTTTTTTACATGGCCATTAAAACCATTGAGAGTGGAAGACACCATCTTTATCTTTACGTTCATACGTATGCGCACCAAAGTAATCACGCTGTGCCTGGATTAAGTTAGCAGGCAGATTCTCTGAACGATAGCTGTCATAATAAGCAATTGCACTTGCAAATGTCGGTACTGCCACCCCATGCTGAACTGCTAAAGAAACAACCTTACGAAGAGAAGCTTGGTATCCTTCTACAATTTCTTTGAAATAAGGATCAAGCATAAGGTTTGGTAAATCCTCCTCACGATCATAGGCATCTTTGATTTTTTGCAGGAAGTTTGCACGGATAATACATCCGCCGCGCCAAATCATTGCGATATCACCATATTTCAAGTTCCAGTTATTTGCTTCAGAAGCCGCACGCATTTGTGCAAAGCCTTGTGCGTAAGAAACAATTTTACTCATGTAAAGTGCCTGCCGGATTGCTTCGATAAGCTCTTCCTTGCTCTCTGATACTTCTGCTTTAGCAGGGCCGGAGAGTACTTTGCTTGCATTTACACGTTCTTCTTTTAAGGAAGAAATAAAACGGGCAAACACGGACTCTGTAATTAATGGAAGTGGTACACCTAAGTCCAGTGCGTTTTTGCTTGTCCATTTTCCAGTACCTTTTTGTCCTGCTTTATCAAGAATCACTTCAACCAACGGCTTCCCGGTTTCATCATCGACTTTCGTGAAAATATCTGCAGTAATTTCAATCAGGAAGCTGTCCAGCTCTCCTTTATTCCATTCTTTAAATACTTCATGCAGCTCTTTTGCATCTAAACCGGCAACATTCTTCATTAGATCATATGCCTCAGCGATCAACTGCATATCTCCATATTCAATACCATTATGAACCATTTTCACAAAATGGCCTGCACCATTTGGTCCAATGTAAGTAACACATGGCTCACCATCTACTTTGGCAGAAATAGCTTCAAAGATTGGTGCAACCAGATCATAAGCTTCTTTTTGTCCGCCAGGCATCATAGAAGGCCCCTTGAGAGCTCCTTCTTCCCCGCCGGATACACCAGTTCCAATGAAATGAATACCCGTTTTATCTAATTCTTCGTTACGGCGCATTGTATCTTCATAGAGGGTGTTTCCACCATCAATTAAGACATCGCCATCCTCTAAATATGGCTGCAGGGATGCGATAGTTGCATCTGTTGCAGGGCCAGCTTTCACCATAAGCATAATTCTGCGGGGCTTCTCAAGTGATTGAACGAAATCTTCAATTGTTTTTGCACCATAGAAGTTTTTTCCTTTTGCTTCGTTTTCCATAAAGTGTTCTGTCTTTTCATAGGTGCGGTTAAAAACAGAAACCGCAAAGCCTCGGCTCTCTATATTTAATGCAATATTTTTTCCCATCACGGCTAGACCGATAACACCAATTTCCTGCTTCATATATACTCTTTCCTCTCTGCCTAAAAAATTTAAATTGAATCTTTTCTTATTATAACGGATTTCTTCTGTAGAAACCAACCCTCACGTTTTCTTTTCTTAATAATGAGATAAGTCAGACGAATCAACATGCCAATTCAGACTATACTAGGTTGCTCAAAATTCATAAAAAAATCACCAATCCGCAGCATCACATCAGACTGCGAATTGATGATTTTTTATTCAGATCCTAATCCTTCAGCATCCACAAGGGCCTTGGGGTGGGCAAGGATGATGCGGTTTTCCGCACATAACATGCTGTTCTTTAATATCATTTACAACAGATTCTGTATGAGGAAAATAGTGTTTGTGTGTTGTCATATGTTTGTTAACATTTGTAGTATGACTAGGATGGATATGCTTTACCTCAGTATTAGAAACGTTTGTTTTTACGTATTGCTTTGTTGGAGACACTTGTGTCGGACCTTGTTGCGTAGGTGATACTTGTGGAGCACAAAATTCCGGTTGCATTTGTTGCTGCGGCATTTGCTGCATTGGCATTTGCTGTGACATATTATTGCAATTCCCTTTCATAGAAGCTCCTTGTACCTGTTGGTTCCCCCAGCCTTGATTGAATTGTCCTTGATGATGTTTACTACCTCTCACCGTAAAGGACCTCCTTTCCATTTCTTTAATCTTTCTCTATAGACTATGTACACTCATCATAGTCGGTTTGATATAAAGACCTATTTTTCAGGAATTTCTCCTCTATTCTTATCCATCAAAAAGTCCCTGACAGACGGTAACCCGATTGCCAGGGTATTTTTGATGGGCAGCTTTTTTAAAATACAAACTTACCTTAAAGCATTATTTTTAACAAGGAGCCTTTAAGGTTATTCAAATACTATTTAATCTCATCACTTTTTCAACTGTGCCTCTTTGATAATTACTCCACTTTTCGGAACCGGCGGAATATCATTCATTTCATAGCTTAAATCCTGCTCTGTAAATTCAAAAGAAAGGTTGTTCACGAAAAAATCCAGTGTTGTTTTTAATACATCTATTGTCATCCACTCACCGGCACAACGATGACCGATATTAAATTCTCCTCCACCTTGTGGAATAAAGTTAAACGGCGATTCCTTCCATGCTTGAAATCGTTCTGGTTGAAAGCTATCCGGTCTATCCCAAATATCCGGGTCGTGATTTGTACCGTATAAATCTAATAAGGTTAATGTTCCTTCTTCAAAAGTATATCCATTCCAGTTGAAATCTTCTTTAACTCGCGCAGGAGCAACAGGGAAAAATGGATAGAATCGTCTTACTTCCTGAATAAAATGCTGTATGTCTTCCTCTGAAGCCAATTTTTCCACTTCCTCCGGGTAATCATAAACAGCCAGAAGAACAAAATCAATATACACAGCAATTGCTGTAATTGGGCGCAATAAATTTAATAATTCGACTGCAGCGATTTGAACATCAAGTAATTCACCATCTAAATCACGATGCATTGCAAAATGGTATACCGGGCTATCCTTACTGACCTCTGCAGATTTTTTGCGTATTCTCTCTAACAAGCCCGCTATCCGTTCCTCTGCTTTGGCCCTCGAGCTTCTTGCCTGCCAATGATTCCATCCAACTGTCCCGGCTTCTTCAAACATGTCACTTAATTGATCAGCCCATTCCGGCACATCCGCTTCTTGATAAGGTACTCCCGTCCAGCGTAAGGCGGCTTGCGTTAATATATGTTTTGCCGCTTGATAAATTTGTATTTCCGTATTGGAATGTTGTTTTATTTCCCTCTCCCATTCTTCCCGAATAATAGCAGACATCTCTTCCAGACCTGCCTTTGTCATAAGCGACATAAACATAGCTTTTCGATGGTGATGTTCTGCACCGTCTAATCCTTGAACTCCCCCTTCTCCAAATAATGTCTTTTGAATCCGGCCAGGGGTGGCATCTTTCCGGGAGAACCTGGTATTATCATAAAAAAGCTCTGCCTCTTTCTCACCTACCATACAAATGGTTTTTTCACCTAGAAGTCTTGTTTCAAATATACGTGATTCAAATTTATCCGAGCGATTGGTTACAAAACGATACCCTTCATCTAAAAGCTTCAGCGTATGATCCAGACCTTTGTCTTTTGGCATATGTGTCTCCGACATTTTAATTCACCCTCCATAAATAATATCTCTTAATATTATCGTTCCTTTTTTATTTCCAACTTAAACAAAAAAACCGGAGTCTGGTTTAACAAGTTCCAATCCTGTAAAATAACTGCCTTAATTAGAAAGTAAATAAAGCAGAACAAAAGAAATTAGATTAATTACATTCACACTTGGGAAACTATATACAAGGAAGGTTAAAATTTAGTCAGTTACTGGAGTGATAAGAATGGAATTTTTAACAGGATACTTACCAATCATGATTGGTATTGGTGCTATTCTATTTCTAATAAGTATATTTTTAAAAGAGAAGCGAATCGTACCGCCAATGGTTGTCAGCTCACTCAGTTTGATTTGTATATTCCTCAGTTATTTCTTTGAGGGAAGAGAGGAATCTCTTATAGGTGATATAAGTCTGGCTGCTTTTATCAGCTCCACAGCTGTTCTTATACTGATGGTGATTATTTCCTGGACTCGTACACATCCAAAAAATAAATAATTATTTAAACCTAAAAAAGGCTGCCTCCTCTTGTACACGAGAAGGCAGCCCTTAAATAATTGTTCAAGAAAATTGATTTCATATTACTGATTCCATTTTTTGATTAAATCGTTTAGCTATTTCTTTTCCAATTTCAATTGAGCATGTAGCAGCAGGAGATGGAGCATTCAATACATGCAGACTGTACGCATTTTCTTCAAAATAAAAATCATCCAGCATAGTCCCGTCAGGCTTCATTGCTTGTGCGCGGACTCCAGCTTCCATCGGCCTGATATCCTCTGCATTTAATGAAGGTATTAATTTTTGCGCTTCCTTTACAAATGCTTTTTTACTAAATGAACGATAGTATTCACCGACAGCTTCCCTGATATTTTTTAAGCCCATTCGATAAAGACCGGGGAAGGTGAGGATTTGCGATGTTTCTTTTAAATTAAAACCGATTTTTTGATACGCTTCTTTTTTAAACCCAAGCACTGCATTAGGTCCGACGTCTACCCCGCCGCTAATCATATTTGTAAAATGCACGCCTAAAAATGGTAAATCAGGATTGGGTACCGGATAAATAAGTGTCTCTACATAATGTTCAATACGTTCATCTAATTCAAAATACTCGCCTCGAAATGGAATAATTTGAACATCTGTCTTGATATTAGCCATACGTGCCAGTTTATCACTATATAACCCGGCACAATTAATCAAATAATCTGCTTCATACTTCTCCTGGCTGGTTACTACAGTTATTATCTCTTTCTCAATTTGTATATCTTTTACTTCATTATGTAAACGCAGTTCCCCGCCATTCTCTACGAAAAGCTCTCCATACTTCTCAGTAACCTTTTTAAAATCAACGATTCCTGTATTTTTAACATGTATTCCGCCGACTGTATTTACAAATGGTTCTATTTCTTTAACCTCATCACTATTTAAGAGCTCTACATCTAAACCATTTTCTATTCCTCTTTCATATAACTTATTCATATTTGCGATCTGAGACTCGTCGGTAGCCACAATCACCTTGCCGCATTGATTGTACTTTATATCATGTGTATCGCAGAATTCTACCATCGACTTGGAGCCATTCCGGGCAAATCTTGCTTTATAGGACCCCGGTTTGTAATAGATTCCTGAATGAATCACACCGCTATTATGTCCCGTCTGATGCTTCGCCACCTCTGTTTCTTTATCTACAACAACAATTTTTTTATCCTGATGGATTTTTGATAGCTGATAAGCAGTGCTTAAGCCAATAATTCCTGCTCCAACAATTAGGACATCTACCTTCATTTTACCCCCTCCTGTCTTTTGCCAATTTTTAAATACCACAAGCCTCCGCAACCACTTCCACAATATGCTTTACGGAAATTTCATCAGATAAGCCCTCTCGTTCTACACCTAACTGCATTTGAATATGACAGCCGGGATTGGAAGTAATAATTAATTCGGGCCTTGCCACTTTGACATTTTTCATCTTCATATCTAAAATTTGCATGGATTCCTCGAAGTGCAGGATATTATAAATTCCTGCTGATCCGCAACAGAGCGCTTTATCCTTTAGCTCTATATAGTTTAAGCCAGGAATGCTTTTAATTATTTTTAACGGATCCTCAAACACCTGCTGAACATTTTCCAAATGACATGACGGCTGAAATATGGCATTCTTAGAAACTTCATATTGAAAATTCAAATCCACTATTGCCATCATCTCGGAAATGTCTCTAATCTTTGCCGTAAAATTTACCGCCCGTCGGTGCCACTCTGTACCTTCCTTGAATAGCTTAGGATATTCTTTTAACGTCGCTCCGCATCCACCAATCGTATTTACAATATAATCAAAGTCATATGCTTCATACGCTTCAATATTTTTCTTCGCCAGCTCTACTGTCTGATTATGCTCGCCTGCATGATGCTGCAGGGCACCACAGCATGCTTGCGATGGAATGTTCGTCACTTCCATTCCGTGTCTGCTCAATATTTTGACAGCCAAATCATTAATACGATTGAAAAATACATCCATAATACAGCCTTGAAAGAAACCGACCTGAATTGCCGATTTTCTAAATGGATTGGGCGGATTCTTCAAACGTCTGCTCAACCGTACATCTGGCATTGCTTTATTTAGATCACGATATTTCTCCATTGGATTCAGAAGATTACGACGATTAATCAGACGTTTCACTCCTGAAATTTGATAGGCATATAATCCTTTGTTTACCAGTCTCAGAATCTGTTTGTTCTTAAGAACCACTTTAAATGCAGCCCTTCTTACACCCTTTTCAAAGATCCCCATTTTTTTATTATCTTTCAATACCTCGACTGCTGACATCAGGATGTCTCCATAGCGGACATTCGTTGGGCAGACTGTCTCACAGGCCCGGCAGCCCAGACATAAATCGATACCTTCCCGCATATCCTCTATACCAATCTTCCCCTCGGCAGCCATCTTCACCAAATTGATACGGCCTCTTGGAGAATGCTTTTCCTTTTTGAAAGCCAGATAAGTAGGACATGCAGGCAGGCAATAGCCGCATTGCACACAGTCAAAAGTCGCCTGATAATCTAACTTTTCAATCAATGTTTCAGTCATTTTTTAACACTAACCTTTTCTCTCCCGCTTCCGGGAATATTTTTCCTGGATTCAAGATATTCTTCGGATCAAGTGCTTGTTTAATTGCCTTTTGAAACAGCATACCTGCTTCTCCAACTTCTACAGGGAAGAAAGGTTTTTTCATCGTCCCGATTCCATGCTCACCCGATAACGTTCCGCCTAATTCAATCGCATAACGAAAAATTTCTTCTACTGCATCTTCCACCTTGGAAACTTCTTCTGCATCCCGCATATTGGTATTAATTGTTGGATGAAGGTTGCCGTCTCCCGCATGTCCAAATACAACAATATTCAGATTATACTTTTTCTTCACTTCATCAATTTTCCGAAACATGTCCGGAATCTTGCTAAGGGGAACAGTGGCATCCTCTGATATTTTGGTATAACCGCTTTGGACAATTGCAGGTGAAACTAGTTTCCTCACTTGCCATAGCCTTGCTTCTTCCTCTTTGGTTTTCGCAATCTGCACATTATCTACTTCAATTTCTAAAAGTGCACGCTGAATAACATTTAATTCCTTTGTCAGCGCATCTGGATCTCCGTCCACTTCCACAAGCAGGATTGCTGCAGCTGTTCTAGGTAAATGAAGCCTGGCGTAGTCTTCCACTTTATTTATCGCATTCTGATCAAGGATTTCCATTTTAGATGGTCTTACACCAGATGTTAATATCTTGGAAATAGATTTCCCTGCTGTATATAAGTCATCAAATATAACCATTGCTGTTTTCGTATCCATAGGCTTCGGAATCAGTCTTAATGTTGCTTCTGTAATAATGCCAAGCGTCCCCTCTGAGCCTATTAACAGCTTCGTTAAGTCATAGCCAGTTACATTTTTTACAGTGTTCCCCCCTGTGCGAATGATCTCTCCCTCAGCAGTAACAACTTCCAGACCTAATACAAAGTCCTTTGTCACACCATACTTTACACCGCGGGGGCCACCTGCATTTTCTGCTAAATTCCCTCCAATTGTACAGATAGAAGAAGAGGAAGGATCGGGAGGGTACATTAAATTATGCTCCTCCGCTAGTTGATGAATATCTCCTGTTTTCACACCAGGACTTGCTTTAATTAATAAATCATCCGGGAATATTTCCAGATATTGATTCCATTGTGAAAAATCCATCACAATCCCGGCATGTACAGGCAACGGCCCTCCAGAAAGACTTGTACTCGCTCCTCTAGGATAAATAGGGATTTCATAAGTATTAGCCAATTGGATGATTTCCCGCACTTCTTCCGCCGACATCACCTGAACAACATAGTCAGGCATATATTGGCCAAAGGATGCATCATACCCATAGGACACACGCTCATCAATATCTGTCAGCAGCCGGTCTCCTACGATTTCCGATAATTTTTCTATTATTTTTTCTTTCATCACTAAACCCACCTATATTCTGTCGTCACCTAATTTCCTGCGCATGTTTTGCAGATGTAATCTCATTGCTTCTTTTGCTTCGGCTGCATTTTGAGATTTTATTGCCAGATAGATACGCTCATGCTCACTATAAACTTCTTCTCTTTTTCTGGGTTTACCTACATTAAGCTTCAGTGAATACTCCAAAGCATTTCTGTGCACACGCTCTAAGTTTTGAAAGGTTTGGATAATATAATTATTTTCTGTCGATTGAATAATTGCTTTATGAAAATTATAATCGGCCTTTAACCCAATCGAATATTCATTACTTGTAATTTCTTCAAAATCCTTCAGCGCCAGCTCAATTTCCAGAAGTGCTTTTGGCGTCCGTCTCGCTGCACTGAATCCCGTTGCTTCTACTTCCAGCAGTGCTCTCATTTCCAAAAGATCAAACAACTCTTTTTTTGTAAATTCGCCATACGTATACGCCTTAAATTCATCTGCTGCATCCAGACGCTTGACATAGCTCCCTTTTCCCTGCATAGACTCTACATATCCTACAGAGACCAGCTTACTGATTGCTTCACGAATTGGGACTCTGCTGACATCAAAATATTTTGCCAGTTCATTCTCAGAAGGCAGCTTTTGTCCTTCTGAGTATTCGCCGGTTTTGATCATATTTTCTAACTGGGAAAAAATAATATCAGATAACTTTTCTTTTTTAAACGGTTTCATTCCATCATCCTGCCTCCAAGAGCCGCCTGCTTCTTATAAAATGGAAAGTAAGAACTAATGCAAATAATGCTAATCCAATAATGTCTAATAATTGATTCGTTGAAATCAATAAGAAGGCTACTCCAATTAATAAGATTCTTTCTACTATATTTAATTTTACTCGAATATAGTTGCCGAATCCAACCGCGAGTGCATAGACACCAATAACAGCAGATATAAATGCCTGTGCTAATACAAAGTAATTAATTGGGCCGTCATCCGTCTGTAACAGCAGGATTGGATCATACGCAATAATAATTGGAATAATAAAACCAGGTAATGCCAAACGTAAGGCTGTCCAGGCTGTTTGCATCGGATTCGCTTTCGCAATTCCAGCCCCGGTATATGCAGCCAAAGCTACAGGAGGGGTCACATTAGACATTGCACCATAATAAAACACAAAAAAGTGAGCTGCTAACGGATTGACTCCTACCTGAACAAGTGCTGGAGCAGCTGTTACTGCTACCACAATGTATAAAGCCGTCGATGGTAATCCCAAGCTGAGTACAATACAAGTAATCATAACCAGCATTAATATAATAAACAGATTTCCTCCTGCAAGGTCTGCTACATTATAAGCAAGCATGGAACCTACACCACTCATGGATACAACGGCGATAATAATACCTACAGAAGCACAAGCGATAGCAACTTGGACCGAGTTTTTAGCTCCGTCGACAAGTGCTTCAAAAAACTTAGAGATAGTAATTCTGTTCGTTTTATCCTTGGTTAAATAAGAAGTAACAATTGTAGCAATAATTCCGGCAAACCCGGCAAAAATTGCTGTTCTTCCTAATAGAAGCACTCCCATGACAACAACAATAGGCAGAAGTAATGCTCCTCTTTCCAATAACACTTTCTTGATATCTGGAATATTGTCTTTGCTGATACCTTTCAACCCAAGCTTCTTCGCCTCTGTGTCAATTGCAAATACTAAGGCAATAAAATATAGCAGGGATGGCAGAATACTGGCTAAAACAATTGCTGTATAAGGAATCCCCAAAAACCCTGCCATAATAAATGCAGCAGCTCCCATAATAGGCGGCATCAGCATGCCCCCAGTAGAAGCAGCAGCTTCTACTCCACCAGCAAATCTTGGCTTTAGCCCGATACTTTTCATTAACGGGATGGTAAACGCACCCGTTGTTGCCACATTGGCTACAGCACTTCCGTTTAATGATCCTGTCAGCGCACTTGTAATAACAGCAACCTGTGCAGGACCGCCCCGACGCTGCCCGGCAATCGCCAGCGCCAAATCATTAAACAAATTACTTGCACCGCTCACTGTAAGGAATGAACCAAATAAGATAAACAATACTATATAAGTAGAAGCAATGGATAACGTACTGCCAAAAATCCCGTCAGATGTCATGTAAATCCGGTATAGCAGCCTTTCGAATGTAAAGCCTGAATGAGCAAAATCAATAGGGAAATATGCACCATAGACCCCATAAAGCAAAGCTAAGACACTTAAAATCGGAATAAACCAGCCAATAGATCGCCGTGTTATCTCAAACAATATCAAAATACATAAAACTGCAAATACGTAATCTATTGTATTCGCCTGCGAAAGCCGGTCTACATGGAGATTTGTGTATGTTACGGTAATGTAGCCAATTGAAATAATTGAAAGGAAAATCATAATAACATCAATCGATGATATTTTCCCGGTCTTATTTTTGTTTGATGGATGCAGTAAAAAACCCATGACAAAAATTAAAATTAAAAATAGGGTATTTCTATAAAACTCCTGAATGTTTAAATAGCTGGATGTCAGCAAAACAAAGATAGACAATATAATCCCGACAATAGCAATGATTTTGTTACGCAATGATTTACGGTCTATAACCGGCTCTTCTTTTAAGCTTTTTTCTACATCTACCTTTTTTGCCTGCGCGTTCCCCATTAATTCCCCTCCTCCCTTAACTCTTCTGGCTTAAGATGATCTTCAATCTCTACACCCTGTTCTTCAAAATAGCGGTAAGTACCAGGATGAAGCGGAGTATTCAAACCTTCCAATGCTGTCTCCACCTGCATTTCCCGGGCTGAATTATGAATGTTAATCATGTATTCACGATTTTCAAATAGTATTTTTGTTAAGTTATAAACTAATTCTTCATCCATGTCCGAGGTTGTCACTAATACATTAGGCTGGGCAATTGTTTCTATATCTTCTTCCTGCCTTGGATAGGTACCTGCTTCAATTGTATAGCGGTACCAGGTATTGACGATGCCATTAATATCAGCCATTTGTTCATCAGTAACATCTAAAATGGCTGCATTCAATCCACTTGCATACATATCTGTAATTGCAGACACCGGCACACCTGCCGGAAGAGAGCCGCCATTTAGCCTGCCATCTCTCATTGAAGAAATGGTATCGTCATATCCAAGGTATTCTGTTCTAATATCACTTTTATCAAGTCCTATACCCTCCATCATTGTTACTGTAGACTGCTCTGTTCCACTTGCCTGAGGGCCGACAGAGAATGACCTCCCATCGATATCAGAGATATCACCTGACTCTACGAAATTCTCCATTAATACAAAGTGTTCTACATTTGGCCAAATCATCCCTACAGCACGAAGCTCCTCATACTGATTTCCTTCATAAATACCGCTTCCTTCTGCCGCCTGTGTAGAGAGCAACCCCTGGAGTATAGCAAAATCAGCTTCTCCGTTTCGGAGTAAATCAATATTCTCTACAGAACCCGCCGATGCCTGCCCATTAAATTTTATGTTCTCATCCCGGTAATGTTCTGTCCAAAGCTGCCCCATTCCAACACCAATCGGATAATATGTACCTCCAGTAGTTCCTGTTGCTATGTTGTAAATTTCTTTCTTCTCAAAATTACATCCGGATAAAACAAAGGTAAAAATAAGTACTGCAAATAAAAATATCTTACTGCCCTTCATTCAAACACCTCTTTGTATGCGCTTTCAAGTTAACTTGTAATACAATATTACAACATTGAACATTCTGTGACAATACTTTTATGTAAAATTCTGATAAATATTTTAAAATTTGAGATGATAGTCTATTTTTAATAATTTACCCAGTCATTGGCCAATAATGGCTGCTGCCCTGCTTTACGATAATAGAAATCAAGGAATATTTACTACTTATATAGAAAGAAACAACAGCAATGAATAAAGAAAAATTCTTGTGAAAAGAAAGCCTTCTTAGATAAAGACTTTATTCATAGACAAACAAAATACCAGAGCAATCCTGAGACTGCTCTGGTATTTGCACGATAATTTATTAAAATCCTTCAAAAGTCCATACCAACTAAGTAATACGACGCTGCGATAAGCACCAGCTGATACACTGCCAGCGTCCAGAAAATATCATAACGGGATTTTTCCATTAGTGCTAAAAATAAATAAACATGTATAAATCCAAATAATAATAATGAGAACACGTATGTCACGATAAATAAATCAATAAGTACTAACCCGAAAAATAATGTTACTAAACAAAAGACAAGAACATATGGAATATTGACAATCGCATACTTCGTCAGTAAATCTTTATGCTCCATCGACCGGTTTCCAAAATGTTTCAGTAAAATGTAAAGTGAGAAATAACCGATAGCAAATGTAATAAGCCAGGATACAAACGTTTTTAGAAAAAATGTGAAATTAATATCGCTAAAATAAGAGAGAGCTCCGTCAAATCCATATTTATAAAATAAATAATGACAAACACTGATAAGTACAGCTAATAGAGCGAAGATAATGACACTTGTTTCTACTTTGATTGCCCGGCTGGAGTGAATAAGAGCACCCGGCCTTAATATCGCGCCTAATGCAATACCTTTTGTTTCACTAAAGCTTTCCTGAAAATCAAATTGGGAAGTTTTTTCTTTTTTGGGTTGTTCAGTTACAGTTGCGCTGCTCTGTGCTTCTCCCTGCTGACTCTGGTCTGCATGTATATCATTTGTTTCGGCTTGATCAGGGGCACCCTCATTAAAAACTTCTGCCTGATCAATCTCCTCATTCACCTTTTCTTCATTAGGCGTTGACTGAGCATTTTCCTCTTCTGCCTTTTTGTCCTGCTTCTTATCATCTTTCTCCATCCTATCACCTCATGTTTTTAATTTATACTATTAAATAAATCATGATGAAAAAGCCTTTAATCCTTTATCATGATTGTTATTACAGTATATAAGATTACCTTAGCATAAATTAAAAATTTTCAAACCCAAAAACAGGCGAAAAGGGAAGAAAAGAGGGTATATGACAAAAAACAGGCCGTAAGTTTTATACTTCGAAATAACACATCAAAAGTCCTGTGAACTAAAATAAAAATTAATCTTATTTTACTACATATTTATTCTCTGCTTTTAAATAGCACTCCTCTCTACCATCGCTAAGAAAAAATAACCCCTTTCATTACCTATTATATAAAGCATGAAAGAGATTATTATTTTTCATTTTATCAGCTTATCTTTTTTTATAATTTAAGCTTTCACCTGACCATAAGTCTGAAACTTTTCCAGCATAAATTCCATCTCTTCATCACTTAACAGCACTGGTTCTCCAATCGATTTTGCACGATAATAGGTTTCCGCACAACGCTCAATCTCTTCCGCAATGGAAAAAGCATTAGGCAGATCGATAGCTCCAGTTAATAGACCATGATTTGCTAAAAAACAGGCATATCTGCTTTGCATTGCTTCATAAGCCTTCTCCGCAAGATCCCAGGTTCCAAATGATGCATAATCAGCACATTTAACATTGTTACCACCAGCAATAGCCAGATAATAATTAGAGGCCGGCAAATCCCAGCGCAGGGTTGCTAATGTTGTGCTATATGTGGAATGCGTGTGGACAACTGCCCGAATATCTTTTCTCCTTTGATAAAAGATCCGATGCATATCCAATTCACTGGATGGTTTCCGGTCTCCATCAACGGTCTCTCCTGATAATTTTGTCACCACAATGTCTTCAGGCTTTGTTTGAAAATAATCAATTCCGCTTGGACTGATCGCCATTAAATCTTCCTCTGGATGATAAATACTGATATTACCGCCTGTTCCTGTCGTCAATCCACTTTCTATCAACTTCTTTCCATACGCTACAATCTGCTCTCTTTCTTCTTTTAATAGCATACAATAACCTTCCTTTCTTCGTAAAATTTAGTGAGGTAATTTATATAAACAATCGATGATTTCACTTTTCGTTTCGGCAGCAATGATTCTTTCTACATTTGACTGATTTAAAACCAACTGGTGCAGCTCCGCTATCGCATCCATATGCTGCTCTTTATCAAAGGGAGCAATGAGAATAACAATTTGAATCCAGTGTCCTTCATTCGCAAAATAAATAGGCTCATCCAGCTTCAGTAAACTCATTCCTAGTTTAAAAACATCTCCTTCATTTGCTACATGGGGAATCGCAACATTCTGACTAATAACAAAATAAGATTCTGCATTTTTATAATTCGTTAACACCCGGTCAACATATTTGGGGCTGATTAATTGCTGATCAATTAATGGTTCTGCAGTCTTCCGGATAGCTTCTTCAAATTGAAGCGGCTCTGTTGCAATTTGTATCGTGTTCTCTGTAATCAAATCACACAGCTGTGGATCCGAAGAATAAGAAAACGGCATGTCATTTACCGGATTTGTCTCCACCTCTAAAATATATTTCTGTATATCTTGTTTTAATTTGTCATAATCCCTGATATCTGCGTGCTGCTTAATAATATTCATAAGCGTCGATGTTGTAATCTGCTTATTCGTCATTCCTTCCATTTGATAGAAGACCCGATGGCGAAGGTTTTGCTTTTGCTCATCGCTTAAGAATGGTGTGACCTGAAAGCAGGGGATATCCAAAGGCATATAAATTGTTGAAAAAATCAAGTCTACCTTTATGTTTTCTTCTAAAAATGCCCTTTTTGACATATAGCGTTCAAATGTTATCTCGGGAAATAGCTTCTTTAATTCATTGGTAAGTAAATAAGAGATAGAAACACCGTTTTCGCAAAGGACAATTGCTCTTAACCTTTCTCCCTGCTTCTGATTAGAATGAGAAAAAGCACCTACAAACAGCATGGTGATATAAACTAATTCATCTTGACTGTATCTGCATCCCATTACTTCTTCCACAGGTTCAATTGCTTTCTGTATAATGCTGTGAATAAATCCATATTTCTCTTTAACTTGATCTGCAATTGGATTTGTCAAAGGGACACCGTATTTTATCCGGTACATCGCTGGAATAAGATGCTGATAAAGCTTCTGGTATAAGTCCTCTTTCTCCGCCAAAGTAGCCGTCATCATACTCTCAAAACGATGTACCATTTTTTGGATAGCTTGAAAATACAAGCTGTTTTCCTGCAGTTTGCTATTACTTAATAATAGATTCCCACCCAGGATCTGTATCACCATGAAAGAAATATCATACTTATTCAGTGATTCAGTAAGCCCGTTTTCATGCAATATATTACTTACAGATTTATAGGCATTTTCTTTCCACAGCATTTCTAAATCCGGCATATCTCTCATAGATAACGGAGAATCATTTAATACACGTCTTCGCATCAATGTGATGATAATAGGAAGCTTTTCTATCGTTTCATCGGAAAAGCGGACTTTTAATTCTCTTTCTATTTCCTCAAAAAGGGCAGCAAAAAAGGATTTCTTATCGTTAGTCAGATTAATAAATTTGTGAAACCATCCATCATTAAAATCATAATGGTTAATTAACTCCAACATAAACTGACGTATTCTTATTTCTGGCCCTTTAATCACGTATCCTGCTTTTCGTGTATAAATCAGTGATAACCGATAAGGCTTCAGTGTTAATTCAACCTCTTTTAAATCCTTGAGAATGGTATTTTTGCTTACTCCCAATTCAAGCGAAAGAGATATTAATGAAATATCTCTTTCCAGGAGCAGCATCAGTAAAATCATATTTTGTCTGTCTACTTCATAAAAATAGTCGTTTAAGCTCTCACTTTTCTGCTTCATCATTTTTGCATATTCTTCTTGTGATATAGCAGCATACAAATGGTTATTTATTCGTTGTATTTCTTTAAATTGATATTCTTTTAACAATTGGTTTGCTTTTTTTATAGCGTATTCAATTTGGGCAAGACTGAGATGATGTTTAATCGAAAGCTCCTTCATTGAAACCCCTGGTTGATATACAATATCGTTGAGTAGTTTCCTTACTCTTTTATCCATTTTATATGCTCCTTTATCTATCGCACTTCATTTCATTCTTAAGCAGTCTTCCAACAGATTTATTCCTTTAAATTGACCAGCATGTCACTCATTCCTTTTTTCAAGTAATCATTTAATACATCCCTTAATAAATAAGGAGATCTTGGAATTGCATCCACTGTATCTCCAGCAATATGCGAAGTCATCGTTACATTTTCCAGACTTAAGAAATCATCGTTTTCTTCAAGGGGCTCCGTCCAGGCCACGTCCAATGCAGCTCCGGCAATTGCTCCCTCTTTCAACACATTCAGCAAGTCTTCTCTATTAACCAGACCCGCCCTGGCACTATTAATTATATAACTGCTTGGCTTCATTAACTGCAGGTAAGATTTGTTAACAAGATTTTCGGTTTCATCTGTCAGCCTGGCGTGTATGGAGAGGATATCTGATTGACGGAATAAATCCTCTAGCCCTACTAATTTCGCCCGCAAATCTTCTCTCTTTAATTTCTCTGCATCAACATAAGGATCGTAAGCTATCACATTTACCCCTAACCCATTTAACCTTTTTAATACCAGCTTCCCTATATATCCCAGCCCTAACAATCCTACTGTATGCTGGCTGAGTGTTTTTTTATAAGGATCATTCGCAAAAGCCTTGACCCACTTCCCTTGTTTTATATAATGATGGGAACGGGCAATATTTCTGGTTTCTGCCAGCATCAGACCGAGAGTGAAATCGGCAACAGGCTCTGCATTGCGAATAACATGGATTACCGGTATTTGCTTGCGGTCGCATGCTTCTAAATGGATATGCTCTAATCCTCCGCGGCAGGTTCCAATAAATTTTAGTTTTTCAGCTGCTTGAATCATTTCCTCAGATATTGGCGCAATATGGACTAAAAGATAATCAGCTGTCGGTATCTCCTCCAGGATGCCTTCAGGTATATCGACAGCTTCTGACCCTCCTGTCTCAATCTGAAGTATCTTTTCCTGAAACTGCTCTTTTTGTAAATTGGAGTACCATTCAAATCGCTTTACTTCGACAGGTTCATCTAAATCTAATTGATATGCTGCATCTTCCAGTGTCTCACTGCTGACAAGCGCATCACCAACAACAATTATTTTTTTCACTTTGATCACCTCTATGAATTAATTGCCTTCTGCTCCTCAAATTCATCTCCCAATGCTTGACGTTCCATATAGGTTTGAATAGCTTCTTTTTTCAGGCGGACTACAATATATAAAACAACATAAACAGCAATCGATAAAATAACCCAGACTGGATTTTGTGTCAGAAAGAGCAGGAATAATAATCCTGCCAAATGATTCGTCATTACTGCTAAACTGAAAATCATTACTGCTCCGGCAGGTAAAGATACGCCGACACTTGTTGCTACTTCTGTAAATATTGGAGCTACAGCAGTAACAAGATATAGACCAATAGATAAGTAAACAGCACCTGAAATAAATGCTTTTAAAATATTCCCATTAGATAGTGGTACTATTGCCTGCAGCATATACGGTATAGCAATCAAATCGACCATCGGCAAAGCCTGGTTCCCCGGTAAAACTACGGATAGTATAATAATTGTCGGAATTAACAGCATTCCTGTTAATAGGGTTGCAGATTCTCCATACCCCGCAGCGTCATTAATTCCCAAATACCAGACCCGTCCTTTGCCTGCAGATGATTTTGCCGTTTTCTTAGAAGCATCTGTAATACTGGTAAATGCTGATGCAAAAATACCGGAAATTCGTGGGAAAATTGCCATAATTGCTGCTGTTGCAACCCCAACCATAGTGGCTTCTCCCCAGCCTTCCAATGTATTCAGATTAGTAAAGTTACCAACAAGACCTAAAATCAAGCCGATTACCAAGCCCAACGTTGTTGCTTCACCTAGAAATCCTAATTTATTTTGAAGGTTTTCCGGACTCCATCTCACCTTATTAGCTCCAAGCTTGGTTAAAATCCAATCCATTGCCAGCCCCAGCGGAAGAGCTCCTACATCGTGAGAAGCTACGATAGTTGTTCTGGGATACCCATAGTAGGTTGACCATCTTTTTGATAATAGCTCCGCAAAAACTAATGTGTAAAGGTTTGTTACTACCATCAACAGAATAGCCAGCCACAGATTTCCTGTTGCAATAAATAACATTGACCCCCAAAGCATAAAGGAATAGTTATTCCATAAATCGGATGGCATAAAAATGTTCGTATATTTGGTTACAAATAATAATGTCTGCAGAATGATTCCAAGCCCTAAGAAAATCATTCCTACTTCTGTGGAGTATGCAACAACACTGGTTGCCTGCCATCCTGTATCAAGAATGTTTAAATTAATCCCTGTTGTTTCTACCATTCTTTCTACAGTAGGTGTCACAATCGGAGTGTATGCACCAATCAAAAGATTAAAGCCAATTAAACCAATACCCGCATTCAAAGCGGACTGAAAAGCTTTCTTAACAGGAAGTCTCATAAACAAACAGATAATAAAAAGTACTACAGGTACGACAATGGATGCACCAAATGCGTCCATAATATTCGATAACGTATCCAAAACATTTTGCATGTTCATTTCCCCTTTTCAGTTTTATATTTTTTACTCTAATTTTGATACAGCGTCTAAAAGCTCTTCAATAAATCCTTCCTCATCCATTCCTGTTAAAAGGCCGACTGCATTAATAGAAGGAACATTGTAGGTTGACTTCAGCGGACTCGTATGAACGATAATATCCCAGCTGCCATTGGAAAGCTCAGATTCCACACCATTTGGATTGGTTTCTGTTGTTTTCGCGTTATACCCGTTTTCCTTCAAAATATCTGTCACCTTACCTGCAATCATTGAGCTTGTTACTGTTCCTGATCCACATACGGACAATACGTTAATTGATTTCTTCATTTTTCTTCCTCCTTGAGATATGCGTTCTATTTGAACTTCCTCTATAAATTAATTTTTAATGATGAACTTACTTTTCCATCTTATTTAAGCCTTGTAAGCTGCTGTTCTTAAATATTCATTTATTGTTGTATAAATTTCTTCTGTATCATTGGAACGCAGATAGAAATCCATTACCTTCTGATCCTGAAACATCTTCATCAGGTTCTGTAAAATTGACAATTGATCTTTGCTTTCTTTAAAGCCGATAACAAATAATAGCTGTGGCTCTGTTGCTCCCTGCAAATTTCCCATTTCCCGAAAGGAGATAGGCTGTTCTGGCCGAATAACAGCTATAAAGGCTTCATAAACATACTCCGGATCTGTGTGCGGAATTGCTACATCGAAAGTCGGTGTATGTAACCCGGTAGGTGATTCCTGTTCACGATGATAGATAGCCTGATAAAATGTATCTTTTACATAGCCTTTCTTTGTCAGCCATTTGCTTACTTTCTTAAAAAAATCTTCTTGGGAAGTAAACTTTTCATTGAGACGAATCAGTTCTTTTTTAAATAGTGTATTTATTTCATTTTCTTTCACTATCCCAATACCCTCCTTTCCAACATCCAGCATAGAATTGTATGCTGCTGACTTACTATTTCTCAGCAAAAGATTTTGTCTTGCTCAGTCTTCAGCTAAATACAAAATCTGTTTAGCCATATTCACCGGGATGTTATATTAATATCAGTTTATTGTAATCGCTTTCTATAATAAAGAACATTTGATCACAGTTTTTATCGTGAGGTAACATAATCATTTGGATGTATAAAAAGGGAAACACGCAAAAAAGCCCGTCACATCTAAGGCGGACTCTCTATCAGTATCAAGTTTGGCTTCGTAGCAGAAGCAGAGAGATCAGCTTTCTTCCAAAGGTCAATTACAGAAAAATAGTGATTCTCCACCGTTGGAAAATCACTATTTTTCATTTGAGATGGGACTTTATTTCAGCCTCTCTTCATCTATTCCTAACTTACTTCTTCATTTGAAACTGGAAGTGACATTGCCCTTCACGCAGTACATATTGATCATGTACTACTTCAAAATTTTCGTTATAGCCTTTCGCTACAGAAGGATCAATAACCTGGCAATAAAGAATGCCATATTTCCCCATATCATCGTCTGCCCATTGCTGGCCAAATGGGCAATACGTAAAGGTTTGTTCCACTTCATTCTCTTTATACACCGTATCTACTTCAAATAATTCACTGCGGGCCATATCATAGTTTTTCAAATAATTATCAGAGTTATTTTCTAAACCATTTGAACGGGCACGCTGGGCAATACCCTCTCCGCGCTTTCTGCCGTATCGCTCTACAGCACGTCTAATAACATCTTCGCCCTCTTCCTCATATTTATCAACTACCTGTTTGGAGATCTGGGCAAACATTTTTGAAAAACGCGCAAAGGTCGTCAGGTCTGCATATTTTTCTTCGCCCTCAACAACCTGTGGTAAATATTCATAAAAGGCGTGATTTTGCCCTTCTGCTGTAGCTTTTTTCGCCATTGTTTCTGCATCTCTCAGTCCAAATGCTTCCAAACCTTTGTGCACAAGCTTCCGTCCTTCATCTTCACCATATGCTTCTGTTATTGAGAGATGAAGTTCAGTAAACATTTTCGCTGTAATAATATCCATTGACAAAGCTTTCATCATTAGCTTTTCTTCACTCATCCTATCTATCTCCCTTAAATTCTTATTAATTTACTTGGTTTTCATTCTATTATAAAATAAAACAAACTATAAATCTAATGAATATTTTTATTTGTAACTATGAAAAAAATTAATAAAAGGAAGTGTATTATGCCTACATTATCCCAATATCTCGCTTTTCATATGTTAATTGAAACAGGAAGCTTTACCGAAACCGGGTTGAAGCTAAACCTGACCCAATCATCGATTACGCATGCGATGAATAATTTAGAAGCAGAGCTGGATATCCCTTTAATCATCCGGAATAGAAATAACATCATTTTAACAAGCAATGGAAAAATCGTCTACGAACACATCTTGAAAATACTGCAGGAACAGCAGAAGCTTGAAAATACCGTAGCCAATTTAAAAAATCTGATCAGCGGAACAATAACAGTCGGCGTACTTCCGAGCATATCTTTAGTCTTGCTTCCAAAGGTATTATCCTATTTCGAACAGCAGTATCCGGATGTTACTATCCGCCTGATGGAGGGAGATTATGATCAAATTGAAAGTTGGCTCCAGCACGGGGTGATAGATATTGGATTTATTGCACAGCCTGCGCCTGAAAATTTAGTATTTGATTTTATTTTTGATGATGAGCTTCTATGCATTATGGCAAAAAATCATCCTCTGGCTGATGAAAAGAATCTAACACTTCATCAATTAAAGGATGAACGCTGGATTATGCCGAAACAGAATATTGACCGGGATGTACTGCGCATCTTATCAGAGCATAAAATCAATCCGAATGTGATATATGAATTATCTGTCGATCAAGCTATTTTAACTATGGTAAAGGAAAACCTGGGCATTTCGATTGTTCCAAAGTCTATTCTTCGCCATGCACCAGCAGAGCTTGTTCAAAAGAATTTTTCAGAGCACTATGCACGAACAGTCGGGATTGCCTATAAACGAAATACCTCGCCTTCTCCAGCACCGGTAAAATTTGTAGAAATATGTAAATCATTTGCATCATATCTGTAAAACGATGCACGCTGCAAATCTAACAGCTGATGTCATTGTCTTTTATCTTAAAACTGCGCTTAAGTCCTGCTCCATCAGTATTTTTGAACAAGCAACTCTATTTGCGCCCGCTTCAAGATAAATAACTATATTCTTCTTCAAGTATTGAAAAAGAGGCCCTGACAGCCTCTTTTTTATTTCTCTAAACTATTCAATATTATCAGGAAAAACAGATTCATCTAAACCATATGCATCTACCGCTTCCTGCACACTGATTTCATTATCAATCAATCCGGCTTCATAAAATGTATCTGCCAGTTGCTGCTGATTCGCAATAACCTCTTCTGTCATCCTTTGCACACCGAAATGACGGCGTTCATTCGCAACCTCCAGCGGTTCAGGCTCTAATCCTAACTCATCTGCCAATATTTCAGCTGCTTCTCTTTTTTCTTCATTTGCCCACTGATCCATATTTTCTAATTCCTCTAAAATGATGGTAAGTGCTTCTGGCTGTTCTTCAGCAAAATTATCTCTTGCTAAATAGAAAGTACGATTTTCGATTAAGTCTGTTCCATCAAGAATCATATGTGTTTCATTTTGATCCTCTACAATCGCATAGAATGGATCCCAGATTCCAAAAACATCAAATTCATCATTTGAAAATGCAATTAAACCTTCTGATGCATCCTTATAAAACTTCATATCTACTTCGTCCCAGCCGATGCCGGCCTGCTTTAAGGATTCTAATAGAAGATAGTGCTGATTCCCGCCATTGGTTACACCGACTACTTTCCCTTTTAAATCTTCTAACGTTTCAATGTCAGAGCCTTCCCGTGCCAATAATGCAACACCTTCTGGGTAAGGTGACTCAGAGGCCACATAATTAACATTATGCCCTCCGGATTGCATGAGAACACTATGTACATCTGAAGAATGACCAAAATCAATATTATTTGTATTTAATGCTTCGATAAGCGGTGCGCCCATCGAAAATTCTCTCCATTCCACATTGTATCCGGCTTCATTTAGTGCTTCATCTAAGGTTCCACGCGCTTTTAACAGATTCATTGTATTTCCTTTTTGATAGCCTAACCGAATCGTCTCGCCATCCTCAGTCGCATCCGAAGCCGAGTCATTGCCACAAGCTGTCATTACAGCTATTAGGCTCAATATAATAAGTGCAAAGAGTAATTTCTTCATTCTTTATCCCCCTACGATTTTATCCAGTATATTTTTTTCATAGCTTGTAAACTTCTCATCCCGTTCTCGCTGCCTAGGTAAATCTATTTGCTGCTCCATTTGAACGCCGCCCTCATCCAGCACAATAACCCGGTCGGCTAAATGTACTGCTTCAGATA
The DNA here is from genome assembly GCF_007991515.1 of Oceanobacillus sojae. GTDB lineage: Bacteria > Bacillota > Bacilli > Bacillales > Amphibacillaceae > Oceanobacillus > Oceanobacillus sojae. Next base: position 34,283 of record NZ_BJYM01000014.1, read on the forward strand.
CATCATGCGTCACTAAAATAGAGGTAAATTTTTGTTCCTGCCACAGTCCTTCTATTAAATGCTGCATCTCCATCCGTGTTAACGCATCCAGTGCTCCCAAGGGTTCATCAAATAATAAAACATCGGGTTTACTGGCTAACGCTCTCGCAAGTGCTACACGCTGCTTCTGTCCACCGGATAATTCATCTGGCCAGGCGTCCTTTTTACCGTCTAATCCTACTTTTTCTAATGCTTCTTCTGCTTCCTTCATACCCACGCCGCCAATAGCGACATTCTTTAAAATACTTTTCCAGGGGAGAAGACGGTCGTCCTGAAACATAATACGTATATTTGATTTCTTTGCTTCTTCATCCGTATAAGCTAAGGAACCGCTTGTCACATTTTCTAATCCGGCAATCACTCTTAACAATGTACTTTTCCCGCAGCCGCTTTTTCCTACTATCGCTGTGAAACTTCCTTTGGGTATGGATAAATTAATGTCTCTCAGAACCACGTTATTACCAAAACTTTTCCCTACACTTTGTAACTCAATACCAAACATCTAACCCCTCCAAACTGTCCCTGTCAGTTAATTCTTCCGGTAAGCTGGGTTCCATTTCAGCAAACGCTGTTCACAGAGTTTCGCAATAAAGTCGGACAGCTTTCCTAAAATAGCATAAAGCACAATCGTCAGCACAACAACATCCATCTGCATAAATTCGCGCGCTGTTGTCGCCATATACCCAATCCCGCCTTCAGAACCAATGGTTTCCGCAACAATTAAAGAAATCCATGTTACTCCGAGCGCATAGCGAATCCCGACCAGAATATTGGGCATCGCACCAGGCAAAATGATATTGGTGAACAATTGCCATTTCGACATACCATATACTTTTCCCATCTCAATTAATTTACGATCTACATTCTTGATACCGCTAAATGTATTAATATAGATTGGAAACATAACTCCGACTGCAACAAGAAATATTTTAGCACTCTCTCCAATCCCAAACCATAAAATTACAAGCGGGATAAGTGCTAAATGCGGAATAGTCCGTATCATTTGAATAGAGGTATCCGTCAATTTTTCAAAAAACAGAATCGTTCCATTAAATAAACCGAGCAGAAAGCCGATTGCACCGCCTATCGCAAAGCCGATTACAGCACGCTTCGTACTAATGTACACATTCTCCTGCAGTTCTCCTGTTTGAAATAAGCGGATTCCTGCTTCAACCACCTCAAATGGCGTCGGCAGCATAGTGGATTTAATTAGATTTAGCTGGCCAAGCACCTGCCATAAAATCACAATAACAATCGGCAATAACCAAGGAAATATCTGGTTATTGTACCATTGATTCTTTTTCACTGATCGTGCCCCCTTATATGTATCTTATTCTTTTCAACAAGCTTCCCCATCCCATTTCTATTCTTCACTGCCCCTGTTTCATTTTAACTCATGAAAAAATGGAAACAGATTTTCAAATCTAGTTAAAATCCTGAAAAATTAGAGTAAATCCTTTCTATATATGTATACTTTAAAAAACGATAAAATCTGTTTATATAATGAATAACGACTCAATTATAACTTTACCTCTAGGAATTGTAAACATTAATTTTTCTAAGAAATATCATTTATATTACTGTATCATATTTTAGATAAGAAAACGTTAAAATATTATGTAACAGGTTTTTTCCAATAAATAAAAGACAGTAATCCATACTTGATTTAAGACTAATCAGAAAATTATTTGTTTATATAATTAAAATAGAAATCGAATCCTCATATTGTCTGTCCAAAAGAAAATAACCCCTTGACTATGAGAGGTTATACTTCGTTATGCATATCAAACTGTATATTAAATTAAGCCGGCAAAGCAGCAAATTAAATAAACCGGTACAAAGCATTCTTTACTTCAATTTGTTCTTGGATGTTTCCTCCTGAAAAATTGACGATAAAAGGTTTCTCTCCTCTTCGCTTCAGTGTATCAGAAACAATTCCCTCTCCATCAGGTTCATAAAATATAATGTCTCCACCCTCCAGCTTTAAACGGTGTCCTGTTGCACATAAAGCTTCATCGGTAAAGGATTCTCCCTGCTCCAAACTCAAATAGGCTGCCCATTTTTCTATTACAGATTTTGCGTCTTTTAAAGCAATTCCGACAGATGCCAGTGAAAGAGCTCCTCGTTTATGAGCTGCAATCGTTCTTTGCTCTTTTAAGCCTTGCCTGCGCTCTTCGTCTGCTTCTTCCCATTCAATAAAGAATGGCAAGGCCAGCTCTTCCTCCGGATCCCCGGCAAATAGCAGCTTCCAGCTTATCATACTGCCGTCTGGTCTTTTTCTGCCAAGGGGAACAGGACCAATTACCTCTAGACCAAGTGATTTCAATCGTTCAGCTTCCTTCTCAAGATTGCGGGATCTTAATGCAATTCGTGATAAACCTGATGCATAATTATCTTTTTGAAAGGTATACCCCAGGCTGTATTTTTCAGCAGGCTGATCAGCTAAATGCTTATCAAACACTCCAATCAGCTCGATATAGCTTAAATCAAAATAACTGAGCGCGTTGTATGTTCCGCCATTATCATGCTTTCCGCCATCAACAGCATGGAGGCCAAGCTCCTTCAACGCCTCTCTGGCTTCTTCCGGACTATCAACAAAATGAACAAGGTGGTCAAACTGAAAATGCATTTGTCTTCCTCCCTTTTTACATTTCATTTTATACGAAACAGCTGATAAATTGAAATATCAAGTAAGTGGAACTGAGATTCTTCATCATTTAGCCTCTTGTACTACATGCTGTATTCATTTCCTTATACCTCAGCATGATTCCCCATCGCAATGGACAACCTATTCCACGTATTAATTTGAATAATAACCATTACCAGTTCCACATATTCTTTTTCACTGAAATGTTCTCTCACCTGTCCATATAGTTCATCACTGACACCGTTTTCCGAAACCAGTGTCATATTTTCTGCCAATGCCAATGCCGCCTTTTCCTCTTTTGTAAAGGTCTCTGCTTCTCTCCAATTCTTCAAAATATCTATCTTTTCATCAGAGACTTTTAACTTTTTGGCTGCCCTCGTATGCATATTCAAGCAATAAGAGCATCCATTAATTTGTGAAACCCTGATTTTAATAAGCTCCTTCAGCTTCCTGTCAATGGAGGTTTTCCGTACATATTTCTCAGCATCCATAATCGTTTCCAATGCTGCCGGGTCCACTTTAAAATAGTTGATTCGGTTATCCATTTTCATCATTCCCGCTGCTTTTACAATACCTTTACTGATCAGTTTTGCCATACCCTTTCTCCTTTTTTAGATATTTGTAAAATCTGCCTGTCTCCATGAAAACCTTCTTCTTTTTTCCTGAAATAAGTGCAACATTTGTTGCATTTTTAAGGTTATCGTATACTAGCATTAGCGAATTAGCAATACAATCTCGATAAGTCCTACAAACCGCCTTTATTTGTTGGATTTACAAAGAGGAGTGAGCCAAGATGACGCATACAAGTAACAACCCCTCTGCCATCAGATCCCAGAAATGGCTGATAGAGGCGCTTTTGTCTCTTTTGGAAGAAAAGCCATATCATAAAATCTCTATTAAGGAAATTGCTGAAAAAGCAAATTTAGATCGAAGTACCTTTTATCGTCATTTCGATTCCAAACAAGCTTTACTGGAACAATACCTTGATTCCTTGGCTCAGGAGTACCTGCGAAGACTGGAAGCCGGAGAAAATATGGACATGGGGAAAGTATCCAAAATTTTTGTCGCATTTTGGATAGAGCATATAGACTTTATTCGGCTGACTAGAAAAAATGATTTAGACAGCTTGCTATTAAAGGCTTTTAATAAGCATTTACCATCTATCCACAGACTGACTAAAGACAAATTTTCCTACTCCATGAATGAAGCGTATATGGAGATTGCTTTAGCTTTTAATGCGGGCGGAATGTGGAATATTCTGATGAAATGGGTGGATAGTGACTTTAAACACTCTTATGACGATCTGATAAAAGCTTTTGAAGAAATTAGCCGGTTTAACTTTTTTAGATAAGAAAAGAAAAAGCAAGCATTACTCCTTATTAGAGTCGCTCACTTTTTAGCTCAGCTATACCCGTCTATTTATCAGCAAGATTTTTAATTTCCTCTTTGCTCAGCTCTGTGATTTCTGCTATCTCATTGATCGGCATTCCTCTTGCAATCATTTTCAACGCTACTTCCTGATTCCGTTTTTGTATACCTTCTTTCCTGCCTTCTGCTATCCCTTCCCGCTTTCCTTCTTGTTTTCCTTCTTCCAACCCCTTCTCAAAATATGAATTAGGAAGATGAAGTACCATTTCTTTTTCCTCTTCCGGCAAGTTTTCGATTTTCTCCATCATTTGCGCTTCCTCCTCTTTATTTAGCTTCAAATAAGTCTCAAAAAATCCATATAAAAATGTTGTTTTGGCTGGATCTATTTTCATTCGGGTAATCATGCGCAGAAATTCTAGCTTTACCTGAGCACGTTCATGCTCTTCATAGCCCATTTGACTGAGTAACGCTGCCACCGCCGGGTTGTCTGATTGAATATATTCCTTCCACTTTTTCTTGGTTAAATGTAATTGTAAAAAATTAAATTGAAGTACGTTTTGTGTAGGTGTATTAATTTGGAATTGAGTCGGTTCTTCTTTTTCTCTAGTATAACTCAAAACGGCGATGGGTTGAATCGGTTTGCGGTGTTTGGCGTAGAGGTAAGAAAAATAGAGATACATTCTTTCGGGGAAATCATCTTCATGAATTGACTGTGCTTCGGTGTGAATATGGAGGATTTTGTCCTGGTGATTCAGCTTTACTTCAGCGAGAATATCTATTTCCTTTTTACGGCCATTGATGTAGTCCAAGTATACTTCCTGTTCAAGGAATGTCACCTTGGAGAAATCAATATAGGGATAAAGTTCGGGGGAAAAGCCTTCGATGAACTCCTCAAAAAACTCTTGTATCAGCTTTTTCGTCAGCCGATCATGCTTCAGTCTGTTTTTTCTTCTAAAATGATGGGCGTTGTAAACAATGGCACACTCCCTTCATTTGAATTGTCTTTATTTTACAAATACTCCCACAGAAAATCTACTACAATACAATTAAGTATCGATAATCCCTTCTATTTTCTGGTAGAATATACAGCATCATTTACATAGAGAGCAGGGAGTTAATGGTGGAGAATGAGAGAGTAGAAACATTTAAAGGAAGAACCAGCTTCTTTGATGGTGGATTACTTCAATTCATTGGCTGGGTTATTCTTGGGACATTAGTGACGGTCTTTACACTAGGAATTTGTTATCCGTGGTCAATTACAATGATTTATGGTTGGAGAATAAATCATACAGTTATTGATGGCAAACGGATGCATTTTTCAGGTTCAGCTGTTGGCCTTTTCGGCAACTGGATCAAATGGTGGCTTTTAACGATTATCACATTAGGTATCTATGGATTCTGGGTGTTTATTAAACTGGAAGATTGGAAAGTACGCCATACTAATTTTATTAATTAATTTTTATACTGCAATTATTTTGGTTTTCAAAATAGGCACTCCCCTCATTACCAATTGGCAATGAGGGGAGTGCTGTTTGAGCTGCTAAGAACACTTTTTAATTTTTTCGCTTCTGTCTATGCGCTCTAGTTTGTTTCCTTTTCATCTAAATTCTTCTCAATTGCTGCAATTTTGTTGTCAAACGTGCTTCGATAGTATGAGCTGTTTACTTTGTACTCCAGGTTTTCAATATACTGCTCCATTTCTGCAAACTTAGAGAATGGTTTTTCTGGTGACTCTTCCACTACCCGATTAATTTGATGATTCGCTTTTGCGATATTTTCACGTCCCATCAGTTCCATACGGCGCAGGTGCATATCCTTTAAGCGGTGCTTCATCTCTTCGTATTTCTGCTCCAGGTTTTCAAGCTCGGTAATAGCTACTTCTCTGGATGCTTTCATACGATCTGCACGGTTTTGATATTCTTCATGCTCTTTTAGAGCAAATTCATGCATTTCCTCTTCCTGAGCACGATCTGCGATTTGTGCTTGATTTAAGCGTTTATCCGCAAGTTCCTGTGCTTTCATATACTCACGTGCAAACTCTTCTTTTAATTTATATTGGCGGTCAATCAGCTTTCTTACTTTTTCTTTTTCCTGTTCACTTTGGCGTAAATAATGATTAAGCGCAGCAATTGGATTCTTTTGCTCCTTTCTATCCATCATTGTGTGTAAATCTGCTGAAATCGTATCCTTCATTCGAGTGAAAATATTTGTTGACATAATCAATCTCTCCTTTTATGATTTTTATTTGTTTAACTCCGCCCACTGTTTTTCAAAATTCGTAAATGGGTCTTCATCTTCTTTTATTTCGTGGACAACAGAGCTTTCCGGTGTGTTCCAATTTTTATAGATAAGGTAAAGCGCATATGCCGCTGCAACACCTAAAACAGCATAAATATTAGAGAATGTAATGCTCACTACAACTAATCCGAGTATCGCCCAACCTACTTTTGCAGCAGTTGAATCTGTGCTCATAAATTTTTTAAAGCATATATATAGTAGCCATACGCTTAATGCCAGTAATACCATTGGACCTAAATTTGCTAAAAGGACAAGCACCGCGATCAGTCCTCCGACAAACAACATGAATTTTTTCATTTTGTTTTTCCCCTTTCGTTATCGTATCTTTATCTTATCGGTTTTGGCACTTCCCCGTAATGAGCCTGAGAAATATCTTTGTCTAAGCCTTAAGGTCTATTTGCTTCTAAACTACAGTTAAACAGGGTATTCGAAAAGAACAAAATTGGAAAGGTAATTCCACAACAAATATTGACTTTCAAATTTATTTCTTGTATCTTATTACTATTAATTACAAAATTCATATTCTATAAGTATATAATTTCTTATCTAGAGAGGTGGAGGGACTGGCCCTTCGAAGCCTCGGCAGCGGACTATATTAGTACTGTGCCAATTCCAGTAGCATCAAAGCTTAGAGATAGGAAGAGAAAAATAATTTATTTCATTTTTACCTCTTCTTTTGATTTAAGAAGGGGTTTTTATTTTGCTTTTTATTCCAGCAATGAAGGGAAGGAATGTTCGTGATGTACACAATGGATTTAACAGGTAAGGTTGCGATTGTAACTGGTGGAGCTAACGGAATTGGCAAGGCAATTGTAGAGGCACTTCTGGATTGCGGGGCAAAGGTTGCTGTAGCTGACAAAATAGATGCGCCTGCAAATGCAGCAGCTAATGTTTTATATATTGCCACCGATGTATCAAAAAGTGATCAGGTAGACAATATGGTCAAGCATGTGATAGATCATTTTGGCAGATTAGATATCTTAGTAAATAATGCTGGAATTTCTACAATGGATTATTTTGTTGATATAAAGGAAAATGATTGGGATAAAACAATGGATGTTAATGCAAAAGGAGTCTACCTCTGTATGCAGGCGGCGGCTAATGCCCTTAAACAGCAGGGAGAAGGCGGAAAAATTATCAATATTTCTTCACAGGCCGGCAAAAACGGATACCGGCTTATGGGGAGCTATGTCGCTTCAAAGCATGCTGTTCTTGGTATGACCAAGGTTGCTGCTCTAGAGCTGGCTAAGGATAAAATCAATGTGAACGCCGTCTGCCCAGGTATCGTTGAAACAGATATGAAGAGGACAGAAAGAACGATTGGCGGTGAGCTTCGAAAAGTTAATGCGGAGGCAATTGAACTCGAGGATAATTCTCAGGTCCCTTTAGGAAGAACAGGGGTTCCGCAGGATATTGCAAATGTTGTTATCTTTTTGGCGTCCACTTATTCGGATTATATGACAGGGCAAGGAGTAAATGTTACCGGCGGTATGACCATGAACTAATCGTTTTTTATATTCCATTATCTTAAACAGATAAAAAATCAGGAGGATTTCAATGGCTAATCAAGAAAATAAAGGAAGCTTATTGGCGCTTTTACCATTACTTATTTTTGTACTTTTATTTATTGGCACTGGATTAATCACAGGCGACTTTTCCAACATGCCAATTAATGTTGCTATCATTATTGCATCAGCTGCGGCACTAGCAATGAATCGAAAAGAAAAACTTACTGCAAAGCTGGAGATATTCACCAAAGGTGCAGGACATCCAAATATCATGTTAATGGTAGTTATTTTTATTTTGGCTGGGGCATTTGCCCAGACCGCTTCAGAAATGGGTGCCGTTGAATCAACAGTTAATATGGGGCTGTCGTTCATTCCAAGTAATTATTTGATGGTCGGCCTGTTTATTGTCGGTTGTTTTATCTCTCTTTCCATGGGGACTTCTATGGGAACTGTTGCTGCACTTACCCCTATCGGCATAGGTATTGCTGAGCAAACCGGCATTCCACTGGCACTAGCAATGGGGACAGTAATCAGTGGAGCAATGTTCGGAGACAATTTATCTATGATTTCAGATACAACCATCGCTGCCGTACGGACACAGCATACAAAAATGAGTGATAAATTTAAGACAAACTTTTTTATTATTTTACCGGGAGCAATAGTTACATCTATTATTCTTTGGTTTATCACTCGTGGGAGCTCCGTTGAATTAACTGGTGAATATCCTTATGAATTTATTCAAGTTTTGCCTTATATTGCTGTATTAGTTTGTGCGCTTATCGGAATCAATGTACTCATTGTTCTATTCGGAGGAACTATTCTAGCCGGTATTATTGGATTGCTCAATGGTTCTTTTACCGGAACGGGACTTATCCAAGCCGTTTCTCAAGGGGTCTTAAACATGCAGGATATTGCGCTAGTTGCTATTTTCATTGGCGGAATGATTGGCATCATCCAATATAATGGTGGTATTCAGTGGCTGCTCAATACTGTAACCAGCAGAATAAGAACGAAAAAAGGAGCGGAATTTGGTATTGCCGGGTTAGTAAGTGCCGCCGACATCGCAACAGCAAACAATACCATTTCGATTATTATGACTGGACCACTAGCAAAAAATATTGCCGATGAATATAACGTTGACCCGCGAAAGTCTGCCAGTCTGCTGGATATCTTTTCAAGCTGCTGGCAAGGGCTCGTTCCTTATGGAGGGCAAATGCTGGCGGCTGCCGGTCTTGCAGCTATTTCACCAGTAAGCATCATACCTTATTCTATTTACCCAATGACATTAGGAATTTGTGGTATCATTGCTATATTAATAGGCTTTCCCAAATTTAAAAAAGCTGGAAACTAAAAAAATAAAGAATAACATGTTAAACTAAAGAAAAAAGAAGGAGCGTATCAATTATGGTAAAAGCAATGAATGTAGAAAGTTTTAATCTGGATCACACAAAAGTGGCAGCACCCTATATCCGTTTGGCTGGAACAACAAAAGGTGCAAATGGAGATGTTATCTATAAGTATGACCTGCGTTTAAAACAGCCGAATAAAGGACATATGGATATGCCTGCACTTCATTCACTGGAGCATCTAATGGCTGAATTAATTAGAAACCATCATGATACGGTAGTAGATTTTAGTCCAATGGGCTGCCAAACTGGATTCTATTTAACTATTTTAAACGATGACAACTATGATGGACTTCTGGAAACAGTAGAAAAAACATTAGAAGATGTATTAAATGCTGAAGAAGTTCCCGCATGTAATGAAGTTCAATGCGGCTGGGCTGCAAGCCACAGCTTAGAAGGTGCCAAAGAATTAGCAAAAGAATTACTGGAACATAAAGCAGAATGGCATAAGGTATTTGCAGAATAAATTGAAGTAAATTGTTAAAAGGAAATCCGGGCATGCCCGGGTTTCTTTTTTTTAAAGAGTAAGAAAGTATAAAAAATGCTGGAGATAGCCGCTCCAGAAATACACTACGCTTCCCGTAGCGGACATCTCCTTGGCAAGAACACCAGTGTTTTAAAGAACAAGTGATTTTCTTGGTTTTTCTTATGTAAATGGATTTATCATTTCCCCTTCACTTCAAATCTATAAATAAAAATTTCAGCTACTTTGAATTACACCATTATTATCGTCTTTACCTATCCCTAAAGTAAAAGAAAAAACTCAACTATCTTTTTATATAAGATAGTTGACAATTACCTTTTAATCAACTATAGTATATTACAAGATAGTCAAGGAGGTACGGCATGTCAGTATCTGATCAGATGATGAAGGGATTATTAGATGGAGCAATTTTAGGACTAATTTCTCAAGGTGAAACTTATGGATATGAAATTTTAGAGAAATTAAAAGAACGGGATTTCCCGGAAATCAGTGACGGAAGTATTTATCCTGTACTTCTGCGCTTAAGTAAAAAAGGATATGTCCAAACCGAACTGAAAAAATCCGATACAGGCGGGCCAAAACGAAAATACTACACAATCACAGATAAAGGCTTGGAAGAATTAGCCGTATTTCGGAATAAATGGTCCTATCTGAATAAAGGGATGAATAACTTGATGAGGAGTGTGGAGGATGCTAAGTAAAGAAGCAGAAAAATTTTTGCGGAATTTACGTTTAGAGCTAATAAGCCGCGGTAAAAGAGAAAAAGATATTCAAGAAATTGAAGCAGAACTGCGAGATCATTTAATAGAAGCGGAAGCAAATGGGCAAAGTGTAGAAAGTATTACCGGAAATTCTGTGAAGGCGTATATCCGGTCTATTTCCGAAGAACTTCCGCGAAACAAAGGTTTTATTAAATATAGTATTTTATTACTTGTCTATTTGCTGGGGGTATTTATCATTCCTGACCTAATCAGCGGAGACTTTGAATTAAATACAAGTGTTATCCTGTATAACCTTGCAGTGCTGATTATCGGAACAGCGGCTACTATCATTTCCTTAAAAAAAATCGTTCAAAAATATGGAGACAGTAAAAAAACCTACATCGGACTGTTTTTATTTTATGCTCCTTACATGGCTGCTCTGGTCGGCGGACAATTTATTATCCGAAATCATCCAGGGATTGTGCTTGCAGAGAGCAATTTTATTGTAAACCTTATTATCGGAGCTATTCTCTTAAGTATTTTCATTATTGTCACGCTTATCTTGAAGCAATGGTTTTTGGCAATATTTATATTCTTAATGTGTCTGCCTAGTGTGCCTGAGATTATTGGTAAAATCTCTACTGGTGGCAGCATTCTAGAAGGTGAATCCTATTTAATCATTTCCGGTATTATACTTATTGCCGTTAATATTACTGTAATGGGAATTCTAATGTATACATCTAAAAAAGAGGATAAAAAAATCTCTCATTAAACAATAGTTAAATGTGGAATTGCAAGCTTCAGCCTTCAATTACCTGATAAAATCATTGATACAGATATACGCGCAACAAATCTTTCCCATCAAGATAAGCAATATCCCTTAACTGGGGGCAATTGTGGAAGAAAGCTTTGCAGAAGAGCATCATATTAAAGTGGGAGACGAGCTGCCAATAACTGATCTTTATAATTACTCAGGCTATGATCCACTTATTGTCAGTGCAATTTCTAATGAATCATCCTTATTTCCATTTAACAGTATTGTTGTCGATTGGTCCGAAGAAATAGCCGATGTTTTGAATGTAAGTGAAATTTTTGTTGGTACCGACGATGTGGACGTTTTGCAGCCCATTATCAGTAAAATACCTGCATTACATTTCACTACAAAAACAGCAGAACTAAAAGAAGATGACCAGATGTTTCAGCAGCGATATGTCCTGGTTATCGGAACATTGATTATTTTAATCGCAAGTGCATCATTCGGCATCTTGCAAACACTGATGAACGACATATTAACGCAGCAAACCAGCTACCGGATTACACGTCTATTAGGCTTAACGCAGAATGGTATGATGTCCGTTATTGTTTGGCAGGCATTCATCTTTGTTTGTTATGGGGTAGTATTCGGGTTAACTTTTGGTATTTTCTTTACGAAGCTGCTTTGGTTTGTCATTGATCCAGGATCCAGTACATTCATCGATAGTACTGCCGTTTTGTATACTGTAGGTGTACTGCTTGTACTGACACTTATATGTTTTATACTGCAAGGGTACAAAATGAGCAGACACCCTCTTGAAAACACAGAAGACAGTTGATTCATTATTAGAGAATTTATATCAAAGGTATGCAGCTCGTTCAAATGGATTGAAACCGGACAAATTAATATATAGTGAGAGCGAACTGCTCTACCTTCCTGAGATAGTATTAATACTGTCCGGTTTCAATAATTTATAAATTAAAAAATGACTTCATCCAACCTCTTTCCTCACATATTTTGAACTGCTATCTCATGGTAATGGCATATTCTTTTTCATCTGCTCTGCGACTTGACGGGAATCAGAATCCCCTTCCTCCTGCAAATGATTCATAACACTTTTATAATCAGCTTCTTTTCGATTTTGACTTAATTTGTAGGCCGCCTGTATTTCTGTGACTCTAACTTCAAATCCAATAATTGCTTTCAACTGGGCCTCTAACAGCTTGGGTGTAAACTTCTCTACTGAAAAAGAAGGATATCTATGCTTTTCATACTTATCTGAAAGAATTTTTAGCGACTCCCTGAGTTCATCCTTTTCCAGTATTCGTGGAGCTCCATACATATGGACAGCCTGATAATTCCAGGTTGGAACATTTTCATGCGAATACCAGGTCGGGGAAATATACGCATGCGGTCCTTGAAATATCACCAGTGCATTCTCTACGTTCTCCAATGTTTTCCATTGCGGGTTTGCGTAGGCTACATGGCCTGTAATGATATAATCATCCTCTTTTCTGGTTATTGTTACCGGCAGATGTGTTGCAACAGGTGTATTATTTTCTGTCGTAACCAGTGTTGCAAAAGAATGCCGATTGACAAATTCCCAAATTTCTTTCGGATCCGTGACTTTAAAACGCTTCGGTATATACATAGACACTCTCCTTTATGGATATCTACAGTGTTTTCGTCATAATATAATCTGTCTGCTCATCATCCCCCATAAAAAAGGAATGCGATCCGGTCTGTACAAAACCATTTTTCCTGTAAAAGGCCAGCGCCTGCTCATTATATTCCCAAACACCCAGCCATACTTTCTGCTTCTTTTTATCCTCTGCTATTTCGATTGCTTTGTTCATCAAATATTTTCCCAAACCCTTCCGCTGAAAGCCGTCTCGAATATAAATTCGTTCTATTTCAAGCGCATCCGCGTCCATTTCCTCTGACTGGGCATCATCTGTATTCACCTTCATATATCCAGCCAGCTGGTTATTATAGTAAATGAAAAAGAAAAATGAATTTTCCTGCGTTATTTCCTTTCGGAGCTTATCCAATGTATAGGCACTTTCCAAATAAGCTTGCATATTCTCCGGTGTATTCTGCTCTTGAAATGTTTCCATGAATGTTTCTATACTGATTTCTTGCAGCATTTGCAAATCGTTTTGATTGCAAGCTTCTATCTTTATCACCATGTTTTTGTCTTCCCTTCGTTCCATTTAATACTGCCGCTTATTTCCTTTCTTCACAAACTCCCAGTCCACCTCAATATTTTTCCGGACCTTTTCAAGTAAATATACAAGCTTTTCTGCTTCTTTTTCTGTCAGCCCTTTTAAGGCTACCTGATTGGAGTAATCATTTTCCTTTTTAATCATTGGGTAGATGTACTCTCCTTTTTCCGTTGGCAGCAGCCTCTTTATCTTTCTGTTATCTGCATCAGCTGTCTTTTGAATAAAATTGTTTTCCTCCAGCTTTTTGATAGCTCGTGCAGCTGTGGTTCTGTCTACTTTTATCATTTCAGCAAGCTTTTCTTGAATAATACCCGGGTTTTCACAGATACGGACCAAATATAGATATTGGCCTTTTGTAAGATCATATTCTTTAAATTCGATATTGCTGATAGAGTCAAGTGCTCTCGCAATCATCCCTATTTCGCGCAGGATTTCTGCCATTCTTTCACCCCCGGCTTTTTTATTATATATAAATTTTAATTTATTTTTGTTGTAAGTACAACAAAAATAAACAACAGATTTTTTATTGTCTGGAAAGTTCCAAAAATCCAAAAGCCCTTCATCACACAGCAATTTCTAAATTTTTTTCGCAAAATCAGTATTCATATTGACGACAAAAAAAAACAGAACCGGCTTAAAATATCCGTTTCTGTTTCTTTATTTCTACTGTTGATTGGTAAAACGTGCTAAATGTATCATAAAATAAAGTTTTTCTTCATCAGTGACCTCATACCCAGCTACATTCTTACTATATTCAGCAATCGCTTGCGTAGCTTTATACTCTTCTGGATATTTTTCTATAAATTGCTCATATAAGAAAAGATCTTTATTATCTAGCTGTTTATTCTCTAATATACGCTGGATGAAGTATTCAAGATGTGTGACAAATCGGTTGTAGCGCATAGAATGAATGTCCAGCTGGATATTTAACTTATATTGAATTAAGTTCAGCATATCCTTTACCATCTTCATCCGTAACATCGTCTTTTCAAAATTTTGATCTTTAGTTTTAGCATTTACAAGGTGAAAAGCGATATTTCCCGCTTCTTCCTCCGGCAAATGGACAGCCAATCTGCTGTTAATCTCTTTAACCACCGTAAGTGCTGCTTCAAACTCTTCAGGATAATGATTACGAACCTCATTTAAAAGTTTGTTCTGGAAGACCAGTCCTTTTTCTGCGCGTTCAATGGCAAATGCAATATGGTCAAATAATATAAGAAAATAACGATCATCCAGTTCACCTTTCCAATGATCTTTCAGATGACCTAAAGCATCATTAATTGCTTCAAAATGCTGTTTCGGAGCACTCTCTAATATACGCACATATTCTTGCCTTGCATGTTGATCATTAGGGACAAAAACCTTTTCAATGGTTTCCTCATCAATAAGGTCACCTTTTTTGTATTTAAAGCCCAGTCCTCTCCCCATCACAATAACAATATGGTCTTCTTCATTCTTAGAAAACACAAGGTTGTTATTCAATACTTTGTCCACCTTCATCAGATCACCAACTATACTTGTGAAGTTTAATTATTCTTATCTAATCCGTCCTTGCCGTTGGACTCAATCACCTTTTGATACCAATAAAAGCTGTCTTTCTTGATGCGTTTCAAATCCTTCACATCGAATTCTCCTCTATTTACATAAATAAAACCATATCGTTTAGCATAGCCTTGATGCGTACTGACTACATCCAATGCTGCCCATGGGAAATATCCAAACACTTCTACACCGTCTGTTAACGCCCATTGAATTTGTTTCAGATGTGCCTGGATAAAATCAATCCGATAATCATCGCGCACTGAACCATCATCATTGAGTACATCCGGCGCACCAATGCCATTTTCGGTAATCATTATCGGTAAATTATATCTTTCATATACTTTACGCAGGGTAAGCCGTAACCCCACAGGATCGATTACCCATCCATATTTAGTTTTATCTACATAAGGGTTTTCCTCTGCCCGGTATACACCTGGTTCTCCAAGCATAATTTGCTGATCTCCAGCTCTCGGGCTTACGTCACTGGCGTCCCCCGTACTTTCAGAAATAGTGGCAGTGGAATAATAATTTATTGCAATAAAATCAGGATGTCCCTTGCCAATAGCTTCTAAATCTCCTTCAAGAATCTCTGGCTGCCAACCTCTATTTTCCAAATAACTCCACAACAAATTATTGTATTTTCCATGCACTGCCAGGTCAAGGAAGCTCCAGCCGCGAATTGTTTCCCAATTGTGCGCTGCAATAGCATCCTCCGGTTTACTTGTAGCCTGGTACATCGAGGTCATATTCAGTGCTGGACCAATCTGTGAATGTGGACACATCTCATGGCATAATTCCATTACTTTTCCTTGAGCCACCAGCATATGATGGTTTTGTTGATATAAAGAAGTTTTCGTTGGAAGTTTTCCGCCTTTTGGTACCCCAACTGCACCTGGATGCAGAATCAATGTGTTCTGTTCATTAATGGTAAGCCAATAATTAACTTTTTTTCCAAATCGATTAAATAATATCCTTGCATACTCTACAAAAGCATCAATAACCTCACGATTTCCCCAGCCGCCTTTTTCTTCCAATGCATATGGCAAATCGAAATGATAAAGAGTAACAATTGGTTCTATCCCATACTTTATCAGTTCGTCTATTAATTCCTCATAATGCTGTAAGCCTTTTTCATTTATTTCTCCTGTTCCTTCAGGAAAAATACGAGTCCATGCAATGGAAAAGCGGTATCCCTTCAGCCCTAATTCATGAAAAAGCCGAATATCCTCTTTAAATCGATGGTAATGATCACTCGCAACAGTAAATCCAGCAGTATCTTCCGGATGATCCATCATATCGATGACAGATTTTCCTTTCCCATCTTCCTCAGAAGCTCCTTCTACCTGATAGGCTGAAGTAGAAGCCCCCCAAAGGAAATCCTTTGGGAAAGGCTTTAATTCATTATATAACATATTAAATCCTCCTTACTTCTTATCTAAAAGCTTTTGGCCATAATCAATTTGTTCCACTGAAACAACTGTCATGTCCTGAAATTCATCAGGATTCGTAATAATAATAGGTGTAACTATATCATAACCTTTATCTTTAATTGCCTCACGGTCAAAGTTAACTAACAAATCTCCAGTCTCAATACGATCACCTTGTTGTACATGTACAGTAAAGAATTCTCCATTAAGATTAACGGTATCAATGCCAATATGGATTAGTAATTCCAAGCCGTCATCACGCTTTAATCCTATTGCGTGTTTAGAAGGAAGCAGTGTAACAACCTCACCTGAAAATGGAGCCCTTACCTCATTCTGATCAGGAACAATCGCTGTACCTTTTCCAAGCAATCCACTTGAAAACACATCATCATTAACCTCTTCCAAAGGTACTACGATCCCGGAAAGTGGGCTGGCGATAGAAGTTTGTGTTGTAGCAATTACTTTATTTATTTCCTTTTGATTTTCTTTCGTTTCACTTACTTCTGTCGTAATTGTTTCATCAACTGGATCCTCAAATCCAAGAATCCAAGTAACTGCAAAAGCAACGACAAAAGCAATAACAATCGTCATTAAAGCATGAACGATATTCATTGGATTTTCACCGATAAATGCTGGGATCCCTGCTAGCCCGGGTGAAACAAATGCGTAGCGTACAAGCCCGGAAAGACCTGCATATATCCCTGCACATCCCCCACCAATCATGGCAGCAATTAATGGTTTTTTCAATTTTAGAGTAACCCCATACAGAGAAGGTTCTGTAATACCTACTAGAGCGGTAAAACCAGCTGAGCCTGCCATCTGTTTAAGTTCTCTGTTTTTTGATTTAACAGCAACCGCTAATGTAGCCGCCCCCTGTGCAATATTAGATGCAAGCATACCAGGTCCATTCATCGTTTCGTAGCCATTATTGGATAGCTGTGTTGTAGCAATTGGTGTCATAGCCCAGGCAGTTCCAGTAATAAGCAGGAACGGCTGTAATGTTCCCATTAACATTGGAATTAGCCAGCTGGCATGACTGTTAATAGTATCAGCTCCAAATGCTACTAAATCATTTAAATAGGTTCCAATTGGGCCAATGACTACAAGCGCTAGCGGCGCTGTAATCAACATAATTAACATCGGCTTCAAAAAGAATTTGATAATGGAAGGTGATACCCATTCTGCAAAGCGTTCCACATAAGACATAATCCATACAGTGATAATAATAGGTAATACAGATCCTGCATAATCTGTTAATTGAACTGGTACACCAATAAAGTGAAGTGTATCACCAGCCTCCAGTACGCCTGCCCAATTCGGGTGAAGCAAGACTCCAGCAATCGTCATTGAAAGAATTGGTGACGTTCCAAACTTAATAGAAGCACCGTAGGCCAGTAATACAGGCATAAAGAAGAAAGCCGCATCTGCAACCGTATTCAATATGAAGAAAGTTTGGCTTTCCTCTGTCAACAGCCCAACTAATACCAATATTGCTAAAACTGCTTTAATCATACCCGCACCAATAATAGCTGGAATAAAAGGGGTGAAGGTAGTCGAAATAACACTAATCAAACGGGAAATAACACTTTTCTTTTCTTTATTATTGTTGGAATTATTTTTTTGATCTCCCTCTGGGCCAATTTCTTCGTGAATGGCACGATAAACTTGCTGCACTTCATTGCCCACAATAATTTGAAATTGTCCTCCTTTATTTACTACAGAAATAACACCCGGCAGCTTTTCGATTTGCTCTTTTTCCACTTTAGAATAATCATGAAATTCAAATCGAAGCCTTGTTGCACAATGTGTAAGCATAGCTACATTATCTTTACCGCCAACACGGGCCAATACTTCCTTACCTAATTGTTTGTAGTTCATCTTCCTTTGCTCCTTTATAAGATGCCTGTATTACTTATAAAAGGCAAAAAAAATACCAAAACAACTTACACCTATCCCTAAAAGAGATAAAGTATAAATTATTCTGGTTTTGCCTGCATTATCAGTAACACGCCATCATAATCCGTGTAATATTTAGTTATATAACTGAAAATTAGCATATCACATAGGAAATTATAATGCAATAGTTTAAATTTCTTTATTAACAATATAACTATTTTCTTACGGTTTTATTCTCTGTGTTCGGTTAAAACTCCTAAAAAACCTCCTAATATGCTCTAATAATACATTAAATCTCCCTAAGATAAAATAACGCTTACATTTTTATGTTACAATAAAACAGATGTGGAAAATTAGAACTTTTCTGACATACATTGTTGATAAAGGGGAATAGACATGTTCAGGTTAATGAAGACCGTTTTTCTAGTTGAACGGAAGAACCTGAAATTCAAATCTATTATTTTCATTTTAATTCTTTTCATCATCGGTTCCTTCGTTTACTTGGAAAACAGTCAATTTAGAGAGCTTGAACCAGGTACTGCTGCAGAAGTTGTTGCATTAAATTCCGCTTTAGACCAGTTTAGAAATGTAGATGCAACCGATTCTGATGTAGCATCTCCGCTCTATCGGAATCTGATTAGTCAATCGAGTAATCTGGCTAACAGAACGCTGGGATTAGTGATGGAAGATGAAGACACATACATACAAGGTGCCATTGACCTCACAGAAGTACGGAATGAGGCTTATGCTCTGGACGGTTTTGAGGAGGTTGCCCAATTTATCCCTGCCTATCGGCAAAACCAGCTGGATGCTGCACTTTTCACAGAAATTCAGACTCAGGAAGAAAGGCTGCTTGTTGATAATTCTAACTTCCCGACTTATATTATCCTGTTTCTATTTGCGCTAGGATATGGCTGGTACTTATTAGTTGGCATATTCTCATCTGATATCCTGTTGGATGAAACAAATCACAAATCTCTTGTAAATGGTTATCCTCTCTCTACTGCTTCTAAACTATTTGCAAAGCTATTAAGCTATTTTCTATTTATTTTTTTCTGTTTAGTTTTGACCTTCACCATTGCTATCACTTCAGCTGCTATAATTTACAATATGGATTTAAGTTATCCTGTAGCCTTATTTAACGGGAATTATCCAGCAATACCTGTCTGGCAATATATAGGTATCGCCTTCCTTTATTTATTATGCTTGTCACTTGTGGCAATCGCCATTTCTATTTTATTAAATTACTGCTTTAAAAACCTGTATATCATTATCTTTGTGCACTTTTTTGTCTTTTTTATCGTGTATCTGCTGCCAGATTTGGGAAAATGGATGAGTTTTTTACCTTTTAATTATCTTAATTTCCAAACTGTCGCTGATGGAAGCGTTGCAGAAATAACAGGTAATGCAGCAATCACATTATCCAATGGATTTCTTACTTTGCTCCTCAGCCTTCTCGTTATATTTCTCTTCATCTATTGGCAGTTTCACCGGAGCCAAACGAAGGAGAGCCGATTGAAGGATGATAAAGGAGGGAGGATGTCATGACTGGATATGTCCATTGGGAGTTGAAAGTTTTTTTCAGCAACCGGAAAAATATCATATTATTTATTTTATTATTATTGGCTAGTCTTTACTATGCACTTTATCTGGCACCGAATTATCAGCCGATTGAATCTATTAATAAAAACGAAATCGAAGCAAGATATGAAGACCGGCAAGAATTCCTTGATAATGTTGTAATCCGGGAAGGATCCCACCCATTAACGGTATTCGCCTATCAGATTTTTCCAGAATGGAATGAATATGATGGAGCACGCTTAGATGCTTTAGCAACAGGAGACTTACACACCTATGCTGAAGCAACACAACATTGGTATTCGTATTCTGATGAGATTATTTATCCATCTGGTCAGGACTCTTTCTTACGTTATACTACAGGTTATTATACGTATGGAAATCGATTTTCCCATTCAGATGGACATTATGCCTATCTGTCTTCTGCTGAGAGATACAGAGAGTATGCAAATGCATCCTATGATGTGAGTATACAGATTTTTGAAGAACGTACAGCACTTCAAACGCTTCAGAGACTCCTAGCGTCCAGTCTCCCTTATATTATTCTGATCGTATGTCTGTTTTTAAGTAACGATATTGTGATGAAGGACAGGCATCATCTGAGTATTGTAAATGGATTTCCGCTCACGCCCTTTAAACGGCTGATGCTAAAAGGAGTGGTGGCCTTATTAGGCAGTCTCACATCACTTGTCGTTTTAATTCCTTCATTTCTGATTATCGGTTTCCGGGAAGGATTTGGAACACTGTCTCTCCCGGTGGTGAGATATCACTTTGAATTTTTAAACCTGGGAACATACGAAAGCATATCCATGGGTTTATTTTTAGTACAAAGCTTTGTCATGATGTTACTGTGGTTTACGATTATTATCAGTCTTGTATTATTGATGAGTATTGTCTTGAAAAATGAGTTTATTAACCTGACCATCGGTATCATTTTCTTTATTGAAGCAACTTATTATCAAAGAGGAGCAATTATTGATGCCTGGTTAAGCTATCTGCCGACCTCCTATATACAAATAGGGAATATCGTCAGCGGCTACAGACAGTATATCCTGGCAATAGATTCTGTAACCATAATAAAAGGACAGCTCGTGCTTCTTGCTGCAGCTCTGCTTATCATTTTACTTATCTGGTTTATAAGCAGAATTAAAAGATTAGCAATTTGATGAAAAGCTAGGAGGTATACAATGATTCAATTAAATAATATTGTTGTACAATTTGGAGATAAAAAAGTACTGAACGGGATTACCACCACATTTCAGCCCGGTGAAATAATAGGGCTGGTTGCGCCTAATGGAACCGGTAAATCTACTCTTCTTAATGTATTAATGAATTACGTTACACCGACAAAGGGAGAGGTAACCTTCAAGGAAAGCTATCGGTATGCTAATAAGAAAAAAGAAGCTTATATCCACTCGCTGATTACAATGATGCCTGATCAAAGTGATTTGTATAACCATTTGAATGGTGTTGATCATTTAAATATTTACCGTCAAATGTGGCATCACTCCTCCATTGATCCAGGCCAGGTCATACAGAGGTTGAACATGTCTCATTACATTAAAGATAAAACCTACCAATATTCCTTAGGGATGCGGCAGAGGCTGTGCTTTGCTATGCAGATTGTAGCCAATACTCCTTATATGTTAATGGACGAAGTGATGAATGGACTTGATCCCGATAATGTAGAGCTTATTTCCAAGCTGCTGGAGGAAAAAAAGAAAGAAGGAAAAATTATTATTATTGCCTCTCACCTTTTAGAAAACCTTGAGAAATATGCAGATCGTATTCTCTTTCTAAAAGGCGGCGAATTCATCTATACAAGAGATTACCGGGAAAAAGCTCCAGATGATGCTGTGTTTCTAAAATTCAGTTCAAGAGAAAATGGGAAGATCATAGAAGAGATAAAGGCTTTTATACCGGATTTAGATTATAAAGAGCTTGCGAATGAGCGCGTTATTATGGATGTCCATCAGTTTTCAAAAGAGCGGAATTTACAGCTTCAAGAGCATTTAAAAAACAATGTACAGCTTAAAATGGAAATCGGTCCGCTGGATCTTTTGGATCGTTACAGCTCGTATTATAGTAGTTAGGTATGGGGCTATAGATCAATGTCTTATCAAAGTGTCCGTGATGAGGCATTGTGCTTGTATTTGTATAGAAGCCTATTATCAGCTTATATGAATATCCGTTCCATATAAATAAAGATTCAGCCTGCCTGCCACAGATTGAGATGCCAGATTATCCCATGATGTACTGTATAATGCCATACCGCCCTGCCTCTGCACTTCCTGAGCCCACGCTTTTGTTACAGCTGCTCCATAGCCTTTACTGCGATAAGCTTCTTTTGTAAATAGACTGGCCTCATCTGCCTTTACACTTTGTCTCGCACTGCAGCAAATAGAGGCTATAACGTTACCCTCCATTATTACAAAACAAGGCTGCTTACACTCGAAATCCTCGAAGGTATACGGAAATTGTGATTTTAAGATATCTTTATTTTCATGTGTTATCTGTACAATTTGCGGATAAGATGATTTGTTGATTTTATCAGGGAATACGTATGCCGGGCCAGTCCACAGCTGGTTTAATTCATATCCCTGCTGAAAGATTTTGATGATTTCTGCCAGATCAATACTAGAGCTTTTTTGCAAAATCTTTTCCAATTCTATTATAAAAGAAACAGGCAATGTGTCTGCATACTTTACGACAGAACCTTCCTTGGTGGTCCCGATAAAAACCTTTGGGGCGGGATCATATGGTGGTTCATTCACAACAGTTATTCTATCTTTACTATCATGTTTAAATAATACATTTATATGGTGATTCATTAATTCCTTATCAGAATTCATAAAACTCCTCCTGCATGAAAACCCCCACCCTCATACGAGGCCCTTCATTCTATTATTTTATGAAGAAAGTAATTCCAATATATTTCCATCAGGATCAATAACGTGAAATACAGCACGTCCGGCACCTGTTCTTCTTACTTGAAAATTCTGCGCCTCCAGTTGCCGGTAATAAAAGAATATTTGCATCGGCTGGGACCCTGCTATTGCTTTAGATAACGCAGGAATGATTTTATCATCTGGAAGAGAGACGCTTTGATTCATCTCGATATCTGCGTTTAATTTCAGTTTTTTTCTGGAGCGGTGAAGCGCTGTTTTTACCGATTCGTCCCTTACTCTTAACATAGCTGCTATCTCTTTGGAGGTATACCCAAATACATCCTTCAATGTAATCAGCATAGCCTGCTTCAAAGGTAAGGCAGTAAGTAATGCTTCAATTAAACTGCTGGATTCTATAAAATCATATTCGATACCATGAAAATCCTCATTAAGGTAGCTTTCTCTTCTATTTTTTCTTTTTTCATCGATATAAAGGTTTTTAGCTACAGTGCATAGAAAAGAGAATGTAAACTCTCTTTCAGGTTCTAATTTTTTCAGCTGAAAAGTCTTTAGCATTGTTTCCTGTACCAGATCTTCCGCCCGCCAAGGGGAAGCTGATAATTTTAAACAGTATTTATACAACTTGTTAATTTCAGGCTTTAAGTCCTTAAAAATCATCTCTTTTCACCTTTTTCAAACTAGATGTAACTTTTACATAAGTATATACGTTATACATAAGAATTTCATCAGAAGGAGGAATAATGTATGTTTAAAGTTGGAAGTATTTTTATCCCTGTAACTAATATTGAAAAATCTTCAGAATGGTATGAGAAGTATCTTGGAGCAAAGAAAATTGACAGCTGGGAAGATGGAGCAGGATTTTATTTACCTATTGGTTCAACACAATTAGCCTTGGTCAAAGTAGAAATTCCGCAGCCCACAGAATTTAATATGAAGAGAAATAAAAAAAATTCTTACTACAATTTTGTGGTGGCTGATATCGAGATTGCACACCGGCACTTTAAAAGTCAGGGAGCAGCAGTTACCGAAATAGATTTTTTTGGCGATATGAAATTCTTTGATTTTTTTGATTTAGATGGAAATCCATTTAGTGTGGTGAATGAGGTCGAAGGTTCACCTTTCCATTCGGATAATGTCAGGGAAATGCAGGAGAAGGAGAAATAAAAAATATGAAAAACACCTTTATATGGGATTTAGATGGAACAATCATTGACTCTTACGAAATTATTATAGATAACTTGGCAATCGTTGCTGATCAGTGTCATCTTTCATACTCTCAAAAAGAAATCTATCAATATGTTAAATCTAAATCCGTTAACGCATTTATTGATTTAATGGCTAACAGCTCTGCTTATGATAAAAATCAACTAAAAACAATGGCTTCTAATCTTAATAATCAGAGAGCCGATGAAATAAAATGTATACCGCATGCAGCATATGTTTTAGATTATTTATATGAAAATAATATTCAAAACTTTATTTACACCCACAAGGGAAAATCCACTGCCCATGTACTTGAAAATCTCAATCTGACCCATTTTTTCAAAGAGGTTATCACAAGTGAATATGGCTTTGAAAGGAAACCCCATGCGCAAGGGATAGAATATATTATCGACAAATACAAATTAAATAAAGATGCCGTATTCTATGTAGGGGACCGGCAAATTGATGCTGATTGTTCCCGAAATGCTGGAGTTAAATCTATTATTTTAACTGACGATTCGGATAGTAGTTTATCTGGGGATTATATGATCAGGGATTTAAAAGAGTTAGTGAATTTTATGTAGTTAATGGACTGGGTATACCAGCCATTAAGCCTGTCCAGATTAAGGCTGGATATAAAATATGGCATTCCACAAGTTTACTCAACTTATGGGATGCCATCAACTCTATCATTTGCAATTAATATGCTATTTTTTTAATGAGGATAAGAACACATCTTGAGCTGCCTTTACCCCGGCACCGCTCTCAAATTGATAAGAGAAGTCCTGCAAGGCTGCTTCAATCAGGGAAACTGCTTGAAGTATATCGCTTGGGAAACAATATCCCATATGTCCAAATCTAAAAACCTTACCCTGAAGCTGTCCAAGACCACCAGCAAAATCAAGATGATATTTTTTCTTTAAGTGTGTTAAAAAGTCGGAAAGATCCAACCCCTTTGGAGCACAGATTGTCGTTAAGGTTGGTGAGGCATGCTCATCACTTGTTAACAAGTCAATGGAAAGAGCTCTCATAGCTTCCCGAACCATATTTTTCATGACTTCATGACGTTCTACTGTTTTCGAAAATCCGCCCTCTTCCTCAATTAAATCACAAACCGCAGATAATCCCATAATCAATGAAATCGCAGGTGTATTAGGTGTCATTGACTTTGCGTCCCACTCACGATAGCTTAACAGATTTAAATAATAGACAGTCGTATCATTCATTTCTATCACCTTCCAGGCCCTGTCACTTACAGCTACAAAGGCAAGGCCCGGTGGAAGCATAATTGCTTTTTGAGAGCCTGTTACTAAAATATCGATTCCCCATTTGTCCATCTCTGCAGGGGCGCCACCGATACAGCTCACACCATCAACAATAAATAAAGCATCTGAATTCTCGTGTACTGCCTCTGCCAGTTGATCAACTGGATTTAGAATTCCTGTCGAAGTTTCATTATAAGTCGCAAAAACAGATTTGATACCGGACAAGGGCTTTAAAAAGTTTGCAAGCTCTTCTTTTGTACAAGCTTCGCCCCAGTTCTTCTCAAGTTTATGAACATGCAGGCCATGTTTCTCGCATATCGAAACGAAATAGTCTCCAAAAGCACCTATTGTAACAACAACTACTTCATCACCAGCTGAGGCAGTATTGGCTACAGCTGCTTCTAATGCTGCCGTCCCGCCTGAAGGAAGAAGCATAATATTCTGCTTCGTTCCAAAAATGGTTTTGACACGTTCCGTTGTTTCCCGATACAGTTTGGTAAATTCCTCTGTACGATGGCTGATCATATCTTGCGCCATCGCCAATTCCACTTTTTTAGGAATTGGAGTAGGTCCAGGATGTCTAAGAATATTGGAATACATAACTTTTCCCCTTTCCATAATTTCGTTCATGTTTTGCACATTTAAGTAAATTCTCAATTATATGAATCTATGCTAAAAATATTATCACTGTTTAATTATAAAGTATAGTTTGTTCTGTTAATGGGATTTAGGGAGATTATGAAAAAACCTTTTCCAATTACTCCGAGAATGTAACGGCTATTTTATTTATTCTCAAACTTTTCCACTGCCGCTCCCAGTGAACCTTCAAAATGCCCCAGTGCCCAATCATGCCCTGCCTGATTAAATGAGGCAACTGCATCTTGGTACACAACAATACGAAACCCCTTATTATAGGCATCCACTGCTGTATGAAGCACACAAATATCGGTGCATACTCCTAACAGGTGTACTTCTTCAATATTTCTTTCCCTCAATTT
This sequence comes from Oceanobacillus sojae, assembly GCF_007991515.1. Taxonomy (GTDB): domain Bacteria; phylum Bacillota; class Bacilli; order Bacillales; family Amphibacillaceae; genus Oceanobacillus; species Oceanobacillus sojae. Next base: position 60,531 of record NZ_BJYM01000014.1, read on the forward strand.
TATTTCTAAATCTGTTCCTGCAAAAGCGGAATATCTCGTTTTATCCATGTAATATACGTTTTCTTTATTACTGTTTATTTCATATATTTCCTGCAACCGGCCATATAAATCTCTCCCGTTTGTGCCCCGGATATTATGAGGCGGAAACAGCTTCGATTCTGGGTGATAAGGATCATCTTTATCATGAACGTCAACGGCAAAAACTGTGTAATCACCATCATTGATAAATTGCTCCGTTAACGAAACAATGGTATTTTCTAGATCCTGTCCGGGCTTACCACAAGTTAAAGCGCCGTCCTCTGCTACAAAATCAACTGTGTAATCAATATTTATCAATGCTTTTTTCAAGGGTTATTCCTCATTTCTTATAGTGATTTATCGTTTACAGCGATAGAACACAATTTAATTGAATTTGCTTATCTATGCTTCAGACAAGGTCTCAATACATATAGTAATAGCTCTCTTCAAATCATCATGACTCCAGCTCGGTATCTTCCCATGTTCAATCGCAAGCTCATGAGATGCAGGGATATGGATAAAACCAGCTGGAAGACCGAGATTGTTCGTTTTCGTATAATGCAATGCTTGATACATCACATGATTACATAGGTAAGTCCCCGCCGTGTTGGAAATTTCCGCCGGAAGTCCTTGTGCTTTCAGCTGTTGGACCATTCTGCTGATTGGTAAAGTAGAGAACATTCCGTCTGCTCCATCCTCCCAGATGACTTCATTATCCGGTTTGTGCCCCTGATTATCCTTTGGTCCGTCATTCACATTAATAGCAATGCGTTCGGGATTAATTTTGAATCTGCCGCCGGCAAGACCAAGAGAGATAATTGCATCCGGCTTTGTCTCTTCAATTAATTGCAGGAGTTGTTTTCCTGCCTTATGGAAATCTACAGATAGTATATGGGAAGTAATCGTGTAATCTCCAATTGCTGCCTCATTTAATTCTTCTGCAATTTTCATTGTTGGATTAATGGAGAAATCAAGAAAAGGTTCAAATCCTGTTAATAATAGCTTCTTTGTCATATGCTGCACCTGCCTTGTTTTTCTTCCAGTATAACATACTGTGAATTATGTTTATCTGGATGTAAACCCCAAATACATAACCTGAATACTTTATCTTGACATTTAACGATATATCGCTTATTATTATCATTAACGATATATCGTTAACTTCGAAGCAAAAAATAATAATCAGGAGGAATCTATTATGTTTCAACAAGATGAACACCCTTTTTTCCAAAAGCAGGCTCATTTTAATCACCACCATGCTTTCGCAGGAGATAACACATTTCACAAGGACTTCTTAAGACGGAATAAATTCGGGATGGGAAATGAACATTTTGAAAGGAGAGGCGGTCCTCATTTCTTTGCAGGACACGATGCCAGGGGAGGAGGTCGTGGCGGCGAACGCTTTTTCAAACGTGGAGATATTAAGATGGTCTTGTTAAAAATATTGCAAAAGCAGCCAAGACACGGTTATGACATTATCAAGGTGTTAGAAGAAAAATTTAAGGGGTTTTACTCGCCCAGCCCGGGCTCAGTATACCCTACCCTTCAAATGTTGGAGGATCAGGATCTTGTGGAGGCCGTTAAAGAAGGCAGAAAAAAGGTATATCATATTACGGAGGAAGGCACTGCCTATTTAGACCAGCACCAAAAGGAAGATCACTTTGTTTCTCGAATGAATCAATTTGAAAATGTAAATATCGAGGAAATGCAAAACTTAAGATCTGAAATGCAGGGGTTGTTCCATGATTTTTTTAAAACAGGTCGCCAAGTTATGGATAATCCAGAGAAGAAAAAACGGCTGCAGGAGCTGCTTGAAAAAACAAGAGAAGAGCTTTTAAATATTGCTGGTGATGTTGAGAATAAACCAGATGATGAATAGACCTTTTCATAACCAAAGACGGATCGCAAAACAGGCAATTCGTCTTTGGTTTTATATTGTATAAATTCTATTAATAAAGTTTACTTTTAAATAGATGTCGCAGCAAGCTCATCAGCAGAGCTATTTCAAGTTACTCGAAAAACAAAATACACACATTACTCCTGAAACCGGTACCCCACACCCCAAATCGTTTCAATAAATTTCGGCAAAGAAGGATTTTCTTCAATCTTTTCCCTTATTTTTCTAATATGAACCGTAACTGTAGTATTATCTCCGATTGCATCATACCCCCAAATTTGTTCAAATAAATGTTCCTTTGTAAAGACAATATTCGGGTTAGACGCTAAAAAATACAATAAATCATACTCTTTTGCACTAAATGTCTTCTCCTGACCGTTTATAAAGACTCTTCGTGAATCATGATCAATTGTCAGGTTTTTCAGATGGAGTTCATTTGATTTTCTGTCCCGTTTTGTTAAACGGTCGTACCTGGCAATATGCGCTTTTACTCTTGCAATCAGCTCATTCGGGTTAAATGGCTTTACAATATAGTCATCTGCTCCCCTGCCTAATCCGCGAATCTTGTCGATATCCTCCTTTCTGGCTGTTACCATCAATATAGGTACATCCAATGTACTCCGCAGCTTTTCACATAAATCAAATCCATCTATCCCCGGCAGCATCAAATCTAATAAAATAAGGCTGTAAGAATTTGCCGCTGCCAGCTTCAGTCCTTCTTCTCCTGTTGCAGCGATATCACTTTGAAATCCATTTATCTCTAAATAATCCCGTTCCAATTCAGCAATATCCTTCTCATCTTCAATAATCAATATACTTTGCATTTACATCACCTTCTTTAGTGTAAAGTAGATACTCGTTCCTTTGCCAGGTTCACTTTCGGCCCAAACCATTCCACCGTGCTCTTGAATTATCTTTTTGACAATCGACAATCCAAGTCCGCTGCCTCCTGTAGCAGAGTTCCTCGAAGTATCTGTCCGGTAAAAGCTTTGGAAAATATAAGGAATGTCTTCTTCCCTTATCCCATTTCCATTGTCCTTCATTTCCACAACGATTCTGTCAGATTCAGATGTTAAATTTACTTGGATTTCCTTCTGTTCCTGGTTCATATATTTTAAGCTGTTCTGAATAATATTCATCACTACTCTTCTTAATTTTTCACGGTCTGCTTCCACTACGTAGCTGTTTTCTTTATTGGCTGATAAAGCAGCGGTTCCCTGCTCCTTTTCCAGATTAAATGCTAATTCATCAATAAAATCAGCAAAAAAAGCATATAAATCTACTTGTTCAAATTGGAAGGTTTCTCTTTTTAAATCGAGCTTTGAATATAAAAATAATTCATCAATAAGTCCGTCCATATCATTTGCTGTTCTGTAAATCGTATCCATATACCTGTCCAGCTTTTCGGGGGTGTTCGCCACACCATCCTGAATTCCTTTCACATAGCCTTTTATGGAGGTTAACGGGGTTTTTAAATCATGAGAGATACTGGCAATCAGTTCCTGGCGATTCTGTTCATATTGTTTCTGCTCTCTATCTGCTTCTCTCAACTTAAGACGCATCTGTTCAAACGTATTGGCAAGGTCACCTAATTCATCCTTTTTATCCGACTGGACACTGTATTCCAAATCGCCTTCACTGATTTTCTTTGCTGCCGTAGATAATTTAGAAATTGGTTTGATAATACTTCTGGACATAAAATAAGTCAGTAAACCATTGGTCAATATTAAAATAAGTGTAATAGCGATAAATCGGAATTGGACAAAAACCTTTAGATCCTCACCTTCTGGGTTGCCGTTAAAAACGACAAACAGGAAGTATCCTAAAACTATCTCTGTTACCAATAGTAAAGCTCCCGGGACGATAATCATTGCTATATTGGATAAAATCAACCGTTTTTTGATAGACACCTTGAAGCACCTTCCTTCACTTACCATTATAATAGAATCCGAACAGCCCTGCACAGCCGCCTTTTCTTATCATTCTTGACGAAATATCCTGAATCTACAAAAGACGCTTTTCTGTCGTTTTAGAAAAACGTCTTTTCATAGTAAATATCAGCTTCGCTTCTTTTTATATGGTAACGCGGAAGCTAAAATACCTAATATTAATCCCCAAATAATGTTCGTCATAAAAACACTGACCAGCGCAATTGGATTTGTTAGCGGTCCCTGTAAAGTGCCATCAAGAATTGGTGATAGGATACCGCTTAGTATAATAGCAAAAGCTGCATAGCTGACGCCTGACAGAACTAACGTTTTGATTGGATTTTGAGCCTTTTTCCATATAACAATCAGAATCCATGCTATAGAAATTAATATTGTCATAGCTATGCTTCCAACAGCTTCACTGCCAAAGATATGAATTAATCCGGTTATTTTCATTAGTGGTCTAATCAGTGCTAAAGCACCTAATCCTAAAATCAGTGTTATATTTTGTTTCTCTGCTTGATTATTTGTCATTTTCATCATTTCCTTTCTGAAATTCACTGCTGTTTTTTATCTTTTCTACAGATAAAAAATTACACAATATTTCTTATCTATTTCTAAAGCATTTCTTAAATTTTTCTTAAAGCGAATTTTTTGTAAGTACAAAGGAATGGAAATGACACTTATACCTGAGTAAGCGTCAAAATATTTATAGTTCAACACGTTTAACAGCCCTGATAAGAGAGCGATATATTTAGTATCATTCTCTTATCAGGGCCTATTTTCATTTAGTATTCATATATAAAAGTTCATAATTTAACCCTAACAGCTTATACATCCGTATTTTCTGCAATAAGCTTTCTTTATCTACTCAACTGAAAAATCTCTATGCACATTTTCCTTATCGAATATATCTCTGTTTCCGCCATCCACTAACACCAATCAAACAAAAGAAAAATATCTATTCTTAAGCATTATATCCACCCGTTTTGTAAAACCAGCTCTCCCATTCACCCAGGCTAAATATCCCACTCTTTCGCACGTAATATCGCCTGCGCCCGTGATTTCACCTGAAGCTTGCTATAAATTCTCGTCAGATAGACCCGTATCGTACCTTCTGACAGGAATAGCAGCTTTGCCATTTCGCGGTTGGAAACACCGCTTACCAGTAGACGCAGGACATCCCTTTCTCGCAACGTCAATGCAGCCAGTCCCTCATCAAGGAACTCCATAGGCTTGCCCATAGCAGCCAGTTCCTCCAGATAATCCAGGGGGATTTCTTCCTGAAAGGAGCCCTTAATTCTTTTATATGTCTGATAGTCCTTCAGTAAATGATCGAATCCGGGTTCATCAACAAATATACGTTTGTAGCCGGACTGGGAGCCGGACATAAGAGCGGTATGCAAAGCAACATATGCAAGGCTCTCCTGCTTCAATTGTTTATAGCAGATTGCTGTTAAAGTAGAAGCCTCAATCATTAAATCGATCTGATCTATTTTTGCAGCATATTCATGTACCTGCAAGCCAATTTTCAATGCCTCCTGCCATGCTCTCTTTGCCATTAATAGACGGCAATAGACTAATAGCCACAATTCTTGACCAAGTTCTATCTGCAAAGGCTCTGGGCGATCTGTCTTAAATAATTCAGTCTCTGCTGCTTCTATTTTATTTTCTTTTAAATAAGCTAATGCCTTCATCGCCTGGATAGACCGTTGCCAATACCATTCAGGCACTTGGTTTAGCGTATGATCCCATACAGTATGTGCTGCTGCCGATTGCCCTTGCACCATGAATATTTTTCCTTTCAGAATGGATAGCGGCACATATAACCCGCGATCATTAAAGCGATGAGCATAATGAAGGCCATCTTTAATTTCCAGCAGGGCCTCTTCTAGTTGACCCGCTTCGTAAAGTATTTCCGCAAACAAACCATAGCTGTACCCCATGACATGGTGTTCCTTAAAATCAGTCTGCCGAAAAATCTCTAAAAAAGCCCGTATATCACTGATACTGGAATAATTCCCCTTCGTTCCAAGCGGAGTACGCGTAAGTTTAGCATGATATAGATTGTAATGCACGGGAGCATGGTACCATTTGCCATTGGTCAGTCCCCGATTTACTTGTTTTGTAATTAATTCAATAAATGTGTCTAAGTTCCCTAAAGCCAGATGAACGTATGCCTTTAGCGAAATAAGAATACTCACAAGCTCAGCATGCTCGTCCTTGTCTTTCCATCCATCCTGTTCATGACGGTTATCTAATTCTTTAGTGACCACAGCTACCTTTTCCATATCCTGAATAGTCATCAGTGAAATAGCATATATCAGCAGTGTTTCTACATGGACAGTGCACGCTGCTGCACGCAGGCTATCCACCCATTGAATCAGCAACCTGATTTGACCACTATAAAAAATATCCAGTAATTGTTCATTAATCCATTGGTCAGCTAATGTATATAGCTGCTGCTCAAGCACTAGATCAATAGCCGTATTGAACTCTCCTCTGGCATATAATAAACCTCCGGCTTTTTTGACGAGAGCCTCCAGCTCCTCGCCAGTGTACCTGTTATTCCGCTCTTGCTCCAGCACTTCCGCCAACAGCTGATGATAACGGAAGGTCTGTTTCTTCGGTGACAAACGAATGGTGAAGATACCTTGATCAACTAACTCAGCTAATTGCTCGTAGCTATTTGAACTTTCTGTCAAATCATTGCATAATTCAGGATCTAACACTTTCAACAGCGATGTTTGTAACAAAAACTGCTGGGTACTTTCAGGCAAAGTAGAAAATATCTCCTGCATCATATACTCCGTCACAAAAGACGTGGAATTATCAAGAGAACCTGCACTTCTTTCCTCTGATATCCCGCCTAATTGAACTCCGGCTGCCCAACCGCCTGTTTCACTCAAAATTTTCCGACAAAAATCTGTTTTGTCCATTATTATATGCTTTTTCTGATAGAAAGCTTCTACTTCCTGATAAGTGAAAGACAGTTCTTCGGTACCAATTTCTGTCACACAATTTTTCACGCGCCACGAAGCAACAGGGAGCGGTAATTTCGTTCTGCTAGCCATATATAGATGAACATGCTCCGGTAAATAATTAATAAGACGCGAAATCATCTCATGAATGATATCAAGCTCAATGTGATGATAGTCATCCAACACAATATGCAAAGAGGATTCTATTATCATTAATTCATTCAGGAGCGAATCAACAATCAGTTCAAAAGGAGGCATATACTGCAAATCAAATAGATGCTCCAGTCTTTCATCGATTGGCTGCCTTGTTGCCTGAGCGATAGCTTTCAAAACATATTGCCAGAAGCGGCTCGGATCATTATCCATTATATCAATGGATAACCAGGCTGCAGGCTCGTCTAATTGATGAACCCACTGGCTTAATATTGTTGTTTTTCCGTAACCAGCTGCAGCTTGCACAATAGTAACTCTTGGATGAGGGTTTCTCTTCAGTAATGCATATAAGCGATCCCTGTTAATAATCGCTTCAGGAACTTTAGGAACAATTGTTTTAGAGTATAACCAAACAGCCTGCATACTTGTTCATCTCCTCATCATTCGATTTATGTAGGCAATACGACTTGCATCCTATTATACATGTTTTTCTTTTTAACGGTTACTTATATAAATTTAATAGGCTTTAAGGATGAATTTTTTTGTTTTCCAATTTCGACAATTAAATGGGTGTGCGAAATAATAATATCTCTTTAAAGAATATTTCCGGGGAAATAATGTCGATAAATGTAACATTAAATGATTTCCTGAAGATAATCATCCATAATTTCCAATCTCAGAATAATATTTCTTTGTCAAACAGCTCTAATCGTGCTATATATCAAGCTTAAAGTAAGTTTGTGAAACATTTCACAAATATGTAACAGTTTTTATAGTTAAATAATGCTATGCTATAGCCAAGATAATTAAAGGGGTGATTATATATGATTCTAAATGAATGGAAAGAATTTAATACGGATGCCGAATCGTATTCACAGGAAATTTTCGAACAACAAATCGGCGATGTTTTCGAGGCCATGTATATGGAAAAAGGTCACGACATACCAAATTATATCTGGACGAAGCATTATACCGTTATTATCAAGCCCAATACATGTGTCATAAACGATATATCTTTCTTTAAAGTCCCCCGCCACCCGTCAACATTGTAGAAATTTATTTTGGAATATCATGCTCAATATTTCACAAATTTATAATAAGGAGAGGTTACAATGATTACAAAAGAGAAGAAAAAACAAGCAATAACCGTTGAGGAAAGTATTAATAAACTGGTTAAAAATGCCCAGAAAGCATTAACAGAACTGCGAAAGCTAAACCAAAAGCAGATCGACCAAATTGTTAAAGAAATGGCGCTTGCAGGATTGGATCAGCATATGGAGCTCGCTAAATTAGCTGTTGAGGAAACTGGCCGCGGTGTGTATGAGGATAAAATCATCAAAAACATCTTTGCCACCGAATATGTCTATCATAATATCAAGTATGATAAAACGATTGGTATCATCAGCGAGAACGAGCAGGAAGGTATGGTGGAAATCGCCGAACCAATTGGTGTGATTGCCGGCGTAACACCTGTAACGAACCCGACTTCTACCACATTATTCAAGTCAATTATATCTATTAAAACGGGAAATCCTATTATCTTTGCCTTCCATCCTTCTGCACAAAAATGCAGTTCTGAGGCTGCAAGAATTGTACATGAAGCTGCTGTAAAAGCCGGGGCACCAAGAAATTGCATCCAGTGGATTGAGAAGCCGTCTATTGAAGCAACACAGGCACTCATGAAGCATGATGGTGTAGCAACAATCCTGGCAACAGGCGGCTCTGGTATGGTGAAGTCAGCATACAGCTCGGGGAAACCGGCGTTAGGAGTGGGAGCCGGCAATGTTCCCTGTTATATCGAAAAATCAGTGAACGTAAAGCGGGCAGTAAATGATGTGATTCTATCTAAATCATTTGATAATGGCATGATTTGTGCCTCTGAGCAAGCCATTATCATCGATCGAGAAATCTATGATCAAGTAAAACAGGAAATGATAGATAACAATGTATATTTCCTAAAACCGGAGGAAAAGGCAAAAGTAGAAAAGCTGGTCATCAATGAGAATACCTGTGCAGTGAATCCTGCCATTGTTGGCATGAAAGCTGTGAAAATTGCCGAAATAGCTGGTGTTCAAGTTCCTCAGGATACAAAAATTCTTGTCGCTGAATTAACTGGTGTGGGAGCCAATCATCCACTTTCCCGCGAGAAATTAAGCCCTGTTCTGGCAGCTTACAAAGTAAACAGTACCGAAGAAGGTCTCAAGCGCGCTGAGGAAATGCTGGAATTTGGAGGATTGGGACATTCAGCCGTACTTCATTCAGATAATCAAGCTATACAGGAGGCATTCGGCAAAAGAATGAAGGCAGGACGAATAATCTTGAATGCCCCATCCTCTCATGGAGCAATTGGAGATATCTATAATGCTTACCTGCCTTCATTGACGCTTGGATGCGGATCATATGGCGGCAACTCCGTCTCCACAAATGTAGGAGCAATGAATTTAATAAACGTTAAAAAAATGGCGAGAAGGAATGTGAATATGCAGTGGTTCAAGGTACCGCCTAAAATATATTTTGAAAAAAATGCTGTTCAATACCTGGCGAAGATGCCGAATATATCAAAAGCCTTTATCGTAACCGATCCAATGATGGTTGAATTAGGTTATGTAGACAAAGTACTCTATTATTTACGCAGACGCCCGGATTATGTACATTGTGAAATCTTCTCAGATGTAGAAGCAGATCCATCAAAGGACACCGTGATGCGCGGGGCAGCAGCAATAGATGCCTTCCAGCCGGATGTTATTATTGCACTCGGCGGCGGTTCAGCAATGGATGCTGCTAAAGGTATGTGGCTGTTTCATGAACATCCGGATACAGAATTTAATGGCTTAAAGCAAAAATTTATGGATATTCGTAAAAGGGTCTATAAATATCCGAAGCTGGGTCAGCAGGCACAATTTGTCGCTATTCCTACCACTTCCGGAACAGGATCTGAAGTGACTTCTTTCTCAGTTATTACCGATAAAGAAACCAATACAAAGTATCCATTAGCAGATTATGAATTAACGCCAGATGTAGCCATTATTGATCCGCAGTTTGTTATGACAGTACCAAAAGCCGTTACAGCAGATACAGGGATGGATGTACTGACCCATGCAATCGAGTCTTACGTTTCTAACATGGCAAACGATTATACCGACGGGCTTGCCATCAAAGCAATTCAGCTTGTATTTGAATATCTGCCTCAAGCGTATCGTGATGGCAGTAATGCTTTAGCAAGAGAAAAAATGCATAATGCCTCTACCATTGCCGGCATGGCATTTGCCAACGCATTTTTAGGTATTAACCACAGTCTGGCACATAAATTGGGAGCAGCATTCCATATTGCACATGGCCGCGCCAATGCTATTCTTTTACCGCATGTTATTAGATATAATGCTAAGAAACCGACAAAATTCGTGTCATTTCCTAAATACGAGCATTTTATCGCTGACATACGCTATGCAGAGATTGCAAGAGTACTAGGTTTACCAGCAGCCACAACTGAACAGGGAGTAGAAAGCTTAGTGCGGGCAATCTATCAGCTTGCTGAAGAATTGCATATTCCGATGAGTATTGCAGAAAATGGTGTTGATGAAAGAGAATTTGAGGCACAGGTAGATAAGCTTGCCGATCGTGCTTTCGAGGATCAATGTACTACGGCAAACCCTAAATTACCACTAGTAACTGAATTGGCCGACGTTTATCGCCAGGCTTATAAAGGATAATTTTTCATGTAAATACGTTATACAAAAACTCTTCGTTCTATTATAAATGGAGAGTTTTTGTATAGCTTTTTAAGAGAAATGTATTTAATAATTAAGTAATATTGCGAATTCTCCTAACAAATATTTTGAATCATGTTATAATTTTCTTTAGTAAAAGAAGGAGGTACCAGGCCAATGGTAAAAAATAAACTGAGAAAATCTTAAATTATTTTATTAACTATAGAATAAACATGTAGGTTTTCTCTTTCATAAAATTAATATAGAGAATAGAGGAGAACTAACATGCTAAATAAATTAAGTGATACAATTTATTATTTATCCAATCAGGATGATAAAGAGCGGCCAACATTGGGATTGGTGTGTGGTGAACAATACAGTTTAATCATAGATGCTGGTAATTCTGTTCAACATGCCAAAGACTTTTTAATAGAGATCGAAAAACTCGATGTACCTCCGGTTAAATACGTCGTTATTACCCATGGACATTGGGATCACTTTCTGGGTACGAACGAATTTGATGCAGCTGTTATCGTTAATAGCCGAACAAATGAAATCATAAAAGAATGGGAAAGTTACTCCTTTGATGATTATTCACTTCAAAAAAATGAAGGTATAAATGAGTTGGGTGATTTATTTATGGAGATTATAAAAACGATATGCCAGACAGGGATAATTTTAAGTTGAAATCTCCGGACATAATCTTTGAAAATACACTAACGATTGATCTAGGGAATAAAGTTTGTTTACTTGAAAGGATTAAAAGTACTCATACTGATGACTCTACAGTCATTTATATTCCTGATGAAAAAATTATTTTTTTAGGTGATTGCGCATATGGAAAAACCACCAATTCTTTATTTCATTACAAACAATCATTGTTATTGACTATGATTGAAGACATTACTAAATACAATGCTGAAATGTTCTTGCTTGGACATGAATCAATCTGTGATTTAAATGAAATGAATATATATTGGGAAGAGTTAACAACAGCAAATCGTGCTGTAAAATCTGCCTCACTCGAAGATGCTATAGAGTATTTTAAAGCAGATAATAAAAGAGAGCCTAATGATAATGAATTGTTTTTCATACAAGCATTTGTGAATGACCAAATTATTCAATCACAGTAATTTCCCAGGATACATTAATCAAATATAATCATTAGCCATCTCATTCATTTGAGATGGCTTTTTATTAGTCAATAATATTTAAAAAACGGGTAATTCTTTTACACTGCACATAATTGCAAACTCCATCTCTTTATTAATACCAATTAGTTCAACAACTGTTTGATTTGACTTAAATTCTTCTGATTTCTCAGCTACTTCAATACCCTTCAGCCTCATTTTCACTCTTTTTGATTTTTGTATGTTATAACATTTAAAAGTATGTTATATTTACTAAATATACTTGGGATAGTGTAAGAAAGGGGGCAAACAGATGAAACAAATTGAGGATTATATCAGTAAAAACCTGCAAACGATTCGGAAAGAACGAGGCTTGAGTTTAGATAAAACAGCGAAAATAACAGAAGTAAGCAAAGCTATGCTTGCACAAATAGAAAGAGGAGACTCTGTTCCGACAGTAACAACCCTCTGGAAAATCGCCAATGGTCTAAAAGTATCCTTTTCATCTCTGATCAGTCAACAGACAAATCCTATCAGAGTGATTAAAAAGCAAGACAGGCACCTGATTACAGAAGAAAAAAACCATTATAGAGTACATGCGGCTGTACCTTTTTCTCCGGAAAAGCAATTTGAAGTTTTTACGGTTGAGCTGGATCCTGAAAATGAACATAAATCATCTCCGCATAATCCAGGTGTTGAGGAGCATGTATTTGTACAAGATGGACAATTAGAAATGGATATTGACGGTACTGTTGAAACAATTGATGAAGGTGAAGCAATTATTTTTGACGGGAATCAAACTCATATCTACAGAAATATTGGAGACAAGGTGCTTCACCTTCTTGTATTAATCTATTATGCAAAATAAATAGTCTCCATTGCTTGAAAGCGAGTGAATAAAAAATGTCTTTAGAAAATCATCTATCAACATTGAAGTATGCCTTCCCAAAAACGCTGCCGATACTGGCCGGGTTTGCTTTTTTAGGCATTGCCTACGGTGTATACATGCATTCCTTAGGGTTTCAGCCAATCTATGCCATCTTAATGAGCATACTCATTTTTGCCGGCTCGATGGAATTCGTAGCTGGGAGTTTACTATTAGGTGCATTTAACCCGCTAAGTGCTTTTCTATTAACCTTAATGATAAACGCCAGACATCTTTTTTATGGTATCTCTATGTTAGATAAATATAAAGGAACAGGTAAGAAAAAGATTTATCTCATCTATGGTATGTGCGATGAGTCATTTGTGATTAACAATACCTCCCGCATACCTTCTAATATCGATAAGGGCTGGTTTATGTTCTATGTCACCTTGTTAAACCAAATCTATTGGGTCAGTGGTGCTACAATCGGCAGCTTGTTTGGCTCGATGATTACGTTTAATACGGAAGGCCTGGAATTTGTTATGACGGCACTATTTGTCGTTATCTTTTTAGACCAATGGCTGAAAGAGCGTAATCACATAAGTTCTGTAATAGGTATAGCCGCTTCCGTTTTATGTTTAATCCTATTTGGTACAGAACATTTTATTATTCCTGCTATGCTTATTATATTAATTTTTCTAACTTTAATAAAAAAATTCATCACAAAACATGAGGTGATTTCCTAATGATGACAATAACGCAGCAAATTATCATCGTCGCTTCTGTGGTTGCAGGCACTCTATTGACCAGATTCCTGCCTTTTATGATATTTAAATCCGATAAGCCTACACCAAAATACATTAAATACTTAGGATATGTCTTACCTCCGGCTGTATTTGGATTATTGGTAGTCTATTCTTTAAAGAACGTAACTGTCACATCATTGGCAGGCTTCCTGCCAGAACTTCTTGCCATTGGTTTGATTATTATCCTACATTGCTGGAGGCGGAGTATGCTGCTGTCTATTGCCGGCGGGACGATATTTTATATGTTTTTAGTACAGAGTGTGTTTTGATGCTGTATAGATACATTATAAAACGAAAAAAAATGAATTTCTTTTTAGGACAGAATTTTTTCTGATACGTTGAATATTTCCTTCAATGAACCAGGAAGGCTTACCTTCCTATTACTTTCAACAAAACATCTGTTTCTTCTCGGTCACACTTGTTCTAAACCCATCCCGTTTATACGAAAGCATTTTAGGGAATATATAGTTATATTCTCACTGAAAATAGACAATGAAATTTGGGAGGGTTGCAGCATGAAACATTTTACTGAGGATGAAAAGATAAAGATTTTATCTGACATTATAGCAATTAAATCTGTTAATGAAAATGAAATTGAAGTAGCAAATTACATAAAGGATTTATTCGCTGAATATGGTATTGAATCTAAAATTGTGCCAGTAACAGACTCTCGTGTTAACTTAGTCGCTGACATTGGCAGCGGAAGTCCGGTCATTGGTGTTTCCGGTCATATGGATGTCGTTTCTCCCGGTGATGAGAACGAGTGGACTTCAGATCCGTTCACATTGATAGAAAGAGACGGAAAATTATACGGCCGTGGAACGGATGATATGAAAGCAGGTTTAGTAAACCTTGTTTTAGTGATGATTGAACTCAAAGAAAATAATAAACTAAAGAATGGAACTGTCCGTTTTATGGCAACCACTGGAGAAGAAGTCGGCGGTGCGGGTTCTAAAAAATTATACGAAGAAGGCTATATGGATGATGTAAATTATCTATGGGTAGCCGAACCTTCTCATGACACAATTATTTACTCTCACAAAGGATCGCTTAACTTGCACATAACATCTATTGGTGAAGCAGCACACAGTTCTATGCCTGAACAAGGCTATAATGCGATTAATCCATTGATGAAATATCTATTAGAGTTAGACGAGAAATTGAATGGCGATGACCGTAAAAATGAGGTCCTGGGCAAATTGGTTATGAGTACAACTATTTTTAATGCCGGAAACCAAGTAAACTCCGTTCCAGATAAGGCAGCAGCTGAATTAAATGTGCGTACTATTCCGGAATTTGATAACGATGAAGTGATTGATTTATTCAACAAAACAGCTGATAAATTCAATAAAGAAGGCGCTCATATTGATATTGAAGTAACCATGTCATTACCTAGCGTTTTCTCTTCAAAGCATTCTAAGATGGTTAACCTTGCTAAAGAGATTGGTAAAAAACATCTAGGTTTAGAAATCTCAGTTAAAGGTTCACCCGGGGTGACAGATGCATCAAATTTATTACGGGGGAAAGATGATAACTTCCCGTTCATGATGTTTGGACCAGGTGAAACGAAAATGGCGCATAAAACAGATGAATATGTTTACAAAGATTACTACTTTGCATTCTTTGATATCTACAAAGAATTAATTTTAGGATTATCGAAATAAAGTGAAACCTCAATCAGTGGAGGTTTCGTTTCTTTCGTCCCTCACTTGTCCAAGAAACAAAGTTTAAGTTAGCAACGCCGCGGGATTGCAATACCAAAATTGGACTTGAATAAACCTTTAGTATAAAGAACCAAAATAATGTAGTCTCACTACTTGCTCAAACATTAACAAAAAAGTAGTGAGACTTTTATTTTATTAACTATTCTAAGTACTTAATCGTTTACCCTGCCACTTAAATTTGATGATACACCTCACTTTTTTTATCTACTCCCCTTCCACTTTTTTCTTGCCTTCTAAAGTGAACAAAAGAAACCGTACCTGCCAGGAAACACGTTCCCGCTAAAAAAATAAAGGCATATTTCATGGATAAATGCTCATAAATACTCCCGCTAATTATTGGAAAAACAGTCATACCCAGCGCGTAGACTGCTTGAAAGAAGCCCATTGCTGTAGAACGCTTTTGTTCAGGAATTGTTTGCATGGCACTGGAGGTCAGCAGTGAGAACAAAACCCCTGTACCTATACCAGGTATTAGCTGCAGGAGGCAAACCATCACGATTGAATCTGTCTGGGGAACTAATACACAGTAAACGCCGAGGAAAAGAAAGCTAAAACAAATCCATAGCTTAATAGACATCATTTCCAGGAATTTAGTGGAAGCTAACCTGGCAAAAACGACAGCTGAAAGCATATAAATAATAGACGATACACCGATGACCAGATTAGAACCGCCAAGCTCCTGGACAATCTGATTTGTAAAAGACATCGTGGTAGACATTTGCACACCCTGCTGCACTAATGCCAAACAGGAAAAAAGAACTAAATTTTTATTTGCTGTCACCTTGATTAATTCCTTGAAGGAAACCTTATTCATGTAATTAGATGGTTTGGTTGATCGAAGAAAGAAAGCGAGTACAAAGCCTATAAGTCCTGCCGCTAAGCTAAAAGCACAAATCATCATCATGCCGACTTTATCATAGAGGAGCGTACTGGTTACAAAGCCAAGCAGCATACCGGCATTATTAGCCATAATAATCCTGCTGGTTGCCCGTATCTGATCATTTTGGGAGAAAAAGCTCATATAGAGAATCATAAAAGAAATCCAGGTCGCACTTGCTGTTCCGGATAAAATATTACCGAGGAAAAAACCGATACCATCTGGCAGCAAAATCCTGCTTAAAGAGGCACCGCCCGCAAATAAAGAACCAAATAGGATAAACAGCTTGTGATTGCTGCTAAGATCTGCCAAAATACCTGCGGGAAGCCGGAGCATAAGCTGGGAAATGCCGTATGCACCAATAATAGCTCCTACCAGGTTACTGGAAATGTTCGCCAAAATTAGATACGTAGTTTGATAGGGAATGTAAACATATTGGGCGAACCAGAAGCATACAACAATCCATAAAATCAATGATGCCTGCTTTTTCTGTGTATTACTCATCTTTTTCATTACTCCTTCTTTTTGCAGTAAAATGTTTCCAAATAAATATTGAGAAAATTCAAGGTTCACTGAGCATATCCGGTCCCCTTTTCTCGTGTTTTTTATTGGATTACCAGTAGTTTTCCTGCTTTTTCAGCCGCTTTAAAACAAAGATTTTTCAGTACAATCTCCATTTTCAAAGTTCTAATGCAGTATCATATCCTAAGATTAAAATTTGCACAAGTGTCATTTATTTCTTATTTCTTCACAGAAAAAAGATTTAAAAAACGCTTGCATCAAAAAAGAAAGCGTGTTAACATATGTGCAAAGCAAAATACCGGAATACATTTGACGTGTTACTGATAATGCAGGCAAGATCAAATGTACACTTTAATAATCATGGGGAAAACTATGCTTTTTTTCCATGAGGTTAAATGTGTACGTTTGGTCTTTTTTTGTGTCAATATGTGTTCTTTACATTTTATCCGTTGGCCAGTGGATTAATTTATAGCGAGGGAGAAAAAGACATGAACTATCAACAGGTGGCGCAGGACATTTTAAACAATGTGGGCGGAAAAGAAAATGTTTCCGGATTAACCCACTGCTATACACGTTTGCGTTTTACTTTATACGACACAGAAAAAGCAAACAAGGCAAATTTAGAAAAGATGGACGAGGTTATCTCGGTCGTAGAGAATAGCGGACAGTATCAGGTTGTTATTGGAAATAAAGTGGCTGAAGTACATGACCAAATTCAACTTCTTTTAGGTGATTTAAACAAAACGAAAGAAAAGAAAGAAGAGAGTAAAGGGTCTATCGGAAGCCGGATTTTAAATACATTTACATCCATATTTATTCCGATTATCCCGGCCATTGCTGCATCCGGAATGCTGAAAGGAATTCTGGCTCTTGCAGTTATGATTGCCGCTTATTACTGGAATGTGGATATTAAAGAATATAATACGTATCAGATACTGGATGCGACTTCCAATGCTTTATTTTACTTCTTCCCAATTATGATTGGTTATGTAGCGGCGAAGGTATTTAAGGCAAATGAATTAATTGCAATGGTGCTGGCAGCAACTCTATGTTACCCTGATCTGGTTGAAATAATGACTGGAGATGCAGCTGTTACCTTTTTGGGTCTTCCTGTAACATTAGCAAATTACACATCAACAGTTATCCCAATCATTATTGCAGTATTTATCATGGCGTATGTACAACGCTTTTTCGAACGTATTACACCAGAAGTTTTAAAAATTATTATGGTGCCAACTTTTACTCTATTAGTAATGGTACCAGCAACCTTAATTATTTTCGGTCCTATCGGAATTCACTTAGGTAACTTCATAAACTGGCTGTACTATATCATTATGGATATCAGCCCAACATTATTAGGTGCTTTTATTGGCGGAATCTGGTGTGTTCTTGTTATATTTGGTGCTCACAAAGCAATCCTGCCAATTGGAATTAATGATGTAGCACAAACTGGTCAGCAGAATCTATTGGCATTTGCAGGAGCTGCTAACTTTTCACAGGCGGGAGCTGCTGCGGGAGTCTTTTTGAAAACAAAAAATAAGAAATTAAAAACGTTATCTGCAACAGCAACCGTAACAGCCCTTTTCGGAATTACCGAGCCCGCCATTTACGGCGTTAACCTCCGTTTGAAAAAGCCGATGATTTATGCGGTTATCAGCGGAGCGATAGGCGGCGGTCTGATGGGCTGGGGCGGATCCTATGGTACAGCCTTTGCCAACCAGGGATTTTTAACCATTCCCGTCTATATTGAAGCAGGTACAAAAGCGTTCCTATGTTATATTATTGGTATTGCGATTGCCTTCTTTGGAGCTGCTGCTATGACGATGTTATTTGGTTTTAAAGATATTCCTGAAGAGGAGGATGCAACAGATGAAGGTTTTGATGAGAGCAATGAGGATACTCCAAATACAGTAACAGATACAGAAGTAACTATTCCTTCACCAGTCCAAGGAAAGCTGATTCCATTGTCTGAAGTAAAGGATGAAGTTTTCGCATCAGGCGCATTAGGAGAAGGAGCAGCGGTTTACCCGATTGCAGGTGAGGTAGTAGCGCCAGCCGACTGTAAGGTATCCGTTCTCTACCCAACATTACACGCGATCGGGCTGCAGCTCGAAAATGGTGCTGAATTATTAATTCATATAGGCTTTAATACCGTCGAATTAAATGGTGAAGGTTTTGAAGCCCATGTAAACGCTGGTGATGAGATAAGTAAAGGAACGAAAATTGTCTCATTTAATATAGAAGAAATAGAAGCAAAAGGATATGATCTCACCACCCCGATGGTTGTCACCAATTCTTCGCAGTTTCAAGGTGTTTCCATTGTAGAAAGCAATTAGGATAGAACTGCTTGATAAATAATTATTAAAAAATATATAGGAGTGATGATAATGACAAACTATTTCAGCAAAGATTTCTGGTGGGGAGCTTCCTCCTCCGCCTTTCAGGTTGAAGGAGCATGGAACGAGGATGGCAAAGGTAAAACGGTAGCTGATTATAATGCTTTCCAAAAATCAGATGTACAAGCAGATACCAGAGTTGCCAGTGATTTCTACCATAACTATAAAGAAGATATTCTTTTAATGAAGGAACTTGGGTTAAAAGCTTACCGCTTCTCTATTTCCTGGGCGAGAATTATTCCAGATGGAGACGGAGAAGTGAATCAAAAGGGAATAGATTTCTATAATAACGTGATTGATTTCTTATTAGAGAATGATATTATTCCATTTGTAACGCTGTATCATTTTGACCTCCCATTTGCCCTTGTTGAAAAGTACAATGGCTGGGAAAGCCGTGATTGTGCTTTCGCTTTTGAAAAGTTTGCTAAAACCTGCTTCGAAGTTTTCGGCGATCGTGTAAAGCATTGGCAGGTGCACAATGAACAAAATCTTATGATTCGTGTTGATATCCGCATGAATATGTACGATGTGCCAAGTGAACAGGCTGAAAAAGTAAGAGCACAAATGGATTATCATATGTTTTTAGCACATGCACTTGCTACCAACGCTTGCCGTGACATGCTTCCAGGCGCACAAATCGGACCGGCGGTATCTTCTACAATGACCTATCCAAGCTCAAACCGCCCAGAAGATGTATGGGCAGCCAGAATGAATGATAATTTCAAAACGAATTATGCCTTGGAAATGTATTGTTTCGGTGAGTATCCGGGATACTATAAAGAATATCTTAAGAAATGTGATATTTATCCGGAAACAAAACCAGAGGATGAAGAAATTTTAAAAGCTTCGAAGCCGGATTATATTGCCGTAAACTATTACCGTACTTTAGTAGCCAGCTATCTTCCTGCAGATGAAGCTCATCCATTCGGAACGAAAGTAAATGATATTGATTTCGACTTATATGGATACTTTAAAATTGAGAAAAACCCGAATCTCGAAGTAACAGATTACGGAATTCAAGTAGATCCGACAGGACTAAGACTACTACTCAACGACTACTATGAAAAGTACCGTTTGCCAATGATTATCACCGAAAATGGCTTAGGAACTGGCGATCAGTTAACAGAAGATGGTAAAATACATGATGACTACCGTATTGACTACCTGAGAGATCATATTGCTGCTTGTAATGATGCCATTTCAGATGGTGTCGAGCTGTTTGGGTATTGCCCATGGTCTGTTATGGACCTGCTAAGCTCCCGCCAAGGCTTTATGAAACGCTATGGTCTGGTTTATATAGACAGAGAAGATTTTGATCTCAAAGAATTACGCCGAATTAAGAAGGATAGTTTTTACTGGTATCAGGATGTTATTAAAAATAACGGATTAAATTAATCAGCAAAGGAATAGGAACGTGGCCATGCAGATCGTAAAAGTGATGAACAATTCCTTAGTATTGGCAATCAATGATTCTGGAAATGAATACATTTTAATGGGCAAGGGAATCGGATATAAGAAATCAATTGGCTGCAAGATTCAAGATTCTGAAATAGAGAAAACATTTATCCTAAAAGACAAAACGATTTTGAAGAACTTTATACAGCTTGCAAGTGAGCTGGATGATACGTATTTTAATCTTGTGAAAGAAATCATTGAATTTGCAACAAAAGAATATGATATGGAAGTAATGGATTACTTATACCTGTCGCTGTCCGATCATATCTCTTTTGTTGTCCGCCGATTTCATGAAGGAAACCTTGGAGAGAAATTTAACTATGTCGAGATTGTGAAATATTATCCAAAGGAATATTCAATTGGTAAATTCGCAGTAAACCTGATTAATCAAACAATGGAAATTGAGCTTCCTGAAAGTGAAGCCTCTGCCATTGGGATGCATTTTGTCAATGCACGTTTAAATTCAGAATCCTATAATGAAGAAACGCAAATCACCAGATTGATTGATCATATTGAAGCAATTGTTCAAAGAAAATCCAGTGCCAATTTCGATAAAGCAAGTCTTTCCTACACAAGATTTATTACACATCTAAAGTTTTTTGCTGAAAGAATCATAAAAAATCAAATTTTTAAAGACACAGATACAGACATACTGTTTGACCAATTAAGTCAATCGATGCAGCTGGAGAATAAGATTATTGAAAGCATTACGCATTTTATAAAACAAAAATATAGTATTGATTTAAGCCGGCAGGAAAAAATTTATTTAATTATCCATATAAACCGGATATTAAGAGATGAACCTGGTAAATCATAACTGCTGTTATAAAAATAACCTCAAAGGTGCCTTAGCCTTTGAGGTTATTTTTATAAATTCGCAAATACTTATTCCGCTTCGCCGACAACTGTAAAGCGCTCATTTATATGCTTTGAATTTTCAATTTCGTCTAATACCGCAATAGCATAGTCTGCATAGCTGATGTAGCTGTCACCTTTTGAATTAACTAGAAGATTATCTTTTCCAGTTTGATAAGAGCCGGTTCTTTTTCCTTCCGCATCAAATACTGCAGAAGGGCTGATAAATGTCCACGTAATATCAGAAGTCTTTTGTAATTCCTGTAAGTTTCGTCCCTGTCCTTTAGCAGTCGGGACAAATGCATCTGGAAAATCAGGAGTTTCCACCAACGTAACTGTCTGGTCTTCATCGACATAAAGGCTTCCAGCTCCACCTACAATAATTGCTCTGGCATTCGTTCCTTTTAATGCATCAATGAATGCATGTCCAGCATCAACATGAGCCTGTTCTTCACCAAGAGGTGCACCAAAGGCGTTAACAACTGCTTCAAACTCCTTCAAATCCTCAGATGTTAGATCAAATATACTTTTCTCTATAACTGCAACATTTTTCTCTTCAAGCTTTGAAGCATTTCTTACGATGGCAGTCACTTCATGTCCACGACTTACCGCTTCTTTTAAAATAAAATTTCCTGCTTTACCACTTGCTCCAATAATAGCAATCTTCATTTTATTATCCCCTTTAAGAAATATCATTTGTAACTATGCTAATTACATGTAACTATCATAGTTACAACTAGAATTTTTGTCAATATTTTAATACTATGCCCCTTATTCACGGCTATTAAAATAGGAATACGCTTGTAATAATATTGGTTACAGGTGTATGATTGGAATACATCGATTTATAATATGAAAGGTGAGAAGCATGTCCATTAGCAGTCGATTTTCTGTAGGTATTCATATATTAGCTCTCATTGAGATAAATAAAAATGGCACAAGCACTTCTGAGTTTTTAGCAGGAAGTGTCAATACAAATCCAGCTGTAATCAGGAAGATTATAGGGATGCTTAAAGGAGCAGGATTAGTAAAAGTCCAGCCTGGGATTGCAGGAGCTGAACTTGCAAAGAATTTATCCGATATAACATTGTTTGATGTTTATAAGGCAGTAAATGTTGTACAGGAAAAAGAGTTATTTTCCGTGCATGACAATCCAAATCCCGATTGCCCCGTGGGAAGGAATATTCAAGCAGCTATTGTACCAGTGTTTGAAGCTGCTCAAAAAGCATTGGAGAAGTCTCTCGGAAATGTATCGGTTGAAAATGTTGTAGATGATATTATCAAAAAAGAAAATATAAGTTAGACGGCATTCGCTGCTTGAATGTCGTTTTTTATTTACTATTGGCTAGAGCCCTAGGGAATAAACAATTCTCTGCACAATATAAAGGCATCCGCAGCTCAACAAGATGCTTCCGTTCATGTCCACACCTCATTATTTTTATTCACTTATACCTAAACGGATTTCCTCAGATTCCTCTAAAAATTCACCAATCAGAGTTATTACCGAGCCGGCAGTTTGTATCCAGCTTCCCGCCACTCCAAGCTGTCCTTGATTTATGCTGTTTCCATACAGCACTTGAACACCGCTTAAGGCCTGCAGAGCATTTCCAATACCTTGTAACAAATTCCCAATGATATTCTCTGCTCTGCCCTCCTCTGTATTATCAAAAAATTCATCTGCAAGTGCGGTAAAGCTTCCTAATGCCTGAATCCAATTTCCTGAAATAATTATTTTTTGTTCTGTTTCTGTATCAGATGTGCCATAAAGCAGCAGTCCGGTAATAACCGTTGAATTACCGGCAGCCTGCATATTATCCCCAAGTCTTTCAAGCGAAGGTCCACCCTGCCCATCAGCTGATAAGGCGCTTCCCAATGCCTGTAGTACATTTCCTATCAATCTCCATTGATAGCTTTGGTTTTGATTTAAATGAAATTGTGGTGTACTGCCAATAGCTGCTTGTATTGTGCCAATTGTTGAGAGAGAATTACCAAGTATTTCTTTCCAATGGTTGTTCATATGTAAGTCATCCTCGCTCATATTGGTTCTGATTATTGTATTCTTTCTTCAGCGATTCGTGACCAATAATAAATACAACAGAAAATGAATTTCGGTATACTTAGCTTCAAAATCATATTACTGGACAGAAACGTTGAATTGATTCAGGATTATCCTAAAAGTATTAAATTGATAAGGGAGAGGAGTTGACACTTGTGTGCAATACATTACGAGAAGAAATACAAGTAAAATTGCAGAATGGGGATTACCATTGTGAGAAGGAAATGACACTTTCTATCTTCAGCGGTAAATGGAAGGTAGTTATTTTATGGCACTTGGGAGTCGAGGGACCTCATCGTTTTAATGACATGCAACGGCTTTTTAAAAATATTTCTCATAAGACGCTTTCCAATCAATTAAAAGAATTAATGGAGGACGGTGTGATTAGCCGCAAAGTTTATCCAGAGAGCCCGCCTAGGGTAGAGTATTCCATGACAGAACTGGGGTATACATTATTACCTATCATTGAGATGATGTATGACTGGGGGAAAATGCGGATTGAGCAACTAAAAAATGAAGGGCTCATCAGTTAGAATTAATTGAAAAATAACATAACGGCCAGATTCTCGATCTGACCGTTATTTTTAAATTAATTATTTAATAGCTTTAGTGCCTCTCTGTTAAAGGCTGGCAAATCGTCAGGAGTACGGCTTGTAACCAAATTCTTGTCAACGACAACTTCTTCATCTTTTACACTTGCTCCTGCATTTTTTAAGTCTTTTCTGACAGAAACAAAGCTTGTTAATTCCCTGCCTTTTAATAAATCCGTTTCCACTAAAAACTGAGGACCGTGACAAATTGCAAATACGGGCTTATCAGCTTCCATAAATGCTCTTGCGAAGTCACCATTTTTTGGATTAATACGGAGTAAGTCTGGAGAGAATCCACCCGGCACTAATAATGCATCATAGTCACTTGCTTTCACTTCTTCAATTCCTTTATCAGCTTTTAATTCCTCTCCATTTTTACCTTTAATTATCTTACCTGCTTCATCACTAATGACGTCTACTGTATGACCTGCATCCTTATAAGCTTTTACAGGACCTGTTAATTCTATCTCTTCTACCATATCTGTAACAATTGCTGCAATGTGTTTTGCCATTTCATATTCCTCCTTCATTAGTTTATATTTATGGTATCAAATATTCCCGGGCCTGTGAAGAACGCACTTTTGGGAGCGCAGGTTACTTATAGGTAACTATTGATGCTATACAGCTAGTTTCAAGGATTATTATACCTTTCCCTTTCAATATCAACTATCAAGAAAGATAGTAACCAAATCATACGGCGGTTTGGCCACTTGATTATGTATACGATTATTACTTTGTCTTTATAGAACATTCATAAACAGTGTCTCCAAAAGCCCTCACATCGTTGAGATAATCGTATCCTTCCGACGAACCATAACGGTTGAACATTCTTACTGCAACTACATTTTCCTCAGGAATGACGAGCAGCGTTACATTTGTATAACCAAGTAATTGATAAGAACCTTTAGGAACACTATCACCTATTTGGTTAAAAGGATGGTTCGTGTCTTTTATAAACCATAAAAATCCATTCTTATGAATAGGAAGATTGGTATTCGGAGTCTGAATGGATGTTGCCATTTGAATAATTTCTTTAGGAATAATTTGTTTTCCTCCCCATTTCCCTTCTTTTAAATGAAGGTATCCCCATAAGGCCAGCTCTTTTGCAGACACATACATATTCATTCCGGAACCATCTACCATATCCATCTCCGTCCAAAAGACGTTATCAGTATCTCGAATAGTATCAGAAATTTTTGAATGAGGCTGGCTCATCTTAATCCATTCTGTCGATTGGAAGCCGGCCGGATTAATCACCTGCTCTTTTACAATATCAGCTACGGATTTCCCTGTTGTTTTTTTGATAATCGTTGCCAGCAATTCGATACTTGGACCTCTGTATGCCCATGATGAACCAGGTTTATATTCACTTACTAATTTACCATCCTCTATTTTAAGTCCATGTGTATGGGTTAATAAATGACGAATGGTTACAACCTCATATGGGGACGGGGATGGGGATACATGGGAATCTTCAACAAATTTTTGAATCGAGTCATCAATGGAAAAATAGCCATGATATATCGCATAAGCAGCTGCAAATCCAATATAAGTCTTTCTTACAGATGCAATATGAAATTGCGTATCTGCTTTAACATCCCGAGCATGTTTCGTACTCGATTGTTTACCAAAATAAGACTCTGTTACAATTTTTTCGTTATGGATAATAAATAGAGCACCACCACTGGAACCCAGCTTTTTAGCACTTTCTTTTACATGAGTATGTACATCTTCAAACAAGCTTGCGCATTCATTTTTTAATAGCATTTTATCCACTCTCCTTTAAAAATAAAGAAAGTGCCCCCACTATGATTGGAGGCACTGCGCAACATTACTGTTTTTAACCATTAAGGACACCAACATAAGTTATCTCACTTATATCACCTGTATAATTATTGTGAGTGTATCATAACACAATTATTTTGGCAATAATCTGTTAATAAATCAAAAATCGTGTACACTTTAGTTATAACTTGTTTTAGATAATATTATATTAATTTACTTGGTTTTGTTATTTCAGCACACCCCTCAACCAACTTTAATCCCAAAAGCAATCCATCTGCCATCTATATCTTCAATTACAAATTCTTTATTATTGTAATCTGTATCATTTAAGGAATGGACTATCTTCACACCAGAGCGGATCATTTCTTCTTGAAGCTCTTCTTGATTTTTTGTAATAAAGTAAGCATCGTATCCATAACCATATAAGTCTCTATTCGGAATTGCCTTTTGTCCATTAGTTTTGATTAGAATTATCTCTGTTGTATCACGATACAAACAGATATGGGGTTCATCCACATTCAAATAATGAACAGCCTTAAATCTTAATTTCTGTTCATAAAAATTTGCAGTTTTTATGATATCCTTTGTTGGAAATATACAATGTGATTCTATTAAAAGGCTCTTCATTTTCTATCTCCTTAAATATTGTTTAGTTTTTTATTCATTGTTGATCCGAAGCATACAGACGTATATCAAATGGTTAAACGTACCATTGGTGACTCCTAAAGTAATTAGAATTCCTATTCTAATTAGAATACAACCAAATCAAGTTATCAAATAAAATAAGGAATATAGTATAAAAAACTAAATAATATTCCAAGAGTAGAAAATAAATAAATTCCTATTAAAACCGGATTAAGTCTTAACCTAAAAACTTTGACTTTATAATCTGTTCCACCTTGATACCTATCTGAGACTTGCTGATTATTTCCATTGTAATTACCAAAATAAGAAATAATCCAAGTCAGGCATAATATTAAAAAGCATGTAACAAAGAGCGTATCAATAAAAGAGAAATGGTATATCACAGTTATTGCTAAGATCAATAGTAATTGAATAATCATTGTTATCAATATCATTATTACTTTTCTCACTTTAGTTTCACCCTATTCTTTTCAAGTTTACCTGCAATATAATCCCATAAGAAAGTAATGGAAACTAACTAACTGCGCATTCATAAAGAATCCACATTTAAAGAAAATATGGCTGAGATAATAGAATAATAAATAAGCCCATAAAATCCAAAATAGGTTGAATTTTTTCATTACAGAAAAATCTAATAACTTTGTATACAATTTTCTTGTCGATTTATAGAGGAAGCTAATCAAAATAATAAGAAATGCTGAAACTATTTTAATAATGCTTAGATTAAGTAATAAGCAGTATTTAAAATACCCCCTGCCCCAGTATTTTTATATTCATCATGCACCTCATATTTGTTAGTGAACAATCTAATTATACCTATTTTAGAGAATATTTCCAATATAATTTTATTGCAAAAATATAAATCGGAGCAAATTTCTTTGATCTTTTATAGAACTGGACTAATCGTTATTGTATTCTCTTTACCTTTAGAAGCTGTAAAGCGTGCACCTGTTTCTGCTCTCATTGCAAATAAAAAAGCACTTCCCAAATAAATGAGAAGTGCCATAAACATTGATATAACAACGATATTAACGTTTTGAGAACTGAGGAGCACGACGTGCTTTTTTAAGACCATACTTCTTACGCTCTTTCATACGAGCATCACGAGTAAGGTATCCTTCAGTTTTAAGTGATCCACGATATTCTGGATCTGCCTGTAACAATGCACGTGCGATTCCGTGACGGATTGCACCTGCTTGACCAGTGAATCCACCGCCGTGTACATTTACAAGAACGTCATAAGTTCCTTGAGTTTCTGTAGTAGCAAGCGGCTGATTCAAGATTAGTAATTGTGTTTCATATGGAAAATAGTCTCTAGCATCGCGACCATTAATTGTAATGTTTCCTGTACCGGGTACTAGACGTACGCGGGCAGTTGACTTTTTACGGCGTCCTGTGCCGTAGTATTGTACTTGTGCCAATTCATTTACCTCCCTTTAATTATCCACGAAGTTCGTAAGCTTCTGGTTTTTGAGCCTGATGGTTGTGCTCAGCGCCTCTATATACATACAATTTCTTCTTCATTTTACGTCCTAAAGGTCCTTTTGGAAGCATTCCTTTGATTGCAACTTCAAGCATTTCTTCAGGATATTTCGTACGCATTTCGTATGCGTTACGAGCTCTCAATCCACCTGGATGATGGGAATGATTGTAGTACATTTTGTCATTGATTTTGTTCCCTGATAATTCAATTTTATCTGCATTGATGATAATTACATAATCACCAGTGTCTGCATGTGGTGTGTACGTAGGTTTATGTTTACCACGTAAGATAGCAGCTACTTCGCTTGCTAAACGTCCTAAACGTTGCCCTTCCGCATCCACAACTAGCCATTTGCGTTCGATATTTGCTTCATTTGCCATGAAAGTTGTGCGCATAATTTTTTCCCTCCATATATCAATCATTCTTTACTATTCGTAATCATATTTTTATTCTTAACATAATTAGATTCCGGGGCTAATCATGGTTTAGAAATAAAATGCCATATATCATCTTATATCTTTCAAGACCAAAAGTCAAGCCTAGTACGAAAGTAATTTAAAAAAATCTCGTTTTTTATTTCTCTTTTTCATTCAATCTTCAAAATGCTTCTCTTCCGTCTGCTCATGATAGCTTACTTCCCATAAATACAGTCCATTTGGAGAAATTGTCTTGCCGAGCTTCCCTCTTTCTTTTGCGGCTAAAAGCACCGGTATATCCTCTGGATTACGTTTCCCAACTCCTACATCCAGCAGCGCGCTGACCATGATCCGCACCATGTTGTATAAAAAGCCGCTCCCACGAAAAATAAATTCAATATCATTTCCTTTTTTCCTGCAGGAGGCATGATACAATGTCCGCACTTTTGAGCCTTTCACAGTCGATTTCGCAGAAGAGAAGGTAGTAAAGTCATGTGTGCCCTCTAAATACTCACAGGCAGCCTGTATGGCCTCTATATTGAGGCTTTTGGGAAAATACAATGCATAGTTCTGGCGGAATACGTCCGGTTCGTCCCTGTTTAAAACCATATAATGATACTCTTTCTGCTTCACACTATAACGGGCATGAAATGAATCACTGACCTGCTCGACATGAGATATATGGACATCATCAGGCAAGAGTGTATTGATAGCCTGCTTCCAATTATGCTCAGGAATCGTTAGAGGCGTATCAAAATGAATAACCTGGCCGACTGCATGGACTCCTGTATCCGTCCTTCCTGATGCTTGAATCCGGATCGCTTCCCCCTTATGGATTTTTGCTAAGGCTTTTTCCAGCATACCCTGGACAGTCCGCTGCCTGGGCTGTACTTGAAAGCCGGCAAAGCCTGAACCATCATAAGAAATCGTGCATTTTAACCTTTCCATTTGTACAGTTCCTTTCCTTCCATTACTGTCTTAAGACAAACAACGCCACAAGCATCAGTACAAAACCGGTTAAAACCAGAATATCCTTTGTACCTACATGTAATTCACGGAGCTTGCTTCTTCCTTCCCCGCCTTGATAGCCGCGGGCTTCCATCGCCATTGCCAGATCCTCAGCGCGTTTAAATGCACTGACAAACAACGGAACCAGCAGTGGAATAACTGCCATCACCCGATCCTTGACAGGTCCTGTCCGAAAATCTACGCCCCGGGCCGCCTGCGCGCGGGATATTTTATCCGTTTCCTGCATCAGTGTTGGAATGAAGCGCAAGGAAATAGACATCATCAATGCCAGCTCATGAACAGGGAACTTAATCTTTTTCAGTGGGTGAAGCATTTCCTCCATCGCGTCGGTAATTTCAATCGGCGTTGTTGTTAATGTTAATAAAGAAGTCGTCAGGATCAGCAGGAAAAAGCGTAAGGAAATCGCAAAACCCTGGATAACTCCACCGCTATAAATCTTAATAAATCCCCAATCAACTAAAAGATTCCCTTCATTTGTAATAATTAAATGCAGGATAAATGTAAAAATAATTAAAAACCAGACGGGCAACAGTCCTTTTAGAATAAATCGCAGCGGTACCCGTGAAATAAGTACACAGAGCACCGAAAATGCCGTTAACAAGCTATATGTTGGTACATTATTTGCAAAGAATACAATAATAACAAAGAAAAAAACTACCGTAATTTTCGTTCTTGGATCCAGCCGATGAATAAGGGAGTTTCCAGGAACATACTGGCCAATAATCAGAGCATTATTCATGAGACCCCACCTCCAGCCGCTTCTTGATCTCTTTTGCTAACTCCGGCATGGGTTGATATTGATAGGTTAAAGAAGTGCCAAAACGCTCATTATACTGGTTTAGAAAGTGAATGACCTCCGGGAGTCCTAATTGTACCTCCTGCAGCTTCTCTGCTTGTTTAAACACGTCAAGCGGATGACCCTCCATATATTTTTGTCCTTTATTTAAGATAATAATTTTATCTGCATAAGCCAGTGCATCCTCCATACTATGTGTCACTAATACCGTTGTCAGATTTTGCTCCTGATGCAGCTGATAAAACATATCCATAATTTCACGTTGTCCACGTGGATCAAGTCCCGCAGTCGGCTCGTCCAGCACAAGAACTTGCGGAGCCATTGCCAGCACTCCTGCAATAGCGACTCGCCGCTTCTGTCCGCCACTTAAATCAAATGGGGAACGCTCTAATATTTCCTTTGGCAGACCGACAGCAGGAAGAAGCTTCTCTATCCTACGATCGATTTCCTCCTGCTCTACGCCAAAATTCTTTGGTCCAAAGGCGATATCTTTGGCAACTGTCTCTTCAAATAACTGATGCTCCGGATATTGAAAAACGACACCGACTTTTCTTCTTAAATCACGGATATTCTTTGGCTTCCCGTCTGCACTCAGATGGAAATCACCAATGTTTATCTCTCCCCTGCTCGGAAGGCTCAGTCCATTGAGATGCTGAATGAGTGTTGATTTCCCTGAGCCGGTATGACCGATAACCGCCACAAACGAACCAGAATTTACCGTAAAGGAGATGTGCTCAAGGGCTTTATGGGCAAAAGGTGTATTCTCTTGATAAATATAACTTACATCTTTGAATTGAATTTCCATAATTCCTCCAACAACTCTTCGTGGTTTAATGCTGCTTCTTTTAATGGAACTCCCTGCTTCCTCAGCTCATCGGTTAATTGGGCAACAAATGGCACATCCAGCCCAATTTCACGTAATTCTTCCCGCTGTAAAAAAAGCTCTCTTGGCGTTGTTTCCTCCCAGATTTGCCCCTTATTCATGACAATCACACGGTCTGCCTGAACAATTTCCTGCAGGTCATGCGTTATGGTAATCAGGGAAAGCCCTTCTGATTCCTGAATATCATTCACCGTGTGCATAATTTCTTTTCTGCCTGTCGGGTCGAGCATAGCAGTTGCCTCATCCAAAATTAATACCTTAGGAGCTATTGCTAAGACACTGGCAATGGCTACACGCTGCTTTTGTCCACCAGATAGACGGTGCGGCTCTGTTATTAAGTAATCCTGCATACGTACAGCAGATAAGGTGCGCTGGATTCTCTCTCTCATCTCCTCTCTGGGTATGCCTCTGTTTTCCATACCAAATGCGACATCATCCTGAACTGTTGCACCAACAAATTGATTATCTGGATTTTGAAAGACCATCCCTACATCTTTCCGTATATCCCAGACAGTATCATCATCTACTCTCTTGCCATCAACAATGATTTCCCCGTCCTTTGGCATTAGCAGTCCATTAAGCAGCTTGGCAATGGTTGATTTTCCAGAGCCATTATGACCGATAATAGCAACCCACTCACCTTCATAGATATCAAAAGAGACTTGATTTAACACAAGTGCTCCTTCTTCTTCATATTGAAAGGAAACATTTTTAAACTCTACTAGCTTTTTTCTATCCATCCAGACACCCCCTTCTCCTGTTTTTTCTATTATGTAATTTGCTTTATCTATTATGGTTATTTTATCGATTTTATTTGATGAAAGAAAGTATTTGTTATAAATAAATGTTTTATTATTGCTATTGAAAAATAAAATTAATAGTATATATCTAGCGGAAGAAATACACGGAGACTCCTGTGGGAATGCGCAGTGTGAAGACCCCGCAGAAAAAAGTGAACTTCTTTTTTTCGAGGAGGCTGAGGACAAGCCCACGGAAAGCGTAGTGTATTTCTGTAGCGGCAATTATCAACTTCACTTGCCCTCTGAACTCTCTTCGTAAAAATCATATAATTTTTCAATACAAAAAAAGGGCTTGGATAACCTCTGAGAGAGATTGAGTCCTGCCCCTTGCCGTTTTAGTAATTAAACCAACTCAATGATTGCCATTTTAGCGCCATCGCCTTGGCGTTCACCAAGTTTAAGAACGCGTGTATATCCACCTTGTCTATCTTCATAGCGCGCAGCAACATCATCAAATAATTTTTGAACTACGTTGTTTTCTTCATCCGCTTCTTTGTTGTATAAAAATGCTGCAGCTTGACGGCGTGCATGTAAATCGCCACGCTTTCCAAGAGTAATCATTTTATCTACAATCGATCTTAACTCTTTCGCTTTTGCTTCTGTTGTTTCAATGCGTTCATGAATAATTAAATCAGATGCAAGGTTGCGAAGAAGAGCCATACGACTATCTGTTGTACGTCCTAATTTTCTAGCCACGGACTATCCCTCCCTTTTCGAAACTCTACAGGTGACTGGTTTATCAGTCATCATCTCGAAGACCTAATCCTAGATCCTCTAATTTTACTTTTACTTCTTCTAATGATTTACGTCCTAAATTACGAACTTTCATCATATCTTCTTCAGATTTATTTGCAAGCTCTTGAACGGTGTTGATACCAGCACGCTTCAAGCAGTTGTAAGAACGAACAGAAAGATCAAGCTCTTCAATGGTCATTTCCATTACTTTTTCTTTTTGATCTTCTTCTTTTTCAACCATAATTTCCACGTTCTGTGCTTCATCCGTTAAGCCGACAAAAATATTCAAATGCTCCGTAATAATTTTCGCGCCTAGAGAAACAGCTTCTTCAGGGCGAATACTACCGTCAGTTGAAACATCCAATGTCAGTTTATCATAATTAGCAATTTGACCTACACGTGTGTTCTCTACCTGATACGTAACACGTGATACTGGTGTGAAAATCGAATCAATTGGGATAACGCCAATCGGTTGATCATCAAACTTGTTTTCATCTGCCGGACGATAACCGCGACCTCTTTCAGCAGTTAACTTCATATGAAGGTTAGCTTTACTGTTTAATGTAGCAATATGAAGCTCTGGGTTCATCACTTCTACATCACTATCATACGTTAAGTCTGCAGCTGTTACGACTCCTTCACCTTGAACATCAATTTCTAATGTTTTCGGCTCATCAGAGTAGATTTTAAGTGCAAGTTTTTTCAAGTTAAGAATGATAGTTGTTACATCCTCCACAACCCCGTCAATCGTTGAAAATTCATGCAGTGCTCCGTCGATGTGAACGGTTGTCACAGCAGCACCTGGTAGTGAGGATAGTAAGATACGACGCAAGGAGTTTCCAAGTGTGGCACCATATCCACGTTCTAGCGGTTCAACTACGAATTTACCAAAAGTAGCATCATCGCTAATTTCAAGCGTTTCAATTTTTGGCTTTTCTATCTCGATCATTTAACAAACCCTCCTTTAAAACGTCGAAACCCCGGCTAGACCACAAAGTCTAACCGAAATTCCTCAAATAGGCAGTTGGCGTTTCTGCTCTACCTAAAAATCTTTCGTACGAACTGTCTTTGGAATCTGTTTATCTACAACATGTAGATAACCGTACGTTTTATCAACCATTATGACCAAGGCTGACAAATTCTATACGGTTAAATTAAACACGACGACGTTTTGGTGGGCGGCAACCATTATGAGGAACTGGAGTTACGTCAACAATTGCAGTAACTTCTAATCCAGCAGCCTGTAAAGAACGGATTGCAGCTTCACGCCCAGCGCCAGGTCCTTTAACAGTAACTTCTAATGTTTTCATGCCATTTTCGATTGCAGACTTAGCAGCTGTTTCAGCAGCCATTTGTGCAGCAAACGGAGTTGATTTTTTTGATCCTTTAAATCCTAGAGCACCAGCAGAGCTCCAGCCGATAGCATTACCTTGAGTATCCGTAATTGTAACAATTGTATTGTTAAAAGTAGAACGGATATGAGCAATGCCCGATTCTATATTCTTTTTCACACGACGTTTACGCGTATTTGTTTTACGTGCCATTTGTAAGCTTACCTCCTTACATTACTTTTTCTTGTTAGCCATTGTTTTACGTGGGCCTTTACGAGTACGAGAGTTGTTCTTTGTCTTTTGTCCACGAACTGGTAATCCGCGACGATGACGAATACCTCTGTATGAGCCGATTTCAATTAAACGTTTGATATTTAAAGATACTTCACGACGAAGGTCACCTTCTGTAGTGTAGCTATCAATCGCTTGACGGATTCTTGTTAATTCGTCTTCCGTTAAATCACGGACACGAGTATCTTCAGAAACGCCTGCTTCTTTAAGGACTTCCTGTGCGGTAGTTTTTCCAATACCATAAATATAAGTTAAAGAAATTACTACACGTTTATCACGTGGAACATCAATACCTGCAATACGTGCCATAGAGTGCTAGCACCTCCTGTTTTTTAGCCTTGTTTTTGTTTGTGTTTTGGATTTTCACAAATTACCATTACTTTACCTTTGCGTTTGATGACTTTGCATTTCTCGCAAATTGGTTTTACAGATGCTCTTACCTTCATCATCATTACCTCCTTTTAGATCGGAGCTCGTTTATTTATAACGGTACGTAATTCGTCCTTTGGTTAAATCATACGGAGAAAGTTCAACCGTTACTTTATCGCCTGGTAAAATGCGGATAAAGTGCATACGGATTTTACCAGATACATGTGCCAATACTGTATGGCCATTCTCAAGCTCAACTTTAAACATCGCATTCGGCAATGTATCTGTCACTGTACCTTCTACTTCAATAACATCATCTTTCGCCATTGTGTGTGATCTCCCTTCTTCAAATCAGTTACAACCTTATCTAAATCAAGGATAAAGCCTCATTCCCCTTTTGTGAAAAGCCGTTCTTAATCAACGGCACCCTGCAGGGAAATATTAAACGTACATTTAGCGTACTATCATCATTTGAAATGATTTATTAGAACACTGCTTCCTCCATTGGCCAGCGTAGGACAACCGGCCGTTCACAACCGAGATATCAATTGTACTGACCTGAATCACTATCCTGCATCATACGTACAAATGGAATCTTGTTAAGAGAATCAATTTGTTAACGTATATCAGCACTCACCATCACCTAGGCAATTGTTCGTTTTATATCAAAAGGTTGATGAACCAATTTTTTAGCGTATTTGATAAAAGCATTACACATTATCTCACCTATTATAACTCTCAGACCTGAGTTTTGCACCTAATCTGTTCATTAAATAGTTGACTTATTTATCCAAAATGGACTCAATGTCGGAGAAGACGTCGTCGATATCACGATCACCGTCCACCTTCACAAGATATCCTTTATCTTGATAAAAATCAAGTAATGGCTGTGTTTGCTCTACGTTAACGGCTAACCGTTTCTTCACCGTTTCAGGTTGATCATCATCTCGCTGAATTAACTGGGAGCCATCCTTATCACAAATACCTTCCTCTTTTGGAGGATTGTAAACGACATGATAAGTTGTTCCGCAAGTCGGACAAATTCTCCGTCCAGTTAAACGCTCTACCAATTTTTCTTCTGGTACATCCACATGTAATACATAGTCGATGGTTTTATTCAAATCAGCTGTCAATTCTTGCAGTGCTTCAGCTTGAGCAATTGTACGCGGGAATCCGTCTAATAGAAACCCATCTGCACAATCATCCTTCGCCAGGCGCTCTTTGACAATACCGATTGTTACTTCATCTGGAACAAGATTTCCTTGGTCCATATATTCCTTCGCTTTTTTACCAAGGTCTGTACCTTCTTTAATAGCTAACCGGAACATATCCCCAGTTGAAATGTGAGGGATATTGTATTTTTCATTAATTTTTTCGGCCTGTGTGCCTTTACCGGCACCAGGTAATCCCATTAAGATCAAATTCAATTGTTTCCCCTCGCTTTTGTAGGCAGGAAATTTACTTAATAAACCCTTTATAATGTCGTTTCACAAGCTGACCTTCTAATTGTTTCATCGTTGTTAATGCGACACCGACAACGATTATTAAGCTAGTACCGCCGATCTGTACTGTCGATGGTAAATTTGCAAGACTGCCCAAGATAATTGGGAATACAGAGACGGCTGCTAAGAATAGCGCCCCAACAAAGGTCAGTCGGTTAATAACCCTTGTTAAATATTCTTCTGTATTGTGTCCCGGGCGAATACCAGGGATATAGCCACCTTGTCTTTGCAAGTTCTCTGACATTTGCTCCGGGTTAACCTGAACAAATGTATAGAAATATGAGAAAGCAATAATCAGTGCAACATAGATTACCATACCAATAGGCTGTGTGTAATCAAAAATGTATGTCACGATATTTGCTACTTGGTTTCCTTCAAAAAATCCAGCAATAGTAGATGGAGCAATCATAAAGGCAATCGCAAAAATTACTGGAATTACCCCTGCCGCATTTACCTTAATAGGCAAATGTGTTGATTGACCTCCTACAGGTGAACGATTTACTAATTTCTTCGCATACTGCACTGGAATTTTCCGTAATGCTTGGTTTACGAAAATAATTCCGACCGTAACCGCAATGATAACCAGTACAATTAACGCTACAATAACGATATTGATAAACAACTCACTTCCCGGATTAGAGAAGTATTGGTTGTACAGTTGTCCAGCGCCGTTCGGAATAGCAGCAACGATACCGCCGAAGATAATGACAGAAATACCATTACCAACACCGTGAGCAGTAATCTGTTCCCCTAACCACATTAGAAAAGCTGTTCCGCCTGTTAACACGATAGCAATCATTAAGAATTTCATTACGCCAGGATCATGAATCAGTAATCCGCCTGCCATGGCATTAAAGCCAATAGACATAGCAATCGCTTGAACAAACGCTATACCAATAGCCGCATAACGTGTTACTTGTGCAATTTTCTTACGTCCCATTTCTCCTTGCTTCTTCCATTCAGCAAACTTCGGAACAACATCCATTTGCAGCAGCTGCATGATGATTGATGCGGTGATGTAAGGCATAATTCCCATCGCGAAGATAGAGAAATTTTGCAATGCTCCGCCGCCAAATGTATTGATAAAGCCAAACATGCTTTGCTGATTCATCATAAAATCAATAGCAGCTTTATCTGTAAAAGGCACGGTAATAAACGTGCCGATACGGAATACAATAAGCATAAGCAGTGTAAATATAATTTTATTTCTTATATCTGCTACACGCAAAAAATTGGAGAGTGTCTGAAACAAATTAGATCACCTCAGATTGACCGCCCGCTGCTTCAATTGCTTCTTTTGCAGATGCAGAGAATTTATGAGCTTTAACAGTCAGTTTCTTTTCTAATTGCCCTTTTCCAAGAATCTTAACTCCAGCATTCAATTTGCTTACGACACCAGTTTCTAATAATAGCTCTGGAGTAACTTCAGTTCCTTCTTCAAAGCGATTAAGCGTGTCAAGGTTCACAATCGCATATTCTTTGCGGTTAATGTTAGTAAAACCACGTTTTGGTAAACGTTGGAATAAAGGCATTTGACCACCTTCAAAACCAAGTCTTACTCCACCACCGGAACGTGCTTTTTGTCCTTTATGTCCACGACCAGAAGTTTTACCGTTACCTGAAGATGTTCCGCGACCTACACGGTTTCTTTCTTTACGGGATCCTTCTGCTGCTTTTAATTCATGAAGTTTCATGCGAGCACCTCCTCTTTACACAAAATTTAATTAAACTTCTTTAACTGTCAATAAGTGGGACACTCTGTTGACCATACCGCGAACGGCTGGAGTATCTTCACGTACAACCGATTGACGAATTTTCTTTAACCCTAACGCCTCAACAGTTTTACGTTGAACGTCAGTGCCGCCGATAACACTACGAGTGAGGGTTATTTCCAATTTTTTAGACATTGTGTTTCCCTCCTTATCCTAACAGTTCTTCAACAGACTTTCCACGTAATTTAGCTACGTCTTCAGCTGTTTTTAAATTAGTTAAACCGTTCAATGTAGCACGGATTACGTTGATTGGTGTGTTGGATCCTAGTGATTTAGTCAGGATATCACCTACACCAGCAAGCTCTAAAATCGCACGTACTGGACCACCAGAGATAACTCCAGTACCTTCAGAAGCCGGCTTCATCAATACGTTACCAGAACCAAACTGTCCATGAATTTGATGTGGAATGGTTGTGCCTACGATTGGTACAGTAATTAAGTTTTTCTTTGCATCATCTACTGCTTTTTTAATAGCTTCAGGTACTTCTTGTGCTTTACCAGTACCGAAACCTACATGACCGTTTTTGTCACCGACAACTACTAATGCTGCGAAGCGGAAACGACGTCCACCTTTTACAACCTTTGCAACACGGTTGACCGTAACAACACGTTCTTCAAGATCTAATTTGCTCGGATCAATATTCGTAATCATTATAGATGGTTACCTCCTTTTACTTTTAAAATTCAAGGCCTTCCTCACGAGCAGCCTCTGCTAAAGCTTTGATACGTCCATGATATAAATAACCTCCACGATCAAATACGATGGATTTATATCCTTTATCAATTGCACGTTTTGCAATAGCTGTCCCTACTTCTTTCGCAGCGTCAACATTGCCGCCGTTAATTCCAAGCTCTTTATCTACTGTAGAAGCGCTTGTCAGGGTTACATTATTTACATCATCAATTAATTGAGCATAAATATTTTTGTTAGAACGATACACGTTTAAACGTGGACGCTCTGCAGTTCCTGATAATGTTTTACGTACACGATTGTGACGTTTTTTACGAGTAACATTTTTGTCAGGCTTTGTGATCATCTGGGTCACTCCTTTCTCGGGCTAAAAAACTTACTTAGCAGTTTTACCTTCTTTACGACGTACATATTCATCCGCATATTTAATTCCTTTACCTTTATAAGGCTCTGGCGGGCGGATTGCTCGGATATTAGCAGCAACTGCTCCTACTAATTCTTTATCGATACCTTTAACAATGATTTGTGTGTTTTTAGGTACTTCGATTTCAATACCGTCAATGGGTTCAAGTTCAACAGGATGTGAATAACCAGCGTTAACAACAGTTTTGTTTCCCTGCTTTTGAGCACGGTAACCAACACCGTTAATTTCCAATGATTTTTCAAAACCTTTGCTTACTCCAACCACCATGTTATTGATTAAGCTGCGAGTAGTACCATGTAGTGCGCGGTGGTCTTTATGATCACTCGGGCGAGCTACAGTTAAAATATTACCCTCAACGTTAATTTTAATATCTGGATGAAAATCTCTTGTTAATTCACCCTTTGGTCCTTTGACTGTTAGTGTAGTTCCGTTGAATTTCAACTCTACACCTTCTGGAATTTCTACAGGCTTAAGTCCGACACGAGACATTCCCTACACCTCCTCATTAAAAAATAGTGATTACCAAACGTACGCTAATACTTCGCCGCCAACTGCCTGGGAACGTGCTTCTTTATCAGAAAGCATTCCGTTAGAAGTTGATACGATAGCAATGCCAAGACCGTTCAATACACGAGGTACTTCATTTGCTTTAGCATATACGCGTAAACCTGGTTTACTGATACGTTTAATTCCTGTAATAACTCTATCTTCGTTTGCACTGTATTTTAAGAAGATACGTAATATACCTTGCTTGTTGTCTTCGACTAGCTCATAATCCTTTACAAAGCCTTCGCGCTTTAGGATATCAGCGATCTCTTTTTTAATATTAGAAGCAGGAAGCTCTAATTGTTCATGTTTTACCATGTTCGCATTACGAATGCGAGTAAGCATATCTGCAATTGGATCTGTCATAACCATTACTAATTACCTCCTTCCCGAATCGGGGATTACCAACTTGCTTTTTTGACACCAGGAATTTGACCTTTATAGGCAAGTTCACGGAAACAAATACGGCAAAGTTTGAATTTACGAATTACTGAATGCGGGCGTCCACATCGTTCACAGCGTGTGTACTCTTGTACTTTATATTTTTGCGGGCGCTTTTGTTTCGCTATCATAGATTTTTTAGCCAAAATTTTCCCTCCTTTTATTAGCTCATGTCTATTTTTGGAAAGGCATGCCCAATCCAGCTAAAAGTTCACGAGCTTCTTCGTCAGTGTTAGATGTTGTTACGATAACAATATCCATACCACGAACTTTACTTACTTTATCGTAATTAATTTCTGGGAAAATCAACTGTTCTTTCACACCTAGAGTGTAATTTCCACGACCATCAAATGCTTTTTTAGAAATACCACGGAAGTCACGTACACGTGGAAGAGAAACAGCAATCAGTTTTTGCAGGAACTCATACATGCGTTCTCCACGTAGAGTAACTTTTGCACCGATTGGCATTCCTTCACGAAGACGGAAACCTGCGATTGATTTCTTAGCACGAGTAACTAATGGTTTTTGACCAGAAATTAAAGCTAATTCTTCAACAGCACTATCTAATGCCTTTGAATTTTGTACTGCGTCACCAACACCCATGTTGATCACGATTTTCTCTATTTTAGGTACTTCCATTACGGAATCATAATTAAATTTATTCATTAAAGATGAAGTGATTTCATCCTGATATTTTTGTTTTAATTCGTTCATGCGTTAGCCCTCCTTTCACAGAAAAACTTATTTATCTAATGCTTCACCGGATTTTTTTGCAATACGGATTTTTTTACCATCTTTTACTTCATAGCCAACACGAGTTGGTTCTCCGGACTTCGGATCGATTGGCAATACATTAGAAGCGTGAATTGGAGCTTCGATATTCAAGATTCCGCCTTGCGGGTTGTCTTGAGAAGGTTTCGCATGTTTTTGAATCATGTTCACGCCTTCTACTAATACGCGCTCTTTCTTCGGATATGCTTCTAATACAGTACCCTCTTTACCGCGGTCTTTACCGGATAAAACTTTGACTTTATCACCTTTTTTTACATGCATGCTTTACGCACCTCCTTGATGAGGAAATTTCTTATTATAAAACTTCTGGAGCTAGAGATACGATTTTCATGAATTGAGCATCACGTAATTCACGTGCAACAGGTCCGAAAATACGAGTTCCTCTTGGACTTTTATCATCACGAATAATTACGGCAGCATTTTCATCAAAACGGATATAAGAACCATCTTTACGACGAGCGCCAGATTTAGAACGTACAATTACTGCTTTTACAACGTCGCCTTTCTTGACAACGCCCCCTGGTGTTGCTTGTTTGACAGTACAAACAATTACATCACCAATGTTGGCAGTTTTACGACCGGAACCGCCTAATACTTTAATGGTTAATACTTCACGAGCACCAGAGTTATCTGCAACCTTCAAACGAGTTTCTTGTTGAATCATAACACTGTGACCTCCCTTCGGATACCTTCCGAGCGAACTTTATTAAATAATTACCGCTTCTTCTACTACTTCTACCAGACGGAAACGTTTTGTAGCTGATAGCGGGCGAGTTTCCATGATACGTACGATGTCGCCAGTTTTTGCAACATTGTTTTCATCATGCGTTTTGAATTTCTTTGAATACTTAACACGTTTTCCATAAAGCTTATGGAATTTGTAAGTTTCAACTAAAACTGTAATAGTTTTATCCATTTTGTCGGATACAACACGACCAGTATAAACCTTACGATCATTACGTTCAGACATTGAGGTTAACCTCCCCTCTGGAATCTTTAGTTATTTGCGCTTAGTTCGCGTTGGCGAACTACTGTTTTAAGACGAGCGATTGATTTACGTACTTCACGGATACGTGCAGTGTTTTCCAATTGGCCAGTAGCTAATTGAAAACGTAAATTAAATAACTCTTCTTTTAATGATTTTACATTTTGTTCAATTTCGGCAGTGGTTAAATCTCTTATTTCTTTAGCCTTCATTGCTTTCACCACCAATTTCTTCACGTTTTACGAATTTCGTTTTAATAGGTAATTTATGAGAAGCTAAGCGAAGTGCTTCACGAGCTACCTCTTCAGATACACCTGCGATTTCAAACATAATTTTACCTGGTTTTACTACTGCTACCCATCCTTCTGGAGCACCTTTACCGGAACCCATTCGAACTTCTAAAGGCTTTGCAGTGTAAGGTTTGTCTGGAAAGATTTTGATCCAAACTTTACCGCCACGCTTCATGTAACGAGTCATTGCAATACGCGCTGCCTCGATTTGGCGGCTTGTAATCCAAGAAGCCTCAAGAGCTTGTAAACCGTATTCTCCGAAAGAAACAGATGTACCGCCTTTTGCTTGACCTCTCATTTTACCACGATGTTGTCTACGATATTTAACACGTTTAGGCATTAACATAGTAATGAGCCCCCTCCCTTATTTATTGGTTTTAGTTGGAAGGACTTCTCCACGATAGATCCATACTTTAACACCTAATTTACCATAAGTAGTATCAGCTTCTGCTGTACCGTAGTCAATGTCAGCACGTAAAGTATGAAGTGGCACTGTTCCTTCACTATAATGTTCTGCACGAGCGATATCCGCACCGCCTAGACGTCCAGATACTTGTGTTTTAATTCCTTTAGCTCCAGCACGCATCGCACGTTGGATAGCTTGCTTTTGAGCACGACGGAATGAAATACGATTTTCTAATTGACGAGCAATATTATCAGCTACAAGTGTTGCATCAATATCTACTTTTTTAATTTCAAGAATATTGATATGAACTCGTTTGCCAGTTAAGTTGTTCAAAGATTTACGTAAAGCTTCAACTTCAGATCCGCCTTTACCAATTACCATTCCTGGCTTACCAGTATGAATTGTAATGTTTACACGGTTTGCTGCACGTTCAATTTCAATAGAAGAAACAGCAGCCGTTTTAAGACGTCCTTCAAGATATTCTCTGATTTTAATATCTTCATGCAATAAGTCTGCATAGTCTTTACCAGCGTACCATTTAGACTCCCAGTCTTTAATGACACCTACGCGTAGACCTGTTGGATTTACTTTTTGACCCACTGACTATCCCTCCTTCTTTTCAGTTACCACAACTGTGATGTGGCTAGTACGTTTATTGATTTTGCTTGCACGTCCTTGTGCACGTGGACGGAAACGTTTCAAAGTAGCGCCTTCGTTAACAAATACTTCAGATACTACTAAGTTGTCTGCATCCATTTCATAGTTATGCTCTGCGTTAGCAACTGCAGAATTTAATACTTTCTCTACGACCGGGGAAGCTCCGCGCTGTGTATATTTTAAAATAGCGATTGCTTCGCCAACCTCTTTTCCTCGAATTAGATCTACAACTAAACGAACCTTACGAGGAGCAATACGAACTGATTTCGCAACGGCTTTAGCTTGCATGCCTAGTACCTCCTCTCATTAGCGTTTTGTTTTCTTATCGTCACCAGCGTGTCCTCTATACGTACGAGTTGGTGCGAATTCACCTAATTTATGACCCACCATATCTTCAGTGATATATACTGGCACATGCTTACGTCCATCATATACTGCAACTGTGTGACCTACGAATTGCGGGAAAATTGTAGAGCGGCGAGACCAGGTTTTTACTACCTGTTTCTTGTCTTCCGTGTTTAACACTTCAATTTTCTTCAATAGATGATCATCTGCAAAAGGTCCTTTTTTCAAGCTACGGCCCATGGATAAGCCTCCTTCCAGGGATTAGAGACGGGTGCTTTAGCCCGCCCGTTTTTCCGTTTATTTTTTACGTTTACGAACGATATACTTATCAGATGGTTTATTACGTTTACGTGTTTTGTAACCAAGTGTTGGTTTGCCCCAAGGTGACATTGGTGATTTACGTCCGATTGGCGCGCGTCCTTCACCACCACCATGCGGGTGATCATTAGGGTTCATTACAGAACCGCGAACTGTTGGACGGATACCTTTCCAACGGGAACGACCAGCTTTACCTACACGGATAAGTTCATGCTCAATGTTACCCACTTGACCAATTGTAGCACGGCAAGTTGTTAAGATTAAACGAACTTCTCCAGAAGCAAGACGTACTAAAGTGTACTTTTCTTCGCGTCCAAGGATTTGAGCTTCTGCACCAGCAGAACGTGCTAATTGTCCTCCGCGTCCAGGTTTCAATTCAATATTATGGATAACTGTACCTACTGGAATACTTCCAAGCGGTAATGCGTTACCTACTTTAATATCTGCATCCACACCAGATTCAATAACTTGCCCTACTTTAATGTTTTTTGGAGCAAGGATGTAACGTTTCTCACCATCAGCATAGTGAATTAATGCAATGTTTGCTGAACGGTTAGGATCGTATTCAATTGTAGCAACGCGTCCTGGCACACCGTCTTTATCGCGTTTGAAGTC
Source organism: Oceanobacillus sojae (assembly GCF_007991515.1). GTDB lineage: Bacteria > Bacillota > Bacilli > Bacillales > Amphibacillaceae > Oceanobacillus > Oceanobacillus sojae. The sequence goes on from NZ_BJYM01000014.1 coordinate 104,838, forward strand.
GATAATACGATATTGGCGCTTGTGACCGCCGCCGTGATGACGAACCGTTAATTTCCCTTGGTTATTACGCCCACCACGTTTAGATAATGGAGCTAAAAGGGATTTCTCAGGGGTACTCGTAGTAATCTCTGCAAAATCTGAACCAGACATATTACGTCTACCATTTGAGGTTGGTTTATACTTTTTAATCGCCATCGTTGTCCCTCCTTCTACTTCTAAAATTTATTTATTCGTTTTATTAAGCCTCAAAGAAATCTAATTCTTTGCTATCCTCAGTCAATTGAACGATAGCTTTTTTGCGGTCAGGGCGATATCCACCGTAACGGCCCATTCTCTTAAATTTACCTTTAAGGTTCATTGTGTTTACTTGTTCTACTTTTACACCAAAGATTGTTTCTACAGCATCTTTGATTTGCGTTTTGTTAGCTTTTACAGCTACTTCAAAAGTGTATTTCTTCTCTGCCATTAAGTCAGCAGAATTCTCTGTAATGACAGGGCGTTTAATTACATCGCGTAGATCTTTCATTATGCGAGCACCTCCCCTGCTTTTTCAGCTGCATCTTTAGTGATGATCAGCTTGTCATGCGTAAGCAAGTCAAGTACATTCAATTCTTCTACAGTTAATACCTTCACGTTTTGTAAGTTGTTTGCAGAACGTGCAACTGTTTCATCATTCTCTGAAAGAACGATTAGTGCTTTCTCTTCAACTTTCAATCCGTTTAAGATGTTAATAACTTCTTTTGTTTTTGGAGCATCAATTGTGATAGCTTCTAAAACAAACAAGCCTTCTTCTTTCACTTTAGAAGATAATGCAGACTTCAACGCTAAGCGACGAACTTTCTTTGGTAATTTGTAGCTGTAGCTACGCGGAGTTGGTCCGAAAACAGTTCCACCGCCAACCCATTGTGGTGAACGGATAGATCCTTGACGTGCACGGCCAGTTCCTTTTTGGCGCCATGGTTTGCGGCCTCCACCACGAACTTCAGAACGGTTTTTTACAGCGTGTGTACCTTGACGTAAAGACGCACGTTGCATAACAACTGCTTCATGAAGTACATGTGTGTTTGGCTCAATACCAAAAACAGCGTCATTTAATTCGATTTCTCCAACATTACTTCCATCCTGTTTTAAAAGTGCTACTTTAGGCATGACATATCCTCCCTTCGTTTATGTGATTAGTTACCTTTTACTGCACTAGTAATTTTCACGTAAGATTTTTTTGCACCAGGAATATTTCCTTTGATTAGAATTAAATTCTTTTCAGCATCTACACTAACCACTTCAAGGTTTTGAATTGTTTTTTGTTCAGAACCCATATGACCTGGTAATTTTTTACCTTTGAAAACACGCATTGCATCAATTGCAGCCATTGCACCAGGGCCTCTATGGTAATGAGAACCGTGGGACATTGGTCCGCGTTGTTGATTGTGACGCTTGATAGCACCTTGGAATCCTTTACCTTTAGATGTACCTGTCACATCAATTTTTTCTCCGGCTTCAAAGATATCAACGTTGATTTCCTGGCCAACTTCATAGCCTTCAACGTCTGCGCCACGGATTTCACGAACGTAGCGCTTAGGGGCAGTGCCTGCTTTCTCAGCATGACCTTTTTCCGCTTTGTTTGTACGTGATTCCTTTTTATCAGCAAAACCGATTTGCAACGCTTCATAACCATCATTTTCTAATGTCTTCTTTTGCAACACAACATTTGCCTCAGCTTGAACAACTGTTACTGGTACAAGTTCTCCATTTTCAGAGAAAAGCTGAGTCATGCCGATTTTACGACCTAAGATTCCTTTCGTCATCCGTTACACCTCCTGTATTTAAAACAAATTATAATTTAATTTCAATATCTACACCTGATGGAAGATCTAAACGCATAAGCGCATCAACCGTTTTTGGTGTAGGCTCAAGAATATCGATCAGACGCTTGTGCGTACGCATTTCAAACTGTTCACGAGAGTCTTTGTACTTATGGACCGCACGAAGAACTGTGTAAATAGCTTTTTCAGTCGGCAGTGGAATCGGACCAGACACTTTTGCTCCGGAACGTTTTGCAGTAGCCACTATTTTTTCAGCAGACTGATCTAAAATACGGTGATCGTATGCTTTTAAACGAATTCTGATTTTCTCTTTTGCCATCATTTTCCCTCCTTCTCGCCTATATCATTATAGACATTCTCCGCGAAAATTTTCTTAGCACCTCGCCATGACAAAGGGGCCGGGTGTGCCAACAACCTTCCGCATCATCGCATTAATTGACCAACTATTACATTATACTAGAATTGTTTGGTCATAGCAAGCTTGTAAATAAGCATCTATAAGTTTGCACATTTTTATATTATACATAGTTCCTTGTACGATTGCAAGCAAAATTTAAAAGTTTTTTTCTTCCTTATGTAATAGATGCATTTCTACTCTTTTTTTATTTTGGAGCACCTCCAATAACCTTCCAATAATATAGATAAATCAACTGACCAGAATATTACTATGAGTGCTTCATATGCCGTTTTATGATTCACTTGAATCTTGGGCTTAAATAAAATGAACGCTGTTTTAGGATATTCATTTATTTACATACAATACAAATAAGCGGAGCCGGCTGTTTCACCGCTCCGCAATATTTAATGATTAATAGTAACTATTATAATAGTAGAAACCCGATTGCTATTGGAATAAAGCTAAAGAATAAAATCATGACACAGAACCCCATAATATCCCTGATCTTTAACCCGGCAATAGCAAGCACAGGGAGAGCCCAGAATGGCTGAATCATATTGGTCCAGGCATCACCCCAGGCAACTGCCATTGCTGTTTTAGCCGTATCTGCACCTATTTCAAGAGCGGCTTGTATCATAATCGGACCCTGCACTGCCCATTGACCGCCGCCGGAGGGAACAAACACATTAACTAATCCGGCGCTAAGAAATGTAAAAATCGGCAAGGTGTAATCTGTTGCAAAACTGACAAACAATAAAGATATTTTATCGGATAATCCAGACGCTACCATCATTCCCATAATCCCTGCATAGAATGGGAATTGTACGATAATTCCACCGGCATTCTTTACACCGTTCCCTACTGTTTCCAGAAAACGTCTCGGTGTTCTATGAAGAAGAATCCCTAAGAAAAGAAAAATAAAATTGACGATGTTTATATTCAGATCAAATCCATTCGTTACGAAATGATACCCGACAAAAACGAGACCCATTAAGCCAATCAAAAGAGACAAGAGCTGACTGTTCTCCAATCTTTCTGCCGGTGTTTCCGCCGGATGAGATCCCGTTTCCTCTTCTGATTCTTCCTTCCATAATGAAGGATCTATTTTACCTAAAGAATCTGCCCCTTTTAATAGATACCTGTTAAAAAACGGAAGTGTAATTAATAGTGTAATCACAATAAATAGATTAAATGAACTGAACAATGTTTCTGTAACAGGAATTATTCCAATCGCATCTTCTAAAAAATGTCCTGGAGTAGCAATAAGAAGTGGTACGGATCCGGAAAAACCGCCATGCCAGATAACCATGCCGCTGTACGCACTGGCAATTAGTATTCGGTAATCCACTGAAGGAACTCGCTTTGCCACATGAACAGCAAATAATGCTCCCACAACAAGACCAAAACCATAATTTATTAAACAGGCAACTAAAGCAACAAATGTCACAAGCATCACCGCTTGCCCCGGCGTCTTCGCTATCCTGCTGAGTTTAGCTAAAAACCGCTTCACCACAGGAGTGCTTGCTAAAATATACCCTGTAACAACAACCAGTGACATTTGCATGCCAAATTCAAGCAGGTCCCAAAAACCATTTCCCCAATAGGCTACCATCTCCATCGGGCTGTTATTTGTAAGGAAAACACCTAATAAATACACAAAAATCGTTAAAATAATCGCAAATAAAAATGCATCTGGTAAATATCGTTGTACTATTCTGTCAAAAAACGAAGTTAAAACTCGCAATAGAATTCCCCCTAGTGCCTTTTTTCACCTAATCAGATCACTTACATCCCTAATGAAAATAACGCAATGGCTAAAATGACACCTAATATCGGAACGATAACTGTTACTGCAGCAAAAGGTGCGTAGGCATCTTTATGCGTTTCCCCACAGATCGCCCTGATGGTTGTAACAACATAACCGCCATGCGGCAATGTGTCTAATGCCCCTGATGAGATTGCTGCTACACGGTGAAGTGCTTCAGGGTCTACGCCCATATCTATATAATGTGGTGAAACGAGTGGCAAGGCTATCTGCTGTCCACCTGATGATGATCCTGTTAGTCCTGCAATAACACCAATCGCAATTGCTCCACCAATTAAAGGACTCCCTGGCATATCCGTTACAGCAGACACGGCCGCATTAAAGGCTTGCGTTTCCCTGGCAACCCCGCCAAAGCCCACAACGGCTGCCGTATTCGTAATAGCCAACAATGCACCCATCGTACCATTAGAGGCTGACACCCAAACATTTGGTAAATATTTATGGTTCAACGCCCATGTTGCAATAATCCCTCCTGTTAAGGCAATAATTAAGGCAGATGTACCTAACGTATCGTGGAATATAAATGATACTCCTAATACGACTAATAGCGGTACCGCTGATAATAAAGGATTGGGTAATTCTTTTTCTTCTGCAACCGGGTCACCTTCTCTAACTTCAAACTGCTCACCTTTAGCAACCGCACGATTAATTAAGTGCTTTAATAACCAATATCCAAATATAATCATAAAAATGGCAACAATTAAACTAACTTCCCAGGCTGCATAAGCGGTTGTTCCAAGAAATTCAATCGGAATCCAGTTTTGGATTTCTGGTGAACCTGCTGAAGTCATCGTGAAAGTAACCGATCCGAATGCCAAAGTCGCAGGAATGAAACGTCTCGGTAAGTTCGCCTGTTTAAATAAACTTAACGCTAATGGAAATACTGAAAAACCAACAATAAATAAACTAACACCACCATAAGTTAAAATCGCACATGCCGCTACTACTGCCGCAACAGCATATTTAACTCCTAATTTATCAACAACCCATTTTGATACGCTATCAGCTGCTCTGGCATCACCCATCACTTTACCAAAAATGGAACCAAGCAAAAACATGATAAACCAGCTGGCAACGAAGCCAGAAAAACTGGTCATATAACTATCCAGCATACTGGCTTGATCTGCTTCAACTAATTGCGGAAACAGTGGGATCCCGCTAAAAACTGCTAACCATAATGTTGATAAAGGTGCCGCAATCAGCAGATTCATTCCTCTCATTGTTAGAACGATTAATAAGGTTAAACCACCAATAAGTCCAATTGCACTTAAAATCATTTACTTCACTCCCCCCCTGTCTAATTGTAAGACACTTACAAAACAACCCTCCATCAATAACGATTGCTTGCCCCTGTCACCCCTTTTGCCTGTCAGCTCCATGAAAAAATAACGGCAAACAAATTTGCCCCGCCGTTTCTCTGGTTATCTAGCTTCAACGATCATTGCAATCCCTTGTCCTCCCCCAATGCAAAGCGAGGCTACGCCATATTTCTTCCCTCTTCTCTTCAATTCTTTTACCAAGGAATAAAGCACCCTTGTACCGCTGGCTCCAATCGGATGTCCCAAAGCGATAGCTCCCCCATTAACATTTACTTTCTCACGATCTAAATCGAGCACCTTTTCCACAGCTAAATATTGTGCAGCAAATGCTTCATTCACTTCAAATAAGTCAATATCATCCAGTGTAAGCTCAGCCTTTTGTAAAGCTTGCTTTATCGCCGGCACAGGACCAATTCCCATATATTCCGGTTCCACACCTGCAACGCCCCAGGATATGATTCTCGCCAGCGGCTGCAGCTGATGCTGCACAATATAACCTTCATTTGCTACAATAACAGCTCCCGCCCCATCATTAATCCCGCTTGCATTTCCTCCTGTAACCGTTCCATCCTTCTTAAAAGAAGCTCTTAATCCAGCCAGCCTTTCCACAGTTGTACTTTCCCGAATATGTTCATCTGTATTTACAATCATCGAGCCTTTTCTAGATTTTAATTCAATCGGGATAATTTCTTCAGCCAGTCTTCCTTCCTGTTGTGCTTTTGCTGCCCGCTGATGACTCAAATAAGCATATACATCCTGATCCTCGCGGGAAATATGATATTTCTCTGCTAAGTTTTCTGCAGTAACCCCCATTCCTGAGCCAATATATTCGTCTGTTAAAGCTGCCCAAAGCATGTCATCCACTTGCGGAGTCTTTAATTTGGTGCCAAATCTGCTTCCTCTTAACACAAAAGGAGACTGACTCATATTTTCGACTCCTCCGGCCAAGGCTACATTTCCTTCCCCAAGCAAAATGGATTGAGCTGCAGAGATCACAGACTGCAACCCAGATCCACACAAACGATTTACCGCAAGTGCAGGACTGGATAGCGGCAGTCCTGCTTGCAATGCAATATGCCTTGCAAGGTACGGCGCGTTTTTTCCGGAATGAATGACATTACCTAAGACAATTACATCTATATCTTCGGCGCGAATATTGCTGCGACGTATTGCTTCCTTGCTGACGGCTATACCTAGTTCCGTAGGATCAATATCCTTTAAACTGCCGCCGAATGTACCAAACGGTGATCTAGCCCCTTCAATCAGATAGACATTAGTCATTTTCTCTCACCTCTTCATTTTTTCTTATTGCGCCGTATATCCCCCATCTAATACAATTGCCTGCCCAGTAACACCTTTTGCTTTTTCGCTGGCTAAAAACATCACATAATCAGCAATTTCCTGCACTTCCAACAGACGTTTCTGCGGTACAAGCGGGTATAATACTTCCTCCAGTACTTTCTCAACCGGGATATCCCGATTCTTTGCCAGATCTTCAAATTGCCCGCGTACGAGTGGTGTATCTACATATCCCGGACAGATAGCATTCACTGTGACGCCCTCCGCTGCGCCCTCTAAAGCAGCCACTTTTGTTAAACCAATCACTCCATGCTTGGCACTGTTATATGCCGCCTTTCCGGCGAAACCAATCAGACCATTAATCGATGCCATATTAATAATTCTTCCAAATCCCTGTTCTTTCATAACCGGGAAAATATGTTTTGTTGCCATAAACGGAGCTGTCAGCATTACTTTTATCATGAACTCAAACTTTTCAGTCGGAAAATCTTCCATAGCGGATACATGCTGCAATCCTGCGTTATTAATTAAAACATCCATTCTTCCGTATTTTTCTATCGTTTCATCTAAAGCCTGCTTGAGCTCTTCTTCATTCGTAACATCGCATTTCAGACCAATACAGTCATAGCTCTCCTGTTTTAAATTCTCCGAAACCTCCTTTACTTTCTCCTCATTTACATCTGATAAAACTACCTTTGCACCATTCTTTGCAAATTCACAACCAATTTCATATCCAATACCGCTTGCTGCTCCGGTTATAAAAACCACCTTATTTTCCACCACTTCAAAGATCCCCCTTTTTATCTAAAAAATACCTTCACATCAAAGAATCATTTTAGTAAGCTCCTGTTTGTAAATAGTCGCTAATTTTGAGCTCTGCCTCTGTTGATGCTATAACCTCTTCAACTGTCCACCCTTCTGCTACTTCAACCAGTACAAGCTCGTTTTCTTCTACATCCATTACTGCACGATCCGTAATTATTCGGTTCACCACCTGTTCCCCTGTTAATGGAAGACTGCATTTTTTTAATATTTTCGGCTCGTTATGCTTATTCACATGGTCCATAATAACAACAATTTTTTTCGCGCCATGCACAATATCCATCGCACCTCCCATACCTTTAATCATTTTTCCCGGAATCATCCAGTTAGCCAGATCACCAGCTTCGGAAACCTCCATACCTCCCAAAATTGCAAGGTTTAAATGCTCCCCCCGAATCATTGCAAATGATTCTGCATTACTGAAGTAGGATGCACCTGCCTGTGCTGTTACTGTCTCCTTGCCCGCATTAATCAAATCGGGATCAACCTCTGTTTCTAAAGGAGACTTGCCAATACCAAGCAGACCATTTTCCGATTGGAGAACAACTTGCTTCCCCTCCTGAATATAATTGGCAACCATTGTCGGCATTCCGATTCCAAGATTAACGTAGTAACCGCTTTCAATTTCTTTCTCAGCCCGCCTTGCAATCCTTTCTCTGACAGATACTTTATCTAATTGTTTTATCACCTGTTATGTCCTCCTTCGCTAAATTTACATTCCCTGTCTTACTGTTAAACGCTCTATACGTTTTTCCTGTTTACCTTCAATCAACCCCTGAACATAGATCCCTGGGGTATGAACATGATCCGGATCAATAGAACCTGTTTCAACAAGCTGCTCCACTTCTGCAATCGTTACTTTCCCAGCTGCTGCCATCATCGGATTGAAATTTCTTGCAGTCTTGTTATAAACCAAATTCCCTGCATAATCGCCGACAGCAGCTCTGATCAAACTGAAGTCTGCCTTTAGTGCTGTTTGCAGCAAATATTCTTTATTGTCAAAGATGCGCACCTCTCCTCCGTCTGCAATTGGTGTACCAACCCCAGCCGGTGTATAAAATGCCGGAATTCCCGCTCCACCTGCCCGTATTCTCTCTGCAAGTGTACCTTGAGGTGTCAGCTCAACCTCCAGTTCACCAGCCAGCACCTGCCGCTCGAACTCCTTATTCTCGCCAACATAGGAACCAATCATTTTATCAATCTGCTTATTTTTCAGAAGTAATCCAAGTCCCCAGTCATCTACACCACAATTATTTGATATAACAGTAAGATGCTTAACCTGTGAATTTACTAATGCTAAAATAAGATTCTCAGGTATGCCCACGAGTCCGAAGCCCCCTACCATAATTGTGGAGCCGTCTTGAATATTTTTCACTGCGTCTTCAAAAGATGTATAAATTGTTTTCATCTGCTTCTCCCCCCTCCACAGTATACCAGCAAAAAATATGCCAAAATTGATTACATAAGAAAATAAAGAACTGTCAACAAAAGAAGCTAAAAGCCAAAAAATCTATAGTCCAGATTCCTGGACTATAGATTTTTTCTTCTAATTTATATTTTTGTAAACCCTTCCAAAGCAGAATTTATGACGTTTCCAGATTCATGGAGTACATTCCATATTTCAGGAATTTATAAATCATACTTTTTCGCTTTCTCATAGAAACTGGATTTACTGATACCAAGCAAACCAGCAGCACTTATTTTATCTCCATTTGATTGACTGATCGCACCTGTAATAGCCTGTTTTTCTGCATTGGCCATAATCTCCTTTAATCCCATGCCCTCTTCCGTTATATAAAGACTCTGCTGCATATGATCCGGTAAATCTTTCAATTCAATAATTTCTGTGTTTGTCAGGTGCACCGCAGATTCAATCACATTTTCCAGTTCACGAACGTTCCCAGGCCAGTCATAGTGCATAAAAAATTGCATGACAGAATCACTGAAGCTGATTACCCGCTTTCCCGTACCTTGAGTAATTTTATCAAGTAAAAACTTCGCAGTTACACGAATATCTTCTACCCTTTCCTTGAGAGAAGGAATCTTAATTGAAATTACATTAATACGATAATAAAGATCTTCCCGAAAGCGATTTTCCTTTATCAGCTTTTCAATGGACTGATTTGTTGCAGAAATAATACGTACATCGATCTTCTGTGTCCTTTCTGTACCAATTACTTCAATCTCACCCTCCTGCAGAGCACGAAGGATTTTTACTTGGGCATTTATTGGCATGTCTCCAATCTCGTCCAAAAAAAGAGTACCTCCATCAGCCAATTGGAATTTACCCAGCTTTCCTTCTTTCTTAGCTCCTGTAAATGCACCGCCCTCATAACCAAATAATTCAGACTCCAGCAATTCCATCGGGATCGCAGCACAATTTACTTTTATAAATGGCTTCGCACTGCGTTCACTTAAATTATGAATACTATGCGCAAAAAGTTCCTTTCCCGTACCGCTTCCTCCCTCTAATAAAATAGAGGCGTCTCCTGACGAAACCTTCTTTATCTTTTCTTTAATCTCATTTATTTGGACAGAGCTTCCAACAACATCCTGTAATGAATAACTCGCTCCTCTTGGATTACTTAACTTTTTCTGGTAGTTTTCAATTTCCATTAATAAATCCTTAATATGAGAATTCATTTTCTTCCACTCTTCCGTATCTTTATAAAGGACTGTTCCAACCGCACCAACTAACTTCCCGTGAGCAAACAGCGGTATACGATTAGCAATCATATGATTCCCTTTTATATACTGCAGATCAGCAATTTCTTCTTTGCCCGTCTGTGCGACAATATGCATTCTTGTATTTTCAATAACATCTGCTACATGTTTACCGAGTACATCCTTTAGTTGTACCTCAATAAAATCACAGTAATTTTTATTTAAATACGTAATTAACCCCTGTTCATTAACAACCACAAAACAAAAATTCGTCTTTTCAAAAACAGCTTCAATGATTTCTTCCCTGTATGTATTATTAAACAGCATCTTCTCTCTCCCATCACGAAGTTCATAATTATCGTTCTACCCATTACTCTTACTGCAATGAAAAAATAAATAGTTGAGTAACAAGATTATTTCTTCTGAATCTGATGATACTTGTTCAGCCAAATAAAAACTTTTTAATCTGCCGCTTTTATCATATCAAATTCTTGTCTGTAGGAGGAGCTACTTTTCGTAGAGCGAAAGAGATTTATCAAATTTCAAAAGGATACAACCTTTTTGTACCAGATTCAGCATACTCTAATCATCTATTTTTATCCTCCAAAACAAAAGATAAAAATAACAAACAAAAATAAATAAAAGATATTGATATAAAACGATAATTATATTACTATTAAATTAGATATTCATTTAGCTGTATGTAATGAAAACAATGAATATTAAATGTTAGATATTTCTATTTCACGAAACTAAAACTCTAAAGGAGATGGTAGTTATGAATCAGTTCATTCAAGATTTTCTGCACGTTACTGAATCAGCAGCACTTGCGACATATCCGTGGATTGGGACAGGAAATAAAATAGAAGCTGATCAGGCAGCTACAGATTCTATGCGCACTTTACTAAATAAAATTCCTATGGATGGCGAAGTAGTTATTGGTGAAGGAGAAATGGATGAAGCTCCAATGTTATTTATCGGTGAAAAAGTTGGAACTGGAAATGGTGCAGGTATCGATTTAGCAGTTGATCCAATTGATGGAACTACCTCTACTTCTAAAGGAAAGAATAATGCCATCGCTGTAATTGCCGCTGCAAAGAAAGGAACATTGCTGCATGCTCCCGATATGTACATGGAGAAGCTTGTAACTGGTCCGGAAGCTGCAGGGAAGATTGATATTGATTATCCACTCGAGAAGAATCTGCGCATTATCGCAGATGCAAAAGGAAAAAAACTTGAAGAATTAAAAATGATTGTACAGGATAGAGAAAGACATAATCATTGGATAGAAGAAGCACGTGCTTTAGGTGTCAGAACAGAGCTGTTTGAAGAAGGAGATGTCATTCCTGCAATAGCAACTTGCATCCACCGGAGTGATATAGACTTATTCATTGGAATTGGCGGCGCTCCAGAAGGGGTTCTGGCGGCTGTAGGAGTGAAAAGCCTGGGAGGAGAAATGCAGGCAAGATTACTTCCAAAAACAAATGAACAATGGGAGCGTTGTGTATCGATGGGAATTACAGATCCTAAAGAAGCACTTGCTCATAATCAATTAGTCGGCACAAATGAATGTGCTTTTATCGCTACGAGTATTACCAGCAATATGCTGCTGCAGGGAATAGAAAATAATCAAAATGTCTTTACAACACATTCCATTGTTTTAGATGGTTTAAATAAATGCTATCGTCATATAGCAACAGAGCATCCCTTGTCTTCTGTTTAATTTCTAATATTCTAATGAAATTCATAGTAAGATATTCTAAAATGCAAAAAAGACAGCGTCGTCACGCTGTCTTTTTAATTTAATCATTTATTATTTTTCGATAGTAGATACAACGCCAGATCCAACTGTACGTCCACCTTCACGGATAGAGAAACGAGTTCCGTCTTCGATCGCGATTGGTGAAATAAGTTCTACAGTCATTTCAATGTTGTCTCCAGGCATTACCATTTCAGTTCCTTCTGGAAGGCTGATTACGCCAGTTACGTCCGTAGTACGGAAGTAGAACTGAGGACGGTAGTTAGTGAAGAATGGAGTATGACGTCCACCTTCGTCTTTTGACAATACATAAACTTCAGCTTTGAAGTTAGTATGTGGAGTGATTGTACCAGGCTTAGCAAGTACTTGACCACGGTTGATATCTTCACGTGCAACACCACGTAGTAATGCACCAATGTTATCACCAGCTTCTGCATAGTCAAGAAGCTTACGGAACATTTCTACTCCAGTTACAGTAGTTTTAGAAGATTCTTCGTTAAGACCGATGATTTCTACTTCGTCTCCAACACGAACTTGTCCGCGTTCAACACGACCTGTAGCAACAGTACCACGACCAGTGATAGAGAATACATCCTCAACTGGCATCATGAATGGTTTGTCAGTATCACGCTCTGGAGTTGGAACATATTCATCAACTGCAGCCATAAGTTCAACAACTTTTTCTTCATATTCTTCTACGCCTTCAAGTGCTTTAAGAGCAGAACCAGCGATAACTGGTACATCATCACCAGGGAAGTCATATTCGCTTAGTAAATCACGAACTTCCATTTCTACTAATTCAAGTAGCTCTTCATCGTCTACCATATCTGTTTTGTTAAGGAATACTACGATAGAAGGTACCCCAACGTTACGAGATAATAGGATATGCTCACGAGTTTGTGGCATTGGACCATCAGCAGCAGATACTACAAGGATAGCTCCGTCCATTTGTGCAGCACCAGTAATCATGTTTTTAACATAGTCAGCGTGACCTGGGCAGTCAACGTGTGCATAGTGACGAGTTTCAGTTTCATACTCTACGTGAGAAGTTGCGATTGTAATTCCGCGTTCTTTCTCTTCTGGAGCACCATCAATTTGGTCATAAGCCATTGCAGTGCCATCACCATTTCTTTTTGCCATTACTGTAGTGATTGCAGCAGTTAAAGTTGTTTTACCATGGTCAACGTGACCAATTGTTCCAATGTTTACGTGACTTTTCGAGCGGTCGAATTTTTCTTTAGCCATTTATAGTTCCTCCTTTAAATATATAGCAATTTTTATGAGCCGGGAAAGTCGGTTAAAATTTCCCAGCCTTTACTAAATGTTATACGTCAGATTGAAGAAAAAATCAATTATTGACCTGCATTTTTCTTGATAATTTCTTCTGTAATGCTTTTAGGTGTCTCTTCATAGTGGTCAAAGTGCATTGTGTACACTCCGCGACCTTGTGTATTTGAACGTAATGCAGTTGCATAACCGAACATTTCTGCAAGTGGTACGAACGCTTTAACTACCTGGGCAGTTCCGCGGGCTTCCATACCTTCAACGCGTCCACGACGGGATGTTACATCACCCATGATGTCTCCCATATATTCTTCTGGGACAACAATTTCTACTCTCATCATTGGTTCAAGCAGAACTGGGTTACATTTATTTTTAGCAGCTTTAAGTGCCATAGAAGCAGCTACTTTAAACGCCATTTCGTTGGAATCGACATCGTGATAGCTTCCATCATATAATGTAGCTTTCACATCAATTAACGGATATCCGGCAAGAACGCCATTTTCCATGGATTCTTCGATACCTTGTTGAACAGCCGGGATGTATTCACGAGGAACAACACCACCAACAATATTGTTAACAAATTCGAATCCAGCGCCTTCTTCGTTTGGCTCAAATTTAACCCAAACGTGACCGAATTGTCCACGTCCACCAGACTGACGTACGAATTTACCTTCTACTTCAGCAGCAGCACGGAAAGTTTCTCTGTAAGAAACTTGTGGAGCACCAACAGTTGCGCCAACTTTAAATTCACGTTTTAAACGGTCAACAATGATATCAAGGTGAAGCTCACCCATACCAGAGATGATAGTTTGTCCAGTTTCTGTATTTGTTTCTGTGCGGAAAGTTGGATCTTCTTCCGCAAGTTTTGATAGAGCAATACCCATTTTATCCTGGTCTGCTTTTGTTTCTGGCTCAATAGCAACCGAGATAACTGGTTCAGGGAACTCCATAGACTCAAGAATAACTAGATCCTTTTCGTCACATAGTGTATCACCTGTTGTTGTATCCTTCAAACCTACTGCAGCAGCAATTTCACCTGAGTAAGCAACAGAAATCTCTTCACGAGAGTTTGCGTGCATTTGCAGGATACGCCCAATACGCTCACGTTTATCTTTTACAGAGTTCTTTACGTAAGAACCTGAGTTAAGTGTACCTGAGTACACACGGAAGAATGTTAATTTACCAACATAAGGGTCCGTCATAACTTTAAATGCTAATGCAGAGAACGGCGCATCATCAGATGATGGGCGAGTTACTTTTTCTTCTGTTCCAGGAACGATACCTTCGATTGGAGGCACGTCTGTTGGAGCCGGAAGATAAGCAAGTACTGCATCCAGCATTAACTGAACACCTTTGTTTTTAAATGCAGATCCGCAAAGTACTGGGTAGAAGTCTACATTTAATGTTGCCTGACGAATTGCATTTGCAAGCTCCTCGTTAGAGATTTCCTCTCCTTCAAGATACTTCATCATCAGCTCTTCGTCTGTTTCAGCTACTGCTTCCACCAAGTTAGCACGCAGCTCTTCAGCTTCGTCTTTTAACTCAGCAGGGATTTCAGTAGTTTCATCAGTTTGACCTAGATCATCAAGATAGATATGAGCTTCCATCTTAACTAAATCAATAATTCCACTGAATTCGTCTTCAGCACCGATAGGCATTTGGATTGGATGCGCGTTTGCACCAAGGCGTTCTTTTAATGTATTGGTTGAATACAAGAAATCTGCACCTGTTTTATCCATTTTGTTAATGAAAACGATACGTGGAACACCGTATGTTGTCGCTTGACGCCATACTGTTTCCGTTTGTGGTTCAACACCAGATTGTGCATCTAGTACTGTTACCGCACCATCCAGTACACGAAGAGAACGTTCAACTTCAACTGTGAAGTCTACGTGTCCAGGTGTGTCGATGATATTAATACGGTGGTCTTTCCAAGCAGCAGTTGTTGCGGCGGAAGTAATTGTGATTCCACGCTCCTGCTCCTGCTCCATCCAGTCCATTTGAGATGCACCTTCATGTGTTTCACCAATTTTATGAATACGTCCTGTATAGAAAAGAATACGCTCAGTAGTAGTGGTTTTACCCGCGTCAATGTGCGCCATGATACCGATATTACGTGTCTTTTCCAAGGAGAACTCTCTAGCCATGTATTCTTCTCCTTCCTATAGAAAGCTTTTGTTAGATTTATATTACCAACGGTAGTGAGCGAATGCTTTGTTCGCTTCTGCCATTTTATGCATATCTTCTCTTTTCTTAACAGCAGCTCCTGTATTATTAGAAGCATCAAGAATTTCATTAGCAAGACGTTCTTCCATTGTTTTTTCTCCGCGCAGACGGGAGTAGTTAACAATATAACGTAATCCTAAAGCTTGACGACGTTCTGGACGAACCTCCACTGGTACTTGATAGTTTGAACCACCAACACGGCGGGCACGTACTTCAAGTACTGGCATAACATTTTTCATTGCTTGCTCAAAAACTTCCATTGCGTTTTGGCCACTTCTTTCAGCAACTAATTCAAACGCATTATAAAGGATTTTTTGTGCTTTTCCACGCTTCCCGTCTACCATAATCTGGTTGATGAGGCGTGTAACTAATTTTGAGTTATAAAGCGGATCTGGTAATACATCACGCTTTGGTACTGGACCTTTACGAGGCATTGTACATCCTCCTTTCCCTTATATTATTTAAATTACTTATTTTTTAGGTCTTTTCGTTCCATATTTAGAGCGTCCTTGCATACGGCCTTCTACTCCAGCAGTATCAAGTGCTCCACGTACGATATGATAACGTACCCCCGGTAAGTCTTTTACACGACCGCCACGGATAAGAACAACACTGTGTTCTTGCAGGTTGTGACCAATTCCAGGAATGTATGCAGTTACCTCCATGTTGTTAGACAAACGTACACGCGCATATTTACGAAGTGCAGAGTTTGGTTTCTTAGGAGTTAATGTACCTACACGAGTACATACACCACGTTTCTGCGGAGAGCTCTGATCAGTCATTTTCTTTTTAAAGCTGTTGTAGCCTTTATTAAGTGCAGGTGAGTCAGATTTTTTTGTCTTTGTCACACGGCCTTTACGAACTAGCTGATTAATTGTTGGCATTGAATCTTCCTCCTCTCAATTTCAATTTAGTAATCAAATAACAACCTTTTGTAATACCACACATCCAGGTGGTTCATTTTTAGCGATAAAAAAATCTCTCACAATTTTTGCGAAAAATAATTAACCTATACTCAGATTGTTTTTGTTATTATCGTTTAAAGTAAACCGAAGTTCCGATTTTATGGTCTGCTCCGAAAATTACTTTTGCAAGCATAATCAGAAGCACCTTGAATATAATACCACCCTATATATTGTTTGTCAATATATTCTTGGTATTTTTTCGGTGCTCCCAAAAATAACTTACAAGGTGATCACAAGAAGGGATAATCCCCTTCCTGTTCAACATTTCATTTTATACTCTTTGTGTGCTTTCTTCATCTGTTATTTCTTCATCAGATTCCGGCACATCAAGTTCAGCTTCTAAAGTACGATATTGCGGCATTCCTGTACCGGCTGGAACAAGTTTACCAATAATAACATTCTCTTTCAGGCCAAGTAATTCATCACGTTTTCCTTTAATAGCAGCATCTGTCAGGACACGTGTAGTTTCCTGGAAGGATGCAGCTGACAGGAATGAGTCAGTTTCAAGAGATGCTTTTGTAATACCAAGTAATACCGGGCGGCCTGTAGCAGGATCTGCGCCTTCCTTGAATACTTTGTGGTTTGCATCTTTGAATTGATGTAATTCAAGCAGAGAGCCTGGCAATACATCTGTATCTCCAGAAGATACAACACGGATCTTACGAAGCATTTGGCGAACCATTACTTCGACGTGTTTATCTCCGATTTCTACACCTTGCATACGATATACACGTTGTACTTCTTTAAGCAAGTAGTCTTGAACGCCTTCTACACCTTTGACGCGAAGAAGTTCTTTTGGATCAACGGAACCTTCTGTGAGCTCTTGCCCAGTTTCCACTTGATCTCCTTCTTGAACTTTCAAGCGGGCGTTATAAGGTACAGCATAGCTGCGCTGCTCTACATTACCCTGAATAACAATTTCTTGTTTATCTTTAACTTCCTTCATTTCAAGAACCGTACCGGAGATTTCTGTAATTACCGCCTGCCCTTTCGGATTACGGGCTTCAAACAGCTCCTGAATACGAGGTAAACCTTGTGTAATATCATCTCCGGCAACTCCGCCAGTATGGAAGGTACGCATTGTTAACTGTGTACCCGGCTCACCGATGGATTGTGCTGCGATAATCCCAACCGCTTCTCCAACCTCAACGTCTGACCCAGTAGCTAAGTTACGGCCATAACATTTCTGACATACACCATGTTTCGTGTTACAAGTGAAGGCTGTACGGATTGTTACTTCTTCGATACCAGCTTCCACAATCGTTTTCGCCTGATCTTCATGGATGAGTTCATTTTTCTTTACAATGAATTCACCAGTTTCAGGATGTTTTACGTCTTCGAATGCTGTTCTGCCAATCAAACGGTCTAACAATGGTTCGATAACTTCTGATCCATCTACAAGAGCAGCAACTTTCAGGCCGCGGTCCGTTCCACAATCTGCTTCACGGATGATAACATCCTGTGCAACGTCTACAAGACGACGAGTCAAGTAACCTGAATCGGCTGTTTTCAGTGCTGTATCGGCAAGACCTTTACGCGCACCATGGGTGGAAATAAAGTATTCCATTACGGTTAAACCTTCACGGAAACTTGATTTGATTGGAATTTCAATGATTTTACCAGATGGGTCAGCCATCAATCCACGCATACCAGCAAGCTGTGTGAAGTTTGATGCGTTACCACGGGCACCGGAATCACTCATCATGTAGATTGGGTTTCGGTTGCTCAATGACCCCATCAAGCGGTCCTGAATAACATCCTTCGCTTCTGACCAGATAGCAATTACACGATCATAGCGTTCTTCCTCTGTAATCAGACCACGACGGAATTGTTTTAAGACCTTATCAACTTTGGATTGAGCTTCGTCTAAGATACCTTGTTTCTCTGGGAGTACAACAATATCTGAGATACCAACTGTCATACCAGCTTTTGTAGAGTAACTGAATCCTAAATCCTTCATGCGGTCAAGCATCTTAGAGGTTTCTGTAATTTTGAAACGCTTGAAGACCTCAGCGATAATATCACCTAAGAAGCCTTTCTTAAATGGCTTAACCACTTCACGGTTTTTAATTTCTTCTTTAATATCTGTTCCAGGATCCACAAAATAGTTTTCCGGTGTTTTCTCTTCTAAATTCACCTTGGTAGGTTCGTTCATATACGGGAAAGAATCCGGAAGAATCTCATTAAAGATCAGCTTACCAACAGTTGTTAATAATAGCTGGCTATTTTGTTTTTCTGTAAATGTTTTGTTATTTAAACTGGATGCCTGCACTGCAATACGTGTATGCAGGTGAGCATATCCAGTTTGATAAGCAATTAATGCTTCATCAGTGTCTTTAAAGTAAGAACCTTCTCCAATTGAACCTTCACGTTCTAAAGTAAGGTAATAGTTTCCAAGTACCATATCCTGTGATGGTGTAACAACTGGTTTTCCATCCTTAGGGTTAAGGATGTTCTGTGCTGCTAACATTAAGATTCTGGCTTCTGCCTGTGCTTCGGCTCCAAGGGGAACGTGTACAGCCATTTGGTCTCCATCAAAGTCAGCGTTATATGCAGTACATACAAGCGGATGCAGACGGATTGCACGGCCATCAACCAACGTAGGTTCGAATGCTTGAATACCCAATCTGTGAAGGGTTGGTGCACGGTTAAGCAGTACCGGGTGCTCTTTAATTACATCTTCAAGAACATCCCATACGTCAGGGTGCACTCTTTCAATTTTTCTCTTCGCTGATTTAATATTGTGCGCAAGACCTCTAGCCACTAATTCTTTCATGATAAACGGCTTGAACAGCTCTAATGCCATTTCTCTCGGCAGACCGCATTGGTACATTTTCAAATGAGGTCCAACAACGATAACAGAACGGCCGGAATAATCCACACGTTTACCTAATAGGTTTTGACGGAAACGGCCTTGCTTCCCTTTCAGCATATGAGAAAGAGATTTTAATGGACGGTTTCCTGGTCCTGTAACCGGGCGGCCGCGACGACCATTATCAATTAAAGCATCTACAGCTTCTTGAAGCATACGTTTTTCATTTTGAACAATAATGCTTGGAGCGCCTAAATCAAGCAGACGTTTTAAGCGGTTGTTACGGTTGATTACACGACGGTAAAGGTCATTTAAATCAGAAGTAGCAAAACGTCCGCCGTCTAATTGAACCATTGGACGAATTTCTGGAGGAATAACCGGAAGAACATCTAAAATCATCCAGCTTGCATCGTTTCCAGAGTTACGAAATGCTTCCATTACTTCCAAACGTTTAATTGCACGAGTACGGCGTTGGCCGTGAGCTGTTTTCAGCTCTTCACGCAATGCATCAACTTCTTTTTCCAAGTCAAGATCCTGCAATAATTTACGGATAGCTTCTGCGCCCATCTGAGCTTTGAAGTTATTGCCGTATTTATCATAATAAGAACGGAATTCTTTCTCAGAAAGCAGCTGCTTCTTCTCAAGCGGTGTACTTCCCGGATCTGTTACGATATATGCTGCAAAGTAGATAACTTCCTCTAATGCACGAGGAGACATATCTAATACTAACCCCATACGGCTCGGGATTCCTTTGAAATACCAAATGTGTGATACTGGAGCAGCAAGTTCAATATGCCCCATACGCTCACGGCGTACTTTAGCTTTTGTCACCTCTACACCACAACGGTCACAGACAACACCTTTGTAACGAACGCGTTTATATTTACCACAATGACATTCCCAATCCTTCTGTGGGCCAAAGATACGCTCACAGAACAACCCGTCTTTTTCCGGTTTTAAAGTACGGTAGTTAATTGTTTCTGGTTTTTTCACTTCTCCATAAGACCAAGAACGAATCTTTTCTGGTGAAGCGAGCCCTATTTTCATGTACTCAAAATTATTTACATCCAACAAGGGGCAATCCTCCCTTTTAATGTATGTTCAAAAAGTTCGATGAAAAAGACCAAGAAGTTCAAGGCGACGAGATTTTTACGAACGGAGCGTATGCTTTTAAATACGTGAGTATCGGAAAAATCTCGTCAACGCAGAAATTCGCTGTGTCATTTTTGTTGAACTTTTTGAACATCCTCTTTTACAAGTTAAGAAAGTTTGAGAAAACCTGGCTTATCGTCATGTCTTGGCGAAAGTCTGGGATTTCTTTAAACGAAATTTTATAGAAAGAGCAGAATGGTTCAAAAGAAAAGGAACTTCTATGTTGCCCACATCGTGTGGGCAACATAGAAGTCACCACATCACATGAGAAGTTTAAACCATTGCTGCACAAATTTTATTGATTTAACGGTTCTTCCACTTCAATGTTAAGCTTCGTCGACGTTTGACTGTCGTCGTCCTCTAGTTCACGCATATCAATTTCATCTTCTGTACTAGAAAGCATCTTAACATCCATACCAAGACTTTGAAGCTCTTTGATCAATACTTTAAACGATTCAGGAACACCCGGTTCAGGTGCATTATCACCTTTTACGATCGCTTCATATGTCTTCACACGACCAACTGTATCATCTGATTTAACAGTCAAGATCTCTTGAAGTGTATATGCAGCACCATAAGCTTCCAATGCCCAAACTTCCATCTCACCAAAACGTTGTCCACCGAATTGTGCTTTACCACCAAGCGGCTGCTGTGTTACGAGAGAGTATGGTCCGGTTGAACGAGCATGCAGTTTATCATCAACCATATGCGCAAGTTTAATCATGTACATGACACCTACAGATATACGGTTGTCAAAAGCTTCACCTGAACGCCCATCATAAAGAACTGTCTTCGCATCTCTCGGCATACCTGCTTCTTCAAGTGTTTCCCAAACATCTTCCTCTGTTGCACCATCAAATACCGGACTTGCTACATGTAATCCAAGCTGTCTGGCAGCCATTCCTAAATGCAGTTCAAACACCTGTCCGATGTTCATACGTGATGGTACCCCCAAAGGGTTCAACATAATATCAATTGGTGTACCGTCTGGCAAGAATGGCATATCCTCTTCCGGTAAGATTTTGGAGATAACCCCTTTGTTACCGTGACGGCCTGCCATTTTATCTCCTTCATGTATTTTACGTTTTTGAACGATATATACACGAACAAGCTGATTTACACCTGGTGGTAACTCGTCGCCATCTTCACGATTAAAGATTTTTACATCTAAGACGATTCCGCCGCCGCCATGAGGAACGCGTAAGGATGTATCCCTTACTTCACGTGCTTTCTCACCAAAAATCGCATGTAATAAGCGTTCTTCTGCTGAAAGCTCCGTCATTCCTTTAGGTGTCACTTTCCCTACAAGAATATCACTGTCAGTTACTTCTGCACCGACACGGATAATTCCATGTTCATCAAGGTTTTTAAGTGCATCTTCCCCAACGTTAGGAATATCTCTTGTAATTTCCTCTGGTCCAAGTTTTGTATCACGAGATTCTGATTCAAACTCTTCAATATGGATAGAAGTATATACATCATCTTTTACAAGTCGTTCACTCATAATGATGGCATCCTCGTAGTTATAACCTTCCCAAGTCATGAAGCCTACAAGAACGTTTTGACCCAATGCTAATTCTCCATCTTCCATAGAAGGTCCATCAGCGAGAACTTCACCTTTTGTTACACGATCTCCTTCAGCAACAATCGGGCGCTGATTATAACAAGTTCCCTGGTTGGAACGCTTATACTTCTGTAATCCGTAACGATCTACATCGCCTTCTACTTCTTTGCCATCCACATTTGAAATACGACGTACAATAACGGTCTTCGCTTCCACGCGCTCTACGACCCCGTCATGACGACAGATAACAGCAGCACCAGAGTCTTTACCATTCACATATTCCATACCTGTACCAACGATTGGAGCCTTTGGATTCATCAATGGAACTGCCTGACGTTGCATGTTAGCTCCCATTAATGCACGGTTGGAGTCATCATTTTCCAAGAATGGAATACATGCAGTCGCTGCAGATACAACCTGTTTCGGTGATACATCCATATAATCAATTTTATCGCGGGATACAATAATATTATCTTCACGGAAACGAGCAGTTACTTCCTCGTTTACAAAGAAGTTATCATCATCTAACGGCGAGTTTGCCTGTGCAACGACATAATTATCTTGTTCATCCGCAGTAAGGTAATCAATTGTACTTGTTACCTTTCCAGTTTCAGGGTCAACACGACGATATGGCGATTCAATAAATCCAAACTTATTTACTCGTGCATAGCTGGATAGAGAGTTAATCAAACCGATATTCGGTCCCTCCGGCGTCTCAATTGGACACATACGGCCATAGTGAGAGTAGTGAACGTCACGCACTTCAAAACCGGCACGTTCACGTGTCAAACCACCAGGTCCAAGTGCTGACAGACGACGTTTATGCGTCAATTCACCCAACGGATTTGTCTGATCCATAAATTGTGACAACTGCGAGCTGCCAAAGAATTCTTTAATCGATGCAATAACCGGGCGAATATTAATCAATTGCTGCGGTGTTACGCTCGAAGTATCTTGAATAGACATTCTTTCACGAACAACACGTTCCATACGGGATAATCCGATACGGAATTGATTTTGTAATAATTCACCGACTGAACGCAGGCGACGATTCCCCAGATGGTCAATATCATCTGTATCTCCTACTTGGTGAAGCAAGTTAAAGAAATAACTGATAGAAGCTAAAATATCAGCTGGTGTGATATTTTTTATTTCTTTCGTTACTTCCCCATTTCCGATTACAGTCAGTTCACGTTCTCCATTTGGATCTGTAGGGTCAAGAATTTTCACAGATTGTATCGTGATTTCTTCTTCCAAAACCCCGTCATGCGGTGTAATAGTTTTATCTCCAAAACGATCTTCCTTACGCTCAAGATATGGAAGAATCTTATCTAATAATTTTCTTTCCAGACGATCGCCTTGATTCGCAATAACTTCTCCAGTTTCTGGATCTACAACAGGCTCAGCAAGCACCTGGTTGAATAAACGATTTTTAATATGGAGCTTTTTATTCATTTTATAACGGCCCACATGCGCTAAATCATAGCGTTTCGGATCAAAGAAACGAGATACTAATAGACTCTTCGCATTATCTACTGTTGGCGGTTCACCAGGACGTAAACGCTCATAGATTTCTAAAAGAGCTTTTTCAGCGTTCTCTGTATTATCTTTTTCTAACGTATTTCGTAAATATTCATTCTCGCCTAACAAATCAACAATCTCTTGATCTGTTCCAAATCCTAAAGCTCTTAATAGAACAGTAATTGGTAATTTACGAGTACGGTCAATACGAACATAAGCAACATCTTTTGCATCTGTTTCAAATTCTAACCATGCTCCACGGTTTGGAATAACTGTTGTTGTAATACCGCGTTTTCCATTTTTATCAATTTTTTCGTTATAATAAACACTTGGGGAACGTACAAGCTGTGATACAATAACACGCTCCGCTCCATTGATAATAAATGTTCCCGTATCTGTCATTAACGGGAAGTCACCCATAAACACTTCCTGTTCCTTTACTTCTCCGGTTTCATTATTAATTAAACGAACCTTCACGCGAAGGGGAGCATTGTATGTCACGTCTCTTTCCTTTGCTTCGTCTACAGGATATTTCGGATCACCCAAACTATAATCCACAAACTCAAGTGATAGATTTCCTGTAAAGTCTTCAATTGGAGAGATATCCTGGAACATCTCTCTCAAACCTTCTTCTAAGAACCATTCATAAGAAGCGGTTTGGATCTCGATTAGGTTAGGTAATTCTAACACTTCGTTAATACGTGCATAGCTCCTGCGTTGGCGGTGCCGTCCATACTGAACTAGTTGACCTGTCAACTGCTTCACCCCTTAAATCATCCATTTTGGTAGTTGTTTCTACAAAATGTAACTCATATTTAAAAGAACGTCTGAATAAATCATCTGTTCTTTAAAAAATAAAACTATAAACTCATTATCCTATCATTCACACCATGTATCACTTTCCTGTTTGACAGCTTATCTTTCTTCCGGTAAAACTTTATTTTCACCCGTTGAAAAAACAACTGTTTTAAGGATATTGTGATTTTAGATTGTGCAGATGAAAGAATTTTGATAAACTATAGAAAAGCAATTTGTCGAATCTTGATTTTCCCGATTCTACAAGCCTTTCCCATTTGTAAAGATTTTATACATTCACCTAATAAAAACCTCCTAGGCAAACGTATCCTCATCTTAGCATCTTCCAATCTTAGCATAGTCCCAATCATTAGTCAAACTTTTTTGCTCGCAATATAAAATAACCTTTTTTCTTTATAACTACTTCCGCATTACCAAAAATCTCTTCCATCTTATCTTTTGCAGAGGGCGCTCCCTGTTTTTTCTGAATGACTACCCATAAATCTCCATGATCTGCTAAATGATTATAAGCTTCTTCAAATATAGCATGCACTACTCTTTTACCAGCGCGTATCGGCGGATTGGTAACAATAGAAGCAAAAGATTTTTCATTCAAATTCTCATATAGATCACTTTGAAGAATAGTTGTATTCGTAATTTTATTGATTTCTGCATTTTTAGCAGCCAGTTCAACAGCCCGCTCATTTACATCAATCATAAAAATTTGTCTTTCAGAAAAATCGGAAGCTAAAGACAATCCAATTGGTCCATAACCGCACCCTACATCTAATATCGGCCCATTAATTTCCGGCTCCTGAAAAGTTTCAATAAGCACTCTTGAACCAAAATCCACTTCACTTTTCGAGAAGACACCAATATCACTTGTAAATTGAAATGTCCTTCCCCGCAAATCAAAAGACCAGCTTTGAGGAGATGACTTCGCCTGAGGCTGCTTCGAATAATAATGCTCTGTCATATGGATTAGCACCCACTTTATATTAATTAAGAAAAATACCTGAGCTGCGATCGTACACTTCCTAATCATAGGGCGATGTCCGTTACAGCGGCTTGGGCGGGGCGAGTAACCGTAGTCCCAAGAATTTGGAGCGCCAGCCAAAAAAACCTACTTATAACTTGCATCTAATACAAACAACCCAAATATTTTCTTGGTTAAAAAAAGGCCACCTGTTCAACTAAAAATCATTCTCGTATATAAACTTGAACTTTTTCTAGTGACAAAGGTGACCTTTTATCAATTCGTGATAAAAGAGCCCGTCTAAAATACGACGAGCTCTTTTTCTTATATTCGTTAAATTATTTAACTTCTACAGAAGCACCAGCTTCTTCAAGTTTGCCTTTAACTTCTTCTGCTTCTTCTTTAGATACAGCTTCTTTAATTGCTTTAGGAGCGTTATCTACTAAGTCTTTAGCATCTTTTAAGCCAAGGCCAGTGATTTCGCGAACTGCTTTAACAACTTTGATCTTAGAAGCACCAGCTCCAGTAAGAACAACGTCAAATTCAGTTTTTTCTTCTTCAGCAGCGCCGCCTGCAGCACCTGCAGCAGCAACTGGAGCAGCAGCTGTTACGCCGAACTCTTCTTCGATTGCTTTTACTAAATCGTTTAATTCAAGTACAGTCATTTCTTTAATTGCACTAATCATTTCTTCGTTTGTCATGATTAAATTCCTCCTGATATAAGTTTGTTTTTTATTTGTGAGCAAGCATGTGGTTTTATCACAATTTTACTCTTACGCTTGAAATATAGCTATCCAGCTCCGAGCGCCAAAAACTAGGGAGCTAACACGTGAGCCCCCTACGATAAGTCATCATCGGTTCGTTACCTCACCGTGATTCCTTTATCTCAGGTACGCCGCTCCAATCTCTACGTTTTTAAACGGGCGCTCTGCGCTTTTCGTTATTAAACCGTTTGGTGTATTACGCACCTTGTTCTTCTTTTTGCTCTGCAACAGCTTTTGTAGCATAAGCAAGATTACGGATTGGAGCTTGAAGTACGCTAAGCAGCATAGATACCATACCTTCGTAGTTTGGCAGATCTGCAAGCTCTTTAATTTGATCTAGTGAAGCAACATTTCCTTCAATAATTCCGCCTTTAATTTCTAAAGCTTCATGATCCTTACTGAAGTTGTTCAAGATTCTTGCCGGAGCAACAACATCTTCACTAAATGCAATTGCGTTTGGTCCAGTTAATACATCACTAAGCTCGTTTAGCTCAACAGCTTCTACAGCACGGCGAACCATTGTATTTTTGTATACTTTGAATTCAACACCTGCTTCGCGAAGCTCTTTACGTAATGCAGTAACCTCTGAAACGTTAAGTCCACGATAGTCAACTACTACTGCAGTTTGGCTATTACGAAACTTATCTGCAATTTCTTCTACTAATTGTTTCTTTTGTTCAATAATCCCTGACATCTTTCCACCTCCTATAATAACCGTCGCTATTATTACACCGTTCGAACGTGCTTTTCTATAAAAAAAGCTCTCATGCAGACATGAGAGCTTACCTTAGATCGGCAAAACGGTTTTGCCTTTCTATAAATAAACACCTCGGCAGGATAATTAAGCTCATGCATAGCCCCTGCTGTCTACGGTATAACATTCGATTTTATTAAACCGAAAATTAGTATATCGAACGTTGGCTTAAAAGTCAACTACTAATTAACGGAAGTTTGAAACGTCAACTTTGATTCCTGGTCCCATTGTAGATGCAATGGAAGCATTTTTAAGGTAAGTACCTTTAGAAGACTGAGGCTTAACTTTTACAAGTTGATCAGTAAGTGCAGTAAAGTTTTCTACTAATTTTGTTTCATCGAAAGAAACTTTTCCAATTGGAACATGGATATTAGAAGATTTATCAACACGATATTCTACTTTACCAGCTTTAATGTCTTGAACAGCTTTTTCTACTTCGAAAGTTACTGTTCCAGTTTTAGGGTTTGGCATTAAGCCTTTTGGTCCTAAAACACGACCTAATTTACCTACTTGAGCCATCATGTCCGGAGTAGCAACGATTACGTCGAAATCAAACCAGCCTTGGTTGATTTTGTTGATGTAATCTTCTTCTCCAACATAATCTGCACCAGCAGCTTCTGCTTCTTTTGCTTTATCACCTTTAGCAAATACAAGAACGCGTTGAGTTTTACCAGTACCATGCGGTAAAACCATTGCTCCGCGGATTTGTTGATCTGCTTTCTTAGGGTCTACACCAAGACGAAAAGCAGCTTCTACTGTTTCATCAAAGTTTGCTTTTGCAGTCTTTTTTGCAAGCTCTACAGCTTCTTTAATTTCATATGCTTTTGTACGATCAATCAGCTTTAAAGCTTCTTGATGTTTCTTACCATATTTAGCCATATTAATATCCTCCTCTTTTGTGGTTATAACGGTTGTACCTCCCACGGGACGAGAGCAAACACTCTTGTCCAGTACACAAATCATCTTTCCATCCGGCGTTTTCACGAATAAGGCTGCGGGTGAAAACAACCGCAACCCTTAAAGTACGTGTTCAAAAAGGGATCAAATTAGAAGCAAGAAAATCACGTCAACGCAGAGATTCGCCGCCTATCATTTGGGAGCTTTTTGAACTTCCTCTTTAACTTCAGAAAGCCTGATTACGGAATATCGAATCAGTCTTCGATTGTGATTCCCATACTGCGCGCAGTACCTTCAACCATGCGCATTGCCGCATCAACATCAGCTGCATTTAAATCAGGCATTTTTGTTTCAGCGATTTCTTTTACTTTGTCGCGCTTTACAGTAGCGACTTTTGTTTTATTAGGTTCACCTGAACCAGACTCGATTCCAGCTGCTTTTTTAAGTAGCACTGCTGCCGGTGGAGTCTTTGTAACAAATGTAAATGAACGATCCTCGAATACTGTGATTTCAACAGGAATGATTAAACCTGCCTGTTCTTGTGTTCGAGCGTTAAATTCTTTACAGAATCCCATAATGTTAACACCTGCTTGACCTAGCGCCGGCCCAACTGGTGGTGCTGGATTCGCTTTTCCCGCAGGAATTTGCAATTTTACTAATTTGATTACTTTTTTAGCCACGAGACACACCTCCTTAAAGTCCGTGATGTGGTAATAGGGTCTTTGATTTTATTTACCCTCCCACTCATTCCCTGTTCTCCTTTTAATTGAGAACAAGAATAACAAAAGAATCTTAGCATGAATTCAAAAAAAAAGCAAGCCTCGGTTCATGAAAAAGCTTTACCTGAAACGAATTGCTATTTCAGCAATTCGTTCACATTTAGTTGGATAGCTCTTTTTTATCTCCCAGGAAAAACCTATGAAAGCTTGTCTACTTGAGAAAAGTCCAGTTCAACCGGTGTTTCTCTCCCGAACATATTAACATGTACTTTCAGTTTTTGTTTATCTGCATCAATCTGCTCAATCGTTCCTGTAAAGTCTGTAAATGGACCGTCAGTTACACGGACACTTTCTTTGACTTCAAAGTCGATTTGGAGAGCGGGCTCACTGACACCCATTCTTTTCAATACAACATCTACTTCATCCGGTAATAACGGTGTCGGTTTTGCACCATGTCCGCTGGAACCGACAAATCCTGTAACTCCAGGAGTATTACGTACCACATACCATGAATCATCGGTCATAACCATTTCTGTTAAAACATAGCCAGGGAAAGATTTTTTCTTTACCATTTTCTTTTTACCATTTTTAATTTCTGCTTCCTCATCTTCCGGAACAAT
Source organism: Oceanobacillus sojae (assembly GCF_007991515.1). Lineage (GTDB taxonomy): Bacteria > Bacillota > Bacilli > Bacillales > Amphibacillaceae > Oceanobacillus > Oceanobacillus sojae. The sequence continues at coordinate 133,795 of NZ_BJYM01000014.1, forward strand.
AACACGGAAAATCTTATCTTCCATTCCCATAGACTCTACTCTTTTTTCAAGATTCATCTTCACTTTATTCTCGTAGCCGGAATAAGTGTGAACCACGTACCAATTCTTTTCCATTTGTATCGGACAATAAACTGCCCTGTCCCCTCCTCTTCACAAATCAATGTATTCTTCTTTTTTCTAGCTACAAGCGCCAGAAGCCAGGGAGCTAACACATGAGCGCTCTCCACTTTTCTATTCCAATTTAAAAAACCCGCATAAATCGGGTTTTCGCTGACTTTTATCTTCTGTTCATTATACCTATATTATAACGGAATTATTCAAAAAATGCATCTAAAAGTTGAGATATGCCTAAATCAACAACGAAAAAGAATACCGCCATAAAAATGACTGTAGAGATTACCACAACGGTATAGTTTCTCAATTCTTTTCCTTTTGGCCAGCTTACCTTCTTCATTTCTCTTGAAACATTCTTTAAGAACTTAAACATCTACTGATATCCCCCCGAACTTACGCGAATCTATCCATCAATCTATATCTATTTTGTCTCACGGTGCAGGGTATGTGTTTTGCAATGTTTACAGAACTTTTTCACTTCTAATCTTTGCGATTGATTGGCTGCGTTTTTGTTCGTTGAATAGTTCCTGCTAGAACATACTGCACATGATAAGACTATCTTTTTATTCATATATTCCACCCCAATACATAGGGATATAGACTATATTAACATAGCACTTCACTATCGTTATGTCAATGTTATCTCTGGTTTTTTCACACTTTGTTCTTTTTGAACACTCTCTTTTAAATAGTAACTCCATTTTCCTCCAGCAGTATCTCCAGCTTCCGCTTCACCCGTACTAAAGCGTTATCAATCGATTTCACATGACGGTTTAATTGCTCTGCAATCTCCTGATAGGTACAACCATCTAAATACAGCTGAAGTACTTGTCTCTCCAAACCGCTCAACAATTCTGATAATTTGAATTCCATTGCACCGTACTCTTCCCGGTTAATAAGCATTTCCTCTGGATCACTATCCTCCGTGCTGCTGATTATATCTAGCAGTGTCCGGTCAGATTCCTCTTCATAAATGGGCTTATCAAGAGAAACATAAGAATTTAAAGGGACATGTTTTTGTCTGGTCGCTGTTTTAATCGCTGTGATAATTTGCCTTGTTACACACAATTCTGCGAACGCTTTAAAAGGAGTCGGCTGATCCATATTAAAATCACGAATAGCTTTATATAGCCCAATCATTCCTTCTTGAATAATATCTTCTTTATCAGCACCGACCAAAAAATAGGTTCTTGCTTTTAATCTTACAAAATTTAAATACCGATGTATCAGGAGGTCCAATGCATAGCTGTCACCTTGATGGATTAATTCCAGCAAATGAATATCTTCTAGCTTGTCCAACTTCTTGCTGCGTGTATTGATTTGCCCACCGTTCACCAATAATCCCCTCCTAAATCGATATCTCCAAATATATCCACGATAGGCACTATTATACTAGACGATCAGAAATATCGTCAACGACCCTTTTATGACAGAAGTAGTCGTAATTTGTCGTTTCCGTGAAAAGAAACAAGCCTTTTTACCTAAATATAAAATGAAGCAAAACGTGCTTATCGCTTTGTCTAAAGCCATCTGGAGCTATAATTATTTATTTTAAAAAATATTTTTCGTCATAACGATATCAGGTTCTTCTATTTGACTTTAATTGAAAACCATCAAATAGCTGTCGAGCTTATTAAAAAATACCAGGTGGAAAAAAGCTTCTCATTTTGAGCGTTCTGTGCCGGGCATTCATTCTATCTGTAACACCTTTTTTTGCAGGAATGACTTCTCTTAAGCATTCTGAGAAGCACTCCCTGCTTTCTGTTCATTCCATATCCTTCTATTTCCCCCGCCGCATCTCTTCAAACCTTTTTAGCAAATCATGGTCTATCGGGATTTTAGCAGCTGGCTTTTCCTTCTGATGTACCTCAAGGTTAATACGGATCTCCTGATTCATATCGTCCATCTCAATCTGGAGCTCTCTGGCTGATTTGCGCAGAGCCCCTTGTCCAAAAATTGTCCGTTGCTCGGCATAATCTGATGTTGCAACATACACTTGAGTCTCAACATTTTTTACTTTCCTGACAAGCTTCTCAATACATTCATCTGCTGTTTCTTTTTCTTTGGTATAAATAACTTCAACTTTAAATTGTTCTTGCTTCGATTCCAATCCCCGTACATAGTATGCATCAAAGACTATAATCACACGGTCGCCGGTAAACGCCTGGTACTCTGCCAGAAGCTCAATAAGTCGATCTCTTGCCTGACCAATATCTTTTTCTTTCAGATACTCAAGCTCTGGCCATGCTCCGATGATATTATAGCCATCTACAATTAATACAACCATTTAGGAACTCCCTAGGGGCTTTCGCTTTCGTAATACTTCATAAAGAAGTAAACTGCATGCAACTGATGCGTTTAACGAGGAAACTTGTCCGACCATCGGCAAGCTGACCGTCCAGTCACATTTTTTCCGGACAAGCCGGCTCATTCCTTTTCCTTCGTTTCCGATAACAAGTCCAATTGGCAGGGTTCCGTCAAGCTGCCGATAATCTTCATCAGCATCTGCTTCTGTCCCGACAATCCATATATTTCTTTCTTTAAGTTCATCAATAGTGTTAGCAATATTCGTCACTCTGGCAACAGGAATATATTCCAACGCTCCAGCTGCTGTTTTCGCCACTGTAGCTGTCAGACCGACTGAACGATGCTTAGGTATAATAACTCCATGCGCTCCAGTTGCATCAGCAGTACGTAAAATAGATCCTAAGTTATGCGGATCCTCTAATTCATCCAGCAAAATAAAGAAAGGCGCCTCTCCTCTTTCCTCTGCCCTGCCGAAGAGATCTTCAATGGATGCATAAGGATAAGAGGCTACCGAGGCTACTACCCCCTGATGATTTCCTTCCTGCAGCTTATCCAGCTTCGATCTTGGCACCTTCTGAACAACCGCTCCAGCTTCACGGGCAAGCTGTTGTATTTTGTGTGCAGCCGTCCCCTGCAATTGTTCAGATATCCAAACTTTATTTACAGAACGGCCAGATTTTAATGCTTCGATTACGGGATTTTTACCCATAATCCACTCCTTTTCCTGTGTCACTTCAAGCACTCCCTTCTTCTAAAAAATCCACTGCTTTTGTCATTAATTCCTGCAGCCTTTGCTCATTTTTTAATAAATAGTGATAGCCAATCAACGCTTCAAACGCTGTACTGTACCGATAAGTCTGTACACTGATATTTTTAGGCGTACTGCCCGATTTGGCATTTCTTCCCCGGATTACTACTTTGCTTTCTTCTTCTGTTAAAAGGTTATCCTCCAGCCAATGGAGAATAACCTTTGCCTGTGACTTGCCAGATACATATTGAATAGCTTCCTGATGTAATTGATTCGGTTTAATGGTTCCCCGCTCTAATAATAGCTCACGTACATATACTTCATAAATTGCATCACCAATATACGCCAGAGCGAGGCTTTTCATCTGTCTGACATCACTGTCTTTCATTATTTACCTCTTTTCCATCTTACACCCTGCGGCGTATCCTCTAAGATGATTTTTTCGTTCTTCAATTGATCACGTATTTCATCTGCACGGGCAAAATTACGATTTTTACGCGCCTCGTTCCGTTCCGCAATCAACGCTTCGATAATTTCATCCAAAAGCTCTTCCTGTTCATTTTTGATGTCAATTCCTAATACCTGGAGCATGGAGTCAATCGTTTCACGGAAGGCATCAATCACCTCTGTTGCTGTTTGCTCCTCCTGTACATAAACATTCGCCTCTTTAGATAAATCAAATAGAATGGAAATTGCATTCGCTGTATTAAAGTCATCATCCATCTCTGCTTCAAACCGTTTTTTACGGTCCTCAATACGGGCCAGCCATTCTTTATTATCCTCTCTTAGATCCATGCTTGCTTTACGGCGATGTCCTAAATTGTGATAAGCTGTTTCAATTCTTTCCAAGCTTGTTTTAGCACTTTCTAATAATTCTTCTGTGAAATTAATCGGGTTGCGATAATGTACGGAAAGCATAAAGAAACGTAATACTTTCGGATCGTGCTTTTCAATTAAATCACGTGCAAGCACAAAATTACCGAGTGATTTCGACATTTTTTCATTGTCAATATTAATATAGCCGTTATGCATCCAGTAGTTTGCAAAGGTTTTATCATTATGTGCTTCGGATTGTGCAATTTCATTCTCATGATGCGGGAAGGTTAAGTCCTGCCCTCCTGCATGAATATCAATTGTTTCACCTAAATATTTCTTCGCCATCGCTGAGCATTCAATATGCCAGCCCGGGCGCCCTTCTCCCCAAGGAGAATCCCATGCAATTTCTCCTTCTTTTGCTTTTTTCCATAAAGCAAAGTCTAAAGGATCTTCTTTTTTCTCGCCGACTTGAATGCGGGCGCCAGAACGCAATTCATCAATAGATTGATGAGAAAGCTTTCCATATCCTTCAAAGGAGCGCGGCTTGAAATACACATCTCCGCCCGCTTCATAAGCATAGCCTTTGTCAACTAATTCTTTGATAAAGACTATAATTTCTTCCATCGAATCCATAACACGCGGATTTTGGGTTGCCTTTTTCACACCCAGTGATTTCACATCTTCTAAATAAGCATCAATAAACCGATCAGCAAGCGTACCTACCTCTTCCCCCGCTTCCTTGGCTGCTTTAATAATTTTATCGTCTACATCTGTGAAATTAAGAACATAACGAACATCAAAGCCCCTATATTCAAAATATCTCCGTACTGTATCAAATACAATGGCAGGACGTGCATTTCCAATATGGATATAGTTGTATACGGTGGGCCCGCAAACGTACATAGACACTTTTCCTGGTTCAATTGGTTTGAAATCCTCTTTCTGCCTTGTTAACGTGTTATATATTTGGATCGTCATGATTGTTTATTCTTCCTTTCTTTAAAAGCTCGATTTCCGCTTTTAGTTCTGTAATCTGGTCTTGTAAATCACTGCATTTTTCCGAAACCGGATCTGGAATGTTCTGATGATCCAGATCCCTGTTCAGTCTTATTCCATCTTGGACTACCACTTGGCCGGGAACACCGACAACTGTAGAATTAGCAGGAACATCTTTTAATACGACGGAGCCTCCTCCTACTTTTGAGTTCTCTCCAATAGTAATTGCCCCAAGTACTTTGGCACCTGTCGATATCATCGCATTGTCTTCAATCGTGGGGTGCCGTTTACCTTGTTCTTTACCTGTTCCGCCAAGCGTTACTCCCTGAAAGATTGTGACATTATCCCCTATTTCACACGTCTCTCCAATGACAACGCCCATTCCATGATCAATAAACAATCGTCTTCCTATTCTTGCCCCTGGATGTATTTCAATACCGGTTATAAAACGGGAGAATTGCGAAATAAAACGAGCCAGAAATTTCAAGTTCTTATTATACAGCCAATGAGCTATGCGATGAGCCCATATTGCATGTACGCCAGAATAAGTTAACATAACTTCAAAATATGTTCGAGCGGCCGGATCTTGTTCAAATACAACCTCCATATCCTCCTTCATTCTTCGAAAGACCACAATATACAGCCCCTTTTATTTAAAATAAGTTGGAAAGATTTCGCACAGCATAAGTGCCCTTGGTTTTTCTCTTCTATATCTATAAGAAAAGCGTCTCTGTGTTCTAAAAAACACAGAGACGCTTTTTGCGCGGTCCCACTCTGTTCAGAGAAAGAAAAACCTCTCTCCACTTTGCTCTTGTTAACGGCAGAGAACCGCTATCGTGTACTTTATTTTCTACGATAGACTCTGAGGCGCACTTCAAAAAGAAATCTTAAAATCACTCGCAGCAAATGTGATTCTCTCTGAGTAAGAAATTCATTTTTACTTTACCCCATCCACGCTTTATGGATATTTCGTTTTTATAGGCATTTCTTATAAGTACAAGTTCAAAAAGTAGCCAAATTAGAAGCAAGAAGATCAAGGCGCTATGGCTTTTCCGAACGGACTTCCACAGGATGTGGTGACTTCTGTGTTGTCCACAGGACGTGGACGATCTTAACAGAAGTTCCTCTATGCTTTCAAATACGTGAGTAACGCTCTTGGTGGGGCGAGTAATCGCAGTCCCAGTCCCATCGGAAAAGTCACGGCAACGCAGAGATTCGCCGCTTATCATTTGGAGACTTTTTGAACATCCTTTATAAGGATAATATATTATATAATCGGACAAATGTGAACTCTTAAGCTCCCATTTCCTTTAATAATTTATCCAAACGCTTCACGATAATATCTCTTCCTAATAATTCAATAGCAAAAGGCAGCTCCGGACCGTGCATTTGTCCCGTTGTAGCCACACGGATAGGCATGAAAAGTTTCTTACCGCGATGTCCTGTTTCTTTTTGGGTTGCTTTAAATTGCGCTTTAATTGAATCTTTATCAAACGACTCTAAATGGATTAATTTATCTGTGAATACCTGTAATACTTCTGGAACCTGTTCTTCACTCAGGATTTCCCGCTCTGCTTCACCATATGAAATATCCTCTTGGAAAAACAGCTCTGTCAACTCTACAATTTCTGCTCCATAGCGTAATTGTTCACGATATAAGCTAATTACATTTTCTGCCCATTCGCGTGTCTTCCCGTCCATATCTTCAGGAAGCTTACCTGCTTCAATTAAATGCGGCAATGCTAAGTCAATTACACGGCTTAAATCTGATTTCTTAATATATTCATTGTTCATCCATTTCAATTTATGCTGGTCAAAAATAGCAGCAGAAGTAGATAACCGTTGCGGATCGAATATTTCAATCAGTTCATCCTGGCTAAACATCTCTTCTTCGCCAACCGGAGACCATCCAAGTAAGCTGATGAAGTTAAACATCGCTTCTGGAAGGTAGCCCAGATTACGGTATTGCTCAATAAACTGCAGGATATGCTCATCACGTTTACTCAGCTTTTTACGTTCTTCATTAAGAATTAATGTCATATGCCCGTAACGCGGTGCTGTCCATCCAAATGCATCATAGACCATCATTTGCTTGGGTGTATTAGAGATATGCTCTTCTCCACGCAATACATCGGTAATTTCCATAAAATGATCATCAATAGCTACGGCAAAATTATAAGTTGGAATACCATTTTTCTTTACAATGACCCAGTCGCCAAAATCACTCGATTCAAATGTGATTTCTCCACGAACGATATCCTGGAAGGTATATGTTTTATTTTTAGGAACACGAATACGGATACTCGGTTTCCTGCCTTCCTCTTCAAAGCTCCGAATTTCTTCCTCTGTTAAGTTACTATGTTTTCCAGCGTATTTAGGGACTTGTCCATTAGTACGCTGCTCTTCTCGTTCTGCTTCCAGCTCTTCTTCTGTCATGTAGCATTTATAGGCTAAATCTCGCTCAAGCAGTTCATCTACGTACTTTTGATAAATATCTAAGCGTTCTGTTTGACGGTAAGGACCGTAATCCCCGCCGATATCTGCTCCTTCATCCCATTCCAGACCGAGCCATTTTAAATATTTTAACTGACTCTCTTCGCCGCCTTCTACATTTCTTTTATCATCTGTATCTTCTGTGCGAATAATAAATTTCCCATCAAAATGTTTTGCATATAAATAATTAAATAAAGCCGTACGAGCATTACCAATGTGCAAATGCCCTGTAGGACTGGGTGCATAACGTACACGAACTTCCTTACTCATTTAAAATGCCTCCTTCATTGTTTATAAAATCGCTTCGCTGCCTGTTTTTCAGGAGAAACTGTTCAAAAAATCTAATAGAAATCTTTTTTGAACACCTGTCAGAAGAGGGGCTCCCCTATCTTTATCCTATTAACAAGTTCTATACGAAAAGTGATAACATATCCATGTTATCACTTTTTTTATCCTTTATCAGTTATACCCTTTTTATAAAGCTTTTTCAAGTAATTTTGGTTTTGCAAAAATCATCCGGCCAGCAGAGGTTTGTAAAACACTCGTAATAACAACCTCAATATTTTTGCCGATATAATCTCTGCCTTCTTCTACAACAATCATCGTTCCATCATCTAAATAAGCAACACCCTGATTGTGCTCTTTCCCGTCTTTAATTACTTGAACATGCAGCTCTTCCCCCGGAAGTACAACCGGCTTCACTGCATTGGCAAGATCATTAATATTTAAAACAGACACTCCCTGAAAGTCACATACTTTATTTAAATTAAAATCATTTGTCACGACAATCCCGTCAATGACTTTTGCCAGCTTAATCAGCTTGCTGTCCACTTCTGGAATATCTTCAAAATCGCCTTCATAGATTTCAACTTTTACAGCGAGCTCTTTCTGAATTCTGTTCAAGATATCTAATCCGCGTCTGCCCCGATTCCGTTTCAACGCATCGGATGAATCTGCGATATGCTGTAATTCACCGAGTACAAACTGAGGAATAACGATTGTTCCCTCTAAAAAATTTGTCTGACAAATATCTGCAATCCGCCCATCGATAATCACGCTTGTATCTAAAATTTTAGGGCTTGGATACTGCACATTTGAATCCGCATCCTCTTCATCATTGCTGCGGCGCTTGTCCTTTTTCGCAGGTTTGAGTATATTCATAAATTCCTCACGCCGGCGAAAACCAACCTGGAAACCTAAGTAACCAAGTATAATCATAATGAAAAGAGGCAAAACCTGCGAAAAAATACGAATGCTCATATCTTGCAAAGGCATATTAACAAAGTAAGCTATAACTAAACCGACAATTAATCCAATACTGCCAAAAAACAAATCCATGGCTGGTAATTTGACCAGTGCATCTTCCACCCAACGAAAGAAATTCACAATATAGTTTACTAGTAAATAAGACAAGATAAAAAATATAATAGCTCCAACAATCATTCCCAAAATAGATGAAGTTAACCAGCTTGATTCAGAAACGTTTAATAACTGAACGATTGCCGGAAGATAGAGATACCCCATGGTACCGCCCAATATAATAAAAAATAAGTGTACTACTTTTTTCATCAATTCCTTTACACCTCCTGACTAGTATTAGTAGTATTACCAAATGATGCGTAATATATGCTAACCTGATTGGAATTCTTCGAAAAGTTTATGTTCAAAAAACGGACCCGCAAATTTCGATGGGATGAGCAGCCACAGCACTTTTTGAACATTTTCTTAAAACTCTACTGATGTAATCCAATTTCTAAAGCTTCCTGCACATTGGAAACACCAATTACTTCGATACCTGCTGGATAATTCCAGCCGTCTAAATTATTTTTCGGACAAATTACCCGCTTAAACCCTAATTTTGCAGACTCCTGTACCCGTTGTTCAATACGGGATACACGACGAATTTCCCCTGTAAGGCCAACCTCTCCTATAAAAATATCATTTGGCTTTGTCGGCTGATCCCGGAAGCTTGATGCAATACTGACCGCAAGTGCTAAATCAATAGCCGGCTCGTCCAGCTTTACACCACCTGCTACTTTAATATAAGCGTCTTGATTTTGCAGCATAAGCCCGACGCGTTTTTCCAATACAGCCATCAAAAGCGGTACTCGATTATGATCTACCCCTGTGGCCGTCCTGCGCGGATTACCAAAGCTTGTCGGTGAAATCAATGCCTGTATTTCTACTAAAACCGGCCGCGTTCCTTCCATCGAAGCAACAACAGTCGATCCGGCAGCACCTTGAGATCTTTCTTCCAGGAAGATTTCAGAAGGGTTCATTACTTCACGTAATCCTTCCTCCTTCATCTCAAAAATCCCCATTTCATTTGTACTTCCAAAACGGTTCTTCACACCTCTTAAAATACGATAAGTGTGATGCCGTTCTCCTTCAAAGTACAATACAGCATCCACCATATGTTCTAATAAACGGGGACCTGCAATGGAGCCTTCTTTGGTTACATGACCGACAATAAAAATAGGAATACCTTTGGTCTTCGCAATTTTCATAAGCTCCATTGTACATTCTCTAACCTGTGAAACACTGCCGGGCGCACTTGTTATCTCTTCTTTAAAAACGGTTTGAATAGAATCAACAACGACAAAGGAGGGGTTAATTTCTTCTATCTGTCTGCTTATATCCATTAAATTTGTTTCTGATAATACATACAGTTTATCTGTTTTTATATCTAACCGATCTGCACGTAATTTTGTTTGTCTTGTAGATTCTTCACCTGAAACATAAAGAACCGGTAAATCTTTCTCCGCCAGCTGTGCAGATATTTGTAATAAGAGGGTTGATTTTCCAATACCCGGATCTCCGCCAATTAAAACCAGTGATCCTAAAACAACGCCTCCGCCCAGCACACGATTAAATTCCCTCATTTTCGTTGTCACACGCGGTTCCTTCTTCGATTCAATAGAGGTGATTTTTTCAGGCTTTTGTGAGGAGGTTATACCAGACATATATCCTGTTCTGCCTTTTACAGCAGCAGCTTCAATTTCTTCTACCATTGTATTCCATTGATGGCAAGCTGGACATTTTCCCATCCACTTAGCCGATTCATAACCACATTCTTGACAGACAAATTTTGTTTTCCTTTTTGCCAACGTTTGAAACCTCCTTCAATCAATGTTCCATGTCTAATGCAAGTCACTATACATGAAACCACCCATATTTCTTATTATAGACTATTTCTGGTTTTCATAGGTTACAGGAAAGCATCAAATTAAAAAACTATCTTCCATATTTATGCCACAAGTTTTTTCAATATAATGGAGAAAAGCTAGAAGAACCCATGTTCTTCTAGCTTTTGATACTTTATTAGGAAGTTCTTTTTAAGAAAGGATAATAAATTCTCCTTTGCTGTTTAAGCCTATTTTTACCTTTTGCTCTTTTTGAATGTTACCTTTTAAAAGCTCTTCTGACAATAAATTCTCAATATTACTTTGAATAGAGCGTCTCAGTGGACGGGCACCATACTCTGGATCAAAGCCTTCATTAGCAATTTTTTCAATCGCTTTATCTGTAAGAGAAAGTGTTAAGTCTTGCTCTTCTAAGCGTTTTTGTAGCTGTTTCAGCATTAATGATGCAATATCCTTCATGTGTTTTTTCTCCAAGGAATGGAACACGATGGTCTCATCAATACGATTTAGGAATTCTGGGCGGAATGCCTTTTTCAATTCATCCAGAACCTTTGATTTCATATCCTGATGCTGTCTTTCTTCATTATCTAATGTGAAACCGACGTATTTATTACGCTTCAATTCGCTTGCTCCAACATTAGAAGTCATGATGATAACAGTATTACGGAAATCAACAACTCTTCCTTTTGAATCGGTCAACCTGCCATCCTCAAGTACCTGCAAGAGAATGTTAAAGACTTCTGGATGTGCTTTTTCCACTTCATCCAGCAGAACAACAGAATATGGTTTACGGCGGACTCTTTCTGTTAATTGTCCTCCCTCTTCATAACCTACATAGCCTGGAGGAGACCCAACTAAACGGGAAGTCGCATGCCTTTCCATGTACTCAGACATATCAATGCGGATCATAGCATCTTCATCGGCAAACATTACTTCTGCAAGCGCACGGGCAAGCTCTGTTTTACCGATACCAGTTGGCCCAAGGAATATGAAAGAGCCAATTGGACGTTTTGGATCTTTTAACCCGGCGCGGGCACGGCGAATTGCTTTTGCTACAGCATTTACTGCTTCGGATTGACCAATAACACGATCATGAAGAATTTCTTCCATGTTCAGCAGACGCTCACTCTCATCCTTCGTCAGTTTAGAAACAGGAACTCCTGTCCAAATTGATACAACTGCAGCAATATCCTCCATGGTTACTTCAGAATCGGTCTGCCCCTGCTTTTCCTTCCACTCATCCTTTGTTTTCTCAAGGTTTTCCCGATAACGCTGTTCAGAATCTCTTAGTGATGCTGCCTTTTCAAATTCCTGACTTTGTACTGCAGCATCTTTTTCTTTTCTTACCTCTTCTAATTTCTGTTCCAGCTCTTTTAAGTTTGGCGGAACAGTATATGAGTTCAAGCGTACTTTTGAACCAGCTTCATCAATTAAATCAATTGCCTTATCCGGCAGGAAACGGTCCGTAATATATCGATCAGATAAGGTTGCTGCTGCTTCAATTGCCTCATCTGTAATTGTTACACGATGATGCGCTTCATAGCGGTCTCTTAAGCCTTTTAAAATTTGAATTGTTTCATCAAGTGTCGGTTCATCCACCTGAATTGGCTGGAACCGGCGCTCTAATGCAGCATCCTTTTCAATGTATTTCCGGTACTCATCTAATGTCGTTGCTCCAATACATTGTAATTCTCCGCGGGCAAGTGATGGCTTAAGAATATTAGATGCATCAATTGCACCCTCTGCTCCACCGGCACCAATAAGGGTATGGAGCTCATCAATGAATAAAATAACGTTCCCTGATTGACGAATCTCTTCCATTACTTTTTTCAAGCGGTCCTCAAACTCACCACGATATTTTGTTCCTGCAACAACAGTACCCATATCTAATGTCATCACACGTTTATCGCGCAGTGTTTCCGGAACCTCATTATCAATAATTTGCTGTGCTAGTCCTTCTGCAACAGCAGTCTTGCCGACACCGGGCTCACCAATAAGCACAGGGTTGTTTTTAGTTCGGCGGCTCAGTACTTGAATAACACGTTCAATTTCCTTGGAGCGTCCAATAACAGGGTCTATCTTTCCTTCTTTCGCGCTGACTGTCAAATCGCGGGCTAAAGAATCTAAAGTAGGGGTGCTTGCGTTTGTCTGCTGCCCTGTGCGCCCTTGGCGCCCTGCCTGGGACTCATTACTCCCTAAGAGCTGAAGCACCTGCTGCCGGGCTTTATTTAAGCTTACACCAAGGTTATTTAAAACACGGGCAGCAACTCCTTCTCCTTCACGGATTAAACCTAAGAGAATATGCTCTGTTCCAACATAAGAGTGGCCCAGCTTCCTTGCTTCATCCTGAGATAATTCAACGACCTTCTTCGCTCTGGGAGTATAATGAATGGATTGAGAAGGCTGCTTGCCAACACCAATCAGCTTTTCAACTTCTTCTTGAATTTTAGATACTTCCAAGCCGAGAGATTGCAATGCTTTCGCAGCTATGCCTTCCCCTTCACGTACCAAACCAAGAAGAATATGCTCTGTTCCAATATTATTATGGCCTAATCGTACAGCCTCATCTTGAGATAATGCTAATACCTTTTGTGCTCTCTCTGTAAAGCGACCAAACATCATATGTTATTTCCTCCTACTTTTTCAAATTTAATCTTTCACGAATGATGGAAGCCCTTCGAATATCACGTTCATCAGAGCGTAATGCTTTATTAGCATAATGTTGCAGGAATCCAGGTTGTGTTAAAACCATCAGCTCATTCAGTATATTCTCGGAAATGTTTTCTATTATGCCTAAATCTATACCTAAACGCAAATTTGAAATACAAATCGCAGCTTCCTTTGAATCAATTATCCTGCTATTTTTTAATGTTCCATATGAACGGAAGACGCGATCCTCCAGGCTAATCTCTGATTGTTCGTAAATATATACACGAGCCATGCGCTCATGCTCCACGAGCTGATTAACAATGCTCTCCAAATCTTCTATAATGTCCTCTTCCGATTTGCCCAGCGTAATCTGATTTGATATTTGAAATATATTTCCTCTTGCCTCACTGCCCTCACCATATATCCCTCTGACAACAAGACCTAGCTGGTTGATTGCGGGAATCAGCCGATTAATTTGCTTTGTCAGCACGAGAGCAGGTAAATGCATCATAATAGAAGCTCGCATCCCAGTTCCAATATTTGTAGGACAACTGGTGAGGTAACCTTTTGTCTCGTCGAATGCATAGTCGGCCTTTTCTTCCAGCCAATCATCTAAGTAGTATGCTTCCTCCAATGCTTTTTTCAGCTGTAGACCTGGATAATACACCTGGATACGCAAATGGTCCTCTTCATTTACCATAATCGAAGTCTGCTCATTTTCGGATAATAACACAGCCGCATGATCACTATGCTTAATTAAATGTGGACTTATTAAGTGTTTTTCCACCAAAACAAGTTTTTCAATCATATTTAAATTATTCATTGGTATAAATGAAATGGAATTCTGCTCCGTATCTTCCTGCTGAGTATAATTTTTCTTAATAAACTGCAGTACTTCTTCTAATGCTTCTTGATTACCGGATGTCGGGTACAATTGATCAGCAAAGTTGCGGGCTAAACGAACGCGGCTGCTCATCACTATATCTTTATCTGGACCATCCTCCAGCATCCATGGGCTAATCGCTTCGTTTATAAATGATTCTAATGTCACGTGTTATCACCCGCTTCCTTATTTTGGTGATTTTCTTTCTCCAGTTCTCTGATTTTATCACGAAGAACAGCTGCCTTTTCAAACTCTTCTTCTTCAATCAGCTGTTTTAACTCTTCTTTATGAGAAGAAATTAATTGTTTTTGCTGTATATACTTTCCTGCACGCTTTGGTATCCTGCCAGTATGCTTTGTATTTCCAGCATGTACACGCCGTAAAATTGGTTCTACCTTGGATCCAAAGGAAGCATAACAATTTGCACAGCCAAATTTCCCGGCCTTTTTAAATTCACTAAACGTTCTGCCGCAAGAGGGGCATTTCAGTTCTTGGGACTGATTGGATTTTGTTGTTCCTGCAGAGCTCAAATTTAATCCATCCTTTTGGAACAGCCCTGATAAAAGGTCATTTAAAGAATATCCTTCTTCTGGATAGCTTAAATACCCTTTTTTCTTGGCACATACTTCACAAAGACTGATTTTTGTCTCCTGGCCATTTATTATATGTTTAAAATGTAATGTAGCCTTTCTTTCATGGCATTCCTGGCATTCCATACGACGCTCCTCCCCTTCAGGTAATTAATCGTTCAAATACTTAAGAGCAGTTAATGCAGATTTGAGTATACGTGCACGCAATTCATCACGTAATGGTAATTGAAAAGCCAATGTTGTTCTATCAATACTTGCTAACATTAACTTTGCTTCACGTGCTGTAATCAGCTCCTCCTCTAAAAGCCGATCTAAAATATCTAAGGCAGCACGTTGGGGGATCGAATCACCGATTAAAAATATAATTTCATCGATTAACTCTGATTGATTCTGATGACGTATACGCATAATCCGAATATAACCGCCACCCCCACGCTTACTTTCCACAATATACCCCTTCTCCACAGTAAATCGTGTATTAATCACATAATTTATTTGAGAAGGTACACATTGAAATTGATCTGCAATTTCACTTCTTTTAATTTCGATAGCTTGCTGCTCCTCTGCCTGTAATACTTTTTTCAAATATTGTTCAATGATATCTGAAATGTTACTCATCCTTCGCACCTCAAATCAAATAATTTATTCGATAAATCAGTTCCTTTGACTTTGACTAACTTTGACTATGACTTTATTATAATATAAATTCTTTAAGTTGCAAATGGATGGTATTTCTATTTTTGACAAACAGACAAGAAATCAAAACATAATTATAGAAACTCTATGAAAATATTTAAATTTTAACTTCGTTTTGTTATATTTACCACTCCTGGAAGCTTGGATATATCATCAAATAAATAAATTAAATTTTTATTCCCCTTCATATTTGTCCACATATGAATTCTGCGTTGATTACCTTCCAACAATTTTATCTCCATTTGTTTAATATTAAAATGATTCTTTTCAATTGACTTTACTGCTTCATGTATTTCAAATTCCTCTGATGCAATAATCTCAATAAAATTGCTTGATTTAAATCGGGGGAAGAAATGCTCTATTTGATTTAAAAAAATTAAACTGACAAGAATAATAAGCGTTGTTACAATAGCAACGCTGTACATACCGGCTCCGACAACTAATCCAATACCTGCTACAGCCCATATAGAAGCAGCTGTTGTTAACCCTTTGATAGTTCCTCCGTAAACAATAATTGTACCTGCTCCCAGAAAGCCGATACCGCTAATTACATAAGAAGGGATACGGGCAGGATCGAATCGAATATTATCATATTGTTCCATGAAAGCGATAAAACCAAAAATTGATAAAATCATCATTAAACAGGATCCTACTCCTACTAGTATATGCGTACGGAACCCAGCTGAATGATTATTAATTTCTCGTTCAAAACCAATTAAACCAGATAATATCAAAGCAATAAATAAACGTGATACAATAACAAGAAAATCACCACCAATGAATTGTTCCAATTTTACTTACTCCTTTGTATAGAATTTAAAATGCAATTATATCTTTACGTGATCGTTTCATCTTTTATGCATATTCGAATAGATAGAAAAGAATAGCTTGTCTCCATCTCCTCTCTCAAAAATATCATTTTTAAATTTTATCATGTCTAACTTCCATTATATTCTAATCCTTTTAATTTGCTAATAAGAAAATTTTATTATCTATTCTGGATTACTATTTTTAATAAGCTTATTTAATTATTTTATGATTCCAAATTTAATATAGAAGGTTTAAGAATACAAAAAAGAGTTAAGCATAAGCTTAACTCTTTTTTTAATGT
>NZ_BJYM01000015.1 GCF_007991515.1 Oceanobacillus sojae
GTCGCTTTAAAAAAGCGGCCAAATAAATATATCATATATCCAATATCTCGTCAACAACTTTTTATTGAAATCTTTTAAAAAGTATCAACTGAACATTGGATTTTTATTATAGCATTATCGACAAATTAAGTCAACACATGCCCGGTAACTTTCTTCTCGTTAAAACAAACTGCATTTCCTGTCCTTTTTTATACTTCTTCCTCTATAAAAATACATATAATATATCACATTTTGTAAGTACCTTCTGTAAACAGAATGCAGAGCTACAATAACTCTCTTTACTTTAATAAAGAATGTCTTCCTGCATTCAAATTTATTCCGCAGGTTTTTCACTTCCCTGCGGAACATTTTCTTTGGCTAATTATATATAGGCGAACGTTTATGATGAGCTTAGTTATTATTTAATAATAACTTCTCCTTGCCAATTTAACATTCCGCCGCTCATATTCCTCACTTTGAATCCCTGTTCTTGTAAAAAAGCAGCTGCATTATAGCTTCTTCGTCCAGAACGGCAAATCATAATATATTCTTTTTCCTTATCTAAGTCTGCATAGACATCTGTTATATCACCTAAAGGAATGTGAAGTGCATTTTCAATGATTCCTTGTGCTACTTCTTCATCTTCTCTAACATCAATAAGCTGAATATTATCATTCTCTTTTATAGCTTCTACTTCCTCCGGGGAAAGCTCTTTAATATCTTCCATTTTCTCTCATCTCCTTTTATTACATTCTTCTTTATCATATTAAATGGATAGTGAATAGGATTCAACTCGTTTGATTAAACTAAAGCAAAACTTAATCTCTTTAGAAATAGAAGGTGACATAATGGTTTATATCAGTTTATTGTTTTTAACTCTATTTTTTGCTCCGGCAGAAGCGACTCCAAATGACGGAATACTTATCCATACTTACGAAGAGGATGTTACAGGTGATGGAGAAGTAGAACTGTTAGAGTTAAAAGGGAAATTATTTGCTGAAGACGGTGTTTATTATCAAGATATTTGGGTCGATATTTCAAGCCATTCTTCTGATAAAACATGGCGGATTAACTATGGCGGAGGTTATGATCCGGAATTACAATTTGCCGATTTAACACATAATGGCGTAACAGATATTCTTTATCAGAGTCCAACCGGTGGAAGCGGCGGATTGTATACTTCTCAACTGAATCAATGGGAAAAAGATAATTTTATTGAGCTTCCTCTTCCTGTAGAACAACCGGTGAAAGGAGAATTTATGAATGATTTTAAGGTATCCGTTCAGTTACTGCCAAAAGAACCCCCTATCATTTTAGATGTCTCCGGGCAGAAAGAAGAATATATTCGTTTGAAATTATACAATGATCAGGGTCAGCTTTTGGAACCGACAACGCTGATGATTGATCCGGTTGCATTTTTTGAAGTAATTGATTTAGAAGATAAAAATGAGGCAGGCTTAAAAAGTTATCAGCAAATCAGCGGGGCTTATCATGCAGACCGAATTGGAACTGTTGAATCAATTTGGGTTTACGATAAGGACAAGTGGATATTGCTAAAAACTGCTTTACAAACGGACCTCCCTCATATAGATGACTCTGCTAGCTAAAAAATTCATTTTTTCCGTTAAAAAACCGGACTAATCATGTTCTCACGGTAGAACGTTGATTATAGTCCGGTTTCTTATAATATACATTTATTTAATAAAAATATTAATTAGCTACAACATTAACAAGTTTATCTGGAACAACAATTACTTTCCGAATTGTTTTTCCTTCCAACCACTTTTGAACGCTGTCTTCACTTAATGCCATTTTTTCAAGATCATCTTTTGCAGTACCTACTGGAACGCTTAGTTTTGCACGAACTTTCCCCATTACCTGCAGAACTACCTCAACCTCATCTTCAACAAGCTTCGATTCATCATAAGCAGGCCAGCCGGCATAACTAATAGATTCTTCGTTGCCAAGCTTTTGCCAAATCTCTTCACACATATGTGGTGCAACCGGAGAAAGAAGCTTCACAAACCCTTCTGCATAATTTTTGGGAATCGAATCTGCTTTATAGCATTCATTAACAAATACCATCATTTGAGAAATTCCTGTATTAAAGTGAAGGTTCTCAAAGTCTTCTGTTACCTTCTTCACCGTTTCATGATAAACCTTATCCAGCTCTGTTGCGGCATCATCTGTAATTTTATCTGTTAACGAGTTATCGTCATTAATATACAGTCTCCAGACACGGTCCAGGAAACGGCGGGAGCCGTCTAAACCATTTGTTGACCAGGCAACAGATGCATCTAATGGTCCCATGAACATTTCATACAACCTTAATGTATCTGCACCATGAGAAGTAATTATATCATCCGGATTAACTACATTCCCCTTTGATTTACTCATCTTCTCATTACCTTCTCCAAGAATCATCCCTTGGTTAAACAATTTCTGGAAAGGTTCTTTTGTAGAGACAACGCCGATATCATAAAGGAATTTATGCCAAAAACGTGCATATAGAAGGTGAAGTACAGCATGTTCTGCACCACCGATATAAATATCAATCGGAAGCCATTCTTCCAATGCTTTGGGATCAGCAAGCTGTTCTTTATTATGCGGATCAACATAACGAAGGAAGTACCAGCAGCTGCCAGCCCATTGCGGCATTGTATTTGTTTCTCTTCTGCCCTTCATCCCCGTTTCGGAATCTACTACATTCACCCATTCTTCATTCGTAGCAAGTGGAGATTCACCAGTTCCTGATGGTTTAATCTCTGTCATTTCAGGAAGTTCCAGAGGAAGTTCCTCATCCGGCACTGCTGTCATACTGCCATCTTCCCAATGAATAATTGGAATAGGTTCACCCCAATAACGCTGTCTAGCGAAAAGCCAATCACGCAAACGATACGTAATTTTCTTTGTACCTTTTTCATTTTTCTCCAGCCAATCAATCATTTTTGAAATAGCTTCGTCTTTACCCAGACCATCCAGGAACTCTGAATTTACGTGAGAGCCATCTCCGGTATAAGCTTCTTCTTCTATATTTCCGCCAGCAACAACCTCTTTAATTGGAAGTTCAAAAACTTTGGCAAATTCATAATCACGCTCATCATGTGCAGGTACAGCCATAATTGCTCCACTGCCATAACTCATCAATACATAATCTGCTACCCATATCGGCATTTTCTCACCGTTAACAGGATTTACAGCATAGGCACCAGTAAATACACCTGTTTTATCTTTAGCAAGGTCTGTACGCTCTAAATCAGATTTTGTTTGTACTTCATGCAAATAATTTTCCACAGCTTCTTTTTGGTCAGCCGTTGTAATCTTTTTAATAAATGGATGTTCAGGAGCCATTACTGCATATGTTGCTCCGAATAATGTATCTGGACGTGTCGTAAATACAGTAAAGGTTTCATCATGCCCTTCAATAGAAAATGTTACCTCAGCACCTTCTGAACGCCCGATCCAGTTACGTTGCATTTCTTTCAGGCTTTCCGGCCAATCCAGATCTTCCAAATCAGAAAGCAGGCGATCTGCATACGCAGTTATTTTAAGCATCCACTGTTTCATCGGTTTACGGACTACCGGATGCCCTCCTCGTTCACTTTTACCGTCAATTACTTCTTCATTTGCAAGGACGGTTCCAAGAGCCGGACACCAGTTTACAGCCACTTCATCCATATAAGCAAGATCATTTTCATAAAGCTTTTTGAAAATCCATTGTGTCCATTTGTAATAATCAGGATCTGTTGTATTAACTTCTCTATCCCAATCATAGGAAAAACCTAACTCTTTAATCTGTCTCTTAAAGGTTTGAATATTCGCTTCTGTAAACTTCTTAGGACTGTTTCCAGTATCAATTGCATATTGTTCAGCCGGAAGCCCGAATGCATCCCAGCCCATCGGGTGCATGACTTCATAACCCTGCATTCTTTTCATTCTGGCTAAAATATCTGTAGCTGTATATCCTTCCGGGTGTCCAACGTGTAACCCTTGACCGGACGGATAAGGAAACATATCAAGTGCATAAAATTTTTCTTTATTGGAAAATGTATTTGTTTTGAATGTTTTATTTTCATCCCAATATTTTTGCCATTTTTTCTCAATTCCCAAATGTTGAAAGCTCATTGTAATCCTTCCTTTCTTTCATGACTGTTGCATCGTTCAATCACACACGACACTGGTATCTATAACCTAACACCCCTAAAATTAGGTATAAAAAAAGCCACTCATCCCTATGAAGGGACGAGAAGCTGTGATTATTCCCGCGGTACCACCCAAATTAGCGCATCAGCGCTCGCTTGACATCAGTAACGTTGATGAAACGACAGTAACTACTTTATTTTCATTACTGCAAACTAAAAAGGTGAGTTCATATGTTTATCAGTAGCAGTTTTCACCACCCACTGCTTCTCTGGAACTGATACAACCTATTACTGATCCTTTTTCACTGTCTTTAATTTTATGATATTGGAATTATAATGAAATAAACATACCATGTCAAGTTGATAAAAATTTATCTTACCTTTAGTATACACAATTTTATGTATTTGGAAACAGTATATTGAAGAAATTTGGATAAACTTATTTATTTTTCCTTATATAACTAATAAGCATGAACCTGCTTTACTTTGTTATAATAAAAGAAAACTTCATCATTTAAAACCGAACCAAGTTGGAGCGTTACTGAATGCTTGGTTTGCGCTTAAAATTTTTGCTTTCTTTCCATTTTGGGAGCAGAGGTCATATAGTCAACTACACTGTGATAAATGATGATATTTTGAACACTTGAGTCAGAAAAGTACATAAGGAGACAGCTACATGCTATTAAATATTTTAACCTACGCACATACCCTATTAAGAGAAAGTCTTAAAGAAGGAGATATAGCAATTGATGCCACTTGTGGAAACGGTCATGATACATTGTTTTTAAGTCAGACAGTTGGATCTGCAGGCAAGGTTTATGGATTCGATATTCAAGAGCAGGCTATTCAAAAAACGCAAGAAAAGCTTCAAGAAAATGACTGTCATAATGTATCTTTAATTCAAGACAGCCATGAAAAGATTCCTGAATATATTAAAGAAGACATTTTCGGCGGGGCTATTTTCAACCTTGGTTATTTACCAAAAAGTGATAAATCTATTATTACAAAGCCCCATTCTACTCTTGCAGCTATAGAAGCTATATTGGAAAAGCTAAAAACAAAAGGTCTGATTATCTTAGTTATATATTACGGACACTCCGGCGGATTGGAAGAAAAAGAAGCTGTTCTTTCTTACACTTCGCAATTAAATCAAAAAGAGTATCAAGTACTCCAATACAAATTTATTAATCAACAAAATCAGGCTCCATTTTTAATCGCTATCGAAAAAAAGAAACGCTCCTGAATCAGGCGTTTCTTTTGATTATTAAGCAATCCCTAAAAATAATAATCGGAAGAATAAATTTAAGAAATGTCCGGTTGTCATGATAATAAATATAATAAGTGCAATCATGAGAACGCGGCTCCGCAGTGTTTTATATTTCTTCGGATAGGGAATCCAAATATAAGCCGATACAATCATCAGTGGAACTGAATACAAGTATCCGAATACGTAAACCCATTGTTGCAGTGCAGAAATATCGAATAGTTCAGAGTTCTGCAGACTGTTTAACTCCGTAATATACCCAATTGCAAAAATAATCGTTAACAAAATAATATAACTGTACGTTGTTACGCGCAGCCATTTTTGTTCATCACTAATCAGTATATAAACACCAATAAAAAATAAAATTCCTATGACAATTTGAATTAACATGAAAGTACAACCCCATTTTTACCGATAAATCAGTTTTCTCTCTGACAGGCCAAAAGTTCATTTTTAAAGAAATACTTTTACTTTAAATGTTCGCCTGTTTGAATAATATTTTAATCATTGATAGATTAGACCGATTTATACAATTACTTGTCCCAGTAATAACTGAAACAACTGCCGGTTTCCCCATCTCCAAGATTACGAATGGAATAAACCAAGATAGCATTTATCTATTTATTTATCACTATCATTATGTAACCAGCTTATTTATTCTACCATAAAAAGATTCGTATCTGTAGAGGTTATACAGAAATAAATATACATTCAAACTTATTATTCATAAGAAATAAGCGGTTTAGAATATATGCCTATAACTTAAAAAATCGTTTTAAAATGGTGTAAATATAAATGATTACCCTTTCCATAAACAGCTGAAAATCATCTGTTTTTCAGACTTCTTTCCAGAAAATATTTCCTCTGATATACTTTAATCATTATAAATTAGTTGGAGGAATACAGATGATTGAATCTTATAAAGGAATCTCTCCATCTATTGATCCTGCTGCATTCATTGCAAAAAATGCTGTGATTAATGGTGATGTAACAATTGAAGAAGAAGCAAGTATTTGGTTTCATACTGTTATCCGGGGAGATGTCGCCCCTACAAAAATTGGTAAACGGACAAATATACAGGATCTTTCTATGCTGCATCAAAGTCCAAATATGCCGTTAATACTTGAACATGATGTAACAGTAGGTCATCAGGTGACCTTGCATTCAGCAACTATACGCCATCATGCACTTATCGGTATGGGTTCCATTATTTTGGATGGTGCAGAAATTGGAGAGCATGCATTTGTCGGTGCCGGGAGTCTGGTGCCTCCAGGGAAGAAAATACCTCCTAGAACCTTAGCAATGGGCAGGCCTGCTAAGGTAGTCCGTGAATTAACGGATAAGGATTATGAAGAAATGGAACGTATCCGCAAATCCTACGTGGAAAAAGGACAATATTATTTAAGAGAAACATCAATGGGGATGGATAAATAGCATCACTACCATCTTGATTGCATGTAAAAAATGTCAGGCATCCTCAGATACCTGACATTTTTTTATTTAGCAGTTAAAGCTTTTAATTCTTCCACTTTATCTGTTTTTTCCCACGGGAATGTAATATCTGTGCGGCCAAAATGACCATAAGCAGCGGTATTTTTAAAGATTGGTCTTCTCAAATCCAGCATACGGATAATACCTGCCGGACGTAAATCGAATAACTCGCGCACTGCTTCCACTAATTTTTCTTCACTGACGAGCCCTGTGCCAAATGTATTAATCGAAATAGAGACCGGCTGTGCTACACCAATAGCATAGGCTAATTGAACTTCACAGGAATCAGCCAGACCTGCAGCAACGATATTTTTAGCAACATAGCGTGCAGCATAAGCAGCAGAACGGTCCACTTTCGTTGCATCTTTCCCGCTAAAGGCTCCACCGCCATGTCTTGCATAGCCTCCATATGTGTCAACAATGATTTTTCTTCCTGTTAAGCCGACATCCCCTTGTGGTCCGCCTAATACAAAACGGCCAGTCGGATTAATGAAGTATTTTGTCTTATCATCCAGTAATTCACTTGGTACAACAGCTTCTACAACATGTTTAATAATATCCGCTTCTATTTGTTCATTTGTTATATCTGGATGATGCTGTGTAGAAACAACAATAGTATCTACACGTAACGGCTGATCATTTTCATCATACTCCACCGTTACCTGAGTCTTTCCATCAGGACGCAGGTAATCCACAATTTTCTCTTTACGGACATCTGCTAATCTTCTGGATAAACGATGAGCCAAAGAGATTGGCAGAGGCATAAGCTCTTCTGTTTCATTGCAGGCAAACCCAAACATCAAGCCCTGGTCTCCAGCTCCTATTGCTTCAATTTCCTCTTCAATTTCCTGTCCCCGCCTTGCTTCTAACGCTATATCCACACCTCCAGCAATATCAGGAGACTGCTCATCAATAGCAGTTAACACTGCACAAGTTTCAGAATCAAAACCATATTTTGCTCGGGTGTATCCAATATTCTTTACTGTTTCACGTACAATTGCAGGAATATCTACATACGTACTTGTAGAAATCTCTCCGGCAACTAAAACAATTCCAGTTGTAACAGTTGTTTCACACGCTACTCTCGCATTTGGATCCTTCGAAAGAATCTCATCCAGAATAGCATCAGAAATTTGGTCAGACATCTTATCCGGATGCCCTTCAGTAACTGACTCAGAAGTAAATAAACGACGATTTGCAGCCATAAGGCTAACTCCCCTTTTCCTTGTATGTTACGGAACTCTGTTTCAATGTAAATCTATCATTCCACCCAATGTGGTTTCATTTTTTATGCAAACTTTTAATATATTTAAAAAGTCTCCTAAAAACAAAAAAACCTCTCCTTCAAAATACATGAGGAAAGGGAAACATATTGGCCTTTCGCTCTTATTGTTCAAGGAATGATCCTTGCATCAGGTTAGCACCTTTCACATTATGTGAGGTTGCTGGGCTTCATCGGGTCTGTCCCTCCACCATCTCTGAATAAGAGTATCCGTTCAATAATTAGATTAACGAAACAAGCCTCTCCTGTCAACCCAATTACCCTATGTAGCATAAAAAATATTTTTTCATAAAGTAGTATGGACTATTATATTTAATGTGTTATACTAATAAACATATTTTAAGGATAAAATGAATTCTACACCATTAAAAGGAGTGAATAATTGTCTTATGAAAATATTGCGGAGAAGTATTCTGGAGGAGTTCACTTCAACAAATATTTACAGCAACTATTCTGTAGGCCAACTTATTGAAAAAATTATCAATCGTGATGAAGCGAAATTGACAGCTACTGGTGCTATCCGTGCTACCACTGGAAAATATACAGGACGTTCTCCAGAAGATAAATTTATTGTAAAAGATGCCTTATCAGCAGATAAAGTAGACTGGGGAAATGTCAATCAGCCAATTGATGAGGATACCTTCAATCAGCTGCTTGACAAAGTGATTGCATATTTAGATAACAAAGAAGAAATTTTTCATCTCCAGGCCTATGCCGGTGCAGATGAAAAGTATAAACTGCCTATTCAAGTTATTAATGAATATGCTTGGCACAATTTATTTGCAAGACAATTATTTATTCCTAATGAAAAAGAGATGGAGCAATTGCACGAAGCTGATTTTACAGTAATCTCTGCTCCCGGTTTCAAAGCCAATCCTGAAGCAGACGGTACAAATTCAGAAGCATTTGTTTTAATTTCTTTTGAACAGCGCATTGTACTTATTGGAGGAACAGAATATGCAGGAGAGATAAAAAAATCAATCTTCTCTGTAGTTAATTTCCTTCTGCCTGAGCAAGATGTCCTGTCCATGCATTGCTCCTCCAATGTAGGAGAAGAAGGCGATGTAGCTTTATTTTTCGGATTATCCGGAACTGGAAAAACTACACTCTCAGCAGATGTTGACAGACGATTAATCGGAGATGACGAACATGGATGGAGTGAAGATGGCGTATTCAATATTGAAGGTGGCTGCTATGCAAAATGCATCAATTTATCGGCAGAAAAAGAGCCGCAAATTTTTGATGCTATCCGCTATGGATCTGTTTTAGAAAATGTAGTATTAGATGAAGATACGCGGGTCCCTGACTATGATGATACTTCTTTAACCGAAAACACACGTGCTGCTTATCCATTAGAAAATATTGATAATAGCCTAGAGCCTAGTGTCGCTGGACATCCAAATACCATTATATTCTTGACAGCGGATGCATCAGGAACCTTACCGCCAATCAGTAAACTGACAAAAGAACAGGCAATGTATCATTTCCTGAGTGGATACACCAGTAAGCTGGCTGGAACAGAACGTGGTGTGACAAAGCCTGTTGCAACATTCTCAGCATGCTTCGGTTCTCCATTTTTACCGTTAAATCCGTCAGTATATGCAGAAATGCTTGGAGAAAAAATTGATAAATTTAATGCCAATGTATTTCTTATTAACACAGGCTGGACTGGTGGTGCTTACGGGGTTGGAAACAGAATGAAGCTCTCCTATACCCGGGCAATGGTCCATTCAGCTTTAATTGGTGAACTGAATAACGTGGAAACAACAATAGATGAAATTTTTGGATTAGCCATTCCAAAATCGATTCCAGGTGTTCCAGATGAAGTTCTTGTTCCTAAAAATGCTTGGGAGGATAAAGAAAGCTATGAAACAGAAGCAAAGGTACTGGCTGGCAAATTCCATATGAATTTCGAGAAATTCACAGAAGTAAGTGAAAACATAAGAAAAGCTGGACCACTTTATAAATTAGTATAATCATCTCCTCTATAAAAGGGTAAACTCATTATCTTGAGTTTACCCTTTTTCACTTTTCCTCTCCCTGTAATTATCCGCAGCCTATTTATCCTAATTTATAGGCGTTCACACAATCATCCCGCCAATCATATATTTATAGAAGATGTTCAAGATCAGTTTTTGAGAAAGGAAGATGAAAGTGAGAAAACTTTCCTGTTTCATTTTATTAATAAGCTCTCTTCTTCTAATTAGTGCTTGTAATCAAAATAAAGTGACTAAAATAGATCTTGCGGAAGTAACTCGTTCTATTTTTTATGCACCGCAATATGTCGCTTTAGAAAAAGGCTTTTTTGAAGAAGAGGGGCTGGAGGTGGATTTACAAACAACTTGGGGTGGAGATACAACGATGACAGCACTTTTGTCTGACAGTGCTGATATTGCTCTTGTTGGTTCCGAAACATCTATCTATGTCTATGCTCAGGATTCCAGAGACTATGCTGTGAACTTCGCCCAGTTAACCCAAACGGACGGCACATTTTTAGTAGCCAAAGAAGCAGATGAAGACTTTAATTGGGAGGATTTACGGGACAGCAATTTTCTCGGACAGCGTGTTGGCGGGATGCCGCAAATGGTTGGAGAATATGTCTTGAAGCAGCATGATATTAATCCCCATGAAGATTTAGATTTAGTTCAAAATATTGACTTCGCTAATATTCCAGGTGCTTTTGCCAGTGGTGATTATGAATACGTTCAATTATTTGAACCTACAGCAAGTATTTTTGAAGCAAATGGTCAGGGACACATTATTGCTTCCTTCGGCGAAGAATCTGGTCAGGTCCCATATACCGTCTTCATGGCAAAGGAAAGCTTTTTAGATGAAGAGGAGGAAACTGTTAAAGCATTCACCAGGGCAATTTATAAGGCTCAACAATGGGTGCAGGAGACAGACTCATTAGAAATTGCCAAGGTAGTAGAGCCTTATTTTGAGGATACAGATGTAGAAATGCTCGCAAATGCAATCGAGCGTTATAAACAGCAAGGCTCCTATGCTACATCTCCACTGCTTGAAGAAGCTGCCTGGGAAAATCTGAAAAGCATTATGGATGAGGCCGGTGAACTCCCTGGAGATGCTCCATATGAAGATCTTGTTAACACTGATTATGCTGAGCAAATTATTGAAGAATAAAGGAGGGTAAAGATGTCTTATCTAACATTAGATGGAGTATCTCATTATTACTTCTCCAAAAAGCAGTACACAGAATCATTGCATAATATTTCTTTCTCTGTTAAGAGGAATGAATTTGTTGCTTTACTCGGCCCAAGCGGCTGTGGAAAATCAACATTGCTTTCGATGATTTCTGGAATGCTCCAGCCTGCTGAAGGTGAGATTTTAATAAATAATGAAAAAATAGAGATTAGCGATTTAGAAATTGGCTATATGCTGCAGCAGGATTATTTATTTCCATGGAAAACCATTATAGATAATGTACTCTTAGGACCCCAGATTAGAAAAAGACAGACAAGTGACTTAAAACAAAGAGCAATAGCTCTCCTGGAGGAAGTTGGACTCGAAAATGTGGCTGATAAATATCCAAGTGAATTGTCCGGCGGGATGCGGCAGCGAGCTGCTTTAATAAGAACGCTTATCACGGAGCCGGAAATTCTATTGCTGGATGAACCTTTTTCTGCACTCGATTTTCAGACAAAATTAAAACTGGAAGTATTGGTATCCGATTTACTTAAAGCTTATCAAAAAACGGCTATACTGGTAACACATGATATTGGAGAAGCAATTTCTATGAGCGACCGGATTATTTTAATGTCCTCGAACCCTGGTGCTATTGCTAAAATATACGATGTACCTGTTGAATTAAGGGATGAATCTCCTTTTCTCGCAAGGAAACATCCTAAATATGGACGGCTGTTTGACAAAATCTGGGCTGACCTAGACCAGCAGAAGCATACGGTAAAACCGATAGAGGAGAATGCTTATGAACGGTCCTAAGTTATTTGCAGCTTATCAGCAAAAGTTAAAAAAAGAAGCAAAAATTGTACTGACCTGGCAGCTCTCCATTCTGATTCTTTTTTTCGCCTTTTGGGAAGTAGCCAGCAGATTGTATTGGATTGATCCGCTTTTATTCAGCTCTCCCAGTCGTGTATTCAGCTCTATATGGAGCAGACTTATACAAGGTTCTTTACTAGGCCATATTCAGATTACACTGCTCGAAACCATACTCGGCTTTTTAATAGGTACTATTGCCGGAATCATCATAGCTTCCATGCTTTGGAGTTTTCATCGTTTTTCAAAAGTCATGGATCCTTATCTGGTTGTCTTTAATGCTATGCCAAAGGTTGCACTTGGACCAATACTTATTGTAGCTCTCGGTCCTGGCTATTTATCAATTATTGCGATGGGGTTTATTATTTCTGTTATTGTCACAACCCTTGTCGTGTTTGCAGCTTTCAATGAGGTTGATCAAAATTATTTAAAAGTATTAAGGAGCTTTGATGCAACAAAATGGCAATGCTTTAAAGAAGCTGTCTTTCCCGCTTCCTTACCCGCCATTATCTCCACATTAAAAGTAAACGTCGGGCTTTCCTGGGTAGGGGTTATTGTCGGAGAATATCTAGTTTCCAAACAAGGTTTAGGATATTTAATTATTTACGGTTTTCAGGTGTTTGATTTTACACTCGTTATGTCCAGCCTGGTCATTATCGCTATCCTTGCTGCAATTATGTACAAAACTGTAGAGAAAATTGAGCAATTACTGATAAGAAAATAATCTTCTAAAGTAAAAAGCAGACAGCTAAGTGCTGTCTGCTTTTTACACATATGTTTTTTTAATCCGGAGCATGCAGGATTCTAACACTGCATCCTTCATAATAAAACTATAATTTGATTTTCTTTTTACATTCGCCGGTACCTCTCTAAGTAATACCGGCCCGTTTGTTTCATAATAGGTGGGCTGCGGCGTAAGTTCATCTATTTCCGCAAAGTAGACGTTCTTAATCACTGTTTCGTATCGCCCGTCCACCTTATACTGACCAATGTAGTGGAGCTTTTTTACTGTCGCTCCTGTTTCCTCCATTACTTCCCGGATAGCTGCTTGTCCGGCTGTTTCCCCAGGTTCTACCTTTCCACCAGGAAACTCTATTCCTCTTTCCTTATGATCTGTTAACAGCCATTTATCTTTATATCGGCAGATGATCCATACATGCTTTGGATTTTTTGAAAATGGATGATCTAAAAAAGATAATTGTACCTTATTATTGTAATAATCTTTAAAAACGTTCACTTCTTCCACTACTTTCCCACGGTGGTGTCATCACTTATAGCTTATATCTTGGATTTTCCAGCCGTTTTGAAGTGTCATCTCCACTACAAGAGTGTAACTTCCTACCATGTCATTTTCATTTTCCTGTACCAGTCGTACGGAATGATTAGATGTATTAATCATATCATATTCATTTTCTTCTTGAAACCATGGCATTGTTTCTGTCGGAAATACATAAACGCCATCTGCTTCTACCCGAAAATAATAATCGACAAACTGCTCAGCTAATTCTGTTGTTAGATATGCTTCAAAGGCCTCCGTCAGTTCCTGTTCTGTCGCATAGTCCTTCAATTTATAAGAATCATCTGCATCCTGCTTCAGGGTATCTAATAATCCATTCATTACACGAATAATTTCTTCTTTATCAGGTTGTGTTTCTTCTGCCTCTGCAGCAGGTATATCAATTTGATTCTCACCTTGTACAGTAACTTCTCTTGGCGCAGTAATAGAGAAAATAATTGCTATCATTACGGTAAAACAAAGAATTAAAGCGAGTTTTCTCATAGTTAGCACTCCCTGTGGATATCTATGTTTTAATATAATTTTAAAAATCCGGTTCCTCTGAAAGTTAAAAGTCATTTTTAAAATTTTATCTAATATACTGTACCTTTTTATTATACCATCTAAACATTCCTATCATAAAGCACTGTTTTACTTGGTGCTTATTCTCCTTTATAATAATTATTTTCCATCTAATATACCCATAGTTCGGATATGGTTCTTTGTCTGTTCATCTCCTAGATCATACAACGTTTGGTACACGTCCGACATGGTTTCATCATATACATCGTTGGCTGTATCCAGATGATATGGAATAAAAGGAATATGCGAACGTTTATAGGTATCAAAACTTGCTTCATGCATCCCTTCAAATTTTCTGCGCAGCATTAACACCTCATCCGTAGTCGCATAAATAACAAAGTCGTCATTTCCCTGATACGGGATCCGTGAAATTTCTCCTTGTCCGATACTGATAAAATATTTTTGTTTATCCATTTTAATCACCTCCCGTTTATATTCTCCTCAAAAAATAAAAATAAACGAAATATATAAGTTGAAATAAAAGTTTTACCTTCTAGCATTCGCTTCAGAAATACATAAATAAATGATTTCAATTAATCCACTAAAGGAAAAAGCGCATATACCCATTTGAGTACATACGCTTTTTTCGTTTCTATTATTGATAATCTCGACTGTCAGGATTATCTTGATTTTGCTGCTCCTGATTAATGGAAGTACTATCGATGGTTCTGTCAAATTTCTGCAAGTATTTTGCGGCGAAATCTTTTCCTCCCAAACCGAACGCAAGACCAAATGCTAATGCCAATGCAGCAAGAAGTAAAATAAAGGCACTGTTAACGATTGTTGATGCAATACCTAACTGTGAAACCGCCATAAAGGCTGCAAGAATTAAAATACTATACTTCGCAAAACCTGCAAGTGCAGCCGATGCCGGACCATTTAACAGATGCAACAGTAGTTTCTGCACGATGGAAGCAAGTAATAAGGCAACTCCTAAAATAAGCACTGCTGCCAGTACATTCGGCAGATAAGCGGTAATTGCTGTTGCTATTCCTACTAAGAAATCCAGCTGTATCAGATATAGAGCCTGCACAGTTAAGAAGAAAATAATTAAAATCTGTACAACGTATCCGGCAATATAAGATGGTGTCCATTTAGTCTGAACCCCTGCTCTGTTATTGCTAATAGTAGAAACAAATCGATTAAACCCTAATTTAGCAAGATAATCTCCGGCAAATTCTCCAATCAGCTTACCTAACCAGATTCCGACCAATATTAAACCAATTGCAATTAAAATATTCGGCAGCATCTGTACGACGTTGTGCAGCATACCAATTGCCGGTTCTGTGATTCCTGCCAGCTCTAATTGCTCTAAAGCAGAGATGGAGATTGGAATCAAAATTAGAATGAAGACAATGTTTCCGACAAATTTTGCAAAAGATGTTCCTTCAAATAAATTGGACAGCTTTAATTTTTTTATCCATTTTTCTGTACCTGCTGCTTCTAATAAATTCGTCACAATACTGCGGACAATCTTTCCGACAAACCATCCTACTGCAAAAATAAGTACTGCTGCAGCCAGTTTAGGAATAAAGTTTAAAACAGAAGCCAATAAACCGCTGAAAGGTTCAGCTACGCCCTGAATATTTAAAGCCTGCAATACTCCAGGAATAAATAAGAGTAAAATTAGATAGAATGCAAATTTACCGACTGTTTCTGTTGTTTTTCGAATTCCTTCTTCAGAATCTGCAATTCCTAATTTTGTAAATAAACGCTGAATACGTAATTTTCTGCTTCCCTGGACAATAAGCCACTGTACAATTGTTGCAATTACCCAAGCCAGCAGTAATATTAACGCTGCCTTAATCACTGCCGGGATAAAGTTTAAGAACGTTGAAATCAAATCCGATAATGGATTGGCAATCATAGACAGATTAAGGATATTTAAGAATAAGATTAAAGCAACAATCAGCAGTATGTAATAAACTACTTTTGCAATAATCTTTTCCGACTTCACCGGTTCCCCTTTTAACCGGAACCGGTTAAATAGTTTGTCATCCCAGTTCTTTTTCTTTAACGCTTTTTCTACCGTATTGCTTACCAGTTTAGCAATTAACCATACGATAAGAAAGACAATAAGCGCTATAACTACATTTTGGAGCCCCGTCCAAAAATTTGCTGCAAAATAATCATTCATAAAGTTTTCCATAGATTTATGCTCCCTTCTAAACAGTATATTTAGCGCTTCCCTCCATCAAAAAGAACAAAACCTATGTTATGAAATTGTAATAAAACAGCAAAGAACATGCTCCAAATTGTCATGTATTTAGAGATATTTCTTTAATGCTTGGCGAACCAGTTTATTTGCTGCATTTCTCGGCAGCTGGTCAACAAAATAGACCTCCCTGGGCTGCTTGTAACGTGCTAATTTATTTCTTAAAAATAAGTTTATATCTCTAATTTCTATTTCTCTGTCAGTTACAATAAACGCGATTGGAACTTCTCCCCACTCCATATCTTCTCTCCCGGTTACTCCTGCTTCACGAATCCCATCTATCTGCAGTAATACATTCTCAATTTCTGAGGGGTAAATATTCTCACCGCCGGAAATAATTAAATCGCTGCGGCGGTCCACAACATATAAAAAACCTTCCTCATCGAGGTAGCCCACATCTCCTGTTGCCAGCCAGCCATTATCAAAAGATTTTTTATTTGCTTCCTCCCTGTTGTAATAACCATGTGTTACCATTGGGCCCTTCACAAGAATTTCTCCTGCCTCATTTAGGCCTTGTCCCTGGATTTTTAATTGTGCCGGAAATAATGGTTTACCAGCAGAACCAATTTTACGCAATGCATCTCCCGGGCTTAATGTCACAATTTGCGAAGCCGTTTCCGTCATCCCATAGGATTGAAATACAGGAATCTGTTTTTCTTTTGTCTGTAAAAGCAAAGATTCTGGAGCAGGGCCTCCTCCGAGCAGCATACAGCGGAAAGATTCTGGATAGCTTGCTTCTCCAAGATGTCTTATCAGGTGCTGAAGCATCACTGTTACCACAGATGCCATAGTGACCTGCTTATTCATAATAGCATCATGAACATCCTTAACAACGAATTTTTCCAGTAAATAAATAGGCATGCCATAAATAATCCCCTTCAGCATTGTAGACAAACCGCTCACATGAAAAAGAGGCAGGGGGATCAGCCATTTATCATCTTTGTGTATTCCAAAATTCAGACCAGAGCTTGTTGCGCTCCACCAATGATTTTCATATGTATGCTGGACAGCCTTTGGAAACCCGGATGTACCTGATGTATACATCATTGTAAATACATTGGACAGTTCTATTTCTTCTAACAACTGCACTTCCTTCGAAGCTTCCAGCTGCTCAAGCCCTTCAAATGTCAGCTGCTTTATTTCTCTTAAATCAGCTTCCTCAGCTTCTGTAATCAGAATAGTAACCTCAGCATCCAGCATCTGCTGCTTTCTCTCATAAGCTGTTAACCGTTTATTTAATAACACCACAACTACACCTAAATAGCTGCATGCGTGAATCATCTCCATCATTTCAATACTATTTCCCGAGAGAATAGCAACGTGATCTCCTTTTTTGATATTAGCGGATGCAAGCTGTCTTGCTTTTATCCTGCTATTTTCAGCAAGGCTGCTAAAGGTCACTTTTGTTCCATCCCTAAGTTCTACCGCTACTTCATTTGGAGATAAATCGGCTTGTTTATCAAGCCAATGGGGAATAACTGTACTCATTTTTCTTCCTCCATCGTTATTATTGTCTTCTGTGTATTCCTTCCTCTTGCAAAAAGAAACCTTTGCGTTATCTGCGAAGGTTTCTTAAATACAAGCTTAAGGGAATCTAGGGAACTGCTTGAAGTCCGGCTTTCTTTTTTCTTTAAAAGCATCTCTTCCCTCTTTCGCTTCATCCGTAGTGTAGTAAAGAAGCGTTGCATCTCCGCCCAGCTGTTGTAAACCTGCCAAGCCGTCTGTATCTGCATTAAAGGATGCTTTCAAGAAGCGTAATGCCATTGGTGATTTTTCTAAAATTTCCTCACACCATTGTAATGTTTCTTCTTCCAGCTTTTCTAAAGGTACAACTGTATTTACCAAGCCCATCTCATATGCTTCTTCTGCATTATATTGACGGCATAGGTACCAAATTTCACGCGCACGTTTATGTCCTACTAATCGAGCTAAGTAACCTGCGCCATAACCAGCATCAAAGCTTCCTACTTTTGGTCCAGTTTGTCCAAAGATTGCATTGTCAGCTGCAATGGTTAAATCACAGACAACATGAAGCACATGGCCACCGCCAATTGCATAACCGGATACCATAGCAATAACTGGCTTTGGAATTGTACGGATTAAACGCTGCAGGTCAAGTACATTCAAACGTGGAACTTCATCGCCGCCGACATAGCCTCCATGCCCACGCACTGACTGGTCTCCACCAGAACAGAATGCTTTATCTCCTTCTCCGGCTAAAACAATCACACCAATAGAAGAATCATCTCTGGCTTCCGTAAAAGCATCAATCATTTCTTTTACAGTATTAGGAGTAAATGCATTACGTTTTTCAGGACGATTAATCGTTACCTTTGCAACTCCGTTATATTTTTCATAAATAATTTCTTCATAGTTCTTTACTTTTTGCCATTCAACTGACATGTTAATGACTCCTTTCAAGCTCAAGGCTTATGTAATAATATAATTTTCACCTAAGAACACATTTACCATTTTACCAAAGTTTCGTGATTTTTCCACATGGACAGCATGTCCGGCTTCTGGATAAATGCTAAATTCTGCATGTTGAATTTCCTTTTGCATCATTTTATTTATCTCAACAAACTTTTCATCTTCTTCACCGGCAATTAATAAAGTTGGTTTCGAAAGCTTTGGCAACCCCTCCCACCATGAGGGCTGCACTCCGGTTCCCATAGTATGAAGGGACATTGCTAAGCCCTCTTTATCTTGAGAAAGACGTTCGTTTCTGATTTGTGTTTGTGCAGCTTCCGGCAGCCGTTTTTGCGTTGCGAACAAAGGAAGCTCCTGCCACATATTTACAAAATCCTTTACTCCATAATCTAAAATACGCTGCGCAAGCTTTTCATCCTTTTCTCTTCGGACAAAACGTGCTGCCTCTTCCTTTAATCCTGGAGAGGAGCTCTCTAAAATAAGGGAAGAAACATAATCCGAATAATACATTGCAAAGCTTAACGCTGTTCTTCCTCCCATAGAGTAGCCAATGATATGTGTTTTATTTATTCCTAATTTATCTAACAGATCTATGAGTAAGGAACAGCAATCCTTCATCGAAGAAATTTTTGTGTTTGTTTTCCCATGACCAGGCAAATCAACTAAAATACATTGGTAATTTGTTAAATAGGAGCAGACCTCTCTCCAAGTCTCACGCGTTCCTGTAAATCCATGCAATAACAGTACAGGCTCTCCCTTACCAATAATTTCGTATTGTAAGCCGTCTGAACTCATTGCCATCCCTCTTTTATTTCTTTCATAATCCGGTCCCATTTTTCCCTATGCCAGGCAGCATTTTCAACACGGTTTGTTCTTACTTCAATGATGGATAAACCATTATTCTCATAACTTTGCTTCAGCTGCATTTTTAATTCACTTTCTGTGGAAGCAACCGTATAATCAGCTCCATATAACTCCCCAGCCTTTTCAAAAGGTAAATCAACTGGTGTACCAAAAAGCGCTTCAAAATGCTTCTTATCATTTGCTTGTGGAAGGAAAGAAAAAATTCCACCACCATTATTATTCACGAGTACAATTGTGATTGGAAGCTGATATTGCTTTGCTGCCAGCAGTCCATTCATATCATGGAAAAAGGATAAGTCGCCAATAAGCAATGTAACACGCTCTCCGGAGGCGGCTGCTCCCACAGCACTTGAAGTCACTCCATCAATACCATTTGCACCACGATTGCACAGAATCGAAACATTTTTCGAGGTTGTCATAAAAAAGCTGTCCACATCACGGATAGACATGCTGTTCCCTACGTACAGAGCTGTATGATTCGGAATGACATCTGCTATTCCCCGAACTGCTTCTCCTTCTGTAACCTGTGCTTCTTCACCTGATAATAAATGCTGTTTGGCAATTTGATTGTATTTCAGCCACTCACTCAGCCACTCATCATTATTCTGCTTATCTGATGAAATTTCTATCAGCTGATTACATACCTGCTTCGGATCAGCATAAATATAAACTGTATCATTACCTGATGGATCACGGAAACCTTCATTCTCCTCCACAATAAATTGTGGAATATGTCCATGCTCTTTTATAAAGAATAAATATGCTTTCGATACGGGCATCGCTCCAAAGCGGATAATATAATCTGGTTTCAGCCGCTCACGAATATCCGAATCTCGTAAGAAAGCATCATACCCTTCTATCACCTGAGTTTTATTATGTGCGCCTGTCCTCACTTGTGATAACGGATCAGCCAGGACAGGAATATTCCAATGATGTGCTAACTGGCACACATTTTCTGCAAAATCTGTATCCAGCTGTGGACCACACACAAGAAGACCCCTTTGAGAAGAACCAAAAAGTTCTGTAAGCTCCCTTACATTTTCAGCAGCTAAATATTTCACGCCTTCCATTCTACTTATTCCGGAAGTATTTTCATTTCTTTTCGTCCCCCAAATATCCGGAAGCGAAAGATCAGGTGTAAGTGGTTCCCGAAATGGAAAATTCACCTGCACAGGGCCCTTATTTCCCTGCTCTGTATAGGCAAAGGCCTGCGCTGCTTTTTGGCGGGAGTACCTGAGCATTTGTGTTGATCCTTCTGGTATCGCCATTTCATGAAACCATTTCACGTAGTCTCCGTACATTTTAATTTGCTCAATTGCTTGAGGAGCACCAACCTGGCGTAATTCGTGCGGACGATCTGCTGTCAATACCAGCAATGGAACCCTGCTGTAAAAAGCCTCTACAACAGCGGGATAATAATTCGCAGCAGCTGTTCCTGATGTACACACTAAAGCTACTGGACGATTTGATTTTTTCGCTAAGCCCAGTGCAAAAAAGGCTGCTGACCGTTCATCGATTACAATCCATTCTTTAATAAATGGATGTTCAGAAAATATAAGTGCTAAAGGAGTAGACCTGGAGCCGGGGGAAATAATAACATCTGTCATTCCATTCTTCACCAGCTCATCAACAAAGTTTGCAGTATAACGTGTTAAACTTTCCGTATAATTCATTTCTCTAATCCACTCCTAAAACAGATAACATCGGCATTAATTTAATCTTAGTTTCTTCATATTCACTCTCAGGAACAGAATCTTCTACAATTCCGCATCCAGCAAACAGTGAGGCTTCATTCTGTTGAACAAGTGCAGAACGTAGGGCTACAGCAAATTCCCCATGATTATTACTGTCCATCCAGCCAATAGGGGCTCCATACCAGCCCCGGTCCAATAATTCATTATCACGGATAAATGCTAAAGCATCTTGTCTAGGTGTTCCTCCAAGTGCGGGCGTTGGATGCAATCCGCTTATAATAGAAAAAATACGATGATCCTCTTTTAACTTTGCCCGCACAGGAGTATATAAATGCTGCAGCGTTTTGTATTGATGGACAACAGGCTCATCAGGAACCACTATATCCGTACAATATGCTTCCATCGTACTGCGAATCATTTGCACAACATAATCATGCTCTTCGCGGTTTTTCGGGTCTTGAAAGAGATTGTTTGCTATTTGCTCATCCTCTTCTATTGTCTCACCTCTTGGCGCCGTTCCAGCCAAACAGGTTGATAACACTTCATCGTCCTTTACCTTTACAAGACGCTCTGGTGTTGCTCCAAGAAAACAATCCTCGCCCATTTCATAACCAAACACATATGAATTGGGCTGTGTACATACAAGACGCTGGAGAATGTCTGGAATGTTTGCTGACTGATTGAAATGTAAACGCACTTCTCTCGCAAGAACAATTTTATCAACTGCAGTTTTTTTCATAACATCCGTAGCTTTTTTAATTGTTTCCTTCCACAGGTCAGGTGCAATTTCCTGTTTACTTTGAACACGTAATACTGATGCATTATGGGGGGAATCCGTATTATCCATCAATGCCTGACGATTATTTTGTAATTCCTCCAATACAGATGAATAAGACTCCCCGGCACGGATGAAACGATTTATAGTAAGGTAATAATTTCCATCCGTGTACGTTAAAATATAACTTGGAATGGAAAAATGACTTTCAGGAAAATTTCCCCATAGTTTTGTCTGAGGCTTTAACGGGTCAAAAGAAAATCCTCCTAATGCCACAACCCCAGTTCCCGATGTATGGTAAGGATTATAGATAACAGCATCATCTAACAAGGCATTCCATTTCTGCTCTACTTGATCATAGCGATATTTAGATATCTCCGCAGTTAATTCAAAAGCATGCCCTGCTCCTGCCAGTTGAAAAATCTCATCTGCACTGGACCAAAATGTCCGTGGGAGCTTCAATACCCCAGCTTTTTCTAAAAATCTATATAAGTTAACTTGATTTATTTTTTCTGTATAGCTAAACAGTTTATCTTTTTGATCTGTGTGAATAGACTGTATGGCAGCTTCTAATTCAACTGTAAACTGTTTTTCTTTTACTTCAATCATGACGATAAACCTCCATAATAGTGCGTGTTCAAAAGTCCGATAAAAAGGACCAAGAAGTTCAAGACGGCGCAGCATTGAGCAACGCTTTTAATAGGTCGAGTAATCGCAGACCTCAACGGAGCGTATGCTTTTAGATACGTGAGTAGTGGAAAAGCAAGCCAACGCAGAAATTCGATATGTCATTTTTGTTGAACTTTTAAACATTCTCTAATAGTTGGACAGGTATTTAATTATCCTTTACTATTTTATGCCCTTTTCTCTACTTTCTCAAGAGAAGCCTTCTAATTCATTCAAATACGTCTTTTTTTCTAATTTTCTGTCGATAAATACTTCATTTTGAAAAATGAAGAAGGAAAACAATATAGAAATAAAAATAGGTATTTGAACTAAAAAAAAAGAATTACTTCCTTCTTCTTCCTGTCAATTTTATAAAATAGGTTTGACACGCCCATACCACTTATCTAAAATAAATACGATATGGTTTTTTAGGAGGAAGCAGGTAATGACAACAAATGATTCAGCTAATATAAAAGAATTGTTAAATGAACGGGAAGGATTCCACAAATGGTGGCGTTTAATCCGGCCCCATACACTTACAGCATCCTTCGTCCCTGTTTTTGTCGGGACAATGATTGCTCTTAATGAAGGAACGATCAACTGGCTGCTATTTTTTGCAATGATGATTGCTTCTATACTTATTCAGGCAGCAACCAATATGTTTAATGAATATTACGATTTTGTACGCGGTTTAGATAATGACCAATCAGTAGGAATCAGCGGATCTATTGTCCGCGACGGGATGCATCCGAAGCGAATCCGTAATATTGCCCTCATTTTTTATGCTATATCCGTTGGGTTTGGTATCTACATTTGTATAGCTTCCAGCTGGTGGATTGCAATTATTGGTTTATTTTGCATGGCAATCGGTTATTTATATACTGGAGGCCCTATTCCCATTTCCTATACGCCTTTTGGAGAATTATTCTCCGGTGTACTGATGGGAACAGTTATTATAGGGATTACGTATTATATTCAAACCTCTTCTATTACAGCGGAAATGATTTGGATTTCCATTCCAATCACAATTTTTATCGGATGCATTAACTTTGCAAACAATATCCGGGATCGCGATGGAGATGAAAGAGGGGGAAGAAAAACAATCGCCGTGCTTATCGGCAGACCAAATTCTGTTAAGCTGCTTGGGATTTTATTTATTGTTGCTTTCTCTATAACAATTATTCTCATTCTTACCGGTATTCTTCCAGCATGGTCCTTCCTTACATTATTAAGCGTCCTGCCGGCAATCGGTGTGATAAAAGGATTCCAAGGAAAAACAAAAGCGATAGAGATGATGCCTGCTATGGCAAAAACAGCAAAAACAAATACGATTTATGGTATGCTTTTAGGTCTCTCTTTATTAATTTCTGGATTGTTGTAAAGCATATGTGCATTCTGACTTAGAAAGGATGACACACAATCATGCAAGCAGAACATTTAACCAAAGAAGATATAGCTCTTTTTAAGAGAAAGCTTTTAGAAATGAAGGAAGAAGCTGAAGATTATACGGAACAGGGAAATAAACAAGAGGATGAGCTGGCTTCTGTCAATAATCATCCAGCTGATTTGGGAACAGAACAATTTGAACAGCAGCGAGATGCCGGCATTGATCAGATGCGGAGAGAAGAGCTGAAGAATATTGAAGATGCCTTACAAAGAATAGAAGACGGCACTTATGGAATCAGCGAACAATCCGGCAAACCTATTCCGAAAGAAAGACTGGAAGTAATGCCTACGGCCAGAATTCTTGTTGAAGAAGCTTCGGAAACCAATTAACAATATAAAGAAAATATATTACTTCATGTACAAACAGAGAGAGGGCAACCCTCTCTCTGTTTGTACATCAATATATTAATTAATGAAGTTTAAACGGTAATGAAGCCTCATCTCCAGCCCGGCTAAATACAGTATTCATTCTCACCAATAAGATAACGCACTTTAAATCAGTCCATATTATCCTCCATCTGCTGCAATAACGACAACAGCATTGGTTTGCACAACACGAATGAATGTTATTTACTTTCTCATCTACTAAACAGCTAGTCTGTGATAAACTTACGAATTTCTGTTACAGTATCCATCTTATGCCTGCTCCCGGAAATAGTTTTCGATGTTATTTCTTTAAAATTTGAATCCGGAATACCAGCATAGAGTGTTTCCGCAAATTCAAGCGGATGCAATGGGTCCTTCTCGGATGCTAAAATCAAAGTTGGAACAGATACAGACTTCCAATCTTTTTTGCTGCTATTAGGACAATCTGATGGAATACAGATTAATTTTGGTGAAGTTTCCTTAGCAAAAGGGTAATCAAATTGTCCTAACAATGTCTTTCCGGCATAACTGGAAATTCCGTTCATTTTTTGATAAATCGCTGTTTGCTTAAATGTCTCTTTATTATTCAAGACAGTATCATCATTCAATATCTGATAAATCGTTCGAAAAGCTTCTTGTATTATCTCTGGCTGAGGCTGATCCTCCCAAGCCGGACGGGAAAGAACTAATTTTTGAATTCCTTTTGGGTAGCGCAAAGCAAAATTCAAAGCCACTCCGGCACCAGTAGAGATTCCACCAATGATAAACCGGTCAATTTTCAAGAAATCGATTAGAGCTTTCACATCATCTGCAAATTGATGGAAACTCAGCTTACCAGTTTCACCGAAATTAATTGTTTTTCCATGAGCCCGAAAATCAATTGTGATACGTCTGCTTTGTGGAATTTCATTCAAAATTTCCTGTGTTTGATTTACATCCCCGCCAAGTCCATGAAGAAATATAAAAGGTATTCCTTCGTTGCAATCATCCTGATAATAAAAATGGATCTCGTCAAAATTAAATATAGGCATTCTTTATCTCCTTCCTAAAGGTCTCCAGAAACAGAGTCCACCCGAACCTTTTGACCGATTTCAACCGATTTTTGAACTGCCTGCATAATTTTCATTGTTTCAATACCATCAAAAACAGTTGCACCTCTTCCTTTCTCACCGGTCAATACAGTACGTGCGAAATCTTCAATTTGACGACGATAGAAGTGACCATCCGCAGCAACTGGACGATGGTAACTGTCATCTGAGGCTTTAAAAATTTCCACATCGCTTCCTTTAAAGAACCATGGATTATATGTTTTTGCAATAATTGAGCCATGTTCACCATAAACTTCGAAGCCTTCATGCCAATCCATCCGAACTTGTAAAGTTAAATCTAACTGCCCAACAAACCCATTTTCATATTCTGCTGTTACAAACCATGAATAAGAACCATATTTTTCAGTTAACCAGGCAGTAACTGCAATAATATTTCCACCTAAATAGCGTGCGGTATCAAATAAATGACTTCCATGACCGCGCATATAATAACGGCGCTTGTCCGCTTTCGGATTTCCGGCAGGCTTTTTCGCATTAGGTCCTTCTAAAATAACCGGCTGCACATTATCTGTTGTTGTATAACGATACGTGTTATCACAATACCAAGCTTTTAAAGCCAGCATCTCACCCATTTCCTGATCAATAAAATCCTTAGCTGCTTCAATTCCCGGATCAAAGCGTTTCATGTTTCCTACTTGAACATGCAGATTGGAATTCTTAACATACTCGCCTAATTCTTCAACTTCTTCA
This sequence comes from Oceanobacillus sojae, assembly GCF_007991515.1. GTDB lineage: Bacteria > Bacillota > Bacilli > Bacillales > Amphibacillaceae > Oceanobacillus > Oceanobacillus sojae. Next base: position 26,286 of record NZ_BJYM01000015.1, read on the forward strand.
ATGGACATACCTAAAGGTTTTTCTACTAAAACCGGCTTACCTGCTTGAACTGCTTTAATAGTCATTGGAACATGAAAATTATCTGCAATTCCTATTACAATCGCATCAATTGCCGGGTCAGCCAGCATTTCGTCATAATCGCGATAAAGCCTAGCTGGATGATAGATAGCATCCATTTCATTTAAAAGAAATTCATCCAGGTCACAAATCGCGTAAAGCTCTGCATTACTGGATCTTCTAATAGAATCGAAATGTGCTGCTTGTGAGATTTGTCCTGCTCCTAATACACCGATTTTTACTAGCTTATCTTCTTTTTTAATATTCGTCATCTTACATTCTCCTCTTTCATTTATATCCATTTAAAAGTGCGTACTTTTTAATGCAAAGGCGATATCTTCTTCATCTAATCCATGCATAATCACTGGGCCATCATAGTATTTTTTTAATTCCTTTAAATATTGATTTAATGGAAGACTGCCTTTACCTATGGGTGCAAATGTAATTTTCCCCTTCGAAACAAGGCAGTCTTTGCAGTGGGCCACTGCAATATACTCACTCAGTTCCTTCAAAGATCTGTTAATTTTATTTTCCAATTGGCCAATATCATCAGTAGTTATAATATTGGCAGCATCAAACAATACTTTTAAATAAGGACTTTGATAGTGATTCATCAATTTCTTGACATCCTCTATCGTACTAATAACATTTGCTTGTTCCGGTTCAATTACAATAGTCACTCCATTACGAGAAGCAATATCCAGCATTTCATCTAATGATTCGAACAAATAATTCCAGGCTTTTTTTGTATGGTTTTCAGGATGCGGACTCCAAAAATCCTCCTGATTAAAACTGCCTGTTGAAATAGAAACATATGGCACATTTAGCTTTTTGGCTGACTCTACCACATTTTTAAATCCTTCTATATTTTTTTTCCGTGTCTCGTTATTTAATTCTAGTGTATTATATGTTCCAGAGATAACAGAAATTGAAATCCCTGTCTTTTCACAAGTCTCCTGTATCTGCTCAAGAATTTCATTACTGACTTTTTGGGGCAGGCTGGGCAGCCCTACATTAGCAAAATTAAATTGTACTGTACTAAAACCAAATTCACGAATCTTTATAAACGCTTCTTCTAAGGGATATTTAACAAATACTTTAGAAAAAATTCCTTTTTCCATCAGGTAACCTCCTAATTTATTATATAAATAAAACATTTTAACAGAGTAAATAATTGATTAATTTAATTGGAATCATATAAGTTATAATTAATTTCAATTAAAATTTGATCAGGTTTTTTTGACCAGCTTTGATTCTTCCTTGCACTAAAAGTTCAACTTCGTACATTTCTTTGTCCAGATTCGTAAAAATAATTGGTGTAATCAGAGAATAACCTTTATTTCTGATTTGTTCTGCATTGATTTCAGCAATTAAGTCATTTTGATTAACCACATCGCCTTCTTCAACCAGCAGGCGGAAACCTTCTCCTTCTAAATTAACTGTATCCAGACCAATATGAATAAGAACTTCATTACCAAAATTATCGACAATAGATATAGCATGCTTTGTTGGAAATACTCCTACAATTTCCCCTGACACGGGGGCATAGATCACATTATCCTGCAGTTCAATTGCAAAGCCATCCCCCATAGTTCTTGTAGAAAACACCTGATCTGGAACTTCATCAACTGAAATTATTTCTCCGGCTGCAGGAGCTGTGATATCTAAAAGTTTAGCTGGTTCTGATTGAACAGCTTTAGCATTTTTTCCCGTCTCAACAATCGGTTCATAATCATCTCCCCGAAGCTTTGTAAGTACCCCTTCTTTAATTCCAACTGCTGCGTTACCATAGATCACTTGAACGTTTTTACCTAAAATACTTACACCAGAAGCTTCTAATTGATCAGTGAAAATATCTTTATCAACAACTGCAGTATCTGCTACATCCACACGTAATCTGGAATAACATGCATTCACATTACGAATATTTTCTTTGCCGCCTAAACCTTTGATAATATTCGTAATTTGATCGCCATCATAATTTTCGTTAGATTTTTTTATGTTTTTATCTTTGTCTGTCATACGGCCAGGAGTCTTCAGATTGAATTTCACAATTGCAAATCTAAATAAGAAATAATTGATTGCAAAGAAACTCAGTCCAACCGGGATAAGGATCCACCAATGTGTCCGGGTTGTCAGTAAATTAAAGAATGCAAAATCCAGCAATCCTCCTGAGAAGGAAAGTCCTAAATGCGCCCCCAATAGATTCATTGCTGTAAATCCCAGACCGGTAACTACTGCATGAATTAAAAATAGGACAGGAGCAGTAAAGATAAATAGAAATTCTAATGGTTCTGTTACACCTGCGATTAAAGAAGTTAATCCTGCAGATAATAAGATGCCTTTCACTTTAGCTTTTTGTTCTTTTTTCGCTGTATGATACATTGCTAAAGCAATTGCCGGTATAGAGAAAATTTTCAATACAAACAATCCATTCATGAAATTACCAACAGTAATTGGTACGTTATCTGCTAATTGAGAGAAGAAAATCAATTGATCCCCATTGACAACTTGACCTGCGGCATTTGTATATTCTCCAGCTTGTAACCAAAATGTTGGCCACCATACGTGATTCATACCGAATGGAATAGTTAATCTTTCTACAAAACCGAACATAAAACCGGAAAAGCCTGCGTTTAAATTTACGATAAATGTAGACAAATTATTAATTCCGCCTTGAATTGTCGGCCAAATAATAATCATTATAAAACCTAAAAACAAAGCGCTAAAAGCAGTAATTATTGGCACGCTTCTTTTCCCGGCGAAAAATGCTAATGATGTTGGTAACTTAACATCGTGAAATTTATTAAATATAGTTGCTGAAAGCAGCCCAACAATGATACCTCCCAAAACTCCTGTTTGAACGGTTGGAATTCCTAAAATTTCAACATACATATCTGATTCAGCAACCATCTCTGGTGTAATCCCCATTGTTCCGCCAATGGTTACGTTCATAATCAAATAACCTACAATAGCTGATAAAGCTGCTACACCATCATTATTCGTTAATCCGATAGCTACCCCTGCAGCAAAAATCAATGGTAAATTAGCAAAAATAATATTTCCTGTAGCTAATAACACGTTAAAGATATTTTCCATCACTGGATTATCTGCAATAGGCATCATTTCCAAGAAAGCAGAATTTGTAAAAACTGTTCCTAAGGCTAATAACAGTCCTGCAGCTGGTAAAATAGCAATGGGCGTTTGCAATGACGCGCCGATACTCGTCAATTTATTTACAAACTTCATAAGTAGATTTTTCATTTTGTCATCTCCCTAAAAATCTTGTTGATTCGCAGAAATAATTACTATTTTCAAATAATTAAAATTAATAATGCCCATTCTCCTTATAGTTTTTATGACTTCAACCTTTGGTAACGCATACATTAAACTACCCAAGTAAGTCGCACAATCACATTTTTTGATACTGTTGACTTATAAGTTCATGCCTCTTCATACTTTATATCACTTCCTTTTTAATTGTTTTTTATTGAATTGAATTTAATATTATCGTTTTTAATTGATTATGTCAATAAAAAGGATAAAAAGAAATTGGATATTCGGATATTAGCTGATTATAACTTCACTTATATTGGCCTATCTTTCTATCCAAAAGACAGAGTAACGAACGTCTTTATAATTTCCACAGTCATTAATAGTACTTCTTTATTTATTATGATATAATTATTTTTATAAATAACCCGATATAAACAATCTAATTCAATTAAATACAATAAAAAGGTGATAAATATGCTAAAAAAAGAACGTCATATCTACATATTAGATAAGGTTCAATCCGAGGGAAGAGCATTGGTTTCTGAATTAACGAAGGAACTGAAGGTAAAGGAAGACACTATTCGAAAGGATATGCAGGAGCTGTCGGCAAAAGGATTAATTAAAAGGGTTCATGGCGGGGCATTAAGCATTGTCAATGACAAGGTAGACTTTAACACGAGAATTGATCAAAATGCTAAAGTTAAGGAAGAATTAGTCAAACTCGCTGTTCCCATTCTGGAAAAAGCGGATGTACTTTTTATTGATGGCGGCACCACTAACTTAAAGCTGGCTGAGAAGCTGCCCCAGTCTTATAAAGGGAGAGTATTAACGAATAGCCCTTCAGTGGCTTTTGCCCTAAGCAACCACCCTCATGTACAAATCTATGTTATTGGTGGTGAATTCAATAAGAATTCACACGTTAATACAGGTTCCTTTGCTATTAAAGAAATTGAGAGGATTCACGTAGAATTATGTGTACTTGGTATTTCATCAATTGATTCCAATCTTGGAATTACAGTTCCTCTTTTTGAAGAGTCCCTGCTAAAAAGTCAGTTAATTAAACAAAGTTCTCAAATACTTAGTGTGGTGACCAAAGAAAAGTTAGAAAAAGTCTCTACTTTCTTTGTCGAAAAAAGTAATGCTTTAGATTATCTAGTAACAGAGAAATCTGTACCGGCTAATATCATTGATGCATACAAGCAAAATGGGATAGAAGTCTTGCAATAACATATCCCTTTTAATCTCATGGATAGCTAACTATAGTAAGTCATACCTTTCACCTGATTTCTCAATATAGCACTATTCGTTTGTTTATTTTTCATGCACCAAAATAATTTACTCTCTTTTTATGCACTTTTAAATTAACAATAAGAAAGAGGCCGGAATTTTGATCCGGCCTCTTTCTTATTGTACTCCTTAGTTCTTTTTATATTGTATTATATAAACCTCGTCCGCTGCTGCTGAATCCAGCTCTGCAGCTTATTGAACAATGGGATAAACAAAATTCCGATAAAAATTCCTTTAATTATATTAAATGGCAGCACGCCACCAATAACTGCAATCCATTTCATTTGTTCAGACATTTCCCAGCCCATAAACCAGCCATAAGCAGGTAAAATTAGATAATAATTGAGTACACTCATTCCGACTGCCATAATAACAGTACCTGTTGCCAATCCGCTGACAAGACCTTTTAAACCCTTTATCCGATGATAAATAAGTGAAACCGGTAAAACAATCATTAATCCGGCAACAAAGTTGGATAAAACACCAATTGGCTCTCCAGATCCCGAAACAGCCAAATATAACAAGTTCTTAAATCCAACGACAAGCACTCCTGCCATTGGTGAAAAGATCAAAGATGCAATTAATGCAGGTACATCACTGAAATCCACTTTTAAATAAGGTGTTGGTAAAAACGGAAGTGGAAAATTTAGAAAAAATAAAACAAGAGAGATAGTACTTAATAATGCGATAATAATTAACTTTAGCAGCTGATTTCTTTTCTTCTTTTGCATCAGCTTACCTCCTTCATCATTTTTCCGATTCCAACTCGTGATGAAGGTACGATGCTATTTTTAGCCTGTAAGCAATTAAAAAACCCTAAAGCATAAGGGCTTTAGGGTTTGAGTCATCGCTAAATAAATACACACAAAACATGCGTATGGTTAAAAACAAGCTCGACATCTTCTCCCATCCAGACTATTACTGTCGGTTCTGGAATTACACCAGATCAACTGCATCAACGTACAGCTCGCGGACTATTTCCGCCGGTCGGGAATTACACCCTGCCCCGAAGATTGGAATCGAATATTTAATTACTTTCAGTATACCATAGCATATTCATTTGACAAGAGAAAAGTTTTTAATTCAAAGTAATTTCATATTTCCTTATATCAAACATCATCATGCAATGGATTTAAATCTTCCTTCCCTGTCAGGTTTTCAAGCATCGTTACTAATAATCCAATTTCCTTATCAATATCCTTCTTGCTTACTGTTTCTACTGGTGAATGCATATATCTGAGCGGTAGAGACACTAATGCCACCGGCACTCCTTTCCCTGTGTATCGCATTTTATCGGCATCGGTTCTTGTTGCATCCGGTGTTAATTCATATTGTAAAGGAATTGATTTGTCTTTTGCTGCTTTTTCCAGCCAACGATTGATTTTGTGGTGAATTGGTGCTCCTTTTGCTAAAACAGGGCCGCCTTCTAAATGAACCTCAGCCAGCTTTTTCGAATCAACATTTGGATAATCTGTTGCAAAGGTAACATCAACAGCAATTGCAAAATCGGGCTTTACTCCAGCCGCGGCAAAGTAAGCTCCCCCCATATTTGTCTCTTCGTTCACCGTACTTGCACCGTAAACGCCAATCGACAAATCTTTTCCAGACAGCTTGCGAATTACTTCTGCTACAATGAATGCTCCGGTACGATTATCCAGCCCTCTGGCGGAAATATACCGATCCTGTAATATTTCCGGCTCTGTTTTTAACACACAGAGATCCCCAATCTGAACCTTTTTAAGTGCATCTGCTTTTGACTGAAATCCACAATCCATATAGAGGTCCTGCACACCGATATCACCTTTGATACCTCCATGATGCTGTGCGTTGACACCGATGACCCCTGTAAGTGTTTCCTGATATCCCAACACTGTCACCCTCATGCCAATAGCTGCTTTCAGATTAATTCCACCCAATTTTTCAAAAAATATAAAACCACGTTCATCAATACGCTGAATAATGAAGCCGATTTCATCACAATGACCTGCTAAAAGAACTTTAAATGGTGCATCTGGATTAACCACTGCAATCACGTTCCCAACATGATCTGTCCTAATTTCATCGGCATACTCCTTGACATAATTAATCCATTTCTTTTGTATTTCCATTTCCATACTTGATGGAGATGGCGTATGAAGTAAGTCCATTAAAACATCATATTTTGTATCTGCCATGTTATAGCCTCCTATAAATGCTTGTCCAAAAGGACGATGAAAAATTCAAACCGCCATTTTCATTGTACCTTCTAAACATTCCCTATAAATTCTTCCCTATCCTTCTTTACAAGGTAACTTTGGTTTACCAATTCTGCAGAAGAAGGTAAACTAACTATATCAAATAATTGAAATGAGGGATATAGATGTCATTAAATGAATGGTATGAAAAAGGGCTTGATCCAGATGAATACATCGAAGCAATGAACGTAAACAAAGAGGATTTATTGCACATTTATGATAACTTTTCATTACCTGCAGATGAAGCTTTTTTTGAAGAAATTAGAAGCAAGAACTTAAGAGCAATTATTCTTACAGAAGATTGGTGTGGTGACGCGATGTTAAACATGCCGATTCTTCTTAAAATTTCAGAGGCTGCCAATATGCCTGTCAAGGCTTTGCTTCGGGATGATAATCTTGAATTAATGGATCAGTATTTAACAAATGGAACAGCCAGATCTATCCCTATTATCATCTTTATTAATACAGAGGGAAAGGGAGTCGGAAAATGGGGACCAAGAGCCCCAAAAATTCAAGCGTATATAGACGAAGCACGCGCCCAGCTTCCACCAAAGGATGCCAGTGATTTTGAAGAAAAGCAAAAACAAGTGCACCGGTTTATTTCAAAATCCTATCGCGATAATCAGGATAACTGGTCTATCGTTTATGAAAGCATCAAAGAAACTTTAAAAACAATATAATTTTTAAAAACCATCGATTTCAAAGTATAAATCGATGGCTTTTTAAATTATGTATATTTATAGTTTCGGTTTTAATGAATAACATTCCTTTCTATCTGCGTATACTAACGAAAATAGATAGGAGGATTCCTTAATGAATGAGCGTTTTCTAAAACTTCTTTACTATCGCATTCCTAATATACTGAAACTGCTGCTTCTTGTTATAATTTCATTGTCGCTCTTCGGGTATCTTATTTATTTAATCGAACCACAGCGTTTTCCTACATTGTTAGACGGAATATGGTGGGCACTTATTACAGGAGCGACTGTCGGTTATGGAGATTATGTTCCTGTGACCTTGCCAGGCCGGCTGATTGCAGCATGCTTAGTTTTAACTGGCGGCGGATTAATTGCGTTTTATATCGCCTCCATATCCACTACAGCTATAAAGCGTGAAAAAAATTCACAGGAAGGCAAGCTTGCTTTTCATGGTACAAACCATTATATATTTGTCGGTTTTAATGAACAGACCCGGCAGCTTATTGACTTAATCATTCACCATTACTCAGATAAAAAAATTGTTATCATTGATCAGACTTTAACCAATCTTGCTTATACAAAGCTGCCAGTGCATTATATTAAAGGAAATGCAGCAGAGGATACCACTCTCCATATGGCCAACATTAAAGCAGCTTCCTGTATATTTGTTGCTGCCGATAACCAAAAATCCGATTATGAATCAGATACTCATGCTATCCTGACTACCATCGCTATCCGTGGGAATAATCGGGATATACCTGTTATCTTAGAAATTCTAACAAAGAAACAAATTGATAATGCCGCCCGTGCAGGTGCAACAACAATTATTCGATCAAATGATTTTATGAGCAGTCTGTTTTTCCATGAATTAGACCCGGAGATACAGGCAACACCTTTTGAAGATATTTATCATCTTCTTATCCAGCATAAATTTATTCACCAGCCTGTTCCTGATTCACTTATTGGAAAAACTTATTTAGAAGCGGTAACTCCCTTCCTGGAAAAAGGATTCCTTATAATCGGTGTGCTTCGTGAAAAAGAATATATCCTTCATCCAAAAACTACTTTTATCCTTCACGAAAAAGATACACTTATTAATCTTGCCAACCGGTAACGTTAAGTTGGATATTTCCTATACTTTATGATAAAGTAGTATATTGTTGAAAAAAGCACGTGTTCAAAAGATGCAGAAAAAGATTCCCATTTTTATTTACTAGCTTTATAGCTGGTATAAAAAGCTGCCTTTTCTTTTTCCATCCACTTTGGATAACTTAAAACAGAATTGAAAAAGATATAGGAGATGTTCAATATGGCTACAAACGTAGAAGTAGGTCAAGTACTAGAAGGAAAAGTAACAGGCATTCAGCCTTATGGTGCATTCGTTGCAATTGATGGTGACACACAAGGGTTAGTTCATATTTCTGAAATCATGCATGGATATGTAAAGGATATTAACGAACACTTAAGTGTCGGCGATACTGTTAACGTAAAAGTCATTCAAATCGATGAAGGAAAAGGAAAAATTTCTTTATCTATCCGCGCTACAGAAGAAGCGCCAAAAGAAACTGCTAAACAAGATAATACAGTAAAAAACTACGATTCCAGCAATGAATCAAGCGGTTTTAACATTCTTAAAGATAAACTGCAGGACTGGATTGACCAGACGCAAAATAAATAAGCTGACAATGATCACCAAAAACAGGTGCCTGAATTTTCTTCAGGTACCTGTTTTTTAATGAAGTATACCTCTGTTCAGATTATCTTTTTTCAGATGCACCAAAATGTTTTTATAAAGACTCTCTCAAACTATTTTTTCTCTTTTAATTTAAGGGATTTCTGCTATTATCAACATCATTTTTCAGCACTTTATTTCCGGTTTAAATGAAAGCCTTTCAGGTCGTTACCCTTGATTTCATCACATTAATAGATTAAAGTAGAGTCATATATGGAATCAATTTTAAAGGGGGAACTCTAAATGACACATGTAACTTTTAAATATGATAAAGCACTTTCGTTTTTCGACAAAGAAGAAATTAAAAACCTTTCTCCATTTGTATTACGTGCACACCAAATGATTCATGAAAAAATTGGAGCCGGTAATGACTTCTTAGGCTGGGTTGACCTTCCTAAAAGCTATGATCAGGAAGAATATGCACGTATCAAGAAAAGTGCAGAAAAAATCAAAAATGACTCTGACGTTCTTCTTGTAATTGGTATCGGCGGTTCTTATCTTGGAGCCAAAGCAGCTTTAGAAATGCTGAACCATTCGTTCCAAAACCTTCTTCCTGCTGAAGAAAGAAAAGCACCCCAGGTAATTTTTGTAGGTCATCATTTAAGCTCTACTTATATGAGTGAGCTGACTGACGTACTAAAGGATAAGGATTTCTCTATTAACGTTATTTCTAAAAGTGGTACAACAACAGAACCGGCAATTGCTTTCCGTATCTTTAAAAAGCTTTTGGAAGAAAAATATGGTGAAGAAGAGGCTAAAAAGCGTATCTATGCAACTACTGACCGTCAAAAAGGCGCTCTAAAAACAACAGCTGATGAAAACGGTTATGAAACATTCGTTATTCCAGATGATGTTGGCGGACGTTATTCTGTATTAACAGCAGTAGGCTTATTGCCAATTGCGGCAAGCAATATTGATATCGACGCAATTATGAAAGGCGCCCAAGCCGCAATGGATGACTTATCGGTGCCTGACATAAATAGGAACCCTGCTTATCAATATGCAGCCGTACGTAATATTTTTTATCAAAAAGGAAAAGTAACAGAATTACTCATCAATTATGAACCTGCCCTTCAATACTTCTCTGAATGGTGGAAACAGTTATTTGGCGAAAGTGAAGGAAAAAATCAAAAAGGGATTTATCCATCATCAGCAAACTTCTCAACTGATTTGCACTCTCTTGGTCAATATATCCAAGAAGGAAGAAGGAATATTTTCGAAACGATTCTTCATGTAAATGAATCTAAGAAAAATTTAACTGTTGAAGAAGAAGCAAATGACTTAGACGGATTAAATTACTTAGCTGGTAAAAGTATTCATGAGATTAATGATAAAGCATTCCAGGGAACACTATTAGCTCATACAGATGGAGATGTTCCAAACTTAATCATTGAAGTTCCTAAGTTAGATGCTTATACTTTCGGCTATTTAGTATACTTCTTTGAAAAAGCATGTGCTGTCAGCGGCTATCTGCTTGGTGTTAATCCATTTGACCAGCCTGGTGTGGAAGCATATAAGAAAAATATGTTTGCTTTACTTGGCAAACCAGGATTTGAAAACGAAAAAGAAGAACTTGAGAAAAGATTATAATATGAGTGCGTGTTCAAAACAAAACTTCATTTCACGGGGATAACAATCTCTATGAAATGAAGTTTTTTCTATGGAATCCTGATTGTTTAACACGGTCATGCGTTAATAAAAAATAAATCTAAATTTTTTTAAATTATTTGGTTTATTCTTTTTAACAACGGGTATTACTATTATTGTAAGGCTTTCTCGTATTCCCCCTGTAGGCAGAGCGTATGACGCTTTGCTTTTTTTTGTCTAAAAACGGGAACTCTAAAGAAGTTTTAGACCAGTTTTCTACCTTTCTAAAGTATCTTTGTTATAATAGAAAAATGATAAGAATGCAAGGAGGCAAATAAAATAATGAGTTTTTTTGAAGAAGTACATGATCGCAAGCAAACAAAATCTATGAAATGGGATATGCTGCAGATGAGATTCCAGTCTGACGATGTTCTACCGATGTGGGTAGCTGATATGGACTTTAAAGCCCCAGAAGCTGTCAATCAGGCACTTATCCAACGCGCAGAGCATGGAATTTATGGATATACAGTAATTGATGAGGATGTTACATCTTCAGTGACCGACTGGTTAAAAAACCGTCATGGGTGGGATATCGAGCCTGAATGGCTTAACTACAGTCCTGGAGTAATTAATACACTTCATATGGCTTTACAAGCCTTTACAGAACCAGGTGATAAGATTATGATTCAAACACCTGTTTATACGCCATTTTACAATATTATAAACGTTTTAGATCGTGAAATTGTGAAGAATCCATTGATTCATCAGGATGATTATTACACAATTGATTTTGAAGATATGGAAAATAAATTAGCAAGTGGTGTAAAAGCTTTTATTTTATGCTCTCCGCATAATCCGGTTGGCCGCGTCTGGACTGAAAAAGAGCTGCGTAAAATGGCAGAGCTATGCCTGCAATATGATGCAATGATTTTTTCTGATGAAATTCATGCGGATTTAGTTTTTCAAGGACATAAACATCTGCCAATTGCGAGCCTGTCAACAGAAATTGCCGATAAAACAATTACTTGCATGGCACCATCTAAAACATTTAATTTAGCTGGTCTGCAGGCTTCTTATGCGATTACGCCGAATAAGGAAAACAAGGAAAAATTAACAAATGCCTTTCTTCGTCAGGGATTCAATAACTCCTTAAATGGAATGGCCGTAACAGCAATGGAAGCTGCGTACCGTCATGGACAACCCTGGTTAGAAGAACTGCTGGAAGTTATCCAGAGTCATACTGAATATATCAAGGAAATGTTTGCTGCGGATGCTCCTGAATTAAAAGTGACAAAATCAGAAGGAACATATCTTGTCTGGGTGGATTGCTCCGAATTAAATATGGACAAAAAAGAATTAAACCGATTCATGATTGATAAAGGACGTGTAGGCTTAAATCCTGGTCAGGACTATGGCGTAGAAGGGGACGCATTTATGCGTATCAATGTCGCATGTCCACGGGCAACTATCGAAGAAGGCGTTAAGCGGATTATCCATGCTGTAGAAGTTTGGAGAGAATCTAATAATTAAACCTATAAATAGAAAGAAGCTGCATTTCGAATGCAGCTTCTTTCTATTTATTCCATTATAATTGCCTCAAATTTTCGTTAGCACATGAAGTAGCCGGAGGAATTACCCATTTTCTTCATTTTCCTGTTTATCATTACTCTCTGTCGGGTCTGTAGGTGCTTCTTCTCTATCTCCGCTTTGAGAATCATTTTTAATAGCCCCGCAAATAATACGGTCACCTGAATCCCCAGCCGGCTGACTCATTCCATCATCCACTCCATCATGAATAATTAAAGAAGTACCATCATTAGTAATCAAGCTATTTTTACCTTTTTTCAACGTTGCTTCAGCAATTACCAATTCTTCTTTAACGTTCCCGTCTTCATCCGCTTCAATGTTGGGAAGGTCTCCGAGATGAGGCCCATCCGTCCGTAAAAGACCATGTTCTTTACCGTCAGGATTAAAATGGTTACCGCTTGAAGAAAAATCGGGACCCTCACATTTTCCATACTCGTGAACATGGATAGCGTGGAACCCTGGATTTAATCCTTCAACTTCAACTGTTACAGCTACTCCTCCATCCGTTTCATTTAACCTGGCTGTTCCTACTCGGTCTCCATCTGCATTATACATTTCTACCATTTCTGAGTTTGCGTGCGGCAGCAAACACCCTGATAAAAGAAATAGCATTGCGAAAGCCATCAACATAATCCATTTATTCCGTATGCTCATTGATAAACTCCTTTGCTTTTTCCATAGTTTGAGCAAAGAAGCGATTTTTTAGTCAAAAAAACTCCTCAAATCCTATTGATTAGAGGAGGAATTTGTTACATTATTATTTTCGTTGTTCTGTGCCTGATTTAAAGCATCCTGGTATTCCTGCTCAAAATTTTCCTGATCTCTCTTCGATTTTTTCATCATCCAACGCATAAAAAATACTGCTAAGATCAAAAAAAGAATCAGTGTTATTACAGCAGGAATATACTCCGTTTTATCTTCCGGAAAATAAAGAAATGGCATCATAATCATAAAGAATTCACAACCTTCCTGAAACAATTATAACAAATGCTTAAGGCATGAAAATCGTTCGATGTATAACGTATAAAAGCGCCCTGATGCCAGAGCGCTTTTATACATTTGTTAAAAATTATTCGCCTAAATGTTCTTTGATAACGTCAGCGATACCTTTTAAAGCATCAGCTTCATCTTTTCCGTCTGCGCTTACTTCAATTTCAGCACCTTTAGGAATTCCTAAAGACATAACGCCCATAATTGATTTCAGGTTAACGTTTTTGCCTTTGTAGCTAACTTCAATTTCAGAATCAAATTGACCAGCTTTGTTTACCAGCAAAGTAGCCGGGCGTGCGTGTACTCCGGTTTCCGCAGTAATTTTAAACGTTTGTGACTTCATTATATACAACATCCTTTCAATTTGAAAATCTCTGTCGTTTATGTACCTGTTATTCACCTCACATAAACCTATGTTATATTATATACAAAAATCACGAAATATGAAATACATATCTACTTTTTTTATGAAAATGTATTCATTTGTTTTTCAAAAACCTTTATGATACCTTTATCATAAGGACAAAATGAATAATGGAGGTTTACAAAATGAGTGTACATATTGGAGCAAAGCAGGGAGAAATTGCAGATAAAATATTATTGCCGGGAGATCCGTTACGTGCTAAATATATCGCTGAAAATTATTTAGAGGATGCAAAGCTTTACAATGAAGTCAGAGGTATGTACGGTTATACCGGGACCTACAAAGGAGAACGTGTTTCTGTACAGGGAACCGGCATGGGAGTGCCTTCTATCTCCATCTATGTGAATGAGCTTATTCAAAGCTATGATGTCAAAAAACTCATCCGCGTAGGTACATGCGGAGCAATCCAAAAAGATGTTAAGGTTCGCGATGTTATCTTAGCTCAGGCTGCTACTACAGATTCACAAATGAATCAGCTTATCTTTAACGGAATTGATTATGCTCCTATTTCTGATTTTAAATTATTAAAAAATGCTTATGAAGCCGGTACAGAAAAAGGATTGCAGCTACGCGTCGGAAATGTATTTACAAGCGATACCTTCTATCGTGATAATGCCAAAGAAGTTAATGAATTGCTTGCCAAATACCAAGTACTTGCTATTGAAATGGAATCTACTGCATTATATACTCTGGCAGCTAAATATGGTCGTCAGGCACTATCAATTCTTACGGTTTCTGATCATATCATTACCGGTGAAGAAACAACCGCTGAAGAACGTCAGACAACTTTCCATGAAATGATGGAGATTGCTTTAGATACGGTTATTAAATAAATATTTTACGGGAATATGTATTTTTTAACCTGCAATACCGCATATTCCTGTTGGTTCCTGATCCTTTCTTTTATTATGATACAGACTATGGTAAAATAACAGAAAATTGATGCGTTAGTCAGGAAGGAAGTACCCTCATTCATGACATTATTGACGAATTTCCCATTATGGGCTGCACTGATTGCTATTGTATTTGCGCAAGTTATAAAGATACCTATTAAGCTGATTTTCACAAAGGAATTTCAACCTGGACTTGCTTTCAGTACAGGAGGAATGCCCAGCAGCCACTCTGCAGCAGTTACTTCTTTAGCAACTGCCATCGGTATTGTAGAGGGTGTATCATCAAGTGTATTTGCGCTGGCTTGTATATTTAGTGTGATTACAATGTTTGATGCTTCCGGAGTCCGCAGACAGGCGGGTGAACAGGCCATTGTTATTAATCAGCTGGTTCGCGATTTTCAACTAATAACCTCCAGTGCCAAAGGCTGGAGTAAAAAGAAAGAAAACGAAAAAATACAAGAACTAAAGGAATTACTTGGACACCAGCCAATAGAAGTATTTTTTGGTGCAATTACAGGGATTATTATTGCTTTTTCCCTTGCTCCGCTCTTTTCTTATTAAATAAAGAAAGCCAATACCTAGCGGCACTGGCTTTCTTTATTTTTATGTAATTTATTTTTTAAAACATTTGGTAGCCGCTTTTCCTTAAAAAGCGAATAACAAAGCCCGATACAATTGTACCAATAAAACCAGATAATAAAATCACAATATCAGCAATAGTTAAGCCGACAATTCGATCTCCAAGTGCTGAAAAGGATTCCCCGGTACTTGTAAAATAGCTAATAAAAGAAACATTATCTATAATAAAAATCATTACTATAGGAAATAAACATGCCATCAGCCATGTTTTTCTTAATAACATATTTAAAATAAATGCAATGCCAAAAAATATAACAAAATACAATACAACAGAAACAACAAGTTGAACCATTCTCTTCCCTCCGTCCTTTCTTAGGATGCATACAAGGGACATTTTATCTTAAAACTGCAAAAAAGCAAAGCAGCATCTGCCAAGCTTCGCTTTTTTGTCAATATATTTCTATAAGTGCGTGTTCAAAAAGTCCGATAATTAGGACCAGTCGGCTAAGGTCGCAACGTCCTGGGGTTGCGATTACTCACCCCACCGAGGACATTTGTTGCAAGGCCAACACTAGCACGTCCTATGCGTCGAAAGTTCAAGGCGACGAAGATTTTTCAAACGGATCGTATGCTTTATAATACGTGAGTAACGCTTTTGGTGGGGCGAGTAATCGCAGCCCCATTGAAAAATCTTCGTCAACGCAGAAATTCGCCGTGTCATCTTTTTTGGACTTTTTGAACATCCTCTATAATAAATGAAAATTCCCCTTCTTCAACAGCAAATTCCAACCGCCTAATTTATATAAATAATGATTGTCAGAAATTCGTTTTATTAATACTGCTTTCCAGCCGAATACCTTATGATTCTGTATCGTCGCTACCCCGTCATCCCTTCCTAAGGTTGCAAGCATACCTTGCTTAACCGGCTGACAGGAAGTAAGTTCTTTATTCTTTAGCCTCAAAGAGATATTTCTTGCAACAACAGCTGCCTCCCCTATGGCTTTTTTTGCAGTAGGAAGGATTTCTTCTCCATTTTCATTCGCAGTATATGCACAATCTCCGACAACGAATATCGAATCATCTTTGGTAGACAGCATATTTGAATATACTTCTATTCTTTTATTTTTTAAGTTTAGTCCAGATTTTTCAAATACTGGATTAGCTTGTACTCCGCCGGTCCAAATAAAAGTGTGAGAAGCAATAACATGTTCTTTCCCTTCCACTTCATATATCACCTTGTTATCCTGGCACTCTTTCAGTTTAGCCTGATGGATAATTTCTACTCCTCTGGATTGTAAAGAAGTGATTGCATAATGTGCCAAATCCTCATCAAACTTCTGCAGCAAAGAAGTATTTTCTTCAAGCATATATAGATGCACCAGTGTTTTCTCAACATCATATTCTCTACACATAACCGGGATCTGATTGATAAGCTCCCCGGCAAATTCAACACCAAGAATCCCTCCGCCACCAATCACAATATTTAATTTGCTCTCATCCTTTTTAATATCATTGGCATAGCTGGCAAAATTGTATTCTATATGTTCACGAATAAAACGGGCACTGTTAATATCTGTGATAGAATAAGTATACTCATTCAGTCCTGGAATCCCCTCCGTATTTGGCTCAGGCCCCATTCCAATTACGAGTAAATCATAATGAAGCTTTCTATTTTTAAGCTTAATCTTTTTGGCTTCCCGTTTGATTGAAACAACTTCATCTATTATAAAATTTATTTTTGAACGATTGATGATATCTTTTATTTTTATTTTAGAGCTATCTTGATGCAGAGTACCAGCAGCATTCTCATGTAAACAGCTTGTTTGGAAATGATAGTCATATTTATGCACTAACGTGATTTCGGCTTCATTCTGTCCAAGCTGCTTCTGAAGCTTTACTGCTGTCATTATACCTCCATAACCCGCTCCTAATATTACAATATGCGGTTTATTCATGGTTTTTCACTACTCCTATTAATTAATATAATTCTTACCAAAATATTTTTGTCATATAAATAACTTCATTTTGTAATCAAACTGTAATAATCACTAACTTATCTTAAATGCTCTGATAAAAAATAGCAAGCTTTAAAATCTCTTTTTTATCTATACTTATGAAGAAAAAGTGAAGACATGCAAAGAGTATTAAATTGTCAAAATAAGATATCTTTGAATTATCCTTCCTTTTGAAGCGATTTAATACAAACAAAAACGAGTTTATGATACCATAGGATTGGTAAACGTCTAGAAAGAAAAGAGGTATTTTATGGAGAAAGTTTTTGATGTAACAATCATTGGAGCTGGACCCACTGGCTTATTCACAGCCTTTTACGGCGGCATGCGTCAAGCTAGTGTTAAAATAATTGAAAGCCTGCCTCATATCGGAGGTCAATTGACAGCACTATATCCGGAGAAATATATATATGATGTTGCAGGGTTTCCAAAAGTTCGTGCACAGGAGCTTGTTGACCAATTGGAAGAACAGGCAAAATTATTTGACCCTGAGATTGTACTTGGACAGGCTATTGAGAGTGTTGAACGGTTGGAAGACGACAGCTTTCGTCTCATTTCAAACACTGGAGAAGTTCACCTGACAAAAACAATCATTATTACTGCCGGCAATGGTGCATTTCAGCCTAGAAGATTGAATGTAGGTGATAGTGAAGCGTACGAAGGTAGAAATTTACACTATTATGTGAAGGATATGAATAAATATAAGGATAAGCATGTTGCTATTTTAGGCGGAGGAGATTCAGCAGTAGATTGGGCATTGATGCTGGAAAAAACTGCTGCTAAAGTAACATTAATTCACCGGCGCGATCAATTTCGTGCACATGAACATAGTGTAGAGCAACTAGAGGCATCCACTGTTGAAAAACTCACACCATTTGCACCAGCAGCAATTGTTGCAAATGAAAAGATTGAAAAGCTTATCTTACAGGAGATAAAAGGAGAAGAATTAGTCGAATTAGAAGTAGATGATGTCATCTGTAACTACGGCTTTATTTCCAGCCTTGGACCAATCAAAGATTGGGGTCTGGAAATTGAAAAAAACAGTATTGTCGTTAATTCCAAAATGGAGACTAATATCCCAGGAATATATGCTGCAGGAGATATTTGTACGTATGATGGTAAAGTCAAGCTGATTGCAACTGGATTTGGCGAAGGGCCAACAGCTATTAATAATGCCAAAAATTACATCGATCCAAAAGCTAGGATTCAGCCAAAGCACTCAACAGCAATGTTTTAATAAATATACCGAAGCTATATAATGTTTTGATTAAGAACGTTTGAATGAAGAAGCCTTTTCATTCAAACGTTTTTCTTTTACGGATTGCTGAAAAGGAAGGAAATTGCAGGCAGCTGTCTGCCTTTACCGAGGTGATATGCTGCAGCAAATATAGGGAAAATCTATCTTTTATTGAGGGATTAAAAGAAAGATTGGCAGAATAATTCTGCCAACCTTTTCTCCTTTAACAATCACCGGGCGCTCCGGCATGCTCTGCAGTACGGAAGGAAGAACCGCACCCACAGGATATAATGGCATTCGGATTATCAATACTAAATCCTCCGCCCATCATATTCTCTTTATAATCAATCTTTGTGCCCTTAATAATAGGTATATCCTGATTAAAAAAAACAATTGGAATATCATTAATGGTTTCAACAATATCCAATTCTTCATTAACCTCATCTTCAAAGCCCAATGAATAGGATAGACCGCTGCACCCGCCACCTTTTACGCCAAAGCGTAGAAGTGATTGATCTGGTTCTTCTTTCATCATTTCTTTAATCTGTGCACTTGCACGATCAGTCAGTTCAATGATCATCTTCTGAACCTCCTTTATCCTTGTATATCCTATAAGCTTAGTATACACCTGCACTTGTCAGAATCAAGTAATTCATTCTACGCGTAGAAAATTCCTGATGCAATTGTTTCTGCTCCGCCAGTCATCCAGATATGATCATCTTCTTTCCATTCAATGACCAAATCTCCGCCAGCTAAATGCACAATTACTTTTTTTCCTTTCGTGACTTTATTATTTAATGTCGCAGCCACAACAGCTGCACATGCTCCTGTTCCACACGCTTCCGTAATCCCTGAGCCGCGTTCCCACACACGGAAATGTAATTCCTCGTCAGACACAACTTCAATAAACTCTGCATTGACACCTTCAGGGAACCGTTCATCTTTTTCCATAATTGGGCCAAGCGTTGTCAGCGGCGCTTCATCAATAGCATCAACCATCGTTACAACATGCGGATTTCCCATTGAAACAGCAGTGACATGTAATATTTCATCAGCAATCTGAAACGGCTCATTAATAACTTTTGTCCCTGCTTCTCCAAGCATTGGAATCTGCTCTCTTTGTAAAATAGGCTCCCCCATATCAATAGTAACCTCTTCTACTTCCTTATCTCTATTCACTTTAACAATAGCATGGACAACATTTGCTTTTGTCTGTATGGAAAATTCTTTTGTATTTACAATTCCTGTCTCATAAACATATTTTGCAGTACAGCGCAGCCCATTACCGCAATTCATTCCTTCCGAACCATCCTTATTAAAAATTCGCATTCCTACTTCTGCTTTTTCTGCTGGATGAATCAGGATCATCCCGTCTGAACCAATCCCTGTATTTGGATTTGACATTTTAACAGCTAATTCAGACAGTCGTTCTTCTGGTAAATCTGTATGAAATAGATCAATATAGATATAATTGTTTCCTAATCCATGCATTTTTGTAAAGGGTATTTTCATCCGTTACTCTCCTCTTCTGCTTATCCTTCTTTGATCTCTAACCCAAGCTGATCTAATACTTGATAGATCGGCTTTAAAGTTGGAATACCTTCAGCTACCATTTTATCATTTACCCATATGATAGGATAAAAAAGATCCTCTTCGATTATTTTTTCGACATACGCCTGATGAATAGAATCCGATTGCGGTTGATTTATATCAATATAATTATATTGAACACCGTCAGAAGCATACTTTCTTCCAATGGCGGCCTGGAGCCATTCGTACGTATCTTTGGAGCCCGGCGCGCCAACACAGCTGGCACAGATTTGTTCGCTTCCATAGACTGTTATCGTTATTTCCGGCATCTTTTACACTTCCCTTCAGAGTCATGCTATCTCTTAACATATACCTATATTAATTATTTTACAAAATAAGAGGAAAAAGATAAAATATAATTAACCAGCTAATTGAAAATCATTTTCAAATAGATTTTTTTGTTTAATCGCGTTATAATAGATTTGTAGGAAAGGAGTAGGTTATTGTGGAAGAACAAGTACAAGAAGTATTAAGCAAGCTTCGTCCATTCTTATTACGTGATGGCGGGGATGTAGAATTAGTTGACGTTGATGATGATGGCGTCGTTTTATTACGTCTCATGGGAGCATGCGGCAATTGCCCAAGTTCAACCATTACATTAAAAGCCGGAATTGAACGCGCACTTATGGCAGAGGTTCCTGGTGTAACAGAAATCGAACAGGTTTTTTAATGAATTTAATATAGAACGGAGCGCTCTTTTGCCTTGATAGAGACACTCCGTTTTTTTATTACCTTTATTTACGATACTGGTGTAACAGCAGGCTCCCCTTTGACAACTGCCTGAATATTATCCAGACAGAGCCGAACCATTTTTGTTCTTGTTTCTACACTGGCAGAGCCGATATGCGGGATGCATACTGTATTCTTCAAGCCAACAAGCGGATGATTTGCTCTAATTGGCTCTTCATCAAAAACATCCAGGCCCGCTGCCTGAATTTCCCCAGTTTTAAGCGCCTCTGCTAACGCTTCTTCGTCCACTACTTTTCCGCGCGAAATATTTATAAAAATAGCACTGGATTTCATTTTTTTAAAAACAGCCTGATTAAATAATTTATCGGTTTCTTTAGTGTGTGGCACAACTGTCACAATAAAATCAGAAGTCTCTAAAAGTTCATCGAAGCTGACATACTTTGCATTTAATCGTTCTTCTGCATCTTTTTTCCGGGAACGATTATGGTACTGTATATTCATGTCAAAACCAGTTGCCCGTTTAGCAATAGCTTCTCCAATTCTCCCCATTCCAACAATTCCAAGTGTTTTCCCGTAAATATCGGTGCCTGCAAAGAAAAATGGGGCCCATGACTGCCACTTATCCTGCTTCACCCATTCATCCGCTTCCACGATACGTCTGGCAGTAGCCATAATTAGTGAAAAACCTAAATCTGCAGTTGTTTCCGATAAAACATCAGGAGTGTTCGCAACAACAACTTGATGCTTTTTACATGCTTCCACATCAATATTATCGTAGCCTACAGCCATATTAGCAACTATCTTTAAATGAGGAGCTTTTGATAACAGCTCTTCATCAATAGAATCACTTAACACCGCGAATAAAGCATCTGCATTTGCTATCTCTCTAAAAAGCGTCTCTCTCGGTACAGGCTCCTCTTCTTTTTCCCACATGCAAATCTCTAATTCGTCCTGATAAGCTTGTAAGTATTTTTCATCAATTTTACGGGTAATGTAGACCTTTGGTTTAGACATACTGGTATTCTCCCTCCTGCGAATAAATGATAATTCCTGTTCTAGTTATGATGATACTGCTTACAACCAGCTTATCATAGGAATCCGCCAATCGGAAACATCTACACCCGTCATTTCATAAAATCTTGCCAATCTCCTCTCGTACACTTCCTGATGCTTTATCAATTGCTCTAATCTTTGAAAATCCTGATACTGAAATCCTTCTTCTAAAAAATCATAAAGATGTATCGGAAAGAATAACCTCGCAAATATAAGTCTCCATGCAAACACTGATAATGGCTGATAATTTTGATAATCATTTAAGAATTGATTAATTTCTGTGTCCGGTCGATTATGCAAAAAAGAAAAACGAATATATTCAGCAATGTCCCGAGTTGGATGATCATACACGAGTTCATCTGTCCAGATAATTGATTTCCCGAAAGTACTCCATCTGGAGAAAGCCACTGTTCCCTGATCCGTTTGTAAGATTCGCTGTTCTTTCTCACTTTCCCGTAAATATTGAATAGCATTTTCGCTAATTCCAACAATATATGGTAAAACATCCATTACTTCCGATAAATAGCTGCTTGCTGCCTCTTCCTTTGCCTGCCTGGTCAATTCTTCTTCAAAAAAAGTAAGCTTTTCTTCCCAAAGCTTTCTCCATGTACCATAGCTGGATATAGCTTTAGGCTCATACTGAAAACTGCTGCCAATGCGGTGAATATCTCCAAGTTTTTTCCCTGTACTCTCACTTACTGAAGCCTGTGAATAATCTTCTAATACGAGAACCATCCAAAGCCCATTTCCATTATTGGTAAACCATTCCCCGTTGATATTACGAATTGGGTAAGCTACAGAGGACATTCCATTTTCTCTTAAGAAATATGCTAAAGTTGCCTGCTCCATTAATATCATTTCCTTGTTTCCAGCAGGAATGGTAAAATAAATATAATGCTCTTTTTGATATCCTTCACGCTCTTCAATGAACTGCTTTCCTTCAACCTGGATTGCATATTGACTTCGGAGCATTTCTGACATAGGCATCAACAAACTCCTCCTTATCGTATATATTAAATATATGAAGGAAATGACTATACAATCATATTAAATCGAAAAAGGTGTGTTTTAGAATGACGAAATATACAAGTAAAACAAAATTGGAAGTAAGAGCAAGACAATTGCTAAAAGAACGTGGTGTAAAAATAGATGATATTGCCGAATTGGTATACTATCTGCAATCAAAATATCATACAGATTTAACAATGGATAAATGCCGTTTTAACGTGAATCGTGTTTTGACCAAAAGAGAAGTTCAAAATGCTGTTATAACGGGTATTGAATTAGACATGCTGGCAGAGAAGAAATTATTAAGCGAGCCGCTTCAGGAAACAATTCAAATTGATGAAGGGTTATATGGAATAGATGAAGTAATTGCCTTATCTATTGTTAATGTATACGGGTCCATTGGCTTAACTAATTTTGGTTATATTGATAAACAGAAGCCCGGTATTTTAGAAAAACTAAATGATAAAAGCAGTGGCGAAATTCATACATTCTTAGATGACATCGTTGGTGCTATCGCTGCAGCAGCATCCAGCCGTCTCGCTCATGGAGATGCAGAGAACGAGCATGAGGAACTGGACGGATAAAAAAAGAAAAGCATTCATATTCTGTTTTATATAGAATATGAATGCCTTTGTATTACTCAAAAGTCCATTCTGATAAATTTTCAATTATATAGGTCGGTTGTTCCTCAAAAGCCACCAATTCTTCCTTAGAGGTAACTCCTGTATGAACAAATAGAGTATCCACACCTGCATTAAATCCTGATTGGATATCCGTTTGATAATTGTCCCCCACCATTAAAACATCCTCTTTCGGAAAACCAAGCACATCTAATGCCTCTTTCATAATAATTGTATCCGGTTTTCCAATAAAAACCGGATTTTGCTGTGTACTGGTTTGCACCAATGCTGTAAAAGCGCCATTACCAGGTCCCATTCCCGCTTCAGTCGGAATGGCATGATCCCGGTTGGTGGAAATAAACTGTGCACCTTTTCTGATAGCAATACATGCTGTCGCAAGCTTATTATAATTAATATCTCTGTCTAACCCTACAACAACAGCATCCACATCTGTACTGTCTGTCAATTGGATACCATGTTCCTTTATCGGCTCCTTCAAACCACTTTGTCCAATACAGTAGCATGTTTTTACAGACTGGTCCTGTAAATATTTTGCAGTAGCCATACTGCTTGTAACAACCTGATTATGATCTGCCTTAATCCCTAATCTGTTTAACTTTTCAGCCACTTCCTGGGTACTTTTAGTAGAATTATTCGTTACAAACACATAGGGAATATTTCTGTCTGCTAATTGCTGAACAAATGGAACAGCTTCGGGAATGACCTCATTCCCTCTATACATTGTTCCATCTAAATCAATAAGATACCCTTTATAGTTTTTCACGTTATTACCTCTCTATCTCTATTCCGCCATTGAAATTTATAATACCATGCTGTCTAATCAATCACTCTGAGGTTGCAGCAATTCTCCATTGACAGCATTTCTCCCCGTCAACAAGCAATGATTTTGTCTTTATTTCCTGATTCGGAAATAAAGCTTCGTACATTTCTTTTTCATGCTGGCACATGACCGGAT
Source organism: Oceanobacillus sojae (assembly GCF_007991515.1). GTDB lineage: Bacteria > Bacillota > Bacilli > Bacillales > Amphibacillaceae > Oceanobacillus > Oceanobacillus sojae. The sequence continues at coordinate 50,816 of NZ_BJYM01000015.1, forward strand.
AATCCTTTGCCACTTCTAAAAAGGGACAATGAAAATTATTTAAATGAAATCCACCCCGTCCCTTATTCTCCACTTGAAACATATAACCGCTTTTGTTCTGCAGATCCTTCAAAGCAGCTATTTTCTCTTCAGTAGTCGAATACTTATCTAAATACTTCTTTAATTGTTCTTTTTCCTTGGTTGATTGTTTTTTAAGAAGATCACTGATAAGCTGGTTTCCCTGTAATTCTTCTAAGTCATGAAGCAAATCTAACGAGAGTTCTTTATAGCGATTGGGAAAACGTACCTGGCTCTGTTCTGTCAGGCTATATGTGTGATAGGGCCGCCCAATCTCTTTTTTATGCTGCTGTACTTCAATAAACCCCTCTTGTACAAGCGTATGGAGCTGTTTCCTGACAGCTGTCTCAGAAATAGCAAAGTTCTCCATAATGGCATCCATTGTTAACGTTCCCTGTTCCTTCAGCACCCGGATAATCTTATCCTTTGTCGAGATACGTTTTCCCATCCGCTTAAGCCCCCTTTTTAAGCATGCTTGTTACTTATTAGTAAAAGCATTTGCAACGCCTAATTCATTCTGCAGATATTTATCAATCCAATCTGAAAAGTGCACGAATATATTTAAATTCTCTTTGAAAAACTGTTCTAAGCTTTTATGATCGATTGTCTGGTAATCATGTACTAAAGGTTTCCGCCAGAGAATGAGCGCTTTATAAGCTCCCTCTTCCTCCACAGGAATAACTTTTTCATCCACTAAAATATCAATAATATCCTCATAACTGCCGGGATCTCTCATAATAAATCCGTCTATCATCATATTCCCGACGTCCAGCGTTCCTTCAATAAAAATATGCGCCATACGCTCTAATGCCAGATAATCTATTTTGCTTTTATAGGAATGATTTCTCAATGTATCTAAAATGTCAGTCATAAATATCAGTGTGCGCCTAATTTTTTCTTGATCTACAAAATACATTATTGATACCTCCAAAAACGTCTATACTATTATCATATCATAATTACCAGAGTAATTTCACCGGACTTTCATTGAAAATAAAGAAGACAAACGAATTTTATCCTTCTTTTTCAAAAACATGGTATAGTAAGTCTAATAAGAATTAAGGGGACGTATGCACATTGGAAAAGCTACAAATTTTAAAAATGGATGCAAGCAGTATTGCAACGGCAATAAAAAAGAAACAAATTACCTCAGTAGAAGCTGTGACAGTTTTTATAGAACGAATTAAAGAAATTAATCCTTCTATCAACGCTGTTGTGGAAGACCGTTTTTCTGAAGCGCTGCAAGAAGCACATGAAGCAGATGAGCAGCTTCAAAACAATAAATCTGTAGGCAGATTACATGGCGTACCAATCAGTATCAAGGAATGCCTCCATGTGAAAGGGATGAAGACAACAGGAGGCTTAGAGCATCGCCAGGATCTTATTTACCAGGAGGATGCCGAAGTTGTAGATCAATTAAAGCAGGAGGGAGCCATTATTCTTGGAAAAACCAATACACCTGCACTTTGCTTTTGTCAAGAGACAGATAATAAACTATATGGCAGAACGAATAACCCTTGGGATCCAACTAAAACTGCCGGCGGATCAAGTGGTGGAGAAGGTGCACTGCTGGCTGCTGGCGGCGCAGCAGTTGGTATTGGTTCTGATGTTGGCGGGTCCATTCGTTTTCCAGCGCATTTTAATGGTGTTATCGGCTTCAAGCCAGGCAACGCTACCGTATCCGTCGAAGGACATTTCCCAGCGGTTCAGCATGACCTGCAAAAACGTATGCTTACTGTGGGGCCAATGGGAAAGTCCGTTCAGGATATGCAGCTTATCTACGAAATTTTATCTCATTCGCCTGTAAAGCCGCAAACTTTGCGTGAATTTAAAATAGAGATATTACCGCTGAATCCCGGCTACCCTCTTTCTACAAAGACAGGACAATTATTAGGACAGCTGGCGAATTTCCTTGAAAAAATTTATAATGTCCAGCAGATTATGCCACCTTATTTTAGAGATAGTGCATTAATCTGGCAGGAAGTGATGTCCATCAATGGAAGTAAATTAGTTGAAAATGAAGCATTTAATAATGACCGCTCCGGCTTACTGCGCTCGTTTTTAAGAGAAAAACTGAACCAGCGCACAAAAGTTCATCCTTATTTATCCTGGGCAATCATGGGAGCTAAAATGTTCAAGCCTTCCCGAAAAAGAATCATGGAAATCACTGATATTCTCCAGCAGGGAGATGAACTGTTAAAGACATATTTAGATAAGCGCCTGCTGATTCTACCTGTTTATTATCAATCTGCGCTGGAGCATGGCCAGGTTTTTAAAGAAATCTTTTCTATCCGGAAAACATATTTGCAATATATGCCGTATACAGCATACGCAAATGTATGGGGACTTCCTTCACTTACTGTGCCTGTTGGTGAAGATGAGAAAAACATGCCGATAGGAGTACAGATAATCAGTGGGACTGGAAATGAAGACGCCATTTTCCGGCTTGGAAAATTACTTACTAAGCGTTTTCGCGGATATAAAATAGCTCCGGTGGAAGAACGGTAATTATTAGTAGGCGTTATTTCCCTCCATCTGTACAAAATGAAATTATAAGGAGGGAAATGAAGATGCCGAAAAAAGATTATCAAGAGCTCTCAACAGTTCAAAAACAGCATGATGCTTTAATTCCAGAGGAGTTTCCAGAAGGATCTTATGGATCAGATATTCGTGAAAATGATTTAGTTTCCGGAAAATCGACAGATTGGGAAGAAGGCCAGCAGCGGACCAGTGCATTTACCTATGCGGATAAAGAACAGCATAAAAAGCTGCAGAGAAGAGCGCCCGGGGCGCATCCATTAGGGAAAGAAGATTAACGTTTATTACGGTATAAAAAAAAGAAGTTCAAGAAGCCTTCTTATTCCATCATAAGAAGATATATTGAACTTCTTTTATTTCTGCACTTTTTTCAAAACAAAATAGGCACAGCCAAAATTGCAATATTCATACATATAATCCTGAAAACAGCTGATTTTAGCATCAATGGGGGCTTTGGCGTGATTATCATGATAAAACCCTTTTAGGCGCAGCTGTTCATAAGCCCAATCTCCGACAATAAAATCATATTTCGATAAAACCTCAGAATAACGTTCCTTGATAGCCTCTGCTTCAAAGCCATTTTTATTTTCTTCAATTAATTCATATGTTTTCCCATTTAATTCAATCATGAGAGGACACCTACATTCCTTTTCAATTATTCTTAGTTTATCACAGAAACAGTTAGAAAAACCAGAAAAAATTACCTGCATGAATTACGCTTCTTTTCTAAAACTAACATATAAAGAAAATCCAAAAAAAACGGCAGCAAAAGAAAATATGTCTGTTCTCTTTGCTCAACCGCGTTCAAAAAATCTTAGAAAGGATAAATGAATATGAACAAAGGAATAGGAATTATCGTATTAACTGTTTTTATGACACTTGCAGGCTGTGCAGCTGACCAAAACAATACAGAATCAGATCCATTAGATCCAAAAAACAGAAGGCCGGAGATGGAATCAAATACTAACTCGCCATCACGTGATCAGCTTGGTTTTGTCCGCTATACACAGGATGAATTTGAGCAGAATAATCAATCCGAACCAAAAGCAATTCATGTTGACAGAAATGAAATGGCTGATATGATTACCCGTATTTTACTACAAAACCCTGATTTTAAAGAAGTGGCGACATTGGTGACGGATGAAGAAGCTTTAATCGCATTTGAAGCATCTAATAATATTTCTAAACAGGAAGCTATTAAAAATGCAGAAAAAACAGCACTATCCATCCTTCCCGGCTACTATACAATTCATGCTTCTGACGACAAAAGCTTAATTCAAAATATTGAAACACTGCATTATTCCGTTATGGAGGATGACGACTTAGATATTGATCCATTGGTTCAGACAATCGTTGATTCCATGAAGAAAGACGACTAAAGAGAAATAAAATATCTATATTTTATAAGGAGGTGATTCATCTGGTTAGAATTCGCAATGTTACACTGATGATGCTTTGTTTCTTTTTTATTTTTCAAACAGCCTCTTTGGTACAAGCAGATCCAGAAAATCAAATATATACAGACAGAATGGCTTTATTTAAAAAAATAGAAACAATTACACAAGTCCCGTGGTACTATTTCGCAGCGATGGACAATTACGAGCGGAATACACTCCCTTCCACTGAAGAAGAAAAAGTTATTTCAATTCAATTCGATGAGACAGAATGGTTTGGTTTAGGAAACGCTGCTAAATCAACGGAACAGGATATTATAAAGCAATTCGGCGGAATTGGTAAGGACGGGAATGACGATAATCAAGCAGATTCTAATGATCCAGAAGACATCCTCTATACGATGGCAAATCACATTTTATCCTATGGCTTACAGGAGGATGATATAAAAATTGCAATTTGGGAGCATTATAAACGTGATTTAACTGTACAGACTATCATGAATACCGCAAAAGTGTTTCAAAAATTTGGTGATATTCATTTAACAGACCGGGCTTTCCCCCTGGATACGAATTATAATTACAGCTACCGAAGTACATGGGGAGACCGCCGTGGATTTGGCGGCTTACGAATTCATGAGGGTACAGATATTTTCGCTTCCTATGGGGTTCCGGTACGCTCAACAACGTATGGGGTTGTTGAAATGATGGGCTGGAACTTATATGGAGGCTGGCGTATCGGAATTCGTGACATTTATAATATTTATCATTACTATGCACATATGAGCGGATTTGACGAAGAGATAAAAGTTGGTCAGGTCGTGCAGCCTGGCGATATACTGGGCAGTGTCGGATCGACAGGTTACGGCCCGCCGGGGACATCCGGTAAATTTCCTCCGCATCTTCATTACGGCATGTACAAAGATAATGGGTACAGTGAATTTTCATTTGATCCCTATCCTTTTATTTCGAAATGGGAACGTATGGAGAAAAATAACAATTAAATTTGTATTGGCAATATGGTGTGTATCCTATTTTTAACGGAGTACACACCATATTTTAAATACAATAATAATTTTATAAAGCTTATCCTTTACCTTTTTGAACTGCATTCCAAATACTGGCTGCTAACCCTCCCCATATAATAACGATACCGATAATCATTACAATAATTGCTGAAGCACTCATAAGCATGTTACCTCCTATTTATCGTCGTAATCAGATAACGAATCATTGGATTTCCATTTCATTGATGCCAGAACAACTCCAAGCACTAATACACCGGCTACTACTGCCCAACCCGTATTATTTATAAAGGCATTGGAGTAGTTTTCATAATTCCCAGAGTCTGTGTCAAACTCTCTCATTAAATTCAGCTTAAACAGTCCAAACATCATATAACCCATTACAATCGGTGTAATAACAGCTATGCTGATCGTCCACCATGAACCAAGACGAATATCTGAAATTTCATTGGCATGATTTTTAAGCATATTGGTTTTACGAAGAATCCAGGCAATTAAGACTACTTCAACAAGACCGATCATGGCCACACCGAATTGATTAATAAAATAATCAATATTATCTAAGAAGTATAAGCCGCCTTTAGAAGCGTATAATAATGAAAGTAGTGCTGCAAGACCTCCACCAAAAAGAACAGCTTTCGATCTTGAAATTTTGAATTTATCTACCAATGCAGCTACATAAGTCTCAGTAATAGACATTAAGGATGTTATTCCGGCAAGAGTCAACGATATAAAGAATAGCGCCCCGAACAACCCGTTAAATGCCGGCAATTCATTAATAATAGCAGGGAATACAACAAACGCAAGCCCAACTCCTCCAGCTACAACTTCATCCACACTAACACCAGCTGAAGAGGCCATAAATCCTAATATTCCAAATACACCAATTCCAGCTAATAGCTCAAAACCGGAATTTCCAAACCCGACAATAAATGCGTTATTCGTAATATCTGATTTTTTAGGCAAATAACTTGAATAAGTAATCATAATTGCAAAAGCAATAGATAAACTAAAGAAAATTTGTCCATATGCTGCAATCCATACACTTGGTGACAAAATTTGACTGAAATCAGGTGTAAAAAACGCATTCAAGCCTTCCATTGCACCAGGTAAAGTGACTGCTCTAATTACAACAACAAGAAATACAATAAGAAGTAAAGGAATAAAAATACGGTTTGCAACCTCAATTCCTTTTTTAACACCTCGGAATAAGATTCCAAGTACTAACAGCCAGGTAATAATCAGCGGAATTAACACGCCTGGTACCAAGCCGCCTATTTGACCAGGAATTTCAGCTAACTGCAGATACTCTCCAAATAAAAAACCTTCTGTATCTGCTCCCCAAGTTTGATTAAAAGAAAAGATAGAGTAAGATATTGCCCAGGCAATAATCACTGAATAGTATGTTGAAATGACAAATGCGACAAGTACTGCCCACCATCCGATAAATTCTGTTTTCTTATTAATTCTTCGAAACGTTAAAGGGGCAGATCCACGATACTTTTGACCCATTGCAAATTCCATAATTAAAATAGGAATACCTGCTGTCAATAAAGCAAATAAATAAGGTATAAAGAATGCTCCGCCACCGTTCTCATAAGCAACTGCCGGAAAACGCCATATATTTCCTAAACCAATCGCTGATCCGACAGCAGCCATTATAAACCCGGCTCGTGTTCCCCATTGTGAACGATTTTCCATCCATGATAACCTCCTTTTTAATAAGTAAATCATAATGAAAGCGCTTTTAAAAGAGAATAATAACAAAAATCATTACTTTCAGACTATTCAATTGTATTATATCTCTTCCTCAACTTTTGTCAATATCCAATAATGGAAATTATAGTATTTAATTATAGAAAGATAAAAATCACATAAAAAAGCACCTAGTACAAAAGCTTATGCAGAAATATTGTATGACAATAGAAGATATTCAAAAAGCTTGGAATACTAAAATGTATTCCAAGCCCTTCGTTAAGATGCCTTCTTTTTTCTCTGAATAAATAATATCTGTGTAAACCAGACAATCCCTATCAAGAGAATAACCGTCAAAGCTAAAGCAACCCAGGTTGAATGGGTAAGTCCGACAGCAAAGAAGCCGATTAAAGCTGTAAATGCTGCAATGAAAGCATACGGCAGCTGCGTAAGAACATGATCAATATGATGTGCACCTGCTCCAGTTGCAGATAAAACTGTTGTATCGGAAATCGGTGAACAATGATCTCCAAATACTGCTCCAGCAAGCACAGCCGCTAAGGCAGGTAAAAATAATTCCATATCTGTATTCGCCATAATTTCTGCCGCGATCGGAAGCATAATACCAAAAGTTCCCCATGATGATCCAGTCGCTAAAGCCATTAATCCGGCAATAATAAATAAGATTGCCGGCAGATAATCTGCTGAAATAGACGAGTTATTTACTAGGCCTGCTAAATAACTTCCTGTCCCTAATTCACCAATAATAGAACCGATCATCCAGGCAAGAATAAGAATATTAATTGCTGGAATCATTGTTTTAAAGCCTTCTACAAAAATTCTTCTCATATCTGAGCGAGGTTTTCTCTGCTTCATATGAAAAATAACTGAAGTAAGAACTGCTGTGACACCGCCAATAATTAAGGAAAGATTGACATCTGTATTTGCAAAAGCGTCTATGATGGATGCACTGCCTTCTGTTTCCCTTACCCCTGTTCCAATCATAGCAATCACCGTAACAATAAATAATACAATAATAGGAATAATTAGATGAAAAACTTTCCCGTCCCTATGCGGATCAAATACATCGCCTAAATCTCCCGATACTTGATTTCTTTTCGGATCAAGCAATTCTCCTTCTTCTCTTGCTCTTTTTTCATGTGTATACATTGGACCTATATCAAAATGAAAATACGCTACAATGAATACTAAAATAATTGAAGCAATAGCATAAAAGTTCAAAGGTATCATTTGTATAAATGCTTCAATCGGCTGAATTGTTGTAATACCATTTACTGCAAATAAACTGCCTAAAATACCAATAATATAAGCTCCCCAGCTTGATATTGGTGCTATTACTGTAACCGGAGCAGAACTGGAATCGATATAGTATGCCAGTTTTGCACGGGAAATATTTTGTCTGTCCGTCACAGGTCTCGCAATTTGTCCAACTGCTAAGCTGTTAAAATAATCGTCTATAAAAATAATCAGTCCAATAACAGCAGTCATCAGCTCTGCACCGGTACGTGTCCTTACACGCTGCAGCATCCAGTCCCCAAAAGCTTTTGCTCCGCCGGATGCCTGCAAAAATGCAGTAAGCACCCCTAAGAAAAGGAGAAAACTAATTAATAATAGGTTCCCGGTTTCTATTGATCCATTTGCATAAAAAATAGTATAGAACACAGTCCATATTTCTTTTAATGTTGCCCCTATATGAAAATTACTTAATAATAATGCCCCTACTACAATCCCTGTTCCTATTGAGATAAGAACCTTTCTTGTTAACACCACTAATATCAGCATGACAATTGCAGGTATCAACGACCAAAATGTACCATCCATATTAAAACCTCCATCTATTTATTTCCCGGCTCAGGATAAATATCCCTGTGCTAGATTGACGACGCGCGGAGAATAAAAACAATTTAATAATCTCCTCCCGCGTTCACAACCGATTCGAAATAAGGAAACCAGACAAGGCAATTTCTGCAAAAAATGATGAAAATCTCCTTGTGAACGCAAAAAAACAATGATAGAAAATAACCTACCATTGTTTCACCAATTCACGTTATCCTCCATTTCGATCAGTAGTTCTCCATGTAAATTATTACATGACAGCATAGTACTTTTTCAGTAATATGCCAGCAATATAAAGTACGACCCCTTTATATACTTCGGCAAACTATCCTTTCTCCGGCAATCACAGTTGTCATTCTCCTGCCGGATACTTATATAATTTGCGCCTCTACCTCACCGATCTGATAAGGTTTTTATTCAACTAAACTGTACTATACTACATCTTTAATCCTTCTGCAAATCATCTTTCGGAATGGCAATATTCGGAACATTCCCATCTCCTCCATAAAAATCGGGTACTTTGCCCATAATTGCTCCTCCGTCCAAATAAAGTTCAGTATGTACTGTTCTTACTTCTGAAGTAAATGGCACAATAATCTGTACATCAGCTTCTACATTAATATACAAAGAGACCCAAGCTCCATTAATACCAAACTCTTCTTTTTTGTCTACAATATTCGTCCGTACAGCTCCGACAACCTCCATATTAATTGGGATTTTTGGGCCTAAATTAGCTAATACAGAATTCCCTGTTATTTGCCCTAAAGGAATCTCAATCAAAGTAGGATCTACTTGAGCCCTTCCTTCTGCACCACCCTCATAGTCATCTGGTTCATGCAGATTATGTTCAAATTCAAGCTGCTCTCCACGATTTACATAAGTAAAAAATTCTTCAACCCGGTCTGTAGCTACTCTGTTAACTTCACCGATGACTGCCGGGTTCCAGTTATATGTTACAAAATTTCCTTCATTATCATATGTGATTGTAACCATATCTTCAAATCCATAATCCTCTACATAATTAACAGCAGAATTAATCGCTCTTGTTGCAAATTCATCTGCTTTTCGTTTAGCAATATCAATAATAATCGGTTCAATTTTAACATTAATCAAGTAAAAGCTGAAACCAACCGCTGCAAAAAACAAGATAAATGTCAGCATCAGAATGGAGCGCCGGGATGGAGGCATTCTTCTTTTTCTTCTTGGCCGATATCGATACCGTTTTTTAAACCTCAACGAAACAACCCCCCTCCTTTATAATTTATGCATCTGTTGAAGTGAATTAGAACAATGTAAAGCGGATTAACATATACGCAATATTTTTTCTCATTCAGAATATTAGAAGAGGACACACAAACACCATTTCATGATATTGAAATATAAAAAACACTTCTTTCATTTCATACTAAAGCAGCATGAATAAAAGAAGTGTTTTCTTTGTCTTTAAACATATTATGATATTTTAAGCAGTGCTTCCTTTCCGGTCATTCCTACTTCCCAGCCATGCTCCTTAGAGGCATCTGTAATCTTTTGTAATGGCGCATTCAACAATTGATCAATGGTTCTTACTCCCATTGCGCGGCCGGCAATGACATTTCTTTCTTTCAGCTTAGGTATTTCATTGAAAATATCAACATCCAGTGCTGCACACATAATGTACCCTATATCATTACTAATCGTTAATAAGGTTGTTTTTGGCAGCTCAACACTTACTGCTGTAAAAATAATTCCATCCACCTCAAGAGGTTCTACCGTAATCATAAAAAAAGCCCCCCTCTGTTATTCTCTCGTGATAAGTGTATGCAGAGAAGGGGGATAACGTCACAAGTGGAAGTGACAGTGTCTAAGACTGCTTTACAGCATAGGCTAATAGATCACGTAAAAACTCTGGTACAAAATATTGTTTTTTCGCAGAACGGGCAATTTCCGGTAGCAGCTGGCCAAGGGTAAATACATCCGCAGTAGCAACATAGTAAGTTTTATCTGGATTAATCGGGTAACCATTTTCTGTATAAACCTGCTTTACATAAATATCACCATTACGATGAAAAGCTGTCTCTACCCTGATCCCAGAGAAAATCATTTTACCTAAAATTTCTCCCCGAAAGCCAAATCCTTTTAATTTCAGTTCTGTAAAAGAGGTAGAAAGCGATGCTCTGACTGTCTCTACAATTTCATCTCCTCTTAAATCAACAAGGACAGGATTAATCGGATGCGGACAAATCCGGTGAAGATCTCCTTTTGTAATTGCTCCAGCCGGCAGTGAATCTAATAATACCCCAGCATTCAGCATTGCGATATCTGCATTGGTCCATCTTTTGAGTACTTTTGTCAAAGATTGGATAATTGGCGTTTCTCCAAACCATTTTACCTCAAGAGGCTCTTCCACAACTGCTACTACCTGATCCAAATAATGATTTGCCTGCTGCAATAATTGCTGCAGATGCTCTTCAGTCTTCAAATCCTTTACGCTGTCTATTAAACTTACTGCATCCGCTTCTTTAGAGATAATCTGCTTCTTTTCATGATCCCAGATAACCTCTACTTCACCCATATAGTAACAATGCTTCCCAGCTGCAGTTATCAGGGTCTGATTTACCACTTCACCTTCTTCTAATAAGTGATGCGTATGTCCGCCAATAATAACATCAATATCCGGATATCTCCTCGAAATTTCCTGGTCCACTGAAATTCCTAAATGTGAAAGCAGAATAATCATATCTGTTTCTCTGGCTAATTCTTCTATATAGCTTTCAATAATGTCAAATTCATTTTCTACATTCCAGTCAAGCAGATTATAAAAAGCATTAAACGGAGCCGTTAAGCCTAATACTCCTATCCGTATACCGCTTTCTGTTGTAAATGTATGCGTACGTTTTAACCAAAATGGTGTAAACTCATCCATACTAAATAAATTACTGCACACAACTTGAAAATCCGCCTTATCATATAATTGATATAATTCTTGATGGGACAATGTGATACCCTCATTATTTCCAATCGTCACGATATCATAGCCTGCTTCATTTAATAACTCTACATTGGCCAGACCACTTGAGGCTTCTGTAATAGGATGGGACCGATCCACATGATCTCCTACATCCATCGTAAAGTAAGCTTCTTTATTTTGCTTTCTTAAGTCTTGCTTCTCTTTTAAAAATGCTGTTACTCTTGGCCACTGTTCAAAATTACTATGCAAATCGTTTGTATAGTAAAAATAAATTTTTTCTTCAGACATACTTCACCCGCCCCTAACCGATACCTTGTAAAATCATCCGAATTCCCATTATAATCAATAAGATTCTTAAAAACAGCTCCAATAACGAGCTTGAAATCTTTTGGTTTGTAAATGCACCCAGCTTACCGCCAATCCATGCTCCAGGAATGAAGAAAAGTACATAGGCCCACTCAATATTGCCGAGGGCAACATGCGTTATGCTTCCAAATAAGCTGACGAAAATAATCATAAACATAGAGGTAGCTGTTGCAATATGTGCAGGAAAACCAAATACAAGCAGCATAACTGGAACCATAATTGCTCCTCCGCCTATACCAAAAAAGCCTGACAGCATCCCGACAAAGAACGCAATGACAATAGCAGGTACTATTTGAATTTTATATGTATATATTTCTGCTCCTATTTTCGTCTGGCGTGATCCTTTTTCAGATTCATCTACTTTTCGCGGCTTAATTCCTTTTAACTGTCTGTAAAAAAGAATTGCGGCAATAATAATGATTAAAATACCAAAATAAATATAAAATGTATTTGCCTGAACAAATTGATTAAACCAGGCTCCGCACATACTCCCTGGAATACTGCCGATTAAAAACAGTCCGCCTGCTTTATAATCAATCCGTTTTGTCTTTGCAAAGGATAAAGCAGAAGATATACCTGTAAAAAACATAACCAGCAGCGACATTGCTACGACTGTTTGAGGTGTCACCCACTCAAAGCCTTCTATATTACCGCTGGCAAGGAATAGTAATGGAATTAATACGACTCCGCCTCCGAGTCCTGCCAGACTTCCAACAAACGCCGCCAGCATAGCGACAGCAAAACAAATAAGAATAACTAATACCACCAAGTACACCTTCTTTCTATATCTTTATAATATCATATTGTAGACTAGTTGAAAGTTAACAAACTTCATACTGGATGTATTGATTTTCATCCTGATAAAATAAACCATTTTTATGTAATTTTGGAAGTACACCTATTGCATCATTTATCTAATTTATGCTTATTCCCTATTGCCAAAGACGCCTTAAAAAGTTAGAATATTATCAATAAGTTAATTAATTAAATTAATTATTTTAGTTATTGTAATAAATTAGCTAAATAAATTGACGTTGCTTGTCGAAAAGAAGGTGAAAGCATGGACATACATGTAAAAGAAGTTGTCAATGGATGGAAAGAATTCACATTAACAAATAACATCATTGAAATCAGCATACTCAATTATGGTGGGATTATCACAAGGCTGTCTACACCAGACCGAAGTGGGAATGCAGAAAATATTGTTTGGACTTTTAAAGATTATCATAACTATGAAAAAAACCCGTTGTATTTAGGAGCTTTAATTGGAAGGGTTGCCGGACGAATACCTGATGGCCAGTTCAAGATAAATCAGCAAGCTTATCAGTTGGAACAAAATGAAGGTACAAGTCATTTACACGGCGGATCAGGCGGCTTTCATCAAATTCTGTGGGATACGCAAATAAAAAAAACAGAATCAACAGCAGTATTACAATTAACAACAAAAGATATAGCAACTGCAGGCAGCTATCCAGGCTGTCTAAATGTATCTATTACCTATCGCCTTACCAGTAAAAATGAATTTTCTATACATTATCATGCTATCCCAGATGCAGCAACCACACTTTCATTAACAAACCACACTTATTTTAATTTAACCGGAAATATGAAAAATTCTATTTACCAGCATCATATCACCATGCCTGGCAGCACCATTTTAGAATTGGATAACAACTTATTACCATCAGGTCATCTCATCGATGTAACTGATACAGCATTTGATTTCCGTTCCGGGGCTTTACTGGGGAAGGGATTAAAATCCTTACCTGACATAAAACAATTAGCTCTGGCTGACGGCTATGATCATTACTTTGTATTTGAAAATAAAAAAAGTTATATCGATGTTTATGAACAATCAAGTGGGAGAACCTTATCTATAGAAACGAACCAGCCGGGCATGGTTATGTACACTGCTAATCAAGGCTCCCAAGGATATGTATTGGAGCATGGATCTTTGCCTGCTCATTATGGTGTTTGTTTTGAAACGGCAAATACACCATTAGCACTTTATCAAGACCGTCTTCCCTCTATGATTCTGCAGGCAGGAGAGCGTTATGATAAAACAACTACCTTCAGATTTGGCACAAGCTAGTCTTCTTATAATATAAGAAACAGGACATCTTATCTATAGAAAGAATGTCCTGTTTTACATCTTCAGTCTATTTAATTGAAAATCTCTACTAAAACAAGAGCTGTTGCCCCTAACAGCGCAGCATCCTTGCCTAATTTACTGACAACTACCTTTGTTTCTTTAGCTTCTGGTGTTAAAGCATGTTGAGCAATGGTTTTATGTACTGTCGGAAGAAGCATTTCCTCAGCATTCATTACACCACCACCAAGCACAATCAGCTTTGGATTAACCACATGAATGAGATTGGTTATTCCTATGCCTATAAGCTTTCCAGTCTCTTCAAAAACCTCTTTTAAAGATGTATTCCCATTCTGTACTGCTTCATATACATCCTTTCCAGAATCATAATACTCTTCACTTAATTTATTTGCTCTTCTTGCTATAGATGATCCAGAAATAAATGTCTGCAGACAGCCTTTATTCCCGCATTCACAAACCTCCCCATGTATATCAATCATCATATGGCCAATCTCACCGGCTATATCCTGCGCTCCATGATAAAGGCTTCCATCAACCACAAGACCAGAGCCGACACCATTTCCGATATTAACAGTCATCATACTGTCCTGCTCCCCGTATTCTCCAAACCATGATTCTCCCAGAGCCATTGCCCTTGCATCATTTTCAACATATACTTCCAGATTAAATTCTTTCTCTAATGTTTCTTTAATTGGTATGTTTTCTAACCCTAACGAAGGGGCAATTAAAGAAGTTCCTGTCTCTACCTGTACAACACCATGCATGGCAACACCGATACCAAGCACCTTTTCAGGCTGATGTATCTTTGATAAAATATCACGGATTCCAGTGGATAGTATATCTAAAAACCGCTCTTTAGACATATCCTTTGGAAATAGCGTGCTGATACGTTCATAGATTGTTCCAGATAAATCTGATAATATTACATCAACTCTGCTTGAACCGGAATCTACACCAATTATATAGAAATGATGATAATTGATTTCCAGCATTGTTGGTTTACGTCCGCCATTAGATTTTCCTAAATCTTTTTCCTTTACCAGACCTTCTTCTAATAATTCCTTTACAAAGCTGCTCACAGTTGGGGGGGTTAATTTTGATTCTTTTGCAATTTGTGCTCTGGAAATAGGACCATCTTTGCGAATTTTATTAAGCACTAATGATTTATTTACGGACTTCATTAATTTAAAGGTTCCTCGCTGCATATAAATTCCTCCACCGTGAAATGAAACTTCTTTTCTTCCTTCTTTTGTAGTTTTTCGTAGAATCTTAATCCGTCTAACTATGATTACGAGATTTTAATTTGTTATATTTTTATTATACTGTAATTACTCCTTCCAGGAATAATCATTTTCATTTATTGTTCAACAAAAAATGTTAATAACATGCTAAGTTTATTTGCATTATAGCATATTGTATCTGTTTTACATCACGAAACGTTTGTTAGTGCTTATACTTTTTCCTAAAAGAGGGTATTTATCAGAAAAGGGAGCACCAAGCCCCCTGGAACGCTATTTATCGATTATTTTTTCTTTTCCCTTCCATATATCCGTAATTTCCGATTGCTGATAGACTGACAGCTTCAGCTTTAATGTAAAAGGTTCAAATGTACAGCGGTATTTTTTTAATTGATTTTGTCCGCAAGAATTAGAGCCCAGCCCATTTTGCTTATAATCCAGATGTAAATGAATATAGTCACTTTTTTGTAAATCAATGGTATGTTTAGCTGTTTCTAAATCTTCTATATCATAAAAGCTTGCTCCAAAATCAAATTTTTCTTCAACTGCTGATGCCATAAAGGCAGTTCCCTGCTTGTCGGATAACCTCATCCAGGTCGTGTCTGTATGATTTCCATTTTCCTGTGGCTTTACGTAATTTGTGAACATGTCGTCTACTGTTGATTGATACACGCCAAATAGATTTGCCTGTTTAGAGTCGACATAGCTTTCCCCTTCACCGCGGCCATACCATTTCACATGCTCCATTTCTTTATTCAGCTGTAATTCCACACCGATTCTCGGAATCATTTCCGGAGCATTTTCTATCATGCCGGCTGGGGTTCCCTGTACTTGGAAGAGAACATCTCCGTTCCCAAATATTTTATAGCTGTATTCACATTGATAATACCAGGCTGAATTGGTTGTACCATTAACCGTTAAAACGCGGATATGAACATAGTTTTCTTCTTTGCTATAAGAGACCTCATCCACCATTTCGTGCCAGAGATGCATAAAATATTTTTCTTTATAATCATGCAGCAGATACATATCATTATCAATCGGTGCCCGCCAAAACTGCAATACCGGTCCCGATTGAATCAGCGATTTATTATCCTTTTTCCAAGACAGCATTTTTCCATTCACACGATCAAAAATGATTTCAAAATCATCACCGCGAACAACGAGTTCAAAGCTCTTTTCTTCCATGGAAATTACTTCTTTCGGTGATTTTGGCTGCACTTCTTTTTTTAATGGCAGCAGAAACTGTGCATTTGCTAATTCATAACCTTCAGCAGCCCAAGATACATTTTTATCCGTTTTATAAGAAATATTTAGATAGTAATCAGAGCCAGGCTCTATATAAAAATCCAGATCATAATCTAATATAATATTTCTCTTCTGTCTGGCAGGAATGTCTGCTAATTGCTTACTTCCAGAGGTAATAATTTCATCTTCTTTTTGAATCGTATAATATAACACCAATTCCTGTAATGAAATAAAATCATATTTGTTTTCTACTTCCAGTATGCCTTTACCCAAATCGAGTGCTTGTGTATGAACGGGTTCAATAATCTTCTTATATTCTTTTAAAGCCGGAGATGGCCTCCGATCAGGCATAACAAGCCCATCGATACAAAAGTTCCCATTTGTCGGATCATCTTTAAAATCTCCGCCATAGCGATAGTAAACCGTTCCATTTTCATCCGTGCTTTCAATTCCATGATCACACCACTCCCAAATAAAGCCCCCTTGCAAATGATCATGTGCATAAATTAAGTCCTGATACTCTTTTAATCCCCCCGGGCCATTTCCCATCGCATGTCCATATTCACAGTGAATATGTGGTTTTTTCGTTGTTTCAATAATGTCTTCCATTGTTTTTCTCTTGCTATTTGGAGCTTCCAGCCAAGTATACATGGTGGAATAAACATCTGTTACTTCTGCTTCACGGTCCCCTTCATAATGAACCAGCCGCGTTGGGTCCTTTTCCCTGCAAACAGCTGCCAGCTTTCTAAAATTTTCACCAAAGCTGGATTCATTGCCAAGTGACCACATCAGGATACAAGGATGGTTTTTATCTCTTTCTATCATTCTGGCAACTCTATCCGCCATTACTTTTTGCCATACCGGGTCCTCAGCAATCCAATTATAACGATTTGTTAATTCAAACCCGTGGCACTCAATATCTGCTTCATCAATAACATACATTCCATACTTATCACATAGATCATAGAAATATGGTGCGTTTGGGTAATGAGCAGTGCGGACGGCATTAATATTGTGCTGCTTCATTAAAAGGATATCCTTTCTCATATCCTCCTCTGTAACAGCTCTGCCAGTTTTCGGGTGAAAGTCATGCCGGTTTACTCCTTTGAGTTTAATAGCCACCCCATTCACAGTAAACACATTCCCTTTTAATTCAATTTCACGAAAGCCTACTTGATTTGGGATAACCTCTATTAATTCTTCCCCTCGATAAACGAATAGAATAAGCTGGTACAGATAAGGATTCTCTGCGCTCCATAGAGTGATACCATCTATCGCTTCAGAAATGGAGAATGATTTCTCTGCCTCTTTTTCTCCCCGCAAAATTTGTTTTTTATTCCTGTCATATAATTCATAAACAAGCCTTAATTGACCTCTGTCTGTTCTTAATTCTCCTGAAAGCTTTAATTTGCCATCCTTATACTGGTTATTAAGATATGTATCTATCTTTATATCCTCTAATCCGCTGCAAGGCTGCGTATAAATTTCCACATCACGAAATATACCGCTCAACCACCACATATCCTGATCTTCTAAATATGTTCCATCAGACCATTGATAGACACGAACTGTAATATCGTTCTCTCCCTTATGCAGATAAGATGTAATATCAAATTCACTCGTTATTCTTGCCCCTTTACTATAGCCAACCTCTTTACCATTAACCCAAACATGAAAAGCCGAATCCACACCGTGAAAACGTAGAATAATATCTTGAGAAAACCATGCTTCCTCTATAATAAATTTCCGCTTATAAATCCCCGTTGGATTATCTGACGGTACATAAGGCGGTCTGATAGGGAAGTTATACCACAAATCAGAATAATGCATACTCCCATATCCGTTCATTTGCCAATTGCCCGGCACAACTAACTTCTCCCAGCTGCTGATATCATAATCTGGCTGCTCTATCCCCGTCTCTGCATATTCTGGTGCATTTAAAAATTGAAAATACCATGAGCCATTTAGACTTTTAAAATGATGGGTCCCTCTATTATTTCCTGCTATTGCAGCTTCCTTTGTCGGAAATGATTTAAAATAAGCTCTCGGCTTCCTGCGATTGATATCGGTTATTGATATATCTTCCCAAGTTTTATAATCGCGCATATTATTCTCTCCCTTACTTGTAATCGTAAGTTTCTTAACTATTTATTTTTAAACATATGCATTTGCTAAAATTAAAAAGACACTGGAGGTCCATGTAAAAGCCCTGTCTCTTAATCCTTCTCCTGTAATAGCATCAAAGTTTTCTGCCATTCCATTTTTATTCGCCATATTACAAAAGCGCTTAGAAAGCTCACTGGCAAAGCCCACTTCTCCAGCTCTATATAAGCCATCAATAATCAGCATCGTAGAAGGGGCCCAAATAGGTCCTCTCCAATAACCATCTGACTCATAATAAGTGCTTGATACACTTTCAGTAGCTAATCCATTATCTGTTAAAAACCTTGATTCATCCTTCAATCCCTCAACAAGGTTGTTTAAAATATCTTTTGGCAGCCGCTTTCCAAGTACAATTGGCATAAATAGCAATAAACTATCTCCAGTTTTCACCTGCTGATCAGCTACATATGCCGTAAAATAGTCTTCTTTCCAGAAGTAATCCAGAAATGCTTCTAACAAGCTTTCTTGTTTTTGCTTCCATACCTCAGCTTCATTATCTTTTTCGAGTCTGACAGCTATTTTTTCTAATGCTTCCATTTGTAAGACTAAGAAAGCACATAGATCCGGACTTTCTATAGGAATACCTTCACTAAAGACTGTACTATTATCCCAACCGCTATCGTTTCCATGATGATACTCAGGAAAACCATTCTTATTATAATCTCTGTATTTAAAATACCAGTTTGTCCATTTCGAAAGCGGGGTATAAATTTCTTCCAAATGATTATTTGATATACTTTCTGACCTATCCAGCATCCATAATACTGTCCAGCCGTGAATAGGCGGCTTTGTGCAATTCCAATAAGCGAATTCATCATTTATAAAATCTGGCAGCATCCCGGTGCTGTCTTGATTTTCAAAGAAAATCATCAGCTGATCCCAGGCTAATTCAGGCTGATGTTTTAACAATGCCATTGCATTAAAGCAATGATCCCAGCTCCAAATATTCGTCATCCAATTTTTCGACATATACATTGCAGGACGAATAAGCTTTCCTTCTTCTCTTACCATACTGGACCAGGTAATATATGCTGCTTGTTTTGTACCTTTCTCATATTCTTTAGGTGTTGACAATACCTTTTCTTGCCAAGATTGAAACGACTCTTTCACCTTTTTATGACAGACTTCAAAATCTTGTTTGAATTCTTTATTTTTATAAGTTATTGTAAATTCCTCTAAAATTCCATTCATTTTATTTGTTTTTGCCGATGGCAGGAAATCAATAATTACTTTTTCACAGCCATTTACATTCCATGGAGCATCAACTGTTAAATCCCCCTCCAAAACAGTCGTCATAAAGTTTATTTTCTTAGAGAAAACATTAATTTGCCAGCTCTTATCTGATCGTGAAAAAGCATTATCATAGGCATGTCTGACTAAAGTAAACCGAATACCTACATTTTCAGAGGAAAGACAAACATTATCTACATCCCCCATAACCAATTTTACCGAACCATGCTCGGAAACGAGCTCTAAGGAAGTTGGCTCCAGCACGCTTTCAAATGGAACAACCTCATTCTCTGCCAATACATCTATTTTAAAAACAGCTCCGTCATTATTGTCTCCACCTCGGATATTCCTTAAATATAATCCTTCCTCTAAACCTTTTCTCTTCTTTAAATATGATACAGATAAAAAAGATCCATATCTGCTAAAGGGAATGTTCTTTATATCAAAGGCCATTACCGTCCTCTCCTCCAATCATTTTGCTGATATCTAAACATTTTTGATTAGTAAGTAATAATAGAAAGACTTCACTTCCGGCTGATATAGGAAAATCAGTATTCTAATTACCGGTGAAAGCTTCTACCACTATTTCACAGAACCAGATATACCTTCAATAAAGTAGCGCTGCATCACAATAAATATTAAAATTACAGGTACTAAGGATATACTTGCTCCTGCTGCCATTCCAGTCCAATCCGTTTGGTATCTTCCCACAAATGAGAGCATTCCCACTGCAAGCGTTCTCAATTCTGGACTATTTAATGTTAGTACAAGCGGGACTAAGAATGAACTCCAAGTCCAGATAAATTGCATGATTGCTGCTGTAGCTATAACCGGCTTGGCAGTCGGCAGAACAATTTTTGCAAAGGTTCTAAAAAATCCAGCTCCATCAATAGCCGCAGAGTCTTCCACTTCTTGAGGCACCCTTGAGAAAAAGGCAGCAAATAATAATATAAATAAAATATGAGCACCACTTGATTCAGCTAATATTACACCTAATAAGGAATCGGATAGCCCAAGCATTTTCATTAATTCATAGAGTGGGATAATCGTATATCCGGATGGGATGAACATTAAAGCTACAACAACTGTAATAATAACTTTTCTTCCTGGGAACTTTACTCTACCAAGAGCATATCCGGTTAAACAGCTAAGCGTGATGACAATTAATACTGTTGATAGTGTGATAATGACTGAGTTCAAAAAGTATCCTGAAAAGTTAGCTACTTCCCAAGCACGGATATAGTTATCCCAATGTATATTCTCTGGAAGCGGGTTGATTCCCGAGGTCAGAAATGTACTATTTGTTTTGAATGACGATGAAATCATCCATATAAACGGATAAATCCAAATAATCCCAAAAACTATTAAAAGGGTATGTGTCATAAACATAGCAGTGCGATTTTTCATTTTATTTAATCCCCCCACCAAGCGGTTTTCTCTTCTGACCACTTACTTTATAAACAACCCATCCCAGAATTAAACTGATGATAAATACAGTCAGTCCTAAAATAACTCCTGCCGCAGATGCGAATCCTACCTGCGATGGGCCATCTGGTGCAAATGCAAAACGGTAAATGTATAATTCAAGTGTCTCCGTCGCAAAATATGGACCACCTTCTGTCAGTGTTTTTACTAAATCAAAAACTCTCATGCTGCTGACAACTGTCAAAAGTAAGATCGTGGCACCAATTGGTTTAAGCAATGGCAGTGTTATGTATCGCAATGTCTGCCAGGATCCGGCACCATCGATTTTTGCCGCTTCATACACTTCTCTTGGTATCATTTGTAAGCCAGTCAGCCAATAAATCATTGTTATTCCAATTTCCTTCCATGAACCAATAATAATCAAAAGAATCATAGCCAAGACTGGATTAGACAACCATGAAATAGATTGATCAATTAGACCAATTGCTTTAAGAAACTCATTAAAGAACCCCTGTGTTCCGAAGATATTCTGCATAACAATCCCGATAATCGCCATTGTAGTAACCACTGGCAGGAAATAAACTGTCCGATATATGCCTCTTCCTTTTAAATTTGGATTATTTAATACTAGTGCCAGTATTAAAGCAATGGAAATCGAAACAACTGTAAATCCAGCTGTATAAACAAAGGTATTTCCAAATGCATTCCAAAAGCTTGATTCAGTAAGTATTCTCGTATAATTCTTCAGCCCAACAAAATTGGTTAATGGGCCAATTCCTGACCAATCATAAAAGGAATACACATAGCTCATAACGATTGGATAAAGTGAGAAACCAAAAAACACTATGATTTGGGGAAGTATAAAAATATAAGCCCAAATATATTTATTTCTATTATATTTACTAATTCCATTACTGCTTTTTATTTTCTTTGCCATGGAAGATTCTCCTATCTCGAAAGATTAAATGAGGTAAGCCTCTACATTGTAATGTCTTTTTTTGTAGAAGCCTCCCTCATTATTTCCATACCTTAAGTTCAAAACCATTATGATAAAATGACAATCAGCTCTGCGCTTTCCTTCCATTCATTTCATCTAATAGAGGATGTTCACGCATTAATATATATCCATAATAGAAATTTGTTCAGAGTAAGGTTTATTTTACTGATGATCTTCCTCTGTATACGGCTCATAAGGTACCCAATCAGGGAATTGGAAAACTTCCCGTGTCACACTTTCATGTGCCTCTAATGCATCATCAAATGCTTTATTATAGGCAGATTCATAGGCCTCCAGCTCTCCTTCTAAATCAGATACCTGTCCTGTTAAATAACCCATTAGAATTTCTCCTGGCGATGAATCCGGTCCATTTTTCAGCACCTCTAATTGCACGTCCAGTGCCTCCGGGTTTACCGCGAGCGGATTAGGAACTTGAATACTCATTGTTGAAAAGATATCCTGAATATCCTCAATCTGTTCAAATGGAGCTTCTCCATCTACTAAATCAAATTCTTTAGCAATCGTTGCCTCTCCTACATTTACTAATTCTTCATACATATTATCCCTTAAAAATATTAAAAACTTCTCTACTTCATCCCAATGCTCGGTGTTATTAGATACAAACATACCATCATTACTGGACACGCCAAATTCACCATATTGCTTGCCGTCTGGATTTTTAGTAGGAAGCTGGACAACACCCCAGTCACTAAATTCATTCTCATCTTCCAGTAATTGACCAGTCCAGTTTCCGTCGATAAGGAATGCTGTTCTTCCTACTGCAAAATATTCTCTGGCAACTGTAGAATTTGTTTCTAATGTGAGCTGTGAGAGTGCATGTTCATCAAGCATTTCTTTAAGAAATTCAATTGTTTCAACATTACCTTCGTTATTAAAACTGTATTCGCCATTCACATAGTCCATTCTGCTCTCAGGAGAAAGCTCTGTAGCCATAAGCTGGACAAAAGCATCTACTAACCAGCCGGAAGTCCCACCGAATATCAAACCTTCTGTATTCCCGTCTGACTTTTCATATACTTCTTTTCCTACAGCAAGCAGTTCATCCCATGTTTCCGGAACAGTATCTATGCCTAAATCATCTAATACTGCTTTGTTGTAATACATCATATATGTTCCGCCTTTGAAAATCGGGAATAAGTAAATATTATCTCCAATTCTTGTATTTCCTTCGTCAAAAACACCTTCTGTATATTCTTCTTGTGCTTCCTCTGGAAATACACTGTTCAGCTCGTGAACCAAATCTAAATCTACCAGTTCATTCATTGAAAATGCATCCGTAATAAACATATCAGGTAAACTATTATCAGATATTGCCGCTTGATACTCTGCATCACTTGATTCTACATTTACATTATTCAATTCGATTTTAATATCTGGATTCTCTGCCTCAAATTCTTCAATTAATTTTGGAAAAAAAGTAGATCCAGACGCAAGATTATTCCATAATTCTAAAGTTACTTCATCGCGATCTCCATCAGCTTCCTCACTTTGACAAGCCGCTAATATCATCAATAAAAGAAAAGCGCTAAGCAGTACAACCAGCTTCCTTTTCATTTAAACCATCCTCTCATAAAATAGTTTCCTAATGAATGTCATACCTTTTTAAGTCTGTTTTTCTTTTGTATTCTTATACTTCTTCAAATAAGCCCTCCAGGTAATTGCCCAATGCTCCGGATCTTCAAAGTATTTATCGGTCGTAATTTTATGAATCGAACTGCAATGGGGTGCTGACTGTATAACCTCAGGAGATGTATACGCTTCATTGGATATATGAGTCAAGCTTCTAATATACTCGTCCAAATCCTCCTTTGAATAAGATTCTGTTGGTTCTAATGTAAATGGCTGCGGAACAACGTATGGATGATGACTTGTCCAATACTGATGGGCAAAGTCTGCCATTCTTCTTGAGATATCCTCTGTCGTAATGCCTGTATCCTGATACAATGGCTCCCAGCTGTAACGAACCTGTTCTAACCTGCCGCCTTCCGCATAAGGCACATCTACACCCTTTATTTCTTTTATTTTGCTGTATAAATAATTGTTATTAAGAACCGCTGTCTCAGAAACTGCTTTTAAACCATCAGGCCCCAGTGCACGAATCCATGCATATGCACGAATAATATTTTGAGCTACACCATAGTAAGAACGGACCTTGCCGATACTATGCTCTAAATTTGTGTTCAAAACATACTTTTCACCATGCTTCTCAATAATCGGCTTTGGTAAATATGGCTTCAACCTTTCGACGACACCGACAGCACCTGAGCCCGGCCCTCCACACGCATGCGGTGTAGAGAAGGTTTTATGAAGATTGAAGAAGCACATATCAAAACCTGCTTCCTTTGCCCGCGTAATCCCAAGCAGCCCATTTGCATTTGCCTGATCATAGTAGCAAATACCACCTGCATCATGGACAACCTTCGTAAATTTCTTGATTTTAGAATTATAGATTCCTGTATCCTCAGGATTTGCAACAACAAATCCGGCTGTTCTTTCAGAGACAGCATCTTTTAATTTTTCTAAATCCGGAAAGCCGTTTTCATCTGGATATAATGTGATTATCTTATATCCTTTTACTGTCGCAGTTGCCGCTTGTGAAGGATGCGAGAATATAGTGGTGATAATCTCATCCCTTTGTTCTCCTTCTCCATTTGCCTCATGGTATGCTCTTACCATGGATGCCATCATAAACAGTGCTTGGGTGCCCGACCCCGGCTGAAATGAAAAATAGTCCATTCCAGAAATTTCACGCAAATATAAATCTAGTTCATACGTTGCTTTCAAAGTGCCTTGAACTGTCTCTTCATCCTGCTTTGGATGAAGAGATCTTAACTTTTCCGAGGCAACAAGCTTTTCATTTACTACCGGGGAATACTTCATCGTACATGTTCCCTGACCAATTTCCACATTAAAAGCCGCTCCTAATGTTTCCTGTGACAGCCTAAGATAATGCCGAAGTACTCTGTTTTGAGAAATCTCCGGAAGCTCTGGTGCCCGGCTTCTCTTCAAATGACCTGGGAGCTTTGATACCCCGTCACCGATTGTAGATGCAATCTTCTCTTCTGTTCTTGGCGGTACAACGCCTCTTTCTCCTTTTTGATGAAGCTCGAATATGACTGGCTCATTCCACTTTGCCTGATGAAAATCTCTAACCTTCTTTTGGCTTTTAATCTCTTGCATATACTCACTTCCTTCCCTTTACAAAAATGAACGTAATTCCTTTGCTAATGCATCAATATCTGCTTTACTATGAACCTCTGTTACACAGAACAAGGCAGATTGCCCTAATTCCGGAAATTCTTCTGATAAATCAATACCTCCATAGATTCCTTTACTTAATAAATATTGATTAATTTCTGCCACTGTTTTTCCTGTCTCATTAAAATCGACAACAAATTCCTTAAAGCTTACATTGTTAAAGTAACTCGAGGTTATCTGTTCTATTTCATTAAGCTTCTTCATAGCATATTGGCTGCGCTGCATAATAGTCTGTCCCAGCTCGGCCATTCCCTCCGGCCCCATTAATGCAAGATAAACCCCAGCTGTAATAGCGCACATAGATGTTTGTGTTCCGACAGATTCTTTTCCTTTTTCCCGTTTTGCAAAAGAAGTTCTATCATAGAAAACATCTCCAAACCCGTATTCCCCTTCTTGACTCGTAGGAGTAATTCCAAATAATCTGGAAGGGAACTCTGAAATGTATTCAATCTCATCTCTTGTTGCAATAAAACCTGACTGTCCTCCGCCATAATTCATAGGGTTTCCTAAAGGCTGGAGCTCCCCGCAGATTATATCTGCACCATATTGAGCAGGCGATTCCAGTACACCTAATGAGATTGGATCAACACCAACAATCGTAATAACATCTGAGCTTTTAGCAATCCTGCTTATTTCTTCTCCTTGAGTTTCTAAAAATCCCAGATAACTTGGGTTTTCAAAATATATTGCTGCTGTCTGTCCTGAAATATTGTTCTTGAGATCGGTTAAATCTAATTCCCCTGTCGCTTCCTGATAGTCAATAAGCTTTATCTCTATATCCGGTGAACAGTAATTCCAAATAATTTTTAATCGCTCTGGTGCAATCGTTTTAGGTACAAGTGCTTCTCTCTTCTTTGTTAATCTGGACGCCATTCTGATAGCAGTTGCTGCTGCCTGTCCCCAGTCAAATGTCGGGACATTTACAACATCTACACAAAGTAATTCCGCCAGCAGGCTCTGGTATTCAAATAGCACCTGGAATCTTCCATGATCTTCATACTCATCTCCAGCGTATGCCGTTACAAATTCTGCTCTGGAAGCTATTTCATCACATACAGCCGGGATAAAATGCTGCCAGCATCCTCCTCCTAAAAAGCTGATTACTTCATTTGTTCCTTTGTTTTCCTGTAGTAAATTTCCGACTTCTCTTTTCAGCTCAAATTCGTTCAGAGCTTCCGGGATGTTTAATTTGCCGGTATATCTTAATTCATCCGGTATCGTCTGATACAATTCTTCAATACTTTCTATGCCAATTTCTTTAAGCATCTGCGTCTTTATTTCCGAGTTTGTATTTGGTAAATAAGGGTGTGTTATTGTTTTAGTCATTGTTTATCATCCTCCTTTATCACGCTAATCCTCCACCATCCACTACTAAAGTTGTTCCAGTAACCCATTCTGATAAATCACTTGCTAAAAATAAAACACCTTTTGCAATATCCTCCGGTGTACCAATTCTGCTCAATGGCCTGTCTTTACCTGAATCCTCTAAAAACTTTCCTTCTTCTTCATTCAGTTGTTTTGCCTCTCCTCTTAAAAGCGGTGTATCTGTATCCCCTGGGCAAATACTGTTTACTCTGATATTGTCACTGCCGTGGTCGATAGCCATTGCTTTTGTCAGGTTAACTACACCTGCCTTTGATGCACAATAAGAAACAGCGTTATCTCCTCCCTTTAGACCCCATCCAGAGCCTGTATTAATAATTGTGCCACCACCGCTCTCTTTCATAATCGGTATGACTTGTTTCGATAAAAGGAATATGCTCTTTAAAGAAACATCCATGACTAAATCCCATTCCTCTTCCGAATGCTCCAGCAAATTTTTACGCTTGATTACACCTGCATTATTAAAGAGAATATCTATTTTATTGAAATCGCTTACAACTTTTTGAATAACTTCTTTTATATTTGTTTCAGAAGTGACATCACAAGTGATAAATACTGCACTTCCTCCACTATGTATAATTTCTTCTTCTGCTGCCTTCCCATTTTGTGCATTAATATCTAACAGAATTACCTTACATCCTAATTGAGCGAATAATTTAGATGTGGCTAAACCAATTCCTGAGGCTGCTCCTGTAATAACTGCAACCTTGCCTTTCATTCCAATCAAGCTCTCGAAATTCATACTCTGTCCTCCTTCTAAAAGTTTCTTAATTAATTAAATTAACAATATAGTAGCATAGTAATTTATTTTATGTCAATAGAATTTCTGTTATTTTTTGAAAATTCCCATTTAATTAAAAACGTACTATTCTTATTAAATTAGTCCTTTTAACGATGGCTAGTGAAATAAAAAAAGATACCATCTAATTAAGATGATACCTCCATTTTCTGATTTTCCAGTTGTTGTTCGTCTTTAAACCAGCTTATACCCACAATTTCCGCAAAAATTCATTCCTTGTGTTTTACTTCCACAGTTCGGACAGAAATTTGGAATGGATCCACTTGATTCATTACCTGAGGATTCCTGTTGATTCTGAGGCTGCTGATTTTGCTGTTGACTCTGATTTTGATTTTGTTGACCGCTTTGATTTTGCTGCTGTTGTTGATTTGGTGTATTTTGTTCGTTAGCACCGCTCATCATTTCTTTCGCCATATTCATACCCATCATCATACCAGCCATGTCCGTTGCGGAATTACCGCCATTGGATTTGCCAGAAGAAATCGCATCTGTCATAGCTACATCTTTATAACGGCCCATATCGCCAATCATACCGTGTGATGCTGTTTTTGTAATCATATCCTGAATTTCTTTCGGATAATTAAAGCTGATTATATTGAAGCCATTAATCTCAAAACCGTCCTTGTTCACCTGCATATCCAAATCTTCTTTGATTCCCTCACCAATTTCAAAGGAATTTGCCTGAAGATTAAACATATCCTTACCTTCTTTGGTAATCCACTTCATCAGTAATTGATCCAGAATCGCTGTGATTCTTAGACGGATATCCTCGACAAGGTAGCTGTCCTTAACTCCTGCAATATTATCAATCAGTTTCACATAATCTTTTACAGTAAATTGAAAGGTTCCGTTGGCTCGGATCGGCATCCCGCCAGGCAGCTGCGGTGAAGGAATATTTATGGCATTTTTTGTACCCCATTTTACAGTAAACTGTTTCGTGTTTACAAACAGCACTTCCACACGCATTCCACTGTTAAATCCAAATTTAAATCCTTTCAATGTAGATAGAAAAGGAATGATATCTGACTCTATTTCGTATTCTCCCTCATCTTTAAAAACACCTTCAATTTTTCCCTGGTTAAAAAAGATAGCATCCTGACCGGGGTGAATAATTAATTTACTCCCTTTTTTAATTTCCCTGTTATTCCATTTCCAGAAAATCATATCATCTCGAAACTCTTCCCATTCTACAACATTTGCTAACTGACCTCTAAAAAAACCCATTATTTAGATCATCCTTTCTATATAGCCTTCTATAAGTTAAAATTTACCGCGTGCTCCAGAATGTGAATGACCTCCTCTTGTCATTCCACCTCCGCCACCTCCGCGGCCACCTCCAGTGTTTTTCTGAATTTTTGTTTTCGTAACGGTTTGACGCAAGTATCTATCTGACTTGTTTTTCACGCGTGAATTATTTGCATCAAGATACGTGCTTGCATTAGTTGTTACACGTCCACCCATATTAAAAATCATTGAGCCGACCACAGCTGCCCCAATTATAACAGCAACCAATAAATGAAACCATGTCTGAAGTAAAAAACCATCTGGATTTACTAATGGACTGACTCCCATATATTTATCTACTTTTTCAAAATATAATAAACTTGCATCATAATAATCATTTGCTGATAAATTTGGAATGATCTGATCTACGATTTGCTGTCCACGATCACTATCTATATATTTTTCCCCTTCATAAAAACCTGCTACATATAGGTCGCGATCTCCTGGCCCCTTAGAAAAATCAAGTCCCAAAATAACAGTATCTCCATGATTTCCATCATATCCGGGTCCCTGTTCATCATAGAAATCCTCAATGTAGGGTTCAATATCTATTCCATCCTGCTCGCCCTTCGTCAAAATAAGAATATCAATCTCATTCTCTTCACTATACTCAGCTGCTCTCTGCTCCAGGTCGGTCCTCTCATTATCGGTAAATATATTTGCATCATCGTAAATATACTGCTTCTCTGCAAAAACTCCAGGAATAATAAATAAAGATATTAGTAAAAGAAAACTGGCTGTGATTATATACTTTCTCATAAAATATCACCGCCCAGCATAATAGCTATTGTTTTGAATAAAACAAATGATCCGCCGGCAATGCCAGAAAACCAGAGTGCAGCCTTTGAATAGCTCAGCGGCGGCTTACCGACAATTTTCCCTGTCTGTCCGTTCATCGCAAATGTATGCTCCTGTTTATCAAAATCATAATAAACCATCCAAACCGGTAAGAGCACATAATAGCTATTTGCTTTCTTTGTACGGATATTCTTCTGTTCATAATTTACAGAGGTGTAGCCCCGTACAGTTGAACCTATATAAGTATCCAAAAATCCTCTGATTTTTGCTTTTACCCGATCAAACAGCTCATCATCGGTATAATTATATTTTTCTGCTAAATAACCAGCTAAATAAGGTGTTTTAAAGCCTTCCAGCTTGTTGTAGTCATAAGGCTCTAATTTATCCATCAGCTCATCATCCATTTTTTCTGATGCATCCACAGGAACCTTTAAATAACTGATATCAATATCCCGGTGTACCCGATAATACTTTGTCTCTGTATAACGGTAATCTCCGCGCCGGTATGTACGCACCTTGGTTCCTGTTGCCTTCACCTCTACATCATTATCCAGGTCATACATCCAAAACGGGACGTACATTCCGGTAATATTTTTGACGCGGTCAGCTGTCATAAAGCCCTTTGGTGTCAGCCTGCCATTTTTACACCATTTTTTAAATGCCTGCATCGCTTCCTCTTTGCTGATGGTAAATGGTATAACTTTAGCAGGGGCCAGCTCACCGGATAATCGATCAGCAAGAACCACTCCTGCACCGCAAAAGCTGCATGATGTCGCTGTTGTATCTGCATCTGTCAAGACAACAGCTCCACAGTTTTCACAATGATATTCTTTCGCCTCATCTTCTTCAAAAGACTGCGTAATATTTACATCATCAAATGTATCAATATGCTCCTCATGACCACAGCTATCGCAAGCCAAGTGACCAGATGCACTGTCAAATCCCATATCCGCCCCACAATTAGGACATTTATAATGTACTAACATCCGTCTTCACCTCATTTTTCTGATCGCAATTCAAGCAGTGCCTCTGCCTCAGCAAGCTCAAACTGAATTTTTTCTTCTTCTTTTGCAGTATATTTTATTATATCCGCTTCATTTTCTTTAGCCGTAGTTTCTCTCTGCATTGCGTCGAGCCGGTCAAAGGTTTCATTAAACGTCTGGCTCATCCGCTCATAGCTTTGCTTGAATGGAACCATCTGAGCTTCTAAATCATAGTTTTGCTTTTGCAATTTTTCAATCTCTTGGAGTGCCGCTTCTCTTTGTATTTGAAAACGGCTTTTTTCATTAGGTTGTTCTGTTCTTTCTTCATACTTTGCAAATTTATCTGCAAGGCTCTGTTTTTCTATAATTTCTTCATTTATTCTTGTTATATTTACTTGAATTGTATCTATTTTGGCACGCATTTCCCGCATTATCCTATCCATTTCTTTTTTACTTTTCTGTAAGTTTTGCCTGCTTTTCTTTGCTTCTCGTTCAGATGAATAAAAGCCTCTAAAAAAACCCATTCTGAATCATCCCTTTCTTCCGAGCTTATGTATTTGTACGTTTGAATATAATAAAAGGTTTCATCGGTATTTTCATTTTGCAGACCAGTTACCAGCAAATAACTCTTGTAATCTGGCTAATTACACCTTAAAGGATACCGTATTTTCTTCAGGATTTCTAATTATCTTTGAAAAAAGAGAGATTTATTTTACAGGATTGTAATAAAAATAGCTTTTCGACATGAAAATGAAATGAAAAAACAGTGAATTTCTCTGAAAATATTGATGTAGACAATATCGAAACGTGTCTAATCCTGTAATATATTTTAATAATTTGTTATCGTTCCTTAAAAATATGGACACCTTCTTGTGATATCTCTATGTTAACTTGTACATAGTGAAAAAAATAAACGCTCACCTAACAGCTTAATGAGCGGTCAAGATGTTCATGTCCATTACTCTAGTTATCAATCAATTCGTATTTCTCTCTGACTAGTAGCAGGAGTTTTACGGACAAGCACATCATGATGGAATGAAATCTTCTACATAGGTTTCTATTTTTCAACAAAATTATAGTAAAAATTTTAAGGAGGAATTCTTTTGGCACCATCGAATCTTAACGCAAAAAAGTATGTAATTTCTACTGCATTTGCAGCAACTCTAGCTCTTACTCCAGTGGTAGGATCCAGCGTATTAGCTAATGCAGGAGAAGGATCTTCTGAGGGAGATATCACCTACGAAGAAAGTAACCTCCCAAATATTAATGCAGAACAATCTTCTGAGACAGAAACTCCGTCTGCAACAGTTAATTCTTCTCTTATTCAACAAGGTGATTCAGGTTCAGGAGTAGAAGAATTACAAAGTTCATTACAAAATCTTGGTTACTCTTCCAGCAATGTAGATGGTATCTTTGGTGAACTTACTGCACAAGACGTAAGAAATTTCCAATCTGATCAAGGATTGCAGGTAGATGGTATTGTAGGACCAGCTACTTCTGAAGCATTAGGAAATCCTGTTGAGGCAGCTCCAGAAGCGCCAAGCTCTGAAGAAGCTTCTGAACCGGAAGCAGATGAAGGTGAGCTTGTAATTGAGGAAGTAGATAATTCTGACGACTCTAGTGAAACAGAAGCACCTGCTACAGCCAGCGGGGCAAATATTGTAGCTGCAGCAGAAAGTGCACTAGGAATTCCTTATCAATTCGGAGCATACACACCAGGAGACCCAAATCCTTCTGCATTAGACAGCAGTGGATTAATCAACTATACATTTGAACAAGTGGGTATCAGTGTTTCCCGTACACACGCTGGAATGTGGGCAAATGACGGAGTGCATGTAGATTCTCCAAGCCCTGGCGATGTTGTTTTCTTCGAAGGAACTTACGATACAGCCGGTGCATCTCATAGCGGAATCTACATTGGTAATAATCAAATGATTCACGCAAGCAGCGGAAGCGGTCAAATGGTTGTTGCAGATATGAGCATTGATTACTGGCAAGACCATTATCTTGGAGCTAAATCTTTTCAATAATAATTTTTAAAACAGGCGTAAGCAGTTACGCTTGTTTTTTTATGTCCACATTTCTAACCATTTTTTGTTATAATCAATGTAATTCAATCTAAAGGAGCTGATTTAAAATGAAACAGGTTATACAGGTGATTGGAAAGTAAAGATATTTTCCCTTTTCAATCATTTTTCATAGAAAAAATCAAACAAAAATGAAGTGAAAAGGAGATTCATCATTTGATGTATACAGATAATAACCTTACGATTCGCACTATTAAAAAAGAAGATTTACCACGTTTGTGGGAACTGATTTTTAAAAATGAAAAACCGGAATGGAAAAAATGGGACGCCCCTTATTTCCCACATCAGACAAAACCGTTAGAAGCCTATTTGTCAGAGCAAGAAGTTTGGTTAGCTTCCGAAAATTGCTGGATTGTAGAAGTTGACGGTCAGGTTCGGGGAACAGTTTCTTATTACTGGGAGCACGAGCCTTCATCCTGGCTGGAAATGGGTATTGTATTACATGAAGCAGAATCCTGGGGGAAGAGCATCGGCACACGAGCTTTGAGATTATGGATTAATCATCTCTTTAACCATTTACCCCTCGTACGTGTCGGTTTAACTACCTGGTCCGGCAACCAGCGGATGATTCGAGTAGCGGAAAAACTCGGGATGCAGATGGAAGCACGGATTCGGAAGGTCCGGTATTACAATGGAGAATATTATGATTCTATCCGTATGGGGATGCTGCGCGAGGAATGGGAACAGCAATATTACAGTAATTATTAATCTAAAAAAGACAGGTCTTTTACGAGACTTGTCTTTTTTAGATTAATAATAAACGGTTCTCCAATTCCTTTTTATCATGAAGTTTTATTTTATTTCTATTCCTTTTAATAAGTCCTTCTTTTTCCAGCCATTTTAATTTTCGGGAAACTGTTTCTGGTGTTGTTCCCAAGAAAGAAGCTAATTCTTTCATTTTCATTGGAATTTCTACTTGCGCTGATTCAGTGGTTTTATATAAATCAAGGAGATACGTCATTAAGCGTTCTTCCACTTTTTCCATCATTAAAAATCGGGTTTGCTGTTCTGCCTCCATCATTTTTTGGGCATTGATTTCTAACAGCTTCAAACTTAATTGCGGATACTGCAATAATATTTTTTGAAAATCCTCCTGTGTTAACAAGCAGACTTCTGTTTGTTGCAATGCTTCAGCAAATAGATTTTCATTTCGGGCTCCTAACAGCAAACCTTCCCCTTCATAGCCACTGGGTCCGACAACTCTTAATAATTGCTCGCGGCCAGCTGCTGAAAGTTGATATACCTTCATATTTCCACGTGCAACCACAACTAATTTCGGGTCTCCATCGGGTGTAATAATCTGCTCTCCTTTTTCAAAAATACGATGATTTACCAGCGGATTAATCAACCTTTGATCTTCTAAATTCAAATGATGAAAAAGTGGTACTGCGGCTACACATAAATGCTCTTGGTTCATCGTAAGCCCTCCGTTTCAAAATCCGGCTTTATTTAAGAAATTGAATAAAGCTGAGAATCTATCTTCTTTTCTCAATTATATGCCTGTACTTTTGTATTTTCTACTGTATAACCCAGATTTTCAATAACTCCTGTTAATTTGTCAGCACTTGTTTCCTTATTATCAATTTCCGCTTTTACCTTGCTGGCATTAAATAGTACATTAACCTTTTTAACACCCTGCTGCTTCCGAACAGCACTTTCAATTTTTTGGATACATGATGGACAAGTTAGGCTTTCTAATTGAATTATTACTTTTTCCATGAATAACCCCTTCTTTCTTTTATTTATATTTTTATTGTGCTTCTAATTTTTCATTTAGTACTTGATAGCTATCAAGTTTTTCAAATTTTGTACGATAACGTAATAGACGCATCCCATTGATAACAACTGCTAAGATGCTTAATTCATGTACCAGCATACCGCTGGCCATGTAAATATATCCGAAAACTAATCCGATAAGCAGAAAAATCACTGTACCCACGGCAATAATGATATTTTCTTTCATATTTGCTACTGTTTTCTTTGCTAAACCAAAAGCGTGAATTAATTTTTTAAAATCAGAATGTATTAAAACAATATCAGAGGTGTCCACCGCTACGTCCGTGCCATTTCCCATTGCAATTCCTACATCTGCTAAAGCGATAGAAGGACTATCATTCACACCATCACCGACAAAAGCTACCGTTCTTCCTTTATCTTGAAGCCGTTTCATAAAGCTGGATTTATCTTCTGGAAGGAAGTCACCATGGATCTCCGTTATTCCCAATTCATTTCCCACCATCTCTGCTGTTGTCTGATTATCTCCTGTCAACATTACAAAATACTTTATTCCCATTTGTTTTAATATCCGCAGCGTTCCTTTTGCATCTGGACGAACTTGGTCTTTAACACCAATTAACAATGCCAGCTGATTATTAATTGCTGCAAACACCGTAGAATTTCCTGATTGTTGGAGGCGGAGTAAGTCCTGTTCTGCTTGACTGTTTACTAAAACAGCATGATTCTCCATTAATGTTTGATTACCAATTATTATTTTCTGTGCATCGATTTGTGCAATAATTCCCTGTCCTTTCACAACTTCTGTTTTATTAATTTTTGCATATCTGGTTTCCCTCACATAGTCTAATATTGCTTGTCCCAACGGGTGCTCTGATTCTCTTTCCACACTGGCAGTCAGCCAAAGCGCTTCTTGTATATCATCCGTATACGCTTTCACTTCAGAAACTGCCGGCTTGCCATTGGTTAATGTCCCTGTTTTATCAAATATCATTGTATCTACTTTACTAACTGCGTTCATCAATTCACCGTTCTTTATTAAAATGCCATTCTTTGCTCCATTTCCAATTCCGGCAACGTTAGAAACAGGTACACCAATAACCAATGCTCCTGGACATCCTAAAATCAAAATCGTGATTGCCAAGTGGATATTCTGAAAAAGAAAACCGACGATAAACGCAAGCAGCAATACAATCGGCGTGTAGTACTTTGCAAAACGGTCAATAAATCGTTCCGCTTTAGATTTATTATCCTGTGCTTCTTCAACAAGTTCAATAATTTTTCCAAAAGTCGTGTCTTCCCCTATTTTCTCAGCTTCTATCTTCAACGTACCATTTTCTAAAATTGTACCGGCAAACACTTTCTCTCCGATTGCTTTGCCAGTTACCCTGGATTCTCCTGTCACGCTCGCTTCATTGATATAGCCATCCCCTTCTCGAATAGCACCATCTACAGGGATTTGTGCTCCCGTTTTAACAAGAAGCAAATCTCCTTTATTTACTTCCTCAATAGGAATTTCTTCTATGTCAGCTTTATCGATCCGTAAAGCACTGGCAGGTGCCATTTTTATGAGTTCCTGAATGGCTGAACGTGTTCTCTCTAGTGTCTTTTGTTCCAATAAACCTCCAAATAAAAACAGAAAGATAACAATAGCTGATTCACTGAACTCACCAATGATAAACGCTCCAGATACAGCAATAGATACCAACAATTCAATACTGATTATTTTTACTTTTAGTGCTTGATACGCTTGGATAAATATCGAAGGAATACCAATAACGGAAGCCATTATCATTGCAAGTGAATATCCTAAATCCCAATCAAATGAAAATTTAAAAATAAACCCTAGAACAATCAAAACACCGCCGATAAGTACAAAGGTATACTTATGTTTTATAAATAATTTCTGCAACTTCATTTTCTTTCCCTCCTCTCTGTTCACACTGTTATTTTATAATGAGGGAAAAAGAAAATAATTGATGACTATCAAGATATGAAAAAACACTCTCGAAAATGGTGATTTATTTCAAATAAAAAAAGTACCTCGAAAGGTACTTTTTATTCAATATATTCCAGAATAATTCTTAAACAAAAGCTTGTTCTTCGTTTTTTAATAACAGTTCCTTTTAGCTGATTAATATATACAGAAAAAAGAATTTGTATTAAAACAATACTACATTTTGCGGGAATTTTTGGTGAGATAAATAATCACAAATGTTTCCTGTAAGGCGAGTAATCGCAAAAGTACTTCGATGGGGCAAGTAATCGCAGCTCCAGCCCAACCTACCGAAAGATATCATAAATAGTTCATTAATCATCATATAGCTGCTTTTTGCGCGCCCTCTTATAAAACACCTTTTGTTACTCTTGCTAATACTTTGTTAAGCAAACCTAAACAACAAAATAGTACGGCAACTACAATTACAAAAAATATGGCAGAACGGAGAAAAGTAAATGGGATAAAGCTGACAAGCCAGTTTCCAACATAATAAATAAGTACAAATACAATCGCAACTGTTACCAAATACGAAATAAGCACGCCGAATACTTGAACATAATTAAGTTTTGAATACGTTTCTTTAAGTTCTTTTCTGTTTTTCCAAAAATTAAAAACTAATAAAACAGTACACAAAACAGAAAGTACACCAGCCAAGAATCTCCACCTCTATTTCTATGTTGTAAATCTTCTGCTGCTTATCAAACTATTCTAATAGCATCATTTATTACCGTCTTCTATTTGCCAATATTAGAAACAACAGCAGAATAATTCCAGCATAAATCATAATCCATAAAAATGGAAGATAGGATATACCGGACAAACTTTCTCCCTTCCATTGAATCAGTGGCCGTTGTGTAATTGTTGCTGGGGGTAAAAGCCAGACAATGTATTTAAACGATGCAGGTAAAATATTCTCAATACCGGGTGCAGCAATAGACAAAATAATAGTCAGCACTAAACCTCCATAAGCGTTGATAGCACTTTCCATCATCATCTTACTAAAAAATCCGGCAACACCAATTCCCAGAACAGCTAAGAGAAGATGATTTACAAAGGATATGAAACCAACGGCAGGAGATACAGAATCAGAAAACATATTAAAAATAATGGGATAGAGAAATGCAAATACAGTTAACAGAGCGGCAATCAGTGCAACAGTCAACAATTTTGCCAGATAATACCGATAGCTGCTTCCCAAATGCAAAATCATCAGCTGTCTTTGTACAGGTGAATCCAGGGATAGAACACTCAAACACAGCCAGGCGGAAATCACAAATAAAAATAATGCCGTAATCGCATAACTATCAATAATTGGATTTGGCTTGTATGTATAAAACACCAGGATTAACACAAAAAAAGTGGAAATTGGCGGAAAATATTTATGGGAACGTACATAGTCATGCAAACTATATTGAATTACATCTTTCAAAAAATCTCTCCTTAGTTATTAACATCTGTGCTGTTAACAGATTCGATACTTCCTCCAGATTTAAGAACTCTCATTAAAATTTGATTACTATTTTTAGAGCTTACATATAGTAATAATCTATCTTCTCTTTTTTCACTATATAATACTTCCTTCCATTCCTCTACATCGCTATCTATGAAGCCTTTTGTCTCAATCAGCTTCATACCTTGTTTTTCCGTCAGCATTTCTTCTGCCAGGCGGCCATCTCTTATGTAATAGGTTTGATCCACAATCCCCTCAAATATAGAAGCTTCATGATAGGTCAACAATACCGTTGTCTTCTGCTCCTTCAATTCGCTGATGATAGAAAGTAATTCCTGCTGCGCTGATATATCCAATCCAGATAACGGCTCATCCAGAATTAATAGTTCCGGCTGCTGAAGAATTGCTTGAATAATCCCGACTTTTTGGATATTCCCCTTGGATAACTCATTAATTCTTCGATTACTCCATTTATCTAATTGAAAACGACGCAATAATAATGAAATACGCTGTTCCAGAATAGCTTCTGGGATACCATTTATCTTTCCGATATAGTGCAAATACTCATCCGGTGTAAAACGGAGATATTTGGGAAACCTTTCCGGTACATAACCAGTCCGCATGTTCTTAAAAGCATATAAAATCTTCCCTGAATCCGGCCGTTCTATCCCTGCTGCAATCCGTAAAAAGGTGCTTTTACCGCTTCCATTCTCCCCCAGTATGGCAATAACCTGTTTTTCTTTTATGTGAAGGGAAACATCATATAAAACTTTCTTCTTTCCATATTTCTTGTTAATATTTTTTAGTTCTGCAAGCTGCTTCATGCAATACTCCTTGTTGTGTCATTTCATCATATCTCTGTATAACACTTGGAAAATATATTTTCATATACTAACGGAAGCTGGTTATACTTTTTGCTTCATCAAATAGCTGTTATAATCCTGAAAAGCCACAGCCAGATTTTCAACCTTAAAATCCGGCCAGAATGTTTTATCCGCCCATAAATAGGCATTATGTATCTGCCAAAGCAGGAAATTACTAATTCTGCGTTCTCCGGCAGTACGAATCAAAATATCAATATCAGACTGCTCCTGTGTATCTAAATAATGATTAAAATTTTCTACATTAAGCGACTGAATGATTGTATTATCTTCTTGTGACGCATCGTTAATTCTTTTTATAGCCCGAATAATTTCAGACCTTGCTCCATAATTTAGAGCTATATTACAAACCATACCATCATTATCTTTGGTCAACAAAATAGTTTTGTTTATTTCCTCTATTAATTTTTCCGGTAATCCATTCAAATCACCAATATGAAGGAAACGTATATTATTTTCTATCGCTTCCTGTCTCCACTCAAGCAAAAATTTCACAAATAACTGCATTAAATAATTTATTTCTTTGATTGGGCGCTTCCAATTTTCAGTGGAAAATCCATAGAGAGATAAATATTTTACGCCTGCTTTCTTACATTCAATAGTCATCTCCTTCACAGTATTCACACCTGCAAGATGACCGGCACTGCGCGGCAATCCCCGTTTTTTTGCCCATCGTCCATTTCCATCACAAATCATTGCTACATGCTTTGGTATATAGTCCAAATTCGTCCAATAATCTGTATTCATTGATCCGCATCTCCTTAAGTAAAACATTTATACATCTTTTTAAGCAAAATTATTTTATTTCCATTATAAACGATAGCTGTTAATAATTTCTATCCATTGGGCTGTATTCTCTGTTGACACTTGTTCTGATAACCTCGCTCCGGCAATTATTGGGGTCCACCGCAAAATCTCCTCTTTGGACAATCCGCTCTTCTCACAGTAAATCTGAAGATAGCTGTCAGCCAATTCAGTAAAATGCTGACTATATAAAAGATATGTCCTGCATACATCGGCCCGGATGTCTCCGGCACTGGAGTCAACCCAGTCAATGATATACATCTTTCCGTCTGCTGAAATCAAATTAAACAGATGAAAATCTCCGTGACAAAGTCTGTTTTCAAAAGTCATCGTGTCCAGTCTTCGCAATAGATCGTTTTTATATTTTTCTGTTAAACTGACAGCCGCCTTAATCTGCCGGCAAAGCTTATCATACATTAACTCCGAAGCATCTAAATTGGAAATCACCCGATGTATCTTTTGCTGGATATCCACGGAAACAGCCAGGTAATATTCTGCTTGTTCTTTATTACTTAAATACAAGTCTCCTAGAGTGCTTCCTTTAATATATTCCATCATAATAGCTTGTTTCCCCTGAAACTCACTAACATCGAAGACCTTCGGAACAGGAAGACCTGCTGAATTGGCAAACCTTTGTTTCCCCGCTTCCATCTCAGCTTCTGTATCAGGCAAATAATCATTGAAAACCTTTACAATTTTATTGTTATGAAGATATATTTCAGCAGTATTCCCTTTTGCTATTAGAGCATTTGTACTCATTTCTTTCTTCTCCCTTGCCGATTCTTTTATCGTTCAGTTTCTATGTTTGATGCAGGTCATTTCATCAAGATATCACGTTGTTGTTTTATTAAAATTTAAGTCCATATGATCAAAAAAACCGTAAAGCACGTTGCTAAACGGTTAGGTGACTTATTTATCTTGTTCTCGCCGCCATTTATTAAATTCCAGATATTCTTTAAATTGTTCTTTTGAAACTCCGGATTCCATTGCTTCTTTTACAATTTTCATCCACTCACTATCTAACTCCGTTTCAACTACCGTATTATTATCATTTATTAAATCGTTTACAGAAACATCCAACACTTGACTGATTTTCTCGATAAACTGGATGGAAGGGTTTGATTGAAGGTTTCGCTCAATTGAGCTTAAATAGGATTTCGCTACTCCTGCTTTTTCAGCAAGCTCAGAAAGTGACATCCTCTTTTCTTTTCGCAATTGTTTTATTTTTTCACCAATCAAGTTTTTCACCTCTTTCTCTGCGAATTATATCATAACTTTGGTGAAGAGTTCTATTATTATTTTGAGGATGTATAGAAAGTTAATTCTTAGTGAGGATTTAAGTATAATTATGGTATTTTACGCCTTCATAATTAGAAATAAAAGTATAATAATTAGACTGGAGAGAAATCAATTGTATATTTAAATTGTAATTTTACAAGAAAATGCACCTTGCAAATTGATATTCAATATTGCTTAGGTATCTTTATTTTACCACATTTTGCTAAAGGTGCATTTTTTAAAAGCTCTATAAATAAAATCCAAATCAAACGTTAGATTTTTCTCTTATATGATTCAGAAATTTGCGGACTTCCTCAAGTGACAGGCCTAATTTTTTTGCTTCTTTTATTAATGTAATCCATTCTCGATCAAATACAACATTTTCAATTTTCTTTTTCACAACCCCGCCCCCATCATTAATATAGATAATATGGTTACTACCAGTCATTCATGCTGCTTAAAGATTTTTCTACTTATCAAACAGGGTAAAAATATTAAAAATAATTAAAATGAAATATTCCGAAATTTTATTTTGAGTTATTATCACAAAGGCAACAAAGATATGAATGGTAGTTGCCACCCATATTAATGACTAATTTCAATTATTAATGAAATGATGAAGCATACGTCAAATGAATCTAACATTTCACCTCCCTTCTTCAAATTGATTAACATACCAGTTGATTTATTTTTAGAACAATGTGTCTGTAAATTTTAATTCTATTTATATCCCCTTATCATGCCATATAACAAGAATTGGACAATTTCCTTAGCAAGTGCTTCCGGTTCTTTTAATCCCGTAAATAATTGCGTTTTTGTCAGATGCTCTATCATACCTACCAGACTTTCCGAAACAAACTTCATATCAAGGTGAAGATGAAAATAGCCGATTTCTTGCTCATAAAGAAGGTTATCTTTTATTTGATTTGCCATTTTTTCTTTGATCTCATCAGCTTCTGCCGACATATAAAAACCAATGATTGTTAAGTACATATTTTCTGCAAAAAATTTTAAAATAGCACTTAATCCTTCTGCAATACGATCTTCTAAAGAATGTTCATCAATTCCAGGACTAAGCCTGCTTTTTGTTGTCAAATCGGTTAGCTTAATTCGAAATGAATCAAGTATTTCCTGGAAAATTGCCTGCTTACTTTGAAAATATAAATAAAAACTTGGCTGTGTTAGACCAGCTTTTTCAACGATTGTGCTTACCTTTGTTTCATGATAACCATTATTGGCAAATTCCTCTTTAGCAATAGTAAGAAATAATTCCCTGCTTTTTGTTCCATCTGCTCCTTTTTTTCTTCCTCTTTGATTCAAGAAAAACACCTGCTTCAGTCAATATTAAATATATTACTCATTAGTAATATTATTCATTAGTATTATAATAGAATGAAATTTATATAGTCAAGGGATAATGATCACAAAAAGCTTTTCATCCCTGTCATTACAAGTCTACAATTTTTTTAACAGATAACATAAAATAATAAGTGATATTGATAACTATATTTCCTCCACTCTTTTTGTTTTAAAAGGCGGAATAGAAACTCCCCAAGATTACCTATAAACATAAATACACAAGCCTATTTTACTATATATTTAGCGCGAATCGCTTGACTTGTTTTGTCTTTAGCACACTAGTTTTGTCATATAAGAAAATTCAAATTATGACATGTTTTTCACTTATTCAAACGACTTTTTGTGAAGTAAATGACTATAACCACAGCCCCATTCATCAAATTGGGCTTCATTTTACTATAAATCTGCATTATTCATTGAAACAGAATCTGTGAATAATAAAGAATAAAATCAAAAAGTAAGTCGAATTTCCAGCTGAATTTTTTACAATTAAATCCTTGCTTTATTGCCTATTAGCTGTCCCTTTCAAGATAACAAGATTAATTTCAGGAGTATTAAACAACCGGAATTTCATAAAAGATACCGCACCGCTGCTACCGAGACCTGCACTAACATATTGCTTGGTGTCAGCGTATTCCCATAACCCTTTTATACGATCTTGCGGTGGAAATAAGCTGTTTGGTTCATACCAGGGCTCTGGAATG
Source organism: Oceanobacillus sojae (assembly GCF_007991515.1). Lineage (GTDB taxonomy): Bacteria > Bacillota > Bacilli > Bacillales > Amphibacillaceae > Oceanobacillus > Oceanobacillus sojae. Next base: position 93,928 of record NZ_BJYM01000015.1, read on the forward strand.
AAGGGAGCACCAATAAAAGGTAAACGAATCTGTCCCCCATGATAATGTCCTGCCATAATCAAATCATAATCTGTCCATTTTAAATCAGGATTAGCTTGAATATGGTCGATTCGAATATCAGGAATCGGATAATGGTTCAATGCAATAAGAATGTCCGATTCACTTCGGTTATCGAGCACTGTTAACTCTTCCCACAGCTCTTCCTGTTGCAGAAGATAGCTTTCTTCATTAATGTAGTCCGGCTTTAAAATTCCTTGTACGCTTCCCATATATTGCGGATCTTTTAAGATAGATAATTCAAAATGAACAAAATGAACATTTTTCCCATTGGTCGAAATCGAGTGGATAGACTCTAATAAATGAACACCTCGTTTTTCCATTCCTTGGGTGAAATCACTCTTTTCTACTTTTCTTCCAACCTGATAATTTGCCGGATCTGTATTCCCTGGTACATATAATGCATTTTCTTTATTATCAATTCCTTCAATTAATGTGTAAAAGCTGTCGTAGTTGGTGCTTTCTACGTCATCAAGCATATCGCCTGTAAAAACAATGACGTCATAGGCTATTGAATTGATTGATTCTATCAGTTTTTTCTGGTTTTCACCAAATTGCTTTTCATGCAGATCACTAACCTGAAGAATACGAAATCCTTCCAGCTGCTTCGGTAGATGGTCAATTATGATTTCCTGTCTTGTGATGATAAACCGATTATTGTCCCAAATAGTATATATAAGAATTACAAGAAATATTAAAAATACGGACAGAAGAATCCTTTTTCTTATTTTTCTCACAGTTTATCGCTCTCCAATATATGGGCTCTCTCTTATCTCATTGCTTCTATCTGATTACTCAAAAGATGACTGAACATACTTTTCTTCTCTTTAGAAAGCTCGATAAAGCCTCCCTGTTGAATAATCTTTCCTTCTTCCAGTACAACGACCTGATCGGCATTTCGAATCGTTGATAGACGATGTGCAATAACGATAATCGTCATCTTACCTTTCAGCCTTTCCAGTGCAGCCTGAATTTTGGACTCATTCGCTGTATCTAAAGCGCTGGTTGCTTCATCTAAAACAAGAATGGATGGTTTTCTTAATATAGCCCGTGCTAATACGAGACGCTGTCGTTCACCGCCAGATAACTTAATTCCTCGATCACCAATAATGGTATCTAGTCCATCAGGAAGTTTCTTTACAAAATCTATAGCCGACGAGAATTCCAAGGCTTCCCATAGTTCTTCCTCTGTCACATTTGTTTTTACTATTTCCAGGTTTTCTCTAATACTTGTATTGAAAAGAAATGGCTCCTGTGGTACATAGCTGATAGATTTTCTCCAGGCTGAGATATTATCGTACGAAAGCGAAACGCCATCAATTAGAATTTTTCCATTCTCCGGCTGGTTCAGTCCCAATAACAAATCAATTAATGTGCTTTTTCCTGCTCCAGAGCGCCCTACAAATGCTGTCATTTTATTGGGCGGGATAACCAGATTAATATTGGTTAAAGCACAATCAGCATTTTCATTATAGCGAAAATAGATTTGATCACATTGAATAGCTTTTTTCATTTTAATTGAGGTATTTTTTAAACTTTCATCCGTATTAAACTCTTTGGCATTTCTACATTCATCCTGTAAAGTAATTACTGCTCTGAAAGAAGGAATTGTTGCTGCGATTTGTTCCATCGATGACTGGATTCCTGCAACTCCCGGCCACAGCCGTGAAAATATAATGATAATCAGCAGAAGCTGTGCAGCCTGTGCATGAAACATCATTATTGCAAAATAGATAAAAACAGCGATTAAAATAGCAGAAGCCATTTTATAATATAATTGTGATGTTGATTTTAATTTTATATACTCCACTTGTTCATTTTCCATTTCTTTTGTGATTAGCCCAAACCAGTCTAATCTTGATTTTTCCAATGTATTACTTTTGATATCTTTTATCCCATTCATATGATCAGTAATCCCGCTGATATATTCCTTAGATAATTCATAATTCCTGTTTCCTAAAGTCAATGACCTTTTTAGAAATTTACGGTTAAAAAGAATAAGAACAGATCCACATAGGAGTACAAATGTTGTAATTACAGGAGAAAGAATAAATGCCAGCCCTATCTGAATAAAAGTGAAGACAATAGATGATATAAATTGTAATACTGAATATACACCTACACTGGAACGTGCAATTTCTGATGTTAAAATATTAATAAAATCGGACTTTCTATTTCTAATGAAAACCTGCCAGTTAGAATACAGTAACAATTTATATGTTTCCACACGCATATATCTTAAAAATCCCTGCTGTAACCTGTTGTTTTTCACATTAAGCTGTCGCTTTACAATATTTTGTCCAACGGCAATCATGATAAAAATGGCTAATATAATCGGCAGACCAGCAGCTGCTGGAATATCTGCCATAAAATCAAATATACTTAATATCGGTATTCTTACTGCTCCCATATCAACAATGCCGCTCATACTGATCAATGGGACAAGTAATAGAATCGCTGCACTATCTAGTAAACCGATGCCGGCCATTGCAAATAAATTAATATAGACGATCTTCCCCGAATAACGATAGATTTGCTTCAAAAAATATATAATGGATTTCATCTCTATGTCTCCTTATGATAATACATGCTTCTTTCTTTTTCGCCATACCCAGAGAAATGGACGAAGCGGAAAATAGAGAAAATGGAGCGTTTTTGGTAACGGTAAGGTTTTCATATCATCCGGATATGGATACAGCAAACTTAAAGTAAAAAGAATCCTCTGCTCCGTCGACATTAAGCCCGTTAAATACTTTTTATGATACTTCACTACATTTTCAGGTAATGGTAACGTATATATATTAATCATGGATTCCAAATAAAAAATTGATTTTGCTGCTAGTCTTTTCGAACGGCTGTTCACTAAATATTGCTGCATCTCATTAGAAAGCTTTCTATTAAATAATTCAGACACAAGTATCATACCTTGTCCTCCCACCTGAAGATAACCAAAGCGTTTTAGCCGATTATATATCCTGTTCCAGTTTAATTCTTTATCCATTAATTGATGAATATCAAATAACCATCGTAAGCGCGACCATCCATGCTGTGCCCCATGCATATTAAGATATAAATAGAGATCCTCATTGCTTAGCATATAGACCTCATTACCCGGAATTGTGCTCTGCTTTCTTCTTTCCCATAATTCATTAAAATTCGGCTCTTTCGCCGGACCGGTATTCAATCTCCAATGAATTTCTATCGTGATTTTCTTTTGCGGATGATAATAGTTAACATGACGATGTCTCCACTTCCATTCATTTAATTCTTTATTTATTTCATATTCCTTTTCATAGCCTTGAGCTAATAGCAGATGCTCCGCCTCATCAAGTTTTTCTATCGGAATAAGAACATCCAGATCCCTGGACGTACGAAGGGAGATATCACCGTACAACGCTTGAGCAAGTACTGGCCCTTTTAAAAAAAGAAGCCGAATGTGATTGTCTGAAAACAGCTTACTGATCTTTTGCATCTCTGAGCCTAAGAAAAGCATTTTCATTGTATTTCTTCTATAAAGCCAGGAAAACCTTTCTAAAACGAAGGGAGGAACAATACCTTCCTTTACCTTTTTCAATTTCGGATAAAGTACCGGATAAATACGGTGATGAATTGCCAAATCAATGAAAGTTTCCCAATTAATATCTGTGAAAGTTTCCCATTCTTCCAGATGATTATTCCTTAATAATTCGATCATTAGCTGTAATTCTTCAGGTATATTACGAAGGTCCAATTGATGTCTATTTTCCATTTATTTCACCTTTTATCCTTTGTATCTATTTTCTTTGCAAACTTGCTGACAACCGTAAACCGTTCTGCTCCTTCTAATCCCGTTACAAAGAATGGACCACTGCGCAACCATGCATGAGCAATTAATTTTCCATCCTCATCTTTTGCTATTCCTAAGTAAAGTGTACTTTCTATGTCCCGCTTTTCTAACATTTTCAATGCAGCTATGCCCTTGACAAGACACTCACTCTCCCAAAATGTATACTTGCTCATAATATGGATAGCCTGCGATATCCCCATCAATGTCTTTTTATATTCTGGGTTTAAATCTGTTGAGGTTTCTTTCATTTTTTCCCCTAATGAAGGTGCTATTTTCGAAAAGGACATTGCTTTAATAAGACGGGCAAAAGCAAGATAAATATATGCTTCAAATAGAAGGTGCCTCATTTTCTTATTTAAAGATAGAAATAATATCATCCTTCTCATCCCGCTCCCCCTTTTTTAAGCAAACTCTATTTTTACCAAACCTTCTTCTGATAAACGGTCTATAAATCTGAGTACCTGCTCCCTGCATTCATGCTCTCCCACATCATATTCCTTAACTAATGATTGAATCAGGTCTTGTATAGAAATAGGCTTTTTCATACAATCCCAAATCACTCCACCTGTTTCACCAAGATTGTAGTACTTTCCATTTTCAATACTTAACATGACCTTTTCCCCGTCCATATCGCTGACAATAAGTCCCTCTAATTGACTTACAATATCACTGTTTGAAATCGTTTTATTCATATTACTATCTCTCCCTTTCAATAGATTGTTGCTGCTTTTTCATTATTTACATTCCTATCCTTCGCAATTAAGCTTAAAATGTTATCTACTAATTCATTGACTGTGAATCGGGAGACAGGACGTATGATTCGATAAAAATCAAGGTTGTTCGCCAGATTAGCAGAAAATGCGAAGTGCCAATCCATTAATCCGGAACGATTTATCATAAAATTACGGTAGGTATTATGAAACAGGACAGGGAAACGTGCTAATTTTTGGATGGATACTATTTCAATATCATTTTGATTAGCTTTGCTTAAAACAAAAATTCCGGCTAAAGGTATTGATCTATCAACAAAATGGTCATTAACCGGTATATTAAATTTTGTTTCTCTATTATAGATTGGTTTAAATTGATCTGATTCTATGCCAAATCGATCTAAGCTCTCCTGCCATAACTTTTGCTGTGGATATGAAGGTATAGCGAGCGGAATATTATCTTCAGATAGTGTCACCGCCATGATATCGTCTGTCAGTAAATGAAAGCCGCGGCTTAAAAATGCGGAAGCAAGCGTTGATTTCCCTGCACCAGAATCGCCCACAATAGCATAGGCTTTTCCATTTATGACAATGCAACTTCCATGTATCGGCATTATTTTTCTTTGCATGAGCAGAACACCTAAACATGTTCCAAGCAAGTAAAGCCTGATTTGATTATTGTTTGAACCCTCAATCGGTGAGACTGAAATAGCTCTTCCATCTTCAATCATATAAATGGCCGCACCTGGAACTTTAATCATACAAAGTTTCTTTTTTATGTAGTAATAAGCATCTGGTTCGGCAAGCTTTGACCATAAGGAAGATAAATTGGTTTCTATTATAGTTAAATCAGCTTCATCAAAATTCTTGCGACTGACAGGTATTAATTCTGGTAATGGGAAATCACTTAAAATATTTAATCCAAATGCTTTATAGGAATGAATTTTTGGGATTTCAAACATCTATTAATCACCCTCTTTTTATAATAAACAGACTATTTCAGACAAGTGGAGTACATGAACTAAGAAAAAATGAGCCCTTATACAAACGGGACGGTATAAGGGCAATAATCTACCGACTTCAACTATTCGAAGAGCACTGCGATTCAGGTTTAAGTATCTATCTTTGGTTGAAGACCATATTGATCTTGTAAAATTCTCTCATTTGGAATGTGCAGCTTAACTTATGTCTTCTCCCGGATTAGGATCCGGTTTGTTATATCTGCCAATAAAAAATCCATCCCAGGAATCGCCTTTAAAGCTTGCCATTGTCTCTTTAATATCCAATAATTCCAATTTGGGCTCTTTCCATTGCTTTTTCATTTGTATCACCTCCTTCAAGGTAAAATGTTTTCAGAAATCGATAAACGATGATACTGCGCATTAGCATCCTCAGCTCAGGCTTAAAAGCAAGATCACCCTTTGGCTTTTCCATAGCAGATGACAGGGCATTTCTAATAGAATCTGTATTCAAATATTGTGCTGTATCCTTGTCTTTTAACAGCTCTTTCACCTCATTAATAAAGTCTGTCCAGCAGGGTATCATGCGGTGAAGCCAATCTGCTGCCTGGACACCGTACTTTGTCTGGTTTAACCGCACTTTATCAGGCAAATATCCTTTTGTTGCATTTCTGATTAATGCCCGATCCATTCCGTTATTAATAAATTGTTCTAACGGCAGGGACATACAATAATTAATCACCCGGATATCATTTGTCGGATCACGCATTAGTGTCCCATATTGCAGGGATAGCTTTGAAAATGCTATTCCATTTGAATTCCATATAAATTCATTATCAATAAGATAGTTTCTTTGATTTAAAATGTTGAGATCAGTAAGTCCATCTGCTCCCATTCCATATCTCTGAAGTTTTTCAAACACATTCATTTTATTAGCAAAATCAGGATTCACAAGCATTGGAAAAGAATTATCATCTTCCCTGTTTAAAAACGGAAATGCCTGTTTACTTATAAGTGATAACAGCTTTTTTCTGCCTATCCCGATGTTTCTGCTATAAGGCTTAAGCTCACGGGCAAAATGAAACCACTTCATTCTCTTTAATAAGTGTCCATAATATTCCATTGCCGGTCCCCAGGATATTGTAAAATTCCCTCTGGCACCGCTTAACAAAACTCCGACATTATCCTTGGCTGCCTGTTCAAAAATCCCCTTCATCCAGAATGAATTCTCAAAGAATTTATAAGGCGATTCGATAATTTCCAGCCATTCATCCATATCATTGTATGGATTCTTACTTTCCAGGCTTAAATAATGATCTTCAATATTCCCTACATAATCAATCGTAGCATGGATGTATGGACGTTCATCCGGGTAATAGTTTCCTGGTGTATAGTCAATAAAATCTGCTGCCGGGATTGAGCTGTAGGTATGTAATTTTTTGTTCTGGCTTTGTAATGTTTTTGCAGCAAAACTGACAACGGAGCCTGAATCAAGTCCGCCGCTCAGATGTGAACCAACAGATTTAAATGTCCGCAATCTCGAGTCAACTGCTTTCTGAAATACATCACGGAAACCCTCTACATATTCATCCCCTTTCTTGAATCTGATTTTGTCGTTAAATGACAGCACCTGAAATTTAGAAAGCTTCACCTTTCCTTCTATCACAGTAATCGTATGTGATGGGGGGACTTGCAGGATATTTCTAATAACCGTTTTTGATACATCAATTGCATCTATAAATGTCGAAATCGCTAAATATTCAGCCAGCCATTCCTCATTTAATTGTCTGTTAACATATGGCAGCTTTAACAGTGGCTCCATGGTTGTACAAAATGCAAAGCGCTGGTCATCAGAGAAATAGTAGAGTGACCTTGAACCGGAAAAATCTCTCGCTCCAAACAGCTTTTGGTTTTTTTCATCCCAAATCATAAAAGCAAAGTCGCCAACCAAATATTTTGAAGACTCCTCGCCCCATTTCGCGTAAGCAATCAATATTAATTGGCTATCCGGCATTCCTTTTCTTTCTTCACGCTGAACTCCTAATTTATCAAATAATTCTTCCCGATTATCGATGATTGCGTCTGATGTAATTGCCAGTTGTCTTGTCTTATCATAAAAAGGAAGCTGTTCATTAATTGATTCAGATGTAATCCACTGCGCATGGCAACCTAAAAGTACATTTTTCTTGCTCCATATTTGTATATCATCAGCCGGAAACTTCCTTAATGCCAGCATCATCTGCCGCCCAAATTGATGCGGAACAGCACTATTCACGTGATAAATTCCAGCAATTGCACTCATCATATCTTCTCCAATATATAGGATTAACTTATTGTTCTTATTAAAGAACAATAAAATTTTAAAAAAAACTAAATTCCACTTTTGAATTAAAGCAGTTTATTTAGTTAGTCATTTAAAAAGGGATAATAAATTTTCGTTCTATATAAAGAACATATACTATTTTACATAATAATTCAATACTTATTTCTAATTTTTTGATAATTAGTTACCTCTAATAGACTTCTTCCTAATAAAGTCCTGTAAAAATGAAGTAGAGGGAATACTCATCTATTGATAAAGTGACTGTATTTTTTTACCTTAACGAGTCCATCACAAACAGAGATAGTATGTGACGGGGGAACTTGTATTATATTTTTATAAATTGTTGACGAAGGATTAATAGAATCACTCCCATCCGGGCTGCCCAGGAAGAAGTCTGCAATCCAAACTTCATTGAAGCTCTTATCTACAAATGGCAATAATAGCAGCGGCTGTATTAATGTGCAAAAGGCAAAATGCTTTTGGTCATGAAAGTAATAAATGGGTCTGGTGCCCGAATAATCTCTCGCGCCAAAAAGTTTTTGTTCTTTACCATCCCAAATCATAAAAGCAAAATCACCAACTAAATATCTCGGTAATTCTTCTCCCCATTTTTGATAGGCAAGTAAGATTAACTCGCTGTCCCGCAGACTTGCTCTCTTGAGACGATTAATTTCTAAGCTGTCAAATAGTTCATTACGATTAGCTACTTCTGTATCTGCAGTAATTGCCAGTAATCTCGCGTTATAACAATTAGGTAAATCTTCTTCAACCGACTCGCAGATCATCCGCGTAGAGTGACAACCGAGAAAAATATTTTTCTGCTGCCATAGCACAGCATCATCTACAAGGAATTTTTGTAATTCCTTCATCATTATATATATATGATTTCCTTGTACCGATTCATTATTAAACTGATAGATTCCAACGATAGCGCCCAGAGAAATCACCTCCCATTCATCAATTTTTTCATTTTAGTTTTTGATTGATAAAGCTTGCCGTGAACAGAGGACTCATTAATTTGTAAATGATTTATAAACCTAAAGAACTGGGTAATTAATGGCCGGATGTTTGCTTCCTGGAAATTGGAGTACGCTAATAATTCTTTTTCTAAATCATCCAAGTCCGCTTTCCGGATGGCTTCTCCCATTAAATAATATTTAGCAACATCCTGAGATTTATGACATGCCAGCATTTGCTTTTTTAGCTTGTACTGAGCATCTGAGAGCTTCATTAGAGTTTCTTCTGTCTCCGTTGATTTACAATTTCTAAAACGAATATCCTCCGTACCAAGAGGCTGCAGCTGATTATATTCCGCCCACTCATAAACATTAGAAAAGTCCAGCTTCTTACAAACTGATTTTACAACATAGCTTGTTATGTCATGATCATTGTGTCCACCCTCCATACAGTGAACATATACTTTTTTAGGCTGATATTTTTCCATTAAAAAAAGAACATCCTTCGCTATTTCATTTAAGTAGCGATGTGTTCCTGCATCGGGAAATCCAAGACAATACACATTTTCTTCTGGGATATTTAATAATGATAGCCCCTGTAAACCCTCTCTATATCTTTCCTCCGCTTTATCCTTTGAAAACGCCTCAGGCATCCGCCAGCTTTCACCAATTAACCCGGAACCATTGGTCACATACGTTACGACAGTGTTCTCTCTCTTTTTCTGATGACTATATAAAATTGAAGACAAACCCAAAACCTCATCATCCGGATGCGCAGCAAAAACAAGTATATCTGCTTCCTGTTTTATATTATCCTGGAATTCTCTTCCCAGCATTTTTTTGGGATATCTGTACAGTCCCCGTGTGTATTCGATAAGCTTAATCATTCTTTCTTCGCCAATGGTCCGCTTCATTCCCTGAAAAACCAGGCTCTTCAACCTAACAGCAGCCAAAATAATCTTCATCCTCTCTCTAATCTTTATTGATGTACACCTTATGAATCTGCTCTGATTAAAATCCTTTCAGCGCTTTTCCGTAGATACATATGAAAAAAACGGGATTTATTAATTTGAAACAAGAAAGTGAAAAATCCTGATCTTAAAGTCGTATTTGTGAAGGTGTATTCTACATTATGTTTATTGACCGCCCCCCAATTGTACTTATAGGCTTCTTCCCCTTTTAAAAAATCGAAATACTGACATCCTTCTTTACTTGCATCAAGAATAAGATGATATATTAACAACTGACCTATCGAGTACTTTCCAAATTCCGTATCAAAGCTTGGAATATAAAAATAGAATCTGTTTCCATCGTTCATGCCGAAGTGTACTGCAATAATTTGCTTATTTATTTCTAAATAGGAAAGATGTAATAACTCATTTTGAAAGAGTTTTTTTGCTGTTAACAGTGCATATTCCTTCTCTTTCTGATTATTGTATTTGCTGGGAGTTTTCGTACCATTCCATCTTCTCTTATGCAGCTCAAATAGCGTATTCATCACAGGTTCTACATCTATTTCTCTTAATACTTTCTTATAAAGGTATTCTCCTTTTTGCCTGATTAATTTTCTTTGTTTAAAAAGGATTTTCTTTACGTACTTTTGATTTACCCCGGACTTCGTCTGGTCCATATTACGTTCAAGCATGATGTAAGGGGAATCTACCGTTTTTATTTTTTCTATCATTTTAAAACCATCCGGTAACTGAGTAGAAAAGACTTTATTATAAATAGAATCCCCGGGTAAGTCCGACCATACTATACAATTCCAATTTTTCCTGTCCTCTGTAAGCTTTTTCATCACCAGGTTAGTGATTTCCCTCATATCATATTTGCTAGAAATAATCGGCACTAAATAATCAGCCATTCCTAATCCAATCGGCCGGATTACAGTAAAGCCCCAGGTTGCTTTATAACTGTAAAGAGGGATAATCGCAATAGTATTCATTCCTTCCTTTACTTCTATAATATAAGGATCTACCATTTGGCAGCTTTTTTTATATCTCCACCAGTTTTTCATCCATGCTCTATCCTGGAAAATATTATATTCATGAATTCCCTCACTAAAATTACTACATGCAGAAAATAATCTTTCAACTGCATCCTCATCTTTATGCAGAATAACATCCACTTTGCTATCCTCCTTCTAAAGGTTCTACGTTACATAATGGATTGGTTCAGCTTATTATTTACTGATACTAATCTGCCATTATTTATCCTGTAGACAATGTCACAATTTTCAATAGTACTTAATCTGTGTGCTATGATAATTAGCGTCTTATTCCCCTTCAGTTTATTAAAAGCACTCATAATTTCTTTCTCCGTTTTGTTGTCTAATGCAGAGGTTGCTTCGTCCATAAACAATATCTCGGGATTATGATATAACGATCTGGCAATGCCAACTCGCTGGCGCTGTCCGCCCGACAGCATGACACCCCTTTCTCCAACCGGTGTATCAAGCTTATTGGGAAGCTCTTCAACAAACTGTTTTAACTGTGCCTGCTCCAAAGCACGCCAAACCTCTTCATCTTTAATCTGATCATCATTTAACCCAAAAGCAACATTCCTGCGGATAGAATCATCGGAAAGAAAAATAGCCTGCGGAATATATCCGATTTTCTTCTGCCATAAAGACCGCTGTTCAAATAAATTTACACCATCAACCAGAATGCTTCCCTTTTCGGGCGGGAACAAGCCTAGTATAATATCAACAATCGTTGTTTTACCGGCTCCTGATTCTCCGACAAAGGCAACTGATTTACCGATGGGAATCGATAAAGTAACATCCTGTACAGCGTATTTATTTTGATTGGGATACTTGAAAGACACCTCATCCATCTGGATTGAATTGTGAAATATTTTTTCTCCACGTATTATTTCCGTACTGTTCTTACCAGATGCCAAAACGTCTTTATCCATAAATAAATCATCGTAAACGACATGCAAGGCCGGCATACTATACCGCATAATTGTAATCAATGAAACAACACGGTTGATGGAAGGCATCAGCCGAAATGCGGCCATAGCAAATAATGCCATGGTTGAGATAAAATGAGATAGATTCGCTCCCTGGAGAATAATGATTAGTGCTGTGATCAGAACAATCGCGACAAGCATCGTTTCGATAAAATATCTAGGAACCACTTCCAGCATTTTTAAGTACTTCGTATTATTGGCTTGAATTTGACTCTGATTTGTATACTCTCTGATAAAAAAACGCTCTTTCCCAGAAACCTTTACTTCTTTACTGGCACCCAGTCCCTGATTGACCCATTGTATCATTTTCCCGGTTACTTCCTGATGCTCTTCCCCAAGCTGGCTGATTTTTTTCCGGTAGCTTATAAAAAAAAGGCAAACACTCCCGCCTAGTAAAACAGCTGCGGCTAAAGTTGCCAAAGGGGCTGTTACTACTAATAATACTGCAATAAACAGGATGACCAGCACCTCTGTCAGTAATTGAAAGCCGGAAATCATGATTCCATTAAAGATTTTTGCTACTTCTTCATTGACATTTCTCAATAGATCAGCTGTGTTTCTCTGTAAGTGAAAGGTATAGGGCTTTGTTAAATATGCCTGAAATAAATCCCTGGACAACCTTACTTTTTGATTCAATGTCACCTTAATTTGAGTGTAATTAAAAAATAGTAAGTATACATTTTTAATCACAAATACTGCTAATAATATAATTACAGCAAATATGATAAAAGCATTTACCGTCTGGAAGTTAAGCCAGCCGTATACATTTGCAAGGACAGGCTGCTCCTGAATCACATTTGGATTTACTACCATACCGACAAAGGGAACAATTACTCCTATGCTGATTGTTTCAAATACTGCTGCTGCAATCATCATAAAAAGCAGCACAATAAGCTTCTGTTTCTCTTTTCTTGAAAAAAGTCGCAGTAATTTATGGACGCTATTCACCAATTTACTCACCTTTTATTTTAGAAGTTTTTTTGAGACATATGAAAGAATTTATGGAGCATTCTCCACCATTTTATAGAGCCTTTCCATCTCTTTTGTTGTATCCACTACCTGCTGTGACAGGTTGCTGCTGAATTTTTCTCTTAATCTTTTATCATTTAATAGTCGCAGGATAGCATGATAAATCTCTTCCTTCTCGAAATTTACGATTAACCCTGTTTCTCCTTGGCTTATTTGTTCAGCTGCACCAGTATTTGTTGTAATAATGGGTTTTCGTAATATCCTTGCTTCTGCCACAGTGAGGGCATAGGATTCATGCCGGGATGGTTGTATATAAATATCACAATCCTTTATATACGGATAGGGATTTTTTACCGTACCAAGTAACAGGAGGTTATTTTCTAGTTGGTATTCCTTTATCATTGTCTCGATTTTCTCTCTTAGAATCCCTTCGCCTATTAAGTACCAGCGGACATGATATCCTTTTAACAATAATTTTGATAAAATTTCCGGAATCATATCCTGCCCTTTTTCTACTGACAGCCTGCCCACTGTCAGAATGCGAATGCCTTTAAACCTATCGCTATAACTTTCTTCCGCTTTTGATAAAGTCTCCAGTTTATCTCTTTCGATAACATTATAAAATGGAAATGTTTTATCTTTCAGATTCGGAAATATATCAATAAATTTCGTCATAGCATATTTAGAAACACAGAAGATACAATCGAACCTACTATAGAACCTCTCTCCCTGTTTTCGCAAAGCTTCTTCAAAATAGGAAACATCACAATGAATCCAGACAGCCTTCTGTTTTGCTTTTATATTATTCATGACATAAACGTCGGGAAATGTTACCGGACTATGGTAAGCTATAGCAATGTCGTACACTGTTTCATCTCTTGGCACCATCCTGGAGTAGTACCTGTTTTGCTTATAATTAGACACTGTGTGCTGTATCAATTTCGTATAAAATCCTGTTTTAACCGCTGTAATAATGTCCCCTTTTTTTGTATATTTCCACATTTTCTCCAATGCTGTTTCCCTTGCTCCAAATATATTTTCTACATGCACAAACTCCGGGATTTCCTCATAAAGCTCACCCTCCTCCGACATCAGCTTTACAGTCACATCGTAATCTTTCAGCTGCATGCTATTCAGCATAGCAATTAAAGCCTTTTCGATTCCACCCATTATCATTCTTTGTGTTACAAATAATACTTTTTTGCGCACTTTTTTCTCACCTCACTAAAAAGCCTTTTCGAAGGGCTATATGCTAATTTCAATTTTGTTTCTTAATTTTTTGCTCATTACATGAATGATTTCCTGATATATCTCCCATGCATCAGCTTCTACAACAACACCCATTTTCAATCCCTCCATTTGTTCATGAGCACCTGTAAAATTAGTCGTAATAATCGGCTTGTTAAAGACCTTCGCCTCTCCTAAAGTGATACAGAATCCTTCATGCCGGGATGGCTGAACATAAATATCACATTGTTTTAAAAAGGGGTAAGGATTTGGATGTGCTCCTAATAAGATAAATTCTCTTTCAACTTGATACTTTTTAATAAGAAATTCATATGCAGACCTGCTGTTACCTTCTCCAACACAGTACCATCTGACTTTATATCCCTTTTCTCTCAGCTTTGCTAATACTGGAATAACAAGATCCTGTCCTTTTTCTTTACTTAATCGTCCGATAGTTAATATTCTTATGCCATCAAACTCATCATTAAAGCCATCCCCTTCATCCGCCATTTGTAAAATTAACTCAGAAGAGATTTTATTAGGACAGGAATCTATGTTACTTTGTAATTCAGGCAGTATATGAACTAAACGGTCTTTTCCCTCATTTGACACCGTATAGATTCTGTCAAACTCAGGATACAATCTTTTGGCAAATGGCAGATCAAACCCGACCTTCGTCACATCAAAATGAATCCATTGCAGTTTTTTTTCAGCACTTATTTTATGAATAACAAAATAGCTTATGAGATCCATCGGACCTGCATAAGCTATAGCTACATCATATTTATTTTTTATATCCGCAGTATTCCTTAATATATATTTAAAGAAAATACTTTTATTTTTCAGGATTCGGGACAATCCATATGTCAGCGAGAAATTTATTACCCTGATAAGCCGGCCTTTTTTTATAAGATTCCATATAGTCCATCTGGGGGGATTCGTCACCATTCCTTTTATCTCAGGATATTCATGCACGTATTCCACGTTGACATGATCTGGAATTGCATTCAAAAATCCCCCATATTTCTCCAGCATTAGAATCGTAATATCATATTTATGTTCAGGTATTTCTGCTATCCTATTAAGCAGTGCCTTTTCTGTGCCGCCAATATTCATATTGATCAGCATAAATAGCATTTTCTTCTTCATACTGCTACCCTCTTTCTACAGGCGCATATTATGTTATCCAATAAATTGATAGAACTTCTCGATTTCCTCAGTATTCCCCTTCTTTTCCTGCTTCAGATAATGTATGATACTTTGTCTAAGCTCCGGCTCATTGATTAATCTTAATATCCCTTCTGCAACAGCTTCCGGATTCATATCAACAACAAGCCCATTTTTTTCATGAATCATTTGATTATAGACTGCATCAAACTTTGTTGTTACAACAGGCGTATTTAGCATTCTTGCTTCAGCAATAGCAAGACCGAATCCTTCAAATCTGGAGGTCTGCACATACATATCAGCATGCTCAATAAACGGATACGGATTTGCCTCAACCCCTAATAAAATAAAGTGCTGTTCTAGTTGGTGTCTTTTTATATCCTCCTTTATTTTTTCTTTTAGAGGTCCTTTTCCTAAAACATACCACTTAAAATGAATTCTTTTTTCTTTCAGTATTTTGCATACCTGAAGAGCAATATCATAACCTTTTTGAGCAGATAATCGACCGATGGTTAAAATCCTGATTCCATGAAAAGAATCCTGATAATTATTTCCTGCCTCCGCCATTTGGAAAATAAGCCGAGGATTATTGATATCGTACATTACCTCTATTTTATCTGCATAATAAGGAAAGCGTTCTAATAAATCTTTTTCAGCTGTTCTTGATACAGCTATCATTTTGTGATAGTGATTATAATATTTCTTTTGGAATGCTATATCTTCCTCATCTATTATGTATGTAGCATTAACCCAGGCAAGCTTTTTCTCTGCTTTCACTTTTTCTGCTACATAATAAGTAGGAACCCCTTGCGCATAGCTGATGGCTACATCGTACTTTTTATTATTGTTTTCGATTACTTTTGATGCGCTTTTCCAGTAAAGAATAGCCCGTTTCGTATTATGATAGTCCTTTTTGTATATTGCGATAGAGTATCTGATTCTTGAAAAAAACATTTGAACTGCTTTTTTTGACAGGACATGTTGCATAGAATGTTTTATAGTTCGATTTGTAAAGGTTGTATAGCTCAATGGTGGAAGTACATTTACTTGTTTTGGCACTATTTTTTCTAAAATATTTCCAAAAGAAAAAAGTTGTAAATCTACATTGAATTTTGAATAATCCAGCATGGATAATAGAGATACTAAGCTCTTCTCTGCCCCGGCAATATCTAATGAGTCAATCACAAATAAAATATCCTTTTTCATTATTATTTTCACCCCCTGCTTTGTTTCTGCATGTCACTTCATTTTATCTATTCCCGCTTAACGGCTCTCTCACTTCTCTAGGATGTAAAACATTCTCTAAATACAGTTTAGATTGCGCAATTTTCCCGTTAAGAATGAATTCACTTTCCTTATAGTCTATTGGATTTAATAAATCTTTCATTTTATAATGTGGATGTATTAGCCTTGATTCTAAATTCAAATCCTCCAGAAAATCCCTCATTCTCGTGTTGATAGATTCTTTTCTGTTCACAATGGCAAAATTTTTCTGATACAGTACTGAAAATACTGCCGCATGAAATGAGTTGGAAATAATAAAGGCTGCATCTCTCACAAGTGAAATAAATACCTCCGGGCCCACGTGTCGAAAATATTTATCAGCATAATTTATCTTTCCTGGATTAATGCTGTATATTTTCAAGTTCTTCTCTTTTGAAATCTTTACTGCAATCTCTTTTATCAGCTGATTATTATCAAAATCATAGACCAGTATATACTTATTGTGAAATTGTTTCTTGCCTATTTCATTCCATTCACCCCTGCTTAATAAAAGCACGGGATCAACAACTTTTTTTCCGTTATAAATCCCCATTTTATTCAGGATGTTAACACCGCTTTTTTCCCTGACACTTATTCCGTCCAACCTTTTTATCCATTTTTGGACAACTGGAACCAAATACGGCGCAATCTCTTCTGTAGCAAAGCTGGCAGCAAAAGAAGCTTTTGTCCTTCCTCCTGGTACAAAATCTAAATAAAAGGCTGGGTCTTTTCCATTTTGATAAAGACTATTCCAAATCTGATCACTTCCACATAAATATACATCTCTTTCAGGCAGTTTATTCTTTAATTCCTCATTAGAGCGGTACTGACGTTTTGTTAATGTTAAATAAGTGGTTGTAAATTGATCAAAGGCTCTTTTTCTTTTTAACCCTGGTATTCTTAATGGAACTTTAATTCCTAAATAAACTAGCTTTGTCAGCAAATTCTTCTCCCATTTCGGATTATCGATTCGGAACAATTTATAATGGTTGCTTAAATACGCTGGCTTATAATCAATGATTTCAACATCATGACCACATTGGGTTAAATATCTTAATAATGCAAATGCCTGCAAGGAGGCTCCATGATTGTAGGCATCATGACATGTTATTGTGTAAATTTTCATATTACACCCCGTTTTTTCTATCCGTACGTGTTTCCTTACGCCTCTTTGAATTGTCTTTAACACGACGATATAATTAAATCATACAGCTTACTTAATTCGCGGGTAGAATTATTAAAATTGGACCTGGAACAATGATGAGCTAATTTCTTCCTTAATTTTAAATTATGATACAGTTCCTCTATACCATCCGCTAAACCATCAACAGATAATTCACAAATCATCCCATCATATCCCTCCAGAATTTGACTTTTAGCAGTAGAATAATTTGTTATCAGCACCGGCTTTGCAAGAATTTGCGCTTCACTGACCGTTACTGCCTTACCTTCATAGCGGGAGGGCTGAACATAAAGGTCTGCTTCCTTCATATATGGATATGGATTGATTTTTTTTCCTAACAAATAAAAGTTATCCTGAAGTTTATAATCAGATATAAGACTTCGAATCATTTTCTCGTCTCCACCATAGCCGACAGCATACCAAGCAAGGTTGTGATAGCCTCTTTCTTTTAAAAGTTTCAGTGCCCGGACTGCATTATCAATACCCTTTGCATGAGATAATCTGGCTACGGTAATGATTTTAAAACGATTATCGTAAATCATTGGATTTTCAAGCTTTTCTGCTGCTAATGCTTGGATAAGATCAGGTGAAGTAATATTTTCGATAACAGTAACTTTCTTCTTTAAAATAGGATATTTATTTATAAATGCCTTTTTACATTCTTCGGAAACTGCAATAATGTAATCGAATTTCATCCACATGCTTATATCGACTGTTTCATCGGTTTCCACTACAGAAAAGTCTGTATGTATCCACGCAATTTTCATCTTAGCCTCAACCTTTTCTGCCACAAAATAATGCGGCCATAAATAGCTTATTGCCACATCATATGCTGCATCCAGCTTCGGTAAAAATGGCAATGCATACTTCCACATATATTGCATTTGTTTATAGCCCTTTTCTGAGCCTTGATTCTTTGCAGCTTTATACTTCGCCAGTAAACGGGCAAACCCGATAGTTAAATATCCCGCTTTAAATGTATCCTTGATAGACATCCGAAACGTTTTATAGCTATCTGACTCTTTCAGAAGATTGGGCTGTGCTGGTAATTGATTCATAAAATCGCCAGTATGGCTGTACAGCATAACATCAACGTGATAGTCTGTATAATTAAAATTATTTAACATGCTTATCAGGCTGCGCTCGACTCCTCCTACCTCCAAATCAAAGGAAGCTATCAATATATTTTCCACGTTTATCGACCTCATTATATTGATAAATTTTCTGTAATTGATGAACTGCCTGCTCTATAGAATAACCGTTATTTTCAAATCCATTTCTGATTTCAGCCTGATTCCGTTCTTTTTGCCCTGCTTTTGCAATAATCGTATCTGCCCATACATCCGGTTGATCCGATAGAGGCAATTTGGTAAGCAGACCGATATGAAGATCCGCTTCCGGCTGAATGGCCTCTGAAACAATGCAAGGAACCCCGCTTGCCTGCGCCTCTAGCAGGACCATCCCTAAGCCTTCATAAATAGATGGAAATACAAATACATCCATACTATGCAGCATTGTAGGAATATCTTCTCTTAAGCCGGCAAAGCGGATATTTTCTTCCAGTCCTTCTACTGATACAGTGGCTTCTATCTCACCGCGTAAATCTCCATCTCCTACGAATAATAGTTTCATCTGCTTATCTCTTTGAATGACTTTTTTCATCACCTCTATTAAGAATATGTGATTTTTTGCTTCTATAAATCTGCCGATATGTCCAATGATGATACTCTTCCCCAGCTTCTGTTGGAGCAGAAATTCATTTACTTTGTTTTCTGGCCTTTTCAAATATGGGTAATAGTCGATGGCATTGGGAAAATATGTGTACTTTGAACCTGCACTTCTTTTTTCTCCAAATAAATATTTCCCAGCTGCCTCACTGCATGCCAACAGATCTGTTGAATATTGAGAAATAAAAAAACGCATCGACTTAAGGTAGAGCTTTCTAAGCAGCCCTTCACTGTCATCCAGCGTTGTATGTGCATGGGAAATTCTTACCTTTATACCTGCCAATCGTGCTGCAATCATGGAGAGTCCACAATGAAATAAGGTATGTGCATGAACAGCGTCATAAGGTCCATACTTCTTTATTACATGATAGAGTTCGAGAACGGAATTCGTTTTTTTTAGCCGGATAATCCTCCCTCCCAATTCTCTTATTTCCTGATCATAATGTGCTTCTTCCTGATTGTAGGAGATAAAATCAAATTGGATTTTTTCACTATCTATATTCCGGTATAAATTCATTAACATCGTTTCTGTCCCAGCCCGGTTCATAGCACCAACAATTTGTAATACTTTCATTTTCTCAGGATTTTTCATCTTCATCCCCTGCTTTATCGTTTTTATCCAAATTCTCCTGCTGCCATTTTGCAAATTCAATTACTGTCTTAAACGCTTGTAAGTCATTTGTTTTTACACCTGACTGCTTAAGATCCTTTACAAATTGCAGCCATTTTGTTTCTGGTATTTGTCCTATTCGTGATTCTTCTGAGATGAACGTATTGACCTCCACATTCAATACACCTGCCAGTCTTTCGATAATTTGCAGGGATGGATTTTGGTTTAAATTTCGTTCAATATTACTTAAATAAGATTTTGATATATTTGCACGCTTTGCACATTCTGATAAAGTCAGCCCTCTGGACTTTCGTATTTTTTTGATTTTCTCTCCAATCATGACTTATACCTCATATTCTTGTAATTTCATCTCAACCCTTTTACGAATGGTGCTGTCAAATATATTTCTTATACATCTTATTACCCGGTGCTGTTCCACCTCTGTTAAACTGGAGCCTGATGGAAGGCATATTCCGGTTTCAAACAATTTATCTGAAACAGATCCTCCTTCATCATGCATAAAGTATTTTGCCCTTTTAAAAAGCGGCTGCAAATGGAGCGGCTTCCAAACTGGACGGGCTTCTATATTTTGCTTATTCAGTGCATCTAAAATTTGCTTTGCTGTAATTCCCGCTTTTCTGTCATCAATCGTCAGTGTTGTTAACCAGCGGTTGCTTTGTGTATCTTCCAGCTCTTTCATAAACTTTACTCCCGGCAGATCTGATAAAGCTTGAAAATACATATTAAATACCTTTCTTCTTAACCTCACTCTGTCATCCAAAACCTTCAATTGTGACCTGCCGACACCCGCCAGCAGATTGCTCATACGATAATTAAAGCCAGCTACACTGTGCTGATAGTGTGGAGCAGGATCTTTTGCCTGTGTTGCAAGATACTTTGCTCTTACCAACGCTTTCATATTATTTGAAATAAGCATTCCGCCGCCGGAGGTTGTAATAATCTTATTGCCATTAAAGGAGTAGATACCATAATCACCAAATGTACCGCTGGCCTTTCCTTTATAAAGTGAACCTAATGATTCCGCTGCATCCTCAATAATGGGAATGCCATATTCATTACATAAGTAGACAATTTCGTTCATTCTTGCACTTTGTCCATATAAATCAACAACAATGACTGCTTTCGGGAGTTTACCTTCAAAAGCCGAAACTCTCAATGCCTTTTCTAAAGCATTTGGAGACATATTCCAGGATTCTGGATCAGAATCAATAAAAACTGGATTTGCTCCCTGGTACAAAATAGGATTTGCGCTTGCAACAAAGGTTAATGTAGAGCAGAATACTGTATCGCCTTCTGTTACACCTAATAAAGAAAGAGCCAAATGGATTGCTGCAGTCCCTGAGCTTACTGCAACAGCTCCTTTTGCCCCTGTTTTTTCCGCTATTTCCTTTTCAAATGCGTCTACATTCGGCCCTAATGGCGCAATCCAATTTGATTCGAAGGCGCTTTTTATATATTGAAGTTCGTTTCCGCTCATATGCGGCGGGGACAAATAGATTCTAGATTGGGTCAATAAAAACAGCTCCCTTTAAAAAAAATAAAAAAGTATAGATATAAGATGAAGAATAGCCGCTCCAACGGTTTTGATGGGGTGAGTAATCGCAACCCCAGAAATATACTACGCTTTCCGTGGGCTTGAGCTCAGCCTCCTCGAAAAAAAGAAGTACACTTTGGAGGCATACAGGATGTATGTCAGTTCGGTGCCTGAGACAGGACGTTGCGACGAACTTAACCGAACTTCCTTTTCCGTTTTGCGCACTCCCACAGGAGTCTCCGTATATTTCTTCTGGGACTGCGATTACTCGTCCCATCAAAAACCTTCGCTAGAATCAGCTTCTTTTCTTTGAAAGAAAGCAAATGAAACATATTTCTTCATAGATGGGAGCGAAGGGAAGTCGACTCCTGCGGGAAAAGCAACAGGTGAAGACCCCGCAGGAAGTGGTCTTCTTCCGAGGAGACTGAGGCGTTGCCCGCGGAAAGCGACTTCCTGGGACTGCGATTACTCGTCCCATCGAAAACCGTCGTAGCGGACATCTCCTTGGCAAGAACACCAATGTTTTAAAGATCAAGTGATTTTCTTGGTTTTTCTTACAACCTTTATTAATTCTTTACAAGATTTCTTTCGGAAGTTACAACATTTGCGGTGCTATCTTTGTTCATTAGCTGTTTCAGGATAAAATCGTTAATTAACGTATATTTTTTTCCTTCTACTTCAATAAAGGCGCCATTGTATGGCGGGAACCAAAAGGCTCTGATTTTTAAATCTATATCATCCTTGATTAAATCAATTTCTTTCATTTCCTCCATTTCAACTCTGGTAATATATCTTCCCTGTTTAGCATTCTGTTTGACTGAGGCCAGCCGTCCTTGGGATATAGCATCTAAAAGTACACTTTTATATAGTTCTACCTGAATTTCCTGTGTCTTCTTTTCTAAGCTTGCTGCTGTCTCCATTCGATAATCAAAATTAAATTTAAAAGTACGTATAATACTGCCAGTATCTATTCCACTATCTACGTAATGTGCAGTAGCACCCCACCTTGGAAGTTTATTTAAGATTGCCATATTATACCCGGCTGTTCCCCGCCATTCAGGTAATAAAGCTGGATGAAAATTAATGCAGCCATATGACGGCCCGCTGATTAACGGTTCCTTTATCTTTTTCCAAAACAGATAAGAAATAATCAAATCAATTTGGTGATCTGGCTCATATAGGATATTTTCTGCCTCTTCCATTGAAATAATAGGAATTCTTAATTCAGAAGCTTTTTGAGCAGTTGGTGAATTAGGAAAATGTGAATCGGTAACAACTGCTGCAATTTCCACCCCTTGGCTTAACGTCCACTCTATGAGCTCTGCTGCATATTTTTTTCTTCCCATAAAAATTATTTTCATTTATACATCCTCCGAATCTCCTGTGAAATATTGAACAGTTGCTTGTTCTTCCTGATGAATACCTTCTTTTATGAGGATTTTATTTATCGTTATCAGAATAATTTTCCAATCCCCTAAAAAGCTGATATTATCTATATACTCCACATCGAGTTGAAATTTATCCTCCCAGCTGATTGCATTTCTTCCATTGATTTGAGCCAAGCCGGACAATCCCGGCCGTACTTCATGGCGTCGTTTCTGGTGTGGGTTATACAAAGGTAAATACTGCACCAATAAAGGCCTTGGACCGATAATCGACATATCGCCTTTTACGATATTAAAAAGCTCCGGCAGTTCATCAAGAGATGTAGATCTGAGTAATCTGCCAAACCTGGGCAGTCTGTCATGATCAGGAAGCAGATTCCCATTTCCATCCTTCTCCTCCGTCATCGTTCTGAACTTATACATCCAAAAGATTTCTTCATGAAGTCCAGGTCTTTTTTGCTTAAACAAAACTGGACTGCCAAGTTTCGCTTTAACTAGAACAGCTATTATTAATAACAGCGGACTGAGAATAATAATAGCTATTGAAGCTAATATGACATCCATCGGTCTCTTTACATATTTTCTGTACATACCATCCCTGCGAATTTTCATTTTATTCACCATAATCTATCCATAAAAAACACCGATGTCTGCCTCCACCGGTGTTTTATGATTACTTATAAAGCTGTATCCATCAGGATTATTTTTCTGCCATCGCCATGTATCCGCACACATTTTTTCTATTCCCCTCATCGCCACCCAATTTAAATGATTCTGTGCTTTCGCCGGATCCGCATAACAGGTACTGATATCACCCGGTCTGCGATGTACAAATTTATAAGGAATCCGGATTCCGGAAACTTTTTCAAAAGCTTTTATTACCTCAAGAACACTGTGTCCTTTCCCTGTTCCTAAATTATAAGCTTCTGCTCTTATTCCTTTTTGAACTTGTTCTAATGCCCGTAAATGCCCGACTGCCAGATCAACTACGTGAATATAATCTCTGATACCTGTGCCATCTTCTGTAGAATAGTTATTTCCGAATACTTCGAGCTGCTCTCTTTTCCCGACTGCAATTTGTGAAATATACGGCATCAGATTATTGGGCACCCCACCCGGATCCTCACCAATAAGACCGCTGGCATGTGCTCCAATCGGATTAAAGTATCGCAATAAGGCAATACTCCAGAGCGGATCGGAATAAGCCATATCTTTTAATATTTCTTCTATCATTTGTTTTGTACGGCCGTATGGATTTGTTGCTTCCAGTTTCATATCCTCCGTTACAGGAACTTTTTCAGGGTTACCATACACTGTTGCCGAGGAGCTGAATACAAGATTTTTCACGGAAAATTGCTGCATCACTTCAAATAATAGGAGACTGCCCAGGACATTATTTTGATAATATTGCAATGGAACAGATATGGATTCCCCTACCGCTTTTAAACCTGCAAGATGAATAACAGCATCTATTTGATTCTCAGAGAATACCTTCTCCACATTCTCTTTATCCAAAAGGTCTATTTGATATATTTTAAGCTCTCTTCCTGTTATTTCTTTTATTCTTTGTAATGCTATTGGGCTGCTATTTGAGAAATTATCCAGAACAATAACGTCATAACCTTCGTTTATCAGCTCTACACATGTATGGCTTCCAATATAACCGGCACCGCCAGTCACAAGAACTTCCATTTGTTTCCCTCCCTCGTCACAAGGTTAAAAAATCGCTTACATAATTTATTTTTAACGTAATGACAGCTTCATAATAGTAGAATGCAAAATAACTGATGATCAGAATCAAATAAATAATTTTCTGATCTTTCTCTCTAAATAGCTTAGGCAGCCAGGAAATAAGAATAAGCTGATAAAGCTGAAAATAGATTGATACCCTGGCAAAAATCCACTCTTGTGTTGAAAAAACCATAAACACCAATCCGACCAGAGACATATTTACAATAAAATCACTATCAGAAAAGATCTTTTGAAGCTTCTTTCTTCCTAAAAACGCAACAAAAAGAGGGCTTGCTTCCACTACAACCCTGATAATATTAGCCCCGCCTTCCGCAAATTCATCGTAGGCGCTATACTGTGAATCCTCCAATGCTGTAAATAATAAAGCCGTAAATTGTTCATATCCAAGTACCACAATTACTGAAAATGAAATAAAGACAATTGCCGTTTTAGACCAAGCTTTAAATCTTACCAGAAAGTACATTGGAAGCAGTATTAACGCACTTTGGTGAAAGAATGAAGCAAAAATAACAATAAGTGCATACCTAAAAAAACTGCCGTCGATTAAAAATTTAATTGCCGTAAATGCAATTGCTGCGGCCAGCAGTTGTCTCATACCATTCATCGAAACTAAAAATAGTCCTCCTGTTATATATACATATAAACTTAATTCCACCAGCCTGGAATATTTGTATAAAACAAGGACAATAAGAAGATTGGTTATCAGCGCTGTAATCAAAATCAGCATCTGTGAATCAGCTGATATATAGTTTTTTATAATCATTTGCAGGATACCAAACCCAATATCTTTTTCAGAGGTAATATACTCCCAGGTAAAATCGTTCTTTTCAAATATATTTCGATAATTAAATGTATCCCCTATTCCGGCACGAAGGCCTGAAACCAGTATAAGTGACAGAAGAGCTCCAAATACGAGCAGTTTATTGGGTTTTATATGAATAGTTAAACCTGAATTTGTTATCGGCACGAGTTTTGCAAAATATCTTGCAGATAAAGCACAGAGAAAAACAATAGCAAGATTGATCCAGAGTAAAGTCATTTGCTATATCCTTTCCGCTAAAATTACACGTTCACTCTCCTGTTTTTTGATAAAACATATAAATATAATAAAAATCCTAAAGGAAAAGCCAAGGCTGTAAGTATTTTTTCCGGCGTTTCTTTGATAAATGCTCCGTTTTTGCTGATTAAATTACTGGATACATAATGGATTGCCTGTCTGAATTTAAATGCTGTATCAGCAAAGGGCAGCTTCATCAGCTCCTTACGGTAGAAGGAAAAGCCTAGCGGGTTATTATGATATTGTTTCAGCATATTTCTCGATGAGCCATCTGCAAGATACTCCACATGACAGATGGCTTCATTCATTAATAGCAATTCATAATCTTTATCGAGCATATAGTATTTATATGCCAGTCCTACATATTTCTCACTTTCAAAAATAGGGTACGGATATTTTTTAGTTAATGCTGTGCGGTAAACCAGCTTTTTATCTCCTGTTACTCCATGCTTATAATATAAATCAAATAAGGTAGCCTGCTTGAGATGCTTTGGAAGTGTTGTTCCAAGGATTTGATTATCCTTATCAGCATCTAGTCCGACCAGTCCACTGATTTTTTCATTACCATGAGCCGCCCAAAAGGCGAGGATTTTTTCTACTGCATCGTCTGGCATATAATCATCGGAATCAATACACACATTTAATTCTGTATCTATTTTTTCATATGCTGTATTATGCGCTCCGTGCATTCCCTGATTTTTCTGCCAGCAGTAATTTATTTCCACTTTCTCTTCCTCCTGCCATGTCTCAATCAGTTCCTTCGTATTATCTGTTGAGCCGTCATCGATCACTAACCAGATAAAATCTTTACACGTTTGTCTTTTTAAACTCTCATAGCAATGATGCAGACAGTAGGCTCTGTTAAAAGCAGGAGTAAAAATAGTAAGCTTCTTCATATTACCTCCCTCCCACCGATAAATACTTTGCTTGGAGGTCTGCAGCTGTATACTTGATATCATACCCTTTCGTTACCAGGTGTTCCTTTACAATTTCTCTGGAAGGAGGTTCTTTTTTTAATTCCTTGACCTTTCGTATCCACAAATCTTTATCGGATATGGATAATCGATGGATCAGCCCTAAGTTCATATCCACTTCCTCTGTAATAGAATCAGATATAATACATGGCAGTCCGGAGGCTTGAGCCTCAACAAGTGTAACTGGTAATCCTTCAAAAAAAGATGGAAATATAAAGAGATCAAACATCTGCAGCAAGTCGGAAATATCATCTCTTACCCCGAGAAATTTTATTTTTTTATCCAGTTTCAGCTCTTTAACTTTTCTCTCCATTTCCTTTCTGGAAGGGCCGTCCCCAACGAATACAAGATGCAAATTTTCCATTTCTTTATTTAAAATATAAAATAGATTGATGATAAATTTATGATTCTTTTGTTCATGAAACCTGCCAACATGACCAAGAACGAATGCCTCTTCCGTAATATTGAATGCATCCCTTAATAAGCTTCCTTTTATATTTGAATATTTAAATTTATCTATCTCAATACCATTGTTCAAAATAAATGTCTGCTTCGCTTCAGATATAAACATCCATTCTGCTGCTGCTTGTGAACATGCATATAGGTGTGTCGCATTTGGTCTGATAAATGTTCCGGCATACCACTTATACATTTTTATAAATAAATGCCCTTCACTTTGTGTGTTATGACTATGTGCAATCCGGACTGGAATACCGGCTTTTTTTGCTGCCCGTATAACAAATCCGCTCATTTTATCCATATGGGAATGAATAATCTTATACGTTTTATGCTCCGTAAAGAATGTATTTAATGCCTGCAGATAACCGAAGTGTCCTGCTTCTGTAAGATAGGGGATTCGATAAATTTTTCCGCCCATCGCTTCAATTTCTTTATCAAACAGTCCTGCTTTACAGGTAAGGAAATCAAATTGAACTTTTTCTCTGTTTATATTTCTGTACAGATTCATAATGAGGGTTTCTGCACCGCCATGGTTCATGTTAACCACTGCATGTAATACTCTTAATGGACTGCCCAATGAACTTCCCCCCATTTCTCCATATGTTTTTCATAAATTTTTCTTTTTTCCATAAGTATTTTATCTACTGTATAGGATGATACAATCTTTTCCCTGGCGCACTTTCCAAGCGTAAGTCCAGGTTCAGTCATATTGGAGACTTGTATTAATTTGTTGGCAAACTTAACAGCATTTGGATTTGAGATAATCCAGCCATGCTTTTCATTTTCGATAAGTTCCCGGTGCCCCCGGTTATCTACTGCTACAACCGGTAAACCACAAGCCATTGCCTCCATCATATTAACTGGCAATCCTTCCCTTAAGCTGGATGCCACTCCTATATCACACATCGGGAGAATTTGCTCAATATCTTTTCGAAATCCGAGAAAATCAACCATCCCACTGACGCCCAATTGATGTGCCAGCTGCTGACAGCTTTTTAATAATGCCCCTTTCCCGGCAAGTAAAAGCTTTGTATTTGGAACTTTATCCTTTAACAAAGCTAAAGCATGCAATAGTAATTGCTGGTTTTTATTTTTATTAAATTCTGCTGCATAAAATAATAAAAAGTCATCGGCTTTATAACCAAATGACTTTCTTAATTCTCTCTTTTTCTGTTCATGTACAGGCTTATATTTCTCTATATCTATGCCGACCCCGTGTACATGTTCAATAGACCCCGCTTTAAAATTATGTGTTCTTGCTAAATGATAATCCTCCTGATTAATCAGTATCAGTGTATCCGTATACCTTGACAGCATCCTTTCTATTGGATAATAAAACAGCCAATTTTGTAAGGGTGCCCCTTTGCAAAAATGAAAGCCATGCGCTGTATAGATAACCTTTGTTCCCCTTTTCCTTGTTTCCTTGGCAGCCAGCCTGGCAAGTACCCCTCCAAATGGTGTGTGACAGTGAATTATTGAATAGCTATTTTGATTAATGATTCTTTTTAGTTGTTTATATGCTTTCATATTTGATGGATGAAAAGGGGAACGCTGAATCAAAATTTTAAATTGTTTATCTGTATATGGTAAATTAATATTTCCCGCTGCAGCCACATGAACTTCCCAGCCCTGTTTTTGAAACCAATTCATATATGGTAAATGGAAAGCTTTAAAATGATAATCTACTGTAGCACAAAATAGTATCTTCTTAGACAATTAAAGCTCACCCCTTTCGTTTTTTAGCCCATCTTCTTCTATGTTCAAACAAATATCCTCTTAATACTTTATTTTTTATATACTCACTGCCTGCAGTTCCTTCATGACTACATTATTTGCTACGTTCAATAACCGCTCTCTCAGTGCATCAGAATCTATGTCTTCAAATATTGTAATAATCTCATCGATTTCATTTATATAGATATTTGTTGGCTTACCTACATATATTTTGGGGTATACCTGGTTGTTATGCACTTCATTCTCCTGAAGTAATTCTTCATAAAGCTTTTCACCAGGACGAATCCCCGTGTATTTAATCTCTATATCATCTAGAGAATAGCCGGACAGCTTGATAAGATTTTTGGCAAGATCGATTATTTTTATCGGATCTCCCATATCCAGAACGAATATCTCTCCGCCATTTGCTAAAGCTCCTGCTTGAATAACAAGTCGGGATGCTTCTGGAATCGTCATAAAATAACGGACCATTTCCGGGTGTGTTACCGTCACTGGTCCACCATTTTTGATTTGCTTTTTAAATAAGGGGATCACACTTCCACGGCTGCCCAGAACATTTCCAAACCGGACTGCTGCGAACTTTGTATTACTCTGCCTGTCCATAGCTTGAACAATCATTTCAGCTAATCGTTTGGATGCGCCCATTACGCTGGTCGGGTTTACTGCTTTATCCGTCGATATCATGACAAAAATACCAACATTGTTTTTACTAGCTGCTTCAGCAACATTTCTTGTCCCGATAATATTATTTTTCACAGCCTCTTCCGGATTACGCTCCATTAACGGCACATGTTTATGAGCAGCAGCATGATAGACAACATCAGGCTTATACTTGTGCATAATATACAGCATTTTTTTTGCGTCTTGGATATCTGCTATTTCCGTTATAAACTCCATTTCACTACCGTGATATACATCCCTGAGCTCCATTTCTATAGAGTAAATACTATTTTCACCATGTCCCAGTAAAATTAACTGAGCTGGTTTGAAATTTGCAACCTGTCTCGAAATTTCAGAGCCAATCGATCCTCCTGCACCAGTAACCAAGACAATCTTATTTGAAATATAATCTGAAATACTTTCCATGTCCATTTCTACCTGGTCTCTGCCAAGTAAATCCTTTACTTGAACATCTCTGAATTCATTAATAGAAATTTTCCCGGTGATTAAGTCTTCCAAGTGAGGCAAAGCCTGTGTTTTTGCCTTTGTTTTTGCACATTCCTGGAATATTGTATTTAATTCTTTCCTGCTTAAAGACGGTATAGAGATAATAATATGTTCAATTTTATATTTCTCCACGATACTTTCTATTTGATTTACACCGCCGACAACAGGCAGCCCTAAAATATCAAGATGTTGTTTTTTGGGGCTATCATCAATAAAAGCAACTGCCCGTAAACTTCCTTCATTCTTCTTTAACAGCTGTCTGGCAACCATTGTTCCAGCTGAACCAGCTCCAACTATCAATGTACGGATTTTGTTTTCTGATTTATTCAGGATAGTATCGCGGTATATCCTCCAGACTAAACGGGAGCCGCCAATGAAGAATAGATGAAGAAGCCCGGCTACAACAAATAATTTCCAGGACAGTTCCTGTATAAATATATAATGAACAAGGATTGCCGTCAGTATAGAATAAGTAACTATTTTTAAAATAATTAATAACTCCTGAATACTCGTATATTCCCAATGCTTTTTATAAAGTTTATATTTTATTGAGAACAAGTGATGTGATAATAATATAGCAAGACTGCCTATTAACATTGAGATATTTAGCTGAGGAGTTGAAGAACTTAATAGAGACATACCAAAGTAAATTGCTGATAGCACAATGCAGGAATCAACAATAATAAATAAGGATATTCGCTGTCGATGTGTCATTATCTGCTCCTCCTTTCTTTTGTATATACATGATGACTATTTATTCCAAAAACAGTTGTAAAACTCCCGCTAAATCAAGTTTCATTATATGTAGTAATACATCGGGCATCTAACCCGTCCTCACACTATACTATTGACAACGAACGCGTCTAAGGTTGAATCAACCCACAGCATAGCCGAGTGTCTACATTGATAACGGTAAGTATGACATCACCGATATAATTCCAATCAAAAAATTCTTTATAACGAACAAAAGATTAAAAAAAATAGAATTAGTTTAAAATCGCACCAATTAAATTTGCATTTGCTAAATCGAGTACCCGTTTTGTCTTTACAGCTTTTTCAGTTTCCGTTTTTCCCCGCTTTAATACAAGAACAACCCCTTCACACTGATTGGCAATTACTCTTGTTTCGGTTGTCTGTAACACCGAAGGCGAATCAATCAGTACCATATCATATTGGCTGTCCAGTTTACTTAATAATTTTTTCATAGCGTTGCTTTCAAGAACTTCTGCTGGATTGAAAACTTCAGGACCTGCTGTGATGATATCTAAATGTGGAACGTCAGTACGGTAAATGGTTTCTTCTAATTTTGACAGTCCTTTAAGAATATTGGATAAACCATTTGAATTTGGCATTCTAAAAGTTGTGTGCAAAATAGGACTTCTTAAATTTGCATCAATGAGCAGAACTTTTTCATTCTGCCTGGCCATCGACACTGCTAAATTAGCAGTAGCTGTTGATTTCCCTTCTCCATCCTCGGGCGAGGTAATTAGTAAAATAGAATTTTTCTTTTTCTCCCGCAAAAATTGTATATTTGATCGTATTGCCCGGAATTGATCCGATATGGTGGAATCTGGATTGGAATAAGCCAGTAAATGCAGTTTATTTATGTTATGGTTATGTATTTTGTTTAACACCAACTTTTCTCCCCTTTATCAGCTTTATTTTCCGACTTTTTTTCTTGGCTGCAAATTTTCTTTTATTCATATTGGATATCGTACCTAAAACTGGAACTCCTAATAACGCCTCGACATCGCTTTCCTTTCTTATTTTTACATCCAGTGAATCTAAGAGAAAAACAAATCCGGTTCCAATGATAAGTCCGAATACAAAAGTGATGATTGTTAAATTGCTGGATGTTTGATTAATTGGAGCGGCACCGGGTTTTGCCTCTGATAACAGCTGTACTTCATTAAACCCTAATATATTCCCCATTTCCTTTTTATACGTTGTGGCTGTTGCATTTGCAATTTGAGCTGCTATCTCTGGATTTGAATCCGTTACGGTTATTTGTACTACCTGTGATTCATCCACTTGAGAAACGGTAATTTGATCTGCCATTGCATTAACTGATCTTTCTAATTGTAATTGTTCGCCAACTCCTTCCATGACAATCGGGTCCTTTATCATAACCATGAGTGTATTCATATCCTCACTGCCGGACCCCAGAATCATTCTGGTAGATGTCTCGTAAATAGGTGCTTTATCATGGTTACTGAAATAGTAGCCGGTCAGTGTGCTGATAATCGTAATAATGATAATAATCCAAAATCTTTTTTTTATTAAAATAAAATACTGTTTCAGATCAATCTCTTTTATATTATTTTGTTCATCATAGCTATGAAAATTATTATTCATTGGAATCACCCCTAACCTTTTTTCATATTATAATTTAATGTTCTTTATAAAGAACGTAATGTCCAAAAAAATTTATCTGCTTGTATAAT
Organism: Oceanobacillus sojae; assembly: GCF_007991515.1. Lineage (GTDB taxonomy): Bacteria > Bacillota > Bacilli > Bacillales > Amphibacillaceae > Oceanobacillus > Oceanobacillus sojae. The sequence goes on from NZ_BJYM01000015.1 coordinate 126,405, forward strand.
TTATATATTAGTTCTTTATAAAGAACATGTCAACAGGAAATACAAATAAATTATCTTTTTTAGCTCATACTAATCAAAAAGGAGGTATTTTAATGAGTGTAGATAAAGGTAAAAAGAAAAAGAAGAAAAGTAAAGAAGAATTAAATGCCATGAAGGGCGGCAAAGAAAGACATCGCAGAAATCGTTCTTAGGTTCGGTTATAAATCACTGATATAGCTGTTGACGCCCGGCGGTTAAAAGTGAAAACCCCGGGCGTTTCACATTATTATAGTTAGATTTCCAGCATTAAAAATATAAAGACAGGTTCTGAAAAGGCAGCAAATTATTGTTCACTTAAAATGAACGCTACAACTAAGAGGAAATATTTTTAATCCATTTATAAAGAAGTTTCATATGCCTGGCGACAAGGTGAAACCCTTTATCAGCTTCACTCGCTCACATTACCCCCTCTGATTCTCTCTGATAAATTTCAAAATATACTCAGAAACAGGCTCCGGTTGCTCTTCTGGAACATAGTGTCCGCAATTTCCGAGCTGCTTTCCCTGAACATCAAGAGCTGCTTCTTTCCATATATCAAGCACTGGCTGGCCGGCAAGGTTGCCATTTTCTCCCCATAATAAAAAGGTGGGTGTTTTTAATAGCTTGCCAGCGGCATTCTCTGCTCTATATTGCGGTAAATCAACCTCGTGTGTGGCCCGGTAATCACTCAGTGCAGCCCGGTACGTTTCTGGCTGTTTCCATACACGCAGGTAATCTTCCCACGAACCATCTGATTTAAGAAGGGATAGGAGCCCTGGAGCACGTCTGAACAGAAATTCAAGATATATTTCCTCTTTTCCCTGTATAAGTGCTTCCGGCAGATCAGGAACAAGGTGAAATGTCCAGTGCCAATATTTCTTAGCCGCTTCTGAGGCTGTTAATTTATCATAAAGATATTCCATTGGAAGAATATCAATGAGTCCGATACCAGCAACCTTATCAGGATAGTCTAACGCAAATCTCCTCGCAACCCTGGCACCACGATCATGCCCCACTAAAGTTACATTTTCCAGGTTAAGATGTTTGATTAATTCATGGATATCAGAAGCCATTGTTGACTTATCATAGCCTTTTGTTCCAGCCGGCTTATCTGAGTCACCATAGCCGCGCAAATCAACAGCTATAACGAGATGTTCCTTCATAAGATGGGGTATCACATAACGCCAGGTTAACCAGCTTTGAGGAAACCCATGCAATAAAATAACAGGCTTGGACGAATTTGTTCCTGCCTCTACATAATGCAGATTGATATTATTAACCTTTGCCCATCCATGTTTGAATTCTGATGAATTAAGTTCTGATTTATCACCCATTATTTAGCCTCCTGTTTAGAACTTAGTACGTATATGATAAAAGCAACAGTATGTTTTTATCCTTTTTTATCAATCTTTTTCAGCTCGTTAATAATTTCATCTGTAACTTCTTTTGTGCTATGCTTCCCGCCAAGGTCAGCTGTTAAGAAGCCATCACCTGTTACACTTTCAATTACATCTAATAATGTATTTCCAAGCTCTTCTTCTCCAAAATGATCTAACATCATTTTGGCAGTCCATATTTGACCAATTGGGTTAGCGATTCCTTTTCCGACAATATCTGGTGCTGAACCATGAACCGGTTCAAACATCGATGGATATTTCCCATTCACATTAATATTTGCGGATGGTGCGATGCCAATACTGCCCATAATTCCAGCGCCCAGATCCGACAAAATATCTCCAAATAAATTGCTTGCTACAATAACGTCAAACCTTTCAGGGTGTGTCACAAAGAATGCCGATAATGCATCAATATGCTGCGAATCAGTACTAATTTCAGGATGCCCCTTTGATACATCTTCAAATACACTATCCCAAAATGGCATAGAATAAGTAATTCCGTTTGATTTTGTCGCACTTGTTACTCGTTTTTTCCGTTTAGAAGCCAAATGAAAGGCATGCTGCATTGCTCTTTCCGTCCCTTTTCTTGAAAAAACAGCATTTTGGATTGCTAATTCATCTTCTCCTCTGTAAATTTTTCCTCCAATCTCGCTATATTCCCCTTCACTATTCTCACGAACGATAATCAAATCAAAGTCTTTCGCGTTCGCAAGTGGAGATTTTACTCCTTTCATGACTTTTGCAGGACGAATATTAATCACTTGTTCAAATTCACGACGGATTTTAATAAGAAGTCCCCATAAAGACACATGGTCAGGAACAAGTTTTATATTTCCAACAGCCCCCAGAAAAATGCCGTCAAAATCCTGCAGTCTTTCCATACCGTCATCAGGCATCATTTGATTATGTTCCAGGTAATATTCACAGCTCCAGGGGAATTCGGTAAATTCAAATTTTAATCCGCCATGAATAGCGGCTATCGTGTTCAAGACCTCTGTTGCTGCAGGGACAACTTCCTTCCCAATGCCGTCTCCGGGTATATTGGCAATCGTTATCTTTTTCATCATGAATCTCCTCACAATTACAAATTTTTATTTAACGCTGCAGGTTGCACATCTTAAAAACACTTATTTTAGTAAAAATCGCACCCACTCGTCTTTTGAATGAATGCGTTTTTTTAAGTGTTCCTTAAACTGTCAGCTCTTAAGGATATTTCCAACTTATTTTACTGAATTTCTTTTTCTTATCTACTTCATCTACTTAAATTCTCCGGGAAGAATAGATAAATTAATTCCCCAAACTATTGGAACAAGGTAATAGACAGCTAATACAATAATCATTGTTGCTACCACATTGATCCAGAACCCAGCTTTAACCATCTCGATAATCTTCAGCTTACCTGTACCAAAAATAATGGCATTTGGTGGTGTTCCGACCGGGAGCATAAATGCACAATTTGCTGCCATTGCACAAGGAATCATCAATGCAAATGGATGAATATTTAAAGCAACTGCTAATGCACCTACTACCGGTAAAATCATCGTCGCTGTTGCCGTATTTGATGTAATTTCAGTTAATGCCATAATCAGCAGGGTAGCTGCCGAAATAATGATAAGTAAATGTAATCCATCCAGAACGGTCAGCTGCTGCCCCAGCCAGTCAGATAAACCTGTCTGTGTAAATCCTACCGCAATCGCCAGACCGCCTCCAAAAAGTAATAGTACACCCCAGGGTATATCACGCGAATCTTTCCATGACAGGACACGGGGTTCTCTTTTAGCTGGAATACCAAATAACATTACTGCCGCAATTACTGCAATCATTCCGTCCGAAATTCCTGGAATATAAAAAATTAAACCGTCTTCTGACCAAAAAAATTCTCTGGAAATCCACATAAATGCTGCAAAAAGAAAGACAAATGCTACTATTTTCTCTTCATAAGCCACCTTACCCAGCTTATGTCTCTCATTCTGAATTAACTCTTTCCCGCCGGGCAGCTCCTTGATCGTTGTCTTAAACGCAATTCTTCCTAAGTATAACCAAGTAAAGAAAAGCATAAATATAACCACAGGAACTGCAAAAAGCATCCATGTTGCAAAAGAAAGATTCACGTCAAATAATGTCTTAAGCTGTCCTGCCAGAATAATATTTGGAGGTGTACCAATCAATGTCCCTAAACCGCCAATGGTTCCAGCATATCCAATACCAAAAATAAGGGACTTTTCAAACTTTGGCAATTCCTTTTCCTCTGGTGTTCCCTTTAAAACACTTGCTACCTGAGCAATAATTGCTAATCCCATTGGTATCATCATCATAACTGCAGCTGTATTTGACACCCACATGGAGATAAAGCCGGTCGCTAACATAAATCCAAGTAAAATTCGCTGTACACTTGTTCCAATTACTGAAATAATAAAAAGGGCCACACGCTTATGCAAGTTCCATTTTTCCATAGCTGTTGCAATAAAAAAACCGCCTAAGAATAGAAAAATGATATCATCACCATATGCTGAAGCTACATCTCCACCTTCCAATGCGCCTGTCATTGGCAGCAGTATCAACGGCAGAAGTGAAGTAGCCGGAATCGGCAGCGCTTCTGTAACCCACCATGTTGCAATCCATAATGTCGAAGCAAGAACAGCTTTTCCTTCAGGTGACAGTCCCTCCGGATGGAAAAAAAACATTGTCAACACAAATAATAATGGTCCTAAAATCAAACCTATAAGCTGTGGTTTCGCATAAGGCGCTTTAGGCGGCTCGTTTCCTGATTTTCCAGATTGTCCCTGGCCTGCGCTATTTGTTGCAGAAGCTTGCCTACGTTTATCCACATCTTTTTCTTTTTCAGCAACATTTTTATGAATGGCAAAAATGTTTAATAAATTCTTTGTACGTTTATGCTGCTTCCAAAGTTCCTGCCATGCCGAAGTTACATAGTTCATGAATCAAACTCCCTCCCGTTTTGAAAACGCTTACTAAAAACTCACTCCTATTTTCGACTATTTTATTTTGTTTGTATATATTTTTTAACTAATCGAAACTAAAATTGTTGGAGATTGTCTTTTCCTGCCCGGGAGAGTTTATATTGCTGCAGCGGACGTCCGAAACTATGATACATCACATTTTTTTCAAGCAGCTTCTTTTCCTCAAAAAAACGTAAATATTTACGTAAAGAAACATGTGAAATTTTTGCATAGGAGCTCAAATCTGCCGCCGACAGCCAATCCTCATGCTCCACCATTACCGCTAGAATATTTCGGCATGTTTCTTTTGTAATTCCTTTTGGCAAGTCCTCCGGCTTTAAAACAGGCTTTTCACGCGGATGAAATAAACGATCTACCTCTGCCTGATGGACATTTCCTTCTGCCAATCGTACTGTTTGCTTATAACGTAAGAGGGATTCTTGGAAACGCTCAAAGGTAAATGGTTTCAAAAGATAGTCCACCACACCATATCGATAGCCTGTTTTTAATGATTGCTGGTCATTGGCGGAGGTGATTAAAATAACATCTACATTTATTTCTTCCAAGCGGATTTGCTTTAATAAATCCAGCCCATTTTTTTGCTGTAAGTAGACATCAAGTAAAATTAAATCAATATCGGGCTGTCTCGCCAGCCTAATACCTTCTTCAATTGTTTCCACACTTCCAACACAGCAAAAACCATCTATTTTTTCAATATACTTCTGATGAAATTTAGAAATAAGCGGCTCATCTTCAATAATAGCTATACGTATCATTTTGAATTATTCCTCTCTTCATCATTATGTTCATATGGCACCTTAATTTGTAAACATGTACCTGCACCGATTTTAGATTGAATATGATAGGTTCCGTTTCCTGCTTTAATCGCATTAATCATAATCGTCATCCCATATCCACGATTCAATCCTTTTGTCGAATAACCTTTCTCTAGTATAGAGGGTAAGTTCTCAACATTAAAACCCGCTCCATTATCACGAATTTCATAGAATAACGCTTCACCAAAAACATCAAAAACCAGCGTAATCTTTTTTTCCTTCTGTCCAACCATTGCATCGACTGCGTTTTCCAGACTGTTTCCTATAATCGTAATCCAACGGTCAACAGCAGTTGGATCAGAAAGACTTGGCCATTTGTTCTCCCCCTGGATATCTACATCAATTTGAAGCTGTTCCAGCCGTTCTAATTTAGTTAAAAGATACCCGGCAATAGCAACATCATCGATATGAGCGGAAATCATTCCAGTCTCCCGCTGATAAATCTGCGAAAGGCTGTCCACATATTCCGCAAGCTCCTCATAGGACTCTGTATAAACCATTGCACCGATAATATGAAGCTTATTCATAAACTCATGCGTCTGCATCCGCAGCGTATGTGCATAGGACTCCACTCCGGACAGCTTCTTCATAATGGCATCCAGTTCATTTCGATCTCTAAAAGTAACAAGCGCGCCGACACCATTTTTATCCACTTTAAAGGAAACACTATTCGTAATCATTTCTGCATTACCAAAGCGGACAGATTTATCATAGACTGCTTTTTCACCGTTTAATAATACCTCCAGCGAAAGCTCCGGCCAGACATCTATTATCTTTTCACCAATAATATTTCCATGATAGCCTGCCCGTTCCAGCATAAATCCTGACGATGGATTAGCAATAATAATTTGATGATCTGCATTAATGGCAATAACTCCTTCACTCACGCTGTCCAGCATTGCTTCCCGTTCTTCTATCATATAGGCAATTTCCTGAGGCTCCAGGTCAAACAATGTTTTCTTCAGCCTTCTTGCTAGAAAATAGGAACCTGTCAAACCGAGACCAAGGCTTAAAACAGTTCCTAAAATAGTGATTTTCAAGCTATCCCACACAGCCTGATTAATTACCTTGGTTGAAATTCCTACAGAAATCGCACCAATCTGCGTTCCCTCTTGATTATAAACTGGTTCAAAAGCCCGCATGGATGGGCCCAGCGTACCAACAGCCTCAGAGGTATAGCGCTGTCCTTCAAGCACCGCGTCTACATCTCCTCCAACAAAATGTTCTCCAATCCGTTCAGGAACAGGGTGCATCAGGCGGATTCCTTTCATATCCATCAGCACAATATATTGTAAATCATTACTCTCACGTACTTCAGCGGCGATGGAACGGAGACTCTCACCAGCTTCCCCTTTTTCAAGTGCATCAACAACAATAGGCATACGGGCAAAATGACTTGCACTTAAACTCGCTTTATCCGCAAGCGCTTCCTTTGTTTCTGACGCCTGATTATATCCAATAAGTATTCCTGTAACAAGCAGCGTAAAGCAGATTAATCCACTGGTGAACAGCATCATTTGGAGCATTAGTGGCAGGTCTTTTTTTCGCATGTCTGTTCACCCTCCTCCCAGTCAGACAAAAGCTGCTTCCTTGCAGAAATTCTATCCATATTAAAGAGCCAAACCTTCAAATCACTCTTAAATAACTGTTCGTAATATTTAGTATGTATGGAAAAATAATAACATAGAATCGGAGGGTAATGCATAAACTGCTGAAGTTTGCTGTTCTTTTTGGTAAAATTTCATACTCTATCAAAGATTGAGTAAGGTATAATTCTTTTTTATGTTAATATAGCAGCGAAACTGTCATTATTATATTTTCATCGTTTGCATCTGCTAGTAGTTTATCTCATATACATACCATGAGATTTTTGCTTCATTCGTATCTTTTGATCCCGTTGAAAGTTTTCTGGTTTCTTCCCTTATAATAATTCGCAGGTCATAATCCACAAAAAGATCTCCATAGCTCTCTTTATCAGAGCCTTCTATTTCTTGCGTCTCGCTAATCTCAATACTTACCATTTCAGCAAAATTCTTTCCCAGCTCCTCAATTTCTTCTATAGAATCAGCCCGTTCTACTGCAAAATGTAAGGTAATCCGCTTCGGCTTCTCTTCTATTTTAATAACCGCATATTCGACCACATCATATACTGCTTCAAATTCCTGTTCAACAGGATAGACCTCTGCTTCAGATACTTCCACCTCTTTATGGAATAGCTCTTCCGAATATTCCAGGATAAGTGCTGCCGAAAACATGACGATAAATGCTAATACGCTTTCTATTTTCTTATTATTAATAAATATTTCGATTAATCTCATGAGAATTAAACTAAAAGCAAAAATCATCGTGACATAGATATCTTGAATTAAATAGTGCATCCCAGCTATAAATAGGAGAAATAAGATAGGGTTCACCCATGCATTTGATAAAAATTTGCTTAACAGCTTACCGGCTGCAACTATCCCAGCAATCAGCAGAAAATATTTCCATCCTCCTATTAATATAAATCCCACAAGTAAAATCAGTACTATTGGGATGACTGTTCCATATAAAGAAATTTTCCCCATCATTACTTTTTTCTCCTTACTGCTTGTTCGAAATGATTTAAAAAGATAACTATTTGATTGTGTATGTAATTTAATTTTTCTTATTGTTTAAATTCTACTGATTCCATAATTTCCAGTACTTCTTTCTCTAACGCATCTAAGTCAAGATTATTTTCATAGTCTGTAACAATGTTATAATTATAAGCAACGGCTTGAACTGCGTTATTTGATTGAATAATCCCTATATAACGATACGCTATTCCTTCTCCATCTCGTGTAACATATTCTGTTGTGGCATAATGAATGGTTTTATCTTCGTATTCCATCACTTCATATTCACCATCGTAGTGCGTATGACCTCTCATAATATTTTTGAATCTATTTACATCTCCGCCTAAATCTCCATAATCATAGATTAAACGTACATGATATAAATATTCTTTCTCCTTAGAATCTCCTCCATAACTAATCCTTTCAATAGCTCCTATATCTGTGGTTGTCATATCATACCGTATTTTACTTAACTCTGCATCCTCTGGATATAAAATCTTATATTCTCCTGTTTTTGACTGCATTAAATAATACCCTTCCTTTACCGGTTCCGTCTATACCATAAATTCCCGAGTAAATTCATCCTGAAATGACGTTACATCTGGTAAATCTTTTGGATTCATTTCAGAAATTTCTTTTTTATTACAGCCTGCCAATACCAGACTAGTAAAGAACAAAAATATCTGTGACAGCATAGTCCCTGCTTCTCGAAGCTGGAGAGTTTAATTCCATACTCATATATTTTGCTATCTAAATCATAATTGTTCAAAATGGATTGCTCTAACCCATATCCCTCTCTTCTTTTCTAAATAAGATATTATCCCGAATTCTCAATGGGAAGCACTACTGAATCTTAAAAATTCAAGTAATGATTATATATAATAGTTTTATCTCTATATTTCCTTGTTTCAGATGAATGCATTACTTATAATTAAAGAGAGGCTAATCAACGGCATTTCTTATAAGGGGGTAAATTTACATATGACAAGTAAATTAAGCAAGACAGTAATCATTTTATTTGGGCTTATTCTATTAGCAAGCTGTAAACCATCAGATAAGTACGCCGGTGATTGGTATGCGCTTTCTGATACAGGCGAAAATGTAATGCTTCACTTTTCCGAAGAAAAAATCTTAACAATTACTGATGAAAGCGGCAATGAAGAAACATTTGAAATCAATCAAAATGTAGCTGGAGTTATGAATTCTACCAGATACTATCGAGTGGAAGTTGATGGAGCCAACCATTATGTTATTTTTGAGGATAAAGATGATGAAAGCAACGCTAATTTTGTTAAACAAACTAACTATGCAGACGATTTTGAAGATATGGCAGGAGAAATCATATATACAATGAATCGTGATGACTACCCAAGGGAATTTGGCTTGTAATGAAATTTAGACTGGTAAGGAGAGATTGAACATCTTTACCAGTCTATAAAAATACCAATTATTAAATGTACTAGTGATAAGTATAAAACAGAATGTGATATTTAACCGGATTTACTTAAACTATCAAAATCAATGATCACGTAATATCAAATAGTCTAACAGCTGATAAAAGAAGGGAATGTCCGGAAGCTTTGCTAATTCTTTTCTCGCTTCCAGGTAGTGTTTCCACATTTCCTTCTGCGCCTCTTCTTTTCCCAGAATAGAAACAAAGGTCGAGCTATTGTTCCGTTGATCCTGGCCTGGATGTTTACCTAACAGCTTCGCATCACCTGTTATATCCAATAAATCATCCTTAATTTGAAAGGCAATCCCCGCGTGATAAGCTAACTCCTTAACGGCCTGCTTACGCTCATCGGACTCTCCGGCAATAATAAGCGGCATCATCAGCGCTGCTTCAAATCCGAGGCTGGTCTTATAAACCGATAATTGCCTTAACTCGCTGAGTGCTAAGGAGCTTCCTTTAGCATGCAGATCAAAGAATTGGCCCTGACACATTTTTTGCGTTGTCCGGGTGGAGTAAGCAATAAGCTCCAAAAGCCGATTGGGATCTTGATGCTTGATAACAGCCTGTTCCTCTACTGCACGCTGTGTTAACCAGAGCCCGGTCAGTTCAGCTGTTGCATGGTTATACTTTTCATGTAATGTCTGCTTGCCCCTTCTTGCAGAAGCATTATCCTGGGATGGCAAATCATCAAAAATTAGGGAGGCTGTATGCATAAATTCTACTGATTTTGCTAATGGCAAGATTAAATTATCGGGAAGCTGAAGCCCTTCCTTTGCCATGATCCATGTCATAATCGGGCGTAAACGCTTGGCATTGCCTGACAGGCTGTAGTTTGCTGCTTCTTTTAATGCATTTCCCTTCGATTCAAAGGTAAGGTGCTCTTCAAGTTGTTCTTTTATATCTTTCATTTTAGATACGAACTGTATCTTTAATTGCTTATTTTGTTTTAATGTATCTAAAAATTGATCGCGAATCCATTTATCAAAGAATGCCACATTGTGACTGCGGTTTACTATTTTTTCTAAAGCTTTGTCAAAATCCGCATCAAAGGAAAATTGCTCTTTGAAAGCCTGATAACATTCTTTTCCTAATCTTGCCTTCAGACGCTTCAGACCATTAATCGCCCGGTCCAAAATAATATCTCTTATCTCTGTCTTTCCCGGATAAAGCGTATGGATAAAGTAATAAATAACGGACCAATACATGGCAAAGGGATTTATTAAGCCTGTATCCTGTTTACTATACGTAACAAAATACGTGTATGGCGTTACATTATTATTTGCAAGATCTTCCTCTAAATCTGTTAAATCATCAGCAAGCTGGTTATATATCCCATAATAAAACATATTTGTTTCTATATTTTCGACCTCTGAAAAAGGTTTAAAAGAACGGATAATCAGCCTTGAGGAAGCTGATTTTAAAATAACGGATGTATACAGTTCTTCATTTGTATAATTGTTATTATCTAACCGCTTTTGCCGGTCCAGTTCCTGTGCTTCGAAAAATAAATAAGCATTTTCCAGGAAAATCTGTCTATTTTCTTCCGGCTGACATGACTTTAAATAATGAAATGCTTCTGACAGTTCCTCGTGCACTGTAGAAATGAAATCCCAATGCTTATTCTGCCAGTCATCCGCTTTTACTGGAAGCACTTCCCCTGTTAATAATGTTTGCCGGATAAAATAAGCAAAGGACTTCTTCTCAGCTGCTGTTAACATATCCGCATCGAGAACATCATCAATCAATGGATATGTCAAACCATAATAATAGCCTGTACAAACAGCCTGATCTAACAGCTTCCTTCTTGTTTCTTTGGACAGCTCGTCATCCAATTCTTCAAATTCATGCATGACGATCCCGGCTATAATTTTCATTATTTTTCTTTTCGCTTCATTTTTATCTAATCCATCAGGAAGTATTGCTGAAACATGCTTCAGTTTATCGGATACCCAAAAGAAAACCTCTTCCAATGATTCTTTTTCTGCCATTTGATACAGCTCTGTAACATGGAAAGGTACTTGCTGTTCCTTACTATTCAAATAATTTTTAACACCTTCTGTAACAACAGCTATTCTTTTCTGCATTGCTTCCGAAGTAATATCTCTGCCAAGGTCGCGAAAATAGATATATGAAATACTACGCTCCAAATAGGAATCAAGCTGACCCGTTTTTGTAAGCTGGGAAATAAATGTTTTGCCCGGCTGATGCTTCCAATTATCGATATTTATCCAGTTTCTCTTTTTCGTCTGTTGATAATTATGAAGCGTCTCTATCAAGTTTGAAGCAAAGTCCTCTTGCTGTATTTGAGCTTGCAAGGCTTGAAAATACCCTTTTGCCTGCTCCTGCTTTATCTGAAAATAATCTTTATCCATTAACATGCTCCGCCCTCATTTTTTTCTAAGTAATTAAGTATATCATGAAGCCGGACTTTTAATTACTGATTGCGCAAAAAATTAACGGGAACTTTACATTAGCACGAAAAACAAACTAGTTTTCACCTGAAAAAATTATTCACTTTCCGCTTACTGTTCATCCTCTTTCTCTAGCTGAACAGCCTTTGGAACAGATAATTTAAATGCCAGATAAACAGAAAGGAAAGCTGCCACAATTTTCCCCAGCATAATCGGCAAAATTAAATTGGGCTGGAAATTGGCTGTAAATGATAAATGATCACCAAATACAGTAGCGATACAGACAGAGAATGCAATATTTATTACCTTATCCTTGGCAGGCATGTCCTTCACCATATGGAACATCGCCAATGTATTTGCTACGGATGCTACCAGACCCATGCTTCCGATTTCCTGCATCCCCAAAGCTTTTGCCAGCTTTTGAAGCGGTTTTGCAAATAGATTTCTGAACAAATAAATAAACGGGAATGAGCCGGCAAGCATGATGCCGATATAGCCGGCGACCTCTAGAGCTCTAAAGGTATCCTCTGAATCTGCGATGATAGGATCGAATCCCCAGCCGCCAAACACAAAGCTGAAAAAGCCTGTAAAGTGCTCCACAATGGAAAACACCAAAACTAATTTAATACCTGTATCTAAAAGTTTCCCGTAAATTAAAAAGCCTTTGATCATCTTATCTGGATACAGTCTTAAGCCTATTGCCAAAAGAAGAACAAAGATAATCAGCGGAACCATTGTAATTAGAATTTCCGAAAAGCTTAACAATAACGGGTATAAAGACGGTGCATTCGTTGAAACAGCCTCTCTGATTTCCGGTTTGGAAATGGCAATAAATAAACAAGATACCAGAATTCCTGCCGGGATGGTTAAAATTCCAGCCATCACACCCAAGGCCATATATTTATAATCCTTTTTGTTAACAAGGGCTAGTCCGACCGGTATCAAAAACGTAAGCGTCGGTCCTAAAAAATAACCGATAACCATGGCGATAATCCATGATTCCCTTGTTTCAGCCAATACGTCCGCTAATTGATAGCCTCCCATATCCACAGCAATCATGGAGGTTGCTGCAATGGCAGAGTCAATTCCAAATTGATTAAGAAAAGGGCCGATTACCGTGGAAATAAACTGCGATAAGTAGGGGATGGAAGCCATAATTCCAGCGCATGGAACAAATATCTGGCCAATCACATAAAAACCTTCCATAAACTCTCTTCCAAGCCCTGTCTCCGCATTTTTTATCGCTGCAAATGCACCTATAACGGCACATGCCATAATTATATAAATAATGAAGTCACTAATAAACGCCATGCTTTATGTATGCCCCTTTCTTTCTATTACCACTATTTCTTATTCATTATATCTGCGGTTCATTTCTCCTCCCACTGGCAGTTTTCAATTATCAAATATGTAATTTTTTCTTAGTTTATTTTAAGCAGCTGATTTATTAATATTATTTACTATACCTGTAAATTGCTTGTTTTCCAATTCCTTTTTGATATATTTCCATTCTGTAAAACGGATTCATACCAGCCTTCATAATTATAAAGACCTTCTACCCCGCATTAAAACGGTATAATGTAGAAGGTCTTTATCATCTATTCAGCTTTTGAAGGTTTTTTAAAAAACACTTTCGCAATTTCCATACAAATTACTCCGGCTACAGCTAAACCAGTAGCGATTCCCCATTCTGTTAAACCAAATTCAGGAGGGATATTAAATACCTCTCTGGCAAATGGCAGCAGGGTAATGCAGTATAAAACAAACCCTAATACTACAGCTCCAATTACATATTTATTCGAGAAAAAGCCTAATTTAACCGATGTCTGCGTATTCGAACGTGCTGCAAAGGTCTGCAGCGTACGTGACATAATTAATGTAGTAAATGCCATCGCTACGCCTATTTCATTTGAATGAGACAGGCCAATATAGAAGGAAATAATAACAGCAGTTGCAATTAAAATCCCCCTTGTCAAAACAGTCTGCAGGGTACCACCGGCAAAGATCCCTTCATTAACCGGACGCGGCTTCCGCTTCATAACACCTGCTTCAGATTTCTCTACTCCGAGTGCAATCGCAGGCAGTGAATCATTTACTAAGTTTATAAACAAGAGCTGTAAGGCAGTAAATGGATTTGGCAGATTAAAGATAACAGCATACAGAATAGCAATGATTGCGCCTAAGTTTCCTGCAAATAAATAGCCGATTGCTTTTTTTATATTATCAAATACGGTCCTTCCAACCTGAACAGCATTAACAATAGAAACAAAATTATCATCGGTCAGAATCATTGCAGAGGAATCTTTGGATACATCTGTACCGCTTCCCATGGCAATGCCGATATCTGCCTGTTTTAAAGCAGGAGCATCATTCACTCCATCACCTGTCATTGCCGTTACCGCACCTCTTTGCTGCCAGGCGCGTACAATTCTTATTTTATTTTCAGGTGATACCCGGGCATAAACAGAAATTTGCTCAAGCTTGGCCTCTAATTCCTTATCTGACATCTTATCGAGCTCTCTTCCTGTAATGGCAATATCATTATCTCCCATCAGACCGATATCTCTGCCGATTGCCTGTGCTGTCGTTTTATGGTCTCCTGTAATCATGATTGTCCGGATTCCTGCTGATTTGGCTTCTTCAATAGATCCATATACAGCCTCTCTTGGCGGATCCATCATTGCCGTTAAACCGACTAATACAAAATCCTTCTCATCTTCATAAGCAATCTCCGTCTGATCTTCTGACAAACGTTTATAACCATAAGCAAGTACACGCAATGCCTGATTGGAGAAGTCTTCATTTGCTCCCTCAAAGCGCTCAAGCAAATCATCTGTCAACGGCTGTTCTTCTTCATCCAACAGCACATAACCGGCTCTATGGAACATGACATCCGGCCCGCCCTTAACAAATAACAGTCTTTCCCCATCAATATGATGTACAGTGGACATTAGCTTACGGTCTGAATCAAACGGGAGCTCTGCTTCTCTTGGATATTTTTTTCGTAATTCCTGATAGCTGTGAGCATGTTTATCCGCAAATTGAATTAAAGCAACTTCTGTCGGATCTCCAATCTCCTGCTCATCCTGATTAATATAGGAATCATTACAAAGTGCTGCAATATAGACAAGTAATTTCTCAGATTTCCCCCAATCATTGGGGTTTTCAGGTAAACGCTCATTTTTATGAAACGGTAAAAAATCATCCGTGACTGTCATCTTATTTTGTGTTAATGTGCCTGTTTTGTCCGTACAGATAATACGTGTCGAACCAAGTGTCTCCACAGCCGGAAGCTTACGAATAATTGCATGCTGTTTTGCCATTTTATTCGTACCAACGGATAAAACAATGGTAACAATAGATTGTAGTGCCTCGGGAATAGCTGCAACAGCAATTGCAACGGAGAACATCAAGGCATTTAATAATGCCGTTGTTGTATCAGCATCGCTGTCACCGAACCAGATGCGTGCTGCCTGAACAGCAAAAATGGCAATACATAAAATAAGGATACCGACACCAAGCTTCTTACTGAAGCTGTTTAATTTCTGCTGCAATGGTGTTTCCTTTTGCTCTGCTGTGGAAAGCATATCGGCGATTTTACCAACCTCTGTTTTACTTCCTGTTCCGGTAACAACAAAAGTACCCCGTCCATAAACAACTAAGGAGCTGCTGTACACCATATTCAGGCGGTCTCCTAAAGCAGCTTCTTCTCCAATCACTTCGGTATGCTTTTCTACAGCCTCCGATTCGCCGGTAAGCATTCCCTCATTTACCCGTAAAGAACCGCTCTCTATCACACGTCCATCAGCAGGAACATAATCTCCTGCCTCCAGGTAGACGATATCTCCGGGAACAAGCTCCTTTGCAGCAATCGTTTTTTCTGTACCATCCCGCATAATTTTGGCTTCCGGTGCGGACATATCCCGCAATGCTTCCAGTGAGCTTTCTGCTTTTCTCGTCTGTACTACGCTGATCACAGAATTGATTAACAGTACAAGAAAAATAATAAGAGACTCTACCCATTCTCCAATTAGAATTTGTACTACGGCAGCCGCTAACAGAACAATAACCATTGGATCTTTAAAGGTCTCCAGGAAAAGCTTCCATGTCGGAACTTTTTCTTTATCCTCTATTTCATTATATCCATATTTTTCAAGCCTTGCTTTTGCTTCTTTGTTTGATAAACCCTTCTGCGAAGAATCGACTGATTCGAGAACGTCTGCTGTCTTTTTCTGATATGCTTCCATCTCCATAGCTCCCTGCCTGTTCGTTTTTTAGTTATCTGATGCTGTTATTGCTAATTCTACATGCATCATCAAATCTCATCCCTATTTTTAACGTATTTTAGCAAATTAAACTATTTTTCTCTATTTTGAGCTATTACCTTTTTTTTATTAGATTGAAACCTGTTCACTGCAGGTAAGATGGATTCTTTACAATATCTTCACATTCTTTTGGACTCTCAAAATAAATCAACTTACTTACTCTGCTGCTATGAAAGTAATTATATACTTATTTTTTCTTTAAAGCTTGTAAAATTACACAAAAGGAAACATCGCAACTTTAGAAAACCTATGTAGGTTTTCATTGTATCCAGTTGGGCTTATCATTTTCAGCCAATTAAAAACTGATCTGGACGTTATTTATCTCAGATCAGTTTTTTCTTGCTATATCACTCTAATATATTCTTCATTTCAATAATCCGCTGATTCCGACTCCCGCGAAACGATAGGGTTAAATCCCGTTCAGCTAAAATAAATGGACCATCCACCAGTACATCTACATATTTGAGAAGCTCCAGCTGATGCGAATTTTTATTTTCAAGCAGTTGTTCTATTGTCCAGCCCGTATATGCCCATATGTTTTTACCATGTGCTTTCAATTGTCTGGCAACATTTGCCGCAGCTTCCGCCTGGTAAAATGGATCTCCGCCGCTTAATGTAATATCTGTTAAAGGGTTCAAAGCTTCCTCAACAATCTGCTGTACACTTATTTCATTGCCATTTCGCAAATTCCATGACCTTGGATTATGACATCCTTTGCAGTAATGAGGGCAGCCAGCAAAGAATATAACCGTACGCAGTCCTTCCCCATCGACAACAGAATCATGATAGATAGACAATACTCTCGCCGTTTCCATTAGACATGCCTCACTCTGTCATGCTCTTCAGATGCCTTAGCAGTATTCCATTTATCCATTGTTCCTACCAGATAGCCGGTAATACGCCGAATCCGGTCAAATTGCCTTTCATCGGTTATCCCGCAAGCTGGACATTCATTATCAATCATTCCTGTATAGCCACAGCTTTTGCAGCGATCGACTGGATGATTGATACTGCCATACCCGATTCCGCTCTCAGCCATCGTTTTTACAAGTGTATCGATTGCTTTTACATTTTTGCTGATATCTCCATCCACTTCGATATAAGTGATATGGCCGGCATTTGTATATGGGTGATATACTGCTTCCCGTTTTATTTTCTCCACAGCACGGATTGGGTAGTATACAGGAATATGGAAAGAGTTCGTATAATAATCTCTGTCTGTAACTCCTTCTATTCTTCCAAAATCCTTTTGATCCTGTTTCGTAAAACGGCCGCTTAAGCCTTCTGCAGGTGTTGCAATCAGCGAATAATTCAAATCATAACATTCCGAAGCCTCATCACATTTCTTCCGTAAGAAGGAAACAATCTCTTCCCCCAGCTCCTGTGCCTGCTCTGATTCTCCATGATGCTTGCCTATCAATACTTTTAAACACTCTGCCAGACCAATAAAACCAACGCTCAAGCTTCCCTGCTTCAGCACTTTTTCTAATCTATCTCCAGAGTTAAGCTCATCACTGCCTGTCCAGACGCCTTCTCCATGCAAGAAAGTGAAATTATTCACAAGTTTATTCGTCTGAAATAAATACCGTTCATATAATTGGCGAATGACGATTTCTGCATAATCCTCTAATTTCTGCATAAATGCTTCCATGGTTGAAGTTGTAAGAGCTATTTTTACTAGATTAATACTGGTGAACGAAATATTTCCACGTCCTACACTGTTTTCCTCTCCATGCCGATTTGCCATAATACGTGTACGGCAGCCCATATAAGCTACTTCTGAATCAGGATTTCCTTCTTCATAATAAGCTAAGTTAAACGGTGCATCAATAAAGCTGAAATTTGGGAAAAGCCGTTTTGCCGTTGTTTCGAGAGCTAACTGATACAAGTCATGATTTGGATCGCCTTTGTAAAAATTAACCCCTTTTTTCATTTTAAAAATTTGAATTGGAAAAATAGGGGTCTCTCCTTTTCCCAATCCTGATTGTGTAGCTAAAAGCAGATTTTTTATAATCAGTCTTCCCTCCCTGCTTGTATCTGTCCCGTAATTAATAGACGTGAATGGAACCTGACCGCCGCTTCTGGAATGGAGGCTATTCAAATTATGTATGAATGCTTCACACGCCTGATAACATTCCTGATCTGTTTCATTCCAAGCTAATTTCTCCAGTTCCTTTTGATCAAGGGGAAGCTGATATTGCTGTAATTTATGAAGCCGTTTTTCATAGGATTTCTTCACATAGGGAGCCAAATCATAATCAAATGCTTGAAAACTCTGACCACCATGCTGCTGATTTTGGTTGCTTTGAAAAACAATTGCCGCCAATGCCATCGCACTCATAATGCTTTGCGGGGATCGCATATGTCCATGCCCTGTGTTAAATCCTTTTTTCAATAATTTTCCCAAAGGGATTTGACAGCAGGTCGCTGTTCCTGTAGGCATGTAATCTAAATCATGAATATGAATATAGTTATCCTCCATTGCCTGCCTTGCTTCCGGACGCAGCATATTTTGTTTTGCATAAAATTTAGCGCTCTCACCGGCAAATTTGTTCATTTGTCCGCACGGTGATTTTCCGTCAACATTTGCATTTTCCTGGATTAAATCCTGATTAGAGCTGGATACAATATCCTTAAAATCCTGCATTAAATCTATATTTGTGCTTGCAGGGGCTTCTTTTATTTCTACCATTTTCTATGCCTCCCTATTCTTCTCCATCCATTCATTTCTTCATGTTTTCGATGTATTTCTATTTAACTTACCCAAAACTATATATAGTATAACAAGATAAAAACATTACTATATATAGTTAAATATTAAATGAAGATGCAAGGGAGTTCAAATGTACATTTTATGACTTTTTAAAATATCTCTATAATTTTTTGCTTTATCATTTCCGCTTCAGTTAAAAACGTTCTATAATTTCGTTTTATTATAGAAAAACCTCGTAAGTCTGCGAATACTTACGAGATTTTTGAATATTTTAGATCTGATTTAATAAACATGCTCTACTTCATAGCCTTTGTCTTCAAGCTCCGTTATAATACTTGGATCAACGGTGAAATGAGCCGTCCCCACAAAGACAAAATAAACCTGACCGCTGTCTTCCTGTAAAATTTCATCCAAGCTGTTTGCCATATCAATATTCCGTTTATCATTCAACTCTTCCATATATTCATCATTAATGCCTGCTTCTTCATAACCATCGGACATCGTTTCCATTGCTTCGATATTTCCCTCAAGCCATGCATCAGCCAGCCCTTCCATCTCTTCAGCAGCCTCATCATAACTCTCAACTGCTAGTTCCAATGTCTGTATTTGGGTTTCCATGGAATAACCGCTAAGCACCTCAAATTGTTCTTCCGCACTTTCTAAAGAAACAATTTCTTTCCCTTCCTCTGTTGCTTTTTCAAGAAAATATAGATCGACAGCAGATTGTGAGTCGACGTCACTCGTCATGGTCACAAGTTCAAGCAGCATCATCTCCACGAACCATGGCTGAAAATCGTTCATTGTTTCTAAATCCAATCCATTCTCTTCAAAAATAGATGCAAGCTCCTCATATGTTTCTTCCGGCAGTTCTTCTTCCAGTGTACTGTCATCTACATATGTAGCATATTCTAATATTTCTTGCTGTGAAGGCGTTTCCTCCAGTAAATTAAATTCAGGCAGAACAACATCTGCACTATCAAACGCTTCTTCAATAGCCGGATCTAATGGATAGAAATCATCGTTTCCTAAGTGAATCGTTCCCTGCAAATACATTTCTGTATCACCAGATTCCACCTTCCATAAGAAACCGCCTTTTCCTTCGCCGCTCTCTTCTTCATTATCGGTTTCGCCCGCTGTCTCTTCTTCTGTTGCAGCTTCATCTGCTGTATCTTCAGTTTCTGCTGCATCTTCATCTCCACCGCATGCGGTCAACACACCTGCAAATAAAAATATGAATAGTGCTAATAAAATTTTTTTCATTCCTAGATTCCTCCTGTTATTTTCCTGACTCTATCATAAGGTCTTTTAATTAGCCTATCATTATTTATGCTGCAAATGGAAGAAAAAAGAGGTTGAATACTGCATTATTTGGTATGAATGAAGCTTATATGTATTTCAAACAACTAATAAATGATAATAATAGATAATTAAAATACTGAATACTATGTTATTTTTTATATTTTACAAAATAGATTATGTGTCTAAAATGTATAAATATCATTTTATTTTATTTGTTTGGTAATAAAAAATGACTGCCGCATATAACCTGGCAGTCATTTTTTATTTTAGCTTTTACAATTTTTTATCCGATGGAACCTTCCATTTCGAAGCTGATCAATCTGTTCATTTCAACAGCATATTCCATTGGAAGTTCTTTTGTAAATGGTTCAATGAAGCCCATAACAATCATTTCTGTCGCTTCTTCCTCTGATAAACCGCGGCTCATCAGATAGAAAAGCTGTTCCTCAGATACTTTGGAAACTTTTGCTTCGTGCTCTAAAGAAATATTGTCGTTAAGAATTTCATTGTATGGAATGG